>QHVB01000044.1 GCA_003222195.1 Gemmatimonadota bacterium | reverse complement strand
CGGTGAGGTAGGGCCGGGCGGCGTTCTCAGCCGCAGTTTTTCCGCGCCGTTCTGGCAAGCGGAGGAGTTCGACGCCGCGCGCCGCGAAGCGACAGACGATGTCGTCGGTGCCGTCGCTGGAGGCGTCCGAAACGACGAGGATCTGACGGCGACCTGTCGGATAGTCAAGAGCGAGGAGGTTCTGGAGCGTGGCGGCGAGGCCCTCGGCCTCGTTGTAGACGGGGACGGTGATGCTGATCATCGGCCACTCGGCGTTCGGGGGAGGTAGCGGCGGAGACGCCGAGCGGAGGAGGCCTGCAAGCTTGAGGAGCAGGGGATAGCCCAGGTACGCGTACAGGCCCACCCCCAGCGAAGCGGCGAGGACCACGAACACCCAACTCATCGCCCGGCGAGTGCCCGACGACGGGCGCGGTGGCAGACGGATTGGTAGATCGCGCAGTAGCGACGGAGCCACGGCTCGACGCCGAAGTCGCGCGCCAGCTTGTTGCGAGCTGCACGGGCCTGGGCTGCCACGGCGGCCGGATTGCTGCACACGGTACGGATCGCAGCGGCGAGGGCGGTCGCGTCGTTCGCGGGAACGAGCGCCCCTTCCGCCGACGACACGATGTCTGGCACGCCCCCCACGGCCGTCGCCACCACCGGCACTCCGGCCGCCATCGCTTCGAACAGCACCATCGGCGTCCCCTCCGTGCGCGAGCTCAGCACAAAGACGTCGAACGCCGCGTACAGGCGTCCTGCGCCCGCCACGCCGCCATGCCACTGCACGCGCTCCCCCAAACCGAGCGCTGTCGCGCGCGCTTCAAGGGTCCCCCGCGCCGGGCCTTCCCCAAGCACGCAGGCGGTCCAGGGTAGATCGCGGAGCCGCGCCAGCGATTCCAGGAACACGTCCGGTCCCTTCTCGTCGCTGAGCCGTCCCACCCAGCCGATGCAGAGACTGTCGTGGTGCTCCCCGAGTGCCCGTCGCGCCGCAGCGCGATCGAGCGGCGGTGCCGCCGGTCGCCAGCCGTTTTGGATCAGGTGGACGCGCTCGGCTGGGATCCCGCACTCCGTCAGCTCCCGCACCAGGGGGCGCGAGACCGCGACGACCGCGTCGAAGCGGCGGAAAGCGCGGCGCTGCAGCCACTCGTAGCAGCGGTTCTTCCAGTCCCCGCTCGTGAACCCGTGCACCGTCGTCACGACCGGGATTCCCAACCGCCGCGCCACGTCCGCGTCGAGCACGTCGGCCTGGTAGCCATGCGTGTGGACGACGTCCGGCTGCAGCCGCCGGCAGAGCTCGGCGATCACCGCGCGCTCCCGCAGGTAGGCGCGCGTCGCGACGGCGATCGGGAACACCTCGACCCCGGCCGCTGTGAGCGGCGCGAGAAATGGGTGATCGGCTCGCCCCCAGGGGATGACGGCGGCCACTCGCGCCTCGACGGACGAGTTGCACGAGCCGATCGCCAACGCCTGCACCACGGCCTCGAGCCCGCCGAACTCCGCCGGCGCGACGACGTGGAGCACCGACAGTCGATCCGCGGCGCGCTGCGCCACCGCGCTCTCCCGGCTAGGCGAGGACGCTGACCGCAGGCTCGTGTGCATGCCTTCCTTCCTTGGCTGCGTAGAGCACCCCAGCGTCACCCCAACGTCGTGGTAGCGAGCTCCCGCACCGCAGCCGACAGCTCACGGGCGAGCTTGTCCCGATTCCAGATCGCCCGCCGCGCCAGGAATCCGCTGGCGCGCATCTTCTCCGTCGCGCCGACTGGCGCCCGGGCGACCGCGCGGACGAGTTCCAGGAGGTGCCTCCACTCATGCAGATAGATCCGACGGAGACCGTTCGGATCCCAAAACGCGCGGAGCCGGACGCGATCCATGCTGCTCGAGGCCGCGGGATGGAACCGACGGTAGAATAGGAATTCGGGGACCTCCCAGAAGGTGCCGTAAAGGCTCAGCTCCGCCAGGAACACGATGTCCGAGCCCGGATAGCTGCCCAGGAGCCGAGTTCTCCGCATGACGTCGGCCCGCATCAACCCGTAGAGTGCGTTGACGTACCCCAATCGCTCGAGGAGTTGCTGAAAGCGCTCGCTGGGCCTGGCAGCTTGCAGGTGCAGCCCATCGTCGTATTCCGAGGTGATCCGGCCGTCCTGGTCGATGAGCTTCGTCTTGGGGTAGGCCAGCACGACGGCGGGCTGCCGATCGAGGACTGCGACACAACGGGCGAGGGATTCGGCACCGGATAAGTCGTCCGCAGGGTGCCATCCGAAGTACTCTCCGGACGAGCACTCAAGCGCCCGCCCGTAGTTCCTGGCCAACCCGAGGTTCGTCTCGTTGCGGACGTAGCGGACGCGCCGATCCTTCGCCGCGTACGACCGCGCGATCTCGCCGGTGGCGTCCGTGGAGGCGTTGTCGCAGATGATGAGCTCGAAGTCTCCGAACGTCTGGGTGAGCAGCGAATCCAGCGCTGCGCCGAGGTAACGCTCGCCGTTGTACACCGGCACGCCGATGCTGACCCGACAGCGATCTCGCCGGACAGTCACGAGCGGCAGCCCTCAGGTCACCAGCGAGAGTTTGTGCGCGTAAAAAGCCTCGGCGTACCCCTCCGGCGCGGCACACTCGACGCCCCGCAGACGCATCAGTCCACGGAAGGTCTCTTCGGTGAACCACCGCCGGCCCCGCTGCGAAGCGAAGGCCGCGAGCACATGTCGGATCTTCCCGCGGCACGCCTGCTCGTCGAGCGGCACATAACAGTTGGGCGACCCCAGGTCGCCGTCGTACTTGGGGACTTCGTACTCGAGGATCAGATGGTCCCGAAATGTGTTCCAGGTCAGCTCCGAGACGAGTCGGTGGTCCTGGTGCCGGTCGCCGCGGTAGTGTGTGAAGACGAGGTCGGCTGTCACCTCGCGCTTGAGTTCCTCAAAGTAGTCCTTGATGCTCGCCCCGATGTACGGGAAGAAGCCGTCGCGGAAATCCTTGACGACCACCGTGGCCCGGCCGGCGCACCTCAGAAACAGCGCGGCGCTGCGCCGGGCCTCCTCCACGCGCACCGGGTCGCCGCTGAACACGATCCACGTGAACTCCGCCTGCGGTGCGGTCTCCGCTAATCGAAGGATGGTGCCGCCGCAGCCGATCTCGATGTCGTCCGCATGGGCCCCGAGACAAAGCACCCGCAGGGGGGCATCGTCGTCGCTTGTGAGGTGCAGCGCGAGCATCAGTGCGAGCGCAGCGCTCGACGGCGCCCATGCGGCAGCCCAATCGGGACCCCGGCGCTGACGCCCCCCGGGGCTGCGACCGGCGCCGCGTGCTTCCAGACCTCCCACAGCGCGTCGCCCCGGGCGTGCATCTCGTCCAGGCGCTGCTTGTCCTTGAACGTGTCCATGGACTCCCAGAATCCGTCGTAGCGGTAGGCGACCAGCTGGTTCTCGCCCAGGAGCTGCTGGAACGCCTCCGCCACGAGGTCCTCGCCGTTTCGCAGGTGATCGAAGATCTCCGTCTTGAAAATGAAATACCCACCATTGATGCGCAGGCCGGTCTGCCCGATGTCCTGGACGCTCGTTACCTGGCCGCCGTTGCGCGACACGACAAAGTGATAGCTCAGATGCGGCTTCACGCACAGAAAGCTTGCGACTCGGCCGTGGCGCCGGAAATGCTCGAGCTGTGCCGGCAGCGCCAAGTCAGAGAGCCCGTCGCAGTAGTTCGCGAAGAACTCCCGCTCCCCTGCAAGGTGTGGCTCCACGACCTTCAACCGCTGCCCGATGTTCGAGTTGATCCCCGTGTCGACGAACGTAATTCGCCAATCGCCGATGTCGCTCTGCAGCAGCTCGAGTCGCCGCCCGCCCTCACTTAGCACGAAGTCGTTCGAGACGCACTCGTCGTAATTCCGGAAGTAGTTCTTGATGACGTCGGCGCGGTAGCCGAGGCAGAGGATGAAGTCTTTGTACCCGAAATGGGCGTAGTACTTCATCACGTGCCAAAGGATCGGGCGGTACCCGATCGGCACCATCGGCTTCGGCAGGTTCTCGTCGTAGTCCCGAAGCCGCATCCCCAGGCCACCGCAAAACAGGACGACCTTCATACGCCCCCTCGCCTCACGGCCGATTTGGTAGATGGGGCGGCATTTTTCATACCCACGCATGGGCCGTGGCCCGGGCTCTACGAAAGGCCGGGCTGTGGCGCGCGCGCCATAGCCCGGTGTCGAGCGCACGCGACCTCGCCCGCCGGCTCTAGGGCCCGTCTAGCACGGATTGCGCGGCCCTCTCGCCGCTCTTGAACGCCTCGTCGGTCCACAGGTAGCCCCACTCACCGTACCGCCCGCAGGTGAGAATCCCGACATCCTCGAGGTAGCCCTGCACCGTCGCGACGGCCGCCGGTCGATCCAGATCGAAGATCACATTGGCGTACGGGATGAGCATCGCGTGCTGGAAGAGGATCCGATCGTCCTCACGGAGCACGCCGCAGTGCTTCAAGTCTCGGATCACCGGCTCGATGCACTGCTCCGGCGTGCGGTCGAGCGGCCGGTACTTCTGCGAGTAGTAGCACTCGACCTGCAAGCTGCCAGTCCCAGGCGGCACATTGTGGGGCGACTGCAGGTGCGGCGTCGAGACCCGGGTGAAGAAGATGTCGCGGTCGTAGAAGTAGGTCCAATGCGCATCGATCAAGTCAGGTCGGTTGATCCCGAGGCTGACGATCACGGCCGTGGTGCATGCCAGCCGCTCGGCGGCGTCCAACACATCCGCCGGCGTGCCAGCGATCATGGGGATCAGCTCCGGCAGCGGCAGCGACGAGATCAGATAGTCGTATCGCGCGCGCATACCGTTCCGGAACCGCAGCTCCTGGACCTTGGGGTCGATTCCCATGACCTCGTGGTTGAGCCGGATCTGGGTCTGCGTCACGAACGGTTCGAGGTACGACACGAACCCATTCCGCGACGGGTAGCGGAAGTGACTGATGTAATGGACGTCGGGCGTCTTGGGCGAGAGAGCGCCGGAGAGCACCTCCTCAAGAGCCGGCCGGTACAGCCGGGGGCCCAGCCAGTCGGTGGTCATGTTGTCGGCAGTCGTCGTGTGGTACTTGAGACCGTATTCCATGGGGAATGTCTCGGCAAACGTCGGGCCGTAGCTGGCGATGAGCCAATCCCGGTAGTTCCGGACGTCCCCGTTCTCGCGGTACTGCGCCTCGATGAAATCCCGCAGCACCTTCACCACGAGGTCCTGCGGCAGACCGTAGAGGTTGCACTGCGCCGGATGCTTGATCCAGTAGCCCTTCCAATAGTTGTTGACGCGCGTCGTCAGGGTCTGGTAGTCATGCCTCACGTTCTCGGCGAACAGGCCCTGGATGCGCTCGTCCTGGGTGAAGGACACGTGCGGGCCTTCGTCGAAGGTGAACCCACCATCGAACCTGTAGGACGCCGTGTGCC
The DNA here is from genome assembly GCA_003222195.1 of Gemmatimonadota bacterium. GTDB lineage: Bacteria > Gemmatimonadota > Gemmatimonadetes > Gemmatimonadales > GWC2-71-9 > 20CM-2-65-7. The sequence continues at coordinate 21,307 of QHVB01000044.1, read as the reverse complement.
CCCCATAGTGTGCGCGTTTTTCGTACAGGGTCGCTCGTGCGCCCGCCGTGTGGAGGCGGTGCGCCGCGCCGAACCCCGCCATCCCTGCGCCCAAGACCGCGATCTCAGTCATGCACTGCTACTCGCTTCGACTCGCAGGTGAGCATCCCACCAGGCGATAGTCGCGTCGAGGCCACCCTCCAGATCGTACGTGGGTTGCCATGACACTTCCTCAGAGAGCCGCGTCACGTCCGCCACGACCAGCGGGACGTCATTGGGATGGCTGGGCACGGCGCCGAACTCCACGAGCTGTTCCCTGCCCAGCTTGGTCGCAATCCGGGACACCATCTCCCGCAGGCTGATCGGAAGCCCCGATGCCACGTTGACGCAGCCCGTCACATCGCTGTCGAGCAGCGCGACCAGAGCGTCCGCCACGTCCTCCACGTGGAGGTAGTCCCGGATCTGCCGACCGTGAGAACAACGCGCGCGCTCGCCAAGCAGCAGCGAGCGAATCACCGAGGAGACGAGCCGAGCCGGGTGCTCCCGCGGTCCGTAGAGGAAGAAGATCCGCGCCCACGCATGGCTCAAGCCGGACTGCGCAGCGTACGCGGACAGCAAGGATCCAAGAGCGAGCTTGCAGGCCCCGTAATACGTCGCCGGCACCGTCGGGGTCACTGCCTCCGAGCAGTAGCCGTGCCGCCAGTCGTACTCGTAGCTCGAGCCGGCCATGACCACCCGACGGCCGCCGTGCTCACCGAAGCGGCGCAGCAGTTCGAGGCTCGCCTGGACCCAGCGGAAGTTCTCGCTGGCGGTCGCCAGTTTTCCCGGGACCACGTACCACGCCAGGTGCAGCAGGTGCGTCGGCTGGACCGCGGCGACAAGGCTCGCGACTTGAGCAGGCTCCAGCAGGTCGGCCTGGTGCCACCTGATGTCCTCCGTTTCGGTGGTGAAACGCGAAGCCACACCGTGAGGCCGTGAAGAAACGGCGTGCACCTGGTACCCCCGCCCCAGGAGGAGCCGGAGACAGCAGGGCCCGATGAAACCGGTCGCCCCCGTGACGAGAACGCGCTTCAGCAAGTCCCCTCCAAGAGGGTGAAGGTGCGACCGCTCCAGGGTGTCACGCCGACCCCGGTTTCTGTGCGAGCGCGACGAGTGTGTAGCCCAACCCAGCCCACTCTTTGACCCGCTCGAGGTAGCGCGGCGGGATCACCCACCCGAGGGCGCTGTTGAGCTTGTAGGAGTTCACGAGCCGGAGGACGCCCCGATCGCCGACCGGCATGATGCTCGTGGTCCGTAGCACACGGAATCTGCGGCACAGCATGCGTTTGAATTCCCTCCGATTGGGGTAGAGCTTGATGTGGGCCTCCGGATCGGGCGCCCCGTGGTCCCAGCGCTCCATCACGAGGCGATTCGCTGTGGTGATGATGAGATATCCGTTCGGCTTCAGGACCCGTGCGATGATGTCCAGGTAAGCGATCGGATTCTCGACATGCGCAACGACTTCTTGCGACACCACAACGTCGAAGTGCTTTTCGGGAAGCGTGGTCTCATACAGGTTCCCGGCGATGAACGGAATGTTGGGGTATGTCACGCGCGCGTGCGCGATCGCAGTCTCGGAGAGGTCGATCCCTGTCGCGCGGCCATAGTGCGACAGCTGCTCCGCAAACCAGCCCGTGCCGCACCCGAAATCGAGAATCTCGGGGTTCGCCAGGTGGAGCGACTTGAGGACTGCGAGGATCGTCTCGCCGCGTCGGCTCTGGTAGTACCTCGGGAGCCGCTGCCGGTCCCAGCGCTCGTCCCAGAACCGCCGCTGATCGGCGAGTGAGGGCAGGGGTGATTCGATCATAGGCCAATCCCCTCGTACGGGTCATAGGCGGTCTTTTCGAGCATGCGCCGCCCGTCGACCAGCAGGGGCGTGCGACCCGTCGCGCGCAGCACGTCGGGTAGCCGGCGGAACTCCTCCCACCGCGTGACCAGCACGGCCGCGTCCGCCTCGGAGACGGCCGAGGCCAGGTCCTCGCACAGATGGACGCGGTCCTCCGCGAAGACCCGGCGCGCCTCGTCCCGCGCCGCGGGATCGTACGCGCTCACACGGACTCCTTCGGCAAGCAAGCGGCGGACGATGGGGATCGCGGGCGACTCCCGCATGTCGCTCGTCCCCGGCCGGAAGGCGAGCCCTAGCACGGCGACCCGCACGCCCACGAGCGACGGGAAGTGCCTGCGGACGAGCGCCACCACCTGCTCCGGCTGTCGCTCGTTCACTTCGACCACCGCCCGCAACAGCGCCATCGGCTCGCCAGCCCGCTTCCCGCAGGCGATGAGCGCCTGGAGATCTTTGGGCAGGCAACTTCCCCCAAAACCGCACCCGGCCCACAGGAACGCCTCGAGCGCCGGCCGCCGACCGTCGCCGGGCGTGACGGTGAGATACTTGCTGGCATGGACGCCCCGCATCACCTCGGCCACGTCAATCCCGCCCAACGCGCTGCACAGATTGCCGATCTCGTTTGAGAAGGAGATCGTGGTGGCCAACAGGCAGTTGGCCGTGTACTTGATCATCTCCGCCGTGCGTGGGGTGGTGCGCACACGCTCGCCGCCAAAGGGTGCGTACAGCGCCTCGAGAGCCGCCAGACTCGACGCGTCGAGCGTCCCTAGGACGAGCCGATCAGGACACAGGAAGTCCTGCACGGCTTCGCCCTCGGTGAGGAACTCGGGATTTGTCCCGACGCCGAAGTCCACGCCGGCCTTCTTCCCGGACGCCTCTTCGAGGAGCGGCAGTACCACTTGCTCCGTGGTGCCCGGTACCACGGTGCTCTTCACCACGACCAGGTGGTAGGTCGGCTTTTCCCTGAGGACGGAGCCGATCTGTCGCGTCGCCGCTCGGACCGCGCCAAGGTCGATCTGCCCATCGGCGACCGGCGTGCCCACAGCAATGAACGACAAGTCACTCTCGAAGACCGCCCGCCGCAGATCCGTCGTCGCCTCGAGCCGCGTGCTGTTGCGCCGCAGCAGCTCCTCCAGCCCAGGCTCGTAGAACGCGGGGGCGCCACGACGGATTTGGGCGATCTTCGCCGCGTCTGTGTCCACACACGTGACGTAATGCCCCTTTTCAGCGAGGCCCGCACCCGTGACGAGTCCCACGTACCCGGTGCCGATGACAGAGACTCTCATCTCATCCCTCGTGCGCCTGCTGATGCTCAGCGTACCAGATCAGGGACCGCCGCAGGCCCTTCTGGAGCGACACGCACGGACTGTAGCCCAGCTCGGTTCTCGCCTTGGCAACCACCGGGCAGCGACGGGAGGGGTTGTCCGCGAGGTAGCTCCTGTCGGCGGCCGGCTGCTGCACCACGCGACCCCGGTACCCAAACAGGTCGCGCGCTTCGGCTACCACCATTTCTGCCAGCTCGCGGATCGAAATCTCGGGCTGTTCCACTCCGATGTTGTACGCTTCGCCCGGACCTCCCCTAACGACGATCTTGTAGTAGCCGATCACCGCGTCGGCGACGTAACAGAACGTCCGCTTCGGAATTCCGTCGGAGAGCATCACGATGTCCCGGCCCGCGAGCACGTCCCGGGCGAAGTCGGGCAACACCCGGCGATCAGTGATCTTCAAACCGGGGCCGTAGTTGTTGAATGGCCGGGCCACTTTGACGGGTATCCCTTCGTGCTTGGCGAAGTTCACGCACAGCGTCTCCCCGAAGCGCTTTGCCTCATCGTAGCAAGCGCGGGGTCCGGTGCACGACACGTGGCCGCGATAAGTCTCCGGCGTTGGAATGTTCTCCGGTGTCGGGTCGCCGTAGATCTCGCTGCTCGAGAAAAACAGGAACCCCTCCACCGCGTGTCCGCGCTGCTGCTGGCGTCGTGCGTACTCAAGCAACTCCCGCAGGCCGTTGACGTTCGCGTCCATCGTCTCGATCGGATGCCGCCGGTAGTAGGTTGGTGACGCAATCGAGGCCGCGTGGAGGATGTAGTGGAACTCGCCGATGTCCGCCGGAAGCGTATCCGTCATGTCATGTCGGACGAGCGTGAGGGCCGGGTCTCCCAGGAGACCCTCCAGCCAGAGAGGCATCCCGCGCACGTAGTTGTCGAACACGGTGACCCGAACCGGCTGCTCACCAGAGCGCCGATTCCAATGCAAGGCCAGCTGTACGAGGTAATAACCGAGGAACCCCGCCCCGCCGGTGATCAGCAAGTTCCTGCCGGACAGGCGCGGCAGCTCGTCGCGCAGCGCGTCGCACATGTAGTCCAGGTCCTGCATCACGACCTGCTGGGCTGGCGTGGCCGCCGCGCCGACGACCGGCTGCACCCCTGCCGCGCTACGCATGGACAGCAGCGGCGAAGGATGCGACCAGCCCGACCCGGATCGGTCGCCCTTCCCGCTCACGCTGTTCCAGTGCCGCCTGGGCGATGCTCATGGACCGCGGGTCACTCCCTGGCCGATGCTGCGGTCACGAAAGGATCCCGATAATCCGGCCACGAACGGTCAGCATCCGAGATGCTCGTGACCGGCAGCGGCCACCGGATGGCGAACGCGGGGTCGTCATAGCGGACGCCGCGGGCGAGGTCGGGGGCGTAGAACTCTGACGTCAGGTAACACATCTCCGTATCGTCCACGAGCGCCTGATATCCGTGGGCGCATCCTTCAGGCACGTACACCATGCGACGATTCTCTGCGGTGAGCTCCACGCCGACCCACTGCTTGTAGCTGGGCGATTCGGGCCGCAGATCCAAGATCACGTCGAAGAGAGCGCCCATGGTACAGCGCACCACTTTGACCTCCGGCCGCGGGGCGACCTGGTAGTGCAGGCCGCGGAGGCCACCCTGGCGCGGCGTGAACCCGATGTTGGCCTGCGCCACGCGGGGGTTCAGCCCGCGCTCCGCCAGTTCTCGCTGGCACCACACCCGTGCGAAAAAACCACGGTGATCCTCGCGCCGTTCGGGGTCGATGATGTACGCACCCTGGAGCCGCGTTTCCGTGAAGATCATCCGCGTGACCCCCTTGGAGCGCCGTTCGACGAGCCCAAGCAGCCTGCTAAGCATCTGGCAAGTCAGGTGCCACCCAAGTACCAGCGCGGGAATCGGTCCGTCGGGCCTGGCTGTTGCGCTCGCGCAACAGTCCGGCTCCCCGTGCCGCCTCAGCGGGTCCTCCAAGAGGCGGCGCCGGGGCATTTCAGGTAGCCGCTGGGCCAGGCCTTCTGGTCCCCCTCTTGCTCAACACAACGGCAGCATGGGCAGCCAATCAATCCCCGGACCGATCGCGCCGGAGCCAGTCACGGACGTTCGCGAGCTCGACCGGTCTCTGGTGCGCGGAATCGCCTGGACCAGCGGCGCCAAGTGGGCCGGCCAGCTGTTCGCCTGGGCCTCGACGCTGATCGTGGCCCGACTGCTGACGCCCGAGGACTACGGCCTTGTGGGGATGGCGTCGATCTACCTGGGAGTGATCACGCTGGTGAGCGAGTTCGGCCTGGGATCCACCGTGATCACGCTCCGCGACTTGAGCGAGGAGGAGGTGGCGCAGCTCAACGGTCTCTCGGTGCTGTTCGGGGTCGGCAGCTTCACCGTCTCGTGCGCCGCAGCGATCCCGCTGGGGCGCTTCTTCCATGCGCCTGAGCTTCCGGCCGTCGTCGTGGCCCTGAGTGCTGCCTTCGTGATCACCGCCTTCAAGACCGTCCCCTTTTCGCTGTTGCAGCGCGATATGCGGTTTCGGGCGCTCGCGCTCATGGACACCGGGCGCGCTCTGCTCCTCGCGGTCAGCATGATTGCCTTCGCCGTGCTCGGCCTGCGCTACTGGACGCTTGTCATCGGCGGGTTGCTCAGCTCCGCGTTGTCGACAGGAGCGGTGCTGGCGCTGCGGCGGCATCGGTTCGCGTGGCCCCGTCAGCACTCGCTGTCGCACGCCCTGACCTTCAGCGGGCATGTTCTCGTCGGCCGGCTCTCATGGTACGCGTATTCGAACGCCGACTTTCTCGTGGCCGGCCGGATCCTGGGGAAAGCTGCGCTTGGCCTGTACGAGGTCGGCTGGAATCTGGCCAACATCCCCATCGATAAGATCACCAGCCTGGTAAGCCAGGTCACGCCCGCCGTCTTCTCGGCCGTGCAGACGGATCATGCAGCGCTCAGACGCTATCTGTTGAGAATCACCGAAGGCCTCGCTCTGATCACCTTCCCCGCCAGCCTGGGACTGGCTCTCGTCGCGCCCGATTTCGTGCTCCTCACGCTCGGCGCGAAGTGGCAGGGCGCCATTGTCCCGTTACAGCTGCTCGCCGTGAGCGCCGGATTCCGCGCCGTCACTCCCCTGCTGCCCCAGGTGTTAAACGCGGTCGGCGCATCCCGTCTCGCCATGCGATACGCTGTACTGTGCGCCGTCGTGCTCCCCACCGGGTTCTACCTTCTGGGCAAGGTGTGGGGCACCACGGGACTCGCCCTCGTCTGGGTCTTCCTGTTCCCGATCCTCGTGCTCCCGGCATATCGGCGTGTCTTGGAGACGATCGAGCTCTCCAGCCGCGAATACCTACGGGCCCTCTGGCCAGCGACCAGCGCGTGTCTGCTGATGGGTGCAGCTGTCCTAGCTGTCAGATGGACTACTGGTGGTGAAGGGTCGCGGGGCCTGAAGTTTGCCGCTCAAGTAGCCGCCGGAGCCGCCGTCTACGCGCTCACTTGCATGACCCTGCACGGGCAGCGCATGGCTTTCTTCTCCCGTGCGCTGCGGGACCCGTACACGTCGCCCCGGCCGGCGGGTGAGGTGTCGGCTCTCCCATGAGTCGCCGAGCGCCGCTCGCGGCGGGCCTATCTCGAGGGCATCCGGTGGTGGCGTGCTCTGCTATTGCGACGTGGCAGTCGTACCGCAGCCGGCGGTGCCGCACGCCCGCAACACGGCCGGCTGGTGTCCCACAGCGCAGAGACCCCGCAGCCAGCCTCTCAACTTCCCGGTGGTTGCGCCAATAATTGCAGGATGCCTAGCCCGGATCTTGCGGCAGTGCGAGTCGCCAGTCCTCTGAAACGGACCGACTTCCTGGGCCGCCAAGAAGGCATGTGGCCAGCATCAACTTCGGGGGGTGCGACATGAGGGAACCGAGCCTCGCGCGCGAACTCTGGGCATTCATGCGCGTGCGGAAGAAGTGGTGGCTGCTGCCCATCGTCCTGGTCATGCTGACCGTCGGCGCGCTGCTGGTAATCACCCAAGGTTCGGTGCTGGCGCCGTTCATTTATACGATCTTCTGACGCCGACGGCAGTCGACGCACGTGCAGCGAGCATTATGAGAGCGGCACCACCTCGACTGAGTTCGCGCCGTCTCGCCCTCGGCGTAGGCCCCGGGGCCCTGGGGCGCCGGCATGCTGTCGACCGGGTCCTCCTCGATCAGATGAAAGTCGCTGCCTGGGATCGGCTCCTGTTCGTCGAGTGTGGCGACGGCTGGCTGGTGGAGGAGGCTTGGCGGCGCATGGGGAAAGGCTGTGTCTGGGGGCTGAGTACTTCTCCGCAACTGGTCGAGCTCGCAGTCCGGCTCCGAGGCATCCCGGACCGGCTCGAGTTCAAGGTGTGGGGGGGGGGCGAAGACGGCGACCGGTTCCCCCTCCCCGATCGATCCTTCGACGGCGTGGTTTCGTGCGTTCCCCTGATCCGCTACCTCGAGCCGGTGGCCGTGCTCTACGAGATGGCAAGGGTGCTGCGCCCCGATGGGGACGCGTACCTGCTCGAATTCGAGCCTTCGACTGCGAAAATTCCACAGGCCGTCCCTGCCGCAGACCTGGGGGGCCTGCTCGCGAGCATGGGTCTCAAAGAAGTGGGGCGGAACCGCTGCGAAACCGCGCCGACGGGGCAGGAGGGTCGTGGCGCGGTAGTGGTCATTCACGCCCGCCGGTGCCCCCCTGGGCCCTGAGTTGTCATTCGCGGGTTGTTGCGACATCGCGACACAGCGGCTGGAAGGGTGCGGAGCCGTTGCGGCCAACTGCTTAGCATAGCCGGAGTTGAATCAAATCCCCCGGCCCGGGGCTCGCGAGCCCGCCTCTTGCACAAAAGGCCCGGCGTCCTGGCTCTCAAGCGCATGGCCATCACGCACATCCTGGGTATATCGGCCTTCTACCACGACAGTGCCGCCTGTGTCTTGCGAGACGGCGAGATCGTCGCCGCCGCGCAGGAGGAGCGGTTCACCCGCAGGAAGGGGGACGCGTCGTTCCCGAGTCGCGCCGTGGCCTACTGCCTCCGGGCGGGCGGCATAGCGGCCAAGGACCTGGCGTACGTGGGCTTCTACGACAAGCCCCTCCTCAAGTTCGAGCGCATCCTCGAGACGTATCTGGGCGTCGCGCCGCGCGGCCTGGTCTCCTTTCTCAAAGCGGGTCCGCTCTGGATCAAGGACAAGCTCTACATAGAGCACCAGGTGCGGGACGCGCTGGGCTACGAGGGCGACATCCTCTACGCCGAGCATCACGAGTCCCACGCAGCGAGCGCGTTCTTCCCCTCCCCGTTCACCGAAGCCGCGATCTTGACGATCGACGGCGTGGGAGAATGGGCGACGGGATCGTTCGGCATGGGTCGCGAGGCAGACATCGAGCTATTCAAGGAGCTGCGCTGGCCCGATTCGCTGGGTCTGCTCTACTCCGCATTCACCTACTACGCTGGTTTCAAGGTCAATTCGGGCGAGTATAAGGTCATGGGCCTTGCTCCCTATGGCCGGCCGAAGTACGTGGATGCGATCTATCGGGAGCTCCTCGACCTGCGTGAGGACGGCTCGTTCACCCTCAACCAGAAGTACTTCAACTACCTCACCGGTCTCACGATGACGAACGGCGCCTTCGACCGCCTGTTCGGCGGGCCACCGCGCGTCCCGGAGTCGACGCTCACCCAGCGGGAAATGGACCTGGCCCGTTCCATTCAAGTCGTGTGCGAAGAGATTATGCTCCGGATGGCGCGCACGGCCCATCGGGAGACCGGCGCCGAGAACCTTTGCCTCGCAGGCGGCGTGGCGCTGAACTGTGTCGGCAACGGGCGACTGCTCCGAGAGGGGCCTTTCAAGCGGATCTGGATCCAGCCAGCGGCTGGCGATGCGGGTGGTGCGCTCGGCGTCGCCCAGCTCATCTGGCATCGCTATCGACGTCAGCCTCGCCGAGTGCGGCCTTGCAAAGACGGGATGCACGGAGCGTACCTCGGTCCTTCGTTCTCCCCCGAGGAGATCGCTCGTTTTCTCGAGACCCTGGGAGCCTCGTACGTGCGCCTGGAGCGGGAAGCTCTGCTTCGGCAGGTGGCTGGGCTTCTGGCACAGGAGAAGGTGGTGGGATGGTTCGACGGGCGTATGGAGTTCGGTCCGCGCGCCCTCGGAGCCCGGAGCATCCTCGGCGATCCACGCAGCCCACGGATGCAGGCGCAGATGAACATCAAGATCAAATTTCGCGAGGGGTTCCGGCCCTTTGCGCCGAGCGTGCTGCGGGAGCGCCTCGGCGACTACTTCGAGCTCGACGGCGACTCGCCCTACATGCTCCTGGTCGCCCCGGTCAAGCGCGAGCGCCAGCTCCCAATGACCGATGCGCAGCAGAATCTGTGGGGCATCGACAAGCTCAACGTTCCCCGCTCGGATATCCCGGCGGTGACCCACATCGATTACTCGGCCCGGATCCAGACGGTATCGCGCGAAGACAACCCGAACTATTACGACTTGATTGCGGAGTTCGAGCGGCAAACGGGCTGCGCGGTAGTGGTCAACACGTCGTTCAACGTCCGCGGAGAGCCGATCGTGTGCACGCCGGCGGACGCCTACCAGTGCTTCATGCGGACCCACATCGATTTCCTCGTGCTCTATCCGTTCTTGCTGGACAAGGCGGCGCAGCCCGAGTGGAAGGAGACACAGGATTGGCGGAGCGAATTCCAGCTCGATTGAGCCCGCGGGAAGGGAGGCAGTTCGGCCTGTTGCTCGGCGGGGCGTTCCTCGCCCTGGGAGGCTTATTCTGGTGGCGCAGTCACGCTGCCGAGGCATGGGTCGGATTCGGTCTCGGGACGCTGCTCCTTGTGGCTGGGCTGGTGATCCCGAGGCGGCTGGGACCGGTGCACCGCGCGTGGCTGGGGGTTTCGTTGGCGCTGTCGAAGGTGACGACCCCGGTGTTCATGAGTGTCGTCTATTTCATGATCCTCACGCCGGCGGGAACCCTGATGCGACTGCTCGGGCGGAACCCTCTGGCGCGCGACCCCAAGCACGCCACGTTTTGGGCTACGCGCGACGCCGGCCCGCGCAGCGACATGGAGCGACAATTCTAGCCGGAGAACGAGCATGAGCAACCGGAGCATCCTGTGGGGACTGTGGGCCTACATGACGGTGCGCGAAAAGGGGTGGCTGTTACCCACTGTGGCGGTGCTCCTCGGAGTGGGCGGGCGGCTGGCCAGAGTTCGGTGCTCCCGCCGCTCATCTACACGATTTTCTAGACCGTAACGGCGGCCCTTTCATGTGCGGCATCGCGGGCATCGTGCATCGTGCGGGAGCGCCTCCAGTCTCCCCAGAGGTGGTGCGACGCATGTGCGAGGCCCTCCACCACCGCGGCCCGGACGACCAGGGCCTGTACGTGGAGGGCGGAGTGGGGCTCGGTGTGCGGCGGCTGAGCATCATCGACCTCGCCGGTGGGCGGCAGCCGATCTTCAACGAAGACCGCTCAAAGGTGATCGTTTTCAACGGCGAGATCTACAACTATCGCGATCTACGCCCTCAGCTGGTCGACCGGGGCCATAGCCTCCAGTCCAGCAGCGACACTGAAACGATCCTCCATCTCTATGAGGATCACGGCCCGGCCTGCGTCGATCGTCTTCGTGGCATGTTCGCGTTTGCAATCTGGGACGCAGCCGCCGAGTGCCTGCTCCTGGCGCGCGACCGGTTTGGCATCAAGCCGCTGTACGTCGCGACCGGCCCCTGGGGTATCGCCTTCGCCTCCGAACTCAAGGCGCTCGTCGCGGTGGGATTGTCGGCAAGACAGCTGGACTGGGAAGCCCTCGACGCGTACCTGCAACTGGGGTACATCCCGGCTCCGGCGACGCCCTTTCGGGATGTTCGCAAGCTTGAGCCGGGGCACATACTGCTGTGGCGACGCAGCGGCGAGCTCACGGTCCGGCGGTACTGGGACCTCCCCCAGGCCAGCCGTTCCGAGCCGCAGCCCGTCGAGCGGCAACTCCTTGAGTGGTTCGACGAGTCGGTTGCGGCGCACCTTGTAAGCGACGTGCCGGTGGCTGCATTTCTGAGCGGCGGGCTGGACTCCTCTGCCGTGGTCTCGAGCATGGCGCTGATGGACGGGAGCCCTCATGCGTTCACGGCCCGGTACTTCGGCTCCGGGGCTCCCGCTGCGGACGAAACACCCCTGGCCAGCGAGCTCGCCAACCGCTACGGCGCCCGACTGACTCTGGTAGACATCTGGCCGGACGTTCGAGACAACCTCGAACCGATCGCCTGGGCGCTCGACGAGCCACATGCCGACGATTCCGCCCTCCCCACCTGGCTGCTTTCCAAGCATGTCGGGGCCGTGTACAAGGTCGTCTTGACCGGGATCGGCGGGGACGAACTGTTTGCGGGGTATCGCCGTCATATCGGGGCGCTGCTCGGCGGGTACTATGCGCGGCTGCCCCGGAGCCTCCAGCGTGCCGCGAGCGGCCTGGCGAACCAGCTCCGGGAGCCAAGCGGTGCGACGCTCGGGATCAACCGGCTTAAGCGGTTTCTGAGCCCGACAGCCAACGCCTTCGCCGATCGTTTCCTTGGATATGTGACTCGGGCCGCTAACGGAGACCGCATCCGGCTCTACAACCCGGGCTTGCGTGAGCACATCACGCGCAACTGGGCTCAGCTACGGTTTGAGACTCTGTATCGCGACGGCGGCTCCCCCACCGGACTCAGAGGCGGACTGTACCTGGATTACAAGACTTTTCTGCCGGACGACATCCTGGCACTGAGTGATCGCCTGTCAATGGCGCACTCCCTGGAAGTGCGGGTGCCCTTCGTCGACCACGTCCTCGTCGAGCGGGTCTTCGGTTTGCCGGACCGCCTCAAGATCGGATGGTGGCAGAACAAGCAGCTGCTCAAACGGGCACTGCGTACTCGGCTACCCCGCGAACATCTTCGTGCGCCAAAACGCGGATTCGTCGGGCCCACGTCGGCTTGGCTGCGCAACGAGCTCCGTGGCGTGCTGCAAGATGAGCTCGCGCCAGGCCGCCTCAACCGGCTGGGTTACTTCGAACCGGGCGCGATTCAAAAACTGCTCGAGGAGCACCTCTCGCGGCGGCACAATCGCGAGGGGATCCTGTGGGCGCTGCTCTGCTTCTCGACATGGCACCGGCTCTATGCGGAAGACCACTCGGTGCGGCCATACCATGCAACCCGACCGTGAGAGTACCGCTCATGCGTTCCCAGATGAGCCGCGCCGTCGCGCATGCTGACCGCTCCCCCACAGCGGCTCAAAGTCGAAGCGGCTCGGCCTCACGAGTCCAGGCGTGGCTCCGCAACTCGCTAGTCTTCCTGGTTTCCTTGGCCGTCGCATGCGGCTTCGCCGAAGCGGCAGTGCGACTCGTGGCGCCGCAACAACTCCTCATAAAGCGGCCCGATATCTGGAAACCGGTGGACACTCTCGGATGGGTTCACCAAGCGAATATCCATACGACCATCAACACCGGCGAGGGCACCGTCCAAGTTGTGACCGATCCCGACGGCTTCCGCGTTGGCCGCGCTGGGCGCATCGTGGCCAACAAGCATATCCTCCTCCTGGGCGACTCGTTCATGGAGGCGTTCCAGGTGGAATACGAGCAGAGTGTCGCCGGGCTGCTGGAGGCACGTTTACCGCAGGGCGTCGGCACGTCGGTCTCGGTGGTGAACACCGGCGTGGGAGGTTGGGATCCTCCTCAATACCTCTTGCAGGCGCGCGCGCTCCTTGGCCGGCGCGGCTTCGATCTGGTGCTCGTCTCCTTGTACCTGGGCAATGATGTGGTGCTCAAGCGTCCCGACCGGTTCCCACCGCGAGCCCCCACCGAGGTGCACCACTTGCGATTTCCCAAGAGCGTCGCCTGGAATGAAGTCGTAGACGCGCTGCTGTACCCGATCAACGACTACCTCGTGGGTCGGTCGCAACTGTTCATCTTCCTCAAAACCGGCCTGCACACCGCACTGATGCGGCTTCACCTCACCGGAGTTTACTTCCCCGAAGTCCTGCTCCGCCGCGAGGCGACCTCTCGCCGCTGGACCGTCACTGCTGACATTTGCCGCGACATCGCGACCCTGAGTGCACGGGCAGGCGTCCCGACCCTGTTTGTTCTGGTACCGACCCCCTACCAGGTGAATCGTGCGGCATTTACGGAGTTCCTTCGCGGATTCGGCATCGACTCCGCCGATGTCGACTTGGACCAACCGAACCGCCTCATCCGCGAGGCGCTCGAGCGACGGCACCTCAGGGTTGTCGACGGTCTCCCAGGATTGCGAGCCGCGGAGAGCGCTGGTCTGCGACTCTACGGTTCTGTGGACAACCACCTCTCGCCTGGGGGACACGACGTCCTCGAACGCACCATCGAGCCCGCCGTCGGTATCCTCCTTGAGCACCGGCTCCAGCCCGCGGGCCTAGCGCCGCGCCAGCCCTAGGCGCCGTGCCGTCTCAAGCAGGAAGGGAGCGGGATCGTCCCACCGCCACAGCTCCCAGCGGTCGCGCCCGGGTCGAAATCGCAAGAAGTCCATCACTGCGCCCAGTCGAGACGGGCTGGACCCGTTGAGATGGAGGTCAGCGGCCGACTTTCTGAGTCGCAGATAGAGGTGATCCACATCCCCCCAAAACCAGCGGCTCCGGACCCCGACCTTGTAGTCGCGCACGATTGGTACGGGGAGGCCGAGAGCGCAGCGGACGAGGAGCGACGGGAAGTCCACGCCGGCGTCGAGCGCCAGCTGCAGGGACCCCCATAACCGTCCATTCACTTCCATGATCACGTGTCGTCCGGTTTCTCGATCCCGCTTGCATTCAATCATCGCGAGCCCATTCCACTCGAGAGCATGAAGCAGCCTGAGCCCAGCCGTCACGAGCGGCGGCTCCAGGACGATGCTCTCTCGATATACGCTGACACCACCGGCCGGAGGCTTTTCGCGAAGCCGTCGGTGGGCAAAGAGCGCGATCACCTCCCCGCCCCAACGGAGTACGAACAGGCCCTCGCCAGGCCCCTGTACGCGGCGTTGGAGCAGCACGGGAAAGGCCTGCCACGGCAGACTCGCGAGCGCTCGCTGACACGCCGCTGCGTCGTCCACAAACGACACAGCGATCTGTTCGCGCGTTGCCCGAGTAGTCACGACCGAACGGTGCGGCTTCAACACCGCGGGGAAGAAACCGTCGCCGGGGAGTGCAGAGTCTCCTGGCGATGCGATGATGCACGTCTCTGGCACGTCGAAGCCCGCCTCTGCAGCAAGCGCCATGACCACGCGCTTGTCGGACGCGGCACGATAGGTCGCGATGTCGGGGAGCGGGAGGATCACGCTTGCCGGCAACTCGAGGCGGTGCTCCAGAAGGGCTTCGACGGACGGATCCGTGACCGGGAGCACCAACCCGATCCCGAAAGCACGCACCAGGCGACCGACCTCGGCCGCGTAGCCAGCGACATCCGATAGCGCATCCGGCGCGAGGACGCTGCTGCGCACGCCCCGTGACGCACCGGCTAGGCAAGCTGACGTAGAGGCGGCGGCGAAGACATCGTAGCCCGACGCAACGAGCGCACGAGCCGCGGCCAGAGCGGCCCGCTCGTTGCCATCGGTAATCAAGATTCGCATGAGCTCCCTTGGTGGCGGTGAGCCAGCGATCGCGCTCGCTCCAGCGCTTCGCACTGAAGTCACTCGATCGGGCTGCGCCAGCACGCTCTCGAGTCAGGACGCTGCAAGAGTCCGGCCAGGCTTAGACCCCCGTCCTCGACCCATTCGGCACGCCCCGGCGGTCCGTGGCGATCGCCTGCGTTGCGAGCGTGCAACAGCGGCGTCCGAGCGACGTCATCTTCCATCGCCGACCAGCACCGCAGTAACCTTCTGCGGCAACTCACGTTACTGTGGCAACCCCGGACCTGAAGTCGCGCCCGCGCCCTGGCTCCCGACTTGCTCCCCTTAGCACGGTCCCCAAGCGAGGCGGAGTTCACGACGCGCTCGCTTGATCGCCTCAAATTACGAGCGCTTATGACGAGACGAAGTGCTTCGGGATTGCCGAGCGCCGGTCCGCTGACCCGCGCGGTCGCCCAGCCGACCAGCGGTGGCTCGTGGGACCTCGCATTGGTGTTCGTGGCCGGCTACATCGCCACAGCGGTCGGGCGGGTTCAGCAGCTGTTCCCGATCCTTCTGCCCTTGAAGCCGGCGTTCCTCACTGCCGCAGGCGCGCTCGTTCTCTACGTCATTCACCAGGTGGGGCCGAGGCGCATCGCTGCCCTGAGGGCGCTCACAACCACGTGCGTACTGCTGTTGCTCCTGTGGTCGGCGCTGTCAGTACCGGGCGCGCTGAACCAAGGAGTGGCCTTCCAGCTCGTATTCGACATTTTCATCAAGACCGTGCTACTGTATCTGCTGATCGTGGGCAGTGTACGTAGCATGTCAGACGTCGAGCGCCTCGCCTTCGTTTACTTCGCTGTAGCCGCACTCTACGCCGCAGTGGTGCTGGTACGATTCCAGGTCGGCGGTGGTGCATGGCGCCTCAACGGCCTTTACTACTACGACGCAAACGATTTTGCCACACTCGCGGTCACGGCTGTTCCGCTCGGCCTTTACTTCTTCACAACTGGCTCACACGGGATGGTGCGACGGGTCAGCAGTGTCGTGGGTCTCGGAGCTCTCGCTATCGCCCTTGTTCGCTGTGGCTCGCGAGGCGGGTTCCTGGCGATGATTGCCGTCGCTGGCTTCATTCTCTTCCGCTACACGACGATCCGCGCCAGATGGCGCGTCATGAGCACGGCGATCTTGGCCGCGCTGTTCCTGGCCACTGCCACCGATCGCTACTGGTCCCAGATGAGCACGATTCTGACGCTCGATCAGGACTACAATCGGACTTCCGAAACGGGACGCTGGCACATCTGGAGCCGCGGCATCGGATACATGCTTCAGCATCCCATCCTCGGAGTCGGTGCGAATAACTTTCCAATTGCCGAGGGGACGATCTCGCCGCTGGCCGCGCTTCAGCAATACAACATTGGGGTGCGCTGGAACGCAGCGCATAACAGCTTCGTTCAAATCGGCGCCGAGCTGGGCGTGCCTGGCTTGATCTTGTTTGTGACTGCCATCGCCGCTGCGTTTAGCGCTCTGGGCCAGGTAGCTCGGTTACAGCGCGCTCTCCCTTCCCGCCCGCGAGGGCCGCCGCAGCTGGCACAAGCACTCACGGGATCACTCATCGGGCTCGCGGTGGGGGGTTTCTTCCTCTCGCTCGCGTACTACGAAATGCTCTATGCGGGGCTGGCCCTGGCCGTGGGATTGCGAAAGGCGGTGCTGGCACCTGGTCAGTTTGCGCTCACCGGGCAGAACCGCTTCGGCCGGTCGAGCATCGGTCGGCACTTCTCTGAGGGTCAGCAGTTTGGCAGCCCGCCGAATCGCACGGTCCAGCGCCCCCATGGTATTTGAACGTCGTAAGCGATCACTCGGGAGGCCAGCAGGGGTGGTCGAAGCCGGGGCACTACTGTGCGTCGCGAACTACTCGGCGAACACGGGCTATGCGTGGGACTTTATTGAAAGTCTCTACGCTCGGGTAGCCGATCACTTGGCCGAGCACGGAATTCGTACCCTCGTTGCCTACCCGGCCATCCCCATGCCGCCCCGGAGCCTCGAGGGCAGCGCGGCCGAGGCCATCGCGCTCGACGCTTCGCTCGCGACCTCGGACTCAGTGCGCGCCATCGCTGACACGATACGTCGTGAGAACGTTCGGGTCGTTTACCTGACTGACCGTCCCGCCCGCTGCCGCGCATACCTGCGGTTTCGTCGCGCCGGCGCTCGCCTTGTCCTGGTGCACGATCACAGCTCCGGCGAGCGAACGCGGCCACGGGGCTTTATGCGGATCGCGAAATGGCTGCTCGCCCGTCTCCCGGGGATAACTGTCGACACACTCTTCGTCGTCAGCGACTACGTCGCGCGCCGCCAGATCGAGACGGGCCTCATCCCGCCCAGCCGAGTCGTTCGGGTCTGGCATGGCCTCGCTGTGAACGCGAGCGACGCCTCCGCCGGGCTGGCCCGTCAGCTTCTCGGCGTGGCCACCGACCGGCCGATCGTTATGTGCGCGTGTCGTGCCACACCAGAGAAGGGCGTCGCCCATCTGCTGCGGGCTTTCGACCGCGTGGTCCAGGAATGGCGCTTGCCGAGGGGACGTCCCCTCCTCGTGTACATCGGCGACGGCCCCCAGATGGCCGAGCTGCGAGCGCTGCGGGAGAGCCTCAGCGCCCGTGACGACGTCCTTTTCACCGGTCATAGACCGGAAGCCAGGACGATCCTCCCGTGCGCCGATGTCTGCGTGGTGCCTTCAGTGTGGCAGGAGGCGTTCGGACTCTCCGTTCTTGAGGCCATGGCGAGTGGTCGAGCCGTCATCGCCACGAGCGTTGGTGGCATTCCGGAAATGATCGAGCATGACCGCACTGGGCTGCTCGTGCCGCCAGGCGACGAGTCAGCACTCACCGGTGCGCTGACCGCGCTGCTCGAGAATCCCCAACGTGCTATGCGCCTCGGAACGGGGGCCCGCCTGCAAGTGGTCCAACGCTTCACACCCGAGGCACAGATCGGCGCGCTTCTCGCGGTAATCGAAAGCGGGTTCGGGAACCCATGCCAAGCCCGGCAGGCGACTGCGGTAGGGTTGGCCGGGCCCGGATTGCGCCGGGCCACGCTCCAATAACTGTAGCACGGACGCAACAGCGCTAGTTTCGTATCCCGCTGATCGAGAAGGTGTCCTCATTGTGCACTGTCGTGCTCTTCGACGTGGCACAGACTCTGCTAGGTGGCATGTTCAGTCGCACACAGCACAACTCTTCAGCCCGGCACTCGAAGGGGGGGCGTGGCTTGGGTCCCGCTCAGGAATGGAACCACGCAAGTCTCGCGCCCCGATCTTGGGCCTTCAGGCTGCTCGAACTCTATGGAACGCGGATTCGTCATCGCGGGCAATGGTGGACGCACCTCCAACTCCGCAAGTTGCTGCGAGCCGATGTTGATGCGGACTTCGAGGTCGTGCGAAACGGCCTCAAGTGGGTGCTCAACCCATCCGACTTTACCCAAGCGGAGTTCTTCTGGACCGGCTCCTGGGAGGGGTGGGACACCTATCACCTCCGGAACATGCTCACACCAGGGTGCACCTTCTTCGACGTTGGCGCGAACTTCGGATACTACTCGATCACGGTCGCCGCTGCGTTGGCGCGGCGGTGCCGTGTTCATGCGTTCGAGCCATTTCCGTCCACCTATCGCAGACTGTGCCGCAATATCGAACTGAACTCCCTGGGGAGCGTCGTCAAGGCGCATGACGTCGCGCTGTTGGATGTGAAGGGAAAAAGCTACATGACGATGAGGCCAGGCAATTCCGGGGCAGCATGGCTCGATGGGGACCCCGGAGGAGAAACAGTCGCGACGACTACGCTGGCGACGTTTTGCGAGACGCGAGCCATCTCCCGGATTGACTTGATCAAACTTGACGTGGAGGGCTCCGAGGAGCGGGTGCTGCGAGGTGGAGCAGACGTCATCAGCGCGTTGAAGCCTCTGCTGATGGTCGAGCTGAATCCGGGGGTCCTGGCCAAGGCGGGGTCTTCCGCCAACGCTCTGATCAACCGGCTGCAAGGCTTCGGCTATGGCTTGTTCGTCGCAGCGAGGGACGCCCTGGTTCCGCTCGGAGCCCTTCCCGCAGGCCCGACGGACTACGTGAACCTGTTTTGTATTCCCACGGGGTTGAGCGGACCACCTAAGACTCAGCGGTAACCCTCTCGCCCCATCACCCGGAGCGCGGGCTGTCCCTAGTTCCGCAAGGCCACGAGTCTCGGGCTGGGACCTTGGGTGGGCAGCACGAGACTCATAACGATGGACACTACACGGTGACTGCGCTACAGCTCAAGACCCCGTCTCGGCCCATAGCACCCGTCGGCACGAGCTCGCGACTTGCCATCTGCAAGGTGTGGGACGGGGAGTATCCTTGGGACGTGCGAGTCCAGAAGGTCGCGTTGGCGCTCACGAAAGCTGGCCACACCGTGAGCTTGGTCGCGCGCAACCGCAGGCGTCTTCCCGCCACTGAAGCGCTCCCTGAAGCGAACCTGTATCGATTACTCCCCTGCCGGTGGCTGCCGGCGTGGCTGGATGGGGCGGCGATGTTTCCCGCTTTCCTCAATCCGCGCTGGCTGCGGGCGATTGGCAACGTTGCGCGCCGACAGCACGCGAACCTCATTCTGTGCCGCGACCTCCCACTTGCGCCAACGAGCATTGTCGCCGGCCGCACACTGGGCATCCCGGTCGTCCTCGACATGGCGGAGAACTATCCTGCGATGCTCAGGTCCCGTTGGTCCACGGGCCGGCACCGTCTGGTCGACTTTCTCGTCAGGAATCCGGGGTTGGCGCAGCGTGTTGAACAATGGGTACTGCCGCGTGTGCAGGGGGTGCTCGTGGTGGTGGAGGAGTCCAGGGACAGGCTCGTTCAACACGGAGTACCAGAGGACAAGATCGCGATCGTACGCAACACGCCACTCCTTGAGCGACTGCGACAACCCGCCGCTCGACATGACGCGACTGCGCCCCTCCGCGTCGTGTATCTGGGCTTGCTGGAATTGCAGCGAGGTATCGGGACCGCGTTGGAAGCCGTCGCCATTCTCAAGGAGGCCAAGTTCCCAGTCCGCCTGACGGTTCTCGGCGGCGGCTTCGACGAAGCCCTGTTGCGTGGACGCGCCGCGGCGCTGGGGCTGGGCCAGGAACACGTGGACTTCCGTGGTCAGGTGCCGAACGATGTCGCCCTCGGCGAGCTCCCGCTCGCCCACGTCGGGATCGTCCCGCACTGGAAGGACGAGAGTTGGGACACGACCATCCCGAACAAGATCTTTGACTACATGGCCGCGGGACTTGCGGTAGTCACGTCGGATGCGGCCCCCGTTGCGCGCATCGTCCGGACATCCGGCTGCGGAGCGGTGTTCCCCGACCGCGATCCAGCGGCCCTCGCCGCCGCATTGCGTAGGTTTGCGGATCCGGCTGTTCGGCGCGTGGCGGGCGAGTGCGGTCGCGCGGCCATTCGCGCAACTTACCATTGGGAACAGGACGTATCTCGGATGCTCGACCTTGTGACGGCAGTGATGCAGCGACCTTCGACAGGTGGGGTAGCTTAGGGTTGCGGCCTGCTGATGTGCACGTGGTCGTACCAGAAGTAATCATTCTCACTCTTCGGCGCCCCGGTCCCCCCGAAGGTTGGTGAGAAGTTAAAGACCGAGAACCCACGGTCGTCCGGGAACACCACGTCAGCGTAGCTTCCCACCAGCACGCCGTCCATCCACCATTTCACGATGCCCGCGGCTCCCGACGCGTACCTGGCGTATACCTCGATGCGGTGCCACACGCCCAGTGCCGGATCGGGATTGTGCACGTTGGGATACAGATTCCGGTTGTCCCCCGGGAACTCCGTCTCGACAACAAGCTGCCGTGGCGAGCCGATACCATGCATCATGATATACATCGGGCCGTGGCCCCTCTGGGCGAACAGGAAAGCGATTTTGCTGACCCCAGACGTGCTGGCATCTTGCCACGGATTACTCGGCTTCCACCAGAAGCCCACGTACAGTTCCTTGCCGAGAAAGTGGTCGTAAAAGAGCGTCCCCGGTGCCCCCCCGGTGGGAAACCCATTCGGCAAATACGAGTTCCCCGCTCCCGGATAGGACTCTTGTAGCACAAAAGGCGGCGAGGCAGGTGCCGCGGAGTCTGTGACCCGTGCGGCAAGACCATAGCCGTTAAAGACGACGCCCCAGCCACAGCCCACCGGAAGGCTCTCATCGCCCGACGTCTGGGGAATCGGATCGGAGAATCCGTAATCCGTCACGACCACGAACCCAGGAGGCTCGTGCGGCCAGACGTCCGTGCAGGACTGCCGGTCCGACACACAGCGCGTCGAGCCTTGACACAGCGCTCGGCAGCCGGTTAGCGCGAATTGGGAGAGGCAGACACTCGCCAAGCCCGCGACAAGAAACATGCGGTCACGGCCTGCTGATGTGCACGTGATCGTACCAGAAGTAATCATTCTCGGTCTTCGGCGACCCGTTCCCCCCGAAAGTCGGCGAGAACTCCATTGTCGAGAAGCCGGCGTCGCTCGGGAACGTCACGCCAGTATAGCTCCCCACCAGCGCACCGTCCATCCACCATTTCACGATGCCCCCGCTGTATCTGGCGTA
>QHVB01000031.1 GCA_003222195.1 Gemmatimonadota bacterium | reverse complement strand
CCCACCCCCACCCCCACCCCCACCCCCGCCGCCTGCCGAGCCACCACCGCCCGGTAACGATGTGCTCGGTGTTGGCCGGAACTTCACCGGTCCGCTGACGCGGGCGGAGCGCGATTCCTCGCTCCGCGAGGTGGCCGCTCACCGCACAGCTTGGCGTGCGCGGCATATCAACGATTACCGTCTCAAAGTCGCCGCCGGATGTTTCTGTCCCTGGCCGGGCAACCCGCTGATCCTTGATGTACGTGGCGGGAGGATCACGCAGCTGCTCGACACGCTGGGGAAACCGGCGGGAGCGGTGCGTGAGCCCTGGTCGCTCTACACGGTCGAGGGGCTCTTCGACGCCGTGGAGCAGAGCCTCAAGCAGGTCGATGTGCTCGAAGTCGCCTATGACCCGCAGTACGGCTACCCCGCGATGATTCGCGGTGACGGGAAGGTGGGGCTGCCGGACGACTGGTTCTGGATCAAAGCGAGCCGGCTGACGCCGTCGCGGTAGTCTCCCGGATCGTCATGTGCCGTGTTTCCGGCATCATCCCTTCTTGACTGCGCAATGGTCGGTCGCTGCCGTTCTATTCCACGTCGATAGCGTGCAAGACGTCGCTTCCGCCGCCGCCTACTGTGACCTCATCGCTCACACAGGCGGAGGACCCTATGGCCATAGTGCGACCGTGCGTCGTTTCGCGCGCCAGACGGCACGCCAGCAGCACCACCGGACTCGAGCGGGCGTAGCGCACCGAGTCGAACAGCTCCGAGCTGCGCGCGCCAGACAGTGTGACGCCGATTGCCGTCGAGGGACTCGCGCTCGAGACTGTCGCGCTGGCGCTACGGGAGCAACGAGCGCTGCGGCGCGTGGCGGCGGCGCCGCGATGTGCGGGGTGCATCCGGACTATTTCGCGCGCGCCTTTCGAACCTGGTTTGGTGCCGCGGTGGGGGCCTACGTCCGGCGGCTGCGGCTCGATTGGGCAGCCGACCGGTTGGCGCGGACGGAGGTACCGATCGTCGAGATCGCGCTCGACGCGGGCTTTGCCGACCAGAGTCATTTCACACGGGCGTTCCGTCACCAGGTAGGCGTCACTCCCGGGGACTACCGCCGCACGATCCGGCAGTAGGCAGCTGAAATACGCCTGAAATCGGTGATTTAGGGCCACGCGCCCGGCCTCCGGGAGCGTTATCTTTAATCGCGCATGGCTGACAGCGGCTTTTCTCCACCCCCGAATCGTCCCTCCCGCGGCTCGGGCTCGCTCACGGTTCACCTGGCCGACGAGCTGGACGTCTACTTCAACGAAGTCGCCCACGGCCGCCCCGTCGGCTTCGTCGCCTCGCCCAAATGGAAGCCACGCACCGACGTCTACGAAACCGATGAGGAGCTGATCGTCCACATGGACATCGCCGGCATGAAGGCCGGCGATTTCAGCGTGGAGCTGGACGACGGCATCCTCAAGATCTCGGGCGAGCGCACGGCCAGCGCGCGGGAGCAGGGGAAGCGACACTACCACTCGATGGAAGTGCAGATCGGTCCATTCGAGCGCCGCTTCCGGCTTCCCGTGGTCGTCGACCCGGCGTCGATCCATGCCACATACGAGCACGGCTTTCTCGAGATCCGGCTCGCCAAGCAGCCGCCGCGTTCGTCGGGCGCGCAATCAGTGCGAGTGACCTAATGGAGCGCCTGCCGGTCCTTCCCCTGGGCCAGCTCGTCGTCTATCCCCACGTAGTCCTGCCGCTGGCTCTTACAGATCCCAAAGCCGTTCAACTGATCGACGAGATCATCCAGGGCGAAAAGCGCCTGTTGCTCGGCGTCGTGAAGTCGATGGGGGGGATGGAGCCGCCCGAGGGCGCGGTGATGAACACGCTGCCGCACCAGCTCTACGATATCGGCACGCTCGGCACGATCGTGCGAATGCTGAAGCTCGGCGATGGCTCGGTGCGCGTCATGGTGCAGGGGTTGGAGCGCGCACGGCTCAAAGACATCGCGCAGGGCGAGAAGTGGCTGATGGCGGAAGCCGAGCCGCTGCAGGAGAACCTGCTCGAGGACTCGCGCACCGAAGCGCTGAAGCGGACCGTCGTCGCGCAATTCTCCCGCGTGATCGACATCGCGCCCTACCTCGGCGCCGAGCTGCACGAGGTGTTAGCCGGCATCACGGAAGCGGGGAAGCTCGCCGACTTCATCGCCGCGAACCTCGATCTCGCGCTCCCGGCGAAGGCCGAGTTGCTCGCGATCGACGACGTGACGCGCCGGCTCGAGCGGCTGGGCGAGTTCCTGATGCAGGAGCTGCAGGTGCTGGAGGTCGGCACCCAGATCCAGGAAAAAGTAAAGACGCGGCTCGACCAGAACCAGCGCGAGTACGTGTTGCGCGAACAGCTGCAGGTGATTCGTCAGGAGCTGGGCGAGGGTGAAGGCGACGACGAGCTCGAGGAGCTCGCCAAGCGGCTCGAGGACGCGCAGATCTCGGCGGAAGCGAAGAAGGTTGCCGACCGCGAGCTGAAGCGCCTGCGCCAGATGTCGCCGCAGTCCGCCGAGTATCAGGTTGCCCGTACCTACCTCGACGTCTTCGCCGCGCTACCGTGGGGTCGCGTGACCCAGGACCGGCTCGAGCTCAAGACCGCGCGCGAAATCCTGGACCGCGATCATTACGACCTGAAGACGATCAAGGAGCGGATTCTCGAGTACCTCGCAGTGCGAACGCTGAACCCCGACGCGAAAGGCTCGATTCTGTGCTTCGTCGGGCCGCCGGGCGTGGGCAAGACCTCGCTTGGCCAAAGCATCGCAGAAGCGCTGGGCCGCAAGTTCACGCGCGTGTCGCTCGGCGGGGTGCGCGACGAGGCGGAGATCCGCGGGCACCGCCGCACCTACGTGGGCGCGCTTCCGGGGCGCATCATTCACGCGCTCCAACGCTGCGAGACGCGCAGCCCCGTGCTGATGCTGGATGAAGTGGACAAGATGGGCGCCGACGTGCGCGGCGACCCGACGGCGGCGCTGCTCGAGGTGCTCGATCCGGCACAGAATTCGACATTCGTCGACCATTACCTCGAAGTCCCGTTCGATCTGTCGGCCGTGATGTTCATCGCGACGGCGAACAGCACGATGCCGATTCCCGATCCGCTGCTCGACCGGATGGAGCAGCTGACGCTGGTCGGCTACACGCCGTCCGAGAAGCTGCAGATCGCCAAGCGCTATCTCATGCCGCGCCAGCTCAAGGAAACGGGATTAGGGAAGGGCGAGAAAGGTGAGCGGGCATACGTCGCCGACAGTGCGCTGGAGCGACTGATCGGCGAGTACACGCGCGAAGCGGGCGTCCGCCAGCTCGAGCGCGAGATCCAGGGCGTCCTGAGAAAAGCCGCGTTGGAGGTTGTGGAGGGCGGGGCGAAGACGGTGAAGGTGTCGTCGAAGAACCTGGAGAAATACGCCGGCCAGCCGAAGGTCCAAAGTGAAGTGGCGGGCCGGGCGCCGGAGATCGGCGTGGCGACTGGGCTGGCGTGGACGCCGGTCGGCGGCGACATCATGTTCATCGAAGCGATCCGCATGCCCGGCAAGGGGCAGATCACGTTGACCGGCCAGCTCGGCGATGTGATGAAGGAATCGGCGCAGGCGGCTTGGAGCCTTTTGCGGGCGCGCGCCAGCGCGCTGGGGATTCCGCTCGACGCGTTCACGCAGTCCGACGTGCACCTGCACGTGCCGGCCGGAGGCGTTCCCAAGGATGGCCCCTCTGCCGGCATCACCATCGCGGCGGCGCTCGCGTCGCTGCTGTGCCGGCGGCCCGCCCGCCATGACGTCGCGATGACAGGTGAGCTGACGCTGCGGGGCAGGGTGCTCCCGATCGGAGGATTGAAGGAGAAGCTGACCGCGGCCGCCCGGGCCGGGGTCACATCGGTGCTCGTTCCCGAGCGCAACAAGAACGATCTGATCGATTTGCCGGAAGAGGTACAGAAGTTGCTTGACATCAAACTGGTGGAAACGATTGACGATGTGCTCGAATTGGCGCTGCTCGAGGCGCCGGCCGAGGAGCGGCAGCGCCGCTCCGGCGGAATCCGTGTGGTGCCCACGCCGACACCGCCGGCCGCTCCGCCTTCGCCCGGCGAGGCCCGGCGATGAGTGACGTCGCGACGCTCGAATTGGCGCTCGCCGAGATCCGCAAGCGCGACGGCAAGTATAATGAACGCGCGTACATCTTTGTGCTGGCGGCGCTGGAATTCGCGCAGACGCGTCTCCCGGCGCGCCGGCACTTGAGCGGGGTCGAGCTGGCGTGGGCCTGCCGCGATTTTGCGTTGGCGCAATTCGGGATGCTCGCGGCGGCGGTGCTGACGCATTGGGGTGTCCGCACGACCGAGGACTTTGGCCACATCGTGTTCATGCTGATCGATGTCGGCTTGCTGGCGCGCCAACCCACTGATCGTCTCGAGGACTTCGAGGGCGTCTACGACTTCGCTGAAGTCTTCAGGGCCGGCTCGGGGTATCGGTTTCCAGGAGTCGCTTCGTCGGGCTAGTGGTCCGTGCTCCGGCAGTCAGCGGCCGCTTCTACCCGAGCGATCCCACTGAACTCCGGGCAACAGTCGCCACCCTCCTCGCGGACGCGCGCCGCGATATCGCCGCTGCCCCCACCGCGCCGTTTCGCGCCGTCATTGCGCCGCATGCGGGGTTCATCTACTCCGGTCCCACGGCCGCCCGAGTCTATGCACGGGCAATAATCCCGGGCCTGGTCGTCATTCTCGCTCCCAATCACACCGGCATGGCGGAAGCACAGAGTGGAGTTTCGTTGTGGGAGTCTGGCGCCTTCCGGACGCCCCTCGGTGACGTGCCCGTCGATGCCGAGGCGAGCGCCGCCCTCCGAAAAATCTCTGACGGCGTCGTGGAAGTGGATCACAAAGCGCATCTGGCGGAGCACGCCGTCGAGGTCGAGCTGCCGTTCCTGCAGCTGCTGCGCGCGGACGTCCGGATCGTGCCGCTGGTGATCGCATGGGACGCCTGGAGTCCGGCACACCTGCTCGGAGAGATGCTCTCCAGGTTCGTCACGGCGGCCGGTGAGCGCGTGCTGCTGCTCGCCTCCAGCGACCTCAATCATTACGAGCCGGCCAAAATCTCGGAGCAAAAGGATGCGCGCGCGCTCGAGGCGGTGACGGCCCTCGATGGGGAGGAGCTGCTCGCGCGCTGCAAGCGCGAGCGGATCTCGATGTGCGGCCGCGCGCCCGCGGCGACTGTCCTCGCGGCTGCCCGTGCGCTGGGCGCTGAGCGCGCCGAGGTGGTAGACTACCGCCACTCCGGTTGGGTCTCTGGCGACAACGCGCGCGTCGTGGGATATGCGGGGGTGGTGATTCCGTGAATCCGATTCCGGTTCTGGCGGCGAGCGAGGTGGCGGCCTGGGATTCGGCCGCGCGCACGCAGTATCGCGTGCCCAGCCGGGTGCTGATGGAGACCGCCGGTCGCGCCGTCGCGCAGGTGCTCGTCGCCGAGCTTCCGGACGCGCTGACCGGTGGGGTGCTGATCGCCGCGGGCGCGGGCAACAACGGCGGCGATGGCTGGGTGCTCGCGCGCGCGTTGCACGCGGCCAGCGTTCCGGTCTGGGTCTCCGCGGTCGATCCCAAGACGGACGACGCGATCGACAATCGCGCGCTCGCGCGTCTCGACGGCGTGTGCGAGCTGGGTCGCGAGGAAGCGTGGCCGCAAGCCGCGGTTGCCGTCGATGCCTTGCTCGGGACCGGGGCTGTGGGTCCCGCGAAGGGGGACGTGCTTGCCCTCGCGCAGCGCGTGGCCGAGTACGGCGCGCCCATCGTGGCGGTCGACGGACCGACGGGGCTCGATCTCACGAGCGGCGAGGCGCATGGGCCGATTCACGCGCGCCTCACGGTGACGTTCGGCGGCGCACGCCGCGGCCACCTGCTCCAGCGGGAATGGTGCGGGAGAATCGTCGTGGTGGACATCGGATTCCCGCCGCTCGATGCGGCTTGGCCGCTGCTCGTCACCGACCGCTGGGCCGCTGAGCGGCTGCCGCGGCTCGCGCCGCAGATGCACAAGGGCGATCGCGGCCGCGTGTGCGTCATCGGCGGTGCCGACGGCATGAGTGGCGCGGCGCTCCATGCCGCGCGTGCTGCCCTTGCCGCCGGGGCTGGTCTCGTCAAGCTCGTCGCGGCGCGCGAGACGATCGCCGCGGCCCAGGCAAGCCTGCCCGATCTGCTGACCGTCGAATCATCGCTCGGCGAGACTCTCGAGCCCGCCGTCGCCGAAGCGGTCGAGTGGGCGGACGCGATCGTCCTCGGGCCGGGATTGGGCCGCGTCGATGTGCGAGAGGGGTTTGTCGCCCAAGTCCTCTCGCGGCGCGCCGTGCCTACCGTCATCGATGCCGACGCGCTGCACTACTTCAAAGGCCAGGCCAATCGGCCCGTCGTCTGCACGCCGCACCTCGGTGAGTTCCGCGCGCTCGGCGGCGACGCGCTCGCGGACGAAGCCGCCAACGATCGCTGGGCGGCGGCGGCGCGCGCGGCCGCGAAGCTCAAGTGCACCGTCCTGCTCAAAGGCGTGCCCACCGTCATCGCGGACCTGCGCGGTCCGGAGCACGTCGTCGCGAGCGGCAATCCGGGGCTCGCGACCGGAGGGAGCGGCGATCTCCTCGCCGGATTCATCGGGGCGTTTCTCGCGCGCGGCACCGTGCCCGCCGAAGCCGCGGCGCTCGGTGCGCACGCGCTGGGCCGGGCCGCGGAGCAGGGCGCCCGGCAGTGGACGGCACGCAGTTTGCGGCCGGCCGACGTGCTGGCCGCGCTGCCCGAGGTGTGGCGCGCCTGGAAAAGTCTGAAGCCGGGCACACCTCCAGTTCTAGTGGAACTTGAAGCCCCCGACCTGTGGTAGACTAAGCCATGAATCTCGGCCCCGGGCAGGAATTCGATCGCATCCGCGCGATGCTCGCGCGGATCGCGGAGATCTCCGGCGACCACGTCTCCGACATCGGCGACGACTGCGCCCTGCTGCCGCTCGGCTCGACGACGCTTGCCATCAGCATCGACAATTCGCTCGAGAACGTGCACTTCCGGACCGATTGGCTCGACTTCAAGGAGATCGGCTGCCGCGCCGCCGGTGCCGCGCTGGCCGACCTCGCCGCGGAAGGCGCGAAGCCCCTGGGTCTCATGGTATCGTTGGGCGCCCCGCCGAATGAGCAGGGTGGCAGCGATCCCGCGGCGGAGATCATGGCCGGCGTCGCCACGCTGGCGCACAAACTCGACGCGCGGGTGCTCGGCGGCGACTTGACGCGCTCGGACAAGTACGTGATCGATGTGTGCGTGATCGGCACCGCGGAGCGCCCGGTGCGCCGTTCCGGCGCCCACGAAGGAGACTCTCTTTGGGTGACCGGATACCTGGGCGGCGCCGCGCTCGCACTCGACCAGTTCCGCGCGGGGAAGCACATGCCGGCGGCGTTGCGTAACCGCTACGCGTGCCCCGAGCCGCGCATCGAGGCGGGACGCTGGCTCGCCGGACACGGCGCCAGCGCGATGATCGACATCTCCGACGGACTGGTTTCCGATGCGCAGCACCTCGCCGCCGCGTCCGAGGTCGGCATCGAGATCCACCTCGAGCGGATCCCATGCTGGGAGGGTGTGGAAGCGACGGCGGCGGTCGCCAGCGGTGAAGAGTTCGAGCTGCTGTGCACGATGCCACCGACCTTCGGCGAAACCAGCGTGTCCGAATTCCGGGCGCAGACCGGCCTGCAGTTGAGTCGCATCGGCAGCTGCCTGCGCGGCGCCGGGGGACGCCGCGGGGGCGTGCGGCTGCTCGATCACAACGCCGCGGTTCCACTCCCTGCAGGATACGATCACTTCGCGCGGTGATCCGCACCCTCTGGTACTACGTCGTTCTCGCGGTTTCAACAGTCTATCACGCTTTCGGCGCCGTCGTCGCCGGGCTGTTGCGCGTCAAGAACCGCGTCGGCGGCGTGTACGATTGGGCCGGCACCGATTGGGCCCGTGACATCCTGAAGGCGGCTGGTACGCCGGTGCACGCCGAAGGGCTCGAGCTGATCCCGCGCGACCGGCCCGTGATCTACGCGTCGAATCACTCGTCGATGTTCGACATCTGGGCCCTGTTCGCCACGCTACCCGGATCGGTGCGGTTCGTGGCCAAGCGGGAGCTGTTCAGGATCCCGCTGCTCGGCGGGGCGATGCGCGCGGTCGGACACATTCCGATCGACCGTGCCGCGCGCAAGAGGGCGTTCGAGGCGTACGACGAAGCGGCGCGCACGATCCAGCGCGGCACCTCTTCCATTATTGTGTTCCCGGAGGGCACCCGCAGTCGCACCGGGGAGCTGTTGCCGTTCAAGAACGCCCCCTTCGGCCTCGCGATCGCGGCCCAGGTACCCATCGTGCCCGTTTACGTCCATCACACGTTCGAGATCCTCCGCAAGGGCGCGTGGCGTCTGCGACCGCGACCGATCCGTCTTCTCGTCGGGACTCCCATTGCGACGGCGGGACTCGAGCCCGGCGACCGCGAGCGCCTGCGCGACCAGGTGCGTGCAGCCATGGTTGCTCTCCAGTCAAAGGCGCGGTAGGGTTCGAGCCACAATGAGCACAGTGATCTCGGTTCATGCGCGGGAGATTCTCGACAGTCGTGGCAATCCCACCGTCGAGACGGACGTCACCCTCGCGAGCGGCGCGAGCGGCACGGCCGCCGTTCCGAGCGGCGCGTCCACGGGGGAGCACGAAGCGGTGGAGCTGCGCGACGGCGACAGCAAGCGCTACGGCGGCAAAGGCGTGCTCGAAGCCGTCAAGAACGTGAATGAGGTGATCGGCCCCCGGCTCGAGGGCATGTCCGCCGAAGATCAGATCGTGATCGACTACGCGATGCTCGATCTCGACGGCACCCCGAACAAAGGTCACCTCGGCGCGAATGCCATTCTCTCGGTCTCGCTCGCCGTGGCCCGCGCGGCCGCCCAGGATGCCGGCCTGCCGCTGTACCGCTATCTCGGCGGCCCAGTCGCGCACGTCATGCCGATCCCCATGATGAACATCCTGAACGGGGGCGCGCATGCCGCCAACACGGTCGATTCACAGGAGTTCATGGTCGTGCCGATCGGGGCGGAGACGTTCCCCGAGGCGCTGCGGCTGGGCGTGGAGGTGTTTCACGCCCTGAAGAAGGTCCTGGCAAAACGGGGCCTCTCCACGGCGGTGGGAGACGAGGGCGGGTTTGCTCCCGATCTGCCGAACGACGAAGCCGCGCTCGAAGCGATCATGGCGGCCATCGAAGCGGCGGGGTTCGAAGCGGGGAAGGACATCGCGATCGCGCTCGACGTCGCCGCGTCCGAGCTCTATGAGGATGGCTCCTACAACTTCAAGAAGAGCAAAGGCGGCAAGAAGAGCGCCGCGGAGATGATGGCGCTCTACAAAGGATGGATCGATCGCTATCCCATCGTATCCATCGAAGACGGCCTGGCCGAGGATGACTGGGCCGGTTGGGCGAAGCTCACGGAGAGTCTGCACGAGCGGGTGCAGCTTGTGGGAGACGATCTCTTTTGCACCAACGTCGAACGACTCGCGCGCGGCATCGAAGAGAACGTCGCGAACGCGATTCTGATCAAAGTCAACCAGATCGGGACACTCACGGAGACGCTGCAGTGCATCGAGCTGGCCCGCGGGAACGGCTACGGCTCGGTGATCTCGCACCGCTCGGGTGAGACGGAGGACACGTTCATCGCGGACCTCGCGGTCGCGACGGGCGTCGGCCAGATCAAGACGGGCAGCGCCTCGCGGAGCGAGCGGGTCGCGAAGTACAACCAGCTGCTGCGGATCGCGGAGGAGCTCGGCGACGTGGGACACTACCCCGGCCGCCATCTGTACGGTTTGTGACGCGGACACGGATTGCCGGGATCGCCGGCGGCGTGGGTTTGCTCGCCCTGGCGGTCTGGGGCGGCGAGTACGGCACCGCGGACTGGATCACCATCCGGCGGCAGCTCGCGGACGAGCGCGCCAAAGTCGCCGCGCTGCGCGTCGAGATCGATTCGCTGGCCAAGCTGGCGCGCGACCTCGAGACGAACCCGGCGGTGCAGGAGCGGGTGGCGCGGGAGCAGTTCGGGATGATTCGAGACGGCGAGGTTCTCTACCGCGTCGTGCCCAAATAACGGAGGCACCATGACACTGCTTCGTCGGTTCGTACCCGTCGCTCTCACGGCCATGTTTGGGGGCGCCGTCGCCTGTGGAGGGGATTCGATGGGACCAAAGGTCGGCTCGATCACGGGAATGTTTGGCGACAACGATTCGGTGAACACCGGTGGGACGCTGTCGATCGGCTTCACCGTGCTCGATGGCCAGGGCTATCCCCTCAAGGGCGCCAAGGTGTCGTGGACGGTGGCGCCGACGACCGCGGCCACCATCAATCCCACCGCGCAGACGTCCGACAGCATCGGCAACGTGTCCACGGTGGTGCGGGCGGGGAGCGCCGTCGCCACGTTTACGGTCACGGCGAGTCTGAACGGTGTAGCGCCCATTGATTTTCACCTGAAGTCAATCGATCCCTGTCACTACGCGGCTGTCTATACGCTCGGCGATACCGTCACCGGCGCGCTCTCGACCACCGACTGCCGGGTATTTTCAGGGCCCGTCTTCTACTTTTACGATTACTACCAGTTGAACCTGCCCCCCGGCCAGCAAAGCATTCGGATCAACGAGCTGTCGGACCGCATCGATCCGTACGTCGAGTTCTACCGGTCCACCGGTGAGCTGTTGGGATGGGATGACGACATCCAGCCGGGCGTGATCCAGACGTCGCAATTCGACGTGATTCTGGGATCGGGCGGCTCGTACGTCATCGGGGCGACGTCATATGATCCCGATACGACCGGCACGTACACGCTGATCGCGAAGCCGCGGCCCACGACCCTGGCGGGCTGCCAGGATGCCTGGATGACGCCGGGCGCCACCATCATCGACACGATTCGCTCGACTGACTGCGCCGATAGCCTCAAGAATTATTCCGACATCATCTACATGTTCATGCAGGCATCGGAAGTCATCCGAGTGGCGGAGCGGTCGAGCGTCGTGAATCCGCGCTTGAAGCTTTACAACGCGAACTTCGCCGCCGCCCGATTCGATTCGGTCGCGGCGAACGACGACAGCGCGAGCGGCAATCCCAACGCGTACATCGCCTACACGGTACCGGCAAACGGCTGGTATCTGCTGCAGATCGGCACGGCGGCGCCGTCGGATACGGGGGAGTACACGCTCGCGTTCGACGCAAACACCGGTCCGACCGCCCCGCAGAGTCGCGGCGCGGCTCGCGTGTTGCGTGTGCTACCGAGCGGGACCTTCCGAGGATGGAAAAAGCATAGCTGAGCTGCCGCTCTTCCTTACCCTGCTGGCGCTCGCGAGCGCGCAGGGACGACCGTGTGATCCGCCCACACCGCTCGGGCCGAGTCACGACCTCTATTGCCTCGAGCTCGTTCCCGCTCCCGGCGTAACACGGGTCGCGGGGCGGGTCGAGCTCGCCACACCCGCCGGTCCCTTCACCGTCGGCGTCACAGCCGATGGCCATGCGCGATTCATTCCGGTGGTCAGGCTCACGGGATTGCCCGTCGGCAGCTACGTCGCCTGGGCCGTCTCGCCCCAGATGGACACGGTGATCAACCTCGGCGTCGTGAAGAACGGCACGACGACGCTGCCCGCCATCGAGCTCGACAAATTCATCATCCTGATTTCGTCGGAGCGACGCGGGCGCGGACGCGAGCCGCGCGGGAAAATTGTGCTGCGCGGCCAGTCGCCGAGCACGCGGCCGATGCCTCCCGATGTCCTCGAGTTCTCCGTCGGCGGCATGGTCCCCCCCGACATGGCGGAGCACCACGAACACGATTCAGCAGCGTGGCCGATGCCCCCGATACCACACGGTCTGACCATGCTGCCGTCGGAGATGGCGCTGCGACCTGAGGTGACTCCGTTTCTTCCCGTGTCGGATGCGCCGCTACCCAACGCGGACTCGAATGAGGTGCTTCGTGCCAAGGACGGCGACATCATCGATCTCGATGCCGAGCTCGTCCGCCGCACGATCGCTGGACAGACGTTCACCATGTACAGCTACAACGGGCAGTATCCAGGACCGCTGATCGAAGTCTCGCGTGGATCCGAGATCATGGTGCGGTTCACGAATCACCTTGGGGACTGGACGAGCATTCATTGGCATGGGATACGGCTCGAGAACGCGTTTGACGGAGTCGAAGGGGTAAGCGACGCGTTCACATACAAGATTCGGTTCCCAGATGCGGGGATTTTCTGGTACCATCCCCACATTCGCGAAGATGTCCAACAAGGTCTCGGCCTGTACGGCAACATTCTCGTGCGAGAGCCCGGTGCGCAGATCCCCGCCAATCGAGAACAGGTCCTGATGCTCCAGGATCTGCTGGTCGGCGATCCGGACCTCATTCCGTGGGGGCAGGAATCACCGACCCACGCGTTGATGGGGCGGTTTGGAAATGTGTTTCTGGTGAACGGCGAGCCGGGATATCGGCTGTCGGTGCGGCGAGGCGAAGTGGTCCGCTTCTATCTGACCAATGCGTCGAACGCCCGGACGCTGAACCTCTCGTTTCCCGGGGCGCGCATGAAGGTCGTCGCCACCGATGCGGGGCCGTTCGAGCACGAAGCCTGGGTCGAAAGCGTCGTCATCGCGCCAGCCGAGCGCTATGTCGTGCATGTCCGGTTCGATAAACCCGGCACGGTTGCGTTGGTCAATAAGGTAATTGGACTCGACCACCTGTTCGGCCGCTTCTACCCGGAGGTTGATACCCTGGGCGTCGTCACCGTTGGGCGCGAGCCTGTGCGCCACGATCTCGGCGCGAGCTTCGCTGTGCTAGGCCGGGATACGGCGACGACTCGTGCGATGCGGTCGTATCGGCGATTTGTCGACAAGGCCCCCGACCGGACGCTCGTGCTCACACTCCAGACGCACGGCCTGCCGTTCGTGACCGAGCGGCTGATGCAGCTTGACTCGATCTACTTTGCGCCCGTCGAATGGGCGGGGACCATGCCCATGATGAACTGGGCCTCCACCGGCCGGCAGGTTCGTTGGGTGCTGAAGGATCCCGTCACCGGTCGCGAGAACATGGACATCGACTGGCAGTTTCACCGCGGCGATCCGGTGAAGATTCGCCTGGTCAACGAGCGGCGCGCGTTTCACGGCATGCAACATCCGATCCATCTGCACGGCCAGCGCTTCCTCGTACTGGCGGTGAACGGCGTTCCGAACAAGGATCTGGCGTGGAAAGACACCGTGCTGGTGCCGGCCGGTGGGGTGGTGGATATTCTGCTCGACACCGCGAACGCCGGTGACTGGATGCTCCACTGTCACATCGCCGAGCATCTCTCGGCTGGGATGATGATGCACTTCACCGTGAATTAGCGAGGAGCCTTCATGTACGCGCTCACATTGGTGCTCACGCTCGTGGCGCAGCGCCCCGATTCCTTCGCGGCCAGCGTGCGTGAATACATCGCTGTCGATACCTCCGTGGTGGCGTTGACGCATGTGCTGCTCGTCGATGGGACGGGCGCCGCTCCGAAGAGCGATCAGACGGTCGTGATTCGCGCCGGCAAGATCGCGGCCGTAGGACCGGCGGCGTCGGTGCAGATCCCGGCCGGCGCGCGCGTCATGGACATGAGCGGTTCGACGGTGATCCCCGGCATCATTGGGATGCACGACCACCTCTTCTATACCGCGGCGGGTGGCCGGGCGGTGCAGATGGGGTACACGGGATCGCACCTCTACCTCGGCTCCGGTGTCACGACGATCCGCACGACGGGCAGCCGGTCACCGTACGCCGAGATCAATCTGAAGGATTGGATCGATCACGGCCTCGCGCCCGGACCGCGCATCCATCTTACAGCGCCCTACATCACCGGTTCGGCCGGCGGCGGCGCGATGGCGATCCTGAATTCGCCTGAGGCAGCGCGCCGCTTCGTCGACTACTGGGCCGCAGAGGGCGCGACGTGGATCAAGGCGTACACCGACATCCGGCGCGCGGAGCTGGGCGCCGCGATTCAGGAGGCGCACAAGAAGGGCATCAAGGTCACGGGCCATTTGTGCTCAGTAAGTTTCCAGGAGGCCGTCGCGCTGGGTATCGACAATCTCGAGCACGGCATGCTCACCGCCTCCGATTTCACGACCGGCAGGCCGGCCGACGTGTGCCCGACCAATCTGATGACGCAGATCAGCGCGTCGGATCCCAAGGGCGACGCCGGGCAGGCCACGATTCGCTCGCTCGTGCAGCACCATGTCGCGATGACGTCCACCCTGGCCGTATACGAGCCGTTCGTAGCGAATCGTCCGACGAAGGATGAGCGCACGCTGCAGGCGATGGATTCGGAAGTCCGTGAGAGTTACCTGAAGATGCGCCACCAGATCGACTCGAGCGGCACCGGTTGGGTATCGCTGCCGGCGTTCAAGAACGCGATGGCGTTCGAGCGGGCGTTCGTCGACGCGGGCGGCACGCTGGCCGCGGGTGTCGACCCGACGGGCATCGGCGGTGCGCTCGCCGGGTTCGGCGACCAGCGCAACTATGAGCTCTTCATCGAGGCCGGCTTCACGCCAGCGCAAGCCATCCAGATCATGACCCTGAACGGCGCCAAGATCCTCGGCGTGCAGCAGACGCTCGGGACTGTCGAGCCGGGGAAGCTGGCGGACCTCGTGGTGCTGCACGGCGATTTGACTGCCGATCCGTCGGTGATTCGCAGTCCCACGATTGTGTTCAAAGACGGCGTCGGCTACGACTCGGCGAAGCTGATCGCGTCGGTGCAGGGGAGGGTTGGCGTTAACTAGCGACCTTGCTAGGTTTTTGAGCGCGTCCTGCGGCAGGGTAGCTCAGCCTGGTGAGAGCACGGCACTCATAATGCCGGGGTCGTGGGTTCGAATCCCACCCCTGCTATGCGAAATCCCGGGACAGGTGAGTCCCGGGATTTTCTTTTTGGGGGTGTCACACCCTAAAGGGCACGCTTCAGCGTGTGGGCACCGGCAGATCCGAATTGAAGATGTCCGCAATGATCAACCAGCGCCCATCTTTTTCGCGCCGCCGCACTTCCAGGAACTTCCCGTGGTCCGACGCGCCGGTCACGAAGAGCGTTTGGTAGGTGCCCCGGATGTACCCGAGTTCGCCGCGCCCGTTGATCGCGATCGCCGAAGCGGTGAAGTGACTGATCGGGGGAAGCTGCTTGATCCACGCGCGAATGGCGGCGCGACCTTGCACCATGGCTTGATTGGGCGGCATGAACGTCGCGTTCTCGGCGTACATCGCGGCGGCCAGCGAGTCTCGATGCGTCACGACGTACGCGGTAAAACTGTCCAACGAGGCCCGCATCGCCGTCTTGTCGGTATCCAGGATCGGGCGTGGGTCCCCCACTGGCCCGCACGCGAGCGCTACCAAGGTCAGCCCAGATCCGATCAGTGCGCGCATAAGTCACCTCCGTTGCCAAACGACGGGTTTGATGTCCCGTGACCGCGCTTCCGCGTACCGTTGCGCCTCCTTCAGTTTCGCTTCGTATTCGCGCTGCCACTCCGCCGGCATGTTCGACCGAAAATGCGTCGCCGTGAGCAGCTCGCCCGCGGCCTTGCCGCGGCCCACCGCGACGACATCCCCAAGAAACAGCGTCGAGCTGCCCGTGTCCATCACGTTCACCACGCTGCATTCGAAATGCGCAAAACACTCATCGAGGATCGGGACGCCTAGCGTTCCCGCGTGATGCGGAATCGCGGCGAGCTTGTCCTGGTCGCGCCCGCTGACGAAACCGAGCCGCCGCACCACATCGAACTGCTTCGTGTGCAGGAGATGCAGCGCGAAGCGCCCCGTCTCGTAAATCATATCGTGACTAAAGTTGAATTTGTGGATGTAGACCGAGAGGCGAGGCACCGTCGGCACGATCGACGCGCGCACCGCCGCATCGGAAATCATGCCGTTCTCTTTGCCGGCTCGGACGGCGGTAATCGCTACAACTGGAGACGTCAGATTGCGCAGGAGTTGGTAGGTGAGGTCCGGTTGGAGCATACTTCAAGATACATGGCCACCATCACCTCGCTCCCGGCGCGCTTGGTCGCGCATATCCAGGCAACTCGGCTCTTTCGCGAGCCGGGCGAGGCGATCGTTGCCGTGTCAGGTGGTGCGGATTCGGTGGCGCTGCTCGATCTGCTGAACGGCATCGTCACCGAGCTGCGCTTGTCGCTTGTGGTTGCTCATGTCGATCACGGAATCTCGTCGGACAGTCGGATGGTTGGACGGTCGGTCCGAGCGCTCGCCGAAAAATACGGGCTGCCCTTCGAGCTCGCCGAACTCCAGCTCGGCGCGGATTCCAGCGAGACGAGAGCCCGGCGTGCGCGCTACGGCTGGCTGCGCGAGGTGCAGCGGCGCCGCGGGTCGAAGTACATCGTCACGGCGCATCACCAGGACGATCAAGTCGAAACCATCGTGTTGCGCGCGCTGCGCGGCAGCGCGGCCGCCGGTCTCGCCGGTATCGCGGCCCGGCGACGCGGCGGGCTCGTGCGGCCGCTGCTGCCGTTTACTCACGCCGAGCTGGTCTCGTACGCGGCGGAGCGGGGTCTTCCGGTTTACGACGATCCGGCGAATCGCGATGCTCGTCACGTGCGCTCGTGGGTGCGGACGACACTGCTGCCGCTGCTGACCGAACGCCTCGGTCGCCGGCTGCGGAGTGATTTGCTCGAGCACGGGCGACATGCGGCAAGTGACCGTCGCGCATGGGATCTGGTGTTGGATGTGGTCCCGGACCTCGCGCTTGGCGTGGAGCGAGACGGCTTCGCCGTTGCCCGCGCGAGTGTGTGCGGCTATGATAACGCATTGTCTGTTGCGCTGTTGCGTGCGGCGGCCCGCAGGGTGGGGCTGATCCTAGGTCCCGCCAAGGCGCGGCAACTGGCAAGGTTCGCCGAGCGGCCCTCGGGCCGCTGGCTCCCGTTGGGGAGTGGCTGGACGGCCGAGGTCGCCTTCGATCGGCTGCGGGTGGGGCGCGAGGCCGCGATCGGCTGTGCGCTCGAGCGTATCGCACCGAGCGGAGACCGTGGTTCAGCGCTGTTCGGAGACTTCGAGATTCAGTGGTCGCCCGCGGCGGCACCGGCACAGATCGAGCGCGCCACCTGGACGACGTGGGTGGACAGCGATGCGTGGGAAGTCCGCCTGCCCGCTCGCGGCGACTCGCTGGTGCCGCTCGGTGGGGTGGGGCATCGGCCGCTGCGACGCCTATTAATGGAAGCGCGAGTGCCGCGCAGCGCACGGCCGCGCTATCCCGTAGTGAGTAGAGGAGCAACCATTCTCTGGGTCCCAGGCATCTGTCGCAGTGCGGCAGGGGTGCCAGAGCCCGGAACTCGAGCGGTGAGGTTGGATGTTACCGAGCACGGCTCAGCTCAAGCAGACCGGCGGGCGTGAGCTCAAGCGCATTGTCTTCGACGAGGAGATGATCGCCGAGCGAGTCCAGGCCCTGGGCCGGGAAATCACCGCGGCCTATCCGGATGGCGAGTTGCTGGTGCTGGGCCTCCTCAAGGGCAGCTTCATCTTCTTGAGCGATCTGGTGCGGCGCATCGACCGGCCGCTGCAGGTGGATTTCCTCGTCGCTTCGAGCTACGGCGAGGGAACGGTGTCGAGCGGGAATGTGCGGCTGGTGTATGACCCGGAAACCGAGCT
Organism: Gemmatimonadota bacterium; assembly: GCA_003222195.1. Lineage (GTDB taxonomy): Bacteria > Gemmatimonadota > Gemmatimonadetes > Gemmatimonadales > GWC2-71-9 > 20CM-2-65-7. Next base: position 68,362 of record QHVB01000031.1, on the reverse strand, counting down.
CGCCGGGAAGCACATTCTGCTGGTCGAGGACATCATCGACACCGGCAAGACGTTGAACAAGCTGGTCGGGCTGCTCCGGCAGCGCCGGCCGCGCAGTCTGGAGATCTGTGCGCTGTTGCACAAACATGTGGCGGAACACTTGGAGCTGGAAGCGAAGTTCGTGGGAATCGACGCCCCGACGCTGTTCCTGGTCGGGTACGGCCTCGATCACGCGGAGAACTTCCGGCACCTTCCTTATATAGCGAGTCTGACCTAGATGGCCAATCGCATCCCCCCGCCCCCGCGGGAATTCAACTGGGCCCGGATGCTGCGGACGCTCTCCTTCTGGGCGCTCCTCATCGTCGGGACGATCGCGCTGGTGCAGCTCGCTTCGAGCCGCCGGCGCGAAGAAGCCGAAATCACGTACACGCAGTTCACCGAGGAACTGAACGCGGGCAACATCTCCGCGGTGGAAATCGCCGAGCGGCAGAAGGTCCGCGGCACGTTCCAGCGTCCGGTGGTGGTGAAGCGCCAGACGGTGGAGCGCTTCAACGTGCTGCTCCCCTTCGAAGCGGACGACAAGTTCGCGGCGAATCTCTCGGCCAAGGGCGTGGACGTGCGCGCGCGCGAAGCCGGACAGTCGTTCGGCGTCGTCCTGCTCACGTTCCTGCCGTACATCCTCATCTTCGGCCTCGTGATCTTCATGCTGCGGCAGATGCAGCAGGGCGGGAACCGCGCCTTCGCGTTCGGGAAGTCGAAGGCGAAGCTGCTCGCGGGCGATACGCCGAAGATCACGTTCGCCGATGTCGCCGGCTGCGATGAAGCGAAACAGGAGCTCGAGGAGATCATCGATTTCCTGAAGGACCCGCAGAAATTCCAGCGCCTCGGCGGCCGGCTGCCGAAAGGCGCGCTGCTCGTCGGACCTCCGGGAACCGGCAAGACGCTGCTCGCCAAAGCGGTCGCGGGCGAGGCCGGCCGGCCCTTCTTCTCGATGTCGGGCTCCGATTTCGTCGAGATGTTCGTCGGCGTCGGCGCATCGCGCGTGCGCGATCTCTTCGAGCAGGGCAAGGCACATGCGCCCTGCATCATCTTCATCGACGAGATCGATGCGGTCGGCCGGCACCGCGGGGCCGGGCTCGGCGGCGGCCACGACGAGCGCGAGCAGACGCTCAATCAGCTGCTCGTCGAAATGGATGGATTTGAAAGCAATGATGGTGTGATTCTGCTCGCCGCGACGAACCGTCCCGACATCCTCGATCCGGCGCTGCTGCGACCGGGGCGCTTCGACCGCCAAATCATCGTCGACATGCCCGACTTGAAGGGCCGGGAACAGATCCTGCGCGTGCACGTGCGCAAGATCCCGATGGCGGCGGGCGTCAACCTCGAGCGCATCGCGCGCGGCACGCCTGGCCTCGCGGGCGCCGAGCTCGCCAATATCGTCAACGAAGCCGCGCTGCTCGCCGCGCGCCGCAACAAGACCCAGGTCGACATGCAGGACTTCGAGGACGCGAAGGACAAAGTGATGCTCGGCCTCGAGCGGAAGAGCCGCGTGCTCTCCGACGAGGAGCGGCGTCTCGTCGCTTATCACGAGGCCGGCCACGCGCTGGTGGGACTCACGGTGCCCGACGCCGATCCGCTGCACAAGGTCACGATCATTCCGCGCGGCCGGGCGCTCGGTCTCACGGCCTATTTACCCGAGGAAGAGCTGCACAAGTACACGAAGCGGTCGATCGAGTCGCGACTGGCGATGGCGTACGGCGGCCGCGTCGCCGAGGAGCTGGTGTTCGGACCGGAGAAAGTGACGACCGGCGCGGCGCAGGACATCCAGCAGGCGACCAACATCGCGCGGCGCATGGTGACGCAGTTCGGCATGAGCGCGGTGATCGGTCCGATCGCCGTGGGCGACCGCGAGCAGGAGATCTTTCTGGGTCGCGAAGTCGTGCAGCGCCGCGAAATCTCCGATCGCACCGCCCAGATCGTGGACGAGGAAGTGCGGAATATTCTCACGCACGCCTACAGTGAAGCGCAGCGAATCCTCACCGAGCGCCGCGCCGCGCTGGACCGCCTCGCCGCCGCACTGCTCGAGCGTGAGACGCTGGAGCGCGAGCAGGTCGAGCTGGTGATCGCCGGCCGGCCGCTGCCGCCGTACGTCCCGCCGGTGCCGCCGCAACCGGCGGTGAGCGGCGAGGCCGCGGAAAAGGAAAAGGCGCAGGCGCGGCCCAGCGGCGGGATCTTGGGCAATCCGCCGCCTGAGCCCGCCGGGGCGTGAGCGCTCCGACCGCAGACCTCTCGAAACTCCGGATCAATCGCGACGACCCGCCGCCCGCGGTCAAGCGAGCGCTGGGTCGTGTGCTTTGGTTGGTCGCGGCCGCGGTGGTCATCATCGCCATCGTCGTCGCCGTGGGGCGGCGCGATGGGGTGGTACCGGTGCAGGTGGTGACCGTCTCGACGAGCGGGGAAGGGGGACGGGGGACGGGGGAAGGGTCAGGCGGTTCCGTTGCCCTGGTCGCGAACGGGTACGTCGTGGCGCGCACCAAAGCGGCTGTGTCCGCGAAAATCCCCGGCCGGCTCGCCGTCCTCAACGTGAGTGGAGGCTCCACCGTCCAGAAGGGCGACATCATCGCGCGGCTCGACAATGCCGACTACGCCGCCGCCGTGGGCGGGGTGACGCCGCTGCTGCTGTTGCTCGGCCTGATTTTCGCGGTGGTGATGGGTGTGGTGGGCGGCTTCTTCCCGGCGCTCCGCGCGGCTCGACTGCAGGTGGTCCAGGCGCTGCGGTGAACGTCACCGCGCTCGCCGCGCACACACCGGAAGCGGTGCGCGCGGCGCTCGCGGCGCGCGGGTGGGAAGCCCAGCCTGCCTGGTTCGCGGCGATCGGCATCCAGACGTTCGTCGTTCTCATCGAGGACATCACTGAGCCAGAGCGCGAAGCGCTGGTGCACTGGGGTGCCAAGTCAGGCACCGATGTGCTCACCGGCGACGGCTGGGCCCTGATGGCGGGCGCGGCGAGTCGGATCGCGCCGCTCGCCCGCTACGACCGCGCGCCTGCCGAGCTCGCGCGGCTCGGGCCCGCGCTGGGTCGGCTGCTCGCCGCGCGCGCCGAGCCGTCGCGAACCTGGACGATTCGGGGCGGGGAAGTCTCGCTGGATAAACCTGTGATCATCGGGATCATCAACGTCACCCCGGATTCATTTTCAGATGGCGGCCATCTCCCATCCGCTGACGCGGCCATCGAGCACGGCGCGCGGCTGGCGGCGGACGGCGCACGCCTGCTCGATGTGGGTGGCGAGTCCACGCGTCCGGGTGCGGCTCCTGTCCCGGTGCAGGAAGAAATCGCGCGGGTCGTGCCCGTGATCGCGGGGCTGAAGCAGCGCGATCTGGGTCCTATTTCCGTCGACACCCGCAAGGCGGAGGTGGCGCGGGCGGCGCTGGACGCAGGGGCGGCCGTGATCAACGACGTCTCAGGCCTCCGCTTCGATGCCGAGCTGACGGTGGTCGCGCGTGAGGCGCAAGCCGGCGTGATCCTCATGCACATGCGCGGCACCCCGGCCACGATGGACGACCTGGCGAAGTACGATCACGTCGCCGCCGAGGTGGCGGCGGAGCTGGCGGCGACGGCGGAACAGGCCGAACGAGCGGGGGGGGGGATCGCGCGGGAGCGGATCGTCCTGGATCCCGGTTTCGGCTTCGCCAAAACGGCGACGCACAACTTTCGGCTGCTCGACGAACTGGCAACGATCGTCGCGCTGGGCTATCCTGTAGCCGTCGGCCTGTCGCGGAAGCGGTTTTTGGGAGCGGCGACGGGGCGGCCCGTGGGCGACCGCGATCGCGCTACGGCTGTGGCCTGCGCCCTCGCCTGGGAGCGAGGAGCGCGGCTGTTCCGGGTTCACGACGTCGCGTTGACACGCGAAGCCCTTGCACTGGCGAGCGCTACGACCAATCCACCGTGAACGTAGACGCCTTTAAGTTCCTGTCACCACGGCTCTGGCCGGATCTCTTCGAGATCCTGCTCGTATCGTTCGTCGTCTACCGGTTCCTGCTGTTCCTCGTCGGCACGCGCGCGCTGCAAATCGTGATCGGCCTTGTGATCCTCTCGCTGACCTATTTCGTGGCGGTGTTTGCCAAGTTCACAATGATTAGCACGCTGCTGGGCGTCGTGTTCACCTACGGGGCCTTCGCGGCGGTGGTCGTGTTCCAGCCGGAGCTGCGTAACGCGCTGGCGCGGCTCGGCCAATCCCGCTTCATGCGCGCGTTCTCGCGCGGCGACCGCCAATCGGTGGCCGAAGAGATCGCGGAAGCGCTCGACCGCCTGTCGCGCGCGAGTACCGGCGCCATCATCGCCGTCGAAGGCGACATCGGGCTCGAGGAGTTCATCACCACCGGCGTGCCGATGGAAGCGAAGGTCTCGGCCGACCTGTTGACCACCATCTTCACACCGTACTCGCCGCTGCACGATGGCGCGGTCCTGATTCGCGGCGATCAGATCATCGGCGCGGGCTGCGTACTCCCACTCACGCAGTTCAAGGTCGCCGACAAATCGCTCGGGACGCGGCACCGCGCCGCGCTGGGCCTGTCGGAGGAGACCGATGCGACGGTACTCGTCGTCTCCGAAGAGACGTCCACGATCTCCGTCGCCAGCCATGGCCTCTTGTACCGCCACCTCACCCCGCAACAAGTGCGCGACCTTCTCTCCGGCGCCGTTTCGCATCTCGAGGGCGGCGAGCGCGTGACCCAGCCTGCCACCTAAGCCTCCTTACCGGGAGGCGGCCGCTGTCGTGCTCCTGGTCCTCATCGGGTATGTGATCACGCTGGCGCCCACGGTCACGCTGTGGGACGCGGGCGAATTCATCACCGCCGCGAAAGTTCTGGGCGTGCCACATCCGCCGGGGACGCCGCTGTTCGTGCTGCTCGGCCACGTCTGGGCGGGCGTCGTGAGGATGGGCGGCTATGCCTGGCGGATGAACCTCATGAGCGCCTGTTTCTCGGCGTCTGGCGCCGGCTGCCTGTTTCTCGTCGCGCACCGGCTGCTGCTCGGTGAAACCGCGTGGCTCCGGACCAGTGGTGCCGCGGCGGCCGCGATCCTAGCCGCATTTCCGTTCACGCACTGGCAGAACAGCAACGAGACGGAGGTCTACGCAGTGGCGACCGCCAGCATCGCCGCCATCTGCTGGCTCGGCGTCCGCTGGCGCGACTTGCGGGGCACTGCGCGCGCGCCGCACATCCTGCTCCTGATCGTCTACATCGCTGCGCTGTCGATCGGCAACCACCTGTTGGCGCTGCTCGTGGGGCCCGCCCTGGCGGTGTTCATGCTGTACACGCTGCGCGCGTCGCCCGCGGCCGACCCCGCCGAGCGGCAGATGGAATTGGCGGAGTGGGGGGCGCTCACCGCGTTGTGGATCGTGCTGGTCGCCGTCGGTCTGGGGAGTACACCGCTCCTGATTGCGAGCGGAGCGCTGCTCGCGGCGTGTGTCGTCTGGAGCGTGAAGGTCGGTTCCTGGGCCTTTCCCGTCATGGCGATCGGGATCGCGGTGGTGGGAATCTCGATATATGCCTTTCTCTACATCCGCTCCGGTTTGCATCCTATTCTCAACGAGGCCGACCCAGAGACCTGGCGCAACCTGCTCGCCGTGATCCGGCGCGAGCAGTTCGGCAGCCGCGGCCTGTTCGACAACCCGATGGTGCCCGGGAGTCCCCGCACGCTGACCGTCTTCGGACAGCAGTTCCTCAATTACTTCCAGTACTGCTCCTGGCAATGGGGTCGCGCGTTGCCGTTTGTGCCGATGGTCCTCGTCGCGCTCGGGTTCGTCACGTTGGGGAGTCTCGGGTTCGAATTCACGCGCCGCCGGGACGCCGGACTCGCGTACCTGCTCGGCGCGCTGTGGCTCGTCACGGGCGTCGGTCTCGTCATCTACATGAATTTCAAGGCCGGCTTCTCGATGTATTGGGACCGCTACCCGACGATCGAGCAGCACGAGGTGCGCGAGCGCGACTACTTCTTCGTGGTCAGCTTTCAGGTCTGGGGCATGTTCACCGCGTTAGGGCTCGTGCGTCTCGTGCGGCGGTTGTTGGAACGCGTGCCCGCCGCCGTTACGAAGTGGGGAATTGCGCTGGCCGCAGTGGTCACGCTGCTGCCGCTGGGCGGCAACTTCACAGCCGCATCACGCCGGCACGGTGCCGACGCCACCGTCGCCCGCGACTTCGCGTACAACCTGCTGCAATCGGTCGAGCCGTACGGTGTGCTGTTCGGATTCGGGGACAACGACACCTTCCCGGTGTGGTATCTCCAGGAAGTCGAAGGTGTGCGCCAGGACGTCACTCAAATCAACCTCTCGCTCGCCAACCTCGACTGGTACCTGCGCCAGTTGGCCGCGCGGCCGACCAGAGTCTTCGATGTGGCCCACGCGCCTGCGATTTACCAGGCGCTGGCGCCGGCGCAGTCCCCTCCGGGTCCGGCGCTCCCGCTCACCGAGCGAGAGATCGACGGGATGCAACCGGTGGAGCTCGGACAGGATGGCCTGTTCCGCTCGGCCGGCGTCGAGCTGGTCTTCCGCAAAGGGCAGCGCCTGCTCACGGCCGATCAGGTGATTCTGTACACGATCGCCACGGACCGCCCCTCGTTGCGAGCGGTCACGTTCGGTGTGTCGTCGGGCCGCGGCTCCTGGCTCGGGCTCGATCCCCATCTCGTATTTCAGGGACTCGCGTTCAAGGTTGTGCCGCGGGCCGACACGACCCGGCGCTTCGTGCGTGGCCTTCAGGGCACGATGGTGGATTCCACGCGGACGCGGATGCTGGTCGACTCGGTGTTTCAATGGGGCCGTTTGTTCGGGCGCGATTCACTCGATCTCGAGCCGGCGGCGCAGCAGGTGGCGCGGTCATTTTCGGCCGCCTTTTTGGAGCTCGGGAACGCCGCGGCCGTGCGCGGCGACCAGCACCAGACGGTCGAATACCTTCGCCGCGCCTACCATCTGAATCCCAGCCAGGCGCTCGCCGACATCATCCGCCGCGTGGAAACTCAAGGAGTTCACAGCCTCTTTAGCCGCTAGCGGCCTTCCCCCTATATTCAAAGGCTATGGCTTTCGAGGCCCTGCCAGAGCGTTTGGCGCAGGTGAGGGCCGAGATTGCGCGACTCGCGCCGCAGCCGGTGACGATCGTCGCGGTCACCAAGGGATTCGGGACTGACGCGATTCACGCGGCGCGTGATGCGGGACTGGCCGACATCGGCGAGAACCGCGTCCAGGAAGCGCTGCAGAAACAGGACGCGCTCGGCGATGCCGCTGCGATTCGCTGGCATCTGATCGGGCATTTGCAGCGCAACAAGGCGAAGCTCGTGCCCGGGCGATTCGAGCTGGTGCATTCCGTGGACTCGCTGGAGCTCGCGACCGAGCTGAGCAAGCGGGCGATGACTCCGCTGCGAGTGCTGTTGCAGGTGAACGTCGCGCACGAGCCTCAGAAGAGCGGCTGCACGCTCGAAGAAGCGCCGGTGTTGGCGCGACAGGTTGCGACGCTCGAGCATCTGCGACTGGAAGGCTTGATGACGCTGGCACCGTTTACCGATGATCTGGACGTGCAACGCCGGACGTTCCGGGGACTGCGCGTCCTGCGCGATAGGATCAAAGAGGAGGTAGAGGTATGGCTGCCGACCCTCTCGATGGGGATGTCCGGCGACTACGCTACAGCAGTCGCGGAGGGAGCAACGGTGATCCGGTTGGGTACAGTCCTGTTCGGCCCGAGGACATGACCGATCCCGCGTTCACCCTGACACCGCTCGACATCCGCAAGCAGGAATTTCGCAAGACCCTGCGCGGCTACGAGACGCTGGGCGTCGAGGATTTCAAAATTCGCGTCGCGGATGTCCTGGAGCGCGCCAACCGCGAGCGACAGGTGCTCGAGGAGCGCGTGAACGCGCTGACCGAGCAGCTCCGCGTCTTCCGCGAGCGCGAGAAGGCGATGAACGAAGCGCTGGTCGCGGCGCAGCAGCTGCGCCAGGAGACGCGGGCCGCCGCCGAGCGCGAGGGCCAGGTGATCCTCCGCGAAGCGGAGGCGGATGCGAAGCGGCTGCTCGACCAGGCCAAGAACGCCGAGGGTGCCGTGCGGGCGCGGATGGCCGAGACCGAGCGTCAATTCCAGCAATACATGGGCGGGTTCCGCGCGCTGCTCGAGCGCCAGCTCGCCGAGCTCCGCGCGCTCGACGGCCAGAAGTGAACGGGGTGTCCGTTGCGGATGCGGTCCGCGTCATCAAGTCGCGGACCGCGATCGTTCCGGAGATCGCGGTGATCCTCGGAACCGGGCTCGGCGCGCTGGCCGACGAGCTGAAGGCCGATGCCACGATCCCGTATCCCGAGATCCCCGGCTTCCCGACCCCTACGGTCGAGACACATGCCGGACGTTTATTGTTCGGGAAGATCGGCAAGCGCCGCGTCGCGATCATGCAAGGTCGGTTCCATCGATACGAGGGCTACACACTCCAGCAGGTTGCGTTTCCCGTCCGCGTGCTGCGTGCGGTCGGCGCGAAGACGCTGATCGTCTCCAACGTCTCGGGCGGAATGCATCCACTGTGGGCGACCGGGGATCTGGTGCTCATTTCCGATCACATCAACCTGCTCGGCGACAATCCGTTGGCCGGTCCGAATGTCGATGCGGAAGGCCCGCGCTTCCCCGACATGTCGGCGGCGTACGATCCGGAATTGCGCAAGCTGGCTCACCAGGTCGCGCTCGAGCACAAGATCGTGTTGCGCGAGGGCGTGTACGTGGCGGTACCGGGACCGAATCTCGAGACCCGCGCCGAGTACCGCATGCTGCGCGCGCTGGGCGCCGATCTGGTTGGCATGAGCACCGTGCCCGAAGTGATCACCGCCGTCCATCAAGGAATGCGCGTGCTCGGCTTCTCGATCATCACCGATAATTGCCTGCCCGACGCGCTCGAGCCGACGTCGGTCGAGCAGATCATCGCCGTTGCCCGGGGGGCGGAGCCCAAGCTCGCTGCCCTCGTGCACGGCGTCGTGGAGCAGCTCTAGCCGATGGCGTATCCGCCTTCCGATTTGACGCAGTCGATCGACGCGCTCGAGAAACAGTTGCTCGCGACCTGGAAACACGAGCGGCTCTTCACGCGCGTGAGCGACGCGACCCGGTATGGGCCGCCCTTCATCTTCTTTGAGGGTCCCCCGACCGCGAACGGCCGGCCGGGCATCCATCACGTCTTCTCCCGGACGCTCAAGGATCTGATCTGCCGCTTCCACACGATGCTGGGGCAGGGGGTCACGCGGATCGCCGGGTGGGACACGCACGGTCTGCCGGTAGAGATCGAGGTCGAGAAGGCGCTCAACATCAGCGGCAAGCGCGAGATCGAGGCCTACGGCGTCGAGCGCTTCAACAAGCTGTGCCGCGAGAGTGTGTTCAAGTACAAGACCGATTGGGAATCGCTGTCGGACCGCATCGGCTATTGGCTGGACTACGAGCACCCCTACGTCACCTACAGCAACAACTACATCGAGACGGTGTGGTGGCTGCTGAAACGGCTGCACGAAAAGGCACTGCTGTATCGTGGGCACAAGGTCCTGCCGTACTGCCCGCGCTGCGGCACGGCATTGTCATCGCATGAAGTCGCCCAGGGCTATGAGACCGTGCAGACCAACTCGGTCTACGTCACGTTCCCGCTCCTCGGCAGGAAGGGCGACACGCCGCGCGAGCTCGTGATCTGGACGACGACGCCGTGGACGCTGCTGTCCAACGTGGCGGTCGCCGTGCATCCCGACCTGGATTACGGGGAGTATGCGCTCGACGATCAGACGAGCGGCAAGATCACCCACTACATCGTGGCGGTGGCTCGGGCCGGCGACGTCCATGTGCACGGCCGGCCGCTGAGCCAGGGTAAGCTGATCAAGACCTATGTCGGCCGTGATTTGGTCGGGAAGAAGTACGCGCGGCCGCTCGAGGTCGTGCCGCTGCCGGACGAAGGCCAGCGCGCCGTGATCGTCGCCGGGGCGTTCGTCAGTGCAGACGAGGGCACCGGCCTCGTGCACATGGCGCCGGCGTTCGGGGCCGATGACTATGTCGCCGGCCAGCAAAACGGTCTTGCATTCGTCAATCCGGTTGTCCCGGATGGCACGTTCAAGGGGACGACCTGGCCGGAGATCGAGGGCAAGCTCGTCACGGACAAAGAAACCAATCGCCTGATCATCGAGCGACTGAAGCAAGAGGGGCGCTGGCTCGAAACCAGGCCGTACTCCCATAGCTATCCGCACTGCTGGCGCTGCGACTCGCCGCTGATCTACTACGCCCGCAGCTCGTGGTTCATCCGCACAACCGCGGTGAAGACGCGGATGCTCGAAATCAACGCGGAGATCGATTGGCATCCACCGGAGACCGGCTCGGGGCGCTTCGGCGAATGGCTCGAGAACAACGTGGACTGGGCGCTGTCGCGCGACCGCTACTGGGGGACGCCGCTCAACGTCTGGGAGTGCGCCGCCGACCGCGAGCACCGCGAGGTGATCGGCTCCTATGATGAGCTGGCGCAGCGCTGGGGTAAGCGGCTGCCCGACGATTTCGATCCGCACAAGCCGTACATCGATTCGTACACCTGGGCCTGCCGCGACTGCGGCGGGACGATGCGGCGCGTGCCGGAGGTCATCGACGCGTGGTTCGACTCCGGGTCGATGCCGTACGCGCAGTGGCATTATCCGTTCGAGCACGAGGCGGACTTCAAGGCGCACTTCCCGGCCGACTACATCTGCGAAGGTGTGGACCAGACGCGCGGCTGGTTCTACTCACTGCTCGCGATCGGCGTGACGGCGTTCGACTCTCAGATTTACAAGCACGTGATCGTGAACGATCACGTGCTCGATGTGCACGGGCAGAAGATGTCGAAGAGCCGCGGCAACATCGTCGACCCGTGGAAGGTGATCGGTGAGCATGGTGCTGACGCCGTCCGCCTCTACCTCATCGGCCAAAGTCAGGTCTGGCTGCCGAAGCGGTTCGACGAGCGCCAGATCCCCGAGATCGCGGGAGGCTTTCTCAACACCCTGCGCTCGACGTACGACTTCTTCCGCCGCTATGCCCAGGACTGGAATCCGCCCGCCGAGGAGGACGCGACGCCGGCGAGCGAGCGGCCGGCGGCGGACCGGTGGCTGCTCGCCCGGCTCGATGAGGTCGTCGCGAGCGTGCGCCAGTCGTGGTCGTCCTATGACGTCACCACCGGCGTCCGGAGCATCATGGATTTCGTGGGGGAGGACCTCTCGCGCTGGTACGTCCGGCGCAACCGGCCGCGCTTCTGGGCCCCCGACCGGGCGACCGACCCCGTGGCGCTCGAAACGCTGCACGAGTCCCTGGTTGCGGCCGTCCGGCTCCTGGCCCCAGCCGCCCCCTTCATCTCGGATTGGGTGCACCGGGCCCTGACGGGAACCTCCGTCCACCTCGCCGCCTTCCCGGTCGACCGGGGACATCGGGAGCCGGAGCTCCTCACGGCCATGGCCACGGTCCGGCGCCTGGCATCCCTGGCTCGGGCGGCACGGGAATCACGGAATCTGCGGGTCCGGCAGCCCCTGGCCCGGATGCAGCTGGCGGTGCCGGCGGCGGCCCAGGGCCCGGCCTTGTCAGACCTGTTAGATATTCTGGCTGCCGAAGTCAACGTAAAAGCGGTCCAGGTGGTCGCCTCCGATCACGATTTGGTCCGGCTGCGCGGGAAGGCGAATTTTCGGACGCTCGGCAAGCGGTACGGCAAAGACACGCCGCGCGCGGCTGCGGCCGTCGCGGAACTGACTGCTGAAAACTTGCAGGCGCTGGAGCAAGGCGGGCCGGTGCGCAGCGGGGACTGGGAGTTTCGGCCCGAGGACGTGACCGTCGCCCGCGAAGTCGCCAGCGAGTGGCTGGTGCAGGCCGACGGGCCGTACGTCGTCGCGCTCGATCCCGCGTTGAGCGACGACCTGGTGCAGGAAGGATTGGCGCGCGAAGTGGTGAATCGCGTGCAACGTCTCCGCAAAGAGGCGGGATACGAATACACGACGCGCATCGAGTTGAGCATCACCGGCGCCGCAGATGTGGTCGCCGCGATTCGCGCGTTTCAGGGGTTCGTCGAAGGCGAGACGTTGGCGCGCCGGATGGTGCTCGGCGCGGTGCTGGACGAGCCCGACTTGCAGCGTGACATAGACATCGAAGGACGCCAGACGACGATTGCGCTCCGGCGTCACGACGGACGAAAGGGCGGAACTCGATAATGCCGACTAAGTCCACAAAGGTGAAGGCCAAGGCCGGCCTCAACAAGAAACAATTGACCCACCTCGAGAAGCGGCTGCTCGAAGAGCGCGCCCGCGTCATCAAGGAACTGGGCCACTACGGCGAGTCGTTCAACTCGAGCCTCCAGGCATCGGACGGCGACCTCTCGAGCTATTCCTTCCACATGGCCGATCAAGGGACCGACGCGATGGAGCGGGAGAAGGCGTTTCTGTTCGCGTCGCAAGAGGGCCGGTATTTGTGGCACGTGAACGAGGCGCTGCGCCGGCTCTACAGCGCTCCCGAGCGGTTCGGCCGGTGCGAGCAGTGCGGTGAGCTGATCGGATTCGATCGCCTCGACGCGCTGCCGCACGCGCGCCTCTGCATCAAATGCAAAGCGAAAGAGGAAGATGGTAAACGCCGCTGAGCGCCGGCTGTTCTGGGGAACGGCCGTCGCGGTCGTCGTGTCGGATTTCGTCACCAAGCTGATCGCGGAGTCGTTCCTGGCGCGGCGGCTGCCGCTGGCGGTCATCGGCGACACCGTGCAGTTCCGGCTCGTCTATAATGAAGGCGCCGCGTTCGGCCTCCACGTGGGCGACAACTCCCGCTGGATCTTCATGGCACTCGCCGTCATCGCGTTGTTCGTCCTCGCGTCCCTGGTGCGCAGCACGCGTCCCGGCGACCGCTTCCGTCTCCTCGCGCTGGCGTTGGTCTGCGGCGGCGCCGTCGGCAACCTGATCGACCGCATTCGCAGCGCGCAGGGCGTCGTCGACTTCGTCGACGTCGGCGTCGGCGCGTGGCGCTGGCCGACGTTCAACGTGGCCGACTCCGCCATCACCATCGGCGCGATCGCCCTCGGACTTTCGCTCTGGCAGGAAGGCCGCGCGCAACAGCGGGCTAAGGAGGCTCGGGCGGCCGAGCCTTGAACATCACGTTCTGTGTCGTTCGCAGTGCTGAACGCCTCGATCGTTACCTCGCCGACCAGCTCGCTGTTTCTCGTACTCAAGCCGGACGCCTCATCGCCGACAAGCGCGTGACCGCGCGCGGCAAGCCGCTGCGCGCCTCGGCCGTGCTCGAGCGAGGCGTCGAAGTCACGGTGGAGCTTCCGGACGAGGCGGCGCCGCGCACCTACGCGCCGGCGCACGCCGAGCTGCGGTTCGTGTACGAGGACGAGGACCTCGCCGTGCTCGACAAGCCGGCCGGCCTGGTGGTCCATCCGGGGCCGGGTCACTGGGACGACTCGCTCGTGAATGTGCTGATCGGGCGCGGCACCGCGCTCTCGAGTGGCTCGACCGAGGGACGCCCCGGGATCGTGCACCGGCTCGATCGCGACACCTCAGGACTGCTGGTGGTGGCGAAGAGCGATCTCGCGCACCGCCGCCTCGCCGGGGCGATCGAACGACGTGAAGTCACGCGCGTGTATGCGGCGATCGTGTGGGGGCACCTGCGCAAGAGCCCGGTCGACATCGAAGCCCCGATCGCGCGGCATCCCAAGGAGCGCAAACGCATGACGGTCGCGCAGGGTGGCCGTCACGCGGTGACCCACGCGAGTGTCGTAGCCCGCTTCGCCCACACCGATCTGCTGCGCATCCGTCTCGGCACCGGCCGGACGCATCAGATTCGCGTGCATCTGGCGCACGTGGGTTGCCCGATCGTCGGTGACCGCGAGTACACGTTCGGCGGCAGCCGGCGCGTGACCCCGTCGGCGCGCATGGAAGCCGAACGGCTCGAGGCGCTCGCGCCGCGCCAGCTGCTCCACGCCGCGGCACTGTCGTTCGTCCATCCCGTGACCAACGTGCCGATCGCCCTCACGTCTGAATGGCCGGATGACTTGCGTCCCGCGCTTGCGGAGGCTGCAAGGGGGGCGGACGCGAATTTGCTTGCTCAGCGCAACCCCTTGCAGTATCTTGGCTTCTTCGCATCCGATGACTGACGGAAGCCTCGTCCCCGTTCGCCTGCTCGTATTCCGCGTGGGAACACTGGCGTGCGCGGCCGAGGTGGACCAAGTGCGGGAGATTCTCCCGCGCCTCCCAACGACGCGTATCCCGGGCGCGCCCCCGGTCGTGGCGGGGCTCGTGAATGTCCGCGGCACACTGGTGACGGTCGTGGAAGGGTGGCGTGCGTTGGGCCTTCCGCCCCCCCCATCCCCTCCCACTTCCGCTCTAGAAGGCACGCTGGGCTCGACGCTTATCCTCGAACTCGGAGCCCCCGGGGGAGGGGGGAGAGGCGGGGAGGCAGAAAACGGTTCGCACAAGCTGATCGGCTTTACGGTTGACGAAGTACTGGATATGCTGGCCGCCGGCGACCACACGTTGGAAGGCCGGCAAGGCCTGCCGGGCGTCGATCCGACGCTGGTACGCGCTGTGGGCCGGCGGAACGGAGAACTGTTCATCGTATTGGATCTCGCGGCGCTGTTGGGCCCGGTTCTGACTTCCTAAGGAGCGAGCAGTGAGCCACACGGTTCTCGTCTGTGACGACGCCATTTTCATGCGCACGATGATCAGCGACATCCTGGGGCAGGCCGGATTCGAGGTCGTCGGTGAGGCGGAAACCGGTACCCAGGCGGTCGAGAAGTATCGGCAGCTCAAGCCGGACCTCGTCACGATGGACATCGTGATGCCGGACATGGGCGGCATCGATGCCGTCCGCGAGATCGTCAAGCACGACCCGGACGCCAAGATCCTGATGTGCAGCGCCATGGGGCAGCAGGCGCTGGTCGTCGAAGCCATCCAGGCAGGCGCCAAGGATTTCGTCGTCAAGCCGTTCCAGCCCTCCCGCGTCCTCGAAGCCGTGCAGCGCGTCCTGGGATAGCCATGGATCTCTCGCAGTACGCCGAGCTGTTCCTGGCCGAGAGCCGCGAGCACTTGAGCGCCTGCAATCAGTTGTTGCTCGAGTGGGAGCGCCATCCGGCGTCGCCGGAGCCGGTCGGCGGCCTGTTCCGCGCGGTGCACACGATCAAAGGCATGGCGGCGACGATGGGTTACGGCCGCATCGCCGATTTGTCACATCGCCTCGAGAATCTGCTCGACCACCTCCGGCGCGGCGGTACGGCTCCCACCGACGAAATCATCCAGCTGCTGTTCCGTGCCACCGACGCGCTCGAGAAGGCGGTGGGGCTCGCGGTCGCCGGTCGCGAGCGTGAAGCCGATCTCGCCATCCTCACCGACATCGATCGACTCACGCTGCAGACGAAACCGACTCCACAACCCAGCGCGCTCGCGCGTCACTTCGCAGAGCCCGTTGAGCCTGCCGAGCCCGCCGAGCCCTTGGACTTACAGCGTCTCCGCGCTGCGCCTGCTGCGCCTGCTGCGCCTGCTGCGTCTGGGGCGTCTCGTCTCGTCCACGTCCTGATCCGTCCCGAAGCTCCCCTCAAAGGGGGGCGCGCGACGCTGGTCATTCGCAAGATGCAGTCGTTGGGCACGATTCACCGGATCCAGCCCGCGGCGGCCGCGTTCGAGTCGGACGACTTCGATGGGCGGTTTGCGTTCGAGCTCGAAACCGGCGCCGCGGCCGCGGACATCGAGACCGCTGTCCGATCGGTGGGAGACGTCGAGCGCGTCACGATCGGGGGCGGAACCGATGAGAGTCAGCTCGCGCCCGGTGAGACCGGCTCGGCCGGCGGCCGCGGCCGCCATATCCGGGTGGATCTGCGGCGGCTCGATACGCTCATGGATTTGATCGGCGAGCTCGTGACCGAGCGTGGCCGCCTGAACGAGCTGGCCGCACGCTGGGTGGGACAGGACCCCGAAATCGACGAGGTCGCGATCCACATCTCGCGGCTCTCCGCCGATCTCCAAAACGAGATCATTCAGGCGCGCATGACGCCGGTGTGGCAAGTGTTCGATCGGTTTCCCCGCCTCGTGCGCGACGTGGCGCGGCAGCTCGACAAGCAGGTGGAGTTCCGCGTCGAGGGAAAGGAGATCGAGCTCGATCGTCAGATCCTGGATGAGCTCGGCGACCCGCTCGTGCATCTGCTGCGCAACGCCGTGGACCACGGCATCGAGGCGCCGGCCGAGCGCAAACGGCGCAAGAAGAGTCCCGAAGGGGAGATCGTGCTGGCCGCGGTGCGCGAGCGTTCCAGCGTCGCCATCAGCATTTCCGACGACGGCCGCGGCATCGATCGCGTGCAGATCCTCGAGAAAGCGAAACGCGAGGGCGTCGTCGGACCGCACGTCGAGTCCCTCTCGGACGATCAGCTGTTGCGGGTATTGGCGCGGCCGGGATTCTCCACGGCGGAAGCCGTGACGAATGTCTCCGGCCGCGGCGTCGGCATCGACGTGGCCATGACGCGCATCCGGGCGCTGGGCGGCTCGATCGAAATCCGCACCGAGCCGGGGAAGGGGACCGCCTTCGTCCTGCGGCTGCCGGTCACGCTGGCCATCGTGCGCGCCCTGATCGCCGCCGTCGGTCACGAGCGTTACGCCCTGCCGCTCACCTACGTCGCCGAGACCGTCGAGTTCGGCACGACGCCGCTCACGACGATGGAAGGAAAGGATGCGATCGTGCTGCGCGATCGCGTGGTCCCGCTCGTCGATTTGCGAAAGCTGCTCGGCACGAACGGCGGCGCGCCCGCGCCGCCCCCACGCCGCCCGGTCATCGTCTTGGAAATGGGAGAGCGGCGCGCGGGAATTGTGGTCGACGGGATGTTGAGCCAACAGGAGATTGTGGTGAAGGGATTCGATGCGCCGCAGGGCACGCTGCCGGTGTTCAGTGGCGCCACGATCATGGGCGACGGAGTTCCGGCGTTGATTCTCGATGCGGCGGGTCTCGTTTAGGAGTTCACACCCTAAAGGGTGTGCTCGGCCGACAATGCCCTTAAGGGCAGTGCTTGCCGAGCACACGCTTCAGCGTGTGAACTAAGGGAGCGAAGCATGGAAGACGTCCGTGATCTGAAAGCGCTGCAGCTCGACGCGCTGAAGGAAGTCGCCAACATCGGCGCGGGCCATGCGGCGACTGCGCTGTCGCAGCTCACACACCGGCGCATCATGATCTCGGTGCCCCAGATCAATATCGCGCGCCTAGAGGAGGTGCCCGGGTTGATCGGCGACCCGCAAGAAGTGGTCGCTGCGGTCCTCATGCACATGCTCGGCGATCTGACGGGACGGACCCTGCTGCTCTTTCCCGAGCCGGTCGGCCGGCAGCTCTGCGACATGCTGCTCAAGCGCCCGCTCGGCACCACCAAGGCGTTCGAGACGATCGAGCAATCGTGCCTCAAGGAGGCCGGCAACATTCTCTCGGGTGCCTACATGAATGCGCTGTCGGAGTTCATGGGGATGCTGCTGCTGCCGTCCGTGCCGAGTCTGGTGGTGGATCTCTCGGCCGCCGTGCTCACGACGACGTACCTCAACTTTGGGCATGATCGCGACTTCGTGTTTTGCGTCGAAACGGAGTTCAACATCGATGCGCAAGACGGACTGCGCGGTCACTTCCTCCTCCTTCCCGACCTGGCGTCCCTCAAGGCCATCTTCGACGCCATTCGGCTGACTTGACGGTCTCAGAGCGTGACGTTGCCGTCCTGAGGTCCTTTGCCCGCCGGATCGACCCTTCCGACGCGGGCGCGCACAACAATCTCGGCGTTCTCTACTACCAGAAAGGCCTCGTCCCCGAGGCCATCGAGCAGTTCACCCGCGCGCTCGAGCTCGACCCGCGCATGCAGGTCGCGCAGCGCAACCTCGAGATCGCCTATCACAACACGGGCTTCTACGACCACCGCGTCGCCGAGCTGCGGGAACGCCTGCGGGCCGCGCCCGACGAGCGCGACCCGCGCTGGGAGCTCGGCCGCACCTATGCGATCCTCGGAGCCTATGAGGAAGCGGTCGCGGAGTTCGAGGAGCTGCTCGCCCACAAGCCGAGCGACGTGGCCGCGATGATTCAGCTCGGGCTCGCGGAGAAAGCCCGCGGCCGGCTCGAGGTCGCGACTGAATGGTTTCTGCGGGCGGCCGAATCCGAGCCCGACTCGTCCGTCGTGCATTTCTATCTGGGAGAGGTTTACTACAACCGCGGGCTGAACGAGCCGGCGCTGACCGCGCTCGCGCGCGCGGTCAACCTCAATCCGGACAACGCGAACGCGCATTATCTGATGGCATTTGTGCTGGGAGACATGGGCCGGCACCAGGAGGCGCGCGCGGCGTCCAAGCGCGCGATCCAGCTCAACCCGCCGCTCGCGCGGGCGCAGACGAATCTTTCCCTGGAGCGCTACCGCGCCGAGCGCCAGTCGGCCGAGCAGCGGCTGCGCGAGCAGCCCGCGCTGGAAGTCGCCGAGGGTAGCGAGCTCGCGCACTTCAACCTCGGGCTCGCGTTCCGGCAGAAGGGCTACTACACGGAGGCGCTGCGCGAGTATCGCCTGGCGATCGAGCGTGGGGAAGATCGGCGCCTCGTGCGCCAGGCGATGGCCGAGGTGTACCTCCTCAAGCGCGACTTCACCGATGCGCTCGAGCTGTACGAGTCGCTCCTTCACGAGATTCCGGACTCGCCCAAGCTCTGGAACGAGCGCGGCGTGGTGCTGCACCAGGCCGGCCGTACGGCCGATGCGCTCACGTCGTATCGCCAGGCGACCGACGTCGATCCGCGCTACGCCCTCGCCTGGAACAACGCCGGCGTGATCCTCGCGCACCAGAGCGACACGGAAGGCGCCATCGAGGCATTTCGGAAAGCGCTGCAGCTGTCGCCGGAGTTTGTGGGCGCGCGCCTCAATCTCGCGCTGCTGCTGACGCATCTGCGGCGGTTTCAGCTCGCGCTCGAAGCCTACCGTCAGGTCCTCGCAGAGCAGCCGTCCTCCGCACCTGCCTGGAACGGCGTCGGGCTGGTGTTGGTCGAGTTGAAACGCTTCCCGGATGCGCGCAACGCGTTCGTCCGCGCGGTCGAAGCCGATCCGCAAAACGCCGGTGCGCACTACAACCTGAGCTTCACGCTCTCGAGCCTCGGCGACTACGACGGCGCGCTGCGCGCCACCAAGCGCGCGCTGGAGCTCGACCCGTACTACGTGTCGCAGAAATTCGCGCTGGCCATCGATCTGCAATACGAGACCGTCGCGATCGGGATCGTGCCCGAGATTTCCGCCGACGTCGCCGCCGACAGCCTCGGCGGCGAATTCGCGTTCGATCAACGCCTGCTCGACAACATCTTCCAGGAGCTGGAGCCCCCCGCGACCTCGCCCCAGGCATCGCCGCCGGGGCTCGCGAAGAAACCCGATGATCCCCTCGCGCTGGCGCGGGATTACCACAGCAAGGGGATGATGGACCTGGCCGTCGCGGAGGCGATGCGGGCCGTCCAGCGTGGCGCGGACCGCGGCCAGGCGGCGACGCTGATCGGCGACATCTATGCGCGGCGCGGGCTGCACGGCGAAGCGCTCGAGCGCTACCGCGAGGCGCGCACGCTCGACGCCGCGAACGCCACCGCCGCGCTCGGGGAAGTGAAGAGCCTGCTCGCCGTGCACCGCGCCGCGGAAGCACTGCCACTCGCCGAGGAGCTGGTTGCCAAGGCGCCCGACGACGTGGAGGTGTTGGTCGCCGCCGCCAAGGCGCGGGCCGCCACGGGGGACGCCGCGAGCGCACTCACCGCACTGCGGCAGGCCCAGACGCGCGCGCCCGCGCGCGCCGACCTCCACAAGCTGCAGGGCGACATCGCGCTCAAAGTCGGCGACCGCCAGGGCGCGCGGGCCGCCTATCGCGCGTCGCTCGATCTGGATGCGGGTTTTGTGCAGGTCTGGCTCGACCTCGGCCGGCTGCACGAGCATGACGCAGAATGGGCGGACGCGCAGCGCGCCTACGAGGCAGCGCTCGAGGCGTTGCCCACATTTCACGAAGCGGCGCTCGCCCTGGCCGACCTGTTGCGCCGGTCGGGCAACGTGCGGGCCGCGATCGTGCGACTCGCCGAGATGCTGGAACAGGATCTCTACGACATGGACGCGCTGCTCCTGCTCGGCCGCGCGCTGATCGACGACAAGCGCAACGACGAGGCGCTCGCCGCGTTCCGGCGCGCCCTGAAATTCGATCCCGAGCACACCGGCGCGCTGTTCTATCTTGGTGTGACCCTGGCCAAGCTGCAGCGCTACGCCGAAGCGGTGGCTGCCTGGGACCGTGTGACGCGGATCGATCCCGGCGGTCCGTTCGCGCAGCGCGCGCGGGTGCACGCGCGGACCGCGGTCGACCTGCAGCACATTTTCTCGACCTCGGACGCGGCGTAACGCATGGCGATCGAAGGACCGCTCCGCGAGCTCGGGATCCACGACGTCTTCCAGCTGCTCGATCTGAGCCGGAAGACGGGCGCGCTGCGCGTCACCTCGGAGCTGCGCCACAACGAGGGGACGATCTACTTCGACAGCGGCGTCGTGGTGTCAGCGGAGATCCGCAGCAATCCCCACCCGCTGGGCGCGCTGCTCCTCCGCACCGGCAAGATCACCGAGGCCGATTTCGAGCGCGCGCGCGACATGCAGCAGCGCCAGGGCGACAAGCGGCGCCTGGGCGAAATTCTCGTGGCCCTCGGCGTGATCACGCAGCGGGAAGTCGAGCGGCAGGTGCGGTTCCAGATCGAGGAAGTCGTCTTCGAAGTGATGAGCTGGAACGAAGGCTATTTCTCGTTCACGGAGCAGGCGGAAAGCAAAGTCCCGACGGAGCTCACCGTCCGGATTCCCGTCGAGGCGCTGCTCATGGAAGGGGCGCGCCGCATCGACGAGTGGTCGCGGATCGAAAGCCGTATCCCGCACGTCGGCGTCGTGCCGTCGCTCGCGCCGCCTCCGGAAGGCGGGGGCGGGGAGCTCGATCTCCTCCCGCCGGAGTGGGAGGTGCTCGCGCTCATCGATGGTGAGCGCTCCATCCGAGGCCTCGCGACGGAGCTGGGGCGCTCGGACTTCGAAGTGGCCAAGACGCTGTTCGGCCTCGAAAGCGCCGGCGTGATCGTGCTCGTCGACCCGGGCACGGCGAAGCGCGGCCGCCCGAGTGCGGCGGGCGAGCTCGCCGAGCTCGTCGCGAAATCCGAGCGCGCGCTGCTCGCCAAGGATCTCGACGCCGCGCGCGCCGCAGCCGAGCAAGCCGGCAGCATGCAGCCGCACGACGCGACCGTGCACATGCTGCTCGGCAGGATTCACCTGGCGCAGGGTCACGCCTCGGCCGCCGCCGAAGAGCTGCACCGCGCGCTGCGACTCGATCCGATGCTGGCCGCGGCGCACCGCCACCTCGGCTTCGCGCTCGTCGCGATGGGCCGCTTCAAAGAGGCGGTCGCCAGCTGGGACGAGTGGGAGCGGCTCGCGCGCAGCGCCGACGAAGAGGCGCAACGGCCGGACGTCGAACGCGCCCGCGAGGCGGCCCGGGTGTTCAGCCATGGCTGACGACATTCGCGCCCTCTCGGCGCAGCTCGCCCAGGATCCGCAGAGCCTCGTGTTCCTGAGGCTCGGCGAAGCCCTGCGGCGCAAGGGTCAGCTCGAGGCGGCGCTGCGTGTCGCGATGAACGGCTTGGAGCGGCATCCGCATCTCGCCGATGCCCACGATCTGTATGCCCGCATCCTGACGGACAAGCACGACTATGAGCGCGCGTTCGACGAGTGGGACATGGCGGTGCGCATCGCCCCACATCACACGGGCGCCCTCAAGGGGCTGGCATTCCTCTATTTCAAAGTAGGGGACATCGATCAGGCCGAGGCGCATCTCGCGGCTGCGAAACGAGTCGAGCCCGATGATCCGAGCCTCGAGCAGGCGTTCGAAATGATTCGCGGCGGTGGTCGACCGCCGTCGCGCGGATCGACTCCCGCCCCGGAACCGGCAGCGACCGCCGCCTCACCTACCGCCGCCGTTTCGAGCGGCGCCCTGGATGAAGCAAGGGTTTTTGCAGGCCTCGAGGGTGCGGACGAGGGCCTCCTGCTCGTCGACGGCGCGGGTCGCGTCCTCGGCGGCGCGTTGCGCGACGCGTCCGGCGCAGACGTCACCGACAGCGTCGCGGCATACCTGGCCGGCGTGTCACAGGAAGCGGCGCGCACGGCAAAGCTGCTCGGGCTGGGGGCGTGGAACGGGCTTTCCGCCGAAGGCCAACATGGCAACGTGCACCTCGCACATCCCACACCCGAGGCGCTCCTCCTCGTGGTGCGGGAGCGCGGCATGCCGCTCGGCCGGCTCGCGATCCTCGCGCACCGCGCCACGATCATGGCGCAGCGCTGGCTGGAGCGGCAGTGAGCAAGGCGCTCGACATGATCACACGGGTGCGCGGCGTCCGCGGGGCGATGCTGGTTTCCGCGGAAGACGGGCTCGTGGTTGCCGAGCAGCTCATGGAGGGGATCAAAGGCGGCGCGGTCGCCGCGCTCGCCGCGAGCCTCGCCGGCCGCCTGCGGCGCGCGATGGATGCCGCCGGCACCGGGACGAGTGTCTTCTGGCACCTGCAGGCGGAGCAGGGCGCGCTGCTGGTCGTCCCGGGAAGTGAGGCGGCGGGGAGTCTGCTGGTCGTCGCGGTGACCGAGCCGGATGTGAACATCGGCCTGGTGCGGCTCGAGCTGCTGCGGGTGGCGGAGACCGCCGTATGAGTCCGCACACCCGCGCGGTCGAGAACTGGACACTGCAGCCGCTGACCGATTTCGTGCGGGAAGCCTCAGCGCGCTTGGTGCTGGTGCTCACGCCGTCGGGGCAGGTCCTGGCCCAGTCGGGCTTCTCGCGCGCGGTCGACGTGATGTCGGCGGCGGCGCTGGCCTCGGCGATCGTCGCGTCCACGAACGAGCTGGCGCGGCAGCTGCGCCAAGCGCCGTTCGCGGCCCTCAGCCACCAGGGTCCGAAGACCGGCTTCTTCCTGGCGACCTTCGTGACCGATCGCGGGACGCTGGCGGTGCTCGCCGTCTACGACCTCGACGTTTCTTCGCTCGGCCTGGTGCAGTTATTCTATGAGCAACTTGCGGCGGACTTGAAGGCGGCGAGCCCCAAAGGCGCGGTCCCGAAGCAAGTGCTGGCCGCGGACTTCGAGCGCGAGCTGACGGACAGCCTCAACACGCTGTTTGGGAGATAGCCCGTGTCCCTGGTCAACTTCACCGCCCGCGAGATCACCTGCAAAATCGTCTACTACGGCCCCGGACGGTCCGGCAAGACGACGAACCTCCATTACGTGTACGAGCGCGTGCCCGAGACGCGGCGCGGCCGCATGGTCTCGCTCGCCACCCAAACCGATCGCACGCTGTTCTTCGATTTCCTCCCGATCGACCTCGGCCAGATCTCGGGCTTCTCCACCCGGTTTCAGCTCTACACGGTCCCGGGCCAGGTGTACTACAACGCGACACGCCGGCTCGTCCTCCAGGGGGCCGACGGCGTCGTGTTCGTAGGCGACAGCCAGGCGCGCCAGCTCGACGAAAACATCGAGAGTCTCCAGAACCTCCAGAGCAATCTGCTGGAGCACGGCGTCGACGTGCGCACGATGCCGCTCGTGATGCAGTACAACAAGCAGGACTTGCCCCGCGAGCTGATTCTGACGCCCGCGGATCTGGATGACGCGCTCAACTTCCGCAGCGTGCCGAGCTTCCCGGCTGATGCGCTGCACGGCAGAGGGGTGTTCGAGACCCTGAAGGGGATCTCGGAGCTGGTCCTCAAGAAGCTCGCGACGGGGAGCCCCGCGGCATGACGACCACGCTCAATCCCCGGTTCACGTTCGAGACGTTCGTGGTCGGCGCCGCGAACCGCCTCGCCGTCACGGCGGGGCGGACGGTCGCGGAGAATCCCGGCTCCGCCTACAACCCGCTCTTCATCTATAGTGGCTCCGGCCTCGGGAAGACCCACGTCCTGATGGCCGTCGGGCATGCGGCCAAGGCGATTGCCGCGCAGCTGAACATCGAGTACCTGACGCTGGACGAGTATGTCGAGGCGTTCCATGCCGCGATCGCAGCCGGGCAGGGCGATGCCTTCCGCCGCCGTTTCCAGAACGTCGATGTGCTGCTCGTGGACGACGTCCAGTTCCTGACGAATCGCAAGGAGATGCAGGCGGAATTGCTGCGGCTCACCGAGGCGCTGCAGCAGTCCGGGCATCAGATCGTGCTGGCCAGCGACCGCCCTCCGGCGGAGATCGCCGACCTGGACGAGCGTCTGATTTCGCGCTTCTCCGGCGGCCTGGTCGTCGACATGGGCATCCCCGACTATGAGACGCGCGTGGCGATCCTACGCCGCAAGGCGGAGGAGCGCGGCTCGTCGTTCCAGCCGGGCGTGCTGGAGACCGTGGCGAAGCTGGAGTACCCGAACGTGCGCGAGCTGATGGGTGCGCTCAATCGCCTGATCGCGTTTCAAGCGGTCAACGATATGCCCATCAATGAGGAAGCGGCGCGGAAGGTGCTCGGGATTCCTGGGACGGGGGACGAGGGACGGGGGAAGGGTGCGCCGCCTCCGGCGACTCCGGCGTCTTCCGGCGACGAGTTCTCTCAGTTCTTGAGCGACGTCACCGTCACGGTCGGCAAGGCCGTCGAAGCGTGGCGCGCGCGCGTCGCCGAAGCCGTCATGCGGTGGGAAGGCGAGGGGTACCGCACCGGCCGCCTCGAAAAACTGCTCGAGCAGGAGACGCCGGCGGCCGTGGACGACGCGATCGCCGCCTATGTGCAAGACGTCGAACGACTCAAGGCGCTCGAGACCGAAGTCGCCGTGCTCGACCCGCAGGCGGCCGGTGAGAAAGTGTTCCGCGATCCGGACCACATGGATCAGGCCGAAGCCGCGGCGGCGAAGGTGCGCGCCGGGGCCGCGCCGCCCCCGGCGCCATCGGGCGCGTTCCCGTTCGACAGCTTCGTCGTGGGCGACTCGAACGACGTCGCGCGCAACGCCGCGCGCGATGTGATCTCCAAACCCGGCAAGAAGTACAACCCGCTCGTCATCGTCGGGCGGAGCGGGCTGGGAAAGACGCATCTGCTCAACGCCATCGGACTCGAGTTGGCGAAGAAGAAAAACGCGGTCGTGGCGTGTCTCTCGACCCAACAGTTCGTCGACGAGCTCATCGCGGCGATCGACGGCAATCGCGTGGACTGGTGGCGGGCGCGCTATCGCCGCGCCACGGCGCTGTTGCTGGACGACATCCAGCTCCTCGCCGGCAAGGAGCGCACGCAGGAAGAGCTGTTCAATCTGTTCAATCAGCTGGTCGATGCCGACCGCCAGCTCATCTTCACGGCGCCCGCGCACCCGAACACGCTCGAGGGCCTCGAGGAGCGCATCGTCTCGCGACTCGAGGGCGGGCTCGTGGCCGAGATCTCGGATCCCGACAAGGAGCTGCGGCGCAACGTGCTCGAGCGGCTGCTCACGAACCAGCGCGTGCCGATCGAGCCGGCGCTGCTGGACTACCTCGCCGACCGCCCCATCGATTCGGTCCGCAGCTTGACCGGCATCGTGCAGCGCGTCGTTGAGGCGGCGGCGGCACAAGACGCGCCGGTGACGGCGGGGCTCGCCCGCGACGTCCTTGAAGGCGCACCTCCCCCGCGCCGCACGACCGGGTTGCGGACCAGCGGCATCGTCGTCTCGAGTGCGGGGGGTGTGCGGAGCCGTGAAAAGATGGTGTGGGACTGGCCCGCGTCCGGCGACCGCGTGATCGAGGACCTGCGCTAATGGCGATCAAGGGATCACTCAAAGAAGCGTCACTCCCCGACGTGCTGCAGCTGCTTGCGCTGGGGCAGAAGACGGGCTGCCTGTCGATCGCCGACCGCTCGAACTTCGGCTACATCTACTTCGACAGGGGCCGCATCAGCTACGCCTCGATCGTCAACCGCCGCGACCGCCTCGGCGACATCCTCGTCAAGCATGACAAGATCACGCAGGAGCAGCTCGACGCCGCGATCCACCGCCAGGCGAAGGAGCGCGACAAGAAGCTGGGCGAGATCCTCGTCATCCAGAACGTGCTGACGCAACAGGAGCTCGAGCGCTACATGCGGATGCAGATCGAGGAGTCGGTGTATTACCTGTTCACCTGGACGCAGGGCACGTTCAACTTCGAGGCGGACGTCCGGCCGGAGCAGCAGGACTTCCTGGTTTCGATCAACCCCGAGTCGCTGTTGCTCGAGGGTGCGCGCCGCGTGGATGAGTGGGGGCTGATCGAGAAGAAGATCCCGTCATTCGATCTGATTTTTCTGGTGGATCGTGATCGCCTCGCCATCAGCGACGCCAGGCTGACCGAAGTCCAGGATCGCCTCCTGCCGCTGCTCGACGGGTCCCGCGACGTGAATCAGGTCATCGAAGACTCCGGCCTGGGAGAATTCGAGGTCGGGAAGGCGCTGTACGGGCTGGTGACGGCGGGCTTCCTGCACCGTGCCGGCCGCACCGCCAGCGCGGAAGACGTGAAGATGACCGACGCCCGCGTGGAAGAGCACCGCAATCTGGGAATCGCCTTTTACAAGACCGGGATGCTCGATGAAGCCGCGCGCGAGTTTCGCCGCGTCGCGGAGCTGCGCGGGTCCGACGCGAACGCCCACTTCTTCATCGGTCTGGTCGGCTTGAAACAAGCCCGCTGGCGTGAGGCGATGGAAGCCTTGCGGCTTGCCGCGGAGAAGGGCGGCTCGCGCCCCGCGGTGCTCCACAATCTGGGTCTCGCCTACGAACAGCTCGGCCGGCTGGAGGACGCGGAGGCGGCCTACTCGGAGGCGGCCGCGCGCGCGCGCACCGATCCGCGGGTGTACGTGGGGTGGGGGATCGTCGCCTTGAAGCAGGGCGACTATGCGAGCGCCGCGGGACGTCTCGACCGGGCGAAGGAGCTGTTTGCCGAGAAGGTGCCGCCGATCTGGTTTTGGGCGCGCGTGCTGGCGGCCGCGGCCGCAGGGGATTTCGAAACCGCGGAGCAGGTGGCGGCGCAGGCCGTCGAGGCCTTTCCCCACAACGGTGTGCTACGGAACAACCTTTCGGTGCTGCACGAGCTCGCCGGCAACTTGCCGGAAGCGGAGGAGCTGGCCCACGCGGCGCTGCAGGACGAGCCGTCGCTGCCCCAGCTCTCCAAGAATCTCGGCGACCTGGCCTACCGCGGGTCCCGCTACGATGAGGCGTGGGCGCTGTACCAGCGCGCGATCGAGCTGTCCCCCGAGCTCGGCGACGACGTCTATTTCAAGCTCGGCAACATCGCGTACAAGCGAAACAATCGCGAGCAGGCGGATGCGCTCTGGCGCCGCGCGCTCGAGTTGAACCCCAAGCACGAACTCGTCAAAGCGAATCTGGATACGTTGAGCGCTCTATCGTGAGCTCGGCAGGAACGGACGAGCGCGCCTTCCAGGCGCTCACGCAGAAGATTTCCAGAGCGCGGGGGCTGAGCTGCGAATCGTACAAGAACAAATGCTTGAAGCGGCGCATCGCGGTGCGGATGCGCGCCCGCGGTGTCCATACCTACGACGATTACAGCCGGCTGCTCGACAGCGACACGCGCGAGTATCAGGAGCTGCTCGACGCGCTCACGATCAACGTCACCAAATTCTTCCGCAATCTCGAAACCTGGGAGGCGCTGCGGCCCTATCTGCGCAAGCTCGGTGACGCGCATGCCGATCTGCGCATCTGGTCGGCGGGATGCGCGTCCGGTGAAGAGCCCTACACGATCGCAGTGCTGGTGCTCGAGACCCTCGGCGAGGGGCGAGCCGTCATCGATGCGACCGACATCGATCGGCTGAGTCTCGAGCGGACCCAGCAGGCAAAATATCCTCACGCCGCGTTCACCGAGATGCCGGCGGCCCTGAAGCGCCGCTACTTCCGCGACGACCAGCCCCTGCCGGGGGTGCGCCAGCTCGTGCAGGTACGCCAGCACGACCTGACACGCGAGCCGCCACCCCATCCTCCCTATGAGCTGATCGTGTGTCGCAACGTCGTCATCTATTTCGAGCGAACGGCGCAAGAGCGGCTGTTTCAGGTGTTCGCGGACGCGCTGGCGCCCGGCGGCGTGCTGCTGCTCGGCAAGGTCGAAACGCTGTTCGGCCCCGCGCGCGAGCGACTCACGCTCGTCGATCCGCGCGAGCGGATCTATACGAAGCCGGCGTGAAGGAAGTCATCGTCAGCGTGGCCGATTGGGCAGCCGAGCGTGGGGACGGCGTACTGGTGACCCTGGGACTCGGCTCGTGCGTCGCCATCATGCTGCACGATGCCCAGGCCCGGGCGGGAGCGATGGCCCATGTGCTGCTCCCCTCGATAAGCCTCGCGCGCGACATCAGCAACAGAGCAAAGTTTCCGGAGACGGCCGTGCCGTTGCTGATCGAGCAGCTCAAGGGACTGGGCGCCGACCCGCGCCGTCTGGTCGCCAAACTGGCCGGCGGCGCCAGCATGTTCGGCCAGCTCGTCACGCCCGGTACGATTCAGATGGGGGAGCGCAATCTGCTGGCGGCGCGAACCGCGCTGCGTGCCGCGGCTATTCCGATCGTCCGGGAATCGGTCGGGGGAGAGCGCGGCCGCAGCGTGCGCTTTCACGTCAAGGACGGCCGGGTGGAGATCCGCTCGGTTGGAGCCGATGTCGCCGTCATCTGACGCCACGGGCCGCGCTCCCGTCCGTCCGACGGTGCTCGTCGCCGACGACAGCGCGCTGATGCGGCGCGTCCTGGTGGACGTCTTGAGCGGTGGCGACCGCGGCGACGGGGAGTTCCGAGTCGTCGCCACCGCCCGCGATGGGCTGGACGCGATCGCCAAGGTGCACCAGCACAAGCCCGATGTCATCACGCTCGACCTCGAGATGCCGCAGCTCGACGGCCTCGGCGCGATCGGCTACATCATGTCCGAGTCGCCGCGGCCCATCGTCGTCGTCAGTGCGCACGCGGGGCCCGGGACGCAGGCCGCGATTCGGGCGCTCGAGCTTGGCGCGGTCGAGATCGTCGCGAAGCCACCGCCTGAGGTGTTCGGCCATCCGCGCGCTGCGCTCGAGGCGCTCGCGCCGCAGCTCATCGCGGCCGTGCGTCGCGCGCTCGCGGCCGATGTCTCGCACGTCAAGGTCCTGGCGCGTCCTCCCGCGGCGGTGGTTCACCCGCCCGAGCTCGCGCTGCGCGGCCGCGCGGTGCTCGCCGTGGGCGTCGCCGCGTCGACGGGTGGCCCGCGCGCGCTCGCCGATGTCATTCCGCGTCTGCCCACCGGCCGTGGCGCGGCGATCCTCATCGTGCAGCACATGCCGCCCAAGTTCACGCGCAGTCTCGCAGAGCGGCTCGATTCGATGAGCCGCTTGCGTGTCGTCGAGGCGGCTGACGGTGCACCGATCGTCGCCGATACGGCATACGTGGCGCCCGGCGATTATCATATGCGGGTGCGTTCCGCTCCCGATGGTCCTGTCATCGCGCTCGATCAATCCGCCCCCCTCTGGGGCGTTCGCCCCGCGGCCGATCCGCTCTTCCGCTCCATCGCCGAGGTATACGGCGCGTTCGGCATGGGGGTCGTGCTCACGGGCATGGGCCGCGACGGCGCCGGCGGTTTGCGGGCGATCCATGACGCCGGCGGAACCGGGCTCGCCCAGGATCGTGAGACCGCCGTGATTCCGGGGATGCCGGTGGCGGCGGTGCAAGCGGGTGGCGTCGATGCAGTGCTGCCACTCGGCCAGATCGCCGATCGCGTCGCGGCCGAGCTGGCGCGCCGGAAAGCGCAGACGTCGTGATTCGACAGGCTAAAGCCTGCGCTCGGCGCTACGCTGTCCTTAAGGACAGTGCCTTGCCGAGCCCATCCTTCAGGATGGGAATGCGGCGATGAAAGGCTATTTGCTGGTCCGTTCCCAGGGAAAATCGTACGGCTTCCCCGTCGGCCGGGTGCTCGAAGTGGGTGATGCGACCGAGGTCCTCGATATTCCCCGCACGCTTCCCGCGGTGCGTGGCTTGACGACGCTGCGCGGGCGTCTCGTGCCGCTGATCCACCTGGGCGCATTTCTGACGGGAATCGAAGCCCCGGCAGTCGCCCCGCGCGGGGTGCGGACCGTGGTGCTCGTGGAGCTCGGCGCCACCGGCAAGCAGGTCGCGTTCGAGGTAGACGATGCTGACGCCGTGGTGCGCGAGCAGCCGCTCCCCGTGCCGCGCGGCCAGACGCTGCCGTGGGCGGCCGGCGTGGCCGAGCCGGAGGGTGGGGGAGGGCTGGTGCCGATCCTCGATCTCGACGCGCTGGGAGATCGGATCGTATGACCATGACCAGTACCGGCGGTGATGATGTCCAGCTGGTCACTTTCAAGGTCGGCGGCCAGGATTTCGCGTTCAACATCTTTCAAGTCGAGCGCATCTTGCGATACGAGGCACCGGCGCCGCTGCCCAAGGCGCCGGACTTTCTCGAAGGCGTGCTCCAGTATCAGGGGGGCGCGATCCCGCTCGTCGATTTGCGCAAGCGGCTCGGCGCGGCCGCGCCGCTGCGCGAGGATACGCGCACCGTCATTCTCGAGTTCGATGGCGGCAAGATCGGGATGATCGTTGACGCGGTCACCGAGGTGATGCAGGTGGCGGCACAGTCGGTGACGCCGCCGCCCGGGATCGTCAAAGGGCTGGCTGCGGAATACATCGACGGCCTCGTCGTACGGAATGGCCGGACGATTGTCGTTTTGAACACGAACAAGCTGCTGAACTCCAATGAGAAACTGGCTCTGCAGGGAGTGACATGACGGCAGAATCACCGGTCGCCGCGTTGCGCCGCGAATACGACGCGATCGCGCGCCAGCTGGATAGTGCGCCGGGGAATGCCGAGCGCGAAGCGGCGAAGCGCGAGATCATCGCGTACTTCAAAAAGGTCGACGGCATGTTGAGCGAGCTGACGCAGCTGAAGGACGACATTCGCCAGCTCGTCGATCGCTACAAGCAGATCGCCGCCGACACGAAGCAGGCGGCGGCGCCGGAATTCACGGGGCAGCGTCCGGTGTTGCACGCCGATCACATTGGCGCGACCACCTTCATCGAGAAGGGCTGGAGTCTCATCTCGCTGGGCGACCATGCCGGCGCGATCCAGGCGCTCACGAAGGCGCTCCAGCTCTCGCCGGGCGAAACGCAGGCCGAGTCGTTACTCGGCTGGGCGCAAATGCTGCACGAGGATTACGACGACGCGCTCGGCACCTTCCAGAAAGTGCTGATGAAAGAGCCCGCGAATTCGCTCGCGCGGATCAACGTCGGCTACATCTGCCTCAAGAAACGGATCTTCGGCGAAGCGATCGAGCATCTGTCGAAAGCGATCCGGTTGGACAACGACCGGAAGGCGACGTTGTACGCGCATTTCTATCTCGGCCTCGTCTATTTGCAGCGCGAGATGTTCGAGGACGCCGAAACCTTCTTCGAGAAGACGATCAAACTCGGTCCCAACTTGATCGAGGCCTACTACGAGTTGGGACGCGCGCACTGGTTCGCCGGCGATCAGGCGAAGGCCAAGTCCACGTGGGAAGACGGCTTCAAGGCGAACAAGTTCAATCCGTGGGGCAAGAAGTGCCAGGAAATGCTGGAGCTTGTCGCCAGGGGCGAGGAGCCGCCGCGAGACTAGCGCTGTTTGCCCTGCTGCTGCAGGGCCCCACCGCGGTCGATGTGGGTCGTGTGACGGCCGTCGCGTGGCCGCCTCAGCAGGCGTTAGCCGTCTCGATCGCAGAAGCGGCCGAGCGATCGCGCGACTTCCCGGGAATCGGCCCACTTCCCGATCGTCCCATCCGCATCATCCTCGCTCCGACTCGGGAGAAGTACGACTCGCTCACCCGCGGCCGCCTTCCTTTATGGAGCGAGGGCGCGGCGTTTCCAGATGCCGCTACGATTGTGTTGTTGACCGTCCGGCCGTCCGACCGTCCGACCGTCGCGCTGCGGCACGAGCTCGCCCACCTCGCGCTGCGCTGGCACGTCGTGCGTCACCTGCCGCTCTGGTTCGAGGAGGGCTACGCCGCTGTGGCGGCGCAGGAATGGGACCGGTTTGACGCGCTGCGCCTCAACTGGCAGCTCGCGCGTGGCGCTCGCATGGATCTCGATGACATCGATCGCGCGCTTCGGGGGGCGCGCGGCGACGCGGAGACCGGCTACGCGCTCGCGACGACGGCGGTGGTGCTGCTCGAACGCTGGGGAGGGAAGGAGGGCCTCGCGCCTCTGCTTGCCAACCTGCCCCATGCCGAGTCGTTCGACGCGGCGCTGCGTGAGACGTATCACATCACGGAGGGCGATTTCGAGCTGCGCTGGCAGCGGGACGTCGGGTCGCGCTACGGCTGGCTGTCCTGGATCGCGGCCGGGGGCTTCTTCTGGCTGACGATCGGCGCGCTGCTCGTCGCGCTCGTGGTGCTGCGCCGCAAGCGCGACCGAGCCAGGCGGGCGGCGCTGGAAGCGGATGGAAGCCAACTGCTTGACGATGTTGAGACTACCGAATAGACTCAGGCGCCAGAATGCCGGACCAAACACTTGCACGGTCGCGCCTCCGCTTCGGACCGAAGAACTACATCGTTCTCGGCGGCGCGTTGGTGTCGCTCGCACTGGGTTACTGGTTGTTGTCGAGAGGTTCCACAACGCTCGCGCCGGTGCTGCTCGTCCTGGGCTATTGCGTGTTGTTTCCCGTAGGCCTGGCCCTTTAGCACCTCCGCTCCCCCAATGGCACGGGCGAATAGCTCAGCGGTTCAGAGCGCCTGCCTTACACGCAGGATGTCGGGGGTTCGAATCCCTCTTCGCCCATTGGTGTAGCAGCCCGTAACGGGAGGAACGTACACGGTGAGAGCGCTTCAATTCGCATTGGCGATGTCGATCGGCGTGGCGACAACTGCCGCCGCGCAGCAGATCGCGGCGCCGCAGCAACCGTCCGTGCGCCTGCTGGTCCTGCCCTTCGAAGCTGCGTCCGCCGACTCAGCCGCGAGCATCGCGGTGTCGGACGCCGTGCGTGATCGCGTCAACTCGCTCGTGAAGAACAAAGTCATGGTCGTCCCCAAGGCGAAGCTGTGCGAGGCTCTCGCGCAGTCGGGGTTCCCCTGCAACGGCCTGCTCGATGATCAGCAGGCGAGACAGCTGGCGCGGTTTCTCCAGGTTCACGCGTACACGACCGGCACGCTGGTGAAGAACGGCGCCACACTGAGCGCCGACGTCGAGATGATCGACATCGGGAGCTCCGGCATGTCCGGGCGCTTCACGGCGACCAACGGCAATCCCGGAACGGCGGCGGCGTTGGCGGAAGTCATCGCCCAGCGCATCGCTTCGACGGTGCGCGTGAGCGAGCCGATCCGCAACTGCAACGATGAGCGCAAGAAGGGGGCATTCGCGCGCGCGCGGGCCGAAGCGCAGAAGGCCCTGACCATCGATCCCAATTCGACCGGCGCGTGGTTGTGCATCGCGACGATCTACGAAGCGCAGCGGATGCCGGTGGACAGCATGGTCGCGGCCTCCGAGCGCGCCCTGAAGGGGGACTCGCTCAACGGCACCGCGCTCGAGAACATCGCCCGGGGCTATCAGCAGAAGGGCGACACGCTCAAGGCGATGGAGGCCTTCATCCGGCAGCTCGCGGGCGAGCCGCGCAACACGCAGAAGCGACTCGGCATCGCGCAGCTGCTCCGGCAGATGAAGCAGTACCCGCGGGCCATCGAGGTCCTCGACGACGGACTCAAGGTGATGCCCGGCGATGCGCAGCTGCTCGACATGAAGCTGACGATCTGCACCGAAGCGTCGAATTTCCGCTGCGCCCTGGACGTGTGGGTCGCAAAGTTCGCCCATGATACTGCGGCGCGTGGTGACTCGACATTCCTGAAACCGGCACTCGGCGCCGCGCAACAGGTCTCCGACACGCAGGCGCTACTCATGTTCACGGAAGCCGCGACCCGGCATTTCCCGAACAACGTCAGCTTCGTCAAGGCGCGCGCGGGGGCCCTGGAGCTCGCGGGGAAGATGGACTCGGCGATGGTGTACTACCGGAAAGCGCTGGCGCTCGAGCCGAACGACGTCGGGACGAGCCTCCAGATCGCCAAGGCGATCGTCGACGCGGCGGTGTGGGACACGACCGGTCAGCGCGACACGGTCGCCGTGAAGCCGAGACGTGCGGCCTTTGTGGCGAAGATCGACGCGGCCAGGGCCTCCCTGAAACCGGGACTGACCTCGCCGGACTCGACCCAGCGGCTGGCAGCGGCCGTCATCATGTTGACCGCCGGCTCCAAGCTGGCACAGGCCGGCGCGTATGGCCCGGCCTACCCGTGGCTCGACTCGCTGCTCGCGATGATCGCGCCCAAAAACCCCGCCGACACGCTGGGGCCCAAACAGCAGGTTCGCATCAACGCGAGCTTCTGGTATGGGTTGTCGTCGGTGCTGACGTTGAACGGGCCGTATCAGGAGATGACCAAGGCGAAAGGTGCGAGCCGCTGCCCCCAGGCGCACGCGGTGTTCGATCGCCTTACGCGGACCAAGAACGCGCTGCTATTGGGCCGGCGAGTGCATCCGCCGACGGCGGATCAGATGCTGGGGTTCGTCGCTCAGTACGAGCGGGCAAAGCCTTCGGTCCAGAACGCGTTCAAGTGCAAGCCGCCGTTGAATTGACCTGACCGCAGGTCTATATTCCGGCGCTCCGTGAGGGGCTTGGGGCTGGGGGCTGTAGCTCAGCTGGTTAGAGTGCCGGTCTGTCACACCGGAGGTCGCGGGTTCGAGCCCCGTCAGCCCCGTCCAGCCCCGCTCTGAAAAAGTGACACCGAGCCCCCCGCCCCTTATCGGCGGGGGTTTTCTTATTATGGAGCGTGCCCACGGCTGCCTCAGACGCCCGTTCCATCCCGTACCATGTCCCGGTCCTATCCGCCGCGGTGCACGCTTGGGCGCAGGGAAGCCAGCGGGCGGTCGATGCGACGCTCGGCGGCGGTGGACACGCCGCCATCCTGCGCGACGCCGGCGCGCGCGTGCTCGGCATCGATCGCGATCCGGATGCAGTCGCCGCCACGCGCCGCCGCCTCGGCAGCGATGGGATTGATTACCTGGAAGCATCCTTTGCCGCCCCTGCCGCCCTTGCCGCCGTTGCTGAATTTCATCCCGACCGCATCCTGCTCGACCTGGGTGTGAGCTCGCATCAGCTCGACACGACGGAGCGCGGCTTCACGTTCCGGCCCGGCGCGCCACTGGACATGCGGATGGAGGGAGGGGGGACGGGGGAAGGGGGACGGGTGGCGGCGCGCGACATCCTCAACACGTGGCCCGTAGAACGACTCGCCACTGTCTTCGAAGACTTCGCCGATGAGCGCCGCGGGCGTCGGCTCGCCAAGGAAGTTGTCCGCCGGCGACTTTCGGCGCCCTTCGGTATCAGCGACGACTTCGTGAATGCCATCCGGGCGGTCCTTGGTCCCCGGTCGGGGCCACCCGACTTCGCGCGCCTGTTTCAGGCGCTGCGGATCGCCGTCAACCACGAGATCGATACGCTGGTCGCCGCGCTGCCGGCATTGCGTGATGCCCTCGTCCCCGGCGGCCGGCTTGGGGTCATCACCTATCACTCCGGCGAAGACCGCGTGGTGAAGAACGAGTTTCGCGACTGGGCTCGCGATTGCATCTGTCCCCCCAAGCAGCCGATCTGCACCTGCCGGGGCCGGGCGTTGGGCCGCGTGCTCACCAAGAAACCGATCCTGCCCGAGTCTGGCGAAATCGCCG
The DNA here is from genome assembly GCA_003222195.1 of Gemmatimonadota bacterium. GTDB lineage: Bacteria > Gemmatimonadota > Gemmatimonadetes > Gemmatimonadales > GWC2-71-9 > 20CM-2-65-7. The sequence goes on along the minus strand of QHVB01000031.1, from coordinate 32,724 downwards.
TCAATCCCCGCGCCCGATCGGCGCAGTTTCGCGTCTTCGAGAAGGCGGCCCCGGGTGACGTTTAGAGGCCGCCACTGGATCGCGTTCTGGCTCGTCGCGTTGCTCGCGGCGCTGTGGCTCGTGATCGCCCGGCAGACGGCGGCGCTCAATGCGGCGCGCGCGCTCACCGACTTGCGTGAGCAGCGCGCATCGTTGGAGGGCCGTCGCGCGGAGCTGGAGCGCCGCGTGCGCATCGCGGAGAGCCGATCCGTGCTGCTGCCGCGCGCCCGGAAGCTGGGACTCCGATTGCCCGCTGACACCGAGATCATTCTGATCCCGGCGCCACCGTCACAACCTCCAGAGCGGCCGTTCTAATGGCCAAGCCCCTGGTGCGCCTGCGGGTCGTGGAGATCGGGATCGGCATCGCGCTGCTCGCGCTGGTGCTTCGGGCCGCGCAGGTGCAGCTCGTCGAAGGGCGCAGGTACGCCGCCGCCGCGAAGGCGCAGCGGACCGAGCGCGTGATACTCGACGCGCGGCGCGGCACGCTGTACGATCGTCACGGCCTGGGCCTCGCGCTGACGCAGGAGACGTATCACGTGGGGATCGCGCCCAACGAGCTGCGCGATCCGTCCCGCGACGTCGGGACGATCGCGCGCCAACTGCGGCTCGCGCCCCGCGACGTCGAGCACGCGTTGCACCGCCGCTACGCCTGGTTCGCGGGTCCGTTCACGCCGCCCGAAGTGCAGCCGCTGCGCGCCCTGCGCGGCATCCACCTCGAGCCCGTGTTACGGCGCTTCTATCCATCGGCTGACTTCGCTCGCGCCGTGATCGGGAGGGTGGGGGACGACGGCCGCGGCGGGGGAAGTGGGGGCGGTGGCCTCGAGCGGTTGCTGGACAGCCTGTTGGCCGGGACAGCGGGATCGGCCGTCGTGCTCAAGGATCGCGAAGGTCGCGAGTACGAATCGCCCGCCCGAGTGATTGCCGAACCGGTGGCCGGCAGTGACGTCGTCCTCACGCTCGACGCCGAGCTGCAGGAGATCGCGCAGCGGGCGCTCGACGACGCGATCGACAACATGCAGGCGGACGGCGGTGACGTCGTGATGCTCGATCCCCGGGCGGGGGAGATTCTGGCGGTCGCTTCGCGGCGCGCCGACGGCAGCATGCGGCCCAGCGCCTTCACGGAGACGTTCGAGCCGGGATCGCTGGCGAAAATCTTTGCCGCGGCCGCCCTCATCAGGTTCGATCGGGTGCGCCCCGGCGAGCGGGTGTCCGGCGAAGGGGGCCGCTACCGGCTCGCGGACCGCGTCGTCACGGATGAGCACCCATTGCCGTCGCTCACGCTGGCGGACGCGATTCGCGTCTCGAGCAACATCGCGCTCGTAAAATTCGCTGCGCGGCTCGACCCCGATGAACAGTATGGCGTGCTCCGGGCGTTCGGGTTCGGCGCCCCGACCGGCGTGGATTTCCCGGCGGAATCGCCGGGGCGGCTCCGGCCCCCGCGCGAGTGGTCACGTCCCAGCTCGGCGAGTCTCGCGATCGGCTATGAGCTGGCCGTCACGCCGATCCAGCTTGCGGCCGCGTACGGCGCGATCGCCAACGACGGCGTGCTGCTCGAGCCGACGTTGATTCGCGAGGTGCGCGATCCCCGCGGCGCGCTGCTCTATCGCCATCACGCCGAGCCGGTGCGTCGCGTCGTGTCGCCGCAAGTCGCCGCCAAGCTGCGGGCGCTGCTGCGCGGCGTGGTCGACCCGGGTGGGACGGGCGAGCGGGCCGCGCTCGCGAACTTTCAGCTCGCCGCGAAGACCGGCACGGCGCGGCGCGTCGTCGGCGGCCGCTACGCCGCCGGTCAGTACACGGCGTCGTTCGCGGCGTTGTTTCCCGCCGATGCGCCGCAGCTCGTCGTAGTGATGAAGATCGACAATCCGCAGAAGGGGAGTTACTTCGCGGCGCAGACCGCGGCCCCGGTCACGCGCTCGATGCTCGAGCAGGCGCTCGCCGCGCGCACCGTCGCCCTCGATCGCGCCCGCCTCTCGAACGTCGCGCCCACGACCGATCGTCCGCCGCTCGACGAGCCCGACGGCGTCGTGCCTTACGTCGTGCAGTGGCCGTACGTCCCCGACACGGCCGCGGCCCAACCGGACCGCGTCGTTCCCAACGTCACCGGCCGCCCCCTGCGCGAAGCCGCGCGCACGCTGCACCGGCGTGGCTTCCGCGTCGTCGTGAAGGGCTGGGGCGTGGTGCACCACACTTGGCCCGCGGCCGGTGACAGCGCCGCCGCGGGCACGACCGTCACGGTGTTCGCAGAGCTGCCCCCGAGTTCCGCCCCCACTCCTGCTCGTCCGTGAGTCGATCGCTGCAGGAGGTCGTGGACGCGCTGGCGCGCGCCGGCATCTTGGTCGATGCACCGGATCGGCGCGTCGCGCGCTTGCCGGACATCACCGGTCTCACCGCGGATGCGCGCCGGCTCCAGCCTGGGATGCTGTTCTGCGCCGTGCACGGCGCAGTACTCGACGGTCATCAATTCGTCGCCGAGGCGGCGGCACGCGGCGCCGCCGCCGCGCTCGTCGAATCGCGCCAGAGTGTCGCCCCGGCGCTGTTGCAGATCGTGGTGCGCAACGGCCGGCGGGCCGCCGCGATCGCCGCCGAAGCGTGGTATCGGCGGCCGGCGGCGCGACTGCAGATGATCGGCGTGACCGGAACGAACGGGAAGACGACGTCCGTCCTTCTGGCGCAGCACGTGTTGAGTACGCTCTGGCCGATGGGGGCGATCGGAACGCTGGGCGCCTTCGATCCCGCGGGCGCTCCCGTCGAAAGCGAGGCCGGCAATCTGACGACGCCCGGCCCGATCGATCTGCAGGCGACGCTCGCGGCGCTGGTCGATCGCGGCGCCGGCGGCGTGGCGATGGAAGTCTCGTCGCACAGTCTCGATCAAGGGCGCGTGGAGGGCCTCGTGTTTCGCGCGGCGATCTTCACCAATCTCACGCGCGACCATCTCGACTATCACGAGACCTTCGACGCCTACTTTGCGGCCAAAGCAAGGCTCGTCGGGTACCTCGCCGACGCGGGGCTCGCGGTGATCAACGCCGACGATGCGGCCTGGGCGCGCCTGCCGCGCACACCCCGGCGCATCACGTTCTCGGCGACCACGCAGGCGGCGGACGTCACGGCGCGAGACGTGCGGGTGGACGCGACAGGCGCGCGGTTCAGTCTGGTAACGACGCAGGGCAGCCATCCCGTGACGCTGCCGCTGCTCGGCCGGTTCAACATCGCGAACGCTCTTGGCGTGGCGGCGTGTGCGGTGGGTCTCAACGTGTCGGCCCGTGTGGTCGCCGAGCGCCTCTCGGAGGCACCGCAAGTTCCCGGGCGCATGGAGCGCATCGCCGTCGATCCCTGCGTCGTCCTGCGCGATTACGCGCACACGCCCGACGCGCTGGAACGCGCCTTGGAAACGGTGCGCGAGGTGACGCCCCCGGGAGGACGCGTCATCGTGGTGTTCGGCGCGGGCGGGGACCGGGACCGTGGCAAGCGCGCGCCCATGGGCGAAATCGCCGTCCGCCTGGCCGATGTGGCGATCGCCACGTCCGACAATCCACGCACGGAGGATCCCGAGCGGATTCTGGACGATGTCGAGGCCGGGATGAGTGGGCGACAGCACTATCGCATCGCGGATCGGCACGCGGCGATCGCTCAGGCGATGGAGCTGGCCCGGCAGGGGGACACGATCCTGCTCGCGGGGAAGGGGCACGAGACGTATCAAGTCGTCGGCACGATGAAGGAACCGTTCGACGAGCGCGAGATCGTGCGCAGCCTGGGCGGCGCCTGATGCCCGGACGGCCGTGGACGAGTGATGAGGTCGCGGCCGCGCTCGGCGTCCCGTCGCCTGCCAAGCTCACTTTCTCAGCCATTTCCACTGACACCAGACACCCGACACCCGGCACCCTTTTCGTTGCGCTCAAGGGCGAACACTTCGACGCGCACAACTTCCTCGCGAAGGCCAAGGAGCAGGGCGCGAGCGCGGCGGTCGTCCGGCGCGGCACCCCGAAAGTCGACGGGCTCCCATTCTTTGAGGTAGACGACACGCTCACCGCGCTGGGCCTGCTGGCGCGCGCGCGCCGGCGCATGCTGCCCGAGGGGACGCCGGTCGTCGCCATCACCGGCTCGAGTGGCAAGACCAGCACCAAGGAGATGATCCGCGCGGCGCTCGGCGCGCGCTATCGCGTGCACGCCACCGCCGCGAACCTCAACAATCTGGTCGGTGTGCCGCTCACGATTCTGGCGGCGCCCGAAGATACGGAAGCGCTGGTCGTGGAAGCGGGGGCGAGCGTTCCGGGGGAGATCGCGCGGCTGCGCGACATCATCGAGCCCACGATTGCCGTGATTACGAACATCGGCTATGCGCACGTCGAAGGGTTCGGATCGTTGGAGGGCGTCATGGCAGAGAAGTTGTCGCTGTTGGATGGCGTCCCCGTCGCGATCATCGGCTCAGGGCCGGACGCGATGTGGCCGGAAGCGCGGCGCCGCACCCAGGTGATCCCGGCCGCGCTGCCGGGGAAGAGCGCCGACGACAGCCTGCTCGATCGCTATCTCGACCGGAACGGCCGCCCCCGCCTGTCACTGGATTCCGGCGAGAAGATCACGTTACCGGCGCTGGGGATTCATCAGCTCGAGAACGCCCGGATCGCCCTGGCCGTGGCCCAGCGCGCTGGGGTCGATCACGACGCCGCGGTGCGGGAGCTCGCGGGAGTCCAGCTGCCCGAGGGGCGCGGCGACGTCCGGGAGATCGGCGACCTGCTGGTGATTGACGACAGCTATAACGCGAACCCCGCTTCGCTGCGGCGGGCGGTGCAGACGGGGGCCTGGCTCGCACGCAGACAGCGACGGCCGTTTGTGGTCGTGGTGGGCACGATGTTGGAGTTAGGGCCGGAAAGTGCAAGATTGCACGCCGAAGCGGCGCGCGAAATCGCCCAACGCAAGCCGGCACTGGTGGCAGCCGTTGGCAGATTCGCGCGCGCGTTCGAATCGCTGCGCGAAGCGCTCGGTGGCCGGCTCATCACGGCCGCCGACCCCGAGGCGCTGGGGCCGAAGCTGAAGTCTGCGCTGCGGGGCAATGAGCTGGTCCTGCTCAAAGCATCACGAGGAGTCGCCTTGGAACGTGTCCTTAACTACCTGACCTGATGCTCTACCATTTGCTCGCGCCGCTGGCCCGCAACCACATCATCTTCAATCTCTTCAACTACATCACGTTTCGCGCGGCGGGCGCGACCGTCACCGCGCTGCTGCTCGCCTTCGTCGTCGGCCCCTGGATCATCCGGAAGCTGCGCGAGCATCGCATCGGACAAATCGTCCGCGCCGAGGGTCCCACCAGTCACCACGGCAAGCGGGGCACGCCGACCATGGGTGGCCTGATCATTATTCTGGCGACGGTCGTTCCCACGCTGTTGTGGGCGCGGCTCGACAGTCGCTACGTCATCGTGACGGTCGCGGCGACGTTGTGGATGGGATTGATCGGCTTTCTGGACGACTATCTGAAGATCGTGCGGGGCCAGTCGCAGGGACTCGTCGCGCGCTGGAAGCTCGTCGGCCAAGTGTCGTTCGGCATTGGACTCGGTGTCTATATCCTGCTGTTCCCCCTCACCAGCAGCGTCGACCCGAACGCGACCCAGCTCCCGTTCTTTAAATACATCGTCTGGGTGCTGCCGTGGCCGATCTACCTCGCGTTCGTGACGTTCGTGACGACGGCGAGCTCGAACGCCGTGAATCTGACCGACGGGCTCGACGGACTCGCGGCCGGACTCACCGTGATTGCCGTTGGGGCGTTCGCGATCTTCTGCTACCTGTTCGGACGCGTGGACGCGGCCCGCTACCTCGGCGTCCTCCATCTGCCCGGCGCGGGGGAGCTGACGATCTTCTGCGGCGCGTTGATGGGTGCCGCGCTCGGATTCCTCTGGTTCAATGCCTATCCCGCGCAGGTGTTCATGGGCGACACCGGGGCGCTGGCGATCGGCGGCGCGCTGGGGACGGTCGCGATTCTCCTCAAGACGGAGTTCCTGCTGCTCATCGCCGGCGCCGTGTTCGCGGCGGAGACCCTGTCGGTCTTGATCCAGACCACAACCTACAAGTGGCGCAAGCGGCGCTACGGAAAAGAGTACGCCGATGCCCACAAAGTCTTTCGGATGGCACCGCTGCATCATCATTTCGAAAAGCTCGGGTGGGCGGAGCCGCAAGTCGTCATGCGGTTCTACATCCTGGGGGTGCTGTGCGCGATGATCGCGCTGGCCACGCTCAAAGTGCGGTGATGGAGCAGCTCGTCCCGGAGGCCTGGCGCCGGCCCGGCAGCGTCGTTGCGATCATCGGGCTCGGCAAAAGCGGCGTCGCGGCGGCACGGCTGCTCGCGCGCGAAGGGGTGCGCGTCTACGCGAGCGACGCGTCCGATCATCCCTATGCGGGGGAAGCGGCGGAGGCGTTGAAGAGCGTACCGTGGGTCGACGTGGACATCGGGCGCCACGATCTCCGCAAGATCCGTCAGGCGATCGGGGTGGTCGTCTCACCGGGCGTGCCGCCGGACGCGCCCGTGTTGACGGCGGCGCGGCACGCGGGTGTGGAGATCGTGTCGGAGCTCGATCTCGGCTTCCGCGCCCTCGCGGCGCTGCAACCGGGCACGCGCAGCATCGCCATCACGGGCACCAACGGGAAGACCACGACGACCGCCCTGATCGCGCATCTGCTCAGCGCGGCCGGCTTGCCGTCCACCACCGCGGGCAACATCGGCCGGCCGGTGACCGACCTCGCCATGGCGAACGAGCGGTATCAATGGCTCAGTCTCGAAGTCTCCTCGTTCCAGCTGCACGACAGCCCCAACTTTGCGCCTGACGTCGGCATACTGACGAACCTCGCGCCCGATCATCTCGACCGTTATCCGTCGGCGGAGGCGTATTATGCCGACAAGCGCCTGCTGTTTCGCAACGCGCGTGCGGACAATGTGTGGGTGCTCAATGCCGATGACCCGCTCGTGCTGGACCTTGCGCGCGGGGTGGCGGGCCGCAGGGTGCTGTTTTCGCTCGCCAAGCCGGCCGATGCCTCGTACGACGCGACAAAACGGCTGCTGCGGCTGGGGGGAGAATCGCTGATCACGCGCGACGAGCTGCACCTCCTGGGCGACCACAACGTCGCCAACGCGCTGGCCGCGGCATTGGCCGTGCACGAGGCCGGCGTACCGGCGCCGTTGCTCGGCGCAGGGCTGCGCTCATTTCGGGCGCTGCCGCACCGGCTCGAGCCGGTGCGCGAAGTCGGCGGAATACTATGGATCAACGATTCGAAGGCGACGAACATCGCGGCGACGACCGTGGCGGTCATCGCCATGCAGCGTCCTTTCGTGCTGTTGCTCGGTGGCCGGCACAAAGGCGAGCCGTACACGAGCCTCGCGCCGCTGCTCGCCGAGCGCTGCCGGTTGGTCATCGCGTATGGTGAAGCCGGCCCGCTCATCGAGCAGGATCTCGGCGGAAAGGTGCCCCTCGAGCGCGGCACGACGTTCGAGGATATCATCGCGCGCGCGCGGCGCGCGGCGAAGCCGGGCGACGCGGTGCTGCTGTCTCCGGCGTGCTCGAGCTACGACATGTTCAAGAACTACGAGGTGCGGGGGGCCACATTCCGGCGACTAGTCGAAGCGCAGTGATGTGGGAAGGCCGGCTGCTCGCGGTGGTCACCGCGGTGCTGGTCGTTTTCGGCCTGGCGGCCGTGTACGGGGCATCGAGTCTCGTTACGACGGCCGGCGGCCAGGTCGGCGCGAGCTTCGCCCTGCGCCAGGCGGTCGGCGCGGGGGTCGGCGGCTTGCTGGCCGTCGTCTTCGCGCGCACCGACTATCATCGCTGGCGACGCTGGGCCTGGCCGCTGCTGGGTGTGACCGGGCTGCTGCTGCTCATTCCGCTGCTCCCGTTCACTCATCCCATCACGCCGACGATCAACGGCGCGCGGCGCTGGGTCAACCTCGGTGTGTTGACGCTGCAGCCCTCCGAGCTCGCGAAGTTCGCGGTCGTGGTGTGGTGCGCGATGCTCGCCGCCAAAAAGGGTGAGCAAGTGCGCGACTTCCAGAAGGGCGTGTTGCCATTCGTCGTCATTCTGGTGCCGGTGATCGGCCTGATTTTTCTCGAGCCGCATCTATCCATGGCGTTGCTCATCGCGCTTCTCGCCGGCAGCGTGATGTTCACGGCGGGCGCGCGGATCGGGCACTTCCTCGCCCTGGGAGTCGCGGCGGGGCCGCTGCTCTTCGGCGCGGTGGCGACGGCGCAGTATCGCCTGGCCCGCGTGTTGACGTTCCTGAACCCCGGCGCCGCCCCCGCGGAGGCGACGTGGCAGGTCCAGCAGTCGCTCACGGGCATCGGGGCGGGGCAGCTGCTCGGTGCGGGATTCGGGCAGGGCCAGCAGAAACTCGGCTATCTGCCGTATGCGTATTCCGATTTCATTTTCTCGACGATCGGCGAAGAGTGGGGGTTCGTGGGCGTGGTCGCGATCGCGCTGCTGTTCGGCACGTTCGTGTGGTTGGGCTTCCGCATTGCGCGGCATGCGCCCGATCTGTTCGGGCAACTGCTGGCCACCGGGATCAGCGTGATGGTGGGACTCAGCGTCGTGCTCCACATCGGGGTGAGCCTGGCGGTGATTCCCGCGACTGGCGTCACTTTACCATTCATGTCATATGGCAGGTCCTCACTGATTGTTGCGCTCGCGGCAACCGGTGTGCTGGCGAGTGTCGGGCGAGCCCGGAAAGCGTAATGCGGATTTCGGATTGCGGATTGCGGAATGTAAAGGGGGCGTTCGAGCAGCTTGAAAGAGCTTCGACGCTCACCTTGAAATTCCGCATTCCGCAATCCGCATTCCGCAATTGGTTTGCGTGAAAATCTTGATTGCGGGCGGAGGCACAGGGGGACACCTGATGCCGGCTCTCGTGCTCGCGCGTGTTGCCGCTGATCAGGGTCACGACGTCGTCCTCGTCGGCGCGGCCCGCGGCATCGAGGCGCAAATCCTGCCCCGTCATCCCTTTCGCTTTCATCTTCTGCCGATGGAGCCGTTCTATCGGCGCGCGTGGTGGCGCAATCTGCGCTGGCCGCTGATCGCCGCGCGGGCGTGGCGCGCCGCGGGACGGGTGCTGCAGGATGAACGGCCCGCGATTGTCATCGGCACGGGTGGGTACGCCGCGGGTCCCGTCGTGTGGCGCGCGCAAAACGCCCGGATCCCGACCGCGCTGCAGGAGCAGAACGCGTTCCCCGGACTCACGCAGCGCTGGCTCGCGCGCCGCGCGCAACAAATCCATCTCGGGTTCCCTGAAGCGCGCCTCGGTCTCAAACCGGGCCGGCACACCCAGGTCTTCGTGTTCGGCAATCCGATCACGCCGCCGGGTCGAGTCGACGCCGCGGCCGCACGCGCCGAGTTCGGCTTGAGCGCAGAGCGGCGGACGGTGCTCGTGTTTGGTGGCAGCCAGGGCGCACGCGCGCTGAACGAGACAATCGCCGGCGTGTTGCAACGCGGGCTGCTCGGCGACGTGAATCTGTTGTGGGGGACGGGCGCGATGCACCTCGACCGCTACGCCGCGTTCGCCGTGCCGGGCCGGGTCGTCGTGCGGGGATTCTTCGATCCGATCGGCGTCGCATACGCCGCGGCACACGTCGTCGTCGCGCGCGCGGGCGCGATGACGGTCTCGGAGCTGTGTGCGTGGGGGAAGCCCAGCGTCCTGGTGCCGCTGCCGACCGCCGCGGCCGATCACCAGACCTTCAACGCCCGCGCGCTCGCCAACGCCGGCGCGAGTGTCCTGCTCCTCGAGCGGGAGTTCACGCCCGACGCGTTCGCAAAAACCGTCGTCCCGCTCGCCGCCGACGAGAACCGACTCGACGCCCTGGCCCGAAGTGCCCGCGGACGGGGTCACCCGAACGCCGCCCGAAGCATCATGGAAAAGGTATTGGCGCTTTCGCAAGTCGAGTAGATTTCCTATATTAGCTGCCCACAGATGACCTTGTTTCGAACCGGGGATCCCCGACCTATCCACCTCATGGGTATCGCCGGGGCGGGGATGAGCGCCCTGGCGCTGATTGCCAGGCACCGGGGAGTCGCGATAACTGGCTGTGATGCTGACACTTCCGGGGTTGGCAGCGCTGACCTGACCGCCTTGGGAGTTCCTGTTTGGCGGGGCCACGATCCGAGCCACGTAGACGGCGCTCGCGCCGTGATCGTGACGGCGGCGGTCCCGCGGGATCACCCGGAACTGGCCCGGGCGCGAGCCCTGGACCTGCGGGTCGTGCGTCGTGCCGATGCGCTGGGGGAGCTGGTCGCTGGCGACGGAAAAACGAGCGTCGTAGCGGTGGCCGGCACGCATGGCAAGACGACCACCACGGTCATGGTGACTGAGGCGCTCACGGCCGCCGGGCGAAATCCAACGGGACTCGCCGGCGGCCGTGTCGCTGCATGGGGTGGCAACGCGCGCATCGGCGGCGATGAGTTGTTCGTCGTGGAGGCCGACGAGTACGACAAGGCCTTCCTGTCACTCAAGCCGACGGTGGCGGTTGTGAACAACGTCGAAGCCGATCACCTCGAGTGCTACGGCAGCATCGAAGCGCTGGAGGAAGCGTTCGCGGATTTTGCGGGACGTGCGGCGCGTGTCATCGTCGGAGCCGACGACGCCGGCGCCGACCGCGTCGCGTTGAAGCTCGAGGCGCCGGTGTGGCGCGTGGGCCAGGGCGCGACGGCGGACGTGCGCATTCGCGCGGTACGACTCGAGCCAGGCGGCTCGCGCGCGACGATCGCGCTGCCGGGCGCGATGACGGTCGAGCTCGCGCTGGCGGTGCCGGGGTTGCACAACGTGCGCAACGCCGCCGCGGCACTCGCGGTGTTGCACGCACTCGGGGCCGACGTACACGCCGGCGCGCGCGCGCTCTCGGAATTCCGCGGCGTGGGGCGGCGGTTCGAGCGGCTGGGTGAAGCGGGTGGCGTGACGGTCGTGGACGATTACGCGCACCATCCGACGGAAGTGGCGGCGACGCTGGCCGCGGCGCGCCAGGTGTATCCCGGCCAGCGCCTGGTGGCGGTGTTTCAGCCGCATCTGTTTTCGCGCACGGCGTTGCACGGCGAGGCATTGGGAAAAGCGCTCGCAGCCGCGGACATCGTCGTCGTCGCACCGATTTATGCCGCGCGGGAGCAGCCGCAGCCCGGTGTCACGCATCATCTGGTCGTGCGCGGCGCGACACGCGCCGGAGCAGCGACGGTTGGCGTACGCGATCGGGCAGGATTGACGAATCACGTCGCGCGCGCGGTGCGCCAGGGCGACGTCGTGTTCACGCTGGGCGCGGGCGACATCACGCGCGTCGGACCCGAGCTGCTGGAAATATTGAGAGCGGGGAACGGAGAGCAGGGAGCAGTCGCATGAAGTCGAAGTTCCGCGTGCCGCGCATCCCCCGTGTCTCGTGGCGAGTGTTGGCGTGGGCAAGCGCGGCGATGGCGGGCCTGGTGATCTGGATGGCGGCGCCGCTCGCATTGCGCCGCATGACGTTCTTCGGCGTGCGACAGGTAGAGGTCGTCGGCATCCGGTATCTGGATGCCGATCAGGTGTTGGCGGCGCTGCGGCTGTCCCCGCACGCGAGTGTCTTCGACGACACCGGCGTGCTCGCCGAGCGGCTCCGCGAGCTGGATGGTGTGGCCGACGCATCGGTGAGCCGCCGGCCGCCGGGGTCGTTGATAGTGATTGTGCGGGAGATCGAGCCGGTCGCGTTGGTGATGAATGGCCGCGGCGCGCTCGACCCCGTCGATGCGGACGTGCGACCGCTGCCGTTCGATCCGGCGAGCCTCGACCTGCCGGTCGTGCAGGCGGCGGACAGTGGTGTGGTGGGGGTGCTCGCGCGGGTGCAGGCGTTCGACCCCGCGCTGTTTCAGACGATCGATGCCGCGCGGCGGGTTGCATCGCCCCGTGGCGGAGTGCTTCTCGAATTGGGCTCGCATCGCGTGCTGCTCAGCAGCGACGCAGGGCCGGAGGTGATCGAGGCAGTGGTTCTGGTGGCGAGAGATCTGGCGGCCAAACGGCGGTCCTATGCCGAGCTCGACGCCCGTTTCGACGGGCAGGTCGTGGTTCGGCGCCGTCCTGCCCCCCCCAGCCTCCCCAGCTCCACCCGCCCACGCCTCGCGGGACGTGTCTGATGCCCGATCGCCGCCTCGTCGCCGGACTCGATCTCGGCAGCACCAAGACCTGCGCGGTCATCGCGGAGGTCGCGGGCGATCTGCCGCGCTCGCCGCTCGCCAAGATTCTCGGTGTCGGGCTCGCGAAGAACAGCGGCGTGCGGCGCGGCATGGTGCGCGACATCGACGAGACGACGCGGTCGGTCGCCGCGGCGCTCAAAGACGCTGAACGGATGGCGGGGGCGCGCGTCACCGACGTCACCTGCGGCATCGCGGGCGAGCACGTGTCGGCGCGCGGCTCTACCGGCGTCGTGGCGGTGAGCGGCGAGGAAATCAGCCCGCAGGATGTCGCGCGCGTCAACGAAGTCGCGCGTGCGGTCTCGCTGGGGCGCGATCACGAGCTGCTCCACGACATTCCGCAGGAATACGTTGTCGACCAACAGCACGGCATTTCGGATCCGGTCGGCATGACGGGCACGCGGCTCGAAGTGGAGATGTATCTCGTCACCGCGCAGGCGACGGCGGGACAGAATCTCCGCAAGAGCGTGCAACGTGCGGGCTATCGCGTCGCCGACCTCGTGCTCGAGCCACTCGCCGCGTCGTACGCCGTGCTCACCGATGACGAGAAAGAGCTCGGCGTGGCCCTCGTGGAAGTTGGGGGCAGCTCGACGGGGGTGGCCATCTTTCACGAGGGCAAGATCCGCCACCTCGCGTCGCTCAAATATGCCGGCTCCCACGTCACCAGCGATCTGGTGCAGGGCCTCGGCGTGACGCAGTCGGACGCGGAGCGGTTAAAAGAGCGCCATGGGTCGGCCTACTCGCCGCTCGTGAGCGCCGACGAAGTCGTGAGCCTGCCGTCGACGGCGGGGCAGGGCGCGCGCACCGCGCCCCGCGAGCTGGTCGCGCATATCATCCACCAGCGCGTGGACGAGATCTTCCAGCTCGTGGGCCGCGAATTCGAGCGCGCCGGCTACGGCGCGGGCCGCCTGCCGGCCGGCGTGGTGCTGTCGGGTGGAACGGCGCATCTGCCGGGAATGGTCGAGCTGGCGCGCGAGGTGTTCGCGGTGCCGGTGCGGGCCGGCCATCCGGAGCTGGGCATTTCCGGACTCGTCGACAGTGTGCAAGCGCCGCGCTACGCGGTACCGGTCGGCCTGGTGTTGTACGCGGCGCGCAAGATCGCACACGGTGGAGGGTCGGCGCCCAGCGTGTTGTTCGGCGCGCGTCCCGAGAAACTGTTTGCGCCACTCAAGAGATGGTTGCAAGACTTCTTCTGAGCCCTAGGGGAGAACCATGATCTTCGAACTCGAAGAAACCGTTACGCAGAACGCGCGGATGAAAGTCGTCGGCGTCGGCGGGGGCGGTGGCAATGCCCTCAACCGGATGATCGACGAGCACGTGAGCGGAGTCGAGTTCATCTCGGTGAATACCGATGCTCAGGCGCTCCTCAACAACAAAGCCGACGTCAAAGTCCAGATCGGTAAAAAGCTGACGCGGGGGCTCGGCGCCGGCGCCCGGCCCGAAATCGGCCGCCAGGCGATCGAAGAGAATCGCGATGAGGTGCTGCACGCGCTGCAGGGCGCGGACCTCGTGTTCGTCACCTGCGGTATGGGCGGCGGGACGGGGACCGGCGCGGCACCGATCATCTCGCAGGTCGCCCGCGACCTGGGGGCGCTGACGATCGGCATCTGCACCAAGCCATTTCTGTTCGAAGGGCGCAAGCGGATGCGGCAGGCGGAAATGGGGATCGCCGAGATGCGCAAGCACGTCGATACGATGATCGTCGTGCCCAACGAGCGGCTGCTCGCGGTCGTCGGCAAAGGCATTCCGTTCCAGGACGCGTTGAAGAAGGCCGACGAGGTGCTGCTGCATGCGACGCAGGGCATTTCGGCGCTCATCTGCGTGACCGGTCTGGTGAATGTAGATTTCGCGGACGTCCGCACCGTGATGCAGAACGGCGGCGCGGCCCTCATGGGGACGGGCCAGGGGCGCGGCGAGAACCGCGCGATGGAAGCGGCGCAGCAGGCGATTTCGAGCCCGCTGCTCGACAACATCTCGATCGCCGGCGCGACGGGCGTGCTGATCAACATCACCGGCGGCGAAGACCTGACGCTCGGCGAAGTGACGCAGATCAGCGAGGCGATTCACGACGCCGCGGGCGACGAGGCGGAGATCATTTTCGGCGCCGTCAACGATCCCGCGATGCACGGCGAAGTCCGGATCACCGTGATCGCCACCGGGTTCGATAAAACCGGCGCCATGGCGGACGCGCTGGCCGGGATGCCGCAGCGGCCGGCCGCGGGTGTGCTGCCGTTCCGCGGGCCGGGTGCGCGCCCGACGCCGGCACCGCCCCCGGGCTTCGTGAAGCCGGCCGAAAGCACGCCCAAGCGGGGCGCACCGACGCAGGTGCCGTTGAATCCAGAGCTGAACGAGATGGAGATTCCGACTTTTATTCGGAGACAGATGGACTGATGGCGTGGGGTGGGTCGAGGGGCCGGGCCAGTCGCTACGTTATCACCGGAGCGCTCGCCACCGGCATGCTGGTGTGGGCGGCACATGAAGCCTGGCCCTCGCGCGACATTCCCGTCGCGCTGCCCATCGTGGTCACCAGCGCCTACGATGAGTGGTCGGACACGCTCGGCCGGCGCGAGATCTTGTCCGACGTGCTGGCGCGAGCCGGGATCACCGGCCGCGAGTACGTCTCCTTCCTGAAGGCCACGCACGCGCTCAATCCCCGGCGGATGCAGCCGGGGCTCATCTTCGAAGTGCGGCGCTTGAAGGGCGCCGCGGTCGCCCATCGCCTCGGCGTGCGGCTCGACCCCGAGCGGCACCTGCTGCTGACGCGCCTCGGGGGCGATTCGGGCTGGAGCGAGACGGTCGAAACCGTTCCCTGGACGACGGAGCGGCTTCGCACCACCGCCGTCATTCAATCGAATCTGTACGATGCGCTCGACGCGGCGATCCCGGATTCATTTCTGCCGGTCCGCCAGCGCGTCGCGCTCGCCTGGGCCATTGCCGACGTGTACGACTGGGAGGTCGACTTCACGCGCGATCTACGTCCCGGCGATCGCGTGGAAGTCGTGATCGAGCGGCTGCAGTCGCCGGAAGGGGAGAAGCGGCTCAGCCGGATTTTGGCCGCGCGCGTCGATGTGGCGGGGATCCCCAGCTTCGCGTTTGCGTTCGATAATCCGAACGGCTCAACCGGCTTCTACGACGATCGTGGCCGCTCGTTGCGTCGCGCCTTTCTGCGTGCACCGCTGCGCTTCAGCCACATCTCGAGCCGCTTCGGTGGGCGCTTCCATCCGATCCTCAAGCGCTGGAGAACCCACGAGGGCACCGATTACGCCGCGGGCTACGGCACGCCGGTGCGCGCCACCGCGGACGGCATCGTGACCGAGGCAGGCCGCAACGGCGGCTACGGCAATCTGGTCGAGCTGCGGCACGCCAACGGCATTCGCACGCGCTACGGCCACCTCTCGCGCTTCGCCTCGGGCCTCCATGTGGGACAGCGGGTCGCCCAGCAGCAGATCATCGGCTACGTGGGCGCGACGGGTCTCGCCACTGGCCCGCACCTGCACTACGAGTTCCTCGTGAACGGCCGGCCGACGAATCCGCAGCGCAAAGACGCCGGTGCCGGCGAGCCGGTGGCGTCGAAGTTGAAATCGGCATTCGACGCCGTACGCGCGCAGCTCCTCGCCGAGCTGGAGCCGGCGCTGGGTCAGCCCGCGGGACCGGCACTGGGCTCGGTGGCGGGCCCCGCCCGCGACGACTAAGTCTCCTCTCGCCAACAACAGGTTCCGTGGAGCTCTATCCCGCCGTTGATATCGAAGGCGGGCGCGTGGTGCGCGCCCATGGCCCCATGGTCCAGCCGCTCGCCGCGCTGGCCGAGTTCACGCGCGCGGGCGCGCGTTGGATTCACCTCGTCGACATGGACCGCGCGTACGGACGGAAGGACAATCACGAGCTCATCGGCGCGGTGCTGAAAGCGGCGCAGGTCCGCGTGCAGGTCGGCGGCGGGCTGTTTCATGAGCGCGACATCGACCAGGCGTTTACGCTCGGTGCCACGCGCGTGGTGATCGGGCCGCGGGGCGCGGTGGACGATGGGCTCGTCGCGCGACTCGTCGCCCGCCATGGCGCTCCGCGTCTCGCCGTGGGCATCGACGCGAACGGGGGCCGGGTCGCGCCCCGCGGCACCGCCGAGATCCTGGAGCTCACCGCGCGGGAGCTGGCGACGCGCGTCGCGCGGCTGGGAATCCGCACGATCATTTACAACGAAGTCACCCGCGACGGCAAACTCACGGGACCCGATATCGCTGGAGCCACGGAGCTCGCGGCGCTCGGTCTCGATGTGATCGTATCGGGTGGCGTGGGCTCGCTCGATGATCTGCGCGCCGCGCGTGTCGCCGGGCTGGCCGGCGCCTGCGTCGGGCGCGCGCTGTACGACGGCAAGTTCACCGTCGCGGAGGCCCTCGCGTGTCTCTCGTGATCCTGCGGGTGGTCGCCGTGCTGGCGTTGATCCTGCTGCTCTGGAATCCATCGAGCGCCCGGCTCCTCCCGGCCGGCGATCAGCCGATCGTGCTGCTCGATGCGTCGCTCAGTATGACCGGCGCGCCGTGGCAGGCCGCCCTCGACAGCGCGCGCGCGTACGCGCGACGCCGCGCTGTCGTCTGGCGCTTCGGCGCGGGCGTCACGGCGTTCGACACCACGCCCCCAACCGCCGGAGCGAGTCACCTCGGCCCCGCGCTCGAAGCCGCCGCCGGCCGCGCCGGTGAGGTCGTGATCGTGACCGATGGCAACGTCGATGACGTCGCCAGCATCCCGCCCGATCTCCTGCGCCGCCCACGGATTATCGTGCAGCCGCGACCTGCATTCTTCGACGCCTACGTCGCCGGGGTCGAAGGGACGAGGTATGTGATGCGGACCGACACCATCCGGCTCAGGGCGAGTTACGGGACGGCGGGGAAGAGGGACGGGGTTCGGGGGACGGGTAAGGCCACGCTCACGCTGTCGGTTGAAGGCCGCCGCCTTGCTTCGCAATCAGTGACGCTTCCCGACAGCGGATTGATCACTACGGAAGTTACCCTTCCCGCGTCCCACGTCCCCCGTCCCGGTTGGCAGGTTCTCCAGGTCAGCCTCGACGGTGTGAAAGACGGCGAATCTCGCGACGACGCCCGATTGTTCGTGATCGACGTGAGTCTCGAGCCGGCCGCCGTCATCTTCGCCTCGCCGCCCGATTGGGAGGCGCGCTTTCTGGCGCGTACCCTGAGCGATGTGGCGCGGCTACCGGTGCGCGTCTTCGTCGAGACCGAAGCGGGGCGCTGGCGCGACGGCGCGACGCTGGCGCCCGTTGCCGGCGCCGAGCTGACGCGCGCGGCGAGCGCGGCGCGGCTGGTGATCGCGACGGGCGATCCCGCGCGCGCGCGAGAATTCACCGCGGGGACCGGGGGGGGGGCGGCAGCCCGGAGCGCGGTCTGGTTGTGGCCGACCAATGGACAGACGGGAGACTGGTATGTCGAGCGTCCGCAGTCGTCCCCCTTCACCGCGGCGCTGGCCGGAGTTTCGTGGGACTCGTTGCCGCCGGCGACCGCCGTCACCGTGCCGGCCCGCGATTCGAACCGTACCGCCAGCGTCGCCCTCGCCGCCAGGCTGGCGCGCCGCGGTCTGGCACGCCCGATCGTCTCACTCGAGCAGCGCGATGGTCGCCGCGTCGCGAGCATCACCGCGGCCGGGCTGTGGCGGTGGGCATTTCGCGGCGGCGCCGCGGAGCAAGCCTACCGCAGCGTCATCGCGGCAGTGGTCGATTGGTTGTTGGGGGAGCAGGGAGGGGGGACGCGGGAGCGAGTCGTACCGGAGTTCTTCGAAGTCCCGAACGGTCTGCCAACCGTTTGGCGCTGGACCGCGGCCGACAGCGCGAGACCCCTCGGCATCACGCTCAGGAGCGGCGCCACGACGCGGACGGACACATTGCGGTTCGACGCCGGCGGCCGGGCGCAGCTGCTTCTTCCTCCCGGCAGCTATCGCTACACCTTGAGTGGCGGACCGGAGCAGGGCGTCGTCGCCGTCGAGACCTTCTCCGAGGAGTGGTTGCCCCCCCCGCGTGCGCCCGCGCTCAGCGCCCAGCCCGGTGAAGCGATCGCGCGCGTCGCATCCGTCGGGCTGCGGGATCGGTGGTGGCTGTTCGTCATCGCGATCCTGGCGCTCGCGACCGAATGGGCGCTGCGCCGGCGCCAGGGACTCCCGTAATGGGAGGGGCAGGGGGCCTCTGGAAAAAAATCGGCCGCTTCTTTACGGGCGATGCAACCGGCCTCGAAACCGTTCAGCGGCTGCTCGTCGAAGCGGACTTCGGCGTCGCCGCGACCAACGAGACGGTCGAACGGCTGAGTCGCGCCGACAACGTCGATCAGGCGACGCTGGAGCGTATCGTCGTGGAGCAGCTGGGCCCGCCGTCAGCCCCCTTGGCGCGCGCCGTTCAGCCGCCGACGGTCATGCTCATTTTCGGCGTCAACGGCACGGGCAAGACGACAACGGTCGCGAAGCTCGCGAAGCGGCTCCAGTCGGAAGGCCGCAGCGTGCTGCTGGCGGTCGCCGACACATTCCGCGCGGGCGCGACCGAACAGCTGAAGATCTGGGCCGACCGTCTCTCGGCGCCGTTCGTGGGCGCCAGGCAGCGGGGTGATCCCGCTGCCGTCGCCTTCGATGCCGTTGACGCCGCGGTGAGCCGAGGAATCGACACTGTGCTCGTGGATACCGCCGGCCGGCTGCACACCGATGAGCGGCTGCGCGAGGAGCTCAAAAAGGTGGTGCGCGTGGTCGCCAAGCGACACACCGGCGCGCCGCACGAATCGCTGCTCGTGCTCGACGCGACGGTGGGACAGAATGCCGTACTCCAGGCGGAGTCCTTTGCCGCGGCGGTTCCGCTCACCGGCCTCGTCATCACGAAGCTCGACGGAACGGCGAAGGGTGGCAGCGTGGTCGCGCTGCGCCGGGCGGTCCCCGTGCCGATCCGCTTTCTGGGCACTGGGGAGACGGTCGATGATCTCGAGTTGTTTGATCCTGTGAAGTTCGCCCATCGTCTGGTCTCCGGTTGAAGCTACAGCTCACCGCACCGGTCAAGTTCTTGAAAGGCGTCGGCCCCAAGCGCGCCGAAGCCCTCCAGCGACTCGGCATCCGCACCGCCGGCGATCTGCTCTATCACGCGCCGCATCGCTATCTCGACGCCACGACCGTGACACCGCTGG
Organism: Gemmatimonadota bacterium; assembly: GCA_003222195.1. Lineage (GTDB taxonomy): Bacteria > Gemmatimonadota > Gemmatimonadetes > Gemmatimonadales > GWC2-71-9 > 20CM-2-65-7. The sequence goes on along the minus strand of QHVB01000031.1, from coordinate 13,360 downwards.
CGCGGGCCGCCATCAACCAGGAGGTGACCTGCGTTGGGCGCGTCGTCAGCACCGGCGTGTTGCCGACGCGCCGGGGACTGCGCGTCTTTCGCGCGGTGCTGAAGGATGAGAGCGGACTGCTCGAGTGCGCCTGGCCGGGGCGCCCGTTCCTCGAGCGCCAGATCAAGAAAGGCCAGTTGTTGCTCGTGACGGGCCCCGTCCGCTACTACCACGGCAAACAGATCGTGCCGCGCGAGTTCATCGTGTTGGCCGAAGCGGGTGACGACACCGAGAGCAATCCCGGCGTCGTGCTGCCGATTTATCCCGCCACCGAAGGCCTCACGCACCGCCAGATTCGCGCGCTGGTCCAGCAACATCTGGACGAGCTGTTGCCACTCGTCCACGATCCGCATCCCGCTGCGTTTCGCGCGACCCACGGCCTCATTGAGCTGCCCAAGGCGTTTGAGCTGGTGCACCGACCCGCGAAGGTGGAGGACGCCGAACTCGGTCGGCGCCGTCTGGCCTTCGACGAGCTGTTTGACCAGCAGCTCGTGCAGGCGCGGGCGCGCCACTTGGCCAAGCGGGCGCGCGCCGGAATTCGATTCGAGCTCAAGCGCGAGCTCACGACCCGCCTCAAAGAGCACCTGCCGTTCGAGTTGACCGCCGATCAACGCCACGCGATCCGCGAGATCACGGACGATATGACCGCGCCGCTCCGCATGCACCGGTTGCTGATGGGCGACGTCGGCACGGGCAAGACGGTCGTGGCGCTCTTCGCGATGCTGCTGGCGGCGGAGAATGAATACCAGGCCGCGATCATGGCGCCCACCGAGCTGCTCGCCGAGCAGCACGGCGTCACATTGACGCGGCTGCTGGAGCCGCTGGCGATCCGGCCCGAGCTGCTGCTGGGCCGGATGACGGCGGCGGAGAAGGCAGCGGTGCGCGAGCGCATCGCGAGCGGTGGGCCACGCGTCGTCGTCGGCACGCACGCGTTGATCCAGGAGTCCGTCACGTTTCGCCGCCTGGGGCTCGCGGTGATCGATGAGCAGCATCGGTTCGGTGTTGAGCAGCGCGCCGCGCTGGTCGAGAAAGGCGATGCCCCCGACGTCTTGCTGCTGACCGCGACCCCGATCCCGCGCTCGCTCGCGCTCACGCTGTACGGCGATCTCGACGTCACCCAGATCCGCGAGCGGCCGCCGGGTCGTGGGACCGTGAAGACGGCGCTCCGCACCGACGCCGCGCGGTCGAAGATCTACGACTTCATTCGCACCGAATGCGCGGCGGGGCGGCAGGCGTACGTGATCTATCCGGTGATCGACGAATCAGAGCGCGCCGACCTCAAGGCCGCGACGACCATGGCCGAGAAGCTGGCGAAGACTTTCGCGGAGTTTCGGGTGGGATTGGTGCACGGCCGCTTGAAGGCTGACGAGCGCGACGGAACGATGCGTGCCTTCCGGGACAACGCGGTCAACATTCTGGTTGCCACCAGCGTGATCGAAGTCGGCATCGACGTGGCGAACGCGACCGTGATGCTCATCGAGCACGCCGAGCGGTTCGGGCTGGCGCAGCTCCATCAGTTGCGGGGCCGGGTCGGCCGCGGCGCGGCGGCGAGTCACTGCATCCTGCTCTCCGATTCGTCTGAGGCGGCGCCGCGGCTGCAGGCGTTCACCGAAACCACGGACGGCTTCAAGATCGCCGAGCTCGACTTGCACGAGCGGGGCATGGGCGAGCTCGCGGGCGCGCGGCAGTCCGGCGGCGTGGCGCTGCGGTACGCGAACCTCGAGACCGACTTGCCGCTGCTCGATGCCGCGCGCAAGGCCGCGGCCGCGATCATCGCGCAAGATCCCGCGCTCGAGAAGGGTGAGCACGTGGCGTATCGGGAGCGGATCGTGACGCGGTACGAGAGAGGATTCGAACTGTTCCGGGTGGGATAACTATTGCGCAATTGTCAAAAGGCGATCCGCAGCCCCACTTGCAGCGGAGCAAAGGGAATGTTTCCCGGCCCCTCCCCCGGGTGCAGATCAATAATGAATAGCGCGGTGGTTGCGAGCAGGCTCGCCTGCGCGCCCAGCAGCCAGTGATTGGCGCGGCGGTCGTACGCGCGCGAGCGCTGGTACAGCTGCTCGGCGTCGCTCCGCACGTAGCGGCCGTCGGACGCCAACGCGCAGGCGTCCTGCGCGGATCGACAAATATCGAGCAGCGCATTCCACGCGCGCCGCGACTGGTTGTGCTCCCGCTCGGCGAACATGATCAGCGCGGCGACGCTCGCGGCCGTGAGCCATTTGCCGTTGTGCACGACGGCACGCTGGAACGAGTCACGTTGGCCCGACACGTCTCGAGCCTGCGCCGAAAGGCTCGGAGCGGTACCAGACAGCAGCAACACAACGATCGCGGTCGAGCGCCTCATCGATACGTATGAATATTGCCGCGGCCCGCGACGACCACCACCTGGCGGTCGCGCACCAGCGGTGGCTCCTCGATCGGGCCGGCGACTTGAGCGCGCCAGCGAATCGCTCCGCTCGCGGGATCGACCAGCAGCACCTCGCCGCTCACGCTCCCCACCAGCACGCCGGACGCGAGCGGCGTCGGTCCCGCCGTGGCGACGATGTCGAGCGCGTGACTCGTCGCGCCCGCGGGGGCGTCGACCGGAATCCGCCACAGGCGGCCGTCGCGCGACAGCACGAACAGCGTGTCGCCCACGAGCGCGGGCGCGCCATACACGGCGTCGCCGGCGACGCGGTCCCAGGTGACAGTCCACGCCGCGAGGTCGACCGCTACGACATGACCGTTCGTTGTGGTGAGATATGCTCGACGCCCATCGGTCGCGGGGGTTACGAGGACCGCACCGGGCAGCCGCAGCCGCGCCCGCACCGTGCCTGACTCCCGATCGATCAGATAGAGCGTGTCGTCGGTTGTGGCAACGAGCAGCCCGCGCGGGGTGGGCAGCGGCCCGGCCCGCACGGCGCCGCTGACGGCCGTCTGCCACTTCGTTTGTCCGCGTTCCAGCTCCAAACGCAGCACCAGCCCTTCTTCGGTGGCCGCGTAGATCGCTTCGCCGTCGAACGCGAGCGGCGCCGTCACGCTTCCACCGCCGGCACGCGTGCGCCACAGCTGCCGTCCGTCCCGCAAGCGGATGGCGTACACGCGACCTCGCGGCTGGGACTCCGTGGCGACGTAGAGCCGATCTTCGTCGAGCAGGGGACCCGCCCGCACGGTGCCATCGAGGTGCGAGCGCCACAGGATCTGCCCGCTGGCGCGGTCGAGGAGCACGAGGTTGCGGTCGGCCGTGCCCGCGGCGATCACGGTTTCGCCGAGTGCTGGGCTGCCGCGCACGCCGCGCCCCATGTCGACGTGCCAGAGCGGCCGGGGATCGGGGTTCAGGGTTTCTTGGGCAGCGGCGTCGTGGCGCTGGCTGCCGAGATACGCGGGCCAACCCGACTCCTGGCGCGCCGGACCCAGTTTCATGGGCGGGGCGCACGCGCTCGTCATCGCGTTGACACTGAAAAGGCTCGCCACTAGTATGCCGCGCCTATGCCGGAACGTCATTGGATCGAAGCGCTTCCGCCGCTCGCGGGACAGACCGTCACGGTGCGCGGCTGGGTGACGACGACCCGCTCGAGCGGCAAGATCGCGTTCGTCGTGGTGCGCGACGGCACCGGGCTGATGCAAGCGGTTCTCTCGAAAAGGGACCTGGGGTCCGGGGTTTGGGACTCGTTTGAGAAACTTACACAGGAGACGTCGGTCGAAGTCACAGGCGTCGTGCGGCTCGAGCCGCGCGCGCCCGGCGGCGTCGAGATGCAAACGGCCGATCTCCGCATCCTCGGCCTCAGCCCCGATTTCCCTATCACGCCGAAAGAGCACGGTACCGCGTTCCTGTTCGAGCACCGCCACCTGTGGTTGCGCTCCAAGCAGCAGGTCGCGATCGCGCGCGTGCGGCACGAAGTCATCCAGGCGATCCGCGACTTTTTTCACCAGCGCCATTTCACGCTGGTCGATACGCCGATTCTCACCGGCTCGATCGGCGAGCACGCGGGCACGCTGTTCTCAGTCGACTATTTCGATTTGGGAAAAGCGTACCTCGCGCAGACCGGCCAGCTGTACGTCGAGGCGGCCGCCGCCGCGCTCGGCAAGGTCTATTGCTTCGGCCCGACGTTCCGCGCCGAGAAGTCGAAGACGCGCCGGCATCTGACCGAGTTCTGGATGGTCGAGCCCGAGGTCGCCTGGAACGATTCGGATGCGAACATGCGGCTGCAGGAAGATTTCGTGTCGTACATCGTGGGCCGCTGTCTCGAGCAGCGAAAGCACGATCTCGCGGAGCTCGGGCGCGATCTCGCGCCGCTCCAGCGGGTGGCGCCGCCGTTCCACCGGATCTCCTACACCGACGCAGTCGAGAAACTGAAGAGCCTCGGCGGCGACATGGAGTGGGGCCGCGATCTGGGCGGGGAGGACGAAACGACCCTCGCCAAGCAGTACGACCGGCCGGTGTTCGTCTACAACTATCCGAAGGCGGTGAAGGCCTTCTATATGAAGGAGAACCCGGCCGACCCGCGCACCGTGCTGAACAACGACTGCCTGGCGCCGGAGGGCTACGGCGAGATCATCGGCGGCAGCCAGCGCGAGGACGATTACGACAAGCTGCTGGCGCGCATTCGCGCCGAGCAGTTGCCGGAAGAGGCGTACTCCTGGTATCTGGATTTGCGGAAGTATGGGACCTTCGTGCACTCCGGGTTTGGGCTCGGCGTCGAGCGCACGGTCGCGTGGATCTGCGGCATCCCGCACATCCGGGAAGCGATCGCGTTTCCAAGGACTCTGTACCGGTTGTGGCCGTAGCGCCCGCAGTCTTCGGATCGCACGAGTCGAACACCCTCGAACAACTGCGGGATGTCGCGAGCCGCGCCGTGCGCGCCGCGCTCATGGCGGACGGGCATCTGGGGTATGTCATGCCCATCGGCGGCGTCGCGGCCTATCGCGACAAAGTCTCGGTCGTGGGCGTGGGGTTCGACATCGCGTGCGGCAACGCCGCGATTCGGACCGATCTCACGCTGCCCGCAATCCAGGGGCGGCTGCGCGAGCTGGCCGATGAGATTCAGGCGTCGCTGTCCTTCGGTGTAGGACTCAGAAATCGCGCCGCCGACGCGCCGATTGACGATCCGCTGTTCGACGATCCCGCGTGGGATGCCGTCCCCGACCGGCACGAGCGCGATCGCTTGCGCGCCAAGGCGCGCGAGCAGCTCGGCACCGTCGGATCGGGCAATCACTATGTAGACCTGTTCGCCGATGAAGCGACCCGAATTTGGGTGGGCGTGCACTTCGGCTCGAGGGGCTTTGGCTTCGGTGTCGCGCACGGCTTTCTCGCGCTGTCGCAGAACAAGGCGTGGGGCGAGCGCGCGCCCGAGCGCGAGGTGCTGCTCGACGTCCATGCGCCGATTGGCGACGCCTACTGGCAGCTCATGAATCTCGCGGGACGCTACGCCTACGCGGGTCGGGAGTGGGTCGCGCGCAAGGTCGTGTCGCTGCTCGGCGGCCGCGAGGTCGAGTTGGTCCACAATCATCACAACTTCGCGTGGCTCGAGGAGCACGGCGCCGAGAAGCTCTACGTCGTTCGCAAGGGCGCGACGCCGGCGTTTCCGGGACAGAAGGGATTCGTCGGCGGCTCGATGGGTGATGACGCGGTGATTCTCCGGGGCGCGGCGCCGACCGATGCCGCCACCCAGGACCTACAGGCTCGCGCGCTCTACTCGACGGTGCACGGGGCGGGGCGGGTGATGAGTCGTACCGCCGCGGCGGGGAAGCGTACTCGGAAGGGCAAGGTGCTGAAGCCTGGCGCGATCTCGCGTGAGATGATGCACGCGTGGGTGCAGGGGAAGGGCGTGGTGTTGCGCGGCGGGGGGACCGACGAGAGCCCGCATGTGTACCGTCGGTTGCCGGACGTGCTGAAGGCTCAAGGGCCGACCGTCGAGGTGTTGCATACGCTACGACCATTGATCGTGGTGATGGCGGGGGCGGACGAGTTCGATCCGTACAAAGACTAAAATGATTATGCGGTAGGCTTTCAGCGCTGTATGCTGGGCCGTGAAGCTACTGGCACGACTACGGCAAGCATTAAGGCTTCGGCATTACAGCTCACGTACGGAGTTGGCGTACGTGCAGTGGGTTCGCCGGTTCGTTCGGTTTCACGGCAATCGGCATCCTGCTGACCTTGGGCACCAAGACGTAGCGGCATTTCTTGCCAGTCTCGTGCCTCGACCCAGAATCAGGCGCTCGCGGCGATCTTGTTTTTGTATCGGATCGTGTTGGACAAGCCCGTGGGCTGGATCGGTATCGTAGCGCGGGCGCAGCGCCCCCGGCGGATGCCGTGTGTACTGACGCGTGCCGAGGTGCGGTCGGTGTTTGGGCGGATGCGGGGCGTGGAGCGGCTGGTGGCCGGGTTGCTGTACGGATCGGGCTTGCGGTTGCTCGAGGCGCTACAACTACGCGTAAAGGACGTGGATTTCGAGCGTCGCGAGATCATGGTGCGCCGAGGAAAGGGCGGTAAGGACCGCATTACGATCCTTGCGGACGCGCAGCGCTTGCCATTGGTAAGGTATTTGGACGGGTTACGGGAGCGCTTTCAGGAAACTCGCGCGACGGTCGAGCTTCCCGACGCGCTCCGGAAGAAGTATCCGAATGCGGAGCGGGAGTGGGCGTGGCAGTGGGTGTTTCCGGGCCGGGCAGGTCGCTATCATCTACACCCCACCGCGGTGCAGCGAGCGTTTCGCGCGGCCGTTAAGGCAAGCGGCGTCACTAAGCCGGCGTCTTGCCACACGCTGCGCCACTCGTTTGCGACTCATCTGCTCGAGGGGGGGATACGACATTCGGACCGTGCAGGAGTTGCTCGGACACCATGATGTGCGAACGACGATGATGTACACCCACGTACTCAATCGGGGTCGTCTGGCGGTCCGTAGCCCTGGGGATGCGCTCTGAGCATCTCTGGGATTTGGCAGTCTAACGCGCGGCTTCGCGTGTTATCTTGCAGAAGACGCAGCCTAACACGCGTCTGGGAGTTGGAGGGTCGACCGTTAGCGCGACAAGATTTGGTGTAGAAGGAGTCCCGAATGAATCAGGTTAATTACTAGTTAGACGGCGCGATTCACTCATTGAGAACCTAGGCATGGCCTTTGATGAACGGTTAGCAACACGAATTCGCGGCTCACTTGGCCGGCGCAAAGGGCTCGCTGAGAAGAAGATGTTCGGCGGCATTGCGTTCCTCTTGAATGGCAACATGTGCGTGGGCGTGCACAAGGCCGAGCTGATCGTGCGTCTCGCGCCCGAGGAGACGGATGCCGCTCTGGCTCAGCCTCACACGCGGCGCTTCGATCTGACGGGGCGGCCGATGAAGGGATGGATTCTCGTGGCGCAAGCGGGCCTCAAAACCGACGCGAAGCTCGGCAAGTGGGTGCAGGTGGCTGCGAAGTACGCCGGTTCACTGCCGGCGAAGTGACCGCGCCGTCTAACAAGCGCTTGAAGCTGGCGGCGCGCGTAGATTGAGGAATGAATCTTTCTTCAGCGCGCCGCAGCTTAAGCGCGATCCGTTAGGCGGAACGCCCACACTTCCATGGCGACGCGGGATCAACTCCGGCATTGGGGAACGCTGACCTACCACGATCCCGCACGCATTCTCCGGGACCTGCGTCTAATAGAGCGCGAGCTCGCCAGCATCGAGGACGAAAGGGTCCGGCGTCTGCGCACACCGACGCTCAAGAAGTATCGGGAATGGAGAGACGCAGCTCTCTTCACCTACGGAATGGGCATTGCGCAGGAACGTCCGATGGGCTACGCGACCGAGGAGTCGGGCGATTACGACTTTGTCGTTGGATGGATTCAGGATGACCAACAGCAGTTCTGCCCGGTTCAGCTAAAGGAGTTGGTACCAGCGGACCTGAATCCTCGAGCCACTCTGCAGGATCTGGTTGCGAGTCTTCCGAAATACTCCCCGGGTTCAGATACCGCTCTCGCTGTCAAGTTGAATCGGCGTGCCAAGATGGATCTCAGAGCGATCACCATGCCTGTCATACCATTCAAGCAACTCTGGTTTTTCTGGGCGGCCACGCCAGATGGCAATCGGTGGAATATCTACGGGGACGCGTTGAAGGAGCCCGGCGAGGCGACCTTTGACTATCCCATTTAGTGGGCGTCCGCCTAACATGCGCTTGAAGCTGGCGGCGCGCGTAGACTAAGGAATGAATCGTTCTTCAGCGCGCCGCAGCTTAAGCGCGATCCGTTAGGCGGCCCCCATGAAGCATCGTGACATCACTCGAGACGAAGCGCTCGGTCTGCTCGACGAGCTGCGAGCCATGGCCTCGCTGGAGCCGGGCGCGGATCCCAAGCGGTTGGCTCGGGCGAAGGAGATTCGGTTCCAACTCCAAGGCCAAGAGTGGGCCTCTCCTTGGGTACGAGAGAAACTGGACGAGGCCTATCACCATCTTGAGGTGCTCTTCAGCGCCCGGCGGTGGCGCGAGCTGCTCAGCATTGACGCGCTTAGGGATGAGGTCAAAGGTATCTGCTCTCGTATCTCGAAGTCCTTGAGTGCGGATGCGCGGGCCGTCTAACAAGCGCTTGAAGCTGGCGGCGCGCGTCGATTGTGGAATGAATCTTTCTTCAGCGCGCCGCAGCTTAAGCGCGATCCGTTAGGCAGCACCGCGCTTGAAACCAAGCGAGTACGAGCACCTCGTCGCCGAGCTGGTCGCGGCCCTCGTCAAGGAGGTCGATGGCTTGGCGCCTGCATCCTTGGCTCACGGGAGGGGCAACAAGATCTCGGGGGCGTCTGGCTACCCGCACCAGATCGATGTTTCATTCGCCGTTCAGGGCGAGGTGCACATCATCGAGTGCAAGTGTTGGAAGAAGAAGGTAACTCCCGACGCGGTTCTGGTTCTCGCGGCCCGTGTTCACGACATTGCTGGAGCCCTGCGCTCGCAGAAAGTCAGGGGCGCTCTGGCAACCTCCCGGGGTTGCGGGCCGGGAGCGACGGAACTCGCGAGCTACTTTGGCATCATCCTGCAGAACGCAACGTCGCCTCACGACTTCGTCTTGACCTACAGGGATCGGATTAGCGCCGGAGTCACGGAGTCCTTGACGCTAGCCGAGCATGCTGTTGCACAACTTCATCCGCCCTCCTCTCACCCGCACCCTCGAGGGAGCGGTGCTGCCTAACAAGCGCTTGAAGCTGACGGCGCGCGTAGATTGTGGAATGAATCTTTCTTCAGCGCGCCGCAGCTTAAGCGCGATTCGTTAGACAGCGGTAACACACTTCGCGCATGCGACGTCCCGTCGGCCTCACTCTCCTTAGCGCATTCTTTGTCTTCGGTGCGTTGATGGCCTTCTTGGCGTTCTTAGGGCATCTGCTATCTGGCGGCTTTCTCGAGCCCATATGGCGGCTCAATCCTGACGCTCATCGCGCTCTGGCAGAGCTGGGAGGGTGGGGCATGTTGCTCATGGCGGCGGTCGCGATCGCCTGTGCCCTCGGAGCGATCGGTTTATGGATTCAAGCGCAATGGGGCCGTCGCTTGGCGGTAGGCATTTTGGCGATCAATTTGCTCGGTGACCTAATGAACGCAGTCACGCGGGGTGACCTGCGGACCCTGATTGGGATTCCCATCGGCGGGGCCATGATCTTCTATCTTCTTAGGGCTCGAACCCGGGCGCAGTTTGAGCTTCGCTCGTCCGCTGTCTAACAAGCGCTTGAAGCTGGCGGCGCGCGTAGATTAAGGAATGAATCTTTTTTCAGCGCGCCGCAGCTTAAGAGCTGGTAGGGCGCGGGAGGCGATCGTGCTCGGGCTTACGATATTGAACGGGCTCTCGGCAGTCGTCGCTGTCCTGGCGGCACTGTCGGGGGTGTTCAATGCGCTGGCGTGGGGGCAGGCGGGGCTCTACGCCCTATTCACGGTGTTCTTCGTCATCGCCGGTCGCGCGAGCATGTCACCGAGGGCTCGCGCCTCCTAGGCCGGGCGAGCCGCCTAACAAGCGCTTGAAGCTGGCGGCGCGCGTACATTAAGGAATGAATCCTTCTTCAGCGCGCCGCAGCTTAAGCGCGATCCGTTAGGCGGCGGTAAGGAGGTTCTATGCAAAACCGGTTTATCGTTCTCACAATGCTTGTCCCGATCGCCGCGGTGTGCGCGTCATCGGGCGCCAGCGGGCAAGTCCCCGTTCCCCCTGCTGTCGCTCACTTTCCTGCCTTCCAAGACTCCACTGTCGAGATGTCCTTACGTAACGCTCGTGAGGTTCTTGCTAACGTGCAGCGGCTTCTCGACGACACCACCGTACTTGCCGCCGCCAATCGAGCCTCCGAAAGGGCCGCCACACTGTCAGCTCAGTTCCGGGACCTGGACGCTCAGCAGGCCGCTCTGGAGGAGAGACTTCAGCAAACCGACGCACATCTACGCACCGTCTTTCAGCAATTGGAGCGCATACAGCGACGGGTGGATGAGATGATGCGCCAGCAACCTAACTGAGGGGGACCGCCGCCTAACACGCGCCTGAAGCTGCCGGCGCCCCTGCCCACTTATCGCGGATTACGTCCTGATATACGGTGCTTTAGAATTCCGTCTGTGATCGTTCTAGTTCGGCGCCGCAGCTTAGGCGCACTCCGTTAGGCAGCTACCTCTCTAATCGCCTGCCTTCTAGATTCATTCCAGCGGCTACGCCAACGAGCATCGGTGTTTGTTCCGATGTCACGCGGCGCGGTGCGGGTAGCTCAGCTGGCAGAGCCCCAGATTCGTTCTGGTGAGGGAGAAATCCCTGCGCGGGTTCGAACCCCGCCCCGTACTAATAACCCGACGAACTGTGCGCGTATTTGGTCAGTACCGGAGGCCGTCGCGATGTGGGTTCAACTCCCACCGACGATGGGGGCGCCCGACCGGGACCCCGGGTTCGAATCCGGCCGCACACCGTCACGGGCACAAGCTCGGGCTGGCACACGACGCGTATCACTGGAGTCGGCATCGCCGGCGCCGGGATCGTGCTCGAACCAGCCCGACCTTTCTTGTTGGGTTCGTAGCGGTAGCTGCCTAACAAGCGCTTGAAGCTGACGGCGCGCGTAGATTATGGAATGAATCTTTCTTCAGCGCGCCGCAGCTTAAGCGCGATCCGTTAGGCGGCGGGGATCTCACCCTCAATCTCGGGAGGTCGCGATGCGTGGGATTTGGTTGCTTGCAGGCGCCCTCGTGTGCAGCGCCACGGCAGCGATGGCCCAGGCTTCCGTCGATTGGATTGGCAAAGAGACCGCCATGTGGCAGGCAGTCAAAGACAAGAAGATGGATGCATTCAGCGCTGGTCTCGATTCGACGTTTGTAGGCGTCTACGCGGACGGTCTGCACAATCGGGATACAGAAGTGGCACAGGTGCGCTCAGCGAATCTAAAAGACTTCCATCTGAGCGATTTGACAGTCCACCGTCTTAGCCCGCAGGTCGTGTTGCTGACCTATAAGGTGGGTGTTAACGGGGAGTCGGGCGGTAAAGATGTGTCGGGCACCTACTGGGTGGCCAGCGTCTGGCAGATGCGCGGACGGCAATGGCGTACGATGATCCACACGGAGACAAAGGCTTCTTAATGCCCGCCGCCTAACAAGCGCTTGAAGCTGACGGCGCGCGTAGATTAAGGAATGAATCTTTCTTCAGCGCGCCGCAGCTTAAGCGCGATCCGTTAGCAACTGTATTGAACGTTGGACGTCCAGCGTGACTGGTCCCGCATCATCGCGTTGAGGATCGTCAGCAGTTTCCGCGCGCAGGCGATGAGCGCCACCTTCGTGGGTTTGCCCGCCGCTTTCAGCCGCTCGTAAAAGACCTTGAGGGTGGGGTTCCAGCGCCGGCCGCACAGCGCGGCCATGAACAGCGCCGTGCGCACGCTCGCGCGGCCCCCCCAGACCAGGCGCTTCCCGCGGAGCGTGCCACTGTCGCGGGCCAGCGGCGCGACGCCGACGAGCGCCGCGATTTGTTTGTGACTGAGTGTGCCGAGCTCCGGTAGCTCGCCGAGCAGCGTGTAGCTCACGATCGGGCCCACGCCCGGCACGCTCTGCAGCAGGTCGTCCTTGGCGCGCCACGCGGGGCTGGCCTCGATCAACGCCGCGAGCTCTTTCGTGACGTCGTCGAGCTGCCGCTCGAGCCAGCGAATGTGGGCCTGGATCCCGCGGTGGACCGGCTTGGGCGCAAACCCCAACCGATTCTTTTCCGCGACGAGCATCTCGAGAAGCTGGCGCCGGCGGGTGAGCACGGCATCGAGCAGCTGCGCCGCCGCGTCGGGCAGCGGCCGCGGCGTGGGCCGCACCCGCTCGGCGAAGAGCGCCAGGATCGCCGCATCGAGCTGATCCGTCTTGGCCAGTTGGCCCGTCGCGCGGGCGAAGTCTCGCACCTGCCGCGGATTCGCGACGACCACCGGCAGGCCCGCGGCGGCCAGCGCCGCGATCGCCGCTCGTTCAAAGCCCCCCGTCGCTTCACAGACCAGCAGGGCCGGGCCGAGCGGGCGCAGCCGCGCCACCAACGCGGTGATCCCGGCCTCGTCGTTCGTCGCGCTCCAGGTTTCGCCACTCGGCCGCACCGCCACGTCCAACCGGTCCTTCGCGACATCCACACCCACGACCACCGGGTTCGTCGTCATTGCGCCTCCTCGGCACCAGCTCGTCGCGATCCGACCTTGCACGATGCGGGCTTGCGATCCCGGCCAACTGTGCGGATTCTAGACGAGCGCTGGGAACGGACGACGCCCCGGCTAACGGACGGTCTCGAAGACCCTAGGCAGCGCGGACTATCGCCCGTCCCAACTTGCTCACACTCTAGGGAAGAATCGAGATACAAGGCAGCGCAAAATGAGCCGGACGAAGACCCAACAGATTGAGTGGCGATTCAGCGAGCGCGAGGAGAGCGTCCAGGCGTGGCTCCGGCACCCCGCCGAGTTGCACATGGTCGTCTTCCTTCGTTCGCCAGAGGACAATCAGTGGCATTCGATCATGACGGTTACGCGGGCCTGGCTTCGGAAGCATGCTGAGGAGCCGTTCGTTAGCGCCATCTGGCCAGCGCTCTTGATAGTGCCGGATGGTCCCCGATCGGTCATCGAGGACAAGATTAACGAGCAGCTCAGCAATGGTGGTTGGCGATTAATCATTCAGAACGCCCAACCGCTGTCTGGCGAGCCGAGGTTTCCAGGGCCTGAGGATTTGTGATGCGCGGCCTAACAAGTGCTTGAAGCTGGCGGCGCGCGTAGGATATTGAATGAATACTTTTTCTTCAGCGCGCCGTAGCTTAAGTGCGATCCGTTAGGCGCCCGCGCAGCATGCTAACAACGTTCCTCTTCCCGCTTGTTATGCTCGCGGCTCAAACCCCCGCTCAGGATTCCATCACGCACATGGTT
>QHVB01000043.1 GCA_003222195.1 Gemmatimonadota bacterium | reverse complement strand
CGAAGACGGCAAGGACGTGATCCAGGTGCTCGAAGACTACCAGCGGGCCTGGGCGGATCGCGTGAAGGCGTTTCAGCTGCAACGTCGCATCGTCGGTGTGGAAGTGGCGGCGGGAGCGTTCTTCAATGGCAAGGAGTTCGTGCTCCCGGTCAACGTGAACTTCGAGCACAAGAAGCTGTTCCCGGGCGACATCGGTCCGTCCACCGGGGAAATGGGCACGGCGATGTTCTGGAGCGAGCCCACGCGGCTCTTCAACGCGACCCTCAAGAAAATGGAGGCGCGGCTCCGCGAGGAGCGCTACGTCGGCTACATCGACGTCAACTGCATGGTGAACTCGAACGGGATATACCCGCTCGAGTTCACGTCACGGTTCGGCTATCCGACGATCAGTATCCAGCAGGAGGGGATGCTCACTCCGATCGGCGAGTTCTTTTATCGCCTCGCCGAGGGCTCGCTCACGACGTTCAAGGCGCGCAGCGGCTTCCAGGTCGGTGTCCGGATCATGGTCCCGCCGTTCCCGTACACCGACCCGGAGACATTCGCCAAGACGTCCAAGGACGCGGTCATCATCTTCAAGAAACCCACCCGTGACGGCGTCCATATCGAAGACGTCAAGCAGATCAACAACGAGTGGGTCGTCACCGGCACGTCCGGCGTCGTGCTGATCGTCGTCGGCACCGGCACCACGATGAAGGCCGCGCAGAAGCAGGCCTACAACCGGATCGAGAACATCATGATCCCCAACATGTACTACCGCATGGACATCGGGGACCGGTGGTTCGAGGACTTCGACCGGCTGCACACCTGGGGCTACTTGCGCCCGTAGAGCATCCGGTAGGCCGCCTCCGCGTGCATCACCCCTTTGTCGATGAGCTCCGCCATGTAGCCCGGCATCGCGCCGATTCGTGGTTTGACTTTGTCCGCACCCGCGGGGGGCTGGTCGGTCGCGAGTCCGCGATACGCTTCGGTCAAGCCTGCCCGCAGCGCCTCGAGTACCCACGGCTTCATTTCGACCGTCGCCTTCGTCACCTCGACGCCGCGGATCGTGCCGCGCAGGTCGAAACCGACGGCGAGCTCGAGTGGCCCATGCTGGCAGTCCACGCGCATGAACAGCAACGCGCCGGCGACCTGATCCTGATGTTTGCCGATGTAGAAGGTGACCATGCCGTCCGGCGGCTCCCAGCCCACCGCGTCGTGCAGCTTCCGCGAATCGGCGCTGCTGACATGAAATTCCCGCGCGGTGAACTGCTCGGCGCCCGGCAGCAAGCGCGCGACAGCGTCTTCGCGTTTCACCAGCACCACTGTCGGCGTGATATGGAGCAGCGCGGCGATGACCGCGCCGAGGATGATTGATTTCATGGATTGGTTTTCCTTCCCAGCCACATCTGCCACATGGCAAGTGCGGCCACGATTGTATACCCCAGAGCCATCGCCCAACCGCCCGCGAGTGTGACGAACGCGAAGCCGGGCGACGCGAGTTTCGTGAGCCACATCCCCGCGAAGTCGAGCCAGGGCGCGGCGAAGAGTATTGCGATGATCGCCAGGCCGGCCCAGCGCGGGATCGCCAAACCGAGCGCGATCACGGACAGACATGCGGCGATCACGGCGTACATCGGCATGTGCACGTGGGTGTCTTGCACCAGCAGATCCTTATCCACGTGATGCATCTCTTCCCCCATCTCCGCCATCGAGACCGGCCGTTCCGCCACGATCGTCGTGTCCGGCGGCATCTGCATCGCCATCACCGCTTCGCCGGCCGGCCCGTACGTCTCAGCAACCTTATGAGGACTGAACCCTGCATAGAGAGCCACCATCCACGCGCCGAACAGGTACGACGTGCCAAGCGTGGCGAGCAGCAGTGTGACGAGCCAGCGCACGCGCAGATCGCTGTGGCGCAGATCGTAAAGCACGAAGCCTCCTAAAAGAGGTAGACCAGCTCCACCAGGGCAGTCACGTTGGACTGCACCAGGGTGCCGTCCTTTTTCTGGAAGACGGGCTGATCCGAGTGATCGATGCGCAACGCCGGCCGGATCGAGAACGCGGGAAGACGGAACGACGTGAGCTCCACGTTGGAGAACACGCCTTCCTGTGCCTCGCGGTAGAAGTACCAGGGCGAAATCGTGATCGAGCTGAGCTTCTGCGCGATTCCCGTTCTCGCGCCGTTGGGATCATCCATGACCTCACCCCGCACCGTCAGCCCGGTGGATCGGCCGACGCGCCAAAACGCCTGTCCAACAACCCCCGTCCAGTGCGTGCCGGCCTCCGAGCCGTGATGCGCCTCGGCCTGAAGAATCAGCCGTTGCATCGGCTGCCAGGTGGCGTCGCCCGTGAGCAGCGTGCGCGGCGACCCGTTCGTGGAATCCCGTTCCGGGCCATAGAACACTCCTCCCGCGACCGCGAGACCGGACGACGGAAAGACCTGAACCTTGAAGCCCGCCGTCTTGCCGCTGTTGTTGTCCGCGACTTGATCCCAACCGTTCGCGACGAGGCCGAGCACGCTGACTTTGGGGTTCAGGGTGTAGCGGGCCATCAAACCCGTGAACTTTACCGGCCGCGCGTTATCGAACGTGAACGAGGTCGTGGGAATGAGATTCAGTGGCTCGTCGTCCCGTTCAAAACCGATCGGCGCATCGAACCGGCCGAACGAAAGTGACAGCGTCGACAGGCGCGCGGGCGTCCAGTTGATGATGAGATTGTCGATATCGATCGCCGTTGCCGGCGGACCGCCACCAGCCTGGTCGACATGCGTCGTGAGCTGGCCGAAGAAGTAGAGTTGATCCGACCACGGCCGAAACAGACTCAGGCCGACCTTGGACGCCAGGGCACCGTTTTGAGCGCGATTGCGATCATAGTTTGCCGTACCGACGGCGAAGCCGGATACGAGCAGCGGGGTCTTCTGTTCAAACGTCACAGTCGTGTCCTGCGCCAGCATCGGTCTCGCCAATGCGGCACACACCACGACGGTACAGCAGGTCATTCTACCGATAGACATATAGCCCCTCCACAAGGGGTTACGGTTTTGCGACTGTGTTGTGTGAGGACGCTCGGGTTAGCCGAGCAGCTGTGGAGGAGCGAGAGCGAAAGGGAGGAAACGCTTGCGCGAGGGAAGTAAACCGGGACGCGCCCGGTCAATGTCGACGGCGATGACCGGCAGCGGCGCTGCCGACCAGTTCGACGTTGTCGTGGGGATCGAGACCGCCACGCCGGCCGGACAACACGCCTGGGGGCAGGTACAGTGCCCCGCTTTTTGATGGCCACCGCTGTCTTGATGGTGCGCGGGCGTGGCACTGTGGACCGGACAGGCGTGGGTTTCCGGACCCGCCATCGCGAGCCCGAAAATCAACGCCAATACGATCCGGATGTATCGCATCGCCCTAATTATACCGCTTTGAGCTTCCAGCGCCCGCGGCGGAACAGTACCGCGCTGGCCACGGCCAGCGTCGAAAACGCGATCGTGACGGCCCAGGCCACGCCCTGCGGTCCCAAATTGAAATGCCGCGCGAGCAGCCAGGCGAGCGGAATCTCCCACAGCCAGAAGCAAAACAGGTTCAGCCACGTGGGCGTCCAGGTGTCGCCAGCGCCGTTAAAGGAATTCGTCAGAACCATCCCGTAGGCGTAGAACAAATAGCCGTAGCTGATGATGCGCAGGCAGTCCGCCGCGATCGTGGCGACCGTGGGATCACTCGTAAACAGGTGGGCGATGGGATTCGCGAGCGTGATGAAGATCAGGCCCGCCACCCCCAAAAAGCACACGTTGTAGAACGCCGCGCGCCAGACCGCCTCTTCGCCGCGCTCCGGCTTCCCGGCCCCGAGCGCCTGGCCGACCATGGTCGCTGCCGCGTTGGCGAGCCCCCAAGACGGCAGCAGCGCGAAGATGATGATCCGGATCGCGATGGTGTACCCCGCCAGCCCCTCGGCGCCGAAGGAGGCGTTGATCCGGGTGAGGCCAATCCAGCTGGCCATGCCGACGAAGACCTGGAACGTTCCCGTTCCCGACAGTCGCAGGAGCGTCTTCATCACGGCCGGCCTCAGCTCGATCTGTTCCCGGTGAATGACCACGCGCCCGTCGCGCCGCCACAGGCGATAGAGCTGATAGAGCACGCCCGTGCCGCGCCCGATCGTCGTCGCGATCGCGGCGCCGGTGACGCCGAGCCGTGGGAAGGGGCCGATGCCGAAAATCAGCAGCGGGCCGAGGATGATGTTGATCCAGTTCGCAAGCCACAGTACGCGCATCGCGATCGCGGCGTCACCCGCGCCGCGGAAGATCGCGTTGATGAGGAACAGCATCAGGATGACGACGTTGCCGCCGAGCATCACGCGGGTGTAGTTGTGCCCCATGCTGATCACATCGGGTGACGCCCCCATGACGCCAAGGAGCGTGGGCGCGAGCAGCACGCCGACCACGGCGATGATCGCCGCCGCGATCACTCCCAGCGCGATGCCCTGCACCGCCGCCTCGGCCGCGGCTTCGGGATTCTTCTCGCCGATGCGTCGCGCCACCATCGCCGTCACGCCGATCGACAATCCCATCGCCGCCGTGTACACGAGCGTGAGCATCGATTCGGTGAGACCGACCGTCGCGACGGCGTTGGGGCCCAAGTGCGCGACCCAGAACACGTCGACTACGGCGAACACCGATTCCATGACCATCTCGAGCACCATCGGAACGGCGAGCAGGATGATCGCGCGGCCGATCGGGCCGGAGGTGTAATCGTGATGTGTGCCGCGGATCGCCTCGCGGATCGTCTGCCAGAGTCCGTGCGGCGTGTCGACGTGCGACTGCGCGGTGGTCATAGGGCCTGTAATCTCGCGCAGGCCTGCACTCCCGGCCAAGGCGGCAGCGGCCGCGACAGGCGTGGGGGGCGGGAGGCTTAGTGGAGCGTGCGGACGAGGGCACCCGGCGTCGTACCGAATGCCCGTTTGAAGCGGCGCGTGAAATGCGCCTGATCGGCGAAGCCCGCGCGCTGCGCGATGTCCGACAGACTGAGCGGTGTCGTCTCGAGCAACCGGCGCGCGCGTGCGAGGCGTAGCGCGAGCAAGTACTGATGCGGCGCGCGACCCATCGACTCCTTGAACGCGCGCGCGAAGTGTGCTGGTGACAAGCCGACTTCCCGGCTGAGCATCTCGACGGTCAGGCGCGCGTCCAGCGCGGCATCGATCAGCTCGAGCACGCGTCGCTTGGCAAGCGCCGACAGCCCGCCGTGGCTGCGCACCGGCCCTGGTTGCTCGATCCCCGCGTGGCGCAGCAGCAGATGGCCGAGTGCGGTCGTAACGGCCTCCACGGTCGCGAGACCGCCGGCGTTTTGGCTGTCCGCTTCCTCTCTTAGCGTCAACATGAGGTTCGCGATCTGTGGCGACTGGACCGCGTAGGTACGCCGCAGGCGGACCGGCGCGACCTCGTCCAGCGAGGGGCTGATCAGTCGGCCGAGGTGCAGCGGATCGATCGACACGCGGAGATAGCGCAGCGTGCTGTTGAGCCGCAGCGTGATGGGACTCGCGCTCGGGCTGATCCAGAGGCTGCGCGGCGGAATGACGAACGGCCTGAACCCGTGCGGCTCCTTGACTTCCAGTTTGAGCGGAGCCGTGTCGAGGTTCAGCGAGAGATAGTGCTGATCGCCGACCAGGTCGTCGACTCCCGCCACATCATTGCGCCCAGCCTCGACGAGCATGCCGGGCCAGTCGAGCGCCTGGGTGGTGACGATGGCCGAGCGGCTGTCGCGGCGTGTGACCTTCCCACGTGCGACGATGGACTCGAGTAGAACGGGGGCCGGGGGGGCCGGGGGGGCTGCGGTCTGCGTTGGCACGTTTGGAGAACGCCGGACTGTGCCTGCAGGTTGTCAGGAACGTGCAAAACCGCATGACAGATCTGATCAATACCCGGTGGCCAGTCTCGCGCAACTTGGCTGCTTCACTCACCAGGACGACGACATGTTCAAGCTCAAGACTCGACTCGGTTTCGTTACGTTGGCGGGAGCGCTCCTCGGATGTGGGAGCGGTTACGGTTCGACGGCGCCAGTGCCCCCACCGCCCCCACCCCCACCCGGCCATACAGTCTCGGCCACGGACGCGATCGTCTTCACACCGACGACGCTCACCGTCGCAGCGGGCCAGGCGGTGACGTTCACGTTCGGCTCGATCGCGCATAACGTGTTCTTCACCGCCCAGGCCGGGGCGCCCGCCGACATTGGCGGCAATAATACGAATGTGTCGGTCGATCGCGTCTTCGCCGCGCAGGGTAGTTACGCCTACACCTGCCACATTCATCCGTCGATGCACGGCACGGTGGTGGTTCAGTGAGGAACGAAACAACCTGAGGCCGGGAGTGATCCCGGCCTCAGACCCTGCGACTCAGCTGGGGCTTTGTTGGTGGGCTTCGACGAACCAGAGCCACTTGTCCACGCCCCGCGAAATCTCGGTCAGCACATCCGCACTGCCCGCATCTTCGAGCTCGTTCATCTCCTCGATCCCGATGCGGATCGTCCGGCCGAACGCGGCGAGCGCATCCGACAGCGCCGCCACATGCTCGGGCCCATTCGATAACCCGAGGGGGTAGTCCGGGAGCGTGGAACGCTCTTCGACCACGCCGACGGTACCTTCCGCGATGCCGCCGGCCTGAGCGACGCGCTCGGCGATGAGATCGACGTACTCCTCGACGTCCTCATTGATCTCGTCGAATAACTTGTGCAACCCGATGAACGCGGGGCCTTTCACGTTCCAATGCGCCTGCTTGCATTGCGTCTGGAGATCGATCGCCTCAGCGAGGCGCTGATTGAGCAACGCGATCACCTCGATGCGGGTGGCTTCGGGCAAATCGTTTTTGGTCGGATACAGCTTCGGCGCAGCGGGCGTCCGCGAGGGACGAGCCGGAGCGCTCGGCCGCGACTTCGGGCCGTTGCGACGGGGGGTGAGTGTGCGGGCCATAAGCTTCCTTTGTGCGGAGTGAATGCTCTAACTAGCGGTTGTCGTCAGCGTCGGGCGCTTCTCGGTCGGCGAAACCTTGAACCGGATCCACATCCCCGCGAGCCCGTGTCCCGGAACGGCGCAGAAAATCAGGTACGACCCAGGCTTGGTCGCGACGAAGCGCACGGAATCCGATTCCCCCGCCCCATGCCCTTGCATCAACCGGGTCGTCATGGCGCGCGGAATCGCCGGCGGATCGACGGGACCGGCGGGCATCGGCTTGGTGGTGTCGACGACTTCAGCGGAGTGCGGGAGATTCGCGTCCTTGTTCGTAAACCGAAGCACGACGGTCCAGCTGGTGGGCACCGTCAACGTCAACTTCCCGTCGTTGAAGCCGTTGAAGTTCAGGCCGCCGTTGAGCTGGGTGAGACCTGAAGTCAATTGAAACGTGGCGGTCTTGGCCGTGGTATCGACCGTAAGCCAGGTGCAATCGATTGCGGGCGACTGCTTCGCCGGTGCGGGTGGATTCTGGGCGGCGCAGAGCTGTGCCGAGAGCATGCACGCCGCGACGAACGCGGAAGATTTGATCATGGGTCCAAGGTACCTAGCGACCGGCCCCAATCGTAAGGCCTACATAGATGTTGCGCCCGGGTGCGGGCTCGTAGAACCGATCCCGCGCCGCGTTGATAACCACTGAGCTGACGTAGAGATGGTTGAACGCGTTGTTGATTCCGAGGAACGGCGCCAGCCGCATCCCACCGGCCTTGCCTTCCCAACCCACGCGCAGGTTCGTCGCCCACCATGGCGCCGCGCGCGTATCCAACGTGTCGCTCACGACATATCCCGACGAATAGCTCTGCTCGATCTCGAGCCAAGCGCCGCGAACGGCCGCGGGTTGGCTCCGCACGATGAGATGCAGCCAGTGCTGCGGAACGCCGGGCAACACACGGCCGTCGAGCGTGTGCACGGTCGTCCCCGTCGTAAACGAGTAGCGACGATAGCGATAGTCGGCATACGTCCAGACTGCCGCGAGGTTGACCCCCGGGGCCACGGATAAATCGCCGCTCAGCTCCACGCCGCGATGCCGGGTGCTTCCAGCATTCCTATAGTAGAAGCGTGGCGCCGCGAGCTCATACGGAATGAGCGCGTCCCGCACGTCGGCTTGAAACACGGAGAGCGAATACGCGAGGCGCCCGCCCGCGGATCCTCGGGCACCGACCTCGTAGTTCCAGGCATGCTGGGGCTTGAGATCGGGATTGAAGCCGCCAGCGCCGGATTGCGAATTGGCGAGCTCGGTCGTCGTAGGCGTTTCGAACGAGGTCCCGAGGTTGCCGTACACAGTCACCGCGCTCGACGGATTCAGGGCGAGGCCGAGCGATCCCGAGAGCGCACGCATCAGTCGATCACCCGAGTCGTCGGGATTCGGCGGCGGCGTCGTGATGAGCCGATCGTGAACCGCAAACTGGACCCAATCGTAGCGTAGCCCGGCAGTGATCGTCGTACGCGGCGACAGCTCCAGCGCGCTCTGCACGAATGGCCCGATCTCGGTGACATGCTCCAGCTGATCGAGCGAGCGCGTGGTGTCGGCCTTGGCGGAATCGCCCGCCGTGTTGAGATAATTGAAATTCTTGCGGTCGTCGCGCTGGCGCTGAAAGTCGAACCCGGCCGTAAGCCGGTGCGCGAGTGAACCCAACGGCACCGGATAAGTGACGCTGGCACGTGCGCCGTAGTCCACGCGGTTCAGATCGATGTACGTCGTGGTGATCGGGTTCTTCAGATCACGCGTGAGCCCAAACACCGTGAAGGCCGCTTCGCCGCCATTCGCCATCGCGTGCCGCAGCGTCGCGCCGCCCTGGAATTGGATGAGCGCCTTGCCCGCGTTGCGATTCCGATTGAGCAGCGGCACCGTGTCGCGGTTGGCCTGCAGCTCGGCGAGGGTCAGTGAGCCGGGATTGTCGGCGCGTGGGTTGTCGCCGAGGTCCGTGACCAGAGCCAGCGACCAGGCACTCCCAACCGGCAACCGCACGCGGGCGTTGAGGACGCGGTTGTCCGCGGCGCTGTGATCGCGCTCTCCTTCATAATCGAGGCGGGAGACGGTCACGAGCGCACTGCCTCTCCCGCCCAGGCGCAGACTGGTAGTCGTTTGCCACTTGTTCCAGGACCGCCCCCCTCCCGCTCGCTCACCGAAGCGGCCCGCAACGAAGCGCGCCTCTTCATTTATATAGGCCACATCGTGCGGTGTGGTCCAGATGCTGATCACGCCGCCGGACGCGTTGCCATACAGCGCCGACGCCGATCCGCGCAGCACTTCGATGCGGTCGACCTCGCCGAGCTCGAGGTTCGTGAGTTGGCCCTGGCCGTCGGGCAGTGTCTGCGGAATGCCGTCGACGAGGATCTTGATCCCACGCACCGCGAACGCCGAGCGCGCGCCAAAGCCGCGAATCGAGATCCGTTGATCCTGCGAGAAATTGTAGCGGTTGGCGACGTAGACGCCGGGGACGTTCGCGAGCGCTTCGTCGAGTCCCCACGTCGGCTTGGCACGACTGATCTGCGCGCGATCGATGCTGTGAATCGACAGCGGGACCTTTGTGAGCTGTACCGCGGTGCGAGTGACCGAGACCGTTGTGGGCGGCAGGGTATAGGGTTTGGTGGTATCGGACGTCTGGCCGGAGAGCATTCGTGGCGCCGCGCACAGCGCCACCCATGTCGTCCACCGCATCACGCGAGTCATATCGCCGGTGGGTTCTAACGTACGGCGACAGATGGCGTCAAGAGCCCGTTACATTCAAGGACATAGTGCGACGAGCCATCCTGTTCTTGACCACCGGACTCGTGACAACGGCGTGCGGCAACGGATCCGGCCAAGGCCTCCCGCCCCGCGCCGCGCTGGCGGCGTGGGACAGCGTACTCATCCGGCCGCGCCAGCTCCCGTGAGGTCACCTCACCGTAGCGGTGATATTCAGATTGAAATAGTAGAAGTCCAGAATCCCGAGGACGCGGGCGGCGTGGGGCGCGAACGTCCGCACGAGGTCGGGTAGCGTGGTCCCGATTCCGAAATGGAGCTCGCGAACTGGGGTGACGCCGTCCGCTTCGCGACGCACGCTGTGACCCACGCCTAAAGAGAGGGGTTGCTTCAGGCCCCACCGCAACGGTGGGCGATACGTGACCCACCAGATGTAATTGTCGGACTGGTGCTCGGTTTCTGAGAACACCCGTGCGTGAGCACGGACTTTGATGCTGGTCCTGATTGTCCAATCAACGGGATGGCTGAGGGTCCACAGGCCCGCCCCGACTCCGGTATAGTCGAACAGGACATCCGAAATCCCCAGCCCCTGCGCCGGATTGAAGGCATCCAGCACTTCCACCAGCGTCAAGGCAACGGCGCTTTCGGCCCCACCGACTGTCCGGGACCTTCGCGGCGGCATCCCGCCCCAACGCCATTGCCCGGAAAAGGTCCGGGTCAGGGTGTAGCCGAAGAACAGATGACTGGCCTCGTCGTTCTGACTCAGCGAGTCGCCGGTCCAGTCGTTCTTCACGTGAAAGCGTCCCCGCGACTGGCCCCAGGTCCGCTGCGTTTCGCCGTACACGAGGGCCCAGCCTACCGCATGCAAACCGGCGACGATCCAGAGCCGGGAGCTCCCGTGCTCCGAAGCTGCGACGGGTGCGCACCCGCAAGGCATCGGATCGTGAAGTCGGTAGGAGGATGACCGAAAGGCGGACGGCACTCGCTGGGCCAGGCTCACCCGAACGGGAAGCGCGGCCATCAATCCAGCAAGGACAACGGATCGCGTGGACAGCAGCCACCCGCGGGCAAGCGAGACTCCCACAACCCTACATCTTATCGAGCCTCACCGATGGGTCAACGCGACGACGGTGACCGTCGTCGCGAGGCTTGTGACGATGATGCCGACGATCCGCCATTTCGATTCCGGGTCGCGGTGTCCCGGTACCTGAATGCGATCGCCGGCCCGCATGCCGAGGTCGTCCAGCGTCGCGCCCCGCGCGATCGCCGACTGGAGCGCGTCCCCGCTCCACAACGACGAGTTGCCCCGCTGGATGTGCAGCCGATCGACGCGGGCATCCTTGGTAGCGCCACCCGCGAGCATCAGCGCGTCCGTCAGCACCAGGTCGATGGGAACGGCATAGTATCCCGGCCGCGTCACTTCGCCGACGACGGACACGCGGATCAGGGCGCGCGCTTGCACCACGGGATCGTTGATGTAGCGGCCCAGTTCGCGGGTCAAATGGGCCTCGATGTCACCGCGGCGCACGCCGGCGAGCGAGACTTCGCCGATGTTAGGAAGCCGCAGCGCGGGCCCCGCCACGACCGTGAAGGTGTCCGACAGGGCCGAGTCCCGCTCCACGTGAAGCAGGATGCGATCCCCAACCTGGAATCCCGTCGCGCGTGTTTGCGCCTCCGCCGGCACCATTCCCTGCAGGGCGGTGGCGAGCAATGCCCCCCCCGCTACGACCGTCAACGACCAATGAGAGCGCTTCATTCGACCGATACCTCGCTAGACAACTCGTGCGCCGGACGCCTGGCGGTCGCCTTCGTCCACCGCCTCGTAGCCGGGCAGATAGTAGGAGTAGTACGAGTAGTAGCCGTAGGCGGCACCGTGTGGCACGTCGTTCAACACCGCGCCGAGCAACCGGATTGGCAGACGGTCCAGTACCTCGAGCTTAGCTCCAGTGATGTCGCGGTGGCTGTGCCCGGTCCGCAATACGAGTAACAGCGCGCCGGTCACGGTTCCCAGAACGAACGGATCGACTCCGGCCGTGAGCGGCGGGCTGTCGACCAGGATCACGTCATACTGGTTGCGCAAATCGGCGATGAACTGAGTCATCGCGGGCGAGCCCAGCACTTCCGGAGCGCGCTGCGTGCGAGTGCCACATCCGATGAACGCAAGCCGCGGGTACTCCGTCCCCTGCACGATTTCGTCGAGACCCGCCTTCCCGAGGAGAAAATCGACGAGGCCGGGCTGGCGGTTGGCTTTGAACCGGCGGTGCAGCACGCCACGCCGGACATCGCCGTCCACCAGCAGCGTGCGATGTCCTGCGTCCGCGAACGTGAGCGCCAGATTGGCCGATAGGAACGACTTGCCGTCGCCCGGTCCGGGACTCGTGACCGTGACGAGCAACGGCCCGGGACCGTACTCATGCACGAGGCTGAGGCGCACGCCGCGCAGAGCCTCGACGACCTCGGCCGGCTCTTTGGCTCGCAGATGCGGCACCGCGCCGATGATCGGCAACCCGAGGTCGCGCGACACGTGCTCCGGGTAGCGCACTCTGGGATCCGCGCGGTCGAGCAGGATCGCGCCCAGCACACCCAGTCCGAGGCCGCCCAAGAGTCCCATGAAAAGCAGGCGTGGCGCTGTGTTCTTGACTGGACGCTGCGGCACGACCGCCGGGTCGAGAATCCGGACATCAGGAAGGGTGGCCTCAGCGGCGAGCCGCGCCTGGTCGAAGCGCTGTTGCAGCGCCGTGTACGTCTGCTCCTTCAACTGGGCGTTGCGATTCAGCCGGACATCTTCAATGTCCCGGGCGGGAATCTGGCGCAGATCGCGGGACGCAGCGCCCACCTGTCTCCCCAGCTCCGATTCCCGCGTAGCAAGCTGCGCCGAAAGCGCGCGCGCGAGCGTTGGGATCGTCCGCTGCTGTAGCTCCGAGATCTCTCTCGCAAGCCGCTGCACCGGCGGATAGGCCTCGGAGTAGTGATACCGGTAGGTGCGCAGCTGCGCCTGTTTGTCGCTCAGCTCCTTAAGCGCATTCGACAACTCTGGCGCATGCTGCACGGACCCGATGGCGGACAACGCCTCCGTCGGTAGCCCGTCTCCGCCGCCACCTTGGGCCAATAAGCGATCGATCGCGTCGCCGTCCCGGCGCAACTGGTCGCGCTCGACCGCCATATCGAAGAAACTCGTGCGAATTGGGTCGCGCGTGTCCGCCGCGGCTTTCCGGTCCGCTGCTTGATCCGACGGCAGGGTAATGGTGCGCGTGCGGAATCCTTGAAGGGCGGTTTCTGCAGAGTCGAGATTCCGCTTAGCGGTCGTCAGCTGGTCCTCGAGGATCTTTGTCAGCTGGGTGAGCTTTTCGCGATTGAGCTGGGCCGCCACCTCGACATAGCGCTGGGCCACGGCGTTCAGAATGGTGGTAATCAGAACCGGGTTCGGCCCCCGCAGTTCCAGCGCCAGGAAATTGCCGTTCATGTCCATTCGGACGTCCAACTGCTCGCCGAGCCGTAGCGCGGCGTCGCGCGGTGGCACCACAGAGAACTCGACCGTGCGGCCGGGCGGCAAACTCCCCGCCGGTGGGGCCCAGCGGAAGCCAAGCCGGTTCCCTACCGAGTCGCCGACCGTTCCTCGCTCTAAATCCACGCCTTCGGCCGAGGCTAGCGTGTATTGGCGCCCATCGTCGCTGACGCTCAACCGGTAGTCCCCGGGCCGGAAAATGTCATTCACGCGGAATGCGTCAAATGTCGCCCGGTCGCTGGTCCGTTTCACCTTGAGGTAGAGGCGCAGATCCCGCACGACCTGGTCCAACACGACGTATGACCGGAGCAATTCCACCCAGGCATCGGCGTCGAGCAGCGCGCCCTGGCGGATTGGCCCTCGCGCGTCGGAGCTGCCGTTCCCGCGCCGATCGGGGACGTCGACCCACACATTGGCCTGCGCTCTGTAGACGGGACGCAGCACGCGAGTGGCCGCGAATCCCGCGCCCAGACCCAGCGCCAGCATGAGGATCACGACCCATTTGAACCGCAGCAGCACGCTCCCAATGCGCCGCCAGTCAGGGGCCGCTTCCTCTTCGGGCAAACTTGTGCGATCCGAGGTACCCCCCCGCCGCAAGACGGCTGGCGCGGATTGCCCACGGATCGCGGGAAGAGGCCTTGGAGTCATCAGCGGCTCACGAAGCAAGAGCTATACCGCCCATGCCTTCATCGCGAGCCGCGCGCAGCGCCGTGGCGCGCGTGGCGCGCGTCCAACAAGCGCGGTGCGCGCGCCACATCGCATCGAAACCTCACATCGCAGACGGCACACGCCTTGCGAGTTATTGGGGCATGACACTTCCTCAGCTGCTCCCGTTCTCCTGGACCACCGACCTCGGACCGCAGAGTTGCGACGCGGCCCGACGCATTCTCAACGTCGTGATTGCGACGCTGGCCTTGGTGCTCGCCCTGCCATTGATGGCTGCAATCGCCGTCCTGATCAAGCTCACGTCCCCTGGCCCGGTGCTGTTCACGCAGCGGCGGATCGGCGTCGATCGTCGCGCGATCGGCAACGCCGGAGGCAACTTCCGCCGCCATGCCGACTCCGGCGGCCGGACGTTCACCATGTACAAGTTCCGCACAATGCGCGTGAATGGCGCCGCAGCACATGAGGTCTGGGCGCAACGCGAGGATCCGCGGGTGACCGCGGTCGGTCGCGTGCTGCGCAAGCTCAGGCTCGACGAGCTGCCGCAGTTCTGGAACGTCCTGGTGGGCGACATGAACGTCGTTGGGCCGCGCCCCGAGCAGCCGGGGATCTTTGCGTCGCTGCGCGAGCAGATCGAGGAATACCCGCGGCGCCAGCGCGTCTTGCCGGGGATCACCGGCTGGGCGCAGATCAACCGGGCGTACGACAGCAGCGTGGACGATGTTCGAGAGAAGCTCACCTACGATCTGGAGTACATCCGTCGCCGCTCGGCGCTCGAGGACTTGAAGATCATGCTGCTCACGCCTGCCGTGATGCTGGGCCGGCGCGGCGGCTGGTGACGCGCCGGCCCCACCGCTTCCCAAACCTCGCTGGCCCCGCTGTGGGGGCAATTCCCAAGCTGGCATGCGGGAATCCCTGTCATCCAAAAGGCTAGTCGGACTGAATCTTGCCGTTGCGGGAGACACGATATGGCCGTGGTCCTAATCATCGGCGCGGACGGGCAGCTGCTCGACCCGGTGGCCGGGCAGCTCGAGGCCGCTGGGTACGCCGTGCTGCGCGCTCCATCGACCCAAGCCGCGCTGGCAACCGTGCGCCACACCTCGCCCGACGCGATCGTCGTCGCGGCCGCGCTTCCCGACGTGGAGCCTGCGGAGCTGTGCCGCCTGCTGCGGCGCGAGCCCCGCATCACTCCCCACACGGCCATCTTTATCGCGGGCGAGCTCACATCCAGCGACGCTCGGCTCACCGCGCTGCGCGCGGGCGCCTCCGACATCCTCGGCCAGCCGCTTGACGTCGCTGAGCTGCTCCTCAAACTCGACGGTTACGCGCAGCTCAAGAGCCTGGCCGAAGAGATGCAGTCGGCCAGTCTCGTGGATCGCGAGACGGGCCTTTACAACCTTCACGGTCTTGCGCGGCGCGTCGAAGAGCTGGGAGCGCTGTCGGTGCGGGCGCACGGAGCGCTCGCGTGCGTCGTGCTCGCGATCGAGGTGGAGGACGACGGCGCGCTGCCCAAGGTGACCGCGTTCTGCGCGCAGACGATCAAGGGCGGTGTCCGACATTCGGACGTGGCGGGCCGGATCGCCGCCACGGAGTTCGCGGTGGTGGCGCCCCGGACTGGCGCGAACGGCGCGATCCGGCTCGCGCAGCGGCTCACTGGCGTGATGCAGCGCCGCTCGCACGACGCCGCCGGCGCCGTTCCGGCGTTCCGGCTGCGCGCCGGCTATGACGCGGTCAGTAACGTCGCGTACGCCCCAGGCAGCGCGGGCGATCTGCTGGTGCGGGCGCGACGGGCGTGGCACGACGCCGACGCCGAGTCGCGGCTCGGCTGGATTCGACCTCACGAGGGCTGAGCAACTCATGAGCGGCTGGTAACCCCTCGGCGGGTCGGCTCCCACAGCGCTGTTCCCTGCGCCCCCAGCGCTCTGATCCAGGCCTGCAGCGCGGCGATGTTCCCACTTACCGCGTAGGCGGGCACCGCGATCAGCCGCGGGACCGGTCGTCCCTCCGGCCACACCCAACCGATCGCCGTCACCAGCGCGACCGCCCCGCCGAGCGCAAGCGTCGCGGCGGCCCACCAGCGCTCGGGCGCGAGCCACGCGAGCGCCCCCGCCGCGGGAAGCGCCATCCACGGCACGAGCCAGCGACACACCTTGTGGCTCCACAGCATCCACGCGAAGAGACCGTGACGCCTTGGGTTAAGCAGGCTGCGCTTGTGCCATAAGGTCCTGAGGCCGCGCGCCATCGTGCGGACTTTGCGACGGTACTCGCGTCGCAGAGAGCTGCTGCGGGGGACGTAACAAATCGCGGCGGGAACCGACACAGCGCGGTAACCGTGTTCCCGCGCCACGAGTGCCGCCCCGAAGTCCCGGCTCAGCCCGTCCGGCATCGTGTGCATATGCAGATCGCGACGAATCGCGTACAGACAGCCTGACGCCCCGACGATGCCCGACAGGCTTGTCTCGAGATCACGCACCCACAGTTCGTAGCCGACGTACGCCTGTTCCCCGGGATTCAGGCGGTCATCGACGTTCGAAACGCTCACGTCGCGCCCCGAGGCAACACCGACCGACGGGTCGTCGAAGGCCGCCACGAGATGCTTCACAGCTCCCGCGTCGATCTGCACCGAAGCATCGGTGTTGACGATGATCTCCCCGCTGAGGCGAGACCTCGTGGCGTTTTCCGCCGCCGTCTTGCCGCGACGCTGTGGCAGGCGCACGAGTTCGACGCCTCGGGGAGCGAACCGTGTGACGATCTCGTCGGTGCCATCCGTCGATGCGTCCGAAACGACGAGGATCTGCCGGCGCTCGGCCGGATACTCGATGGCGAGAATCCGTTCGAGTGTGGACGCGATCCCTTCGACTTCGTTGTAGACGGGCAGCACGACGCTGATCGTGGGCCACTCGGCTGCGAGGCGCTGCGGCCGGTGCGGCAATGCCCTCCGAACCACCCGCAGGAGCTCGAGGATCGCGGGATAGCCCAGGAATGTGTAGGCACAGAGTCCCGCGGCGGCGACCAGCAACACCAGCGGGAGGGTGGGAGCGAGGGTCATCGCACGCTCACTGAACAATTTCCATGCCGTCCGTGTCGTATCGACGGGGCCTTCCCTGCCGTCGCGCTCACGCAACAGGCCGGCGTTGCGGGCGGGCGACAAAAGGCGCAACGCAGCTGGGCAGGTGAGCGCTGAAGTAGATCCAAAGATGAGTACTAAAATAGATCCAACGGGGGAGGGAACTCCCTTCCCAGACAGCGTAGTAATCGTCGATCTACATCACACGGGATTCACATGCGCGGTGAGCCGCGACGCTGCTGCGCGGCTGCGATAGCGTGGCCCGATCCGTGCGTATGGCGCCAGCGGGAGGATTGATCATGTCGACATCACTAGCATCGAACGGTGCCGACGCTCGCAGCGTCAACGCGATGCTGTCGATCGGTTCGGAGGCCAAGGCTCAGATCCGCACGCTGGTCGTGGACGATGAGCACACGCTGCGCGAGACCTGCGCCAGCCTGCTCGGCGGCGAGGGGTATGACGTGACCGCGTGCGGCCGGGGCCAGGAAGCGCTGGACCTGCTCAAGCGCCGGCCCTTCGACATCGCGCTCGTGGACCTGTACATGTCCCAGGTCGATGGCCTTACCCTGCTCCGTGCGGCGCTCGCCACGAACCCGGAAACGATCGTCATCGTGATGACCGGCAACCCCAGCGTCGAGTCGAGCATCGAAGCGCTGCGCCAGGGTGCATGGGATTACCTGCCGAAACCCTTCTCGGCGCAGCACCTGCAAATCACGATGGGACGAGCGGCCCACACCGTGCTCGTCGGCCAGGAGACACGCAGTCAACGCGAAGATCCTGAGCGGACACAGGAAGCGAGCGATGAGACCAAGCAGCTCGGGACGTCCGCTGCCTTCCGCAGGGTCATCGAGCTCGCGCGGCGCGTGGCGCCGACCGACGCTTCAGTGTTCATCACTGGCGAGAGCGGCGCAGGCAAGGAGCTCATCGCGCAATTCATCCACCAGCACAGCCGGCGGTCCAGCCGGCCCTTTGTCGCGGTCAACTGCGCCGCACTCCCGGAGCCGCTCCTCGAATCCGAGATGTTCGGGCACCGCAAGGGCGCCTTCACCGGCGCGGTGCGTGACAAACCCGGTCTGCTCGAGACGGCCAACGGCGGGACGCTGCTCCTTGACGAGCTGGTCGAGATGTCCAAGCCGATTCAAGCGAAGCTGCTGCGCGTCATCCAGGATGGCGTCGTGCGTCGCGTGGGCAGCGAAACAACGGACGCCGTGGTAAATGTGAGGTTCATCGCCGCCACGAACGGTGATCCGGAGGCCGCCGTAAAGGCTGGCACCATGCGGCAGGACCTCTACTACCGCCTGCGCGTGGTGCCGATCCATGTGCCGTCGCTCCGCGAACGGCCCGAAGACATCCCGCTGCTCGCCGAATACTTCCTGTCGACCTACTGGATGCGGCACCGCACGAAAGGCGAGACGTCTCCCACGCTATCCGACAGCGCGATCCGCACGCTGTGCAGCCACCCCTGGCAGGGGAACGTGCGCGAGCTGCAGAACGTGATCGAGCACGTGGCCGTGCTCACCGAGCCGGGCGCCGTCATCCGGCCTGATGATCTCCCGCTCACCGCCGAAACCCCCTCGCCCGCCAGCACGAACCCGGCATCGCTCATCTCGACGCTGCATGATGAGAGCTATCACGGCGCCCGCGAACAGGTGATCGCGCAGTTCGAGCTGCAGTACCTGACCTGGTTACTCGGCCGGGCGGGCGGAAACCTGTCGAAGGCCGCCCGGATCGCCGGCGTCGACCGCACCACCCTGTACCGCCTGATGGAGCGGCACGGCCTGCAACGCAGCCCCAACGCCGCGTGGTTGGTCGAGCGTGAGCCTGGCGAAGAGACTGAAACGACGACTCCGGAACCAAAACCAGCCGCCTGAGCCTGCCGGCTCTCCTCACGGATTCACGAGACCCTCGCGAATCGCGTAGCGCACCAGCCCGGCGGCGGTGTGAATTCCCAGCTTCTGCATCACCCGAGTGCGATGTGACTCGCACGTCTTGACGCTGACACCGAGGATCGTCGCGATCTCTTTGGTCGTCTTTCCTTCCGCGACGAGCTGCAGGACCTGCCGCTCGCGGGGCGTGAGCCGCTCGCTCGGCGGGCGTCCGGCGGGCGACTGCTCCGCGGCGAAGAACGCGTCGACCACCGCCCGGGATACCACGGGACTCACGTAGACGGCACCGCCGGCGACGTCCTGAATCGCCTGTGCCAGTTCACGCGGGGGCTGCGTCTTGACCACGTAGCCGTTGATGCCTGCCCGCAGCGCGCCCATCACGCGCCGGTCTTCGGCATACCCGGTCAACAGGATGGTCTTGGTGAGCGGCACGTGCCGGCGGATTTCGCGCGCGGCGTCGAGGCCGTTTAGGACCGGCATCGCGAAATCGAGAACGGCGACGTCGGGTCGCAGCTCGCGGGCTAAGCTTACCGCTTCACGGCCATCGGACGCCTCCCCGACGATCAGAAGGTCGGGCATTTCGCGCTCGAGCAGCAACTTGATTCCCCGCCGCACGATCTCCTGATCGTCGGCCAGGATCACGCGGAGCGACATACCATCAACCATTGAGAGAACCGTGCCGTGGCGCGCCCTTTCGCGATCCGGCGCCATCTGTAGCGCCCGCGCAACGGCCTCATGACGCCGCCAGGAACGTCATACCCTCACGGCGGCGGGAGCCGGGGTGGTCACCAGCTTGTAGATCGCGTCGTACCGGCTGATCCAGGGAGTAACAGTGAAGTCTGTGAGCAAACGCGCTCGCGCCCGTTGCGCGCGCGCGCGGGCTATGGCTGGATCGTAGTAGACCTGGCGAATCGCTGCGGCAAGCGCGACTGGGTCGGCGGGAGGCACGAGCACCGCTTCCGCCGCGGAAACGACGTCCGGGACCCCGCCGACGCGGGCCGTGACAATCGGTACGTCAGCCGCCATCGCCTCGAACAGCACGATGGGTGTGCCCTCGGTGCGGGAACTCAGCACGAAAACGTCGAACGCCGCGAAGTGCCGAGCCGCGTCAGGCACCGCGCCGTGCCAGCAGATTTGTTGCTCGACGCCTAGGCGCTTGGCGCGGTCGAGCAGCGATTGCTGCTCCTGCCCATTCCCCACGATGGAGACGCTGAGCGGCAGATCGGTCAGATGGACCAATGCGTCGAGCAGCAGGTCCGCTCCTTTTTCGTCGCTCAATCGTCCGACCCAGCCGATCCGAAATCCCTCTTCACTCACGCCGAGGACGCGCCGCGCGGTCCAGCGGTCGAATGGCGGTGCGCTTTGCTGCCACGCGTTCTGCACGACGTGGATCCGATCGGCGGGGACATGATCACGAATCAGCTGTTCCCGCAGCGGATGCGAAACGACGATCACGCTGTCAAAGCGCCGATAGGCGCGCCGCTGCAGGCGCTCGTAGAGTCGGTTTTTCCAGTCGCCTCCTGCAAAGCCATGCACCGTGGTAACAGTCGGGATGCCCAGATGGCGGGGCACGGTCGAGTCCACCACATCGGGGCGATACCCGTGGGTGTGCACGACGTGGGGCCGAAGACGCCGGCACAGGTCTTTCAGCGCGGCGCGCTCTCGCTGGTACGCGCGGCCGGGGAGGACAATGGGATGCGTCTGGACTGCCTGCGCAAGAGTCGTAAGCAGTGGATGATTCTCACAGCCGCGGTCCAACACTGCCGCGACATGGATGTCGCACAGGGCGCGCGCCTGGCCTCGCGTTAGCATGTCGACGACCCGTTCAAGGCCGCCGATCTCGCCCGGGGCGACGACGTGCAGAATGAGCATTTGCGCTATGAAGAAGTCGATCCTGGCGACGGCGCCGAGGCCGATACGGCCAGCGCGGGCCGAGACCTGACCGTCCGGGTCACCGCCGGTCGCGCAAGGAGGGCGGTCGCCACGGTCTGTGCCACGACTGCCGCGCCGACCGGAGTGAAATGGTCGTGGTCGTAGTAATGCCGCAGTCCCTGGGTCAGCACCGGTCGCAGGTTGAGGTGCGGGACGCCGAGCGCGCTGGCAACTTTGGCGACTCGGGCATCGACTAGACCCAACAGACGGTTCAAGACCTCCAGGCTGTAATACGCGTTGACCGTTTCCCTCCAAGGCATACCGACCGCGCCGGTCCAGAAGCGGGCCGCCTCATCGGCCGTATAGTTCTTCTCGAACCACGGCTGCCGCACGACTAGCACGCGATCCGCACTTGCCTTCGCCCTGCGGAGCAGTCGGCGGAAATGGTGCTCGAGGTGCTCCAGCAGCGTGGTGGTGTCCGGCATCGTACTGCGCACCTCTCTGGCCTCGGCCCGCATGCGCCGCGCAGTCGCAAACCAGGCCCCGGCGCGCTCCTTTACCTCCACCGGATGGAGCCAGAATCGCCGCACCCGGCGGGCCACTTCCGTCAGTGCCAACTCATGGGGCTTCCAACCGAACGGTTGCATCGGGTGAGACGAGAATAGCGTCAGCTCCGGCACGGGCGTTGGCGCACGCGATGGGGGGGCACCGATCTCCATCCAGTGGTACACGTCGCTGGCGCCGACCATGATCAGAATCGCATCGAGACGGTCATACTGCGGCAGGATGCGCTCGAGAATGAGGTCCAGCTCGGCCGACCCGACTCCAGAGCGGCCGATGTTACCCACGTGCACCCCGCGAGCGCCCAGGATGCGCAAGCTGTCCGGCGCGTTGAGCAAACGCTCGAGCGCTGCAGGCCAGCTTGTCGGTTGGTCGAGCATGAAACACTCGACGGCACTCCCTCCCGCCACGAGGATCCGGCAGAGTCCATCGTCGCTACCTCGCACGTCCGCGCCGCGCTCGCCAGCCGTGTTGATGTCGAATCGCACCAGAGGCTCGAGCTCAGGGCAGGCTTCCGGGTCCACGCGCATCTCAAGCCGGCTCCCCGGGCGCCACACGTAATAGCGAGAGCGCCGCCGGAGCCACCAGCGCGACGCCAACTCCACGACCATGAAAACGACCGCTCCCACAATCACCGCACCCGTCACCCAAGCCGTCACGCCCGTTCCCCCATCCTCAGCCGAAGCCGGTTGCGCAGGTCGACATACGGGTCGTTGCGGTACACAAACACGACCCACGTGATGGCGAACAAGAGCACCATAGCGACGCCCGCACTCGCGATCCCGCCGAGGCTCCGGACGTCGAGACCGAGCTTGAACCACAGCAGCAGCGCCAGGACCGGCAGCGCACCGAGCGTCGCCCGGGGCACCACGTACCGCAAGTACTCTCCAACGGGCGTCTCGAGCTCTCGGCAGGCATGCCATAGGACCAGGCCCGCGAACAGGACGTTGGGGATGGCGGTTCCCAGCGCGACGCCCGCGATACCCATCGTGCGCGCGAGGATGATGCTCAACCCCAGGTTCACCAAACCGGCGACGAGGAATCCGATAGTCGGGAGACCTGGTTTGCCGAGGCCCATCAGAATCGGCAGCGCCACGCCGCGCACGGGCAGAAAAACCAGATACGAAATCGTCAGGATCTGGAGCACCTGGCCCGCCGGCTGCTCGAAGGACGGATCGATCCACCACGCAATGAACCGCGGCCCGAGAACAATGAGGAACAACCCGGCCATCATCGTGAGCGAGAGGGCGATCTTGGACCACTTGAGGAAGATCTCGCGGAGCTCGGATGTCCGTCCCTGCGTCTTCAGCCGCGTCGCCATCGGCATCACCACGGCGGCGATCGCGATGATGAACTCCATCAGGTAAATGAGGAAACTGTTTGCGACGGTGAAGTACGGAATGGAACTCACGTCCAGAAATTTCCCGATGACGAGCGAGTCCGTCTCAAACGACAAACGGATCCCGGCGTTCAGCACGAGGACGTAGACGCTGAACGAGAGGATCTGCCGCACCATCTTCCAATCGAAGTCCGCCAGACGGATCCGCACGCCGGGATAGCGTCGCAGCATCAGCCACCAGCACAGCCAGAAATCAAACGCCAGACAGACGAACTGAATCAGGGCGATGACACTCAACGAGGGCCAGACGACCAAGAGCCCGAGTGTCAGGACGATGCGCAGGACCACGCCCGCGAGACGAATCACGTTGCGGGGCACAAAATCGTCGTGCGCCTGGAGGACTCCCCCGGGAAGCATTCCGACGAACCCGGCAGCCGCCGTCACGACCGCGAGCGCGAACGCCAGCTGCGAGGCCCCGCGAATCGTCGCGGGGACGTCGTATGCGACATGGAAGAACAGATACAACCCCACGCCAACCAGCAACGCCGCGGCGCCCAGCATCAGGTAGAGCGCCGTGCAGCTTCCAATCGCCTCGTTGAGCTTGCGAACGTCACCGCTCGCGGCGTGCTGTGCGAAATACCGGAGCGACGCCATGGGCACGCCGAGCGTGAGCAGCGCGAGGTATCCGGTGATCGCGGTGATCAGATTCCAGGTGCCGTACCCGGCCTCACCAAGTCTATGGAGTGTGAACGGCGTCAGGACGTACACCGCCACCATTGTGACGAGCGTGATGCCCCAGTTGCTGCCGACGTTCTTGAGCACGTGATCTATCCCAAAACCGCCGCGGCTTCGCTGACCGTGGCAAAAGTGACGGGGGTTAGCTTCGCGAGGCCTTCGAGACAGGCTTCGACCGTGCGATACAGACGCTCGACATCGGCGGCCGTGGCCACGAACGGACTCAGGTCGGGCTTGAGGCTCGAACTGTGCCAGGACAGGTGTAGATGGCGCACACCGTGCTCGAGTAGCCGGCGCGAGAGGGTCAGCATCTCGGCCGCCGATGCCAACTCCGGGCTCAGTGTGATGCGGTCGACCAGGCCCGCGCGGGCAGCGAGCCCGGCGACGCGAAACCACCGGCACGGCGCCACCTCGAACAAGCGGCGAATCGGATCCCAGAAGGGGAATGGCCCGCGGCTGAAGCCGTGGGAGAGGGGAATCTCAAGTAGGTCGCCATCCGGAGCGGGCTGTCTGACGTCGCAGTCCGGCGCCAGACGGTACGGCACGAGTGGCGCGCCGACAAAGCTCGGGCCATCGTCAAATTTCTCCCAACTGACGAACGGCGTGACGCTGCTGTCCACACGGTAGCCGCAACACGTCAGCGCAGCGACTGTATCCCTCCCGAGGCCATAGCGGCCGGCGCGAAAAGCGCGAGGCGTGACCTCGAACACTTCCTCGAGCGTGGCGGTCAGCCGCCGAAGCTTGGCGAGTTGCAGGTCCGGCGGCAGGTTGTTGAGCATCGAGTTGCGGGGAACGAACGCTTCCGTGAGAGGAGGAGTGTTCCAAGGGTGCAAATGGGCACCGATTTCGCCGCGGCCTCCATGACTGACTTCGCGCAACACGTCCGCCGCGGATGGATCAATTGCAACCTGATAAGTCGTGAAGTAAGTCGGCCGCACACCCAAACGGTCGAAGAACGCCGCAAGCCGCCGGAGTTCGCCGATGTTCTCGACAGTCACCTGGTCGCGGCTGCGCTGCCAGTTGTCCTCCTCTGTGTCGATGGATACGATGACGAGGACGCTGTCCGAGCACGGGGCGCTAGGCTCACCCATCGTTCGGCTTCTCTCCAGCCCGCCTGGTGCGGGCAAGTCTTGCACAGCAGTATCCCCCCCAATCGAATCGGCCTACCTGGCCGAGCGGTACCCGACCCGATCATGTGCCTGTGCAAGGGCCAAGCCGTCCCCCTACGGCATCGCGCCGTGGCGACCCTAGACGTGGTCTGCGTCGGGGGCGTGGCGTCAACGCCACAGGTGTGGAGATAAAATCAGACTACGCGCCAGTCATTTAACCGGCGCCGAGAATCCGCAGCCACTGCAGGGTCTCGACGGCAAACGGCGCCGGATCACGCCAGCGCCAGACTTCTGAGCGGTCGCGCCCGGGATGTACCCGGAAAAAATCGCGCAGCGCCTGGAAGCGCGAGCCCGACTGCGCGCCGCGAAGACGCAGATACAGGTGGTCGACATCCCCCCAAAACCAGCGGCTCCGCACCCCCACCCGGTACGCCCGGCATTCCGGCACCCTCTCACCAGCTACACAGCGAACGAGGAGTGCCGGGAAATCCACGCCGGCGTCGATGGCGAGCTGCAGCGAGCCCCAGAACCGGCCATTGACCTCCATGATGACATGGCGACCGGTGATTAGATCGCGCTTGCACTCAACCATCGCCACTCCTTGCCAGTCCAGCGCGTCGAGCAAACGAAGTCCCGGCCCGACCAACGCGTCGTCGAGTGGGATGCTTTCGCGGTACACACTCACGCCGCCGACCGGCGGCTTCTCCCGCAGGCGACGGTGGGCGAACATAGCGACCGTCCGTCCACCCCAACGCAAGGCGAAGAACCCCTCGCCGATACCTTCGACCCACCGCTGCAGCAGAACCGGGAACGCCGCGACGGGAAGCGCGCTCAGCCCACGACGGGCCGCGGCGGAGTCGGGGACAGGTGTCACAGCGATCTTGCGCCGTGCTCCCCCGACGGTGACCACCGAGCGATGCGGCTTGATGACAGCCGGGAAGAACGTGGAGTCAGACAGCGCGTCATCGCACTCATCAGCCGACGCGATGATACGGGTCTCTGGAATATCGAAGCCGCTCGACCGGGCGAGCTCGAGCACGTGCGCCTTGTCGGCGCTGGCCCTGTAGGTCGCGAGGTCGCGAAACGGGATGACGACTGTCTCAGGCAGGGCCGCTCGGTGCTCGAGCACCGCTTCGACTGACGGATCGGTCATCGGCAGGAGAATGTCTATTCGCTCCTGACGCGCGATCGTGCCCAGCTCGGCCGCATAGTCCGCTGGCTGCTGAAGTGTGTCGGTCGCGAGCGTGTGCGACCGCACGCGTCGCGACACGCCAGCGAGGGACAGCCGCATGGGCGCCGTCACCCATACGGCGTGGCCCGCCCGCACCAGCGATCGAGCGGCGGCGAGCGTCGCGCGTTCGTTTCCATCGGTGAGCAGGATCCGCATTGCCCAGCCGAAAGGTGCAACATGCGGGCCGATCGTGGGGTCGCGCCGAACCAGCCGCCGAGAGGTTCCGCCTGAGGCCGGAGCATGGCGCCGGCGCAACAGCCTTTCCATGCTCCGACCGATACACCCGTTCGCTCCCGGTTTACTTCCGGGTTTGGCCTCTTGTTACGGCCTGCCGCTGATGTAGAAGTGGTCCATCCACATGTACATCGTCTGGGCGACCGTATCGCCGATCCCGCCCCAAATCGGCATCCAGCTGATCTCCGGCCCGCCCCATGCTTTGGGCTGGGTGCTCGAGCCATAGAGCACGTCCCGGTACTCGCCCACTTTTACGCCGTCGATCCACCAGTGCGCCTCACCGTTCGCCTGGTCGCCCGTGTTCACGACCAGCACCACCTCCCAGCGATGCCATTCGCCCCGCGTCAGGGAGACTGCGGCAAGGTTCGGCGTGAGATTGCGCGCGGGCACCGGCGTGTTCTGCAGGCGGAGTTGCGCCTCGAGCGGCCCGCTGCCACTGCCTTGCTCGGAGAAGTACACGACCGGATTGTCATGCAGCCACACAAACGCGATCTTGTTCACCCCCGAACTGTGCCCCTGCCAGTTGCTCGACAGCTTCACCCAGAAAGAGAGATACAACCGCGTATAGCCAAGCGCGTCGGCTCCCTCCAGCCACGTGCTGGCCGGCTCGTAGCCGCCGCCGAATCCTGCCGGATAAGTGACTTGGCCAACAAGTGGCGGGGATTTCGGCGCCGTCGGGTCTGCCACCACCGAGACGAGCGCGCTCGCCCCCCATCCCAATTCCGCCACCGCGTCGAACGTGCGGTCAGCGACCGGCGTGAATCCCGCCGGCTCATTGCTCCCGGACGGTGCCAGTGGGGGCGGCACGACACTCGGGGCCGTCGTCCCGTTCGCCACGTTCGAACGCCCTCCGTACACGGCGTTCAGGTTCATCGTGCCCCGGAACGCCACCAACTGGAACTGGTCACCCGTGTTCGGCGCAAGTCCCCGCACGGTGCAGCTCCGCGTCGCCCCGATGGCACTGCCCGCTACCGGCGTGGCGCACGTCCCCACGCTCACGCTCGCCGCCGTGCCCCAGGCGATCGTCCCCACCGCATAGCGCACATCATAACGCGCGGGTTGGCCCGTCCCGTCCGTCACCTCGGTGAACGCCAGCGTCACTGAACTGTCGGTCGCGCCCGCCACTGCGAGATTGCTGACCGTGCCTGGCGGCCCCGGCGGCGGTGGCGGAACCGGTGGTGGCGGGACCGGCGGGGGCGGCGGGGGCGGCGGAGGCGGCGGGGGCGGCGGAGCCGGCGGGGGCGGTGCGCTTGCCGTCGTTGTCCCACTCGCCACGTTGGAGAGCCCGCCGTACACGGCGTTGAGATTCATCGTGCCGCGGAAGGCCACCAGCTGCAGCTCATGACTCGTGTTCGCCGCGAGACCGAGCACCGTGCACGTCCGCTGTGCGCCAATCGCACTCCCCGCAACCGGCGTCGCGCACGTCCCCTTGCTCACGCTCGCGGCCGCACCCCACGCGATTGTTCCTGCCGCGTAACGCACGTCATAACGCGCGGGCTGACTCGTCCCCTCGGTTACCTCGGTGAACGCCAGCGTCACCGAACTATCGGTCACGCTCGCCACCGCAAGATCGGCGACGGTTCCGGGGTTCGTTACCGACACGCTCGCCGCCGTCGTCCCACTCGCGACGTTCGAGAGCCCGCCGTACACCGCGTTGAGGTTCATCGTGCCGCGGAAGGCAACGAGCTGGAACTGATAGCTCGTGTTTGGTTGTAGGCCGAGCGCCGTGCAACTCCGCGTCACTCCAATCGCAGTTCCCGCCATCGGAGTGGCGCAGCTCCCGTTGGTGACGCTGGCGGCCGAGCCCCACGCCATCGTCCCGGTTACATACCGCACGTCGTAGCTCGCCGGTTGACCTGTACCGCCAGTCACTTCTTTAAAGGAAAGGGTCAC
Organism: Gemmatimonadota bacterium; assembly: GCA_003222195.1. GTDB lineage: Bacteria > Gemmatimonadota > Gemmatimonadetes > Gemmatimonadales > GWC2-71-9 > 20CM-2-65-7. Next base: position 555 of record QHVB01000043.1, on the reverse strand, counting down.
GCCGCGGTCGGTTACACCCGTCACAGCGAGATCCGGTACGGCACCGGGTTTGGTGACGGACGTCGTCACGCTCAGCGATGCCGCGCCGGCTTTCCCTTCACTCGATGCTGTGATCGTTGCTGTACCAGCCGCCACGCCAGCGACCAAACCCGTCTGACTCACCGTCGCGACTGCTGGATCGCTCGATGCCCACGTGATCGAGCGATCGGTCAGCACGTTGCCACTCGAATCCGTCAGCGTCGCCGCGAGCTGGACCGTCTGTCCCGCCATGACGCTCGCCGTCGCCGGACTTACGGTGATTGTTGCCACCGGCGCCATCGGCGCGCTCGTCGAGCTATCCGGGATGGGTGCCGTCGCGACGATGAGGTTATCGATCCACATCGTCTGATCGACGGGCGAGCCGTCGCCGATGTAGGGCGCCATGATGAACTTCTGAAATTTGATGGTCGGTCGCGCCCCGGTCCGGAAAAAGATGTCGTGGCGATCAATCACCAGCGTCCCGTTGAACCAGTACTGCGCCACGCCATCGGCCTGAGCAATGCCGCCCACGATCGA
>QHVB01000091.1 GCA_003222195.1 Gemmatimonadota bacterium | reverse complement strand
GGCACGGCAGTCCCAGCAGGTAGCCGATGACGCCCGTGAAGGCCGCGGCGGCCACCAGGCATAGCGCCGAGGGCCAGCGCCCGGACTCGGCGAGCACGGCCGCCGTGTAGGCGCCGATGGCGAAGAAGGCGGCGTGGCCGAGGGACACTTGCCCCGCATACCCGGTCAAGAGATTCAGGCCCAGCGCGACCAGGACGTAGATGAACAGGCGGGTCATCACGTAGCGGACGTAGTCGTCGGCGAGGTTGGGCAGCGCCAGCACCAAGACGGCGGCTCCGACCACGAACAGCCCCTGATATCGCTGAAGCGACCGGGGTGGCATCGCGGTCATACCTTCCTGACGGGCGCCGTGCCGAAGAGCCCGATCGGTCTGACGACTAGGACGAGGATCAGCAGGATGTAGGTCGAGACCTGCTTGATCCCGGCGTTGAAGAAGTAGCCCGAGAGGTTCTCGATGACTCCTTACGTCAGAAGACCGCAACGGGGCGGGCTCGGGTCCACCGCCACCGCCCGCGTGGCTCTACGGCGCCGCCAGGGGTGGCTTAGAGCCAGCAGCGCACGGAGACCTTGTACCTCAAGTACTGCGCACCGAATCTTCGCTCGAGGTACTGCTCTTCTCTCGGTATGACGACATAGTGGATGAGCGCGACCGCCCCCACGAGTGTCGCCAAGAGCCACACGCTGTTGGTCCAGAACCGCCCGCGAGGTAGTCCCGCCCAGTAGTTCGTAGGTCATTGGCGCTGCTGGCGGCGGGACTTGAACCCGCGACCTGCTGATTACGAAACGAGGGCCGGTGAAGAGCCGGCCCTCTCTTCTTCCGCGTACTTGCGCGTAACCGCTCGACTGGTCGACGCATTCGCCAGCTGATCGCTCGTGACATAGAGGTACTCTCGAGACAGACGCGCATGCAAGAGCATGCCGCTTCACGGGACGATTAGCGCAGGTCAACGCAAGCCCGGTCCCTGCTACCGTCGGCCGCTCGATCCGCCGACTCGGCACACGCGGATGAATCCACGCTAGCCCACGCTTCCTCTGCCCCAGATCGCAAGGTCGAAGGGAGTTGTTTCGAGTCTTGGACCTCCTAGCGGGGGCTACCCGGCGACAGCTTCCCCGAACGTGTAAGTACGCGACGCAGGACACGGACGACATCTTCCGCTGAAAATGGCTTGCTGAGGTAAGGAGCGTGGGTGGCTTCGAGAAAGCCGCGCGTCTCATCGCCCAGTGCATCGCCGGTGAGGAAGGCGAAGCGTGATACGAGCCGCGGATACCGTCGCTCGACCTCTCGGTAGAAGCCGGGCCCATCGAGCTCCGGCATACGGAGATCGCTCAAGATCGCGTCGTAGGAGCACTCCGCCAACTTGTCCAGCGCCGCGATACCATTGGCGACCGTATCCGTCTGGTGGCCTGACCCCGCCAGCACCTCGGCAAGCAACGCTGCAACCTCGGGCTCGTCATCTACCACCAGGACCTTGGAACGGGGCAGCGGCGTCACCGCTTCTGCCGGCCCGACGTCCGTCGCGTCGACATCCGGAGTCCGGACGGGTAGCTTGATCGAGAACACGGCACCCCCACCAGGCTCGCTGGCAAGCTCGATCGTTCCGCCGTGATCTACGACGATGCTCTGGCAGAGCGAGAGCCCCAGGCCGGTGCCCTTGCCGACTCCCTTGGTCGTGAAGAAGGGCTCGAAGATTCTCTGCCGGATCTCGGCTGGGATGCCCGGGCCGTTGTCGCCCACCTCGAGGTGAACGGCGCCGGTCTTGACGATGCGGGCGCAGCGCGCCGCCGCCTCGCCGATCTTGTTGGCCCGCTGGATCAGCCGCTGATCCGTGACCGTCTCCCTCAGGAGGTGGGCGTGTCCTCCGACGACGGACAGTGGGTTGTTGAGCTCGTGAGCGACCCCGGCGAGTAGCGATCCCATGGCGGCCAGTTTCTCGCTCTGGCGCAGGGTCGCCTCCATTCGCTTGCGCTCGGTGACGTCCCGGATCAACGCGAGCCTGCCCGTGATAGTGCCTGCGGCGTCCCGCAGGAGTGAACTGGATGAGCTGACGTCGAGGACACGGCCGTCTTTCGTCCGGAATCGAGTCTCGTAATCCGTGATGCGACCTTCGACGAGCAACCGCTGCCTCAGCGTGCGCACCTCGTCGGGACCGGAGACGTACAGCTCGCTTGCCGGATGGCCCAGGATCTCGTGAGCTTCATAACCCAGGATGCGTTCCGCTCCGGGGCTGAAGTACGTGATCCTACCCTCCACGTCGGCGGTAATGATGGCATCGGCCGAATTCTGGGCGATCGACGCGAGGAAGTCTCGACCGGTGCGCAGGTCAGCCACGAGATGCGCGGTGTCGAGGGCTTGGGCTGCCTGATCGGCGAACGCCTGCGCCAACGCGATCTCCTCTGTGGTGAACACGCGCCCGGTGTGGCCACACGCGAGGAGTGCGCCAACGATGCGGTCCCGCGCGAGCAGCGGCAAGGCGAGCAGCGCTCGATTGGGAGCGTCCCCGACGGCGGCGCGGCGTTCGGCGCTGAAGCCGATCCGGGAATCGTTGGTAGCGTCGGGGGATTGCAGCGGCCGGCCCTCCTGGACTGCCAGCAAGGCCATCCCTTTGTTCGACTCCGACACCCGTGGGAACCACGCAAGGCCGCCCGGTGCCGGCCCCGCGGTGGCGAAAAGCACGAGATCGCCGGTGGAAGCGTCCTGTCGATAGACCGCCGCCGAGTATGCGTCGAGCAGACGACCTACGCTCTCGGTCGCGAGCCGGCCGACCGTATCGGGGTCGACGGATCGTGACAGTATCCGCGACATCTCCGCCAGCGCGACCGCGGTATCCTCGGCCCGACGCTGCTCCGTAATATCCTCGATGGCGCCCTCGACGTACCGTACAGCGCCTTCGAGATCGCGGACCGCTTGCGCGCTGACCGAGATCCAGGCGGTGCTGCCGCCCTTGCGGCGAATCGACGTTTCGAATCTCGTGACGACGCCTTGGTCAGACAGCAGACGCAGGAACTCCGCTCGGCGGGACGGATCGACATACAACTCCGTGCCCAGGTCGGCGACGGACGAAACCATTTCTCCGGCCGACCGAAAGCCACAGATCCTGGCGAGTGCAGGATTCGCGGCGAGGATCTGGCCCGTGGGCGTGCTTCTGAAGAGACCGTAGAGCGCATTGTCGAAGATGGCTCGAAACTGCTTTTCGGCTGCGGCGACCCTGCCGAACGCCCGGGTCACGACCAGGGCCTCCGCGATCTGGGACGCGATGCTCGCGATGAACGCGATCCATTCGTCGGACAACGCCTTGGCGCCCGTGGCGGCCACGAGGACCCCGAAGCGATCGCCGGCCTTCACGATCGGCGCAACGACCAGACCGACGGATTTGCTTCGTTCCAGCAATGCCCCGGCCCGATCGATCGCCAGCTCTGAGGACGGCAATCGGACGATCTCGTTGCGTTCGAGACTCGAGAGCAGCACGTCGTCGAAGCCGAAGAAGCGTTGCAGCTCCGATTCCTCCAGTCCAGTAAAGCCCAGGCTCGCCGCGAGCGAGAGTCGGCCGTCCGCAGCAGCGAGGTAGACGGCGCCCTTGGACGCGGCCGCCGCGTCGAGAGCGCGGACGAGGACTTCGCGGGCGACGATATTGACGTCCGGCGTCGCGTCCAGAGCCTGGAGACCGGCAATGAGCGACAGCTCGGTTTCCCGGAGCGCGAGACGTCGAGTCAGCTCCGTGTTTTGAGTCACCTGGCGCTCGAGTTGCCGGATGACGCGATGGACGTACTCGGCCTTGGGCCTAGCGGGCGTCCGCCGGCGCGCGGGCAGCGGCGACTCCGTCTCGCACGCCTGCAGAAGAGCATCGATCACCGCCTTGAAGTCCGGGGTGCGGAGCACCAGCGCGCTGGCCCCCGCCGACCGCGCCAACCGCTCGTCCTCCTTCTCCTGGTATGAGGATGACGTCAAGACGATGGGAACTCGCGCCAGCCGGGGATCTTTCTTGAGCGCGGCGCAGAGCCGGAAGCCGTCCAGGCGCGGCATCAGCACGTCACTGACCACGGCGGCGGGACGGGCGCGCCGGGCTCGAGCGAGCGCCTGAGCGCCGTCAACCGCGGTGTCGACCTCGAAACCCAGATGCTCGAGTCGGATCTTGAGGAGCTTGAGGGTGACGGCATCGTCGTCGGCGATCAGGATCTTCCGACCGCGACCGAGGCTTCCCGGGGCCACAGCGCCCACCGCGAGATAGGCCTGCACGGTCTGCAAGAT
>QHVB01000085.1 GCA_003222195.1 Gemmatimonadota bacterium | reverse complement strand
TCGGCTTCAGCCTGAAACCCTTCCATTTCCGTGCGCAGGCTGTCGAACTTGGCGCGCTGCGCGGGTGTAGGCTCCTGACCGGGTGTGAATGTGGAGCCGGATGCCTGCATTTGCTGCCGGATGGCTTGGCGTCGCGCGGCAGCATCCTTCATCACGCCATTCAGTGCGGTGTAGGCGGGCGTGATCTTGGCGCGTTGAGCGGGATTCAAGCCGAGCGTCTGGCTGAGGGAATCGACCGTCATCCAGTGATCCGGGGGCGGCTGGAGGCGGCGCTGGGCCATATCCGGTCCGCCGGCGGGCGGAGCGGGATTCTGGGCGAGCGCGGGACTCGCCAGGACAGCGAAGAGTGTTGCAGCGGCAAATGCGCGCATACCGAGTGACTCCGAAAAGAAGGTCACTCGTTATACGCGTTTGGCGCCGCGGACGTTAGCGATCGCTTGGGTACCACGTGGCGGTCCCCACGGAATCGGCGCGACACCATCCCCATGGCGGACAGGGGGCGCATAGCACCAGCACCATGGTGCCGGTCGAATCCGTCCCGAGCCGTGCAAGCGCCTGCTTAACGAACCGCGGATGCCCGAGCCGTAATGGGTTGACTCGAACCGGTACGCGCCGCCGAATCGCACCCGTGGAATCGGTTGAAATCAGCACTCCTCTGGGCGATTCGCCCGCATACTGAATCCACAAGTACGTCGTTCCTTTCGGTGCGAGTGCGAATCGGTCAATCGGATCCATGCCACGATTCACGAGCCGAGCGGTGATACGGCCGGCAACCCGCAGCTGCCCCTCCGTGATCAGGTAATTGTCGGCGACGGGCTCCGCGCGCAGGACGAGATTGGCGTGGGCAGGATCCAACATCCGTTGGTCGGCCGAAATGTGATCACTCAAGAAGGTCAAGGAGTGAATGTAGGCGCGCAGCATCTCGTCATTGGGACGCGCGGAGTCGACCACCGCAAACGGTGGTGGTCGAGACACCTGAGTCTGCGCCACAGAGACCGAACACCCCAGCATCCCAACGACGAGCGCCGCGACGCTCGGGGTCATCCAGTTCACCTGCTGGCTGCGGAACGTTCCCATGCTTCCCCCTTGTGAGAACCACATTGATCAGCCGCCGCCGCCTCGTGCGGCGAGCTCGCGCATCTGTTGGACGGTCTGTTGCAACGGTGGATCGGCGCTGCCCCAAAGAGTGGCGACGGCCGCTCCCCAACGCTTCGCAACGGGGATATCGCCTTGCGCCTTGGCGAGCTCGGCGCGCAACACCATGATCCGGACCAGCATGGCCGTCTCCGAGGCAGCGGTCACGAGTTCAGAGCTCGCCGTCGGAAGTGCACCGAGGAAGTCATCGAGGTGTTTGACCACGGTGGCCGTGTCGCGCAAGGCGAGCGCCAGGAGCGCTTCATGATAGACCGCGTAAGAGGCAAGGTCTCCAGGACGAAAATCATGGCGCAGGTCCGCAAGCCAGGCGAAGCGGGCGCGTACGGCCGCCGTGTCACCATGCGCCAACGCCCATTGCATCCCCAGGAGGTAGTTGCCACCCGTCTCTGATCCGTGTAAGTCGCTCAACCCGACTACGGGAAACGCGAGGACGGCGGGGAAATTCAGCAGCGCTTGGCGCACCGTCGGACGACGCCGTTCGTCAGCCCAGTTGAGGATCGCCTGCTCCGCCCGGCGACCCACGACCACGACGCTCTCCCGTGGCACGCCGAACGCCGCGTACGCCAGCAAGGCGAGCGCCGGCTCGGCGGCCGGACGGGGCGCCACGACCCGAACGCCTGACCAGGTGAGGAACGTATCCACCGCGGCGCTGCGCGACAGGAGAGTCGCGGCCGCAAAGACGCGACCAGTAAGCGCCGCCAGACCCGACAGTTCCGCCGCCTCGGACGCGCCGACGCGTTGCCACCCCTCGAGCACCGCCTCCGCGCGTGTTCGGGCGGCGGCAAAGTCACCCAGCTTCACGAGGAGGCGAACTTCAGCGGCTCCCAGGCGGCGCTGTTGACTGGGGTCTGTTGCGAACGGTTCCGCGGCTTGCACCATCCGCAACGCGGAACGTTCCGGGTCGCCCGTCTCGCCCAGCTCGCCCAGCGATTCCAACACCAGCGCCAAGTCTTCATGTGCATCCGGGCTCTTCGGGAACGCGTGGACCCAGTTGAGCGTAATGCGTCGCAGGAGTTCGCGGTTCTGCGCCACCGCCGCATTCAGGGACCGGGGGATCGTGCCCGGCTTGCCCGCAAAGAGATCCGCAAGCGGCACCGGTGTGAACACGAGGGTATCGTGGACCAACTCCGGCCACGACACCATCGCTCGATACTCGGCACACGCCTGGGGATACTCCTCATTCGCCAGGCGCACCAAGGCGCGCGACAGCAAACGATCATGAAACCCGAAGGCGTTGCTCGATCGGCCACCCAACTTTGCGTAGGGACGCCATTCAGGGACGGGACGACCGGCCCACGCCAGCGTTTGCCCTAACCACAGATTCGCATGGGGATACTCTGGATCGAGTTGAATCGCGTCCCGGAATCCGCGCTCGGCCCCGTCGAGATTCCATTCCGCCAGCGCGTCGTGCCCCGCTTCGTAGGATTGCCAGGCGGTGAGCAAGCGCGTGCCGACGATCCCCGCCGCAGCCTCCGGCGATCGCATGTGTCCGAGCAACAATGAGTCGGCCAGCGCGCGGAACTTCGCGGCGATGTCGCGCGCGTCGGCGCCGAACCGCACGCTGTGGGTGCGCAGGGTCGTGCCGCCGCGGCGGACGTCATACAGCGCCGCGCGTACCTGCACCGTATCCTCGAACTGCGCGACTTCGCCCCAAACGAGGCGGCCTGAACCGAGTTGGCGCGCCATGGCGAGCGCTTCCTCAAGATTCAATGTGTCGGCGGGGCGCCGCGAACGCAGATCGTGGACGCGCAGGCCATCGACGAGACGGACGTCGTCCCAGCGACCGAACGCCTCGACGAGGAGTGCTTCGCACTGATCGCCGCTGATCAGCTTCGGCGCCGCACCTTGGCGGTGACCGAACGGCACCACCACGTACAGCGACGGATCCAGACTGGCGCGGAGCAAGCGCGGGACCAGGACCACCCCCATCGTCCCGAGGGTCAATGTCAGGGCGGCTGCCACCGCTCCCCACGTGCGCCACAGGCGCCTGGACCGGCGCGCCGAACTCGTCGCCTCCGCCGGCTTGAGCGCCTCCACAAACTCGGTCGCCGTCCCGAACCGCTCGCTCGGGAGCTTCGCGAGCGCGACCTCGATCGCATACTCGACCTCGAGCGGAATCTCCCGCCGCTCCTGTGAGACCGACCGCGCCTCCCCAGTGGACGTGCCGCCCGGGAAGGGCGTGCGCCCGATGAGCATCTCGTAGAGGACGCATCCGAGGCTGTAGATGTCGCTGCGCCCGTCGACTTCCTCGCCGCTCGCCTGCTCGGGACTCATGTAATCCAGGGTCCCGACGACGATGCCGGTGCCCGTCATGCGGGACGCGTCGGCGACGCTGATCGCGCGCGCGATCCCGAAGTCGCTGACGACCGGGTGTCCGGCTTCGAGCAGGATGTTCTCGGGCTTGATGTCGCGGTGCACGATGTTCTGCGTGTGCGCGTAGGACAGCGCATCGGCGACGTCGCGCGCGATCGTCACGGCTTCGGCGACCGGCAGGCGCCGCTGGCGGATCAGGCGATGGCGCAGCGTCTCGCCCTCGACGTAGGGCATCGTGTAAAACAGCAAACCACCCGCGACACCAGAGTCGAACAGGGGCAGGATGTGGGGGTGCGTGAGGCCGGCGGCGACCTTGATCTCGCGCAGGAAGCGTTCGGGTCCGAGCGACTGGGCGAGCTCGGGCCGGAGCACCTTGAGGGCGACACGGCGCTGATTGCGGTGGTCGATCGCCAGATAGACGATCGACATGCCGCCGCGGCCGAGCTCGCGCTCGAGC
>QHVB01000080.1 GCA_003222195.1 Gemmatimonadota bacterium | reverse complement strand
CGCCTGGCGGGTTGCCGCGCAAAGCGCAAGCAGATCGGAAAAAAGGCGCGTCCCCGATGTCCACGGCGCCCGCGCCGAAATCGGGATCCATGCCGAAAGGTCCCGCGCCAAAGGGAAAGCTCGGCACGGAACCCACCTCGCGCGGAAAGCTCGGCACTGATCCCCAGCCTGGCGACCCGAAGGATCGTCCGCCCCGCTTTAACTAGGTTGCTGCACTCAAGTTGCAGGCGTAGCATCGTCGGCTAAGCCGCATCAATCGGCCGCTCGGCCGATGTCGACCTTGAGGGGGGTCGCGCTATGAAAGCATTTGGCGCTACAGCGTTTCCGACAGCTGCGGCCGCTCTGTTGCTGTTCCTGCCCGAGCCGTCCTACTGAGAAATCGAATGAACAAGCATGAAGCAATGCTTGCGCTTCTGACACTCTGGGCCGCATTGCCGGCTGGTCACGCCCTGGCTGCTTGCCTCAATCCCAATCCGAATCCGCAAGCGCAGCACGTCACCAGCGATTTCAACGGCGACTGCAAGTCCGACATCGTGTGGCGCAACGCTGCCACCGGGCAGAACTACCTCTACTTCATGAATGGCACCACGATCCTGGGCGCAGAAGGCTACATCCGCACGGTGGCCGACCAGAACTGGCAGGTGGCGGGCGTGGGAGACTTTGACGGCGACGGCAAGGCCGACATCCTGTGGCGGAACTCAGCCACTGGGGAGAACTACATCTATTTCATGGACGGCACGGCGATCAAGCCCACTGAAGGCTTTATCCGGACGGTTGCCGATCAGAACTGGCAGGTCGTCGGGGTGGGGGACTTCGATGGCGACGGCAAGGCCGACATCCTGTGGAGAAACAGCACCACCGGACAGAACTACCTCTATCTGATGAACGGCACGGCGATCGCGGGTGAGGGCTATCTCAGGACGGTGGCCGACCAGAGCTGGCAAGTGGCCGGGATCGGCGACTTCGACGGCGACGGCAAGGCCGATTTCCTGTGGAGAAACTCGAGCACCGGGGAGAACTACATCTACCCGATGAACGGGCTGGTCATCAAGGCGACGGAGGGCTTCATTCGCACCGTGGCGGACCAGACCTGGAAGGTGGCGGGGATCGGCGACTACGACGGCGATGGCAAAGCCGACATCCTGTGGAGAAACTCAGCGACGGGTGACAACTACCTCTACCCGATGAATGGCACGACGATTCTTGGCACCGAGGGCTTCCTGCGCAGCGTCGCCGACCTCGGCTGGCAGGTGGTGGCCGGTGGGGGTTCCAGCCTTGCGAAGCCCCCGATCGTTGCACCCTCATCGGTGACTGTGAATGTATTAGGCGTGGCCGCCTCGGTTGCGACCGGCTCGGTCATTGCCAGCGACCCGCAGCACCTTCCACTTACTTACTCTATCAAGACGTCGCCGCAATTTGGCGCGGCCTCGATCGCACCCGGCACAGGGGTTTTCACATACTCGATCGCCGGCTATGCCCCAGCGGCCAGCGACGCATTCGCCGTTACGGTGTCGAATGGACGGGCCCAGTCCACGGCGCAGGTGAACCTGCAGCTCGCGTCAGATCCGCTGCTTAAGAAGCAATGGCACATTCAAAACGTTGGCCAGGACGCTTTCTCCTCGACGCTACCGCTTGCCGGCAACGACATGAATGTGGCCGGAGCGTGGTTCGCGGGCTACTCCGGCAAAGGCATCAAGGTCGGGATTCCGGATAGCGGTCTGGAAGCCGCACACGAGGACCTTGCGGCCAACGTCGACCTTGGTCATTCCTTCAACTTTCTTACCGGGCTGAACGACCCGTCGCGGGCGGCATCCGATCCTGGCTTCGACCACGGAACTGCCGTAGCCGGAATCATCGGGGCAGTGGCATTCAATGGCAAAGGCGGGCGAGGCGTCGCCTATGCCGCCCGCCTTCGCGGCTACAACCTCTTCGCTCCGGGCGCATTATCTCTTGCGAATATGGCCAAGTCTCTGGGGAGCGATCCGATCTCTGCCGACAACGACTTGTTTAACGCGAGCTTTGGCGCTGGCGCCCATGCCTTGCCCACTTACAGTGGGGCTTTCCAATCGATCGCCGCCACCTCTCTTACTCTCCGCGGTGGGCTCGGCGCGGCCATCGTGTATGCCGCCGGAAATGAATTCAAAGATTGGAACGCGACGCCGGGGACGGGATTGTGTAACGCGGCGAACACCTACGGCGTCAGTTGTGGCGATCCAGCGAATGATCAATGGCGAGTGGAGTCCGCACCGATCATCGTGGGGGCCATCGACGCCGACGGCAAGCATTCGAGCTATTCGAACACGGGTCCCTCGCTATGGATTACCGCCCCGGGTGGCGAGTCTGGGTTCAACTCAAGTTACGTTACGGCCACCAATTTCGCTCCCGCCATCGTCACCACCAGCCGCACTGGTTGTGCCAATACGCAATACCCAATTGCCGTCAACCCGCTCGATGCCAAGGGAGCGAACCCTCTTGCTCCGAGCTGCCAGTACACGGCTACCTTTAATGGCACCAGCTCGGCAACGCCGAATGTAGCCGGGGTCGTCGCCAT
>QHVB01000079.1 GCA_003222195.1 Gemmatimonadota bacterium | reverse complement strand
AGCTGCTCCTGCTCGAGCTTGGGGCCGAGCAGGGTGCCGAAGGATGGGCCTCCCGCTGGCGGCACCGGCGCGGCCCCCAGCTCCGGACCAACGGTGGTGACCTCGAGCTGCTCGAGCGCGCTCTCCGCCCGCTGTAGATTCTCGCGCGCCGCCTGGCGCTGCTCGTCGAGGAGCCTCCCCAGTTGGTTGACCTTCGCCCGCTTCAACTCCGCGCCCACGGCGACGAAGCGTTGCGCTACAGCGTTCACCGTAGCTGCGGTGTGGGCCGGGTCCTCCCCCGTCAGCCCGACCCGCAGAAAGTTGCCGCCCTGGTCCATGGTCACCGTGAGCGCGTTCCCCAGCCCCTTGGCGGCGTCGCGCAGCGGCCTGACGGTGAACGTGACGTCGCTCCCCGCCGGCAGAGCGGCACCGGTAGGCACCCACCGAAAGCCAAGTGCCGCGCCGACCGAGTCACCGATAGCGCCTTCCTGCAGTCCTTCGCCGCCCGCCCTGACGAGGCGGAAGTTCCGCCCCGTACGGTCCACCACGACCCGATACCGGCCCGGACGGTACGTGTCGCTCACCGCGAATCCAGCGAACGCGCCGGCCCAGCCGCGCTCGGGTGCGAGATACAGACGCAGCTCGCGGGCGACATCGTCTAGCACAACATAAGATTTGAGCAGCTCGACCCAGGCGTACGACTCGAACAATTGATTGGCACCGATAGGCCCCCGGCTGGTGCCGCCCCGCGGCTCGCTCGACTGGATCCAGATCGTCGCCTGTACCTGGTAGCGAGGCGGGAGGAGGCGGTCAGCGGCGGCGCCGCCCAGGGTCCCGAGCGCCGCGAGCCCGAGGACCCACCAGCGGTAGCGCAGCACCGCAGCCACATGGCGGCGCCAGTCAGTCGGTTGTACGAGTCCGGCCCCGGACTCCTCCAGCCGCACGCCGCGCCCCGCGACAACCGGCGCGGACAGTTGGTTGGCGGGGAGCGGCGTACCGTTTGAAGGAAGGTGGGAGCTCACGCCGATTCGCAGTGCAAAGGTGATACCGCGCGTGGCGATGGCGAACGACGACGTGCACCACGGCGGGCCGGTCGGGACGCGTGAGCGGTGTGGTGTGACGGCAACAGATGAGCGTCCCCCGGCCGGGATCTGTAACGAACTTACCACACCTTCCTTGACAACCGGCCGAATCCCGCTTAAAACCAAGCACTCGTTGGGGCAGTCTACGTCACGCGCACCGGCCCGATCCGTGCCAAGAGGACAAATGCCAGCGGTTCTCACTCAGAAACGGCACGGAGGTACTGTAGTGTCCGCTCCCATACCTGATGAGCGTGCCCAATCCCGGCACGTGGTGAGCTTGCCGGCCCTCACCCCGGAACTCAGGGCTTCCATCCAAGTCCTGATCGTGGACGACGAGCGCACGCTTCGGGAGAGTTGCGCGACGGTGCTGCGGTACGAGGGATACCAGGTCACCTTGTGCGGGCGCGGCGACGAAGCCCGCGACCTGCTCAAGCGCACCAAGTTCGACGTCGTGCTCCTCGATCTCTATATGACAGAGATTCCAGGGATGCGCCTGCTGCGCACCTGTCTCGAGGCGAATCCCAACACGATTGTCATCATGATTACCGGCAACCCGAGCGTGGAATCGAGTCTCGAAGCGCTACGCGCGGGCGCGTGGGACTATCTGCCCAAGCCGTTTTCAGGCACGCATCTCCAGATCCTGCTGGGGCGCGCCGCGCACACGGTGCTCGTGGCGCGCGAGTCGCACGTGGTGCAGGCCGAGTTTGTCCGCGAGCACGGGAACAGCGAGCGCGTCACCGTGCTGGGCGCGGCACCGGCATTTCGCCGCGCCGTGGATCTGTCACGGCGTGTCGCCCCGACCGATGCGTCGGTGTTCATCACGGGGGAAAGCGGTTCCGGGAAGGAGCTGATCGCCCAGTTCATCCATCACCACAGTCGCCGCAGCAGCCGGCCGCTCGTCGCCGTCAACTGCGCCGCACTCCCCGAGGCACTGCTCGAGTCGGAGATGTTCGGTCATTGCAAGGGTGCGTTCACCGGCGCCGTGCGTGACAAACCGGGCCTCCTCGAAGCCGCCAACGGCGGTACCCTGCTGCTCGACGAGCTCGTGGAGATGTCGAAACCGATCCAGGCGAAGCTGCTGCGGGTGATTCAGGACGGCGTGGTGCGCCGGGTCGGCAGCGAGACCACCGACGCGGTTGTGAACGTCCGCTTCATCGCGTGCACCAATCGTAACCCCGAAGAGGCGGTCGCGGCCGGCACGCTGCGCGAAGATTTGTACTATCGACTGCGGGTGGTCCCGATTCCCGTG
>QHVB01000078.1 GCA_003222195.1 Gemmatimonadota bacterium | reverse complement strand
TAGCTGCTGCCACAAGAAACCTAGCACACAGTATGTGAGGGCGAAGATCGCGGTGCGGGACGACCATACTCCAAACGAGGCACCCCAAGTGAATGCTATCAATGAAACAACAGCGCCTAGGTTTGCGATCCCGGCGACAACTAAGAATAGTAAGCTCCTCTGTACAAAAAGCTGGAGAGGGTCGGCATCTGCAAAAGCGATCGGCGAGAGGACCCCTAGCACTACAAGGAGTAACAAACTCCTCGGTTGCCTAGTCGTTTGCATTGCGGTCTAACGTTCACGGTGAGGGGCGCGCGCCGCTCTTGAGCGCGTCCCTCTCAACCGTGTTGTTAGGTGCCTTCGAACAGTCAATCTTCACCTCAGAGAAATAGGCTGCTGCGTCAGGCACCTTGTACCTGATTACGGCGACAAACTGTTTGTCATTGTCGGGGCGCTGGCGAAAGTCGAGGCCCGCGGATTCGTACTGAAAGAGAAGCGTTATCGCGCGATCGTTTTCTTTGGAGATCCAATGCCGGGTAAACCGATGCACGTAGCGCTTTGCTTCATTTGAAGCATCACTGTGGCCATCCCAACCTGGCCTTCACGGTTTGCATTCGACCCAATCGCTAAAGACTCTTGAGTAGTGAGGTAGCGCTGGAGTGTCAGGGAATGGAGCCTTAAGCCAAAAGTAATCTTGCTCACCCACGCCGGGGCTAAGAACTACGTGACTGGGCGACTCAGCGCCGGACGGCATCGGAAACATCATCGTGTTGCTTTCCGTGGGTGTGCACGCAAGCAGCATCGGTATTAGCACCACAGCGCGCATTGAAGGCACCTAACGTTCGCGCTAACCGACCGCCGACGAGCGAAGCGAGGAGGGTACCCGCAAGCGCCGCTTGCGGGCGGTCCGGTTGAGCGCGGGGTTAGGCCGGGTAGTTCTCATAGCCTGGCATAGTCTTCAGCGGTAACTGCTCTGGGTGTTCGAAATGCCCCTTTCCGGGAACGAAGTTGGCCTCCAACCGCATTCCTTCGGGATCTTCGAAAAGCACCGAGTAGTAGCCAAGAGCCCAAGATCCTTCCTCGGGCGGGTGAACTACCTTCACTTCGTGTTCGAGGAGAAACGCATATAGGGCGTCGATGTCGTCCCTTGACCGAGCGCGGAAGCAAATGTGATGGAGACCAATGCGCCGCTGATCGAACCCGTACTTTCGGTTCTCTTCAGATGAACGAGTGATAGCGACCCCGGTTCTTCCGCCGATCATGTAGAGATTATTGGGGGCTTTCACAACTGCTTTCATTCCCATAAAACCCAAGACCTTTTCATAGAATGGCATGGCTCGCTGCAGATCATTAACCGTCAGTTGTATGTGAGCGATTCCAGTGATCTCCATGCTTGGGCACCTTCGATTGAGTTGAGGCCTAACGTCCGCGTTGAGGCGCGCGCAGCTTACTGCGCGTCGCTCTCCAACGCGCTGTTATGCGTCTTCTTCCCGCTTGGCTTCCAAAGCGTGACCGCCGCGGCGAAGCACATTAGCATTACCACTTGGGGCCACACGACAAAATCCTGAGGCAGTGAAGACGCCTCCCGGCCCAGGATGAGTCCGACCACAAGGAAAGACCCCGTGTATATGAGCAGCGCGATGGCGATGGCTTGCGACCTCCTAGTCTGCTCGACCCACAGGATAAGGCGTGCGAACAGCAACGCCGCCACTAGCGCAGGTGCAAGATTCTCTAGAAATAACAACTCGCCGATGTGGCCCCGTGCGCT
>QHVB01000077.1 GCA_003222195.1 Gemmatimonadota bacterium | reverse complement strand
GGGCGCGCGCGGTGAGCGTGCCGCCGCTCACGAGATCGATCGTTATCGGATTGACGCCGCCGGTGCCGCCGATCGTGCCGGTCGCCGACTCGAGGATGAGATTCTGCCCCTCGATGTTGGTCCGCGTGCCGCTCGTTGCGTCGAGGATGCTCTCGCCCGTCTGGCCGATCGTCGCAATGCGGACGTTGTCGGCGTAGTTCTCCGCCTTGCCGGCGATCACCTGATCGAGGCGGATCGCTTTGTCGGAATCGAGATAGACGCTCTTGCCGGCTTCGATGTCGATCATGGCGCCGGCGTTGACCTTGAACGGGCTCACCTGGGAAATCTTGATGTCGGCGACCGTGGGCGCCTTGCCGCGGCCGATACTGATGGACTCGGTCGTCTCGGCGAAGATCAGGCTGCCGTTCGCGAGGGTAAGCGTGTCGGCGGTGATGTCGGTGATGCGGTAGACCAGGCCTGGCCCGGTCGAGTTGAGCGCGGAGCCCGAGACCTGCAGCAGGTCGCCGTTCTGGAAGCCGTCCGTGAGCCAGCTGCCGCCGCCCTCGCGCACGATCTTGCCGGGTACCGGCGTGCCGGTGTTGTCATCAAAGCTGTTGGCGACGAAATGCACGCTCACCGCTTCCTGCGCCGGCATGGTCTGGCCGGTGAGCGGCAGCGCCTCGAAGCTCGGGTCGAGCACGATCGGCGCAATCAGGATCTGCTTCGCGTTTTCCGCCGTGAGCGTGGCGTTCACGGTCAGCACTGCACCCGAGATGCCGGTGATCTTGTAGAAGACGTTCGAGTTGGTGACGTTGCGCGTCACCTGCCCGTTGTCGCCGTCGACGGTGACACCCATGCCGACTGACAGGCCGCTCCAATTGCTCGCATCGGTGCGGGTGATCGTGTTGCCGGAGAAATTCACCGTCGCATGGATCGGATCGGCGCCGAGGAATTGCACGTCGGTGCGCTCGGCGATCGCCAGCGCGAGCAGTTGCGGCGTGGTGAAGCCGGTGGGCGGCGGCGGCAGGCTGATCAGCACGCTGCCGGCGTTCTGGCCGACGCTGCCCTGGTTCGCCTTCAGCGTCACCGTGCCCTGCGTGAAGATGTTCGGATCCTTGACCACCGGAGTGTGGTTGGTGACGTCGCTCATCAGCCCCTGGCTGATGCCGTAGAGGAGCTGGTCCGGCGTCCACTGCTTGATCCCGCTCTTCAGCGTGCTGACCTCGGTGGGCGTGGGTGCATAGATGAAGTTCGTCGTGCCTGTCGGATTGAATTTCACCGTGTCCAGAGTTACGAACCTCTGATCGCTGCCGGAACCGGTCGACGTGAGGTGGACGAAGTTGCCGTTGCCTGCGCCGCCATTAGCGGTGGCGTCAGCCGCCGTGTGGTAGAGCTTGATCGCGCCGCTGGATTGAACGTTGACGAAATACGTCAGGCCGCTCGTCAGGCCACCGATGGCGGTGTTGCCGAGCCCGGCGTCGTAGGCGACGGCATCGCCAGTGTTCAGCCCGTTGGCGGGCGGCAGTGCGATTGTGCTCGCCGCTGTGTTGACCACGCTGGGCGCACTCGGATCGAAGAGGATCGACGGTGAGAGCACGAATTTCTGATCGTTACCGCTGCCCACCGAGCTGAGGGAGATGAAACTGCCGTTGCCGGCACCGTCATTGGCTAGCGCGTCGGCCTGCGTGGCGTACAACTTGATCGTGCCGTTGCTTTGGACGTTGACGTAGTACGTGCCGGCGCTCGTCAGGCCGCCGATCGCGGTGTTGCCCGGGCCGGCGTCGTAGACCACCGCGTCGCCGGTGCTGAGCCCGTTTTGCGGCGGCAGCAGGATCGCGCTATTCGCCGTGTCCACCACGCTCGGCGCGGCCGGATTGAAGTGGATCGAAGGCGAGAAGGTAAATGTCTGCTCGGTGCCGCTGCCCGTAGAGGTCAGCGAGATGAAGCTGCCGTTGCCGGCGCGGTCGTTCGCGACGGCGTCGGCCTGCGTGTTGTACAGCTTGATCGTGCCGTTGCCCTGGACGTTGACGTAATAGGTGCCGCCGCTGGTCAACCCGCCGATGGCACTGTGGCCCTCGGCGTTATAGATCACTGCGTCGCCCGTCTGCAGGCCGCTTGCGAGCCCAACGACGATCGTGTTGGCGAGCGCAGCCGGAGCGGTCGCCGTGTTGACGATGAAGTCGCGATGCATCGTCGTGCCGGT
>QHVB01000084.1 GCA_003222195.1 Gemmatimonadota bacterium | reverse complement strand
TCGTCGTGCTCCTCTTGATGCGTCAACTCTTCTATGCACATAACTATGTCCAGCTTCTGGTCCAGTTGTTGGTGGGAGGCACTGTGTATGTCGCGGGCGTGCTGTGGTTCTTCTTCACCCGCGAACCGATGGGCATGCAATTGCGAACCCGTTTCGCGGAGTACGTGCATGAGTTCTTGGGCGATTGACGTGACCCACGATTCGCCAACGGGAGAGGCAGCGGGGAGACGACGCCAACTATGATGGTGCTGAAGTGCCTTCGATGCGGGAAGAGCCTCGGTGTTTATCCGGACCGGTGCGCGTGCCCTCAGTGCGGAGCTGAGTGGCCAGTCAGGGGGGGCATTCCACGATTCTTTCAGGCACCGACCTACTACTGGGGTGAAATTGGCCGCACTGAAGCCCAGGAAATGCTCGACGCAGCACGAAAAGGATCATGGGTGGAAGCAGTGCGGGCACGCTTCCCCGAAGGCGACAACATGGCGGTCGGGTTGCTCGATCTGCAGCGAGCGTCATGGGCACCGATGCTGGGGCTCGACGAGCAGGCTGTGGCCCTGGATATCGGATCTGGGTATGGAGCCATTACGCACTCGCTTTCTCGCTCCATGGGGGAGGTTTACTCGATCGAAGCGATCCCTGAGCGGATCGAGTTTACGCAGGAGCGGTTGCGGCAGGAAGGCATTGAGAATGTCCGGCTGATTCAGGCTTCGGCAACCGAGCTCCCTTTAGTTGACAAGACTTTTGATTTGGTGGTGACGAACGGCGTCCTCGAATGGGTTGGAGAATGGGACCAAGAACGCGATCCGCACAGCGCCCAATTGAGGTTTTTGGACACGATCCGACGATTGCTCAAGGATGACGGGGTCCTGGTCATCGGCATCGAAAACCGCATCGGGTACGGCTACTTTCTTGGGGACGCCGACCATTCAGGAATCCCTTACACGGGCCTCGTTCCACGCTCCTGGGCGAGTTTCATGCTGCGGCATTCCTCCACCCCCCATCACCGCACGCAATTGAATCCCAAGAGGGAATATCGCACATACACCTACTCGGAGCGGGGCTACCGCAAGCTGCTGGCAGAGGCCGGATTTGCCGACGTGTCCTGCCATTGGGCCGACCCGGGCTATAACCAACCGCACAATCTGATTCCGGTAGCGACACCCCAGTTGGTACAGGAACAATTTCAGGAGCTCCTCGATCATCCCGGCACATCCCCCTGGCGGAGCTGGCGTCGCCAGCTCAAAAGGCTGCTCGCGCGTTCTCGCTTCCTCCCCCTGGTGCTTCAGGAGTTCGTCCTGGTCGCTTCCAAGCAGCTGGGTCGCAAGACGAAGCTCCAGGCGTGGCTCGAGGACCGGTTAGGAGCGGGTGGGAAACGCGATGACGGTGCGGCCGACCCGCAAGCGATGACCTGGGCGCTCTACACACATTCTTTCGCGCAGAAATCGATTGTGCGGCTCGGGTGTCCCGGGCGCAGTCGAGACGTCGCTTTTATCAAAGTACACGTGGGACCGCAAAACAGCGTGGATCCCCTAGAAGTCGAGTTGGGCAATCTGGGGAAGGTACAGAAGATCTTGAAGGCGTCCGCCGTCCGATCGGTCGGCGTACCCGAGACGCTCGGGGTGCTACGCGTTGGGAACACCTCGTATTGGCTGGAATCGGCGGCGCGGGGGACTAAACTCTCACGTGTGGTTCGCCAGGCCGGCTATCTCGAGGACGCACGAAGGGTCGAGGGTGAGTTCGCCGGCATCGTCGCGAATGTGATCGAGCTGACGAGGGCGTTACAGAATATCCCCGGCGCGGCAATGATTGATGGAAGCTGGCTCAACGTTCCCGAAGAACTCAAAGGTCGCCCTGAAACGCGTGCTGCCATCGAGGCAGCACGATATTTTACACGCTCGCCCGCCGGCTCTCAGACTGGATGGATACAACACGGGGATCTTTCGGTTGAGAATGTTTTTCTAGATCAGCAAAACGGTCGGATCGAAGTGCTTGACTGGGTCGATTTAGCGGGCGGATTCCCACCACTGTATGACTTGTTCAGCTTGTGCTACTCCACCGGTTATCTCGCTCCGGCCGACGAAGCCATCACGTTTCCCAGTGAAGAAGAGCGGTGGATGGCTTCGTTTACCGCGGTGTTCCTGAGTGACAGAGGCTTTGCACAGACCGTTCGGGACCTCATCCTCCACGCCTGCCAGCAGTTAGACGTCCAGCCTGAGCTGATCCCGTCGCTGCTAATGGAATTCTTGCTGGTCCGATCGCACTACTTTCAGAAAAAGTCCGTCGTGCAGCATCGGGTTCACCTGCGATTGCTGCAACGCTGCACCGAGCAGAGGCGGCTCGTGTTTGGACGGTTCCCGGTCGGCCATCTCGCTGCCGT
>QHVB01000088.1 GCA_003222195.1 Gemmatimonadota bacterium | reverse complement strand
GAAACAGGTCTATCGCGGGTCGTGGCATTGCGTTGACAATGATTCCGGCCAATGCTACCGTATCGCGACCGGATTCACCATCTCACTCTAATTCTGCTTGCGGAGAACACGTATGCGGCGGTTTGCGTTGTTGCTGCTCGCCGGAGCGTCTGCGCTTGTCGCCGCGTCCCCCACCCCGCTGGTTGGGCAGGGGTTCGGTGTGTACGAGCACAACACGTGCGCTATGGGCCGGGCCGGGGTCACTGCCGCGCTCCCCTGTCCTGACGGCTCCGCGATCTACTTCAGTCCTGCGGGACTGGCCGGGCTTTCGGGGACCCACATCAGCGCCGGCATCACGCTGATCGGCGCGCAGGGGGGCTTCACCGACGACTTTCTCGGCACCCGCAGCGATCTCAAGAATCCCCTGATCCCCGTTCCAAATGTCTACGTCACCCACGCTTTCAGCCCCAAGGTCACAGCCGGCATCGGGTTGTACGTGCCGTACGGGCTCGAAACGAAGTGGGACGCCAACAACTTCTCCGGACGGTTTCTCGGCTATAACACCCGCGTGCAGTCCATCTATATCCAGCCGACGATCGGCTATCAGATCACGCCCAAGCTGAAGTTCGGGATCGGCGTCGCGTATATCACCAGCAAGTTGAAGCTGCGGCAGCGGGCGGATCTCTCGACGCAGCTGGTTCCCGACGCGCTCCGCATAGCGGCAGGTCTGCCGGTCGGTACGACGTTCGCCATGCTCGGCGTGCCCACCGGCACGGACTTCGCCGACGGCGTGCTCGACGCCACCGGAACTGGATTCGCGGTCAACTTTGGCGGCATTTGGCAGGTCACGGACAAGCTGAGCATCGGCGGGCACTGGCTCACGAGAAAGACCATCAAGTACGACGGTGACGCAGCGTTCACCCGGGTCTCGACCGGGCTCGTGCTTCCGGCCACGATTGGAACCTGCCCGGCCTGCCTACCTGCTGGCACGCCTGTCGATTCCGTGCTCTCGCCGGAATTTGCGAGCGGCGGCCCGCTGGCGAATGGCCCCGTCTCCACGTCCATCATCATGCCCCCGCAGGGTTCGATCGGCTTTGCGTACAAAGCCAACAAAGAGTGGACGTTCATGGCCGATTACCAGTACGTCGTGTGGGGCTGGTTCAACACGATTGTCATCGATTTCGCGAACGCCGGCACACCCGACCTGACGCTCCATCCGACGAACAAGGACACACACGGTTTCCGCTTCGGCACCGAGTACCAGTACAACTCGAAGGTGCAGCTCCGCGGTGGATACCTGTATCACACCGGGGCCTCTCCGGACCAGTTCGTGACGCCGCTGCTGCCGGAGGGTCCGCGCAACGAATTCACGATCGGCGCCGGCGTCGCGCTGACGCCGCGCTGGCACGCCGACCTGGCGTACCAGTACATCAAACAGAACGACCGCCGCGGCACGGTGAACCTCGCCGCCGGCAACACCGGTCTCTACGAGTTCTCGGCCCACCTGTTCGGGGCCGGGGTCTCCGTCTCCTTCTGAGGACCCGCGACTCATGATTCGGACCCAGCGATTCTCGGCCGCAGTCCTCGGACTCGTGCTGGCTGCTGCCGCCTGCAACAACGACAAGCTGAACCGGCCGTTCGCGAACATCCCGGTCGATCCGTTGTTCGAGCGCTACGTCTCGATGGGCAACTCGCTCACGGCAGGCTGGCAGTCGGACGGCATCAACGACAGCACTCAGCAACGATCGTACGCCGTGCTGCTCGCGCACTCGATGCGCTCGCCGTTCTTCGTGCCGTCGCTGACGAACCCCGGCTGCCCGCCGCCGTTCACAAATGTCTTTACGCAAGCCCGGCTTACGCCGCCAGGCTATCCGACCAGTACCGCGACGTCATGCTACCTGCGACGCATTCCATCGGAGCCGCCGCCATTCATTAGCAACACCGCAGTGCCCGGCTCTGAGGTTCTTGATCTTTACAACAATCTCGACACGGCATCCAACGCGAACGCCCTGACGCAGTTCATCCTCGGCGGGCTCACGCAGGTGCAGATGCTGCGACGGGCGGAGCCAACGTTCGTATCGATCTGGATCGGGAATAACGATGTGCTGGGAGCCGCAACCAGCTCTCCGAACGCGGGCGATAGCACGAAGATCACATCAGTCGCCAATTTCCAAGCGCGCTACGGCGCGCTGCTCGACACCGTGGCGGCCGCAGGGCCGCAGGGAGTCGTGCTGATTGGCGTCGGTAACGTCACAGGGATCCCGTTCTTCAGCCGCGGCGCGACATACTGGGCGATCAAGAACGGTCTGGTCCCTGGCGCCGCGTTCCCGCCCACATTCACGGTGAGCAACAACTGCGCTCCGGTCGCCACACTCATCCCAGGAGCACGGGGGGACTCGACCCTCGTGCCGTTCCCCTATGGAGCCACACTGCTCGGCGCGGCACGGGCTGGGGCGTCACGCAATCTCGATTGCGCCGATACGGTCGCCGCGGTCATCGTGCCCAAAGAGTTGATCAAGCTGGTTAGTGCCGTGATCGCATACAACGCATACATCTCATCGCAGGCGACAGCGCGGGGCTGGGCATACCTCGATCCCAACGTCAAGTTCGCGGCGCTCGCGGCCGATAC
>QHVB01000087.1 GCA_003222195.1 Gemmatimonadota bacterium | reverse complement strand
AACGGCCAGCAATGCTTTCCCCATATATCTCCCAGTGCCGCAACTATTGCTGAACTAGCACGACGAAGGGTGTCTGGTGATCCATAATCTTCGGCCGCGGATCGTTGCTGCCTAACGTTAACGTAACCGGCGACCGCGAGCGGCGAGGTGCAGCCGATCGGCACGGCGTTGTTGATCGTGATGACGCCGAACGAAGGCACGCTCGCGGGCATCCGCGTTGACCGAAATGTTAGACCGGTGGTTCATTGAGCACAGCCTCAATGCGATATCCGTCCGGGTCAATGACAAAGGCGGCGTAGTAGTTCTCTCCGTACTCGGGCCGAAGGCCAGGCGCTCCATTGTCTGTGCCGCCGTTGCGCAACGCTGCAGCATGAAATCGAGCCACTGCTTCGCGTGACGCCGCGGCGAACGCCACGTGAAACCCCGGACCCGGCGGAACCACGCCGCCCTTTCGTAGCTTTATGGCCAATTTGTCACCGCCCCCCGCCACGCCATAACCGATGGCCGTTGCGTCGCTCCACACTCGCGCATAGCCCAGCGCAGACAGCGTTGCGTCGTAGAAAGCAGCAGCACGCTCCAGATTTGAGACACCGAATGAGAGGTGATGCAGCATTCTGGCTCAGAGGTCTAACGTTTGACGTGAGGGGCGGCCGCAAGTGGGCGCAGCCCGCTTGTGGACGTCCCCTCGATGGACGGGTTAGGCGTCTCGCTCGCCATGGCCTCCAGCGATTGAACTACTCCTCGATGAACTTCCACGTATTCGCTCCGTCGAACCGCCGAACGCGCACTGACGCAATGAGTTCTGGATCGAAGTTCCCGAGGTTTACCCCGTGCTTCGCGCCAAGCGTTGGCTGCAAGGGCTCCCAATGCGTGACGCACCCGCAAGTTCTGCAGTGAATGGTGCGCAGCGTCCTGTCTCCCCAGATGTACTCCGCGGTGGCTTCCGGATGGCCCTCGATCTTGACCGTGCCAAACTCGAAGTAGACCCAAGGTCCGCCGATGCGGCGGCACAGTGAACAGTTGCAAGCGGTGGCGACTTCCGGTTTGGAAGGCAAGGTCAGTCGAACCGCACCGCAGTGGCATGAGCCTGTGTACATCGGAGCTTCCTAGTTCAGTAGTGCAAGTGCTCGGACGGTTGTTCAGACGCCTAACGTCTGAAATCAGCGGCGGGCCGCCCACTAGGCCTTTGCGAGGCGCGGCGGCTCGCGGCCCGTCCGCTGTGGATTGAGGGGTTAGAGCGCATTTACGGGCAGCGGTAAGCCACACCCTCGAATAACGATGTGAGAAAGACAGTATTTCCGTCGAGGCCGACGGTTCTATTGCGTAGGTTATCCTCACGATCAAGGCCTGGTGCCGAGGACACATTGCCGACGACTTTGCACCCAGCGACATCCGTCGCGTTTTGCGTGAACTTTACCCGATCAGCGCCAGGCGCGAACGCACGCGGCACGGTTTCGCATGAACAGGTGATCAGTACAACAGCTGCGAGCGTGAAACTCAGACCTACAGGGGTTCTCAAGCGCATTTAGGTACTCCGCTTAGATAGACATGTCGAGATTTCTCATATCTTTGCCGCTGCTGCTCATCAGGGGTGTGGAAAGAACTTCGGCTCCGGATGCTGGGAAATCCATGCGCTCTAACGTTTTGGTGAACGGCGGGCCTGCACGAACAGCGCCTGATAGCACGCTGGGCTGGCGGCCCGTCCGTTCCACCTAGAGTTAGACGGAAGCATCCTTGAAGGCCTTCAGGACGGCATTAATTCTTGTCTGGTAACCCGGCCCCTGCGCTTTAAACCATTCAAGTACTTCTGCATCCACCCGAAGTGATATGGAGGTCTTTCCGGATAGCGGTTTCAGGCCCTGGCGGGCAATTCCGCGAACGATGTGTTTTACGTTCGCCTCTGGATGCTCTGCGGACGTCCTAATGTCTTTGTCCTTCATACGCCGAACACGCGACCAATCGGTCTTAGATGTTCTGGAAGAGGATA
>QHVB01000086.1 GCA_003222195.1 Gemmatimonadota bacterium | reverse complement strand
CTTGATCCGCCCGGAGTGACGCCTGATGACCCCACAGATCAGCGCCACTTCGTCTAACGCGTTGCTGAGAAACTCGGTTCGGGAGTGTTTGCTGGAGCTTACGCTCACGATTCGCGCTACTTCCTTCGCGGCACCGCCTCCATTAGGATTGCGAGGGCCTTCTTGAAGCTCTTGTCTCCCGCTTCGCTGCCCTTGTAGTGCCCCAGACGTACAACCACGAGGTCATGAGCCGGGATGATCAGAGTGGTTTGGCCGCCCACGCCTGACATGTAGAACGCCTCCGTGGGCACCGGAAACCTGCCGTCACCGTTGATCCAAAAGAAGCCGCCATAGATGGGGCGCTTGTCAGCTTCCCACGCAGGCGCCAGCGTACTAACAAACTTCACGTATCCCTCGGGCAGAATCCGTTCGCCATTCCAGACGCCATCCTGAAGATAGAGATTGCCAAGCCGAGCCCAGTCTCGGCCGGACGCCAGCTCGTACCCTTGAGTCAGAAAGTTTCCAAAAGGGTCCGTTTCCAGCACCATCGTCCGGATGCCGATCTTGTCAAAGAGAGTGCGCTGTGGGAATGACAAATACTCCTCCCCTCGCTTCTCGACGGCCAGGCGAATGAGATAGTTGATCAACACCGGATCGGTATTGTGGTAGCGACCTACCGTGTTAGGCGGCCACTGTAGCGGGCGAGTGGCAGCATAGTGGAAGGAGTCAACGCCGCCAGTGTAGAGATACAGGTGGTCAGGATACGTGCCCGACGGGTCGTAATCTGGATCCTGAGGTGCCTTGATCCGCAACCCGCTCGACATATGCAGGATGTCGGCAATCCGGATTTTCGCCCGCGGATCGTCCGCACCCTGCCACTCAGGAATAGGCGCTGACTGCCACAGGTTGTAGACGCCTTGCTTGATGAGGATGCCCATCAGTGTGGCGGTCACGCCCTTACCCATCGACCAGCTTTCGAGCGGCGTGTGCGCAGTAATGCCCTCGCCATACCGCTCGGCAATAAGGCGCCCTTTCCAGGTAACCACGAAGGCGGCGGTCATGGCGGCAGCCGGCTCGAAGGCCACGTCGACTGCTTGTTTCACCTTGGCCATATCAAGCTCCAGCGGCACCGGGTCCTTGGGCAGAACATCACCCATGGGCCACGATTGTGTGGCGGGGTCGGGCAGACGGCCTTTGATTTTGATCGGCTTGAAACTCACGGAGTTCTTCCCCACGGGGAGCGTCACGCATCCCTGGTCCCCCAGGTACCTGGCAGTGCGCGTGACGCCATTTGGGAGCCTGATGTGGACGGCCTTGTTGACTCGATCGATCACCGGTTTCCCCACCTTTGCACGCTCGACATAAGGGCTCGTGAAGTATCCGACGTTTTCTGCGGCGAAGTCTGGATCGAGGCCGGTGATAAACACCGCCGAGCACATGATCTTGGCGAAACCGGACGTGTGATGTTCGAGCGGATCGCCTGGAGGCGGCACGTATGGAGTGTTGAGCTCAAGCGATTTAGCGCGCGCGATGAGGGCGTCGCGGCTTGAGACTGGGGCCTGCGGCGGTGCCGGGGCGCCCGTCTTCACTGCGGGTGTCTCGGCCTGGTATCCGAGGGCGGCCGCGCAGACTGTCAGCGCGAGTGCCGTTGCGATTATGTGCATCCTCATCTGTTATCTCCTACTGCGCGGGGCGAGACCTGCGTTCCCATTGCACGACAAAGGAGGCTAAACGGCGATTCAAGTTGCACGCGAATATCATACTCCCGCTCTTGACGCCCAGTTGACGTATGACGGGCTACCCGTAGGAGTGAATGAATTCAGCATTTCGATTTGAGCCACCACACGATAACTCCCGGTTGGTCGGCAACCCGGAAGTTGGCCCCAAAAGGGGTTTCTGAGCTACTCAACCGGCGGCCATAATGGTTTCAGGGCCCGCCTGCATCGAATCGCCTCTCGGGAAATTCCTGCTAATCTAGTGCCGTTCCAACTTGCTGAGGTAAAGTCCGCGCATGGAAGCCGCCGGGAATGGGGTTGTTTTCCGCGTGCGAGTCCAGCGCAAAATAGTTGGAACGGCACTAGTCGCTTCGCGCCGGCTGTGCCTCGCCCTGCAGAATCCGCTATGGAAGCCAAAATCCATCGCCCGGCGTGGAAGACCGTGCTGGCTTTCGCGATTATCTATTTTGTGTGGGGATCCACGTTTCTCGCAATTCGTGTTGGCGTTCGCGAAGTTCCGCCGTTTCTCCTGGCGGCGATGCGTTTCCTGGTTGCGGGACTCGTTCTTTATGGCTGGACGATCGCCCACGGGGAGCGCTCACCGAGCGGGCGTCAATGGATGTCCGTATCTTTACTCGCCATCCTGATCTTCGTCCTCGACTACGGACTGGTGTTCTGGGCCGAGCAGCGTGTACTTTCGGGCATTGCGGCGGTCATGCTGGCCACCATCCCAGCGTTTATGGCGCTGTCGGAAATCATTTTTCTTCGGACGCAAAGGCTCACCGTGCGCCTGGCCGTGGCCCTTTTGATCGGGATTGGCGGAGTGGCAGTGCTGGTG
>QHVB01000081.1 GCA_003222195.1 Gemmatimonadota bacterium | reverse complement strand
TCAAAAGCCGCACGACTGACGACGACGCGCCACCGTGGATAGGGCACGCGGCATCGAGGGCAGGTGAGCTTCTTCATCCTGTCACGGTCCCTCCGCAAGCGGCGCCCAGTTGCGCAGAAACTTGAAATAGATCGTGGTCGCGCAGGGCGCACCGTCGGGCATCAGCGCGTAGTCCGGGATTCGTCCGCAGCGCTGCCAGCCTTGTCGCGCGTACAGGCGCTCGGCATCAGCCGAGGCGGTATCGAGCACCAGCAGCGTCTTGCCGGCGCTGAGCGCACTGCGCTCGGCCGCGGCGAGCAAGGCCGCGCCGACACCGTGCCGACGCGCTCGACGATGCACCAGCATCTTCGCGAGGTCGCCGCGATGCGGCTGATTCTCGGGCTGATGCAGGATGACCTGGGCAGTGCCGACGATCGCTCCCGCGGCGTCTTCGGCGGCGAGCACCACGCGCTCGCCGCGCGCCACGCTCGCGGAGGTGCTGCGCCAGAACGCGTCCGCTTTGGCGCGGGTCATCGGCAGCATGAAGCTGACGGAGGCGCCGCCCTCCACACAGTCGATCAGCACATCGCCCAAGCCTTCGATCTCGCGATCACCGATGGTCCGCAGGGAGCGAATCTTGATGGCGTCAGTCACTTTCGTCTCCTCGACGCGGGCGATCGGTCGGTGGCGACGATCACGATGTATCGCGAAGGCTTGCGCGTGCGGTTGCGAAACGCCGTCGGCTCGTTGAGCTGCATGGCGAGGCAGTCGTCGTCGGAGAGCCGATACGTGACGCTCCCGAGCGTCACCTCGATGCTCCCGGACTGCACCCAGATCTGCTGGTGCCTGCTCACGTCGCGCGCCCCGGTCTCGTAGGCCACTCGCGCGCCGGCCGGCAAGACGACCTCGACGATCTGGATGGGCGAGGGGAAGTTGGCGGGAGAAATGTTGCGCCGTACGTAGCCAGACTGTGGATCGCGCCACGGTGTCCGATCATCACGCCGGGACACCGGGTTGGCGGCGGCACTCGAGTCGTCGAACAGCGCCGCGAGCGAGACGCCGAGTCCCGAGGCGATTTTCTCCAGCACGACCGCCGTCGGGCTGCTTTCCCCGCGCTCGACCAGCGAGATCATCGAGCGGCTGACGTCGCATTTCGCGGCGAGCGCATCGAGGGTCATGCCGAGATCCGATCGCAACGCCCGTACACGGCTCGCGATACGAGCGTTGATGTTCGGGGTGGCGGTGGCCGTGGCTCGATCCTGCATACTGGACACAGTGTCCAGTTAGATAGAGCCGATGTCAACCGGGGGGGCCGCCGGGACGCAGTGCTAGACGGCGACCGGGCAGCTGCGGTCGGAACCTTTCGGGGTCCTCCATGCCGAGCGTGGTGTTACCGAGCAGGACCTCGACGCCGAGGACGGGCGCGGCACGTTCCGCGTCCTGGATCTGTGGACGAGTGACGGGATCGGCCGGATTGAATAGCACGGCGATCCGTCTCGCGCCCGGCACAAGCTGTTTGAGAAGTGATAGCCGCTTGCCGGCGAGCTCACCGGTCAGAGTCGAGATGCCCGTTACATTGGCGCCCGGCCGAGCCAGGTTGGAGACAAAGCCAGTTCCGACCGGATCTCCAGCGAGAGCCATGACGATCGGGATCTGCTGGGTGGCGCGGATCGCAGCGCGAGGCCGGACGCGACGCCCAGGCCCTCGCCGAAACCCTCAAGGCGCAGCTTGCGACCAAGGCCGCCGAGATCGCCGCACCCCGAGCCGCCATCGACCAGGCGAAGGTCGCGGATGCGGCGAATGACGAGGAGCGCATCAGGCAAGACGAAAGGTCCAAGCTGCGGACGGAGCGAGTCGACGCGCTGAAGGCGCCTGCTCGCCGACTACCGCGCCGACCTCAAGGACGCCCGCGACGAGATCCAGAAGCTCCGCACGCAGGCGCGGTGGGATCGGGTGTTCAGCGCCATACCTCTAGTTGGCATGGCGATCCTACTCTTCAGCGGCGGATTCTCGCCCGGCGGCCTCGCGCTAGCACGACCCCGCCGATCCCCGCCGCGACCAGCAGCAGCGACATCGGCTCAGGGACGGTCGTCACCGTCCAGGTGCCGCGGTGGCTTCCGTCCGCTAGCCCGATGTCGCTGCCGTTGGCGCCCCAGTTGTTCGCATCCAGCCTCGCATAGTCCTGGCGGTCTCCGAACACCCAGGTGTTAATTGCGCCCCCCGTCGGCGCCCCGATGGCGATGTTCCACATGGTGACGTCGTTCAAGAACACATCGAAGAAGAGGTTGAAGGTGCCGATGGAAGTGGCCTGGGTCAAGGTCTGGTGGCCATCGGTGAAGGCGTAACTCAGGACGCCGGGGGTGAACGCAT
>QHVB01000042.1 GCA_003222195.1 Gemmatimonadota bacterium | reverse complement strand
GACGAAAACCTTCGCATGGTCCTTGGGCCACGTGAGCTCGGCCCGCGCCCCTTGTCCGATCGCGACGATCACCATGTCGCACGGAATCGTCTCGCTGCCGCCGTCCGTCCGAACCTCGAGTCCCGAGACCCCTCCCGAGCCGTTGCCGATAATGCGCTGCGGTGCTGCATTGAACCGGAAGCCGCAGCCATCGCGCTTGGCGAGCTCGTACTCGTAGTGATAGCAGGGCATGTCCGCCTCGCTCCGCCGGTACACGATCGTCGCGGCCGTCGCGCCCAGCCGCTTCGCCTGGGTGACCGCGTCGATCGCCGTATTGCCTGCGCCGATCACCACGACCTGCCGCCCCACCGTCGTCTCGCGGTACGGATGTGTCTTGAGATGCTCGATGAAGGTGAGCGCATCTACCACGCCAGGGAGGTCCTCGCCCGGGATGCCGAGTCGCTTGGTGCTTCCGAGTCCGATGCCGACAAATACGGCGTCGTAATCGGTCAGCAGCTTGTCGAGCGATCCGATCGTCGCGCCGGTCTTCAGCTCCACCCCCAGATCCAGAATGTCCTGGACTTCCGCGAGCGCGATAGCGGCCTTGAGCTTGTATTCGGCGATGCCGTAGGTGTTCAAGCCGCCGGGCTGGTCCTTCGCTTCGAAGACCGTCACGTCGTGACCAAAGCGCCGCAGATCGCGCGCGCACGCCAGCCCCGCCGGGCCGGCGCCGACGACCGCCACGCGCTTCCCCGTGCGTCGACCTCCCTCGAATAGCCTGAGCTTTTTCTCCAGGACGTAGTCGGTGGCGTGGCGCTGCAGCAGCGCGATCTTGATCGGCTGCTCGTCGCGGTCGTTGAGGACGCAGGCGCCTTCGCACAGCACTTCTACCGGGCAGGCGCGCGCGCAGGAGTGGCCAAACGGATTGGCATCGAGAATCACGCGCGCGGAGCCGCGCAGATTGCCGCTGGCAATCTTCTTGATGAACGCCGGGACGTCGATATGGGTGGGGCAGGCGATGGTGCAGGGCGCGTCGTGGCAGAAGAGGCACTTGGTGGCTTCGAGCAGGGCGGCGTCGGGCGTGAGCGGCGGCGCGATGTCGGCGAAATTCCGCTCGAGCTGATCATCCGAAAGGACGCGGGCCTGATCAATCACCGGAACGAACCACTCCCCACTCCCCACTCCCCACGCCTTTGCCCCGTCATCACGCGCATTCCCACCACGTAGAGGAGCGCCGCGAGCAGGAACCCAACGAACCACGCCCAGTTGTAAATCGTACCGAACAGGCCGCTCGCCGGCGCGCCGCGCAGCGCCGCCACGAATCCCGGCAGGCTCGGCGCCACGCCGATGATCAGGGCGGCAATTGCGATCCAATTGAAGCCTCGCGCGTATTCGTAGGTCCCGCGCCGCGTATAGAGATCGGTGACGACCAGCTCCCCGCGCCTGACGACGAAGTAATCGGCAATCATGATCCCGGCGACCGGGCCGAGCAGCGCGCCGTAGCCGATCAGCCAGGTGAAGATGTACGCGGCGGCGTTGTTGTAGAGCCGCCACGGCAGCATGACGATCCCGATGATCGCCGTGATCATCGCGCCCTGTTTGAAGCTGATCTTGTGCGGCGCGATGTTCGAGAACGCGTTGGCGGGCGCCACGATGTTGGCGGCGATGTTCGTGGTGAGCGTGGCGACGACGAGTCCCGCCATCGAGAGCATGATCATCAACGGCCCGCCGATCTTGGCGAGCAACGCCACCGGGTCGGCAATCCGGGTCCCAAAGATCACGAGCGTCGCGTTGGTGACCGCGGCGCCGATGAAGGCGAACAACGCCATCGTCCCAGGCAAGCCGACCGCCTGTCCGATCACCTGATCGCGCTGGGAACGCGCGTATCGAGAGAAGTCCGGAATGGACAACGCCATGGTGCCCCAGAACGCGACCGCGGACGTTAGCCCCGCGCCGAACACGGTGGCGACGGCCGGACGGCCGGACGGTCCGACGGCCGGTGGATTTGCCAGCATCGTGGCCAGGCTCCCCGAGCGAACCCAGGCCCAGATGAACAATGCCGCCCCAACGGCGAGCAGAAACGGAGAGCCCCAGGTCTCCAGGAACTTGATCGAATCCATGCCGCGCAGCACGATCCAGACATTCATCGCCCAAAACAGCATGAAGCAGACGAACTCCCCCGTGTTGAGCCCGACGAAGGCCGGCAGGATCTGCGGCAGGGTGGCGATGCCCGGCCAGATCGCCTCGAACAGCTTGTAGATTGCCCACCCGCCGATCCAGGTCTGGATACCGAACCACCCGCACGCCACGAGTCCACGGAGAATCGCGGGAATGTTCGCGCCGAGGACGCCGAACGGGGCGCGGGCGAGCACGGGGAAGGGGATGCCGTAGCGCGTCCCGGCGTGCGAATTCAGGGCAATGGGGAGCAGCACCACGACATTGCCTAGGACGACCGCGGTGACAGCCGCCTGCCAGGTCCAGCCTTGATCGACGAGACCGGACGCCAGCGTGTAGGTGGGGATGCAGATCGCCATCCCGATCCACAGCGACGCGATGTGCCACCAGTTCCAGGTACGCCGGTTCGGCGCGACCGGGAGCAGGTCCTCGTTGGCGAGCTGGGTCCGGACCGGGAGCGTCATTTGACCTCAGCGAGTGCGCGCTCCATCCGCTTGCAGCCGTCGTCGATATCCGCCTTGCTGATCAACATCGACGGGGCGATGCGGATCACGTTGCCATACAGCCCGCCTTTACCGAGCAGCAGGCCCTGTCGCTTGGCGGCTTCGAGAAACGCCGTCGTCTTCTTGGGCGACGGCTCCTTGGTTTTGCGGTCTTCGACGAACTCGATGCCCTGCATCAACCCCATTCCGCGCACGTCGCCAATGAACGCGAACCGTTTCTTGAACTCTTCCAGGGCCTCACGCAACTGCGCACCGCGCACCGCGGACCGCTGTGGCGTGTTCTCGCGCTGCATGACTTCCAGCGTCACGTCGACCGCGGCCATCGAGATGGGATTGCCCCCGAATGTCGAGAGCGAGAGACCCGTAAACGCATTCGCGACTTCTTCCGTGGCGATCGTGGCACCCACCGGGAAGCCGTTCGCGATCGACTTCGCGAACGTCATGATCTCGGGGTCCACGCCCCAATGCTCGATGCCGCACCATTTGTCGCCCGTGCGGCCCCAGCCCGTCTGCACCTCGTCGCAGATGAAGACCGCGCCGTACTTGCGGATGATGCCGACGGCGATCTCGAAATATTCCTTGGGTGGGGTAATGAAACCGCCGGCGCCCTGAATCGGCTCGGCCATAAACGCCGCCGGCCGGCCGGTCGTCGTCGTCTTGATCAGATCCTCGATGTCCTGGGCGCAACGGATGCCGCAGTCGGGATATTCGAGGCCCAGGGGGCACCGATAGCAGTAGGGCGACAGCGCGTGCTTGACGCCGGGGATCTGCGTGGGCAGGACACGCCAGGGCTGCTGCCCCGTGATCGCGATCGCCCCCTGGCTGCGCCCGGCGTAGCTGTGCCGCAGCGCGATGATCTCCTGCTGGCCGGTATAGATCTTTGCCAGCATGATCGCGGTCTCGTCCGCTTCCGTGCCGCTGGTCGTGAAGAAGCTCTTCTTGAGCTTGCCCGGGGTGATCTGCGTCAATCGCTCGGCGACGCGCACCTGCTCGACAGTCGGGTAGACGCTCGAGGTGTGCACCAGCCGCGCGAGCTGATCCTGCAGGCGCTTGACGAACTCTGGATGCGAATGCCCGATCCCCGCTGTCAGAATGCCGCCGAAAAAATCGAGGTATTCGCGGCCGTCGAGGTCCTTGACCGAAGACCCGTGGGCCTCGGTGATCACCACGGGTTCGGCGTAATAGTTGGCGACGCAGGGAAACAGAAAGTCTTTGTGCTTCTGGCGTACGGTCTGCGAATCCATCAGTGGGTAGGCTCCCTCTTCAAGAATTGGCCTCGACCGACAGTCCCGACGAACTCTCCGTCGCGTGCCTGGACTTGCCCGCGAACCGACACGGCTGCTGCACGGCCTTTCTGCTCCCAGCCTTCATAGGCGTTGTAGTCCACGTTCGAGTAGGCGCATTCCTTGGAGAACGTGCCCCGATAGCTCGGGTCGTAGACGACCAGATCAGCGTCGCTGCCGAGCTGGATGGTGCCCTTCTTGGGATAGAGCCCGAACAACTTGGCGGCCTGCGTCGCGCAGGCGTCCACCATCGCCTGTAATCCGAGCCGTCCCGCGGCGACGCCACAGGTATGGACGAGATCGACGCGCTCCTGCACTGACGGGATGCCGTTCGGAATCTTCGTGAACGCTTCCCGGCCCATCTTTTTCTGATCCTCGAACCGGAACGGCGCATGGTCGGTCGCGATGGTACTGATCTCGCGCGACTTCACGCCGTTCCAGAGCACGTTCTGGTTGGCTTTGGCGCGCAGCGGGGGCGACATCACGTATTTCGCGCCTTCGAACGCCGGCCGCTCGGCGTACGTCTCGTCCAGCACGAAGTGCGGGATCACCGATTCGATCCAGACGTTCACGCCCCGCTTGCGCGCATCCAGCGCCGCGCGCACGGCCGGCTCACAGGACGTATGCACGATGTAGACGTGGGTGCCGAGCAGCTCGGCGAACGTGCAAAGGTGATGCACCCCGTCCGCCTCGACCACGGGCGGGCGTGACGGACCGTGCCATTCGGGCCCCGTCTTTCCGGCGCCGAGCAGCGACTGCTGCAGCGCGTCGATCGCGTCCGCGTTCTCGCAATGCGCGGTCACGATCACGCCGAGGTCTTTCGCGAATTTCATGGCCGCAAACAGGTGCTCGTCGGAGAGGTTCAACGCGCCCTTGTAGGCGAGAAAGACTTTGAAGGACGCGACCCCCGCTTTGACGATGTCCCGAAACTGCTCGCGAACGTGCGCTTCGAACCGCACGACCGACATATGAAACGTGTAGTCCACGGCCGCGAGCTTCTCAGCCTTGGATTTCCACAGCTCGAACGCGGCGAGGGGCTCGTCCGACGCGCCCGGACAGATCATCTCGATCAGCGTGGTCGTACCGCCCGCGAGCGCCGCCTTGCTGGCGGACTCGTAATCGTCTGCGGCGTACGTGCCCATGAAGGGCAGGTAGATGTGGACGTGCGGATCGATGAACCCGGGGAAGACGTACTTGCCGCGCGCATCGACAATCTCGGTGCCGGGCGCGAGCAGCTTGTCGTCGATCCGGGGCTCGATCCGCGTGATCGTCTCCGCCTCGGCGTAGATGTCCGCGGCAAAGTCCTCCGTCGCCGTGATGATGCGGCCGCCGCGAATCAGGAGCGCCATCGGGGCATCCAGCGGCGGCGGGTGGCGGCGTATGCGTGGTAATCGGCGCCGAATTTCCGGCGCAGCACCGGCTCCTCGTAAAACAGCACGAAGAGATGGGCCATGGACCAGAAGATGATCGTGTACAGGACGAGACCGATGGAGCCGTAGAACATCGCGGCGCCGAGCAGCACGAGACCGGCGCCGATGTACATCGGATTCCGTACCCAGCGGTACGGCCCCGCAACGACCAGCTTGCGCGGCGGATCGAATGGCGCAGGTGTGCCCTTGCCGATGAAGGCGAACGTGAGGATCGAGGCGATCGCCAAGCCCGCACCGGCCACGATCACGAGCATCGCGAGAATCTGCAAGAGCCCGATCGTCGCGGGCCGCACGATCCCCGCGGGGGCGAGAATGCGATCGGGCACGAACACCAGCAGCAGCCCGATGAACAGTGTGGCGTACGTCAGCGCGCGGAAGAGAACAATCATCTACGGCAGCTGCTTCACCATGTCGTCGTACGTCTCCGGGCGCCGGTCGCGGAAGAATTGCCAGGTGCGCCGCACCTCCTCGATCATATCGAGGTTCATTTCGGCGACGACGAGCTCGTCCCTGTCCTCGCTGCCCTGCGCGAGGAAATTGCCGCGTGGATCCACGAAATAGCTCGAGCCGTAGAACTGTCCCACGTTCCACGGCGCTTCGACGCCGACGCGATTGATGCAGCCCATGAAGTAGCCGTTGGCGACGGCGTGTGCCGGCTGCTCCAGCTTCCACAGATACTGGGATAACCCCTTCACGGTGGCGGACGGATTGAACACGATTTCCGCACCGTGCAGACCGAGCAGTCGCGCGCCCTCGGGGAAGTGGCGGTCATAACAGATGTAGACGCCGATCGTGGCGTACCGCGTCTTGAAGACCGGATAGCCGAGATTGCCCGGCTTGAAGAAGAACTTCTCCCAGAAGCCGGCGGTGTGTGGGATATGGTTCTTGCGGTATTTGCCGAGGTAGCTGCCGTCGGCATCGATGACGGCGGCCGTGTTGTAATAGACGCCCGCCATCTCGCGCTCGTAGATCGGCACGATCATCGCCATCTTGTGCTGCTTGGCGAGCTTCTGCATGCGCTCGATCGTCGGACCCGGGATGGGCTCGGCGATGTCGCACCACTTCGCGTCCTGGCTCGGGCAGAAGTACGGGCCGTTGAAGACTTCCTGCAGGCAGAGGATCTGCACGCCCTTCTTGCCTGCTTCCTCTATATAAGGAAGGTGCTTCTCCAGCATGGCGTCGCTGATCTTGGCGACCGGCGCGTTGGGGTCGTTGATCGGATTCGACATCTGGATGAGCCCGCCGACGACTTTACTCATTACCACCTCGAAATGACGACTTTCTTGTCCGTGTAAAACTCGATAGAGTCTTGGCCGTGTACCTTTAGATCCCCGAAGAATGACCCCTTGGTTCCCCCGAACGGAAAGAACGCCATGGGCGCCGCGACGCCAATGTTCACACCGATCATGCTGACCCCCACGCGGTAGCGAAACTCGCGCGCGGCCTTGCCGCTCTGCGTGAAGATCGACGTCGCGTTGGCGAACCCGGAACGCTGCACCAGATCGATCCCTTCGTCGAGATTGCTGACGTGCGTGACCGCGGCGACTGGCCCGAAGATCTCTTCCTTGCCAATCGTCATGTCGGGCTGGACACCGTCGAACACGGTCGGCCCGACGAAGTGGCCGCGCGGATGCTTCTCGACTTTGGTCGTGCGACCGTCGAGCAACAGTGTCGCGCCGTCCTTGCGGCCCGCTTCGACGTAGGACAGCACCTTCTCTTTGTGCTTCGCCGACACGACCGGTCCCATGTTCACGCCCGGCTCGAGACCGTAGCCGAGCCGGAGATCCTTCGCTGCGCTCAGGAGCCGCTCCCGGAAGGGCTCGTAGGCTTTGCCGGCGGCGACCACCACGCTGCCCGCCAGGCAGCGCTGTCCGGCACAGCCGAAGAGCGATTCGCTGACGTTGGCCACGGCGCGATCCATGTCGGCGTCAGGCATCACGATGATGTGATTCTTCGCGCCGCCGAGCGCCTGGACCCGCTTGCCGTTTTTCGCCGCCTCCTGATAGACGTACTTGGCGACCGGTGACGATCCCACAAACGAGATGCCGGCGATTCCCGGATGCGAGAGCAGGGCGTTGACCACGTCCTTCGCGCCGTGGACCAGGTTGAGCACGCCTGGCGGGACGCCGGCCTGGTGTGCCAGCTCGATGATGCGCGTCGGCGCAAAGGGGACCTGCTCGCTGGGCTTCAGGATGAAGGCATTGCCGGTCGCGATGGCGTAGGGCCAGAACCAGCACGGCACCATGGCCGGAAAATTGAAGGGCGTGACGGCGGCGAAGACGCCGAGCGGCTGGCGGACATACTCGCAGTCGATCCCTGCCGCGACGTCCTCGAGCGTCTTCCCCATCATCAAGGTCGGGATCCCGCAGGCGTGTTCGATATTCTCGATCCCGCGGCGCACCGACCCCTTGGCCTCGTCCAGCGTCTTGCCGTTCTCGCGGGTGACGGTCGCCGCGAGATCGTCGAACTGCTCCTCCATCAAGACCTTGAGCTTGAACAAGTAGCGGGCTCGGACGACCGGAGGGACTTCGCGCCACTTGAGGAACGCCGCCTGCGCGGCGGCCACTGCCTGATCGACTTCGCGGGCGCCCGACAGCGGCACGCGGCCGAGCTGCTCGCCCGTGGCGGGATTCGTGATGTCCAGGTAACCGGCGGTGGCGGGACTGACCCAGTCACCGCCGATATAGTTGCGCAGGGTTTTCATCCCCTTAGCCTAGGCACGGCTAAGGGGTTGTCAACTCACGAACTGGGCCTTCTCGGTCGATCCCTCGAGCGCGACGGTCGAGCTGCGGCCGCCGTGCACGATCTGCGTGATTTCATCGAAGTATCCCACACCCACGAATTCCTGGTGCTTCACCGCTTCGTAGCCCTCGTGCTCGGCAGCGAATTCCCGTGATTGCAGGTCGGCGTATGCCGCCATCCCGCGCTCGCGGAAGTCCTGCGCCAGCGTGAACATGCCGTGGTTCAGGGCGTGGAAGCCGGAGAGGGTGACGAACTGGAACTTGTAGCCCATCGCGCCAAGCTCTCGTTGGAAGCCGGCGAGCTGCGCCTCAGTGAGATGGCGCTTCCAGTTGAACGACGGCGAGCAGTTATACGCAAGCAGTTTGCCGGGATACTCCTGGTGGATCGCTTCGGCGAATTGGCGTGCCTCGGCGAGGTCGGGCTTCGCCGTCTCGAACCACAGCATGTCGGCATATGGCGCATAGGCGCGCGCCCGCGCGATCGCGGCCCCGACGCCGTCTTCGATGACAAAGAAGCCTTCGGGCGAACGCTTGCCGGTACACCAGCGGCGGTCGTACTCGTCGATGTCGCTGGTCAAGAGGCCAGCGCTGTTCGCATCGGTGCGAGCGATGAGCAGGGTGTCCACGCCGCACACGTCGGCCGCGAGACGCGCCGCGATCAGTTTGGCGATGAACTCGCTCGTGGGCACGAGCACTTTGCCGCCGAGATGGCCGCATTTCTTGACCGACGACAGCTGATCCTCGAAATGCACGCCGGCGGCGCCGGCCGCGATCATCAGCTTCATCAGCTCATAGGCGTTGAGCACGCCGCCGAAACCCGCTTCGGCATCGGCGACCAGCGGCACGTACCAGTCGATCGATTGGTCGCCGTTCATGTGGTGGATTTCGTCGGCGCGCCGCAGGGCATTCTGAATGCGACAGATGAGGTTCGGAACGCTGTCGGATGGATAGAGACTCTGGTCTGGATACATCGTCATGGCACAGTTCGCGTCGGCCGCGACCTGCCAGCCGCTGATGTAGATCGCCTTGAGCCCGGCGCGGACTTCCTGCACCGCCTGGTTTCCGGTGACGGCAGACAGCACGGCGACGTAGGGCTCGTCGCGCATCAGTTTCCACAGGCGCGTCGCACCATGGCTTGCGAGCGTGTATTGGATCGGCAGTGTGCCGCGCAGTCGCTCGACATCGTCGGCTCGGTAGGGGCGCGTGATGCCCATCCACCGTTCGTCCCTGGTCCAGCTTCGC
The DNA here is from genome assembly GCA_003222195.1 of Gemmatimonadota bacterium. Taxonomy (GTDB): domain Bacteria; phylum Gemmatimonadota; class Gemmatimonadetes; order Gemmatimonadales; family GWC2-71-9; genus 20CM-2-65-7. Next base: position 42,947 of record QHVB01000042.1, on the reverse strand, counting down.
TCGAGATCAGTCGAGGTACTCATACGCCACCCCCGTCAGGAATTCCGGTAGCTCCGGCGCCATCGAAATCCGCCGGAACAGATCAGCGGCCAGGGCGAACTTCCCGCCCCCCCCGCCCGCACCCTCGAACCGCTGCAGTTCTCTGGCGATGGTCTGCTCGACCAACGCCGCCGTCATGGGCCGTCCATCGGTGAGCCTGGCGCCATGGCGCAGCCACTGCCATACCTGCGACCGCGAGATCTCGGCGGTCGCAGCGTCTTCCATCAGATTGTAGATCGGGACGCAGCCCACGCCGCGCAGCCACGATTCGAGATACTGAATCCCGACATCGACGTTAGTGCGCAGCCCGGCCTCGGTGATCTCACCGTCTGGTACGGCCAGCAGGTCCGCTGCCGTGACGCGCACGTCCTCCCGCGCAACGTGGAGTTGATTCGGACCCGGCATCGCGGCATCAAAGACTTGGGCCGCGATCGGCACGAGCCCCGGGTGCGCCACCCACGTACCGTCGTGCCCGGCGCGGACCTCGCGCAGCTTGTCCTGCCGCACCTTCTCGAGCGCGGCCTCGTTGGCCGCCGGGTCGTGCTTGATGGGGATCTGGGCAGCCATCCCGCCCATCGCGTGGGCGCGGCGGCGGTGGCAGGTCTGAATCAGGAGATCGACGTAGGACTTGAGGAAGTGACGGTCCATCGTCACGCGGGCGCGGTCGGGGAGGACGCAGTCGGGCCGCTGTCTGAACTTCTTGATGAAGCTGAAAATGTAGTCCCAGCGCCCGCAGTTCAGGCCGGCGGAGTGGTCCTTCAGCTCGTAGAGAATCTCGTCCATCTCGAACGCGGCGACGACCGTCTCGATCAGGACCGTCGCGCGGATCGTGCCGCGAGGGATGCCGAGCTCGTCCTGCGCGAGGTTGAAGACGTCGTTCCAGAGGCGGGCCTCGAGGTGGCTCTCCAGCTTGGGCAAGTAGAAGTATGGTCCGGTGCCCTTGGCCAGCAGCGCCGCGGCGTTGTGAAAGAAGAAGAGCCCGAAATCGAAGAGGGCGGCGGAGATCGGGCGTCCGTCCACGGTCACGTGGTTCTCGTCGAGATGCCAGCCGCGCGGCCGTACCATCAGCGTGGCCGTTCGCGGTGCGAGCGCGTAGCGCTTCCCCTCGGGGCTGGTGTACTCGATCGTGCCGCGCACTGCGTCCCGCAGGTTCAGCTGCCCCTCGAGATTGTTCCGCCAGGTGGGGGCGTTCGAGTCCTCGAAATCCGCCATGAAGACTCGCGCGCCCGAGTTCAGCGCGTTGATGACCATCTTGCGGTCCACGGGGCCCGTAATCTCGACGCGGCGGTCCAGCAGGTCAGCGGGAATCGGCGCGACAGTCCAGTCCGCCTCGCGCACCGAGCGCGTCTCCGGCAGGAAGTCGGGGCGCTCGCCGGCGTCGAGACGTCGCTGGCGCGCCACGCGGCGCACGAGCAGCTCCTGGCGGCGCAGCTCACTCGCCCGCGCCAGCGCCGTAAGGAAGCGCCGCGCCTCGGCCGTCAGGATCTTCGCAAACCCCGGCTCCAGGGGCGCGTGCAGTTCCAGCCCGGCGCCTGAACTCTCTCGCGCGGTCGTCATGATCGGCAATGTAGTGCCCCCGATGCGGTGACGTTCCCGGTGAAACAAGCGGGGCGAGCCGGGATGCCGCGCGACGGCACGCAGCGCTTCCCAGCCGCCCCCTTATGCCCTCTACAGTGGTGAGGAGGGTCCGCAGCGGCTGTGCACGGCCGCTGCGGCAGCCGGCGCGTTACCAGCGTTTACCTGGCTCCGCCTTTGCCGGCTTTGTCCCCCCGACGTCCGCATCCTGCTTCTGTCAGCTTTGCGTTTGCAACCCTCATGCCATCTGGGGTCGTGTCGAGCCTCTGCGGACGAGCGTCGTTGCGGCACGGGAACGTGGAGGCTCCCTGCCCGGCGCAGCGAATTCTGTGGCAATATTACCGCACATGTGTCCCGCTCCCGTCACGGCCGTCGGCCGCTCCGTTCCCCGTCGCGAAGGTGCCGACAAGGTGACTGGGCGCGCGCGCTACACCGACGACATCACCGTCCAGGGGGCCTGGTCCGGCCGGACGATCCGGTCCACGATCGCGCGCGGCGCGATCCGCTCGATCACGCTGGACCCCGCCTTCGACTGGTCTCGCGTCGTGGTGGTGACGGCGGACGACATCCCGGGGGACAACGTCGTGCAGCTGATCCGGGAGGACCAACCGGTCCTGGCCCCAAGAGGGGGCGAGATCAAGCACAAGGAAGAGCCGATCCTCCTGCTGGCCGCGTCTGACCGGGCCACGCTGGAGGAGGCCGCGACTCATGTCCGTATCGAGTACGAGCTCGCCAACCCGGTCTTCGAGATCGGGAGCGCCACCGAGGTCTTCAGCACGGTCGAGATCACGAAGGGGGATGTGGCGTCCGTGGAGCGGACGGCGGATCTCGTCGTGGAGCGTGAGTTTCGGGTTGGATTGCAGGAGCAGTTGTACATCGAGCCCCAAGGCGCAATCGCGTTGCCGGAAGCAGACGGCGCCTTCAGGGTCGTCGGCTCTCTGCAGTGTCCGTACTACGTCCACCGCGCCCTGAAGCGAGCGCTGAAGCTCACCGATCAGCAAGCTATCGTCGTCCAGGCGGAGACCGGAGGCGGGTTCGGAGGCAAGGAGGAGTACCCGTCGATTGTGGCGGTTCATGCGGCGCTCCTCGCCCGTAAAGCGGGACGGCCGGTCCGCCTGATCTACGACCGCCATGAGGACCTGGCGGCGACCACCAAACGTCATCCAGGAGTCATCCGGCACCGCACCGGCGTCAAAAAGGATGGAACACTGGTCTTTCAGGATATCGAGATCGTCCTGGATGGCGGGGCATATTGCACGCTGACCCCTGTCGTGCTATCGCGTGCGGCCATCCACGCCGCCGGGGCGTATTCCTGTCCCAATGTCCGCATCCGGGCGCGGGCGGTTGCGACGAACACCCCGCCCAACGGCGCGTTCCGCGGCTTCGGCGCGCCGCAATCGCTCTTTGCCGCCGAGCTGATGGTCGAGCACGTCGCCGAGCAGCTGGGGGGAGGCGTGTCGAGCGTGGATCTCCGGCGCAAATGGATGTTGCGGCTGGGCGACACGACCGCGACGGGGCAGGTGCTCACCGAGAGCGTCGGTTCGGAGCTCGTTTTGGATGCCGCGCTCAAAGCGGCAACCACATTCCAACCTTCCAACATTCCAACCGTCCGTCGGGGCAGGGGTCTCTCCCTCGTCTTCCACGGGTCGGGCTTCACCGGGAGTGGCGAGAAGAAACTGAGCGGCACCATCGCTATGGAAGCGCTGGCGGACGGCACATTCCGAATCCTCACTGCTTCGACCGAGATCGGTCAGGGAACGAAGACCATCTTTTGTCAGCTTGCAGCGGATGCGCTCGGCGTCCCGCTCGAGCGCGTGACCATCGCGCCGCAGGACACTTCACTTGTTCCCGATTCCGGTCCAACTGTTGCGTCGCGCACAGCCATGATCGTGGGACGATTGGTGCAGGAGGCCGCCGCGGAGATCAAGCAACGACTGCAGCGAGAGCGGCCGCCGCTGCGCGTGGACAAGTCGTACATCCAGCCCGATTCGATCCACTGGGACGAAGCCACGTACCGCGGCGACGCCTACCCCGTGTACGCCTGGGCCTGCACGATCGCCGATGTCGATGTGGACACGACGACGGGCGAAGTCCGTGTCACCGATCTCGTCACCGCCGTCGACTGCGGTAAGGCGCTGCATCCGGTGATGGCTGAGGGGCAAATCGAGGGCGGCTGCCTGCAAGCGGTCGGCTGGGCCACGATCGAAGAGATCAAGATGAAGGATGGTGGCTACCAGAATGACCGCCTGGCGACCTACCTCATTCCGACCGCGCTCGACGCGCCACGGATCCGCACCGTCCTGATCGAGAACCCGTACTCCCGCGGTCCGTTCGGAGCCAAGGGGATCGGTGAGCTGCCAATGGATGGTCCAGCCCCAGCGGTTATCGCCGCCATTCATGACGCGACGGGGGTCTGGCTGGATGAGGTGCCCGCGACGCCCGAGAAGGTTCTGGCAGCGCTCAACGGCGCGCAACGGCGCGAAGCGGCGCAGTCGTGACGGTCCGGTTCACGCTAAACGGTGTGCCTGTCAGCGTCGAATGCGCGGGGTCACGGCGACTCCTCGATACACTGCGCGGAGATCTCGGCAAGACAGGCACGAAAGAGGGCTGCGGCGAAGGGGAGTGCGGCGCGTGCTCGGTCCTCATCGACGGCGAGGTCGTGGACAGCTGTCTGGTGGCGGTGGGTCAGGTCGAAGGCCGCAATGTCCTAACCGTGGAAGGACTCGCCGGACCGGACGGCACGTTGTCCCGCCTGCAGCAGGCCTTCATCGAGCACGGCGCGGCGCAATGTGGGATCTGCACGCCGGGGATGTTGCTGGCGGCCCACGTCCTGCTGCAGCGCACGATCCGACCGAGCGCCGCTGACGTTCGGGAGGGGCTCGCCGGTAATTTGTGCCGCTGCACCGGCTACACGAAAATCATCGAGGCGGTGCTGTCATGCACGACGTGACATACCTCCGCCCCACGGACCTCAAGGATGCGGTGCAGTTGTATCGCACGACCCCCGGATGCCGCCCGCTCGCCGGCGGTACGGATCTGATCGTCATGCTGCACGCGAGAACGCTCCGCCCACCGCCGCGGGCCGTCCTCGACGTGTGGTCGTTACTCGAGCTCAAGGGAGTGCGGCGAACGCAGGGCATGTTGGAAATCGGTGCGGCGGAGTCCTACACCGGCATCATTCGGTCGCGCGACGCGCAGGAGCATGTCCCGGCGCTGGTGGCGGCGGCGCGCACGATCGGGGCGGCGCAGATCCAGAATCGCGGCACGCTCGGCGGCAACCTGGCGAATGCGTCTCCCGCCGGCGACACGTTGCCGGTGCTGCTCGCCTATGATGCCGTCGTGGTGACCGACCGGCGCTCGATTCCGATCGACCAGTTTTTCACCGGCTATCGCAAGACCGCGCTGCAGGCCGATGAGCTGATCGTGGCGGTGCGGATGCCCCTCGGACGTCGGGTCGTATTTCGCAAAGTCGGGACGCGGGCCGCACAGGCGATTTCGAAGGTCGTCACGGCGGTGAGCCGATCACCTGCGCGCGTAGCGATCGGCTCGGTCGCCGAGGTGCCGCTGCGCGCGCGCCGCGCCGAGGCTGCGCTGGAGCGGGGGGATATGGAAGGCGCCATCGCCGCGGTCGCCGACGACATCCGGCCGATAGACGACGTGCGATCGACTGCCGCCTATCGTCGCACGGTTACGCAGAACGTGCTTCGGGAGCTGTTGTCCGTGAAGCCGGCCCTTTAGGGCACGGTTAGAACGATCTCAATACGCCATCAATTCCAAGGCCTTGGCCAATACCCTGGTCCCGAGTTCCAAGTCCCGCGGGTTCGTGGCTTCATCGGGGCAATGCGACCGTCCTCCAATGCTCGGCACAAACAACATCCCGACCTTCATTCGCGCCGCCAGAATCTGGGCATCATGTCCGGCGCCACTGACCAGCTCGGCAGCCTGGACGCCGCAGTCCGTCGCGGCCCGCGCGAGGAGCGCGCGCACATCCGAATGCATCGGCACGGGAGGCCGCTCCTGGAGCATCCGAATGTCGAGTCCGAGTCCGCGCTCCGACGCGATGGTGCCGCACAGCGATCGAACGCGCTCCTCGAGCGCACGGCGGCCCGCCAGATCGGGATGCCTGAGGTCTGCGATGAATACCACCTTGCCCGGGACGACGTTGATCTGATCGGGCTCGACCTCGAGCTTCCCGACCGTCGCGACGGCGGGTCTACCCAGCGATTTCGCGATGGACTCGACGGCTTGCACCATCGCGGCCGCACCGGCGAGCGCGTCGAGCCTCAGGTCCATCGGCGTCGTCCCCGCGTGGTCGGACCGGCCGGTGACCGTGACCTCGAGATGCGCCGTGCCGACGATCGCGCTCACGATCGCCAGTGGCGTGCCGGAGGACTCCAGCACCGCGCCTTGCTCGATGTGCAGCTCGACGAAGGTATCGATATCATCGCGCGCCGCGCTCGCCACTTTGGCGGGGTCCAGACCGAGCTCGCGCATCGCGGCTGCGATCTCGGGATCGACGGTGTCGATCGTGCCCGTGATCGCGTGAGACCCCCAGAAGCTTGTCTTGAAGCGAGAGCCCTCCTCTTCACAGATCGCGACGACTTCGAGCGGGCGCTTGGGCTTGCCGTTGGCTTTGAGCAGCGCTTCGACGGCGCTGAGTCCCGCGACGATGCCGAGTGCGCCGTCGAGCCGGCCGCCGTGACGCACCGTGTCGATGTGTGAGCCGGTGACTATCGACTTCCCGGTCCCCTCGATTCGCCCCCACAGATTCCCGACCGCGTCCCGCCGGGTTTCGAGACCGGCGTCCTTCATCCAGCGTTCGACCCGCTCACCGGCGGCTGCCCAGGCGCTGCCGTAGAGCGGCCGATACGCTCCCCCCCCTCCGTCCGGCTCGGCGCCGATGGCGTAAAGCTCGTCTAATCGGCGCTCAAGAAGCGCGTTGCCAGTCACAGGTCTCTCATCTTGTGGGTTGTGGCTTCACGAACTGGCCCCAACCGGGGTTCCCAACTATTTCGCCATCCACAAATACCGTTGTTCCTCGGACAATGGTTCTTACCACTTTGCCCGTGAACGCGCGGCCGAGGTATGCGCTGACACCGCTGCGCGTCTGGAGGTCGTTCGAGCCAAAGGTCCAACGCTGCTCCGGATCTACGATGGCGAAGTCCGCGTCGGCACCGACGGCGATCCCCCCTTTGCGGGGAAACAAGCCGAAGAGCTGCGCCGGCGCGGTCGCGGTGAGATGGGCGATGCGCTCGAGCGAGAGGCCACGCGCGTGCAGGCCGTCGGTCAGCAGCACGGGAAGCGTGGCCTGGATGCCCGCGATGCCGCCCCACGCCTGCCAGATGTCGTGCTCACCTTTCTGCTTGTCGGCGGCAGGGCAGGGCGAGTGGTCCGAACCGATCAGGTCGACGCGGCCCGCGAGCACTTCGGCCCAGAGAGCCTCGCGCGTCGCCGGATCGCGGATCGGCGGCGCGCATTTGAGCGCTGGCCCGATGCGCTCGAAGTCCTCCTCGGTGAAGGCGAGATAATGCGGGCACGTCTCGGCCGTGATCGTCGTGCCCTTGCTGCGGGCTGCATCCACCTGCGCCAACCCTTCCGCGCAGCTCACGTGCACGACATGCGCGCGCACACCTCTGCCAGTGCCCCGCATGCACACGAGCAGCCGTTGAATCGCTTCGACCTCGGCGCGGGAGGGCCGAGCCCGGCACCACGACAGCCGGTCCGCGCCGCTGCTCCGCTCTCCAGTGCTCAGCCGTTCCACCGTCTCGTGGCTCTCGGCGTGGACGCCGACGATCGCGTTCAGACGCGCCGTGGTCTTGAGCCCGATCGCGAGGATGCCGTCGGGCACGCGCTGAAAGTCGTCGATGCCGCTGTGACTCATGAACGCTTTGAAGCCGATGACGCCCCGTTGGTGGAGGATCTGGAGGTTGTCGAGGTTGTCGGGAACGAGGCCGCCCCACAGGCCGAAATCGACGAGGGCTTTCTGCGACGCGATCGCGAGCTTCTCATCAAAGGCTGCGGGAGTCGTCGTCGGGGGATGGGCGTTGAGGGGCATCTCGAGCACGGTCGTCACGCCCCCGGCGGCCGCACCGCGCGTACCGGCCTCCCAACCTTCCCAATCGGCACGGCCCGGCTCATTGAAGTGGACGTGCGCGTCGATGACACCCGGAAGCACCACCAGATTTCGCGCGTCGATGGTTTCGTCACCATCCCGCACTTCACTCCCGACTGCCGTGATGGTGCCGTCGAGGATCGCGATGTCGGCTGGGCGTTGCCCGGTGGGAAGAACGACCGTACCACCCCGAATGACGAGAGCGCTCACCGCACTTCTTCGATGGTGATCTCCTGCGCTCCCTCCCACAGCGTAAGGCGACCGATCTCCGGCAGGTTTTCGTGCCCTTCCGTGACCGTGGCGAAATGATTCCCCGCGAGCTGCCCCACCTTGCTCGCGAACATGGTCGAGCCATAGGGAAAAAGCAGCTCGGTCTCACTGATGCCACCGGGGTAGAGCAGCAGCATCCCCGGCGCGGGATGGCTGGTGTGATTCTCGAATTCGAGCCCAAGCTTTCGCTCGCCCATTGGAATCCAGGTTGACTCGCCGCTCCAGCGGCAGTGGACTATCTTGGATTTGAACGGCAGCATTTTGCGAATCACGGCGACGGTTTTGGGCGCGGCCTGCTCTTCGAGTCGCGCCGTGAACGTCAGGGGTCCCACGCGGATCTTGAGCATGCCCAACACTAACCGACCGACGATTTCGACGCACGTCCTCGATACCACGCGCGGCGAGCCCGCCGCCGGCGTCGCGGTGACGCTATGGCGGCTCGACGGCAAGGAGCAGGTCGCGCAAGGGACGCGGGAGACCGATGCCGATGGTCGGATCGCCGCGCTTGGCGATGGCGCCCTGACCGCGGGGACGTACCGGCTGTCCTTCGAGGTGGGCGCGTACTATAAGAAGAAAGGAACGGCGGCGTTCCTCCAGCGGGCCACCCTGGATGTGGAGATCACCGATCCCAACCGTCGTTACCACATCCCGCTGTTGATGTCACCGTTTGCGTGCTCGAGCTACCGAGGCAGTTGAACCTCTTCGAAAACGCGGGTCCGTTGCTGGAACGGCTTGGTGCGGAAGAGCCCTTCCCCAGCGGTGCCGCGATGCTCGCCCGCGGCCGCGAAATCCTGAAATCGCTCTCGGAGGCCGAGCAGATCGGGGTGATCAACGCGCACCCGCGCATCGGTGATCGCCCGGACAAAGTGTCGGCGCTCTCATTCAGGGAGCAAGGCTACGATCGTGATACGACGCCGCCCGAGGTCCTGCGGCGGCTGGCGACGCTCAACGAAGAATACGAACAGAAGTTCGGGTTTCGCTTCGTGGTGTTCGTGAACCGGCGATCCAAGGAAGCCATCGTCCCGGTGCTCGAGGCTCGGCTGCGGGGGACGCGCGACGAGGAGCGCCGGACGGCGTTGCGAGAGATTCTGGCGATCGCCGAGGATCGGCTCAAACAGGGGGAAGTCTGAATGTTCGCCCTCATCAAGCTGATCCAGTCCCTCTTCGGTGCGCTGCATTCCGAGGGCACGCCCGGCCAGCTCGCCGCCGGCATCGTCCTGGGCTCGTTTCTCGGTCTGACACCGCTCGTGAACGTCCACAACGCGGTGATTTTCGCGGCGCTGGTGCTCCTCAACGTCTCGTTCGCCGGCGGGGTGCTGGGCTGGGCGCTCTTGATCCCGTTCGGATTCCTGCTCGACCCGCTGTTCGACTGGATCGGCCATAACCTTCTCCTGGCGCCGTCGCTGCGGGGGCTGTGGACGTCGCTGTACAACATGCCGATCGTGCCGCTCACGAATTTCAACAACACGATCGTCCTCGGCAGCTTTGTGTTTGCCGTGCTGTTCGCGCTCCCGCTGTTCTTTGCGACTCGTCTGGGCGTGACTCGTTATCGGGCCACGATCGGGGAGCGGGTGCGGCAGTCGAAGTGGTATCGCGCCGTCACGGCGTCCAAGGCTTACAACGTCTACAAGATGTTCCGGCCATGAGGGTCAAGATCTTCCGGTGGAAGGCGATCGGACCGCTGCTGATTCTGCTGGTGATCGCGGGTGTATTGTGGTGGGTGTTCGCCGATACGATCGCGCGGCGGGAATCGCAGAAGGTCGGCACGCAGCTGCTCGGGGCGAAAGTCGAGATCCAAAGGCTCCATCTCGATCTGGCTCACGGCAAAGTCCTGATCCAGGGCCTCACGGTTGCAAGCCCGCACGAGGCGTTGCGCAACCTGCTCCAGGCGGACGAGCTGGTCGCGGATGTCGACCTCGTGCCGCTCACGGAAAAGAAACTCATCATCAACCGCATCGCCGCCAACGGACTCCGCTTCGGGACTGCGCGCCAGACCGACGGCCGCGTCGCGGCGAAATCGGGGGAGGGGCAGGGGATTGCCGGCCGGGTCCTGGCCGAGACGCATCAGTGGGCGAGCCAATTCCAGGTACCCGTGCTCCAGCTTGCGACCGGCAAGATCAGCTTCGATTCCCTCGACCCCCGGCGGCTCTCCACGATCCCGGCCGCTGACGCGCTCGGCGCGCGCGCCGACTCGAGCCGCCGCGCCTGGCAGCTGGCGGTCGACACGCTGCGCTTGGGCCCAACGCTCGACACGGCACGCGCCACGCTCGAGAAGCTGCGCCACGCGCGCGCCACCGATCTTGCCACGCTCAACGAAGCGCGGCAGGCGATCGAGCGGCTCAAGCGCGCGCGTGATCGGGTGACCATGCTCGAGCGCAACGTCACGCAGGGCGTGTCCAATCTGAAATCAGGGCTCGCCGGGCTCGACACCGCGCGGCAACGCGACTACGCGTTCGCGCGCGGCTTGCTCAAATTGCCGAGTCTCGATGCACCGGCGGTTGGCGCCGCGCTGTTCGGGCCGGGCGCGATCAGGCCATTCGAGCAGGTGCTCTACTACATGCAGCTGGCGCGCCGGTACATGCCACCGGGTCTGTTGCCGCGCGCGACGACCGGACCCAGCCGCGTGCGCCGAGCGGGCGAGAACGTGCGCTTCCCCAAGGAGCGCAACCTCCCCGGCTTTCTCGTGCGCAGCGCTGAGTTGTCGTTCCAACTGCAGCCGAATGCGGAGCAGCCACAGCGCTACGCCGGCCGGCTGAGCGGCCTCACCAGCGATCCGGCGCTGTACGGCCGGCCGACCATTGCCACGGCCACAGGGCCGCAGCTTGGCGCTGGCCTGATGCTGAATCATTTGCATGACATTCCGGTCGATACCGCCGGCGCGTCGGTCGGCGGCGTTCGCTTCCCGGCATTCCAAGTGCCGGGCGTGCCGCTGAGACTCGATCCCGGTGCCGCCACCACACAGCTTGGCTTCAATCTCAACGGCGACACGATTCACGCGCGCTTCGCCATCCGTTCCAGCAGCGTGCACTGGACGCGCGACTCCGGCTTCGCGAACAGCACAATTGGTGAGTTGATCTGGCGGGCTGTCTCTGGGGTATCGAACCTCGATGTCGAAGCGCGGCTCTCGGGCGCCTTGCACAAGCCCGGCTTCGCGGTGCGCTCGAATCTCGATCAGGCGATCGGCGCGCAGCTGCGCGGCGTGTTCGGCGAGCAGGTGGCCGGCGCCGAGAAGCAGATGCGCGATCGAGTGGACGCCGTGGTGAACGACAAGGTGGGCCCCGTACGGGCGCGCGTGACCGAAGTCCAGAAGCAGGCGCAGGCGCAAGTCGCCCAACAGCGTGCGCGCCTGGAGGAAGTGCAGAACCAGCTCGAGCAGCGGCTGCGCGAGCTTACGCGGATCCGCCTGCCGTGATTCCGCTCCAAACGCCGCAGCACCCGACGGCGTCTTAGTTCTGTGCCCCCCCCGGACGATCTCGTCGCCCGTGCGCAGGCTGGCGACCAGACGGCTTTCCGGGACCTATATCGTCAGCACGCCGGCCGCGTGTATGCGTTGTGTCTGCGCCTCACCGGCGATGCGCGCGATGCCGACGAGCGCACCCAGGATGTCTTCGTCCGGCTGTGGGATAAGTTGGGCTCGTTCCGGGGCGAGAGCGCGTTCAGCTCTTGGCTGCACCGGCTCGCCGTCAATGTCGTCTTGAACGAACGCCGGACGACAGGACGGCGCGAGCGGCGCGTGACCCTGGCGGAGGATCCGGACACGGTGGTAGGGGCGCAGCATGCTGCGCCCCTCCATCTGAACATCGACCTCGAGCGCGCCATTGCCGATCTGCCGGACGGAGCGCGCGAGGTGTTCGTGCTGTACGACATCGAAGGATACGGGCATGGCGACATCGCCCAGCTCGTGGGTATAGCGGAGGGGACGTCGAAGGCGCAGCTGTTTCGGGCGCGGCGCCTGCTACGGGAGAAGCTGGAACGATGAACGAACAAGAGCTGCACGAGGCCGTGAGCCGCCTGCCGAAGAGCATCGAGCCACCGCGCGATCTGTGGCCCGATATCTCCGCGCGGATCAATGTCCGCCAGTGGCGACGCTGGTACTGGGTCCCACTCGCCGCGGCGGCGGTGTTCGTGGTCGTGATGATCGGGCGCTCGATCAAGCCCACCGCCTGGGATGTCACCGCCCTGGCCGGCCGTCCCCTCATCGGCACGCAGCGGCTGACCGCCTCCGGGCGGCTGCGGGTGGGCGATTGGCTGCAGACCGACGACTCGTCGCGCGCGCTCGTGGCGGTGGGCCGGATTGGACAGGTCGAAGTGCAGCCGGACACGCGCGTGCAGCTCGTCGTTGCGCGTGCGGACGAGCATCGGCTGGCGCTGGCGCACGGGACGATCGCCGCGAAAGTCGACGCCGTGCCGCGTCTCTTCTTTGTCGAGACACCCGCGGGGACGGCGATCGATCTCGGCTGCGCCTACACGCTGGCCACCGATTCCATCGGGAAGGGCGTGCTGCACGTCACCGCCGGCGAGGTGGAGTTTCAGACCGGGCTGCGCTCGGCGCGCGTCCCCCTCGGCGCGCTCATCCAGATTCGCCCCACCACCGGCCCGGGGATTCCGTACGTGGAGGACGCGCCGGCGCCGTTCGTGCGCGCGCTGATCGCGTTCGACTTCGAGCAGCGTGGCACGCGAGCGCGCGCGATTCGCACCGTGCTCGCGCTCGCGCGCGCGCAGGATGCGCTCTCGCTCTGGCATGTGCTGCAGCGCGTCGATCCCGCGATGCGCGGGCTGGTGTACGATCGTCTCGCCGCGCTCGTCCCTCCGCCGCCGGGTGTCACGCGCCGTGGCGCCATCGCGCTCCATTCGCGGGACTTAGAAGGGTATTGGACGACGATCCGGCGCATCCACTTCCGCATCATGGTGCTGCGCGGCGTGCGCGACATCGATCCACGCACCGGGAGAGCCCGGTAGTTCCCACCCTCCTGTGAACCCTTGATGTCGCTTGACGGCTTCCCACGATGCTGCTACGTCCCGTCGTACTGGTCTCAACCAGGAGTTCGCCATGCGTCGCTTGCTGTTGATCGTCCCCGCAGCCCTGCTCCCTCGCCTGCACGGAGCAGAACCCCGTGCCGAATAAATTGAGCTCGCGTCGCGAGAGCGTAGCGCTCGACAATGTTGAGTTCGATAGAGAGGGCCGCTCTCCTCAGCTGATCAAATAGGACGGTCGAGCGTGGGTGATATGCCGCGTCCGTCGAGCGCATGACGAGAAGGGAATACGCGGGCATACGCAGGGCCTCAGGAGCAGAGGTTGATTCAGACGTGGCGGACAAACCGAGAAGGCGCTAGTTAGGTGTTCCATGACGACATACGCTCGGCGCCTGGGGTTGTTCTCAGGAACGATGGCCGTGGTCGGCGGCATCATCGGGGGCGGGATCTTCCGCACGCCGGCGACCGTCGCCGAGCGGCTTCGGTCTCCGGGACTGGTCCTGCTGGCCTGGGTGATCGGCGGGATTGTGGCGCTCATCGGCGCGTTCTGCTTCGGAGAGCTGGGTCACCGCCGCCCGCGCGCGGGTGGTGGGTACGTCTATCTGCGCGAGACGTTCGGCGCTTTACCGGCGTTTCTGTACGGCTGGACGCTGGTGTTGGTCATTGCGACCGGGGCGATTGCCGCCGTTGCCGTCACATTCGCCGACTACACGCTCGCGTTGTTCGGCCTGCCGCACCGTTTTTCCATGCCGCTTGCCGTGGCCGCGATCGTGTTCCATACCGCCATCAACTACGTCGGCGTACGTCCCGCGGCGATCACGCAGAACATTTTCACGCTCCTCAAGCTGGCAGCGCTCGCGGTGTTGATCGGTGCCGGGATCTTTGCTGCGTCACCCGCCGCGCCTTCACGCGCCTTACCCGCGCCGTTGACCTCCGGCATCGGAGCCGCATTGGTCCCGATCCTCTTCACCTACGGTGGTTGGCAGCAGACGAACTTCATCGCCGAAGAGATCGTTGAGCCGGAACGCAACCTGCCCAAGGCGTTGGTATACGGCGTGGCGATCGTCGTGATGGTCTATCTGCTCGCGAACATCGCGTATCTGCGCGTGCTCGGTGTCGACGGGCTGGCGGCAAGCACTGCTCCAGCTGCCGACATGATGCATTCGCTGCTGGGAGCGGCCGGTGGCAAGATCATCGCGGCGGGCATTGCGGTGTCGACGTTCGGATTCCTCAACCTCGTGATCCTCGTGACTCCCCGAGTCTTGCAGGCCATGGCGGCTGACGGAGTGTTCTTCCGGCGGTTTGCGGTGTTGCATCCCACCTACCAGACACCGACCGCGGCGATTGTGGCCCTGGCGATCTTCGCGGTGGTCTTGACGCTGACCGGGACGTTTGGACAGTTGGTCGACTATGTGACCTTCGGTGACTGGATCTTTTTCGGCGCGACTGTTGCTGGCTTGTACGTGTACCGCGCACGCGATCAGGGCATCCAGACCGGCTTTCGAGTGCCGGGCTACCCGGTCACACCGGCGCTGTTCGTCCTGGCCGCGGCGTACGTCGTTTTCAGCGCGGTAGCGTCGAATCCCAAGAATGCCGCAATCGGTGCCGGGCTCATCGCGCTCGGCGTCCCGGCCTTCCTCTCTTGGCGGAGCCGTCTATGACACGCACGACCTGCCTCGCCGCGCTCGCGGCAGCGCTGCTCGCTCCCCCCCTGTTGGCACAGCACGACCACGGCCGGTCCGCGGAGCAACTTGGACGCGTCGACTTCCCGATCTCGTGCAATGCCGAAGCCCAGCAGCGCTTCACGCGGGCGATGGCGCTGCTGCATTCGTTCTGGTGGGAGCAGGGGCAGCCGGCGTTCGAGGCGGTCGCGGACGCCGACTCCACGTGCGCGCTGGCCTACTGGGGCATGGCGGTCAATGCCTGGGGGAACCCGTTCGCAGGCGGCCCGGGCGGCAATGCGGGCAAGGGCGAGCCGTTGCGCCGCGGCGCGGCGTTCGCCGAGCGCGCGCTCGCGCTGGGTGCCGCGACGGCGCGAGAACGCGGCTTCCTCGCGGCGGGCGCGGCGCTGTATCGCGGCTCCGATTCGATCCCCAACACCCGGCGGCTGCAGGCGTACTCCGATACGTTGGCGCGGGTCTATCACGACTTCCCGGCCGATCCGGAAGTGGCGATCTACTACGCGCTCTCCCTGGTGGAAACGGCCCCCAAGACCGACACGACGTTTGCGCGGCAGAAACGCGCCGCCGCAATCCTGAATCCATTGTTCCAGCGATTCCCGGAGCATCCGGGTCTCGCGCATTACATCATCCACGCCAACGACTCGCCCCGCTTGGCGGCGCTCGGCCTCGACGCGGCGCGCCGCTACGCGCAGATCGCAGCCTCCGCGCCGCATGCGCAGCACATGCCGTCGCACATTTTCGTGCGCCTCGGCCTCTGGGACGAAACGATCACCGCCAACACACGCGCCTTCGAAGCCGGCCTCGGGTACGCCCGGGCGCACCACCAACCGGTCGCGCCGGAGCGCCTCCACGCGCTCGACTACATGGTCTACGCGTATTTGCAGCAGGGCCGTGACCGGGAAGCCCGCGCCACCGTCGATACGGCGCAGCACCTGATGACGGCGTCCATCGCCTCGGACGCGCTGATCGCGAATTACAACCAGATCGCGATGGAGGCACGGCTGCCGCTCGAGCGCGGCGACTGGGCAGCGGCGTCACGATTGCCGGTGCGCGCCGCCGAGCTGACGATTGGCGCGGCGCTCGCCCATTTCACCCGCGGCATCGGCGCGGGTCGCCTCGGCGATACCGCGCGCACCGGGGTCGAAATCGCCGCGCTCGCCGCGATCCAGGCCGATATGACGCGCCGCGGAGATAACGATTGGGCGACCGTCGTGGACATCAAGCGGCAGGTGGTCACCGCGTGGCGGGAGCTTGCGGCGGGAGACACCGCGGCGGCCCTAAGGGACGCGAAGGCGGCGGCCGACATCGAGGACGTCACGGAAAAGCAGCCGGTCACGCCCGCCGAGCTGCTGCCGGCGCGCGAGCTCGAGGCGGACATGCTGCTTGCGGTGGGACGGTATGCCGAGGCTCGCACTGCCTATACCGCGACGCTCTCACGGGAGCCGCGGCGCGCGCGGAGTCTCTACGGGGCGGGGCGAGCCGCTGAGCTCGCGGGCGACCGTGACGGCGCCGCGGCCAGCTACGCCAGCTTCTTGAAGCAGATGGAGCACGGCGACGGCGACCGCGCGGAGATTGCCCGGGCGACTAATTCGCTCTCAGGACAGCCTCGATAAAACTGAGCGTCTTGGTTTCGACCCAGGCCGCCGAGACGGCGGTGATGCCGATCGTGCCGAGCCGGTCCCCGCTTCCCGTCGCTGGCCGTCCTTTCCAGGGCGCTTGCTTGACCTCGCGGTGGACGACGATGCCGTGCCGGGGGTCGTAGCGGAAAATGACGGCTGAAGCAAGCCCGCCGCGCGGTGTGAAGGAGAGCGCAACGCTCGGGTAGGCGTCCTCGCGCTCGGTGTGCTCCCGGACGGCGCCATCGTGTCCGGCGCTTTTGAGATCGGCCAGGGTCGCGTCCAGCACCGGCCGCACGACCGACCGCAGCCGTTCTCCGCACGCCCGACGGTCCGTCTGATCCTGCGGCGTTTGGGTCGCGGCCGGGTTCTTTGCGGCGCGCTCGGCGTATGCCTGGAGGAGCGCCTGCAGCTTGGTCTTGTATTCGTCAGTCATGGCAGTCCTTCTAAATTACCTGTGCCGGTGACCTCCTCCAACTCGACCGGCATTTGCATGAAGGCGCTGGCTGATGAGACGACGTGCGATGATCCGTGAGGGAATCAGCTTCTCCGCGAGACCAGCTTCCAGAACTGCGCCTCGCCAATGACCGTGACGCGGTGCCCCTTAGCGGCCAGGCGTTTGATTTCCATCAGCTTGAGCCCGCCATCCTTGCCCGCCACCTGGAGTGCATTGGGCCGCCCGCGCACCAGGATGTCGGTCGAAGGTCCGGGACTCGCCTGGAAGACGGCGCCGGATCGCTTGGCCGCCGCGATCGCATCGCGGCGCGGCCGGTTCAGGAATCCGGTGAAGGACACACGCCGTCCCTTGAGACTTTTGACCACGCCTTTGTGGATCTGCTTGGGCGGGTTGTTGAGCGCGTCGATCATCTCGCCGGCCGACTGATAGCGCTTCCCCCGTGCGCCGAGGCAGCGATGAATCACCTCTTTGAGATGGTCGCTGCACGGCAGCCGGCGGACGTCGCGGCTCCGCATCGGGCTGTGCACGTCGCCGCGGAGCAGCATCGCGATGAGCTGGCCGACCTGATACACGTCGTCGCGCTGCTGCCACTTGCGCACCTTCCCCCACGCGATCTCGGTCGGCGCACCCAGCGGGTTGAACGCGTCGGCCGTGACGCCGCGCCGGCTCGCCTGGTGCGTCGCGATCCCGAAGTCTCCGAGTTTCAGGATCTCGTTCTCGCAGACGAAGACGTTGAACGGCGTCAAGTCGCGGTGCAATGCCTGCCCGCGATGCAGCACATCCAGCGTCTCGAGAATGGCGGCGATCTCGTGTCGCACGAATCTCTCGGGCTGTCCGCCCTGCGCCGTCAGCCACGCGCTCAGGTCGCCATGCTCGGCGTACTCCATGACGAGGCAGTATCTCGTGGTCGTCGACTCGACCTGGACGAACCGGTCGAACACGCGGAGCGCGCGGGCCTGGCGCGCGAGCAGCTCCGCGAAGTACGCCTCGCGCAGCCATCCCGCGATCCGGTAACTGATCTTGACGCAGACGCGCGGGGGAATCGCTCCGGCAGAGCTCGGGGTGGCGAGATAGATCTCGCCAAATCCGCCTTTGCCGATCAGCCGATCCAGCCGATACGACCGCCCCGTCTCATTGCTGTAGAGTGTGGGCAGCACCGGGCCGGCCGGAGCAGGCTCGGCGGCGCGCGACGGGCGTCGCGTCTTCAGGCGCGTTACTGGTCGTGTCATGACGGTCCAACAAACTTACAGGAGAACGAGAAGCGCCGTCAAAATCGCGGCGCTCACGATCGACTTCAGGTGAACGAGCCGCGCCTGTCCGCGTATTTGTGCGAGCTCAACGGCGGCGCTGATGGGTTCAGGTCCCGTGTCCAGGTCGCGCAGACCGCGCGCAGCGAGGCGGACTCAGGTTTTGTCGAACGCCTGTAGGAAGCCAAGTGCGCCGATCCACAGGGGGAGAAAGCAGGCGAACCGCCAGAGCCGCGGGGCGTCGAAAAGGAAGAGCAACACCGTGAGCACTCCGGCCGCCGCCACGGCGATGATCCCCAGCCGCAACCGCTGCCGCTGGCCACGCGGCCCGATGTTGGGGATCAACTGTATTCGACCGGTGCGGGGGCCGGGGCCGGGGCCGACCTGGCGAGATTCAGCAGCATGGATGCCAACCAGGTCAACGATCCACCGATGATTCCAAGGAACAGTCCCGTGATGACGGCGCCCATGATCAGGGTGGCTCTCACGAACCCCGGCGACCGCATCAGGCGCTGACTCACCGAATCGGTGCGGGCGGCTTGGGGGAAGAGTCGTGTGTACCACTCGGGTAACTTCGTCGGCTGGCGCTGCGCCTCTGTCACCGCCGAGTTGAGCTGGTCCTGGGTGGGACGCGGCATCAGCAGGAATACCATCCCCCAGATCAGCATGGCGAGGACGGAGGACGCCACCACCGCGCCGAACAGCGACGCGATGCGGTTGGGCTGGCGCTCGCGACGGCTGGCCCAGCGCGCCACGAGATACATCCCGAAGGGGGCGCCGAGCGCGGCGCCGAGCGATCCGACCAGCGCAACGAGGCAGATGACGACACCGGCGATCCCACTGAGCAGGCGAACGATGAGCGGTCTTGGTGGGGAGGAGGTCATGACCGAAAAGTCTACCCATATTGTTCGGCATGACCAATCCGGCTGATACGGCGGCGCCCGCCTGGACGCTGCGCCTGATCTCCGAGCTCAATGCCGCAGACTCGCGCGCGATCGCGGTCGCGAACGCGCTAACCCGAGGCGGTCGCTCGAGTCCGTCAGGGCGCAGTGACACTCAAGGGTGCGCCGTCACCGGACCACCGTGCTTCATCCACAGCATGATCGTCGCACACGGACTCCCCGCGAATTCCGGCGGGGTGACACCCGGAGTGGGGAACGCCTCGACCGCCAGCACGTCGCTCATCTGAAACTCGTCTAACGTGTGTTGCGGTCCGAGCGCATTCGTCCACACCGACAGCAGGCATGGCTCTGTCTCGCGGCTCGTCGGACGGGGATTCGAGATCGACGTCCGGCCACGGCTGGCCTCCTGCCCGCAGTCCACATCACCTCGGCGCGTGAAAATGCAGATGAAGTGGAAGCCTTGCTTCTGGCGGATCCAGCCGAAGAGGTTCCCGCCCAGGCGCTCCAGATCATCCGGGGTCAGGAACACTCCCTGGCGAAACCGTGCCTTGTGATCGTAGAAACTCGCGAGCTCAGGGAACATTCGGGTGTCGACGTCCTGCACGACGGCGCGGTCGGCGTCTGTCTTGACCGGAGGCAGGCTCAGCGTGCCGAGGTCCTTCTCGGTGGCCGTGGTATCCTGCGGGAGGGCGACCAGCGCCGGGATGTAGCCCAACCGGCGGACCATGAGTACGGTCGGATCCGGGTCGGCCGATACGCGGAACGTCCCGTCATTTCCCGTGCGCCCCGCGGTCGTGCGACCGACGTAGATCACTGCCTGCGAGATCGGCTTGTGGTTCGCCGAGTCCACGACGATGCCTTTGATGGTGCGGGGCGCGCTTTGGGCGAACGCGCCGTTCACGGCCGCCAAGATCAAGATCGCGGTGTATTTCATCAGCGTCTCCAGAGCTACACGGCTACCCAAATCTCCACCGCCCCTGCCTCGGCGTAAATCTCGAGATCGTACGTATAGGCGCGGGCGGGTGCACGCCCGGAAAAGTACGCCCACACATCGCGCCAGCCATCAATGACGGCCTGAGGAAGGGGGCCGACGCAGCGAAACATGAGATACGAGCCTGGCGCGGCGCTGACGACTTGCAGCGGCTCTACTAGGGTCGCTGTCTCCGATACTTGGCGACCTACCAACAACTGGTAGCTGCCGGACACATCGCTTTCGTACGCTGAATAGACGGCGGTGACCGGGCCAAAGCCACCGATCCGCTCCAGCTTGTCGGCCCAACGCTCGCTCGCGAAGCGTCCCCACAGCGCGGGAATCTTCGCTGTTGCCGGGCTGAACTCCGCGGCATTGGTCGTCCGAATCGCGAGGCCCGCGATTCGCTTGCCCTCGGCGCGTCGCGGCTCCGGCTCCGAGCTCAACCCCTCCTTCCCTTCCGGCGCGGTCGCGCCGGTGGCAGCGCCGTCACGTGGCTCCAAGACTCCTGGAGTACGTCACGGAGCAGCGCCGGCGACACCTCGGCCAAACGAACGAGAACCGCGGGATAATTCCGGTAGTGGTCGGTGAAGAAGAACGCCCGCGGGTCGAGCTCCATGAGCACGTCCCGCTCGCCGATCGTCGCCAGCTGGACCACGAGCACCGTGTCCTCATCCCGAAACCGCGCGAGGAAGTGGCCATTCAGGAGGAAGGACGGCATCCCATAGGAGCGGCCCTCGACCACCTTGGCAAAACTCAGCAGGAGGCGACGGACCTCCGCGACCTGCACGCCACGAGCTTGGCGCGTTTCGTTCAGTCTAGCCGGCAACGGGTTCGCGTTCCTCGCGATACGCCAGGCGACCAGTCGCGACAACCACCAGGGCGAGGATTCCAGCACCCAAGACCGCCGTGTAGATCAGCAAGACCGGCAGGCGCTGGATGCGAACGCGGTCCCAGTTGTTGAGCCGGACCGCGATGTCTTGAGAAGTGAGCACATGCGGTCCCGCGCTGTCGGTGATGGCCAGGTGCCCCTGATCGACCAACATGCCGAGCGGCCGGCCGCGCACGTAGATCTCTACGCGGTCCCGGCTCTCAGCCAGCGGCAGCTGGTTGGTTGCCGGCGTCCACCAAATATCGGAGCGCTTCGAGAGTTCGCTGTAGAGGGCAACGAGCGGAATGAGCAACAACGCCCCAGTTAGCAGCGAATAGAAGACCCGGAGGCGAAGCGGCATCGCGTCCTCCTCATGTCAAAGGTCCATTTTCCATTGCCACAGCCCGTCGGTCGCCGGGCGTGGCAACCGCTGGCCCGCTTGGCGCGCCACCATGACGATCTGACCACGGTGGTGAGCCTCGTGTGCCACGAAGTAGGTGAGCACATGGCCGACGTCAAGAGAGAGGTTGCGCCACACGTAGCCCTTCGAGGGCGGGACCCGGCCCTGGGAAGCCAAGCCGAGCTTGAGCAACGCTTCCATCCCGACGCTACTCCGTTTCAATGCCGCAGCGAGCTGCCGCGGCGTGACCCGACGGTAATCGACGCGAGCTGGTGTGCGAATGCCGTGCTCACGCCCCAGCGTCTTGAGCCACATGCACCTGGCGTTGTGCAGGTGAGCCGCTACCGCGCGGATCGTGCGCGATGCCCCAGGAATACGGAGATCCCAAAGGGTGGCCGGCACGTGTTGGATGAGCCGTGTCGTGACCCGGTTATTCGTTCGCCAGGCCGCGAGTAGGCTGGCTTGTAGATGATTGCTCAGCGGCTCGGTTCCTCGTACAGACCGAATTCATTGCCCACGGGGTCTGTGAATGCCGCAAATGCGCCCATGCCTGGCCCGATGTCCGTCCGAGGCGTCAGCACCCGGCCACCAGCGGTCTGAATGCGCTTCAACGTGTCCGCTATGCTATCGACCATGATGTAGGTTCGGGTGCGCTCGTCGGGAGTCCGGTCGCTTTCCTTGACCCAGGTTCCGCTCACGCAGCCGCTGTCATCGAAGGCCAGCGCACCGTCGCCACGCTTCCTCACCTTCCAGCCGAAAATGTTGCTGTAGAAATCCGCCGAGGCTTCGGCCGTCTTCGCCGGTATTTCCAGGTAACAGATCTTGCCGTGGGGCATACGACCTCCCAAACGGGGACAGAATTCAGTGCACTGAGGAGATCGTCAAGCGGAACCCGTCTGGATCTCGCAGCCGGAATACCCGCGCTCCCCATGGCATATCGACCGGCTCGGTGTCGAGAACGGTGCCCTGTTGTTTGATTCGGCGTGCCATGTCATCGGCGTTCTCCCGCGTCGTGATCTGCAAGGAGAAGCCCACGCCCTTGACCCGATCCAGCCCCTTCGCTCCGTCATCTTGACTGAGCAGGATGCGGACGGCACCGGCTTTCAGCGACACCGCGATGAGCTTACCGGCGCGTTCGTGTTTGCGGTCGATGCTGAAGCCCATCACATCGCGATACCAGCTGACGCTGGTCTCGAGGTCCTTGACAGTCAGGGACGCTTCGAGGCTGTCGGCGTTCACGGCCACTGCAGCGCGATTTGCACGCGCTGCCCTTCAATCAGGTCCACGTGCCCTTGCACCGAACTGAAGCTGACCCGAGCACCGACCTGCGACGGGATCGGAATGCCGACGATCCACACGGTACCTCGATCACACGGCACCGCATCGGTCAAGACCTCACCAGGGTTCAATGCGCCGATTGGCGTCGTCGATAGGCGTCGCACTCTCATCCGGATCTCCAGCGCATGGGGCGTCAAATTATAGACTGCGAACTCGCAGCTCGCCGGTGTGACCAATTCCTGACGCGGTGCCGCGCAACTCGCGGCCACGGCGGCAGCCACGAATGCGGCGGCGATCACTTCAGGATACGTCTGTGGGGCGTCCTCCCAAGGCCGCAAGGCAACCTCACGATCGACGTTTCTTCGCCGGCCGGTCGCGGCCATACTGGTGGAGGACGAGGCCCGATACCGCTCCACTCGCATCGCGAACAAAGGTGACTTGTGCGTCCACGCCCTTGGCGAAGAAGTCGTTGTTGCTCTCGGGCCAAAGTTGCACCGCGGCGTTGCCTATGCTCGATCTGATATGGAGCGCCCCGTTCTGCAGCGTGACGTCGAGCTCCAGGCCTGACGCGAGCTCGTAGACGCCGACGTATGGTGACAGCGCCGATGCCGGCAACTCGATCGCCACGCGCGCCCTCTGCGGCAGCGCCGAAGGCGGCACCATGCCGAGCAGTCGCATGTAGCTCGAGATCTGACTGTAGTGCTCTGCCAAATCGGTCTCGAACGCGAGCAAGGTGCTCGCAAGCGCCGGCGACTCGAGTTTCGCCACGCGCTCCATGGCTGTGTCGCAGAAGCGGAGGGAGGCCTCGAGACGTTCGACGAGCGTGTCCTTCGGCCACTGCGCTTTGACGGTGTCCGACAACGAATCCTTTGGAGTCCTGGGGTGCTTCAGGACCCCGAGGCGCTCACACAGGCTGTAGTTCGCATCCTCGAGGTGTTGGGCGATATAGCCGATGGTCTGCTGTGACGGGGTAGGCCGGTAGTCGTATCGGGCTGCAGGGATGGAATCGAAGGCCGCGACGAGCCGGCTCCCGAAGATGTCGGCAAACCGGATGAATTGCAGCATCACGGCATTGGGCAACTCCGGAGTGGGCGGCGACTGGCCTGCCAGCACCGCGGGAAGCACAAGTGTGAGGACGATCAGGGCGCGACAGTGCATGAGGTCTCCAAAGATGCTAGCACAGCGCAAGCTATCTCGGCATGCTGCCTCTACCTCAGCAGGCATTATGTGCTGGTTAACCGGCCGCGCCTAAGCTGCGGCGCCTAGTTCGAGTCTGCACAAGTGAATGGCTCCTTTGCCGCGCCGCCGGCTTCAGGCGCTGGTTAGGCAGCGGCGTCACGAGCCGATTCTAGCGCGACTACGCCTTGCGTACTGGGTAGCGCAGGTGTGTAACGCCGACGCCCCGGATCACCGTCGGGTTGCCAAGGACGACTGGCGTGCCGGCGAGGCGGTCGAAGAGTCGAACTCCGGAGCCAAGCAGAACCGCCGCGATGTCGACGTGGATTTCGTCGAGGAGCCCAGCATTCAGGCATTGCTGGATGGTGTCGGGGCCGTGGACACCAACGGATTTCCCGGCGGCGGCGGTTTTGGCTTGGTTCACGGCGCTTTCGATGCCGTCGCTCACGAAGTGGACAGTCGAGTTGGGTCGCGGCCATCCGGCGGGGACGTGGTGGGTAAGTACGAATGCTGGTCCCCAAGCGTGGTTTCCGCCCCAGCCGTGGGCGACGTCGAAGGTGCGTCGGCCGGTGAGCACGGCACCAAGTCCGGACGTGAGATCGCGAAAGTGCTCGGCGCTTGGCCCGGACATCTTGAACGTCATGGGGTCCGACCCTCCGGTGTGGATTTCGACGTCGCCCGAGTTCAAGTACCAGTCGAACACTTCGGCCACGCCATCGTTGAGGTCGGCGACGTAGCCGTCGAGCGACATGGACATGATTGCGACAACCTTCGACATTGTGTGCTCCGTTCGAGGGATGGAGACTGCGTTCAGGGGATTGCTTCAGGGGTCGGCGACCTCAGCGGAGCGTAGGACATTCGAGCGAGATTTCTAAGCAGAACGGATGGCAGGTGTGGTGCGCGGATTTCCGAACATTGCTGTCCTCCCGGATCGTCCGCCTAACGGATCGCGCTTAAGCTGCGGCGCGCTGAAGAACGATTCATTCCACAGTCTACGTGCGCCGCCAGCTTCAAGCGCATGTTAGGCGACGATGCGATCATAGTCCCCATGGCTGCCAATCCAGAACCAAAGCACTCCATCGGGCGCATCCACAGCCAATGCACGATAGTGGGAACCTACGCGGACGGAATGGAAAGCGACCTACGCGCTTGAAGTGTAAAGAAGGATGACGTGGATCCGACTTGAGAAGCTCGAACTGTTTATCAGGCAGATCGCGAACCGGCTTCGGCAATTCTCGATAGCAACGCCAGAAGCTCGGTGCCGCCTAATGACTCAAAGCTTCTGGGAGCGACCGGCGCGATGGTCCGCGAGAGCCTCGTCGGCCAGCTTATCCAGCTTGCCGGACGTCGCATCTTCCTCGAACTGGTGGTCCCACGCAGCCGCATCAAAAGCCGCAAACCACCCCCGAAAGGTGGCGAGCTCCTGGGGCGATAAGTTGCGGATGTCGCGTTCGAGCTTCTCGATCCTGGTCATGAGCCTGAATATAAACGAACGCAGATCGTTCGCCTAACGGACTGCGCCTAAGCTGCGGGCGACTCGCCCGCCGGCGCAAGAGAAGTGGACGTACGTCCGTGCCCGCCAGGGCACAACGCTCCGATTCCCTTAAAGCGATCACCGCTCGTCAGCTTCAAGCGCTTGTTAGGCCGCAGGCTTGCGTAGCCGTCGTCACATCGCAGGGTTCGTGCCAGGCATCCGGTTACCTCGCACGAAGCGCTCGCATTTCGTCGATCCCGGCATCGAACGAATAGAATCCGTTCGTCACACGGACCCGTTTCAGTCCGCGTTTCGCCGCGAGGCCTCGGCCAAACTGGACGTCGGAGGTACTGGGGACCGGGATACCCAGCGCGCCATTGCTTTGCCGCGTGTGGTTGTGCAACACATACCAGTAACTCCAGCCCTGCGCCAGGTAGTCGTCGACGATGTCGAAGCCGTAGACCGTCTTGGGAGGGAACAACTCGGCCCCGGCCCCAAACACGACCACGAGCTCCTCATGCTCATCGCTGCCTTTCCTGAGAACGGAGGCCAGAAACTCGGTGGGGCGCTCTAGCTGTGGTACGCGAGCGTTCTCCTGGGCAAACAGGAGAGCATCGAGACAGGTGATCGGGCCGATCGCGCCCACAACGCCTCGATAGGCCAGGTCGTTGTTGAAACTCTCGTCGCGCCAAACATCAGCGTTGGGTCCGCTTGCTCCGGTCGGGACCGCGAGCGCGGGGTATCGTTCTTCCGCCCCCTCCTCACGGATCGCCGCTCGATAGGCCAAAAGCCCCGCGTTGTTCGGAAGCGCTGGACGCGCGTAAGCATCCTTCCACGGAACCCTCCAAACCCATAGCACGACCCCTCCATCCTCGAGAACGACTGCGGGAGCTCCGGGCAGCACGCACGCTGGGTCAACGGGATCCGAACCTCGGGCATTCTGCCCTTCGATGGGTCGGAGAGAACTGCACGAACCAAAGATCGACACCAGAACGACAACCGCGAGTCGATTCGGAAAGCGTCGCATCCAGCGTCTACCTCTCGATGCGTTATGACAGCCCCGTCTCGCTGTGATGACGTTGCCCACTCGGCCAGCCGTCGGATGCATTTGAGACAGCCCGGCCTACGCGTCAGAGTTCGTCACCTTCACCGGTGTAGCGAGCTAACGCCTCAGTTCAGCTGCAAGCACGCTACCACCATTGCGGCGAAGCCGCGTCCGAAAAGTGCTTGCCAGCTGCAACGTTCGTTAGGCAGCTGAGTTCACGAAGCACGCATCCAATCCAGCTCGTTGACAATCATCGTTCGGTCTAGATTGGAAAGAGAGTGCCTGATCCCACAACTAGCGCGCGTTTCAATGATCACGGAGCTGCTCGTAGGTGCCGCGCGTGCCACTGCCGAGGAGCAGTACGGCGTCGTACCCGAAGACCGCGTCGCGAAGCTCTTTACTGAGCGCGCGGAGCTTCCCCGCGTACCAGAGGTCACGCAGCGGACGGAAGTCTACGACCGCCCACTCCGACGTCGACCCGACGCGTGCGAGCGGCAAGTATGGTGGATCGTCAGCGAGTGTCCAATAGGTTCCTGGCTCGTTGACAAGCCAGACCACAAGGTGGAATGAGCTGCGCTCGTTCGTAAGCGCGAACTCATAGAGGAAGTTGCCGAGTGACTCTACGTAGGTGGGACTGCGCCAGTTCCCGCCGTGCGTGCTACCGATCTTAACGAGGACGCGAGGAAGGGTGTCGCCGCTCCGCCGCGCATTGCGGTACTGGGTCATGAAGAGCGCCTTCATGTAGCGCTCGCGGTCGGCGTTTGACCTGTATCCCGTGATCTCATTCCGTCTAGCCCCGCGATCCAGGAGGTAGATCCGGTTGGATATCTCGATCGCATCCAGCAGAGACTCCGCCTCAGAACCTGCGGCGGGGTGGAAAGCGGCGCGGAGAGCTTCGAAGCTCGAGGAGTCCGCATCGCTTATGAAGCGCGGAACATCGACGATCGCATAGGGGCGTGTTGACTCGATGGCGCGCGCACGCTCGTCGAGCTGACGTGCGAGCGCACGCGCCTCGGCCGTCGGCGCGATCGCGGTGAGCCGGTCGAGCGCATGGAGCGCACCCCACTCGTTGTCCAGTCCCCACAACGGTTGGCTGCGCGCGGTTGAGGTCCGAGCGATATCGGCGAACGCGTCAATCTCCTCGTCGTCCCAGAATTGGAATGCGTGAGGATACTTGCGCGCTAACGCGAAGCTCCTTGCCCTATCACCGCGGACACCCGCTGCTGACAGCATCCCAGTGATAACAGGCCCGAATTCCACCGGATAGTAGTTGTAGCCACGGTCGCTATGCAGACTGCTGAAAAGTGCCTCCGCGAACCGTGGAATCTGGGCGACGTAGTGCGATTCGCCGATCACGAAGAACTGTGCGTCGCGACTTGCATCCAGCAGGAAGCGAGCGCCCGCGCCTGTGAGCCGGCCGTTTTCCAGCGCGAGGCTATACCGGTGCGCGCGGAATACACTGTCCAGGTAGGCGGTATCGCGCGCCGTCGGCTCCTGCGCGTGAAGGACCACGTCGTTGAGGAGCAGGAGGACGGCAACCGCCCGAATGGCCCTCAGAGATTTCCTTAGACAAACGGTAGCAGGAAACAGCAATCGTCTCATAGTCCTCCGTTCGGGACGATATCTATGCGGCCAAACGACCTCACGGATTGGTCGATACTCGCGGAGCGCGACGAACACATTCTAAATCGGACAGCGTGAAGCGGTTATTTGTAGCTGCCAGGCTTCATCCGTCGAGTATTCTGCGGCGTCGAGACACCGCTCTATAGACTATGTCAGTTCGAGCGGGTAATCAGCTGGCTGCCTAACGGGGCGCGCTTAAGCTGCGGCGCGCAGAAAAAAGATTCATTCCCTAATCTAGGCGCGCCGTCAGCTTCAAGCGCTGGTTAGGCCGCGGCCGCTGACGAAGCCAAAACCTGCAAGTACGCGCGCACAGCGTTGTATAGCCCGACCTCGAGCGCATCGGACACCAACGCGTGGCCAATAGACACCTCCAGTATCCCAGTGATGCGACAGAATTGGCCAACATTCTGCAGGTTTAGATCGTGACCCGCGTTCACTCCTAAACCAGCCAACTGCGCAGCCTCAGCCGCCGCACCAAATCTACCAAGGACTGTCTGAAAGTCATTCCGCGCATAGGCGGCTGCGTAGGGCTGCGTGTACAGCTCGACTCGATCCGCCCCGAGTTTCCGGGCTTGCTCCCATTGATCGCTGTCCACATCCATGAAAACGCTCACGCGAGTACCGCGGTCGTGGAGCTCTGAGATGATCGGCTTCAGCCATGCGGCTTCCGCATCAAGATCCCATCCATGGTCCGAAGTAACAGCATCCGGGCCATCAGGGACGAGGGTGCACTGCACCGGCTGCGCCTTTCGCGCCAGCTCTAGAAACTCAGGAAAGGGGTTCCCTTCAATGTTGAACTCGACCTGAGGATGGTCTCGCAACAACTCTGCTAGTTGAAGAACGTCAGGCGGTTTCACGTGCCGTTGATCCGGACGCGGATGCACGGTGATCCCGTGGGCGCCAGCACGGATGCAACGCTCGGCCGCCTGCAGGACGCTCGGTATCCCGAGACTCCGGGAGTTCCGAAGCAATGCGACCTTGTTCAGGTTGACGCTGAGGCGAGTCATAAGAGATCTGGGCCGCGGCTTAACGAGAATTGGACAGACCTGTGTAAACCATTTCGCAATGCATGTCTCGCAGCCTAATCTGACGATCCATGCTCCCCAAAATGAAATAGGCCGGTCTGCCTAAACGCTATATTACAGTGCACTGCCCGCCCCCCGGCCCGCGGACCGGAGCTATCGCGATGCCGCCGCCTCCGGCTCGAGATACTCCTCGCGATACATCCGAATCAGCTCGAAGAAGTAACTCAACGCGAGCGGGCCGATGAGCAGGCCGAGCAGCCCGAAGTAGCTTACGCCGCCAATCGCGCCGATCAGCGTGATGAGCGGATGGATCGCGGAAAACCGGCGGTAGATCAGGGGTCGGGCGAGATTGTCGACGAGCTGTGCGACGAGAACCCCCCACAGGATGAGCAATACGCCGGTTACCTGTCTACCCTGCATGAACAGCGCAATCCCGGCCGGGATCCATATCAGCCCGCTGCCGACGACGGGGAGGATGGCGAATGCCATCGTAACCACGCCCCAGAACAAGCCATTCGGCAGGCCCACAATCGCGAACGTCAAGGCGAGCACTGCCCCCTGAATGGCTGCGGTCACGCCGGTGCCGATGACGGTCGACACCGTCACGTCCTTGAACCGCTTCCCGAGCTTTGCCGTGTTGGCGTCGGAGAACGGGATGTAGGGACGCGCATCGAGCCACACGTCGCCGCGATGCTTGAGCACGTAGTACAAACCGAAGAACGAAATCGTGAGATTGAGCGTCAGGCGCGTGGCGGTGCCGACGAGGCCGAACGCACTCGACCCAATCGCCGCCACGATCCGGCCCGCCGCGTCGGCGAGCCGGGGCCCGATGGGGATTCCGCGGATCTGCAAACCGCGGAAGCGCTCGATGATCGGACTCTGAAGCACGGTCTGCGTGATTCCCTGCGCCTGGTTGATGAGCAAACCGGCAATCAAAAGCCCCGGCACGATGAGCAGCACCGCGCCCAGCAGCGTGATGAGGAGCGCCGCCACCGCGGACGGGACGCCATGCCGCGCGAGCCAGCCGTGCACCGGCGCGAACAGCACCGCGAGGACCGGAATACCAATGATCCCCGTGGCGTACGGCCCCAGGGACCACACCAGCGCCACGCCCAACGCCAAAACGATGAACGCGGCGCGCTGGTGCTTGGTATCGAGAAACGCCATCTCTTTAGCGGCCACCTCGCTCCACGCGAACTACGCGCGTCAACGTCTTCCCGTCAACCGTGATCGTGACGAGATAGTCGCCGGTCGTGACCTGATTCGCCGCGCCACCGAATCCGCCAAAGCCTCCACCACCGGCGGGCGCCCGGCCGAAAGCCTGCGCGACAAACCCCAAGGCTCCGAAGCCTCCCCCCCCGCCGCCGCCGCCGCCGCCCTGTCCGGGCTTGCGCAGCAACGTGCCGAGCGTCGTGAGGAAGCTCGCGTCGGCTGGCGCATCGCCCGATTCGCCACCGCTCTCACTCCCGGAGGGCAGCGCAGCTGCCGCACTCGCCGCGCGCGGCGTTGTCTCGCCGGGCCGCTCCACGAACCGGCCGTTCACGAAGGACGATCCACCGCCGCCTCCACCACCACCTCCACCGCCCCCCCCTCCACCGCCACCGCCGAACCCGAACCGTTGCGCGATCCCCTGCACGTCACCGGCCAGCAGGAGCGTCTTGATCGGTTCGAGCTGTTGCGCATTGCCGCCGTTCTTCGCGAGGGAATCGAAGACGACGTTGATGCGCTGCACGAGCCAGGCACTGTCCCGCTTCTGCGAAGGCGACAGCGCGACCGGCGGGGGATTGCGACCCTGGAAGTTCCAGGTGACGCGATGCAGGCCGGGGCCCGCTGGCCCCTGCACCGTGCGGACCGTGTCGCCACGCACGTCACGAATCACGATCGACGTGCGCGCGCGCCGATCGCTGCTCCCGCTCGTCAGGCGATACACGATCTCGGCGCCATACTGCGGACTCGGCGCGCGAAACGCCTTTTGGCCGGAGCTGCCGCCGCCGAGCGGCTGTTGGCCGTACTGATACGCGACCGTCGGCTGGAACAGATAGGCGCCGGCGGCGATCGCGCTGTCGTTCAGCTGCTCGAGCGGCGCGATGTTCACGATCCACAGCGAGCGCCCATGCGTCGCCGCGAGCAAGTCGCGGTCGCGCGGATGAATCCGCAGATCGTGCACCGGCACCGTCGGGAAGCCGGTCATGAACCGCTGCCACGACGCGCCGCGGTTCAACGAGACGTACAGGCCGGCATCGGTCCCGACAAACAGCAGATCGCGATTGGCGATGTCCTCGCGGATCACGTGCACGTAGCCCGGTCCGTCATCACCCTTGGGCAGATTGTTCACGAGCGAGCGGAACGATTTCCCGAAATCGGTCGTGACGTACACGTAGGGCGCGTAATCGCCATTGCGATGATTGTCGAACGTGATGTAGAACGTCGCCGTGTCGAAGCGCGAGGGCTCGATACGGCTGACGTATGTCCCCGCGGGGACCCCGGGGAAGCGTCCCGTGATGTTGTCCCAGGCGCCGCCGTCGTTCGTCGTGATCCAGACGTTGCCGTCGTCCGTGCCGGCGTAGAGCAACCCCGGCCGGAGCGGCGACTCCGCGAGCGACACGATCGTGCAGTACGTCTCGGCGCCGGTCACGTCAGGCGTGATGCCGCCGGTCGTCCGGGTGCTCACCCGGATTCTCATCGAATCCTTCGTGGTGAGATCGGGCGAGATGGGATACAGATCCTCGCCGCGGCGCGTCGACTTCATCACCTTGTTCGCGCCGGCGTAGAACGTCTCCGGATTGTGCGCCGAGATGAAGAAGGGCGTGTTCCAGTTCCAGCGGAGATCGATTTCGTTCGAGTCCGCCTTCTGGCGCAGCCGCAGCTCGGCGATGCGGCGCCGCTGCGCCGCCGTCTCGGGCTTCGTCGTGTCGGGGCGCTCGATGACGACCGAGTCCTCGAAGATCGTGTAGCGCGGCCGCCAGTTCGGCTTCTGGAGGACCACGCGCTCACCAGTCGCGAAGTTCAGGCGCGACATGTTGCCGCCCTGCGACTCGACGTAAATCGTGTTCGGGTCGGTTGGATCCTGCGCCGTGTAGAAGCCGTCGCCGCCGCCCACGGTGGTCCAATCGGCGTTGGTGATTTCGCCCTGCCGCCGGCGCGACGGCCCGCACCACGAACCGTTGTCCTGATAACCGGCGCAAACGTTGTACGGAAATGCCATGTCGTAGCTGACGATGTAGGGCTGGCCGATCGGGAAGGTATTCAGGAAGTCCCAGTTGCCGCCCTTGTCCCACGTCTGCGCCACGCCGCCGTCGTCGCCGACGACGATGTGATTGGGATCGTTCGGATCGATCCACATCGCGTGATGGTCGACATGAATGCCGACGGTCGCGTTGCCGACCGTCTTGCCCCCATCATTCGAGTAGTTCACCGGCGTGGACGACCAGTAGACCCGGTTCGGGTCCTTCGGATCGACGCGCACCTGGGAGTAATAGAAGGGGCGCACGTTGTTGCCATTCATCTTTTCCCACGTGGCGCCGCCGTCGGCGGAGCGATACAGACCGGAGGGCCGCACCTGCGGCGCCTTACCCGCGCCTCCCTGCGCATTCGCATTGGTATCGGCCTCGACCATCAGGTAGATGACCTTCGGATCCGAGGCTGCGATGGCGATGTCGATACGGCCCTTGGTGGTCGTCGGAAGACCGCCACCTTTGACTTCGGTCCATGTCTTGCCGCCGTCCGTCGTCTTCCAGAGCGCGCTGCCGGGACCGCCGCTATTCAGAAAGTAGGGCCCGCGCACGCGCTGCCAGCTCGCGGCGAACAGCACTTCGGGATTCGATGGATCCATCGCGACGTCGATGAAGCCCGCCTGCGGGGAGACAAACTTCACGAGCTGCCACGTCTGCCCGCCATCCGTCGTCTTGTAGAGGCCGCGCTCGGGATTGGCCGACCACGGTTGGCCCAGAGCCGCGACGTAGACGATGTTGGGATTGGTCGGGTGTACGACGATGCGCCCGATCGCGCCCGACTTCTCCAGCCCCATCCGTTTCCAGGTGAGGCCGCCGTCGATCGATTTGAAGATGCCGCAGCCCGGCGAGATCGTGTTGCGCGAATCTTCCTCGCCCGTGCCGGCCCACACTTGGCTGGTGTCGGAGGGCGCGATCGCGAGCTCGCCCATCGACACGCACTTCTCGTTTTCGAACACCGGTCGGAAGGTCGTGCCCGCGTTGGTCGTCTTCCAGATGCCCCCGGCTGCAGCCGCGACGAAGAACGTGCGCGACGGGCTCGGAATGCCGGCGACGCTCGAAACGCGCCCGCCCATGTTCGCCGGCCCGATATTGCGCCAGCGGAATCCGGCGAGGAGTGTCGAGTCCAGCACGATGCCACCACCGCTTGTACCCGTTGTCACCGTCACGCCGCTCGGCGGCCGGGGCTGCGCGAGCGGAGCTCGCATCGCTCGGCTCGTATCAGCGGCGGCTGGTGGGGGTGAGGCGGGGCGGGCGGCGGGGGGTGCGGGGGGAGGAGCAGGCGGATTCTGAGAGACCACTGGGACTGCGACTACGGTGAGGACGGCGGCAGCCGCCCACAGGCGCTGGAACATGACGGCCCTCAGTCGATGAATGGTGTGTGCTGGAATCGTGCAGCCAAGTGAGTACGAACGGAAGGGTTGCGCCGTTGAATCCCGACAATTAAACTCGGCTTTCCTTTAACCCAGCATTCGAGCCATGCCTCGTCTGATTGCCGTTCTCGGAGTACTCGGTGTCCTCTCCGGATTCGCCAACGCGCCACTCCCCGCTCAAGAAGCCTTCGAAATCTCGGTCTATCCCTACGCCACCGCGCATCGCGGCGAATGGGAGCTGGAAGGGCATGTCAATTACGCCAATCGCGGGACCACCGCGTTCGTTGGATCGATCGCGCCACGGCAGGGCCAGGTGCGGTTTGCCGGCGAGCTCACCCGTGGCCTGACCGATCATTGGGAAATGTCGGCGTACCTGCTTGCGGCGCAGGTCCCGACCCTGGGGGCGCGCTATGCGGGCTGGCGTTTGCGCTCACGGTTTCGCGCGCCCGAGGAGTGGCGGCTGCCCGTCAACATGGGCCTCAGCATCGAGTACGAGGCAACGCGTCCGGCGTTCGGCGAGAGCCCGCGCACCTTCGAACTGACGGCGATTTTCGAGCGGCGAATGGCGGGTGTGCAATTGCTCTTCGATCCCACGTTCGAGCGCGACCTGGCGGGGCCCGAGCACGAGTTCGAGTTCGAGCCGAAGGCGCGCGCCAGCGTCGACCTCAGCCGGACGATTACGCTTTGCGTCGAGTATTATGCTTCGCTCGGTGAGCTGACGCGGTGGCATCAGTTTTATCCGACCGCTGACATCCTACTCGGAGACGACCGGTCGCTACACTTTGGGGTAGGCTTCGGGACGATGTCGGCCGGTGATCGCCTGGTTTTCAAGGCGGCGTTCGAGATGCCGTTGGGCGAGAAGCACTAAGGAGTCTCACGATCACCAAGGGGTCCATATGCAATTCGGAACAGTGGCAGTCGCCGTGCTAGTGCTGACAGCTGTGGCGTCGCAGGCTGGGGCGCAGGAAAAGAAGCTCAAGCGGTCTGATTTGCCAGCGGCAGTCCAGCGCTCGGCCGACGAACAGAGCGTTGGAGCGACGGTCCGCGGCTACTCGACGGAGAAGGAGAACGGCCAGGACGTCTATGAGGTCGAGATGACCGTGCACGGGCACGGTCGCGACGTGACCATTGGCGCCGATGGGACAGTGTTGGAGATCGAAGAGCAAGTGGCGCTCAAGTCACTTCCCGCGGCCGTACAGGCGGGACTGCGGCAGCTCGCCGGGTCCGGCAGAATCACGAAAGTCGAGTCCCTGACCAAGCATGGCACGCTCGTGGCGTACGAAGCCCAGGTGCGGACGGGGACCAAGCGATCCGAAATTCAGGTTGGCCCGGAGGGAAAGAAGCTCGCGCAGCCGCAGTAGGGGACATTTCGGGACTTCAGGCGTCCCTTTGAGCGCGTGACGCCGGTCACGCTTGCCTGAGCAGTTCTCTCTACATTTCCCGGCGGCACGCACGCCGTCCCAGGTCGGGACCCGCCCACCCGCCCAGCAGCTGCTTTCATCTATAAGTGCCGCGCACTCGGCTCCCGCGCACGCTCCGGAGCCCTCTTTCAGAGGGGTCGGATCATGGCCTGGAATGTCTTCGGTCGCGAGACCACGCCCGAGCAGCTCCCCGCTGAACTCCGCGCGATCCTCGCCGAGATGAAGCGCGAGCGCGTGGCGTTCGAAAACCTGACCAACACCGCGCGCGAATCCAGCCAGCATCTGTCGCAGCTGACGCAGCCGCTCAGCGAGGCGCAGAAGGTCGTCGCCGAGCTGCAGTCGCGCGTCAAATCACTCGAGCGCCTGGTGCCGGTGCTCGCGACCCTCGACGAACAGACCGAGAACGTCTCGAAGACGCAGCGCCGCACCGAAACGCAGCTCACGCAGAACTCCGAGAATGCAAAAGAGTTGCGCGGCGAGATCGACGAGCTGCGCGGCGTGCTCGAGCAGGCGCTCGCGCTCAAGAATGAAGTCGCCGGCTTCCTCGAGCTGGGCGGTGGGTTCAAGGCCCTGCGGATGGATGCCGACACGTTGAGCGGCGCGGTCCGCGAACTCACGAACGGCTTCGATCAGGTACGGGCGCGGCAGGAAGAGCTCCGCAAGTCGAGCGAGTCTATTGCAGCGCGGTTTGGCGCATTTGAGGAGCGGCAGGTGAATTCGCAGCGGAGCGTCAGTGAGACCGAGTCGCGCGCCGCGACGGTGGGTCAGACCCTCAAGGACCTGACCCAGGCCGCGGCCGAGGCCGCGCAGACCAAGCGCCAGCTCACGACGCTCAAGGCGCTCGCCGACGGCGTGACCCAAAAAGTCGCCGCGCTCGAGCAGCAGCGCGACGTCGTCGACCGCGCCACGGCCGAAGTGGGCAAGCTCCACGAGCTGATGGGCGACGTCGATGCGAAGATCCGCCGCCACGAAGCGAGTGCCAAAGGGCTCGGCGACCTGGAGTCGAAGGTTGGCGAGCTCAAGGAGCTCCACGCCGAAGTGCTGGAGCGCTCCACGGCGATCACCGCGAATCACGCTGCGGTGAAGCAAGCCGACGACGAGCTGCGCGCTCGTCTCGCGGCGTTGCGCGACGACGTGCAGCGCGCCGTGAAGCGCTTCGAGCTCGAGAACCAGGGGCTCGACGCGGTGGGACAACGGATCGTCGATCTCCGCGGCTCGCTCACGGCGATAGAAGGACGCTTCAAGTCATTGGAGGAGTCGAGCCGCGGCATCACCGACGTCCGCTCCAAAGCCGATGCGCTCGCGACGCAGCTCGAGAGCATCGCGGAGAACGTGGCGCTGCTCGGCACGCAG
The DNA here is from genome assembly GCA_003222195.1 of Gemmatimonadota bacterium. Taxonomy (GTDB): domain Bacteria; phylum Gemmatimonadota; class Gemmatimonadetes; order Gemmatimonadales; family GWC2-71-9; genus 20CM-2-65-7. The sequence continues at coordinate 6,834 of QHVB01000042.1, read as the reverse complement.
GCCGAGCGCGTGCGCGCGATGGAAACGAGCACCACCCGGCTGGGCACTACAGTAGAAGAGATGACCCAGCGGGTGGCGCAGCTGGAGAAGTCGCACCCGGGCGTGCAGGCGGCGCTGCAAGATGTCGCGATGCTCAGGGGCACGCACGAATCGGTCAGGGGCGCGCTGGAGCACGTGGAGGGTGCCGCCGACGAGATGGCGCGCGTGCTCGAGCAGCAGTCAGGAACCAAGGCGTGGCTCTCCGGCGTGACCGACCAGATCAAGGCGCTGCGTGGCGAGCTGGCCGCAATCGAGGACCTGAAGCCGACCGTCGAATCGGTGCGCAGCGAAGCCGATCGCGTATCACAGGCGATGGGCCAGATCGATGCGCGCAGTCGCATGGTGGAAGATCTCAATAAGCGACTCACCGAACTGACAGCGCTCGGCTCGCAGCTCGACGACCGTAGCCGCGAGCTGGTGACGCGGATGCAGGGCGCAGACGAGCGCTTCGGTGCGCTGGCCGCCCGCGCCGACCAGGCCGCGCGGATCGAGAAGCTCGTGCCGGCAGCCGTCGCAACCGTCGAGCGCGCGGAGCGCCGGGTGGGCGAAGTCGATTCCGCCGTGACGGGGCTTGAATCGCGCGCCCACAATCTCGAAGGGCTCGCCGAGCGCACACGCGCCCTGGGTCAGGAGCTCGAGCTGAAACAAACCGCGCTGGACAAAGCGACGGAGCACCTGGACCGGGTAGCCCAGCTGCGCGAGCAAGCGGCGAGTGCCGCACAGCAGCTCGAAGAGCGCTCTGGCCAGCTCAACGGCGCGGTCTCGACCGCGGGCACCCGGCTCATCGAGCTGACCGCGACGCTCGACGAGCTGGATAACCGGGCCGGCAGTCTGCGCTTCGTGCAAAAGCGCATGGCGCAGTTCGAGGAACGGCTCGCCAAGTGGGAAGCGGTCGAGTCGCAATTGACGCGCGCGCTCGAGCAGATGAGCCAGCGCCAGGCCACGGTCGACGCCATGCAGGCGGACATGCATCGCCTGTACGAGGTCGCCGAGAAGACGACCGATGATGTCCGCTCCATCGCGGGTGCGCGGGAGGAAGTCGGCCAGACGCGCGCGATGTTGGAGACGGTCCTCAGCATGGTGTCGCACGTGCACGATGCGGCCAACGGCCTGGATCATCGCAAGCGCCAGGTGGAGCAAGCCGAGGAGCGGCTCGCGCGGGCGGAGGCGATGCTGGCGGAAGTGCAGGCAGGCCTAGAGCGCCTGCACGGCCAGAAGGCGTTGCTCGATCAAGCGGTCACGCAGGCGAGCGCGCTCGAATTCCAGACCAAGCAGGCGGAGACCGTGATCGCGGCGCTCCGGCAGGAGCGCGAGATCACGGACACCGTGCGGACCGCGGTCTCGCAGTTGCGCGAGGAGCGGCGGTCGGACGGGCGGCCGACGAAGAAGAGCGCGTAAATCGTGACGCTGATCACGCGCATTTGGTTCGCGCGACATCATTCGCGAGGACGGTGACGCGTTCCCCGCCCAACTGGTCGGTGTAGTATTCCTCAGGATCTCATTCGAACTTCGGAGGACTGATGGAAACTACACGACGGATTTTGCTCGTCGCCCCCGCAGTGCTGCTGCTCGCCGGCTGCAACTCGACCGGGCCGAACGCATCCCAGCGAATCAGTCTGTCGGCCAGGACGGGGTCAGCGGGCGCGCCTGCCGCGACGGGAGCTGCTCTCGCGGACGTCGTCGTCACCGGGAGCGGCGGGTCGGTGAAAATCACCTCGGCGCAGATGGTGCTGTCGCGTATCAAGCTGGCGAGCGACGCGGCATGCACGGCGACCTCGGACACGGACGCCGACGAGCCCAACGAAACACCCGACGCTGAGACCAACGAATCCAACGCCGACAACCACGACGAGTCGGAGTGCCCAAGCATCCACGCGGGGCCCGTGCTGGTCGACCTCCCGCTCGATGGGTCAACCAAACTCATCCTGGATGGGCTGGTTCCGGCGGGGACCTACACGGGGCTGCGGGCGAAGCTCGAGGCCGTCGAGAGCGACGATGACGGCGCGAACGACTTCCTCACCGCCCACCCCGGATTCCAAGGTGTCAGCGTGAAGGTGGTCGGGGTGTTCACCGACGCCGGCGGCACGGACCATCCGTTCACGTTTACCTCGGGAGTCGAGGCGGAGATCTCCGTGGACTTTGCCAGTCCGGTCACCGTCGACGCGAGCAGTAAGAACCTCACGGTCGACGTGGACGTGAGCACGTGGTTCAAGGACGCGTCGGGAGCCGTGATCGATCCGACGAACGCGGAAAACGAATCGGCGATCGAGCGGAGCATTCGCGCGTCGTTCCGCGCGTTCGAAGACGACGACCACGATGGCGACGACGATCACGCGGAGACAGGCCACTAAGCCCCGGTCCCCGGTTGTACAAACCAGAGCCCCGCAGCGGAAGAACCGCTGCGGGGCAGGAAGATGAAAAGTAGGGGCGCAGCATGCTGCGCCCCTACATCACTCTGGGCAATCTGCCCCGACGTTATTCTCTCTGGGGTGCGTCCCTACGAGGTTCGCGCTGCATCAGCGCCCCCAGGTTATTCGCCGAAAAAGGGTAGGATGCCCTGCCAAATAGGTTACGCGTTCCGGCGCCACGGACCACATCAATGTCCAAATGGAGAGACCGTGGCATCCACGCGTCAGCATGCACCGGCGGTCGCTCAGGTGGCGTGGCCATGACTATTCCAGCCCCGGTGCGTACTTCGTTACCATCTGTGCGTCCTCTCACCTTTTTGGTCGTGTGCGGACTGGCGAAATGCTATTGAGTCGATTTGGCGAAATTGCGCGCCAATGTTGGGTGAGTATTCCGAACCATTTCCTACACGTTCGAATAGACGCCTTCGTGGTGATGCCCGACCATGTCCACGGCATTTTGTTGCTTGGGGCTCGCTATCCGCGCACGGACGCGATCGGACGGATAGCTCCGGGATCGCTTGGCGCCGTGATCAGATCATTCAAATCAGCGGTAGCATCTCAGATCAACGCCTTACGTGGCGCTGGAGTCGGCCGGATCTGGCAGCGGAACTATTTCGATCAGGTCGTCCGCAATGGTGACCATCTGAATCGTGTCCGACGGTACATTCGGGATAACCCGGCTAGGTGGGAGCGAAATCGGTCGGTGAAAATGCTGGGGGCAGGTGAAAATGCAGAGCAGGTGAAAATGCAGGCAGGTGAAAACGCAGGCAGTTGAAAACGCAGGCAGGTGAAAACGCAGGCAGGTGAAGATGCAGGGGGCAGATAAAGTGTAGGGGCGCAGCATGCTGCGCCCCTACCTGATTCTCTGTGTCCGTACCTGATTCTCTGTGTCCGTACCTGATTCTCTGTGTCCGTACCTGATTCTCTGTGTCCGTACTGATTCTCTGCGGTCCCTACCTGATTCTCTGCGGTCCCTACCTGATTCTCTGCGGTCCCTACCTGATTCTCTGCGTCCGTACCTGATTCTCTGAGCGCCTACCTCTGCGCGTCTACCCTAGCGTCGCGCGCCGCGAGCCGGCGGGGGTGGGGGGGGAGGCGGAATCGGGAGATCCGAATTCCAAATGTCGTCCACCATGACCCAGCGGCCGTTCTGCTGCTCCCACCGCACGATGTATTTGCCCGAGTCCACGGCGGGCGTGCCCGGCGGCAGTTTGACGCCGGCGGGCCAGGCGTAGTTCCAGCGTCCCGATTCGATCGCCATGGGTCCGCTGCCCCACACCTGCACGGCGCGGATCGTAAGCGTCGGCCGCGGGCTGGGGATGGTGTTCATGACCGTGAAGAAGGCGCGGATCGCGTCGCGGCCGCGCACGGTGGCCATGTTGGGCGGCATCAGCACGGCGTCCACGGCATAGAACTCGGCGATGGAGTCGGCGTGGCCGCCACTGGTGAGGCGGGGCCATTGGGCGTTGGCCGCGTCGATCGCTTGCTTCGCGCCGGTGGTGGTGTCGGCCGGCTTGCAGGCGAATGCCGTGAGCAGGACGAACGGGAGATAACGTGGGGCGCGCATCCATATCTCCGTTGAAGGGAACGGGGAGAATGGAGAGAGTCTAGAAGACGCGCAAGCTCCTCAGCGCTGCCGGAGCCCGGCCGTGAACGTCAGAGTTTTAACGGTTTCGCCCCGGGCAGCGTCGCGTACGTGTGCTTGGTCGATCCCGTACGCCACGCCGAACCAAAACGGCTGGGATCGCAGGTCCATGGTGACGCCGACCTCGCCACCGTACGCGCTGCCCGAGCCCGGGGGCACGTTCACCTGGAGGCCCAGCGCGCGCCACAGGGTCGCGTGCCCGCGCACGCCCGTGCCGGCGATCGCGACGTCCCCGCGTCCTCCCAATCGCCACGTGACCCAGCGCTCGGCACCGAACGGCGTGTCGAAGCGGCGGGCGTCCGGGCCCATCTGCACGCTCAGCCACGGCGTAGCCAAGAAGCCGAGGGCCACGGCTCCCTCGACGAGAGCCTCGCGCTGACCTTCGGCATATCGCACGTCGAGCTCAAGGCGGCGGAAGCGCACGTCGCCAAGAAACCCCAGGGCCGGTACGCCGCGGACGTTCAGCACCTGGCCGGCGGCGCTGGCGGTGGTTCTGAGCTCATTGCTCTCGCTTGCGCCGACTGGCGGGGCCGCGGGCGGGACGTGGAGCGCGGCTGGTGGCCGCGGCGGTCTGAAGCGAGGCAGTCTGTCGCGCGCGTTGACGGCGATCCGCTGCGGTTCGCCAACACTCAATTTCGCCTGGACTGCGTCGTACAACCGAGTGATTTCGGGCGGAAAGATCAGCGTATCGGGTCGGTAAGGTGGTGCGAGGACAACCAACCGGCGAAACACCGCGGTCGCCGAGTCCGGCCGATCGCGGTAATGCTCGGCGGCGCCGAGGTACGTGAGCGCCCGTAAGCGCGTCGAGTCGTCGAGCTCACTCGCCAGCGGCGGGGTGAGCACCCGCCGTAGCAGGCGCGCCGCCACCTCGAAGTCGAGGTCCCGATACGCGCGGACGGCGCTGGTCATCACCTCGCTCGCGCTGCCGTTCTGTGCGGCAAGCGCGGGTGCGGCGAGCAGGAGAGCCAGGACTACGACGCGGACCCTCATCGGGTGATTGCCGCGAGGGTGATGTCCGTCAGCCGCACCGTGCCGCCGGCGGGCACGCTGACCCACGTGCTATGTGTCTGGAAGCCGACGCGCACGAGGAGCAGGTGATGCCGGCCCGGCGTCACCCGAATCCTGACTTGCGGCGTGGTGCCGACCACGCGCCCGTCCACCGATAGCGCGGCCCACGGGCTCGAGTTGACGGACAGGTAGCCGGCGAGCCGGTTTGCCGCGGGCGCCACACGCGACCGGGGGCGAGGCGTTGGTCCTCCCCCCGACGCCTCGGCTATCGAAGACGGTGCGGGTGCGATTGGCCCCCAGATGCGCCCGTCGTCCGATTGCCACACGCGCGCGCCGCTGCTCAGCAGCGCCACGCCGGTCACGATGAGCGCCACGCCGATGCACGCGGCCACGACTCTGCCACGCCCCCTGTTGGAGGGCGGTGCCTCCCAATCGTCGTCCAGGATCCGCGGAAGCGGATGGGAAGGGGCAGGGCGAGGGCGACGGGGAGGAACGGGTTCGGTGACCTGGCGCGCATCTGTCATGGGCCCGCCACCACGTTGAACGAGGAGCTCGTCGCACCGGCAAGGCCGTTGGCGGCCGCCTTCAGCGTGCACCCGGTGCACAAGCCCGTGACGCGCAGGTTGCTGAACGTGGCGACGCCGTTGACTGCGTTCACACTGGTCGAGCCGCTCAAGCCCCCGGCAACGATGGGCCCTTGGAGCGTGAGATCTATCGTGCCCGAGAAACCGGTGGCTGTCCCACCCTGCGCGTCGCGCGCGGTCACCTCAACCGAGAACGTGCCGTTCAGCACGAGGATCGCCGGCGGATTGCTGGTGAACGCGAGCGTCGTCGCGGGCGGCGGCGGCGGTGGTGGCGGCGGCGGTGGTGGCGGCGGTGCCGAGACCGTGACCGGTTGTGTCTTCGAGTCGGTCCCTCCAGCATCCGTAACCGTCAGGGTCACGTTGTAGGTCCCCGTCGTACCATAGGTGTGCGATGCCGTCTTGCCTGACCCCGAGGGTGTAGCGTCGCCCCAGGTCCAGCTGTACGTCGCTGTCGGCTGCGCCGTCGAGCTGCTCCCATCGAAGTTGCACGTCAGCCCCGTACAACTGGGTGCGAAGTTCGCAACCGGCGGCGGCGGCGGCGGCGGCGGCGGCGGTGGTGGCGGCGGTGGCGGCGGCGGCGGTGGCGGCGGCGGCGGCGGCGGTGGTGGTGGCGGCGGTGGCGGCGCTGCCGAGACCGTGACCGGTTGTGTCTTCGAGTTGGTCCCTCCAGCATCCGTAACCGTCAGGGTCACGTTGTAGGTCCCCGCCGCACCATAGGTGTGCGATGCCGTCTTGCCTGACCCCGATGGTGTAGCGTCGCCCCAGGTCCAGCTGTACGTCGCCGTCGGCTGTGCCGTCGAGCTGCTCCCATCGAAGTTGCACGTCAGCCCCGAACAACTGGGCGCGAAGTTCGCGACCGGCGGCGGCGGCGGTGGCGGCGGTGGTGGTGGCGGCGGCGGCGGCGGCGGCGGTGGTGGTGGTGGTGGCGGCGGTGGTGGCGGCGGTGGCGGTGCAGTCGCCACGATGCGCAGCTCGACCGGGACCTGCAGCTGCGCGATGCTATGGTCGTCCGGGACGATCACGATCGTGTCGCGATAAACGCCGGGCGGGAGTCGCGAGGGATCGAGCGCCATGCGCAGCGTGTCGAGCGTTGCTGTGTCGGCGGCAATCGCGAGCCATGGTGCATTGGCGGCGCGGTGAGCGGTCCACG
>QHVB01000074.1 GCA_003222195.1 Gemmatimonadota bacterium | reverse complement strand
TGATGAAAGGGTGCTGGTACTGGCCGTCGACCACACCGACCTCTCGCTGCGCTATTTCATGCCCGCGGTCCGCGCGACGCTCGAGCAACCCGACCTGCGTCTGCGCGGTGCACTGCGCGGCGTGGCGCCGGGCGACACGTTCACCGCCGCCACCTGGCACAACTCGACCGACATCTGTCTCCGCGTGAACACCATGCAACGCTGCGGCCTCGGCTACACGATCGGCGACGGGTGGAAACTGATCTACTATCCCGCGAGCTGGGGGCCGTGGCAACTCGCCCTGATCAATACCCTTTGGTTAGCGGGCTGCGTCACCGGGGTGGGGTTCTGGTCGGCGCGGGGAAAAAGGGCGGCGCCGAGGAACGACGGCGGCGAAGGGGGGGGGGCGGCGAGGAGCGGCGGCGGCGAGGGGGCGGCGGTCGCGCGTATTGCCATCGCGATCGCGGTTCTCGGATCCGTGATCGTGCCGATTGCAACTGACTTGAATGCGACGACGCTCTACGAGTTTCTGGGGGTGATCGGGGGGATCGTATTCGGAAGGTTCCTGGCGCGGAGGAACCGCCCGAACTATTGAGATGGACCAATTCTAAAAACGGGGCCCGTCAGCTGCATGATATACAACTCCCCCCGCGCGTCCTCCCCAAATGAGCTAATCCCGCTGCCCGGCGTGAGCAGCGACGTCCAGTCGGCCGGCCCCGAGCCTGGGTACTTGATGCTCGTGATCGCGCCGTTGCAGTAGTCGGCATAGAAGTAATTGCCCACCAGGGCGGGCAGCGCGCTGCCGCGATAGACGTAGCCGCCCGTGATGGCGCACGCGCTGAACGCGTGGGTGTACTCGACGATGGGAAGCACGAGCCCAGTCGTGTTGCAGTTGGTGGCCTGATAGCAATGGGCCCCTTCCATAATATTCCAACCGTAGTTCACGCCCGGGCCGCGCTGGAACGACGTTGGCGCCACATCGACCTCTTCATAGGTGTCCTGGCCGACATCGCCGATATAGAGGTCGCCTGTCTGCCGGTCGAACGAGAACCGCCACGGATTGCGCAGCCCGTACGCCCAGACCTCCGGCGCGAATGACGTGTCGCTGGCGCCGGGATTGTCGGCGGGGATCGCGTACCCGCTCGCGCCGTCCACGTTCAGGCGGAGCAGCTTGCCGAGCAGGGCGTGTTTGTTCTGGCCATTGCGGGCCGGATCACCGGTCCCTCCCCCGTCCCCCGTCCCCAGCCACAGCATCCCGTCGGGGCCGAACTCGAGCTGCCCACCGTTGTGATTGGCCTGCCCCGGATGCGGAATCTTGAGCACCGTGTCGGCGGTCGCGTGGTCGGCGCTGTCCGGATCGCTCGACACGGTAAACCGCACGACGCGAATGTCGCCGGTGAGATTCGTGTAATAGACGTAAAGGCGTCCGTTGGCCGCGTATTGCGGATGAAACGCCATGCTCAGCAGTCCCCGCTCACCGCCGGACAGCACGCGATTCGTGATGTCGAGGAACGGCCGGGCCAGCGTCGTGTCGTGATGCAGCACGCGGATCCTCCCGGCCTGCTCGACGACAAAGAGACGCGC
>QHVB01000073.1 GCA_003222195.1 Gemmatimonadota bacterium | reverse complement strand
CACCGCAGGCGGTGAGCAGCACGAGACACACGAGTAGTGACTTCATCCGAGGACCACTTCCACTCCCTCCTGTCGCAGCCGGCCGAGGAGCCGGGCTTCGATGCGGGCGCGCAGGGTGACCACGCCGTTGGTCTGTTCTTGATGCAGAATCTCCGCGTCGCGATGCAGCGTCGCCAGCAACTTCCCGTTACTCAAAGGCACTCGGATCTCCGCAACTGGCCTCAACGCCTGAGCCGAGGTTCGGAGGGCATTGCGGAGGTCGTCGGCGCCGATGGCCGTGCGGCGTGCGGCGTGCGGCGCAGCCGATGTAAGTATCGCGTGCGGGTACCTCTCTCGAACCAGTGTCAGAAATCCTTCCGGATCCGGCAACAAGTCAGCCTTATTGAACACGTGGATTACGCGTTTGTGCTGCATGCTGCCGACCTCGCGCTCCACCACCTCGGCGTGCTCCTCCCAGTTCGCCTCGCTCGCATCAATGACGTGGAGGATGAGATCGGCCTCTTGGGCTTCTTCGATCGTCGCGCGAAACGACGCGACGAGATGGTGCGGCAGCTTGCGAATGAACCCCACCGTGTCGGTGAGCCGAAACCGGTAGCCTTCGCCGACGTCCACCTCGCGCGCCAGGGTATCGAGGGTCGCAAACAGGCGGTCTTCGATGAACACGTCCGCGCCCGAGAGCGCCTTCAGCAAGCTCGACTTTCCCGCATTGGTGTAGCCGACGAGCGCGGCGGTCGGGACATCGCGCCGGCCCTGCCGCTGGTTGGCGCGATGCTCGGCGACATCCTTCAGCCGCTTCTTCAGCATCGAGATCTTGCGGCGAATGACCCGGCGGTCGGTTTCGAGCTGTGTTTCGCCGGGTCCGCGGAGTCCGATACCACCGCGAATGCGCGAGAGGTGGGTCCACATGCGCGTCAGGCGCGGCAGCAGATACTCGAGCTGGGCCAGCTCGACCTGCAGCTTGGCCTCGTGGCTGCGCGCGCGCGTCGCGAAGATATCGAGAATGACCTCGGTGCGATCCATGA
>QHVB01000072.1 GCA_003222195.1 Gemmatimonadota bacterium | reverse complement strand
AACTTTTCGCACAGCGACGTGACCGAAAAGACGTCGAACAGCGTCCCATAGGCGTCGAAGGCCAGAGCCTTGATCGCCTTGAACTGCCCTGGCATCTCCATCTGGGCGGCCGCTGGCATTGCCGCCAGCGCCGCACCAGCCGCTGCGGCCGTGGCGCCAGCAATCTTAATGAACTCTCTGCGATCATTCGACATTCTTTCCTCCCGTGGCGACATGGTTCTGGAGCACCAACATTACACCCCTACGACGGCTAGAGGTCGAAGTGGCCCTTGGAACACAACGGATCTCGCCTGGGACATGTATGAGCACTGGCATCCCGTGGCTTCGCGAATGACCACTTTGGGTCGGCGATTTCAACCGGTCGACGCAACACTGCCTTTAGCAGCCATCTCTTCCATTCAAGCACTTACCCTGCCGATATGGCAGGGCGGTCGGCTACCGAGGCGATGGAAGTTCCCCTGGACACGCTGAGAGGCGCGTTCACTGTTTTTCTGTAAGGTCGTGCGCCGTGGCGCGTACTAAAGAGCACCCTACTGCATTCCGGCAAGAGGGACCGCAATGAAAGGACCGTTACAAATGAAACTCATCCCTGTCCTCGCAACCATCGGATTCGCCGCCGCCATGAGCGCTCAGGCGCAGGCGCTCGACGCCCACGCGCAAGCCGCAGCGCTATTGAGCTCGGCCAACCGGATCGAAACGAACGGGCCACAGCTTGCGCCGCCGTCGGTCGCCTCGAGCGACGCCATCGATAGCCAAATGCGCGCCGCGAATTTGCTCCACGGTCCGCTGCCGAGCGAGACCGCATCTTCAGAAGCTACGACGCAGTCGCAGCGCACCACTGGCGCAGCGCCGAGCGCGCACGATCTCGCGCGCCAGCTGCTCGACCGCCGCGCCTAACCGAGAGCTCTAGCGGTGCGGATCGCCGCAAACAAAAAAGCTCGGTCCTCGTTCGAGGCCGGGCTTTTTCGCTTGAAGAGGGCCTGGCGGTAACCTACTTTCGCGTGCGGAATGCACACTATCATCGGCGCAAACCCGTTTCCCCCTAGAGAGAGCCGCACAAGCGCCTTAAATGGCGCGAAAGCGTTTGAATTGTCGGCTCATTCTCCGGCGCCGAGAGAAACGGCGCCAGAGCTCTGGACTGTATGGCGGGCGTAGAGGCATTCGAATCTCCGGTACCGTTCTATCGGTGCGTATTGTCCGATAGACCTACGCTTGCAGCTTGGGAAGCTGATTCCAAGGTTCGATCGAACGTCCGCATTGGCCCATAGCGGTCCTTCGCGCAATTTGGGCCTTTATACTGCCGTGACCACAAAGGTGGTATTCGTCGGTGACCACGGGCACCTGCCATGTCACAGGATCTTCGCGCGGCTGCTCGAGCGCAGCTCCGCGAGCTAGCCTTCGCGGCTCGCCCCGGCGACGACGCTACCGCGATCGCCTATCGCGGCGCTGCCGCCGGAACGGGGCTTACTAGAGGCGCGGGCCAAGTCGACATCCGCAGGTTCGAGCATGCCTTCCTGACGATCCCAGGGCGGAATCCCCTCAAAGGCCTCCACCAGGAAATCCACCATCACGCGCACCTTCGCGCTCAAATGACGACGGCTCGGAAAGACAGCCAGCACTTCAATCTCCGGCAAGTGATAGCCCGGGAGCAGCGGGACCAGCCGGCCCTCTCGCACGTCGTCGCCGACCATGAAGGTAGGCTGCCAGATGATGCCCTGACCTGCGAGGGCTGCCGCACGCACGGTGTCGCAATTATTCGACTGCATACCGAGGCTGACTTTTACGACGTGCGCTTTCCCGTTGTCGTCCGTGAAGCGCCACTCCTCGACATGCGGGGCGTAACTGTACCCAATGCAGACGTGCTTCACGAGATCGGCCGGCACCTTAGGGCGGCCGTGGCGGAGCAGATAGGCGGGCGACGCGCACACGATGTCGTGCGAGGTCGTTAGCTTGCGGGCAACGTTCGAAGCTGAGCCGTCGCGCGAAATGCGGATGGTCATGTCGTAACCTTCCTCGACGATGTCGATGACCCGGTCGATCAACGCGACGTCGAGCTCCACCTCGGGATATTTCTCCATGAACTTGGGCCACAGTGGCGCCAGGTACCTGATTCCAAAACTGAGCGGCGCATTGAGCCGCAGCCGTCCACGCGGCACCAAGGTAGAAGACGACGCGCTGGCTTCGAGCTCGGCAACCTCATCAAGGATGGTTTTGCTGCGCTCGTAGAGAGCCCTGCCGGCCTCGGTCAACGACAGCTTGCGTGAGCTGCGGTTCAGCAGGCGAGTGCCCAGATGCGACTCGAGGTCGTTCACGTACCGGGTCACGTTCGCCGGCGAGGTGTCGAGCACCTCCGCCGCCCGCGCGAAGCTATCCTGCGCTACGACGGTCACAAAGACCTCGAGCGCGCGCAGTCTATCCATGATCCCTCCCCCCGGCATTCACAAAAGATGAATGAGTAGACCACATTTCCTGCCTTCTCGGTAGGCCGAGACGAGCCATATGTGGGTTCCGCTCATGCCGCTGCTCGCCCAGCAGCACACGGTCATTGTTCCCGACCTTCGCGGCGCGGGCGATTCCTCCAAACCCGAGTCCGGCTACGACAAGAAGAACCTGGCCCTGGATGTCCACGAAATCGTGCGCCAGCTGAAAATCGACAAGGTCCAGGTCGTCGGGCATGACATCGGCTTGATGGTCGCCTACGCATACGCCGCGCAATACCCATCCGAGACTTCGAAAGTCGTCTTGATGGACGCCTTTCTCCCTGGCGTCGGGAACTGGAAGGACGTCTGGCTCCTGCGCGACCTCTGGCACTTCCACTTCCGCGGACCGACAGCCGAAGCGCTGGTCAAGGGGCGCGAGCGCATCTACTTCGAGCACTTCTGGAACGATTTCGCGGCCGATCCAAAGCATTCGATCCCCGAGGCCGACCGTCGCTTCTATGCGAAGGCTTACGCGCAACCCGGGGGCATGCGGGCCGGATTCGAGTATTTCAAGGCCTTCGAAGCGGACGCCGCCGATTTCGCCGCGTTCGCGAAGAAAAAACTGGACATGCCGTTTCTGGTGCTGACCGGCGAAAAGGCGTCCGGCTCCTTTTTGATCGATCAGGTCCGTCTGGTGGCCAACAACGTCGATGGCAGGATCATCCCGGGTTCCGGGCATTGGTTGATGGAGGAAGCGACCCAGCAGGTGATTCCCCTGATTGTGGATTTCCTTAAACCATGAATCCCCTCGAGGCCGCAAAACATCATTTGCTGTATGTGTTGGCGTGCACCGGACTCTCGGTGCTCAGTACGCTCGCAGTCGCCCAGGAACCGAGCCCGGCCGCCGCAAAAGCTGCTCAGTCCAGGACCCCCGAGGACCCGAAGCTTGTCTGGACTGCGTCCAACGTGGTGCTGGTGCCCGGGGAGCTCG
>QHVB01000090.1 GCA_003222195.1 Gemmatimonadota bacterium | reverse complement strand
GCGTCGCATACGTCCTCCTCTGGCCATCACTGCCTCCCCTGCTGGACATCCCACGGGGCCGGATCGAGCGGTCGCCCGGCCTTCAGGTCCTCGAGGTCCTTGTACGCGCGCTTCAACGCCCACTGACGCCCGACCGAGCGGCCTTCGCCTTCACCGATGCCGGGGCCCCCGCCCGCCGCCTTCACGAAGTAGTCGCCGCCCGCGCCCTGGATGCCGGGGAGCTCGGTCACGAGGGACGACGAGCGCGGCGTGCCGACCTGGTTCTGCGTCTTGTAGTAGTTCGCGGCGACCTCGTAGTCCGCCGTCAGGCGCTCGATCATGAGCTTCTCGATCCGCTCGATGTCCCCGTCCGAGTAGCCCTGGGCCTTCAGCTTCTGGTGGGCGGCCTCCCGCGAGCGGCTCTGCATCTCCGCCTCGCGCTCCCGCTTCCACTCCTCGCGCTCTTTTCGGACTTCCTCGAGCGTCTTCGCGCGCTCCCGTTCCGCGGCCTGGCGCATCTCGGCCATCGGGAGGGAGCCCGGGGCGACCTTCTCCACGAGCTTCCGCATCTCGGGGCCGGTCTCTGGATCGTTCCAGAGGAGGTTCGCCAGACGGCGCTCGGCCTCGACGCGCTGCTGCTGCTGCTCGGGCGTCGGCGCGGGCTTACCGGGTTCGGCGACGATCGGCTCGGCCATCAGGGCGCCTGGACCTGCGTCACGATGACGCGCTCAGAGGAGGGCTCGAGCGGGGCGACCGCATCGTGGAAGACGGTGCAGTTCGGGACGTGGACCGAGGTCCCGTAGGTGATGCCGACGCAGTGCGGGCTGGAGCCCGTCGCGAGGCAGTCGGGGTACTCCGGGCAGGAGAAGTTCGCCACGCTCCCGTCCTCGAGGATCGTGCCTCCGAGCTTGGCGTCCCGCATCGCCGCCTGGATCTTCTTCGCCTGGACGCCCTTCCGCAGCAGGCCCTTCACTGACATCGCGGTCGGCTTCCCGTGATGGTCGGCGTCGTAGCTCGCCTGCTGGATATCCCCGCCGAGTTGGTTCGCCGGCCGGGACTTCATCCTCTTCAGTTCCGCTTCGAGATCCGCGAGACGCTGCTTCAGCTCGTCACTTTCGGCCATCGCGCGTCCTTTCGGGGCCCGTCACGAGATACGGCCGGCCCTGCGACCAGTGCAGATAGAGCCCGTTATCCTTCACGCGCTCGCACGTGAGCACGTGCATCCCTTCGATCCGGAGGATCGCCTGGTGCGCCCCGCCGCAGTGGCCGCAGGGCTTCAGATCCACGAGGCGCGGGACCGGGGTCGCCATCCTAGTCGTTCACGTTCGTGGACTTCCGCGCGACCTTCACCCCGGTCGGCCCGCCGGATTCCAACTGTCCGATGTACTTCTGCGCCGACTGGGAGTGCGGGAGGTTGTCCTCGTTCCAGCGGCCGGCGTTGCCGAGCCCGCCGACCTCCATGAACCTCGGGGGGTTCATCATGCGCCCCACGAGCTGCTGCTTGTCGCGGGGGTCTCGGATCGGATAGATTTCTGGACTTACGATGCCTCCGGGCATGGGAGCCTCCTCAGTCGTTCCGGTTGTGCGCCGTCTTCGCGACCTTGACCTTCGTCGTGGCCTTCTCGATCTGCGCGATGTTCTTTTGGGGCGACTGGGAATGAGGGAGATTGTCTTCGTGCCATCGCCCCGGATTTCCCAAGCCGCCGATCTCCATGTAGCGCGGGCGATTGTCCATCCGCCCGACGATCATTCGCTTATCCATCGGGAGCCTGATTTCGAAGAGGTCTGGCTTCGTGATTCCGCCTGCCATCTACGCCGCCTTCCCTGGTTCAGTCGCCGCCATCGGAGGAGCCCCGCCACCGCCGAGCCCCATCTGGCCCAACCGCGCCTTGATCGCCGCCGCTTGATCGGGCG
>QHVB01000089.1 GCA_003222195.1 Gemmatimonadota bacterium | reverse complement strand
CTCCGCATCCACCTCCACGTGCAGCTCCGAAGCCTCCAGACGGGCGGCGATGCAGCGCACGACGGCGTCCGCTTGAACGAGCTTCCGGCCGCGCCATCTCAGATACCGACCTTGGACCAGGACGAACTCCGAGGGCAGCTCGTCGCCGCGAGACTTCCGGACCCACGCCCAGGCAGCGTCGGTAGACAAGTCCCCGCTCGCGGCGTCCGCTCCTCCGCCCACGAGCAGCACGTCCTCAACACCGCGGCTGACGACCGTGAAGGCCCGGCCATTGTTCGCCGGCCGCTCCTGGATCTCGATCGCGTCCCGGCTTCCGCTCCCCGGCACGAAGAACGACACGAGTTCTCGGGGCCCCGGGGCGCGCGCAGTGAACACACATGTGCGCCCCGGACTCAACGCACCGTACGAACTCGAAACCCAACCTTCGCCGCCACGCATCATCCCTTGGTGGCCGAACACGCCGATCTCCAGCGTCTCACGTTGGGAGTCAGGGCCCCACTGCGCGACGGCGCGGCTCGGGGACAAGATTTCGAGCGCGATGCCTGGCGCGAAATGCAGATGCAGCTCGACGTCGTGGTCGCCATCGGTCACGATGCGGTCTCGGACAATCCAGTAGTCGCCCTTCAGAAAGAGCACCGCGCGACTGTGGAGAGCCGGGGGCGTGAGGCGGGCGTACCCGTCTTGGGCTCCCTCGAAATAGTCGCAGCGCACACCGGACGTCCATGCAATCAGGGAGCTCTGCCCGATGTGCCGCCAGCTGAAAGCCCCGCCTGGGATCGAGGAGGACTGGCCGGCGACGGTGACCGTGTTGTGGGCGGCAGAGGACCGAAAGTAGTCTCGTTGCTCCCGGGGTGTCGTATATGTGTACGTCCCAGGGTCCACCAGCACCGCCCTGCCCCGCACGACCAACGTGAAGCCAAGCGCATCGGCGTGCGCATGCCCACAGTTCAGGGCACCGTGCGGGCCACAATCGATGAGCAGACTGCTGGCCTCCCGTTTCCATCCGTCGCGCATCACGTAGCAGCCACCGTCCGGGAACGCACGACTCACGGCCGTGGGCGGCACTTTCGGCAAGGCGTCGAAAGCGCGGAGCCCGGCGCAGCCTAAGAGCCAGACGGTTTCCTCCGCGGCTTCACCGGCCACGTAGCGATAGTCCGGTCGCTGAAAGAGGACGGCTCCCGTCGCCAAGGCGGCGCGAAAGTCATTTGGGGCACGCCGGTCCAGGACCAGAGTCCTCCCGCCGTCGTCGTCTCCCACGAGCGGCGTCGATCCATCGGGCTGCGTGATGTACATGAGGTGATCGAGGAGCGCCCGCAGTCTCCCGTGGATTTCCGTTTCGACCGGCAGACCGTTCAGCTGCCCGAGAATGCTCAAGTGCAAGCAGAAATCCGTCGTGTAGCGATGGTAATACGTGGATTGCTCGAAGTACGACCCGTCCGGCCGCACGTGTTTCCCCAGTTGCTCGACTAGAATCGCCCACCCCGCATGCCGCCACCGCGCCGCGCAGCGAAACTCCGGAAACATGGTGCCCAAGTACACCAGCCCCAGAGCCTCGCCTGTGAGATGCGTGTTGGGACTATAGTAGGTCGACAAGTACGTCTCGACGTGTCGGCCCTGTAAGTAGAGAAACTTGAGCGTGCGCCGAAACGCCGCCGGAGTCATGCACGGCGATGTCTTGAAGAAGTGCAGCCCCCAGATCCACGAGATCACTCGGAAGGCCGCCTCAAGGCTGCTCGCCCAGTTGATCCCGAGCTTAGGCGGATTCGCGTCCATCCATGCCAGCAGGTGTTCGACAAACGTGACGGCGTAGCGTTCGTCACCCGTATACCAGTAGGCCTTCCCGAGCGTCGTGAAGTATTGGTGCCGATTGAGCTCCCAGATCAGCTTGTACTCTCCGGCGACCTGCGGATTCAGGAAGTCGATGCGGCTCCAATGCCTGCCTCCCGCCCGCGTTCCAGAGACGGGCTCCCGGTGCCAATCGATCGGAGCGCCGACATCCACGCGCCGCCCGAGGAGGTCGAACTCTCCCTGGCGAATGCGGTCGGCGGCCGCGATGACATGCCCTTCGAGTTGCGGGCGCTTCGTCCATGTCGGAGGCAAGCTTGAGCCGAGACTCATCGGAGGGCGAGCGTGCATCTGACCATTGAAGTACAGAACTCGCGCGTCAAAGGAGTGAAGAACATCCGCAGCTTCCGGATCGGTACGGTTTCGAAGCGCTCGAAACGAAACCGACTCTGCTGCACCAACCGTTCGAACCGGCGAACGGTCATGAGATTCAGACCACCCTCGACTTCGTTGAAGCCCTTTGCTCCATCACGCTTGAAGTCTGAGCGCCAGCGGATGAGCGCTCCCTCCGTAAACAGGAGATGCACCCACGGAAACACCGAAAAGAGATGCCCTGCCAACAGGTGGTACCAGGGCGGACCGAATACGACGTAGACCGCCTCCTTTCCCACGCCACAACCGAAGTCGATGACGACCTTCCCGGCCACTTCGTGCCAGATCGCCGGCCCAAGCAGTACCTCAAGCTTGCTCCGGGAGCGATAGGCCCGTCCATCACATCGCCCGGAATCGCCCTTGCCCCCCAACCAGCGCAGAACGTTGTAGCCCAGCGCACCACCGATGAACCCCATAACCCACTCAGGCTCCTTCCGCCTCCGAGGCGCCCGACGTTTGTGGAGCCTGCCGGGCCGCGAGCGCCGGAGCGCGCGCTCCCGCATGAGCGACGAGACCCTCGTACACGCGCCGCCACTCTCCTGCCACGACCTCCGGTGTGTACAGGCGGTGAGACTCTTCCAGGGCGCAAGCGGTCAGCCGGCCTGCGAGGGAGGAATCTTCCAGCAGGCGCATCGCGGCCGCCGCTATGCCTTCATGATCCCCACGCGACACAATTAAACCGGTTTCGCCGTGCCGCACGATGTAGGGGATGCCGCCCGCATCCGTTGTCACGACGGGTAGCCCCGAGGCAAAGGCTTCCAGGATGGAGCCGGGCATGTTGTCGATGTCCGGTGCGTTCATATAGATGTCCGCAGCGGCATACAGACTGGGCATCCGATCCGGCCTAACACGACCGACGAACTCGGTATTCTGCAGGCGCAGTTCCCCCGCCAGCCGGAGCAGTGCCCGGCGCTGGCTCCCATCCCCGGCGACGATCAAGCGAGCGTCCGGATAGCTGAGCTGAATCCGCGCGAAGGCGCGCAGGACGCAGGCGACGTTGTAGTGAGCCTCGAAATTTCGGTTCGACAGAAAGATCGGGCGCAGCGGCTTGCGCGCGCGGAATTGGAATTGACTCAAGTCAACGATGTTAGCGACGGCGCGGGCGGATAACCCCACCCGGGCAAACACCTCAACCAGATACCCGGAAGGTACGACTAGAGCGTCGGCGAGCCGTATAATCGCGACGACGCTGCGTCCCCAACGCCGCAGGTGGTCCTCGGCCTCCCCACTATGGTAGTTCAGGATGACTCTCTTGCCGTACCATTTGCCCAGCAACACCGCGGGCATC
>QHVB01000071.1 GCA_003222195.1 Gemmatimonadota bacterium | reverse complement strand
GAGGCGCAATTTACCAACGTCAAGCACGACGTTTCGGTGCCGGTGTCGAAGACCCCGGAGCTGATCGAGCGCGCCGGAGCCGCCCTGGGAAGCGCGTTTCCCGGCGTGCGGCCGTACGTCTTCGGCCACGTGGGCGACGGAAACCTGCATTACAACGTCGGCCCCGAGGCGCTGATTGCCCACCGCGAAGCGGTGAACCGGATCGTCTACGACGCGGTGGCGAGCCTCGGCGGCTCGATCTCGGCCGAGCATGGCCTGGGGCAGCTCAAGCGCGACGAAATCCGCCGCCACAAGGACCCCCTCGAGCTCGAGCTCATGCGAGCGCTCAAGCAAACTCTGGATCCGCGCGGACTGATGAACCCCGGCAAGCTGCTCTAGCGATCCCATCTATAATGCACCCATGAGCTCGCGATACGAGCGTGCAAACGCAACAAGCCGGGTGATTCGCCCCGGCGATCCGCAGCCCGAGGCTCGGGACTGGGAAGGCTCGACCCCGGAAGCGCGCATGAACGCAGTCTGGGAACTGACCCTCCAGTGCCTCGCATGGCGAGGACCGGGTGAGCCCAGACTTCAGAGATCTGTTGTTCGCATTCAACGCTCACGGCGTTGAGTATCTTGTCGTCGGCGCTCAGGCTCTTGCGGCCCACGGTCGCGTCAGGGCGACCGGAGACCTCGATGTTTGGGTCCGGCCCGAGGCCGCCAATGCAAAGCGAGTCATCGAAGCGCTGCGCGTGTTCGGTGCGCCGCTCCAGGATCTCAAAGAGACCGACCTGACGAGGCCGGGAACCGTGTTTCAGATCGGCGTCGCGCCGCTACGGATCGACGTTCTGACCAGTATCGACGACGTCGCCTTCGACGAAGCATGGGCCGATCGGATGACGGCCAAATTCGTAGATCTGTCTGTGCCCGTTCTGTCGGCAAAACACTTGATCAAGAACAAGCGAGCCGTCGGGCGCACGCAGGATCTTGCCGACCTCGAATGGCTGGAGCGACTCGGTAAGAAGTGAGCGACCTACACGAAGGCGGCTGCCCCGGGTCGGCGCTCAGGCTCTTGCGGCCCACGGTCGCGTCAGGGCGACCGGAGACCTCGATGTTTGGGTCCGGCCCGAGGCCGCCAATGCAAAGCGAGTCATCGAAGCATCGGATGAGACAGTGCCAAAGCTTCGAGCATTCGGCGATGAACTCGGTGTAATTACTATCGCTGGCACCACATGCTCGGTGCGGTCGGCGACCATCACTGGCGATTGCGCGCGATCCAGTCGTCGATGCGCTGCTCCAGCACCGACAGCGGCAGCGGACCATCGTCGATGAGTGCATTGTGAAATCGACGAATATCGAAACGTTCGCCAAGCGCCGCCTGCGCCTTGGCTCGCAAGACCTTGATCTTGAGCTCACCTATCTTGTAGGCCAGCGCCTGGCCCGGCAATACGTAATACCGATCGATCTCCGCGATGGCCGTAGCATCGGTGATTCCGGCATTGTCAACCAGATAGCGAATCGCTTGCTCGCGTGTCCACCCGAACGCATGAATACCGGTATCCACGACAAGCCGGCAGGCGCGGAACATCTCCGAGGACAAGTAGCCGAACTTCGCATAGGGATCGCCATAGAGCCCCAGCTCTTCGCCGAGGCTTTCCGCATAGAGCGCCCAGCCCTCGCCGTAGGCGGGCAGGAAAAGCTGTCTGCGAAATGCCGGCAGATCGCGGAGTTCCAGCGCACGGGCGCTCTGCAGATGGTGTCCGGGAACGCTTTCGTGCAGCAATAACGTGACCATGTCGCCTTTGGCGCGGCGCGACAAGTTGTTGACATTTGCCTCGAAGTAGCCTGCCCGGGTTCCATCCGTAGTCCCGCGAGTGTACTTCTCGGCGTTATCGCCTTCCGCAGCATCCATGGCGCGGATGCCATAAGGAAGTCGTGGCAGGTCGGCAAACAATCGCGGCAACTCCGGGTCGACCCGCTTGGCGATGTCACGATAACCGGCAAGCATTTCCGCCGCACTCGAGTAATGAAATTCCGGCGCTGACTTGATCCAATTGGCGAAATCCGTCCGCGTTCCATTGAATCCAACGCGCTTTGCAACAACGTCCATCTCGACACCGATCCGTTCGACTTCTTTGAGTCCGAGGTCGCGGATCTCGCGCGGCGTGAGCGCGGTCGTTGTCTGTGACGCAACCGCAGCCGCGTAGAACTTCATCCAGCTCGGCCGGACGCTAGCGCCGGGCGCCTCGCTGCAGGCCGGAAGATACTCGGCTACGTAGAACTGCCGCAGCGCACGAAAGGCCGGGCCGACCTTGTCGGCAATCACGGCGCGGCCCATCGCCGCCAACCGTTCTCGATCGCCTGGAGCAAAGCTTCCCGGGAATCGCTCGAACGGGGCGTACAGCGGATTCGCGGCGAGGTTCGCAGTGAGTAGTGCGTCGATCTGCGACGGAACGCGTTGGACGACGACTCGTGGCGGCAGCCAGCCACGCGCCATTGCCCTCCTCAACCCGCCGGTGAGCTGGTCGAGCTGCGCTGGCACGGCGGCGAGTCGCTTGATGTAGTTCTCATAGTCGAGGATCGAGCTGAAGCGGGACACTCGAATCAGCGATGGGAGGCCCGCAAAGCCGATCTGCGGTCCGTTGAACTGGGTGACGTCCAACCACAGATCGGCTCCGGCAGCGTCCGGCTCGCTGAACACGGCGGACCGGCGCAAGTTGCTATCGAGGACCGTTGCGAGCACGTCATACGAGATCCTGTCCTGATTCGCCAAAGCGTTGCGGTCGATGCCCTGCAGTTGCTTCGCAAAATCGGCCACAGACGCCTTGCGGCGAGCGATTGCCGCTTCGGAGAAATCCGTAAGGCGATCGTCGTAGCGATGGTCTCCAACCATAGTCGCGTAACCAGGCAGCTCTCG
>QHVB01000070.1 GCA_003222195.1 Gemmatimonadota bacterium | reverse complement strand
CGAGGCTTGGCTGCGCTTCCAGTTCCTCGAGGGCCACGTGCGCTTCAACATTGGCAAGCTTGATGTCACGCACTACTTTGACCGAAACTTCTTCGCCGAGGACGAGACGCGGCAATTCCTGGCTGGCGCCTTGCTGGGGGATCCGATGCTCCGGCCGCCCTCGAACGGGCCAGGCGCGTCGCTCCGGATCAGCCAAGGTGACTGGCGCTACGCGCTGGGCGTGCACGGACCCGGCGATTTCAACGAGGATCTCTCGGGGCTGCCGTACGTCATCTTCGAGCTCGGCCGCCGCGACATCTTGCCGCTCAGCGGCCATTATCGCTGGTGGACGCGAATCGGCTCCGTGCCCGAGCGCCGCAACGATGTCACGTGGGGGACCGGCGTCAGCTTCGACCAGCTCCTCACGGCTGACACGGGTGTCTTCATGAGGGCCGGCCTCAGCCGGAGCGAGGGCGAGTCGTTGACATCTCACGCATGGTCAGCGGGGGTGCAGCACGCTCCATCGTGGCTAGACCGCGCGAAGGACCTGATCGGAGTGGGGTTCTCGATCCAGAGAGAGGTCGGTGGTCACGAGTACATGGGCGAGATCTACTACAACCTCTCTCTCGCCGGCTGCTGCTCAGTAATCGCCAACATCGAGTGGATCCTGTCCGGACCGAACCAGCTTACGGGGCGGCGAAACCGCGACGTGATCGTCCCCGGGCTTCGAGCCGTGACGGTCTTCTAGACTGCTTTTGAATTCTCAACTGGTGGCCAGACCCAGTTGGCTCGAGCCAGAAAGTGCCGTCATCAAATCCCGCCTGATACGCGAGCGGCCCAACAGTCCGCTCAGATGCTCGAACTCCTAGACCAGAACACTAAACTTACGAGGTTGACGCAGGATCTGAGTGTGGCCATCAAAGCTCTGACCGATGAGATTCACCGCAAGGTGGTCGAGTGATTGGCCAGCATAGGACGGTTCCGTCTGAATGATGGAGGTCCGGGTCCAGCTTCCGGGGAAACGGAATTGCGACGGCTCGAGAACCGCATAGCGATGAGTTGGGGTTAAAGTCTCTGGGCGTCGCCCGGCTTCTCTAGTTAAGTTCTCGCCGCATGTCCGAACTTCCTGACGCTTCTAAGTGCCAGGATCGTTCCAGAAGCAACCGGTTTCTGGACCACATCGACAATAAATCAATCGCTTACGGAATTTATCTTCCGGAAGGATCTACCGACAAAAACAATAAAATCAAATGCTTGGATTTCAAGAAGGCTTGGTCCCCCGATTGCTCATTTATCCCGGCGAAGCCGCTGTATGCATCGATTGGACGGCAGGTACGAGGAGGACCGGCGATGACGCTCGACTGTTGTTTGAAAAGCGCGGTGACACGGAGCCCCGTGGGGCTGGTGTTCCTCTTGTTGGTGCTGATGTTCGGCCCGGCGCCGGCTCTCGCGAAGGAGGTCCTCTCGACGGCGGATCCGGATGTAGTCCTCTACGAAGTCACCGAGGACATGTACCTCAAGGACGCGGCCAGCAACTTTGTCGCTAGCGTTGTTCCGGGTGGCCGGCGCACAGCGGTCGCTCAGCTCTCCGGCTGGGCGAAGGTCGGAACGCCGCTCTGCCCGTGGTCTGTGCTGTCGCTCAGCCCCAACGCCACGCACTGCACGCTGAACGCCACCGGCGGGGACGACCTCAGCCTGGCGACGGGCAAGGGCACCCTCGGCGGGACGTTCGCGGTCGTGGTCCAGGGCGACAACCCGGTGGACGCGCCCGAGTTCGTGATCATGACCGGGACGTTCTCCGGCGACGCCGACCTCTCGCTGTCGCTGACGGACCAGGCGCCGATTGGATTCATCACGAACGGCGTCGCCACGATCGACGGCGTCCCAGAGGCGACCTTCACGTTCGCCGGGACGTTTCGGCTGCCGTTCGCCCTCGATGAGCACGGCAGGCATCACAAGCCCCGCCGCGGCCGCGACGCCTTCTACCTGAACGCTCAGAGCCGACCGGTCAAAGTAAATGACGACGAGCGCTCGCTCGGCTGGCCGACTGTACGCCTCGAGATCGACTTCTAATCGACGGCTCCTCATCGCCTGGCGCGGGCCTGGGCCGGAACACCTGCTCGGGCCCGTCGCGTCTCAGGCGCCGGAGGTATTACTCGTCGGCCTTGCATACCGTGGAAAGCTGGCCGAATCGTTCCACTACGTGAGAGGGTAGAGTGTCTCAGAGGAGCCTCATCATGTTTGGACTTGGGTATCAGGAACTGCTCGTGATCCTGGTCATCGTGTTGGTCCTGTTCGGCGCGAACCGGCTCCCGCAGCTCGCTCGATCGCTTGGGTCGAGTCTCAAGGAGTTCAAGAAAGGCATTGATGAGGCCCAGGCGAAGGAAGCCAGCGTCAGCCCGCCGAGCGCGGCGCACGAGGCTTCGACATCCGGCGAGCGAAGCTGCGGGCAGTGCAAGAGCGCGCTCGCCCCGGATTGGACCCACTGCCCCCGGTGCGGGGCGGCGGTGACTCAGGAGCCGCACCCGAGGATTGGCCAGGGCACCTGATGACACCCCGAGGGGATGCGTGAAGGCGAAGGCACGCTGGGTCATCGGCGGCGCAATCCTCGCCGCCCTCGTCGCCGCCTGCGGCTGGCTCGTCCTGACGGATCCCCCGGCGTACCAGTTCCTCGTCCGCCTTTACGTGGATAAACGCTTCCTCAAGCACACGCTTCGCGAGTGGGGCGTGCTGGCGCCCGTCATTTTCATAGGCCTCCAGGCTTTGCAGGTCATCATTGCCCCTATCCCAGGTGAGTTGACGGGAATCCTTGGCGGCTATCTCTTCGGCCAGTGGTTGGGGCTTCTCTACTCGATGATGGGGCTGACCCTCGGATCAGTAGCGTCCTTTGCCGTCGGGCGTTGGCTTGGCGCCCGCTACGTTCAGAAGCTGGTGAGCCCAGACATCTGGCACAGGATGGGCTTCATTGTCGAAGCGGAGGGGGCCATCCTCTGCTTTCTCATCTTTTTGATTCCCGGTCTTCCGAAGGATGTGACTTGCTATCTCTTTGGTTTGAGCCCGATGCCGTTGTGGGTCTTCGCCGTGGTCTCGACGCTCGGTCGCATTCCTGGCACCTGGGTGCTCTCCGCGCAAGGCGCACGGACAGCGGCGGGCGACTATCTCGAGGTCGTCATACTCACAGCCATTGTCGTGGCTGTGGCGCTGCCGCTGTACTACTACCGGCACCGGCTGGTCGGATGGTTCCGAGGGAAACAGGTGCGGTCGGCGGATCGCTCTGGCTAACAAGATTGGATTCGGAGAAAGGGGCCCAGACGTCTTTGTGGTCGACGGCCGCGAGGACCGGGAAATCTGCGTGCGATCCATCTCCGCGATTACTAGACCGCCGACGCGGGGTAGGCCGTGTTCTTGATCTTGGCGCGTCATGAGAACGTAGAAGGCGCGCACAGGCGCTCAGGGTCCAAGACGACGGTTTGTTGTCGGGTCCTCCGCGGAGGGCGCCGCTCGCTGCTCGTCGGCTCGTGTCTGGCAATTGCGCTCGCCTCGCTGGTGCCTTCCCGACTCGCTGCGCAGGAGAGCCGCGTCCCGGTGCCGCGCGAGCGCCTGTGGTCGATACCACCTGACGGCATCGCGCAACCGGATGTGAGCGGCCGTATCGGGCGATTCGAGAGAGACGCATCAGGCAGCTACAACATCTACGACAGGAACGGTCAATACATTGGCGTCGGCAAGCCCCGATCGGACGGGTCCGTCGACCTGTACGACACGCGGGGCCGGCGA
>QHVB01000041.1 GCA_003222195.1 Gemmatimonadota bacterium | reverse complement strand
GCGGCAGGGGGATTGAGCAGTTTCCCATGACGCTGTGCCTCAACGAGCAGACGCTCGCAGTACGCCCGGTCGGCCGTGGAGCGCGCACCAGCCCAGAGCTCCTGGAGGGTGATCGTCGCAAGAAAGGGAAGTGCGTCACCGCGGTCGCCGAGACTCAAGTCCTCCGGCGCGCGCGCCGACCAAGTGATCCACACGTTCGTGTCGGGGACAACCCTCATCTACGGCGCGGCCGGCTCAAATGGGGCGGTGGGTGGGTCGTCAGCGGCGACCGAAACGTCTTGAAGCTCTTCGGGGCTGAACGGAGGACCTCGAGGAGCCTGCGCTCCCAGACAAGGTCGTCGAGTAGCCGATCGATCACCTCCGTCTCGGTGTCCAGCCTGAGATACTCACGCGCCTGCTCGAGCTTGGGGCGTCAATGTTCAATGTCTTGCGCACTTTCCGGCCCATCGCGGAGTCCCCAGTATCGTGTGCGTACAATATGCATACGGTATCCGTATCACGCACCCGGGGACAAGAAAACGCGGATCCATCACACCCATGACCAAGGCCGCAGAAGGCAGTGCCGGAGCTGCGCCCAGAGCTCGAGGCGCTCGAGCACAAGCCGATCGACTTGCTGCCGGTCATCCGGGACAACGTCTACCATCCCGATCGTCGATGGCCTCGTCGCGAGCGTCGAGATCGCGCGGCTGTTGTTTGTCGCACAGAAGATGTCGCCGGAAGAACGGGATCGCGTGCGCCAGGACCTGCTGGACTATTGCGAGCGGGACACGTGGGCGATGGTCAAAGTCTTAGAGAAGCTTCGCGAATTATCCGTCGGCTGAAAGCCTGCCCTGAGCGCAGCGAAGGGCCGCGGCCCTTTAGGGCACGGACGACAGCCTGAGAGAGCTCTCGGTCTCTCTCGCGTCAATGCGCCCTTGCTCGCGATGAATCGGTACCGTACCCGGATACCGGCACGCACATCCTGAGTGGGTGTCTACTTGCGCCCCCCGCGCCGAGCCGAGCACAATATGGGTATGCCACACACCGCTAAACGCTGGACTGCCGCCATGGTCCGCGCGCTGCCCGACGACAACTATCGCTACGAGGTCATCGCCGGGGAGCTGGTTGTGACGCCGGCCCCGTCCGCGACTCATCAACGGGCCGTCACTGGATTGTTGGTTCGTCTAGCGAATTACCTCCAACACGAGAAATGGGCCGAGGTCTTGGCCTCGCCGGCCGACATCTCATTCCATGCTGACATGCTCGTCCAGCCCGATCTCTTTGTCCTGCCCATTACGCCCGGCGAGGGACGGGTGCTAGGGTGGAGTCAAATCCGGACGCTACTGTTGGCGGTCGAAGTCCTTTCGCCCTCGACCGCACGTGCCGATCGGCAAGTCAAGCGGCGGCTCTACCAACAGGAGCGCGTCGGTGAATACTGGATTGTCGATGTGGATGCACGCATTGTGGAGTGCTGGCGGGCCACCGACGAGCGCCCCGAGATCGTAAGCACCAGTCTCAGGTGGCATCCGGAGCCGTCCACGGCGCCGTTCGAGCTCGATCTGCGGGAGTTCTTCGACGACGTGCTACGCAATCGTTGAGGTCACTTCTGCCACACACAAAAGCCGGAGAGCTCTCGCTCCCCGGCTTTCGTGGCGTAGGGCGGCGTTTACGGTTCCTTCGTCACTCCCGGGCGCGCGGCCACCACCAGCGTCCCGAACAAACCGTGCTGTTCGCCGTCGGGGCCCGCGGTGAAGAAGAGGGTATTCCTCGGCCCGTTGTTGGCGGCGCCCTTGCCGAAGCTGAGCGCCCAGAGGCCGTCAATGGCGAGCGGCCCTCCTTCGGCGGAGAGCAGCGGGCCGCGGTGCGTAAACTCTCCGTTGCCGTCCAAGGTCGCGGGGTCGAAGGCATGAACGCGCCCGTCGCCGAAGTTGCCGACGAGCAGGTCGTTGCTGAACGCCCCGAAATCGGCGGGCGCCAGCGCCAGCCCCCACGGAGAGTTGAGGTTGTCCCGGGACGCGACGCGGCGGATCAGGTTGCCGTTCGTGTCAAAAGCGTTCACGAAGCCGTGGCCCTCGCCCGCCACATCGTCGTGCCTTTCCGCGTTTTGCAATGCGTAGGTCACGTAGATGGTCCCACCGATGTCCTGAATCCCGAAGGGCGCGTAGCCGGCGGGGAGAGCGGGGTCGGTGAACGCGCCGGTCATGTGGATCGGATTGAAATGGCCGTCGAAGACGTCGACGGTGCCGGCGTGGAAGTTGGTGGCGTACAGGACGTCGCCGGTCGTCGTGCTGGCGATCGCGAGGCCCTTGTACACAGCCCCGCTCGCCGAGTTATCCACGGCAATCACGACGGGCACCCCTCGAAATCCGGAGATCGTGCCGTCCTCGCTCGCAAAGATGAAACGCGCCGGGCTCGTGCCGGCACTGTTGGTCACGACAAAGCTGGTGCCGCCGTTGAACACGAGGCCGGTCGGCGCGCTCTGCCCACCCCCCGCCCCTGGAACCGTGACAATCAACGGGATGGTGCCGGTACCGACATTATAGAGCGTCGAGCGGCCCGTCCCGTTGTCCGAGATCCACCACGGCGTCGTCGGGCCCGACACCAGCCCCCACGCGTTCACCAGGTTGGGATCCACCCGGTCCGCCGCCACCGTCCCGTCGGACAGCAGGTTGTGCTGCTGGTAGAAGCGGAAGGCGGCCGGAGCAGTAGGCGCGCCTTGGCTCGAGAACGACGGCGGGGTGACGGACGGGGCGACGGTGCGTTCCTCGGCGCACGCGACGAACAGCGCTGCGCACAAGAGGGGGGACGCCCAGAAGAACGAGCGAGTAGACATGGAACCTCCTAAAAGGGGGACAGCAAATGTGCCGGCGGGTACTTAGGCCCGCAATCGCCTTCGAGCGTTCCGAATTGGGAACAACACAAAAAAGCCGGAGAGCTGTCGCTCCCCGGCTTTCGTTTTGGCGTAGCGAAACCGGCTACGCGGTGACCAATACCGCCGCGGGCGCCGGTCCGGCATCGACGAGCTGCTTCGTGACGGGTTCGACTCGGAAGTTGAGGCCTTCCAACGTGCGAGAGCCCAGCAGTGTCAGGTCGCCCGGTTCGCCGAACACGACTTCGTCGCCCGCCCGCTTTCCCGCGACGTATACCGAGACCGTGCCGGTCCAGCGCTCGAGCACCGTCCCATTCGCCTGGCGGAACCGCCACTGATTGTTGCGCTCGACGCCTAACGATTCGAGCAGCTCGGTCGGTACCCAACTCAACTCCGCACCCGTGTCGACCAGGACAGACGGGAGCGTGCGTTTTTGGCCCGGCCTGGCCGGGTTCTCAACCTCGATGTCAACGCGAAACGTCCCCATGTCGTTTGGCATAGTAGCTCCCGAAGGCACGCCGAGTAGTACCCTATCGTTGCCCTGCAGAGCGCTTCGCGCGCGGTTAAAATTGCCGGCATGCGTAGCGCTGCCGTAGGGCTGTTGCTCTGTCCTGCGCTCCTCGCGGGACAGGAGCACCAGCGCGTGGACATTGGCGGCCGGCACCTCGACGTCTCGCGCATGGGCGCCGGCGCGCCGACCATCGTGTTCGAAGTCGGCCTCGCCGACTCGCTGAATACCTGGCTGCCGGTCGCGACCGCGGCCGCTGAGCTCACGAGCGTCGTCCTCTATTCGCGCGCGGGCTTTGGCCGCTCCGACCCGAGCCCCCCCAGCCCCGACGGCTACGGCGCGCGTCACGCCGCCAGCGATCTGCACGAGTTGCTCCGCCGCCTGGCGCTGCGGCCGCCGTTCGTCCTCGTAGGACGATCCTACGGCGGACTGCTTGTCCGGCTCTACACCTCGCTCTATCCGTCCGATGTCGCGGGGCTCGTGCTCGTGGATGGGACGCACGAGCGCCAGGTGAAGGAGTTTGGGCGCATCGACAGCACGTATCCGGGTGCGTTTCGCGCGTCCTTCGACTCGGTGCTCAAGACGTTGCCGCCCGGTGCAGAGGCCGAGGAAATCCGCGAAACGGTACGGATCCAGGCGGCGGGAGCGGTGGAGGGCATGGCGCCGCTCCCCGATATCCCGCTCGCCGTGCTCACCAGCATGAAGTCCGACTCGAACGCGACGTACGTGAACGGCACCGCGCGGGGACACGAGGTGTGGCGCGCGCTGCACGAGGAGTGGTTTCGCCGCTCCCGCAACGCGATCCATATCGAAACCACGCGCAGCGGGCACGACATTCAGGCCACGGAGCCCGGCCTCGTGCTCCAAGCGATCCGGTTCGTACTCGATCGGGTGCGCGCGCGCTGAGCTGCGCTCTGGGCAGGCTTCAAGGCAGGGAGACACGATACAACATCGGCTTTGTCACCAACTCAGCCTGCACCCGCCGCCGTTGGCGTTGACCCAGTTCTGCTGCACCAGGAAGTCCTTCGTGCCGATCTTCATGTTCGCAGTCGAGCCGTTCGCCGTTGTGTAGGTCGTGCCGAAGTTCCAGGCGCACTTGTCGCCGTTCTCGTTGCCCGAGTTGTCGTACCAGGCATCGAGGTCTTCGTCGGTGTTGGTCTCTTCAGTCTCGTGCGCCAGGGTGTTGACCTCGGCGTCGGCGGCGGCATCGTCGTTGGGCGAGCCCGAGAGGGCGTTGCAGTCGAAGACATCGATGTCGTGCGGCATGGCGGCATATTTCACGTCGTTGCCGTTCCAGGTAAAGTTGCCGTGGTAGGCGCAGTATACCGACCCGAAGCCGCCGCCGAGATTGACGAGTTGGTCGCTGAAGATCAGGTACAGCGTGCTTGGGTCGTAGGTGAGCTGGCCGCTCGTGAAGCCCGCGATGATCTGATTCTGCATCTGCAGGTCGGTGACGGGCACGATGGGCAGTGGCACGTTGGTGTTGGACGCCCAGAACTCGGTGTAAGTGACGCTGTTCTGAATAGCGGTGCCCGCGCTGTCGGTGTAGGTCGTGTTGATGTTGTAGTAGGGCGACCCCCCGAGGTTGTTCAGGAAGTAGCCGATCACCGACCCGTCGGCCGAGCCGGGCCCGGTCGTGCCTGGGGCGGGCCCGCCCGCGTAAATCGTGTTGCTGGACCAATAGATCGCGGCGACCTTCTGTGCGAGGATGACGGGACCGCCGTGATAGTAGATGCCGTTGTCCACCGTGGGCGCCTGGGGCCCCTGTGCGGGTGCTGAGCCGGGGCGCATGTGTCCGATGAGCGGCATGATGTGGATGTGCGAGGTCTGTGCAAAGCCGGGCGGTGGCGAAGCGTTGGGTGCGTTAGGCGAATCGTGGCTACATGCCGCGATCGCGAGGGTGATTACGGTGGCGACGGCGCAGCGCTTCACGGACTCCTCCTGGATCGGATGAATGACACGCGTGCAACGCCGATGCCAGGGGTGATGAGGCCAATTCCGAGGGCGGAATGTCGACCGAGCGCGGCAGGTGGGGCGTGATTCCCACGGAACCTGCGCTCCAGTGTGTAACGTTGACGGACGCCCGTATCAATAAACTGCCGACTGGATCCTAAGGACAATGTCTTGGCGAGCGCAGGCTTTAGCCTGTGAAAACACGAAAGCCCGCCCGCTAAATCGCGATCGTACCCTGTAAATACAGCCGCGCCTGCCTTGCGATCTTCACACGGTCACCCGCCAATTCGCAGCGCAGCTCTCCGCCGCGCGGACTGAGCTGCCGAGCCCGCAGCGCCCGCTTGCCGTGTCGCGCCGCCCAATAGGGCGCCAACGTGCAGGTGATCGATCCAGTCGCCGGATCCTCCGGAATGCCCACGGACGGGGCGAAGAACCGCACCACGTAGTCGCAGTCGCCCCCTCCGTCGCCCGGCGCGGTCACGATCGTGCCGCCGTTCCCGATGTCGATCCGCGCCAGCGCTTCGATATCCGGTTTCAACGCCGCGACTTGCCTGGCGCTTTCGACCACCACGAGATAGTCGCGCGTGTCCTTGAAAACCTGAGCCGTGCTGAGCCCGAGCGCGGGTAGCAGCGCCGCCGGAGGGTCACATGGCGCAGCGGGCCGCGCCGGAAAATCGAGCTCGAACCAGTCGCCCTTGCGCGTCGCCCTCAGCTCGCCACTGCGCGTCTGGAATCGCACCGGCCAGGTTTCGTGCCCGCGCCGCAAGCACAGTCGCGGTCGCCAGTGTCGCGTGCCCGCAGAGATCGTCCTCGACCAGCGGTGAGAACCAGCGCAAATCGAACTCGGCGGTGCCGCGCTGCACGACAAACGCCGTCTGTGAATGGCGGTTCTCGGCAGCGATCTGGAGCATCGTCCGGTCAGGCGGAAAGTCCGAAAGAATGCACACACCGGCCGGATTGCCCGCGAATAGCGCGCTGGTAAACGCATCGACGTGGTAATACGGGATCGACGTCACTCTTCAATTATACAGCGGCTGGCCTCCACACCCTGAAGGGTGTGCTCGGCGAGCGCTGTCCTTAAGGACAATGTTTGCCGAGCGCAGGCTTTAGCCTGTGAAAACACGAAAGCCGGAGAGCTATTGCTCCCCGGCTGTCGTTTTGGCGTAGCGAAACTGGCTACGCGGAGACCTCGCACGTACGTAAAACATCGGCGATCACCTGCGCCGAGTCAACGGGTAGCGGGGATGCTGGTGGCGGGATTCGAACCCGCAAGGGCGTGAGCCCAGAGACGTGCGAAGTCTCCGCGTTTACCAGTTTCGCCACACCAGCACCTCATGGCTGCGAAGACTTCGCACGCGCTGCCGCCCGCGCGGTACGATGGGCGAACAATGTGAATTGAGGCGTATCGAACGAACGATGGAGGCATCAATTCAACGCCGGGCTCTAGCTCAGTCCCGCTCTGGTCTCTATTCTTGCGACGTCACCCAAACCGAGCCCTCGCTGCCCGACCGGTATACCCGCCTGCGTGCCGCCCTCGCCAACCGCTACCGCCTCGACCGGGAGCTGGGGCGCGGCGGGATGGCGACGGTCTATCTCGCCCACGATCTCAAGCACGACCGTCCGGTCGCGCTCAAGCTACTCCACCCGGAGATCGCCGCGGCGCTCGGATCCGAACGCTTCCAACAGGAAATCCTGCTGGCCGCCCGCCTGCAGCATCCCCACATCCTGTCGGTGCACGATTCGGGTGAGGCGGCCGGTGAGCTGTGGTTCACGATGCCTTTCGTGGAAGGCGAGACGCTTCGCGATCGGCTGGAACGCGAGCATCAACTTCCCGTAGAGGACGCCCTGCGGATCGCGCGGGAGACGGCCGAGGCGCTCGACTACGCCCACCGCCACGGGATCGTTCATCGCGATGTGAAACCCGAGAACATCATGCTCACGGGCACTCACGCGCTGGTGGCGGACTTCGGCATCGCGCGCGCTCTGGACGCCGAGACCCGCCTCACCAACACGGGCATCGCCGTCGGGACGCCCGCATACATGAGCCCCGAGCAGGCGAGCGGCGCGCGCGATCTCGATCCCTCGAGCGACGTCTACTCGCTTGCCAGCGTGCTGTACGAGATGCTCACGGGCGAGCCGCCGTCCTCCCGAATTACGAAGCCCAGGCATGTGGCCGGTGCGCTCGATGCCGTGCTCCGCCGAGCGCTGGCGGTCACGCCCCGCGATCGCTATCCGAGCGCGGCTGATTTCGCGCGGGCGCTCGACGAGGCCGTGAGCGGTTCAGTGCGGCGTCGGCCCCTGTTCGCGATGCTGCTCGTGGGTTTTCTAATCGGTGTCGGCGTTCTATTCGCCTGGCGACGCACCCGAGCAGGAGCCGATGGCGCTGAGCGAGTCCTCGCGGTGCTGCCGTTCGAAAACCTCGGGAGTCCGGAGCAAGAGTATTTCGCCGACGGCATGGCCGATGAGGTGCGTGGCAAGCTCGCCGGATTGGCCGGACTCGAGGTCATCGGGCGCGCAAGCTCGACCCCGTTCAAGAGGACGACCAAGCCGCCGCAACAGATCGCGCAAGAGCTCGGCGCGCAGTATCTCCTGACCGCCACGGTGCGCTGGCAGAAAGGGCCGGGCGGTCACGTGACCGTGCACGTCAGTCCCGAGTTGGTAGAGGTGCGCGGCCGCTCCGCGCCCATCAGCAAATGGCAGCAGTCCTTCGACGCCGAGCCGACGGACATTTTCCAGGTGCAATCCGACATTGCCAGCCGCGTCGCGCAGGCGCTCGACGTCGCGCTGGGCGCCACCGCGCAGCAGCGGCTCGCCGCGCGGCCCACGGCAAACCTCGCCGCCTACGACGCGTTCCTGCACGGAGAGGCAGTGTTTCAGAACAACACCGGGAATCCGCTGGACCTACGGCGGGCCGTGCCGTATTACGAACAGGCTGTAGCCCTCGATTCGACCTTCGCCCAGGCCTGGGCCCAGCTCTCGCGCACCCACTCGGCGTTGTACGCGTTCATTTCCGCGAAGCCGGCCGATGCGGCGGCGGCCTACGGCGCGGCGCAGCGCGCGCTGGCGCTGGCTCCGAACGGCCCCGCTGGCCACCAGGCCCTGGGCGCCTATTACAGCCTGGTCTTGGGGGACAAGGTCATGGCGCTCGAGCAGTTAGCCCAAGGCTACCACCTCGCCCCCGGCAGCGCGGACGTCCTCTCGGCCCTCTCTCGCGCCGAATGGGGTCTCGGCCGGTGGGAAACGGCGCTGGATCATATCCGCCAAGCCGACCGGCTCGATCCGCGGTCGGTCGCGACAGCGTTTGTATTGGGGGTGCGTCTGACTTACCTGCGGCGCTACGCCGAGGCCCTCGAGGCCTTCGACAAGGGGCTTGCCTTCGCGCCCGCGAATCTCGATCTGCTCGAGGGAAAGGTGATGGCGCTGCTCGGCCGCGGGGACCTTGCCGCAGCGCGAGCCGTCCTCCAAACCGCCTCGAAAGACGTTGACCCCTCCGCGCTCGTGGCCTATATGGCGACCTTCGGCGACCTCATGTGGGTGCTCGACGACACGCAGCAAGCCTTGCTGCTGCGGCTCACGCCCAACGCGTTCGATGGGGATCGGGCCCAGTGGGGAATTGTGCTCGCGCAGACGTACGCCTTGCGCGGAGACACGGCCCGGATACGAGCCTTCGCCGACACGGCGCGGATCACGTTCGCGCAACACGTCCAAGCATCGCCCAACGACGCCGCGCAACGCGTCGCCCTCGCCTTGGCCCTCGCCTATCTTGGCCGCTACGCCGAGGCGAAACGGGAAGGTGAGCACGCGGTCGCGCTACGGCCGATCGCGCAGGATGCGGACCTCGGACCATACATCCAGCACCAGCTCGTGCGCATCTACATCCTCGCGAATGAGCGGGAGAAGGCGCTCGATCGGCTCGAGCCGTTGCTGGCGATGCCGTACTATCTGTCTCCCGGGTGGCTGAAGATCGATCCGACCTTCGACCCGCTGCGACGCAATCCGCGGTTCCAAAGGCTCGTTGCTCGGGCGAATTAAAAAGGGCAATGCCTCGCCGAGCCGGCCCTTCAGGGCACGGACAAACTACGTACCACTTTCCTTACCTTCTCCGCGTCCTTCGCACTGAAATCCACTTCGCGCACGCCCGTCGCTTTCACCAGCCGAGCGACATTCTCCCCGTCGATCCCGCCGCCGGCCAGGATCTCGATCCGCCCCCCCGCCCGCTCCGCTTGGATGACGGCCGAGCGCAGGCTTTAGCCTGTGAATCCAAACCGCGTTCTTGGCGCAGCGAACTGGCTAAAAACTAAAGACTGTCGTGCGACGTCCCGTGTTACCCACATTGCCGCCCTGTGGAGACGCTCCACCCACGCCGGCGGCGCCGAGCGCGAAGCTGTTGCCGCTTTCCGTGACCGTGCCGCCATGGAAGGCGATGCCGATGGTGGGACCGCCGCCGCCACCACCGCCCGGGCCGCCGGCACCACCAGACCCACCCGCGCCGCCGTTGCCGCCGGCGCCAACTTGCGGCGCATCATTCGTCGCGCCGAGGCCACCAGTCGCGCCGGCGCCACCCGGGGCACCACTGCCGCCCGCGCCGCCGGCAGCGCCGTTCCCCGTCTCGATCGTGTTGCCGGTGATGGTCAAGGTCGACGCTACCCCGACGATGCCGAACGAGCCGCCAGCACCACCACCGCCACCACCGCCCGTCCCCGCGCAACCGCCGCTTCCACCACCACCGCCGCCGTTGCCGCCGCCGGTGAGGAGAAAGGCATTGAGCCCGCCCCCGCCCCCGCCGCCCCCGCCGCCCCCACCGCGTTGGCCGAGCTGGCCAGTCCCGCCGTCCGCCGTGGTGTAGCGTCCGAAGGAAAAGCCGCCGAAGTCGGCGCCGGAAAAACCACCAACGCCAGAACCGCCGTTCAGGGGACTCGCGCCGTCTTGACCTGGAGGCAGCGGGCTCGAGACGCCGCCGGCCCCCCCGACTCCCCCAGCGCCCGGAGTGGGTCCAAAGCCGGACCCGCCGTCTTGACCGGCCAGGCCGGGATCCCCACCATCACCTCCCGCGCCGCCGCTGGCGGAGCTGCCAAAACACATGAGCACGCCACCCACACCGCCTAAACCTGAGGGGCCGCTGAGCTGGCCCGGCTGGCCATTGGATCCGGTGACGCCATTCTGTCCCGGGCCACCATCGAAGCCGTTCCGGCCGCCCACGCCGTTGCCCGCGATGATGTGATTCCCCGAGATCGTCGCCACGCTGCTCGTCAACACGATCCCGTAGGCGCTCTCTCGGGAAACGACCGCGTCGCCGCTCCGGATGGTGAAGCCGTCGATGGTCACTCCCGTCACGTTGTCGCCCTGCATCGCAACGGCCGTAATGGCGGGTCCGGGGCCGATCGTCGTGATGGAGATCGCCGGCGCGCGCGTCCAGGTTGCGGGATCGTAACCGCCGTACACACTGATCCCGGAGCGCAGCTGCACATTCTCTGGATAGGTGCCCTGCGCGACGTTCACTCTGTTCTTACCGGATGTGCCAGCCAGCGCGAGCGCCGCACCGATGGTCTTGAGCGGCGCGGCCCGCGTGCCGCTCGCCGCATCGTCGCCCGCGGGACTGACGTAAATCGCGGCCTCGGCGACGACCACCGTGATGCAGCTCGGACTGCTCACGTTCCCGGCGGCATCTCTGCCGGTCACGCAGAAGGTGTGCGAACCGCCGGCCGCGAACGGCGGCACGTGGGCCAGCACCGCTTCGGTTGGCTGATCGAACGCGCCGTCCTGCGCGACCATCGCGACCGGTGGACCGCCATCGATCGTATAGGTCGCCGCCGCGATGTTCGAGCCGCCCGTAGCAGCGTCGTTCACGACCGCGGTCAGGTCGAACGGGCTGCCTGCGACCGGATTCGGAGGTGACGTTGCCACATTGGTCACGACAGGCGGTTGGACATCGGTCAGCGTCGCGGTGAAGACCGCGAACGTGAGCTTCGCACCTGTTGCATTGTCGACGGCGCGTGCTTCGACCTGTTGCGGTCCCGAGAGACCGAGGGTCCAGCGTTCCTGGGCGATGCCATCACCGCCCGTGATCGCGGCACCGGCGAAGACGCTGCCGCCGCCCGCGACCACGACGAAATTGACGATCTGCCCTTTCACGGCGTGGCTGCGCGAGTCCTCCACGAGCGCGACGAGCGGATTCGGCAACTCCGTCCCAGGTGGTCCGCTCTGGTTGTTGCCGGACACGACCGACAGCGAGAGTGGACCCACTGGCTGGCCGGTGTCGACGACAGTGTTACACGAGGTGAGTACGAGAAGCCCGGCGATCCGGGCGAGCGAGGAGAGACGCATAACTCCTCCTAGCGGGCGCAGGAGTAGTCGAACGCGGAACAGCGTTACGATGAGGCTAAGCTGGAGGATTTGTCGCCGCAAGTCACCGAAAAGCCGGAGAACTCTTGCTCGCCGGCTTCGTGATGGCCTTCTTTCTCGACTCACTAGCTTCAGAGAGTCTGGCATGACCGCGCACGAGTACCTCGCCCAGCGCCTGGATGGCGCCCGCGACCTCTACCTGCTGGCCCTCGCCGTCGGCGAGCGCGGCAGCGGCCCCGGTCCCTTGGGTCCCATGATCCAGGAAGCCCGGATCCATTTCGAGAACGTGATTGCGGAAGGGCGCATGGCGGGCCTCGACACAACCGACATCAGCGGCATGCTCGCGAAACAGAGTAGGGAACTCGCCGACAACATCCGGCCGGAAATGTGGGATCGCCTTGGGGAGCTGGTCGCGGAGCGCGGCCGCACCAAGCGCCTCAGGAAGGGATGATGGGTCTGGGGAACCCGGGCGAGGACAAGTAGCCCGCTGGTGGGCCGTACACGATCGCCAGCGCGCAGCTGCACAGGCCGGTGCGGGGCACCGCGGCCACGACCGCACCGTCCGCTAGACGGTAGGACACGAGCGTCGGATCGGTGATGCGTCCGCCGCAGGTATGACAATGGATCTCGGTAATCATAACCATCTCCATTCGTGAAAACCTGGGGGCGGCGTACTGCCGCCCCCGATGCTGCGTCCTGCTGTGCGCACTACTGCTTCACTCGACTAGTTCTTCGATGCAATCTTGTGGAACGTCGAGTTCTTCACTTCGTACGTCTCGACACGAGGCGTCCCGTCGATAACGGTCGCCAGGCTCGCCAGTACGCCGGGATACGCATCGCGACCAAACGCTTCCGCATTTTCGCGCTTCTCCCACAAGCTTATGGCGAGCGCATCCGTGCCGTTCGGAGCCACGAATGTGATCTCGTCCTTAAAGCCGTTCTGCTTGCGCAGCACGGGGAGGACGTCCGTCTCCAGCATCCGAACAAACTCGGACTGGGCATTGGCCTTCAGGTTCAGCGACACATTACGAGCATACATCTGACAATCTCCTCTGCAGACAACTCTCTGCAACTGCAACAGCACTTTTCACTGCGAACACTACGCAACTCGCGCAACCTAGCCGAATGTACTATATTTGTCAAGTCGCGGTATTGAATCTAAATCATTATTCACTTGATTAGTTAACTACGCGAGCTCGAGCACCCTAACCTCACGGTGCGCGCCGCACCGGCCCCAACGTCTGATCCAAAAACCGATTGATCGCCGGCACCCGAATCTCGAGCGGCACGATATGCCCGGCGCCGGGCACGAGCACCAGCTGCTTCGGCTCGCGCAGCAGACTCCACAGCGGCAACGCTCGCGTGAGCCACGGATCCTCTTCGTCATCGCGCCCGTTCAAGAGCAGCTTCGGTGGCCTGATGTAGGGAGCGAAGTTGATGCTGGAGGCCTCCGGTAGTGCCGCGAGCGACATCCGCTCATCGATTCCGCCGCCGATGAAGACCATCGCGCGAAACCGGTCGTCCACCGCGGCCAGCGGCAATCGCGATCCGGCACCCCAGCTCGTCGCCACGAAGGCGAGGCGCCGCATGTCCACGTCCGCGCGGGTCGCGAGATAGTCCAGCCCTCGGCGCAGCTCCGTCGCATGCAACACCATCAAATCGCGGAAACGCACGGAGGTCGGTGCCGGCGGCTCCCACCCCGGTCCGAACGCGCGCTCCGCCATGCCCTTGAAGACAATCGCGAGTACCGCCCGACCCGCACGAATGTTCGGACCGATCGCCCAATCGACTTCCTCGGGGACCGTGCGGACCTGAAGAAACGCCGCGGAGCTGCAGAGATACACCATCGTTTGAAACGGCGCCGCCGCCTGCTTTGGCAGATAGAGATACGCCAGCGTCGTATCACCCTCGAGCGCGACGTAGCGGATCTTGTGCCGAGTCCAATCGGGCGTCTCGACACTCTGCAACACGGTGGCCTCGAGCGGACGGGAGTCGTAGCGGTAGTGGTCGAGCAACGACTTGAACGTCGCGCTGGACACGGGCGTATAGTGCGGGGTGCGGGTTTCGATGGGAACGCGGAAGCCCCCTTGGTCGTGGCCGGCGACTGTTGGGCTGGCGCAGCGAAATCCGAGCGACGGTGACGACGCGTTGGCCGCGAGCGCGCCATACGTCGGGTACATATAGATCGGGTCCTCCCACGATCCGCCCGTAACGCCGTAGCCCCCCTGTACCGGATTCGCCGTCCACTCCTTCACATTGCCGGCCATGTTGTACGCGCCCCAGATACTGATGCCGAATGGATACGCATCAACGGGCTGGCTCCCGCTGCTGCCGAAGTTGGCGCGCAAACTCGTCGCGTCTCCCGGTCGCCCATATCCCCACGGCATCATCTGCCCCTCGCCCGGCGCCGTGGCGCCGTTGCGCGCCGCTTTCTCCCACTCGAACACCGTGGGCAAACCCTTTCCCCGCGCGGCGCAATACGCCGCCGCTTCCACCCAGCTCACATCAGTGACAGGGTAACGGCGGCGGCCTTGCGGATATTCCTGTCCAGTCCAACCGCGTGGACCCGGCATCCCGCTGCGGTCGGCGAAACCTTGCAGCTCCGCGCGCCGATAGCCGCCTCCCGTCACGAAGGCCTGGTACTGCTCGTTGCTCACCTCGTACTTGTCGATCCAAAAGTCGTCCAGGCGCGCCTCGAGACCGAGCGGCATCGCCGGCCCGGCCAGGTGGTAGACGCCGCCGGGGACATACACCATGTCGACGGGAGCAGAATCCGCTGGGAAGAGGCGTACGTCGATCGTGATCGGTTCATTTCTCAGGCCGGAAAGACGCGGTCGACTGCCGTACGTCGCCGTCATCGTCGTGAACGGAACGAAGCCGTCCTTTGCGATCACGGCGCGGTAGTCGCCACGGGCCATCCGGCGCGCGCGGATCGGCGTCTCACCGAGCAGCACGCTGTCGGGCCGCTGGGCGGCCGACTCGGCGACGAACCGCTCGAGGTACACGCGCGCTCCCGGCGGCGCACTCGTCACCGTCAGGACGTCGGCCACTTTGGGCATCAGCCGCGCGACGCCGCTGTCGCCCGGCAAGGCGCGCTCCGCCTGCGTCAATGCGGCATAGGCCTCCCCGTAGCGTCCCGAATCGGCGAGCGTCGTAGCGCGCGAGAGTAGCTCGCGCCCGCGCTCGCGAGCGGCGCGCGAACGTCCCGGTAGGATGATGGCGAGAACGCCGAGAACGATCAGCAGGCCGGCGGGGATGGCGTATGCCGGCCGCCGCATCAGCCGTGCTACCGCGCTGAGATCGCCGTCCTGAGAGGTGGGTCGCGGCAGCGCTGCAATGAAGGCGGATGTGCTGTCAAACCGCCGCTCGGGTGCGTCGCTCAAGGCGCGGCGCACGGCGCGGTCGACGCCCTCGGGGAGCGGAGTCGGGGATTTCGCCGCGGCGGGCGGCTCTCCCGTCAGTAGCTCGTGGAGCACGCACGCCAGGGCGAAGACGTCGGTGCGCGCATCGATCGGCCCGACACGTCCGCCCATTCTCTGTTCCGGACTCATATACTCTGGTGTGCCGACCGCGACGCCGGTCCCCGTCAGTCGCTCCTCGGCCGACTCGGCCACCGCGCGCGCGATCCCGAAATCGGCGATCACCGCGTGGCCCTCTTCGAGCAGGATGTTCTCGGGCTTGATGTCGCGATGAATCACGCCGCGGCGGTGCGCAGACTCGAGCCCATCGGCGACCTCGCGGGTGATGCGCAGCGCTTCATCGAGCGGTAGCTTGCGCTCGCGGTCGAGCCGGTGGCGCAGCGATTCGCCCTCTACATACGGCGTGACGTAGAACAGCAGCCCGTCCGCTTCGCCCGAGTCCAGCAGCGGCAGGATGTGCGGGTGACTGAGCTGCGCGGTGACCTTGATCTCGCGGAGAAACCGGTCGGGGCCGAGCGCTTGCGCCAGCTCCGGCTTGAAGACCTTGATCGCGACCAGCCGGTCATGCTTCAGGTCGCGGGCGCGATACACCACCGCCATGCCGCCCTGACCGAGCTCGCCTTCTATTGTATAGCGGCCGCTTAGGGCTCGGGCGAGTCGCTCGCGCTGGAGGATGGGCACGACCTAATCTGGGTTACCGATTCAGGGCCCGCACCACCCCTCATGCACCAGAGAATCGCACCCAATGGCCTCGGAGCGTCTCCTTGAGTGCCGGGGTTGTCAAATCCACGTCGTGCTGCACCATGAACACGCGCCAAGGCGCGCGGCGTGGGGTCTCCTGGCTGCCTGGCGTGACGTCCACGACATAGGCGACGAGCGGGGCGTCACGGTCTTCGCTCCACCGGGCCAGGTCCGTGATCTGGACGTCGCCTGCCAACACCCATCCGCCTTCTCCATCACGGGCCCGGACCTCGTAATAGCCGTCCGTCCGCCCGGCATCGACGAGCAGCAGCTCGTCGCCTGGATGGAGCTCCTCCTTGATCGGCCACGACCTCGATGGGCCGGCGCGCAAGTTCGCGTGGCGGGTGACAACCGCCGCCCGCGCCGCCGCTCTCGTGACAAAGAGCACGGAGGCCCAAACCGTGACAGCCCGTTCCATGTGTTTGATTGTGATCGCCAGCGGTTATGCAATCGTTAGGGGGGCGTTATGTGGCAATGGACCTCGTATTATCCTTCCATATGTCCTTAGCCTTCACCCGCCTCCAAACGCCCATTGGCGAGCTCGTCCTCACGGCCTCCGAAACCGCCCTCACCGGCGTGTACTTCCCGACGTCGCGCCGCGGTCCCGCGCCGACGCACCAGGCCGGCTGGGTGGAAGCGAAGCAGGGCCCGGCGGCCGAAGTGCTCGCGCGCGCACGACAACAGCTCGAGGAATACTTCGCCCGCACCCGCACCACATTCGCCTTGCCGCTCGAAGCTGTCGGCTCGGCGTTCGAACACCGGGTGTGGAATGCCCTGCGGCAGATCCCCTACGGCACGACCACGAGCTACGGCGCGCTCGCGAAACTCCTCGGTGACAAGCACGCCACCCGCGCCGTCGGTCTCGCCAACGGCAAGAACCCCATCCCCATCATCGTCCCGTGCCATCGGGTCGTGGGATCAAAGGGGGAGCTCACGGGCTTCGGCGGGGGATTGGATACCAAACGGTGGCTGCTAGAACATGAAGGGGCGATGCTAGGACTCGGCGCGTCCTAAGGGCTGCGCACCTCATTTATGCCGGTAAACGATCCTGCCTCTGGTGAGATCGTACGGCGAAAGCGCCAGCGTTACCCGATCGCCCGCGAGCACGCGAATCCGAAACTTCCGCATCTTGCCGGCGATCGTCGCGAGCACGGAATGTCCGTTGGCGAGCGTTACGCGAAATGTGGAATTGCGCAGCAGCTCGTGCACGGTCCCCTCGATTTCAATCGGAACTTCCTTAGTCATTGGAGTGGCTCCTCACGTTTACCGCTGCGCCGCTCGACAAACGCGCGATGGCCGCACGGGCAGTACTCGACCATGCGGCCGTTGCGATCGGTGCGGAATTGGAGATACTGGTGACAGGCGGGACAGCGCGCCGGCCCACGGTCGACGACGAGCGGGCTGCGCGATGCCGAGCGGTTCGCCTTAATTGCGGGATGCCGAGCGGAGGTGATGCACTCCGCCGAGCCCGCCGGCCGCAGCCTCCGGCGCCGGGCCGTACACGACCGGCTTCCCGCACACGCACAAACCGCTGTGCGGTGAAACCGGAGGCGTCGCTGCCGACGCCTCCCGGTAGGTCGTCCCGGCTGGATTGCCGATAAACCCGCCACAACGATGACAGTGAATGTCCAGCATGGACGCTCCTTCGCTTCGCTTAGCGGGTCACCGGCTGACTCTGATTCGAATTCGACGCAATCTTGTGGAACGTGGAGTTCGACACCTCGTAGCTGTCTACCTGAGGCGTCCCCTCGACCACCCGCTCCAGCGTCTGTAACACGGCAGGATAGGTATCACGGCCGTAGGCCTCCGCATTCTCTTTCTTCTCCCACAGGCTGATCGCGACGGCTTCGGTGCCATCGGCGGCGAGAAAGGTGATCTCGTCCTTGAAGCCGGACTGCTTGCGCAGCATCGGCAGGACGTCGTTCTCGAGCGTGCGGGTGAAATCAGCGCCTTTGTTGGCCTTGAGATGTAGCGTGACGTTGCGTGCGTACATGGAAGCTCCTTCACTGCGCCAGCGTGAACATCGCTGCACTGACACTCCCTGACTGGCAAAACGTACCCTGCTGTACTAAGTTTGTCAACTGTGTGGCTCAATGAACCATCATAATTAACGGAGTTGGTTAAGATGGATATCGCCCTGGTGATACGGCAGCGGCTGGACGAGCTGGACCTGGACCAGCGGGACCTCGCCCGCGCCGCGCGTGTTACCGAGTCCTATGTGTCCCAAATCCTCACGCGCAAGAAGTCGCCGCCCGCCCCCGAGCGCACCGACATCTACGACCGCATGGACCGCTTCCTCAAGCTGCCCCAGGGCGAGCTGGCTCGCGTCGCCGCTGCGCATCTCAAGGAAGAGCGGAAACGCGAGCTCGGCGAAGTGGCGCCGCTGCTTCCGGAATTACGCGAGCTGATCCTGAAAAAGTGCGCGCCTGCCGAAGTCGCGGCGGTCCGCGCCATCATCGAACGGCAATCCTTCGGCGAGCTGGAACGCCTCGTCGCGCAGACACTGCTCCAAGCCGCCCACCTCGACGCCGATGCGCTGCACGTGACGCCAAAGCAGCGCGCCCGGCTCGACTCGGGTGTCGCGTCGTGGGAATGGGATCCGGCGACCTTCGCGCTCACCGTCACGCTCACGAATGGTGCGCACAAGGGTTTCGAATACCACGAACACGCGAACGGTGATCAGGAAAAAGGACTCGCGGAATTTCTGCGCGACCCGATGCTCAGCGGTGACGCGAGCGCGGAGGAGCTGGCGTTTGTGAAGTCTTTGCGATTCGACGACCGCCGGCCGACGGCCCTCTATTATTATCGGGAGCTCCAAAACCTCCGCGATCCGCTGCACTTCCGCGAATAAAGCTTCCTCGGGTTTTCACACCCTGAAGGGTGTGCTCGGCAAGCACTGTCCTTAAGGACAATGGTGGCCGGTCTCGAGTTGATCGAGGAAG
This sequence comes from Gemmatimonadota bacterium, assembly GCA_003222195.1. Lineage (GTDB taxonomy): Bacteria > Gemmatimonadota > Gemmatimonadetes > Gemmatimonadales > GWC2-71-9 > 20CM-2-65-7. The sequence goes on along the minus strand of QHVB01000041.1, from coordinate 14,585 downwards.
CCCAGCTGGCCAGGGAGGATTTTCTGCCGCGCGTGAGCGAGGGTGAACCACGCCGCGCGATCGATCTCTGGATACGTCCGGCCCTTCCACGTGAATGTGTTGCTGCGCACCAGCGCCGGATCGCAGTCCATCTCCACACCCCATGCATACACGATCTTGCCGCTGCGCTGCTTCAGGGGCGTCAGTGGGACGAAATCGCCTGAGGCCACGAATCCAGTCTCTTCCGTGAACTCGCGCTGCGCGGCGGCAAGCGGATCCTCCCCTGGCTCGAACTCGCCCTTGGGGATCGACCAGGCACCTTCATCTTTAGTTGCCCAGAACGGTCCGCCGGGATGGACGAGGAAGACCTCGAGCGCATTGTTGCGCTCGCGGTACGGGAGCAGCCCAGCGCTCAGCTTCGGCATAAATTGAAAATTATGCTGCTCAATTCCCTCACCGAAACCTCCAACAAGGTTGCCTCGACCAGCGGCCGCCTCGCCAAGATCAAACTCCTCGCCGATCTACTGAAGCAGGCCGGTCCCGACGAGATCGAGCTCGCCATCGCCTATCTGTCGGGCACGATTCGGCAGGCAAAGGTCGGGGTGGGGTGGGCGACGTTGCAGAAGGCCAAGTTGCACGTCGGCACGTCGGCAAGCCTGCAACTGCGGGATGTCGATGCAGTGCTCGAGAAGATCTCGACAACGGCGGGGAAGGGCTCCGCCGGCGAGAAGCAGCGCCTGCTCGCTGAGCTGTTCGCGAGCGCCACGGCGGAAGAGCAGGATTTCCTGTTTCGCTTGTTGACGGGAGAATTACGCCAGGGCGCGCTCGAGGGGATCATGGTCGAGGCGCTCGCGCAGGCGCGCGAGTTGCCGGCCGAGGACGTCAGACGCGCGGTGATGCTGGCAGGCAATCTGGGTGCAGTTGCCCGCTCGGATATTTCGAGCTTCAAGATCGAGCTGTTCCGGCCGCTCAAGCCGATGCTCGCGAAAACGGCGGGGAATGTCGAGGAGGCACTCGCCGAATTGGGACCGGCTTCCTTTGAGTACAAGCTGGACGGCATTCGCATTCAGGTGCACAAACGTGGAAGCGAAGTGCGCGTCTACTCGCGAATTTTGAATGACATCACCGCCGAGCTGACCGCTGTCGTGGAGATCGTGAGGAAGTTGCCGTTGAACCAAGCGATTCTGGACGGCGAGGCGATCGCCCTGACGGCCGACAACCGGCCGCTGCGTTTTCAGGAGACGATGAAGCGCCTCGGCGCCGGCGTACCATTCTTCTTTGACATCTTGTATCTGGACGGCAGATCACTGCTCGACCAGCCGTACTCCGTGCGTACCAAGCTGCTCCCCGAGGCGCACCGTCCGCCGAGCATCATCACCGCAGATGCCCACGCGGCGAGAAACTTCTTCGACGCCGCGATCGCGGCCGGTCAGGAAGGGCTGATGGCCAAAGGGCTCGAGTCCACGTACGAAGCGGGGCGTCGCGGAGGCGCCTGGTTCAAGATCAAGCAGGCGAACACGCTCGACCTCGTCGTACTCGCGGCCGAGTGGGGCCACGGCCGGCGGCACGGCAGGCTGTCCAACCTGCACCTCGGCGCCCGCGATCCCACCGGTGGGTTCGTCATGCTCGGCAAGACATTCAAGGGACTGACCGACGAAATGCTCGCGTGGCAGACGCAGAAGCTGCAGGAGCTGGAGACCCACCGCGACGGGATCGTGGTGTATGTGCGGCCCGAGCTCGTCGTCGAGATCGCGTTCAACGGCCTGCAGGACAGCCCGCATTATCCCGGTGGTCTGGCGCTGCGCTTCGCCCGCGTCGTGCGCTATCGTGAGGACAAGAAACCGGACGACGCCGACACCATCGAGACCGTCAGAAAGCTGCACGGCAAAGTCTAGACGTCGAATGTGCGGCGCACACCCACCGCGAATAATGGCCACGGCATGACCTGCTTCAGCCGCGGGAACCAGGCCGCGTCGGTGCCGACGCGATAGCGCAGCGACGGCGTCCGGCTTTCGATCGCCCGCAGCACCGTCTTCGCGACGGCTTCAGGCGGGATTCCTCCCTTGACCTGGCGGCCGAGCGCGGACGTCGCGCGCGTGCGGACGGGATCGTACGCCTGCAGCGTGGATTCCGCGACCTGCGTGGCGTCGCCAATCGCCGTGTGCACAAATCCCGGCTCGATCACGCTGACACTGATGCCCAGCGGCCGCAGCTCATGCCAGAGCGCCTCCGAGTATCCCTCGATCGCGAACTTGCTGGCGGTATAGAACCCGCCGAAGGGAATCGCCGTGATGCCCGCGAGCGAGCCGATATTGACGATCTTGCCCGCGCCGGCTTTCCGCATCACTGGGAGCACCGCGTTCACCATGCGGACGACGCCAAAGAAATTCGTTTCGAACTGGGCCTTCGCTTCCGCGACGCTCGTCTCCTCCGCGGCGCCCATGAGCGTATAACCGGCGTTGTTCACCAACACGTCGAGACGACCGGCCTGGGACAGGACCTGGTCGACGCACCCACGAACCGAGTCATCGGAACGGACGTCCAACCCCACCATCGTGAATCCGCTCGCCTGCGCCGCGCCGGGCTTGCGAGTCGTGCCGAACACGCGATGCCCACGTTCCGCGAGCAGCTGTGCCGTCGCCTGCCCGATGCCCGACGACGCGCCCGTGACCAAAACCGTCTGTGACATAGATTCTCCGGAGGATTATGCCAGCCACAACCATACGATTCGTTTCCCTGTTCCTGCTACTGCTGCCGCAGTATCCGCGCAGCCAGCACGGGACTGTGACGCAGCACATCCAGGGTACGGAAGTCAGCATCTCCTACAACCGGCCGGTCGCCCGCGGCCGCGACCTGTTTGGCAGCCTTGTCCACTGGGGCCGGATCTGGCATCCCGGCGCCGACTCCGCGACGACGATCTCCTTCAGCAAGGACGTGACGATCGACGGGCATGCGCTCGCCGCGGGGCGCTACTCGCTCTGGACCATTCCCGACGCGCCACCCAAGCCGTGGACCGTGATCTTCAATCGCGGCGTCGGCGGTTGGCATACGAATTACCCCGGCGAGTCGCAGGACGCGCTGCGGGTCAGTGTGAGCAGCGAAACTGGTCCGCACGTGGAGACTCTGACCTATTACTTCCCACTGGTGGATGCGGACTCGGCGGTGCTGCGACTGCAATGGGGCACCGTGATCGTGCCCATGAAGATCAAGGTCACGCAGTGAAGGAGGTGCAATGACTCCGCTCATACTCGCCCTGGTTGCACTCACACAGACTACCGACATCGAACGCGAAGCGGCCGCGACCATTCTCCGCCAGATCGATTCGCTCGAGGCGCGTCTCAAGCCGACCGAGAACGCGCAGCGCCTGGCCGCACGGGCCGATCCTGCGCGCGATCGGGTGCTCGCGCGCGTCGCGACCTTCTGGAGCGGCGAGCTGCAGGGCGTCTCCGACTGGATCGGCCATCACCCCGAGGTCGGCTGGCACGAGTTTCAGGCGGTCGACACGCTCACCGCGCTGCTGCGGAGCTACGGCTTCCAGATCGACACCGGCGTCGCCGGGATGCCGACCGCGTTCGTCGCGCGCTGGACGTCGCCCGCCGGGGGGGGCGGTGCCACTGGTCCAACCCTCGGCCTCATCGCCGAGTACGATGCGCTGCGCGGCACGCAGGGCGACTTCCATGGGGACCAGCACAACGCGCAGAGTCCGGTGGCGTTCGCCGCGGCGCGCGCCGTCATGGAGTACATGACGCAAGCGCGCGTCTCCGGCCGCATCGTCATCTACGGCACGCCCGCCGAGGAGGTCGATCCGCCGGCCAAAGGCATCATGTGGAGGGCGGGCGTGTTCAAGGGCGCCGACATCCTGGTGCGCAGCCATTCAACGGTGGAGACGCGGCGCGACCGGCCGGGATTTGGGGTGTGCTGCCTCAACATCGACGCGGTGAAGTACACTTTCACCGGCCGGCCCGCGCATCAACTCTCGGCCTGGAACGGCCGCAATGCGCTCGAAGCCGCCGTGCAGTTCTATTCCGCGGTCGACCACCTGCGCTCCACGTGGCGCTCCGAGCACCGCGTGCAGGGGGTGATCCCCGAGGGCGGCATCGCGCCCAACGTCGTGCCCGATCACACCGTCGTCGACTACTTCATTCGCTTTCCGGACGAGGTCTATCTCGAGCACATCGCGCGCATGATGGACGACGCCGCGAAGGGTGCGGCACAGATGACCGAGACCGAGGTCGCGGTCACCCGCTACGGCGAGTACCGCGACGGCATCACCGTGTCCGCGCTCGAGGAGCTCTTCTTCGCGTATGCCAAGAAACTCGGCGCGCCCGGTCTGCAAGAAGAGAAGGGCCGTCCCGCTGGCTACGAAGAGACCGGATGGGTGAGTCGCGACATTCCGGGCGTCGGGATCAGTGTGCGCAGCTCAGCGTTTGCGAATCACACCTACGGCATGCGCGACGACAACTTCGCCGACATCGGCCACAAGGCGTTCCTGCTCGACGCGCAGCTCGAGGCCGCGGTGTTGTTCGACTTCTTGACGCATCCGGAGCTGCGCGCGGCGGTGAAAGAGGAGCACGGCACGTTGGCGGGATTACAGGGTCGGTATCTGGCCGCGCTGCGGCGGGTCTATGCGCCGGAAATTGGCGCCGATACGGCGCTATCCAAAGAGAGCCGGGCGGAGATTCGGATCCCGCACGTGGAGCGGCCCAGGCCGTAGGCCCATCTCTTCGAGAAAAGTGCTCCCACCCGTGTCGCGCCCGAAGCGCCGCTCGACACGGGTGAGCACCAGCCGGTCGCGGGCCCGCGTCATGCCGACGTAGAGCAGCCGCCGCGCCTCTTCGATTTCATCGGTGATGTTGTTGGTGACGGCCTGGTAGCCGGGGATCTCGTAGTCCTCGACGCCGAGGACGTAGACGCGCGAGAACTCGAGGCCTTTGGTGGAGTGCAGGGTGAGCAGGTTCACGCGACCATCCCCGCGCCCGGCATCGATTTCCTCGGCGGCTGAGAGCGCCACGCGTTCGAGCAAGCGATCGATGCCGTCGGCGAGCGACGTCGCCTGATCGTCCACCAACGTGCGGAGTCGTGCGAGCGCTGCGGCGTAGCGTTGAGTAGGGTCGCGCCGTGCCCGGAGCGAGGCGAGGAGCTTGGCGCCGCCGAGCCTGTCGATGACCTGCTCGATGGTGGGCGCAGCGGCGGTGCGCGAGGCGGCGTAGAACTCGAGCGCATCGCTATAGGGACCCAGCGTCCGGTAGCGTCCGATGTCCCAAAACAGCTTCCGTTCACCGCTCAGCTCGCCCGGTTCCAGCGCGAGCGCCAGCGCGAGATAGTCCAGCACGTTCGCCAGGAGTGCCTTGCGCGCCTGCTTCGCGCGCTCGCGCTCCAGCCCCAGATACACCTGCGCCAGCGTGACGGCATCGTCGAGCGCGTGGTGCGCCCGGCCGCCGTCGATCCCGAAGCGATGCGCCAGGTCCTCCTGCGAGGCGCCCTCGCGCGACAAAGACCTGGCGAGCAGCAGGGTATCGTAGAACGTGAGCGTCTCGCTGGCGTCGCGCCCCACGGCCAGTCGCTTGAGCACGGGGATGTCGAAGTGCTGGCCGTTGTGGGCGACGAGGACGTCGTCACCAACAAAGGCGCGAAACTGCGGGAAGACTTCGCTGAACGACGGCGCAGAGGCGACATCGGCATCCGTGTAGCCGTGAACCTGTGTGGCCCTGGGTGAGATAGGCTTGTAGGGATTCACCATTGCGTGGAAGCGCTCGACGATCTCCCTATTCACCACGCGCGCGCCACCGATCTCCACGACGCCGCAGGTCTCGACGTCCTTGTCCGTCGTCTCGAAATCGAATGTGACGAAGCGCGGCAGCGCTGTGTCCACGTCCCTGGCGTGAAGCAATTGCAGCGCCTTGAAGACCGTCAGGGCATCTGCCTCGATGCCTGCTGCATCCACCGCGACGCGTCGCAGTCCGGCCGCGGCGATCATGCCCCGAATCGCGAACTCAGCCCCGCTCCCGCCCCGTGGTGCGATGACGACGCCGCGCTCAGCGCCGAGTTGCTCCACGAGCCGCACGGCTTCCGGCCACGTGGCGGGGTCGCTCAACTCGTCGTGGCGGTCTTCGAGCTTGTTGCGGTACGGGCCTGGCGTCTGCGACACGATCTCGTCGATGACGGCGGGGAGCACGCTGTGGGTGCGCGGCAGCGCGCGCAAGTTCTCGATCTGAAAGATGAGGCGCCACAGCCGCTTGGTGTCGGGGTGCTCCGGCACGCGTCGCCGCGCCACGCTGCGCAGCGACTCGACGAACGGCTTCGTGTCGTCCAGCGCTGCCTCGACCTCCTGCAGGAAGTGCTCCGAGAGCACGATTTGCGCGAACGCATGCAGTGCTGCGGGGTCATCGGGAGTGCGCACGATCCGCAACGCCGCGATGACGTAGCCGATCACCGGGTCTTCGATGAGGGAGCGGCCGCGCGCCAGGCGGCAGGGGATGCCGGCCCGGAGCAGCCGGCCCTCGAGATATTGGCCGAGGCGATGCTTGCGATAGAGGATGGCGGCGTGTGGGTCCTTGCCGAGGTCGGCGATCAGCCACGTCGCTTCTTCGTGCTCGTCCCGGAACGCGCGCACGCCGACGTCGTGCGGCGACTCGATGTCGGACGTGAGCTGTTTCTCGAACAGCCGCGGATTCTGCGCCAGCACGCGGCGCGCCGTCTCGAAGATCTGCCGCGAGCAGCGACAGTTCTTGTCCAGAATGATCGGCGCGACCTCGTAGTCCCGCCGGAACCGTTCCAGTACCATCGGGTCGGCGCCGGTCCACGCGAAGATCGACTGCTCGTCGTCGCCGACGGCGTAGAAGTTGCCATGGGGCGCGGCGAGGCGCTTCAGGAAGTCGTACTGCACCGCGTTGACGTCTTGAAACTCGTCGACGAGCAGATAGTCCCAGCGCGCCGCTATCGCGTCCGCCAGCTCGCCATTGTGGCGCAGCAGCGCCTCGGCTTTGACGATGAGGTCGTCGAAGTCCACCATGTTGCGGTGCGCGAGCCAAGCGACGTATTCCCGATACAACCGCGCTTCATCTGCGGCGAGCGGGTACTGCTGGAAGCGGTGACGCCCGAACCGGCTCAACATCCCGCCCCGCCGCTCGCCGGGTACGCGCAAGCGGTGCAGGATGACGTGCTGATACTGCTCGTCCGCGACGCCGAATCCTCGTTTAAGACCCACCTCCTCGGGGTATTCGCGCAACAACGCCAGACACAGCGCGTGGATCGTCCCGCGCGTGATTGCCTCAGCGCGCTCGCCAAGCACCGCCTTCAGACGGTCGGCGATCTCCTCGGCGGCGCGGTTCGTGAACGTGACGGCACAGATGCGATGCGGATCGATCCCTGACGTGATGAGATGCTGGATGCGGGAAATGAGGCAGTACGTTTTGCCCGCACCCGGCCCGGCGACGACGAGGACGGGGCCGAGGGGCGCTTCGATGGCGAGGCGCTGCTGGGCAAGGGGAGCGAAGCTCATCCGCTCCTCATTTTACGGTCAAAGGTGACTTCCGTCACGGTCTGGCACGCTGTTTGCCTCAGCTTTGATGGCGTGATCGCTCTCGTCACCGCACTCGCTCTCGCTCTGTCGGGGCCTCCCCCCACGCCGCCGGCTCGACTCGTCGTCGAGCCCGGGCTGCTGTCGCGTCTCCAGACACTCGCGGCGGGACTCCATAACGAGATCGTGCTCTGCTTGACGGGGACGACGAATGGGGATACGGCTGTGGCGGTGGGCTTCACGATGCCCGATCCGCAGCTCTCGGCGTCCGATCACGCGACGTTCGGTCCCTGCCCCAAGGAAGCGATCGCGATCTGGCACAATCATCCGCGCGAGCCGCGGGCCAGCAGCGCGATGCAGGGCGGGCCCGCCCCCGGTTACGCGCGTCCGCTCGGCGATCCGAATATGACGCCGCGGGACTTGTGTGCGCTGTCGGAGACCGATATCCACACCGCCTCGCAGGTCGGCCAGCCGTTTGTGGTCGTCGCGGTCGACGCCACGACGTGGTGCTGGTGGTCGCGCGAGCAGGTGCGCAACCTGGCCGCCCGTAACGCTCTGCGCGGCGATCCGGTGCCAGGGCAGATCGAGTTGCGCGCAGCGCACTAGCACTCGCCTCTTACAACCCGGCCGCCGCGCCGGTATACTGTTCTTGTCCGGTCTGATCATCTCGAGGCCTCGGGCATTCGCCCGGGCCTCTTTTTGTTCCGTCACAAGAGAGGGAAGTATGAGAGCTCTAGTAGCCATCGCCTTGCTGGGCCTGGCGCTGCCTGTCGCGGCGCAGCAGGTCACCGTCGCGTCGCCGGCCGCCGAACGACTGCGGGTGACGACGACGTCCGAGGAGGCCTCGCGACATTTTTTTGCGGGTGTCTCCGACGGGCGCAATATCTTCTTTAGCCGCGCGGTGATGCACTTCGATCGCGCGACGGACATCGACAAGAACCTCGGCTTGGCGCGCGTGTTCCGCGCCGCGCTCGTGCCGGGTCTCACGCAGGCCGAGCGCAACGCCGCCATCGACAGCGCCATCGCGACGATGACGTCCGCCACCACTGGTGAGCGAGTCGTCGCACTCGCGATCCGCGAGTTCCCCAACAACGCGCGCTCGCATCCGCTGTGGGAAACGGCGGCGAAGTTGCTGCCGGGCGATCCCAACGTCGCGTTTTACGCTGCGCTCACGACGCCCGTGCCCGGCAACGTCGCGGCCATGCGTGCCGTCACGGAGCGGTTCCCGGACGACGCGCCCGCCTACAACATTCTCGCCTACAACCTGTGGCAGATCGGCGATCATGCCGGCGCATTCACGGCGGTTCGGAAGTATGTGGAGCTCGCCCCCGATCAGCCCAACGCACACGACTCCTATGCCGAGCTGCTGCAGTGGAGCGGCCGTTTGGGCGAAGCGCAGACACATTACGCTCGTGCCGTGCAGCTCGATTCGAGCTTCGCCGAAGGGTACATGGGCCTTGCGGAAGTCTCTCAGCTCAGCGGGCGCGGTCTCGATGCGCGGCGCCAAATCCAACTCGCCATCGCGCATTCGCCATCGAAGGCCACCACCGTCGGTTACACGCGCGACCTGGCCCGCAGCTTCTTGATGGATGGGATGGTCAAGGAAGGAATGGATCAGTTCGCCAACGCGCTGCGGGACGCGCAGACGTTGAACCGCCCCGGCCTCATTGCACAAATCCACCGGGATATGGCGTTCTTTGACGCACAGTTGGGGCGGGGCACGGCGATCGCATCGCATCTTACAGCAGCCGCGGCCGGCGGTGCCGATGACCCGATGCAGATTGAGTTGACGGCGGCGTCGCATGCCGTCGGAGGAGACATCACCGTCGCGCGTCAGGCGACGCAGAAGCTGGCCGCATTGGCGCAACCCGATAACGAGTTTGCAACACATGCCAGCGTCATAAACGCGATCATCGCATTGCGGGAGAACAAGCCCAAGGACGCCCTGACTCAGCTGGCGGGCGCGCCGCTCGATGACGCGTGGGTGCGGGCGCTGACCGCCGAATGTTATGCGGCGGCGGGCAACCTCACAGACGCTCGAGCGCTGAAGAATCAGGTGTTAAACGACCCGCAGCTGAATTTCGACGACGGCTACAACATCTCGGCGCGGATTCGCGCGGCGAAGATCAAGGCCTGAAGAACAGGAGCGAGACCAGCACAAGCAGCGGCAGCAGGATTCCAACGCTGTAGGCCAAATAGCCGAAGAAGGACGGCATTTTCAGGCCGTTCTCTTCGGCTATCGCTTTGACCATGAAGTTTGGCGCGTTGCCGATGTACGTGTTCGCGCCGAAGAATACGGAGCCGGTCGAAATCGCCGCGAGGAGCTTCGCCGCTTCGGGGTTCAGCACCATCGTTCCGATGTAAGCGCCGTGCGGCGCGATGCCCTGGAGCCCGGCGGCACTCGCGGCGAACGCGAGATACGTCGGCGCATTGTCGAGCACGCTCGAGAGCGCTCCCGCCGTCCAAAAGAAATGCGCCGGGGTCTTCAAGGCGAAATCGGGTCGCTGGGCCCAGGCATTGAGCATTTCCAGCACCGGCGCCATGGTCGCGAAGATGCCGGCGAACAGCACGGCGACCTCGATGAGTGGCCCGAACGAGAAGACATTCTTGGTCCGCCGTTCCTGCGACCCGGCGACATAACCAACGAGCGCAAGCACCACGATCACCACTTCACGCGTGTTCTGTCGCCACGGGTGTCCAGCCGCCGCGGCGCGTCCCGCCGTCACGATCGTCGCGATGACGGCCAGCAGGACGAGCATTTCGACGGCGCCCTGGATGCGGAGCGGCTCGTGGACCAGCACCTCCTCGTGCTGCGACCCCGGCAGCTCCTTCTCGTCCTTATCCAGCGCCCATTGGTCCCAGAAGTTGAACAGGACGAGCAGGATGCCATTGATCGCGAGCCACTGCGGCCAGAGCCGCAGCGTCCAGGTGAACGGCACGCCTTTCAGGAAGCCGAGCAGCAGTGGCGGGTCGCCGATGGGCGTCAACAGGCCACCGCAGTTCGCGACGATGAAGATGAAGAAGATGACGATGTGGGCGACGCGCTTGCGGCGCTTGTTGGCCCGGAGGAGTGGCCGGATCAGCAGCACCGAGGCGCCGGTGGTGCCCAGCAGGTTGGCCAGCACCGCGCCGATACTGAGCATGCCGGTGTTGACGAGCGGCGTGCCGGCGAGCGAGCCCTGGATGTGAATGCCGCCGGCGATGACGAACAGCGCGCCAATGACGACGATGAAGCTCAGGTATTCGTGGAATTTCTCGTGCAGCACCTCGCGTCCCGGATCGCCGAGATCAAACCAGAAATAGACGAGTATCGGGAGCGCGGCCGCGGCGGCGACGATTGCCTTGTTGCGGTTGTGATGCCACCAGTGCGGGGCGCCGAGCGGCAGGACGGCGATCGCGAACAGCAGCGCGACGAAGGGCAGGGCCGCGACAAGCGGGAGCTGGGCGCCGAGCATAAGTTGGCACCATGCTGCTGCTAGTCCTTGCGCTTGCGCAAGGCCCGATCGAGCTGCGGCCGGGCATGGTGATCACGCAGTCCGTGGTCATCAAGACGAAGACGTATCACCTGTCCGGCGCGCCCATCACCATTCGCGGCGACAGCATCAAGGTCGATTTCGGCGGCGCGACCCTCCTGGGCAGCGGTCCGGAGGTCGAGCCCGATCAGCGCCGCGACACCGCCATCGTGATCGCCGGCGGTCACGACATCCAGATCCTGAACGCGCGCATCCACGGCTACCGGCTTGGGATTCTCGCGCGCGGCGTCGAGCGACTGACGATTCGCGGTAGCGACGTGAGCGACACCTGGAAGCCGAGACTCTTCAGCCTGCTCGAGCACGAGAGCCTGGTCGACTGGCTCTCCTTTCACCACAACGAAAAGGATGAATGGCTGCGGTTTGGCGCGGCCATCTACCTCCAGGATGTCAAAGGCGCGGAACTGCGCGGGAACGTCGCGGTGGGTGGCATGAATGGCTTGATGCTCGTCCGCTCGACCGGCGTGGTAGTTCGCGACAACAACTTCTCGTTCAACTCGGGGTTGGGGATCGGCCTCTATCGCTCCTCAGATGACACCATCGTCCACAACCGGCTCGACTACAACGTCCGCGGCTACAGCCACGGCCGTTACTCCCGTGGTCAAGACTCGGCCGATCTCCTGCTGTTCGAGCAGAGTTGCCGCAATTACGTCGCCTTCAACTCGATGACGCACGGCGGTGACGGGATCTTTCTGTGGGCCGGCCAGACGACGATGGACTCAGGCACCGGCGGGGCGAACGACAACGTCTTCTACGGCAACGACGTCAGCTACGCCACGGCGAACGGCATCGAGGTCACGTTCAGCCGCAACGACATCATCGGCAATCGCGCGTGGGGCAGCGAGTACGGTGTGTGGGGCGGCTACAGCTTTGGGACGCGGATCGCGGCCAACGACTTTCGCGGGAACCGCACGGGGATCGCGATCGAGCACGGCCAGAACAACACCATTGACGGTAATCTGTTCGACCGCGATTCCACCGCGATCCGCCTGTGGGCGGATTCGATTCAGCCGTCGGAATGGGGCTATCCCAAGCATCATGACACGCGCAGCCACTCGTACTGGATCACGGGGAACGCGTTCGTAGGCAATCACGTCGGGTTGCGGGTGCGCAACACTCAGGGCGTGGTGTTCGAACGCAATCGCGCCAACGGCGTGGACTCGGTACTGCGGTGGGAGCCGATACCCGATTTCCAGGTCGGCGCCCTCAACGCGGATACGGTGCCCGACCGGCGGGACACGGTTCCCCCCCCCGACAGCATGCCGGCATCTGAGCTGAGTCGCCGCGACCGGTCCGCGATCATCGTCGACGAATGGGGCCCCTACGACTGGCAATCGCCCAAGCTGTGGCTCCTCGGCCGGGACTCGAGCGAGGTGCCGCGCTACCGGTTCGTGGTGCTCGGCCCGCAACCGCCCGAACGGTGGCGGCTCCTCGTCTCGCGTGGTGTCACGGAACTGTCGACCACGCGGGGGTTCAGCGGCGACACGATTCTCGTCACCCCGAGCGCACGCGACGATTGGTCGGTGACACTCGTCTCGCGCGGGACGCGGTTCTGGTATAGCCGGTTCCAGCCTCAGATCGATTGGGCCGTCAGGTTTTTCACGTGGACCGATTCGTCGAACTACTTCGAGCACGTGCTGGAGGATTCGGCTATCTCCGTGCCACCGCTGCCGAGACTCGACTATCTGTGGTACCGGCCACCACCGCGATTCCGCGGCCTGCCCGAGCGCAATTGGTCGCTGCGTGCGACCGGCACCGTCACGCTGCCGCGCGGCACGTACTCACTGCGGACGATCAGCGACGATGCGGTCCGGGTGTGGGTAGACAGCGTACTGGCGATCGACAATTGGACGGCGCACGAATCGGAGGTGAATTACGCGCCCCTCACGCCGGGGACGCACAACTTGCGGGTCGAGTACCGGCAGGTGGATGGCTGGGTGGAGCTGCGGGTGGAGATCATTCGCGGGTCAGCGCGAAACTTTGGATCCCCAGGGCCGCACTAGCCTCGCGCACGGCCTCGTGGCCGATCGTCAACGGTTCGGGCGGGCCATATTCGATTTCGCCTTGAAACACGACGATCGTATGCCAATCGCCCGACAAAGCGGACCACCAGCGCAGCCCCCCGAACCCTTCCTTATGTAGTGCAGCTGCCACGGCCTGCGTCTTCGTGATGTCGCGACTCGCCAATACGTCGGGCCTGATGTCGTACTTCACGAGTGTCTGGGGATCGCAGAGGTCGGCGAGCTTGATGCTTCCCAGGTGGCCTTCGACGAGCGCCAGGGTCTTCCCCGATTCGATCAGATCCTTGCGATTGATTTTCTGACCGCGAAAGCGCTGCAGTTTTTCCGCGACGGCATGAATGGCGGTTTCGGCGAGATAGACGACCAGTTTTCCCGCGACATCGAAGCGGCCGGAGCCCTGATTGGGATGGATGTAGCTCGGAGAAAAGGGCTCGCCCGGTCGCGCGGCGGGGTCCCACGGAAAGACCCGCCACGCCGCCCCCGACGCGCCCATCAGGCGAAGGCGCCGGCCTTTTCCGCCTCGATGGCGGCGACGACCTCGGAGAGGCGTCCCTGGCGGATCACATCGATGGGCCGCCGGTCGCCGAGGTGCGCGTTGGTGCCGCGCAACCACTTGGCGATCGACACCTCTTCCAAGAACCCTTCGAGCAACGACACGACCGTATCGAGGCCCACCAGCTGCTCCCAATTCTTCGCGGCGGGCGCCTCGCCGCGCTTCCAGCGCACCACGGCGCTGCGATGCACGCCGAGGCTGCGCGCCAGGTCGGCATCGTCGGGGAAGGCGACTTTCGCGACCTGGTAGCGCTGCTTCACCACGGATTTGTTGCTGCGAGCGCGTCTGGCCATTGCGCAACAATAATGTTGCGCAGCTGGCCGAGTCAAGGCCACACGGTCGATCTGGCGGATTATGACTTTTCGCGCGGCTCGGATTGCGCGTGCGCCCGAGCCCTGCGAGTGTGATCCAGGACAGGCGCAGAGCCCAGAAAGGTCCGTTCATGAGTGACATTCCCGATCGCACCGCCGCCTACCTCGCCCACCGGCTCGATGCGGCGCGCGACCTCTACTTGCTGGCGCTCGCCCTCGGCGAACGGGGACCCAGTCAATTCGGTACCCTCATCCAGGAAGCGCGCCTCCACTTCATCAACGTCATCGAAGAGGCCCGCAGCGCCGGGCTCGACACGATCGACATTCAGAATATGCTCGCCACGCACAACATCGATCTCGACGACACGATCCGGCCGGATCTGCGGGAACGGCTGGACGAGCTGCTGCGGGCACACGCGAATCCGCGCTAGCACCCGTTTGTTTCACACCCTGAAGGGTGTGCTCGGCAGACTCTGTCCTTGTATGTATGGACAGGGCGCCGATGAAGAAGCCAATTCGAGTGGGTGGGCGACAGCCCGTACCGTCCCGGGCCGAGAAGGCCGACCTTAAGCCAGGGCGTCGCTCGCGTACTCGCTGCAAGCCCGCACGGTTGTCTGGGCCGAAGAGCCCGTATCTGCAAGGCCGGGTGGTGGCGAGTGACCTTCGCGCGGG
>QHVB01000040.1 GCA_003222195.1 Gemmatimonadota bacterium | reverse complement strand
AAATCCACTCGCCCCGACTAAGATTCACAACGACTTAGCCTTGCGCTGGTCAGCCTGTTGCACCTGGAGTGGTTCAAATCCGTTCGCCGCGACTTGTAGCTACAAGGACTTAGCCCTCCAGTGTTGGACTCCGCTGCCATTGCTGCTGCCAGTTCTCACGCCGCGCCGCTGGACTCAGTATGCCATCGCGCGTCAACCATCCGGTGGCCCAGTTCGAACCGGATAGCGCGACAGCTCAGCGACGTACATCGGTCCTCCCGGCCCGCCACGCCGCAGACCGGGCGCCCAAACGAGCCGCCCCGGCCCGGCGGTAGCTAGGCGACCTCGAGCTCCGGCGCGTCCCACTGCTGCGGTTGGAACGCTTCATCGAGCGGCGCGCCCGTCAGTGCGTGTGTGTAGTTGGCGAGCACCTTCAGGCCGACGTGGCCCACGACCTCGAGCAGCTGCGCCTTGCTGTATCCAGCGGCCAGGAACGCCGCGACCGCCGTCTCCGGGACGAAGCCCTTGTTGCGTACGACCGCGCGGGTGAACGTCACGAGGACGTCGATCTTCGCGTCCCCGACGGGGGCGCCCGTGCGCACCGCCGCCACGACTTCCGGCCGTGCCTTGAGCATCCGCGCGATCGTCGAGTGGGCCGCCACGCAGTACGTGCAGTGATTCTCCGTGCTCACCGCGATCTCCACGAGCTGCCGCTCCGTCGGGGAGAGGGCGCCCTTGTCGAGACTCCCGGACAGCGCGAGGTAGCCCTCGAGCACGGCGGGGGATTCGGCGAAGGTGGCATACAGGTTGGGGACGAAGCCGTAGGCCTTGTGCACGCGCGCGAGGAGCGGCTGCGAGAACTCGGGCGCATTAGCGATGGTGTACTGCGCGAAGCGGGACATGTGGTAATCTCCGTCGGAAAAGGTTGAGGGTCAGGAACCCGCCCGCCCGCGATCGGGCCTGGCGTTATAACCTGTAAATAAGTATTTTAATGGTTAAGTTCCCATGAGGTTCTTCTTCCTAGGCGAGCGGCTGGCCGTCGATCTCCTGAACACCGTGGTCGTCGTGCAGCACGGCCGGGTGCAGTATCTCCCCCAGGGCCCCAGGGATGTCGCGGCCTGGGCGGAAGCGGCGGGGGTACTGCCCCACGGGGCGCTGAGGGGCCGCGCCGCAGGCCGGGAGGCCGAGCGGTTGCGGGGGTTCCGGGAGACGTTGCGGCGGGGGCTCGTGGGCTGGGCGGTGGGCGGAACGCATCCTCGCGGGCTCATCGCGCTCCTGAACCGCCACTTGGGGCGCGACCCGGAGGTCAGCGAAGTGACGGCCAGTCGAGGCAAAGTGGTCACGCGGCGGCGGCCGACAGGCGCGCCGCTCGAGCGCCTCTACGGGGCCGTGGCGCGATCAGCGGCGGAACTGCTCGCGGGCGGCGATCCCCGCCGGCTCCGCAAGTGTGCCAACCCTAGCTGTCGGCTGATGTTCTACGACGTATCGAAAGCGGGACGGCGCCGCTGGTGCTCCATGCGAACCTGTGGGGGTCAGGCCAAAGCCCGCGCCTTCTACCGGCGGCGCCGGGATGGCGCCCGTCGTGGTACAGGCAGCCGGTAGACTCCCGTCGCTCAACGGAGACCGCGCGCAGCAGCCGGTCCGTTGGCCGACTTCGTCCGCTACTCGGCGAAGCGGCTCGCGGCGCTGCACGCCGCACCGGCTCGTGTGTAGGGTGCGGAAATCCGACACCGAGCCCCCGTCAGGAGTGTGGGACCCGCAAAGAGTCCGGCTAAGCGCTTGGTAATGCCACCCGCGAAACTTCGTTGGACGCGCGCACCGGACTCGCAGTCCGCTGCTCTCCCTCGCCGCAAGGAGGCGGCAGCTCCGCCCCCTTCATCTTTGCTCCACTTTCGGCAGCCGGGAGCCGTAACGCTGTCTGCGTCCGCGTTCGCGAACCTAACGGTTGTTAATCGTGCCGTGCAAGCGACCTCCCACGATTTGTCGCCCCACGTGGGCGCACCGGAGGCGCCGGATCACCGGCGGAGGTAACGGAGCGTGGTCCGTTGTCACAGTGTCACGCAGGAACGCCCGCATCGTTGCAAGCACACGGTTGGACATCGCCCCCCGGCGTGCGGCCTCGCACGCGGCTCGGTAGCGAAGAAGCGACGCTCGGAGCGAAGCCAACGTTTCCGGCTGGCGCGATGGCGTTCTTGGCCCAACCCGCGAATCGTGCGTACGCTGATGCTTTGGTTGCGCACCACTCTGTGTAGGCGCGTTCGAACGGCAGAGCGAGGCAGGACTACGTCGTTGGATCGAGCGCAGTCGGTAACGAACGGTGCCGCCAGGAGCCGTCGGCCATCATCCCAAAATCGGCGGGGCTCGACGACTCGCCAGAAGCCTTAGGATTTGCTCTCCGGAGGCGGCCTTGAGGAGTAGGGCCAGGATTCCCCTCGAAGGGGTTGCTCGTGTTGCCACTTCGGCTGCCACTTCGCTTGCGGACCGGCGTAAATTCATGGTCAGAGTACCCGAAAATCCGCCGCAGGGATGCCCGGTTTCCCTATTGGCTGCTAGTCGTTACAATCCTTGGGCGTCGAGGTCGGTGGTTCAAATCCACTCGCCCCGATTTGAAAAACAGGTGTCAGGTGTCAGGTGTCAGGTGTCAGAATCTCACATCGGCAACGGAGTCTGCTGACACCAGACACCTGAAACCAGACACCTGCCTCACGCGCCAGTAGCTCAGTTGGATAGAGCGTCGGCCTCCGGAGCCGAAGGTCCCGCGTTCGAATCGCGGCTGGCGCATGGAGTTACAACGCAGGCTTCCTCGTGGTAACAACCGTGGTAACAAACGCGTGGGCTCTACGCGCCGCCGCCAGCCGCTTGCCTAGCACCTTCGTGTGCTGGCTCACCCGGTACTCCCCCACCTTGACGCATGCCAGCGGGAAGTGGCGTGACTCTGAGCTTTTCAGTTTTGAGATGCGTCACACGCGCCAGTAGACGTTGATGCCGGAGTTACAGTGCAGCTACAGTTGAGAGGCTGAAACGAGAAGAGCCGGCCCGCGGGCTCTTTCTCACAGTACGTTGTACCGGAACTACTGTTTGACGAGGAGGAGCGTTTCTATACAGTCGGAGGGATGGGGAGCTGATCCGAGGCGCGCAAAGAGGGAGACGGCGCGGCCACATCCGATGGCGTCCGGGTCGGTCGCGGCAGGGTCGACCCGCGACTCCTCGAGCGAGATCTGCGTCGAGGAGATCGCCGCTGGCGGAGCAACGATCGGGTCCGGAGTGAGTCCGATGATCGAGTCTCGGCGCACGACGACGGTGTCTTGTACCAGCCCGGCACTGTTCGCATCGTAATTCGTGAGCCGCGCCGTGGAGTCGATGAGCGTGAAGTGTAGCGCGAACCCCTCGCTCATCGTATACGTGCCCGCCCCGAGCGTGGCGAGGACGACCGTGCCGCGGGCCACCACGGTGGCATAAACAACGTCGGTGTCCACTTGGCGCGCCGTCGCGGAATCAAGGAACGTCCACCTCCCACTCAGGTCGAGCGCACTCAGGTCGACAGGGGTCGACGAGTTGGAGCAGGCAACCAGCGCCGCGATACCAAGGAGTGCAAGTCGTTTTGTTGTCACCGTTATTGAAACCTAGAGCAAAATCTGAGTCAAAGCCACACGAGAGAAAGCGGGCGTCGTAGCGTCCCGACCCCGGAGCGCAAAGTGACAGGCCAGCTACAGGCCGCGCTGCTAGACCTATGACCCGGCTGGGGATCGAACCCAGGACCTACGGATCAAAAGTCCTCGGTCCCTGACAGTCCCCGCCGGCCGATATCCTCCAAAGACTAATCGACGGTTGCCCAACCTTCGTCATTATTTATTGCTAAAGACCGTATGCGGGATGACTGGGGGCCAAGGGAGCTGCGGGAGGCAGTATATGGCTGAGAATTCCAAGGACAACCCGAGCCAGGACTATGATGTGAGATCCTGCACTCCAAGCGATTTGTCCGAGGCGGAACTTGCGACGTGCGTCGCAGCTGGCCGACGCGCTCCTCGCGTAAGTGCCTCAAACATCAACGGCCAGCGCTAGTGGTCGCTGGCCGTCGCCGCCTCCGGAGCCGAAGGTCCCGCGTTCGAATCGCGGCTGGCGCATGGGATTCCGTGTGGGTTCAGCGGCCGCCGCGCGGCGTCTCCCCCAGGCCCGCGCCTCTACGCTCCTCAGCGGTTACTCGACGTCGATTTTCCTCATGAGCGCGCTAAAGCGCGGATCTGGGCGGAGGAGGTCGAACAAGGGTGCCGGCGTGAAGAACACGAGCCACTCGGAGCGCTCCTGGTAAGCCGTTTGCAGCCAGCGCAGCGCTTGGTCGTTGTTCCCCAGGCCTAGGTGGACGAGTGCGATGGCGAAAGCTCGGTTGCCGGGCGGGCGGCGCTCGAGCGCCGTGAGGATGTGCTGCGCCTCGGCGCGCTCGCCAGCGCGCCCGGCTACGTACCCTAAGATCCCCACGAAGTTGGGCGCGTCGCCAGCCAGAGCCGCCATCTTTCGAGCCTCCACCAGCGCCTCGGCGTAGCTCCCCTTCCCGGCGAGCGATAGGGCGAGGAGCATGTGGGCCTGGGCGAAGCCAGGCTCGAGGTCGAGCGACTTCTGCTGCCCGGCGATCGCTTCATCGTATCGTCGGGCGACATACAGGGCCCAGGGGAGCCCTGTGGCGACCTCCGGATTCAGGGGATCGAGCTCGTGCGCGCGCCTGGCCTCGGCGAGCGCCTCGTCCACGCGTCCGTGCGCCGCCAGGCAGTGCGAGTAGAAATAGTGGGCATTGGCAAGGCTGGGATTCAACTCGATGGCTCGCCGAAATTCGCGCTCCGCCGCAGACGCGTCCCAGTCGTAGACGCACAACTGATCGCCGAGCGATGCACGGGCGTCGGCGAGCGTGGGCTCGAGCGCGAGCGCTTTGAGGACGGCGGCTCTCGCCTTCGGCATGCCTTCCCGGGGGCCAAGATACGTCGAAGCCGTAAGGCTCTGGTACGCGTCGGCGAGGCCGGCGTACGCGAGAGCGTAATTTGAATCGTGCGCCAGGGCCTGTTGGAAGTACGCCAGCGCCTGTTGGACAGGTTCGAAGCCGCCCTCGTTGTAGAAGTAGCGTCCCTTGAGATACAGCTCGTACGCCTCGACGTCGCGGGTCGGGCGGCGCAAGAGCGTCAGGCTGTCCCCACTCACCAGGTGCACCTGTAGAGCCCTCATGATCGCGTGGGAGATCTCGTCCTCCACGGCGAAGACGTCTCCCATCTCACGGTCGTAGGTCTCCGACCAGAGGTTGTATCCGTTCCGGGCGTCGGTTAACTGCGCCGTCACGCGCAATCGGTTCGCGGCCCGGCGCACGCTCCCGCCGAGCACGGTCGCCACCTGCAACGCCTGACCGATCTGCCGCACATCCTCGTTCTTCCCCTTGAATGCGAACGACGACGGCCGCGCCACGACCTGGAGCTGCGGCAGCTTCGAGAGCGCGTTGATGAGCTCTTCGCTGATGCCGTCGCTCAGGTATTCCTCCTGTGGGGCGCCATTGACGTTCACGAACGGCAGCACGGCAATCGATTGGCCGGGACGCGCCGCTACAGGCGGTGTGCCGTGCGGCCGGGACAGTACGAAGAGCCCGGCCGCCGCTGCGAGCAGGGTTGCAGCGAGCCCGGCCCTGGCTGCGAGGCGGGACGTTCGGCGTCCCGTATCGCGCACGCGCTGCGCCGGCGCTGCGAGGGCCTCCGCGAACTCGGCGGCGGTGGCGACCCGGTCGGCGGGTGTCTTGGCGAGCGCCCGCACGATCGCTTCCTCAATCGCAGGCGGGACCGCCGCGCGCATCGCGCTGACGCGCGGCGGCGCCGCGGTGAGGTGCTGGCGCACGATGCTCTCCGCGCTCGGCCCCGTAAAGGGCGGCTCGCCCGCCAACATCTCGTACAGCACGCACCCGAGACTGTAGATGTCGCTCCGCTCGTCCACCCGGGCACTCGCCGCGCCCTGCTCGGGGCTCATGTAGCCCGGCGTGCCGATCGCGATCCCCGTCGCGGTGAGACTCCCGCCCGCCGCCGCCGTAATCGCCCGGGCAATTCCGAAATCGCTCACGACCGCGTGCGCTGCCTGGAACAGAATGTTCTCGGGTTTGATGTCCCGGTGCACCACGTCGTGACTGTGGGCGTAGCTCAGCGCGTCCGCTACTTCGCGCGTGATCCGCAGGGCGTCTTCGAGAGGGAGCTGCCGCTCCCGGTTGAGGCGATCCCGCAGCGTCTCGCCCTCGAGATACGGCATCACGTAATACAGTGACGTGGCCGCCTCTCCCGAATCGTAGAGTGGCAAGATGTGCGGGTGGTTGAGGCCGGCCGCGATCTCGATCTCGCGCAGAAAGCGCTCGGGACCGAGTGCTGCGGCAATCTCGGGCTCGAGCACCTTGATGGCTACTTTGCGATGGTGCTTCAGGTCCTGGGCAAGGTAGACCGTCGCCATCCCGCCGCGACCGAGCTCGCGCTCGAAGGTGTAGCGGTCGGCTAGTGCAGCTCGCAACTGCTGAAATGGATCCGCCAACGGCGGCTCCCGGGCTCAGTCGATTCACATCATAGGGTGCCGTCCGCAAGAGAGCCAGCCGCTGCTCGGCCTCCGGAGCCGAAGGTCCCGCGTTCGAATCGCGGCTGGCGCATTGGTTGCCTATCAGCAGTTCGCGTTCGTGACGTAGCACGCCTCAGCAGAGTCTTCACAATCGTCGCCCTACAACCGACTGCTCTCGAACAGGAGCAACCTGATGCGTGCCGTCCTTGCCGTCGGCGTTCCGCTCTTCGCTTTATTGGGGTTGGCCTGTGGAAGTTCTACGAGCCCTGCGAACTCGTGTGGCAGCAGCGGGGCCAGTGCGAACGTCAACACGTCCAGTTCGAATCAGTTCTCACCCAGCAGCGCGACGATTACACACGGACAGTCGGTCTGCTGGCAGAACAGCAGTGCAGTGGCTCACACCGTGACCGACGATGGTGGGGCGTTCGATACGGCCCTGCCGGTAGGACAGATCTTCGTCCACACCTACCCGACCGCGGGGACTTTCACCTACCACTGCAAGAATCACGCAGGAATGACGGGCAGCATTCACGTCAACTAGGGGATCGCACTCCTCAGAACGAGATCGCGAACCCGATGCGGCCGAGCGATTGCTGAATCGGCGCCCGCAACGGCCCGCTCCCATCATTCGTCGTCCGCGAAAACCGCTGGAATCCGTAATCGCCGGTCACGCGCACTCGGCCATGCAGTGCGTCGACGGTGAGGCCCAGACCCAGCTGCAGCGCGCCGAGACCCGACGTCGTGCCCCCACCCGAATACTTGGCGCCGAACATCAACCCGCCGTGCAACGCCATCCGTACGCCCGGTCCCAGCAGATACGCCATCTGTGCACCGGCCGTGACCGCACCGACGGACTGCGCCTCAAACTCGGGATCCGCCTTGCGGTTGATGAAACCGAGCTCGGCAGAAACCGGACCTGAGATGTAGTAATGCAACCGCACGTCGACTTCGGAGGCGTCGAACTGGGTCCCAATGACACTGCTGGTGGGTTTGTACTTCACTTTCGAGAGCGCAATATCGGCGGAGAACTTCTTCCACTCGAGCGTCGCCTTCGCACCGATTCCGCCACCGCGATAATGCAAATCCGACGAGACCTCACGGTAGTCGCCGAAGACGACCTGCGGGCCGATCGCGACGTGCTGAGCCGCCAGACCGCCCGGCACCACCAGGAGTAGCAGGCACCCGAGCGCTTTCATCGAGAGCTCCGCGGCAACGCCGCGACCGTCAACGCCACTTGCTGGCGCCGGCGCGTGTTCTCCTGCGCGATTTCGGCGTTGCGCCGCGTGATCTGATCCCGCAGCAGCTGGTTGTACAGGATGTTGCCGCGTGCGGGCTGCGGCGCCGGCTTCTTCAGGGTCATGATGAACCCCGCGAGCACGATGCCCGCGCCGATCGTGCCACCCTCCCGCAATGAGGCCGACCCGAGATCGCCGTTCGACAGCGCCGACGTGCCGGCAAGCGCAATGCCGGTGTACACGAGCGCCAGACCCATCGGACGCCAGCTCTTGGGGGGCACCTCGGTCTCGGGGAGGTAGGTATACCCTGGCAAGCTGGTGAGATGCGCCAAGGTGTCGACGCTCCCGTGCGAGACCCGGATCGGCTGCGACGTCGAGAAACTGTTTTGCCCCACGGTTGCGTCGACGACGATCGTGTAGTTGCCGGCAGGAACCGGATCGCCGTTCGGCAGGCGAGCAGGCCAGCGCAGGTTGACTTGCCCGTTCGCGACGGTCGAGTCGATGCGCAGGGACGTGGAGCCGCCGACGACGCGGGTGACCACGCGTGCCGGTTGTGTTACGGTATAGCGAAGCGGAACGACTCCCTGCCCACCGACGAACGTGACGCTGTCCACCACCAGCTGTCGTACGACGAGCACCTGGGTCAACGCCACCTGGAAAGCACTCAGCGCCTTCGGCGACGTCCGGTTCGGGTCGAGCGTGCGCTCGGGCTCCAGGAGCACCACCTGCTTGAAGGCATCCACGGCTTTCAGGATGGAGTCCATGCCGCTGTACGTGAAGCCAAGCAGCTCATAGGCTCGCGCGCGCTCGAACCCAGTGAGCCGCTCGCGCAATGCGGCCTGGCCGGCGCTGAGGGCCTGACGGTAATCGAGATTGTCGAACGCTTGCTGCGCGCGGCGCAGGGTGGGATTCTGAATTGTCTGCGCGCGGAGCGTAGCGACACCCCCCAACGCCATCACCGCAACCAGGACGACCCGAGCGTTCATAGTGTCACTCCGGAAGCAGCGTATACCGCTTGCGTACGGGATTGTTGGCGGACACCTGCACCGTCTCGTTCACCGTTTTGTAACCGGCGCGCTCGACCCGAATCGTGTGTCTTCCCACGTGCACGGAGTAGTCGACGACGGGCGTCTGACCGACATCGGTGCCGTCAATGAAGACTTGACCGTACGGGTCAGCGGCAACGGTGATCGTGCCTTCGGCCGCAGCGGGAGGAGCGGGCGGCGGTGCTGCCTGACGCCGGGTTTCGTTCCCGCGTCTCGGCGGTGGTGGAGGATTCGGGGCGACGCGCACTGTTTCGACGGCGGCCGGCGGCGGCGCTGGAGCCGGAGGCGCCTCAGTCTTTCTTCCCAGCGCGAGATAGCCGCCCACACCGGCGACGACGACGACGAGCGCACCCACCAGCATGCCCACGTTCGAGCGTCTCTTCCTTTCCGCCGGGGGCTTCATACCCGCACGAGGGATTGGCGTGGTCGGCGCGCTGGTCACTTCCGTCGGCGCATCGGCCGTCGCCGTGCGGGTCCGTGGCGGCGGTCTCCGGGGGCTCTTCGATGCCCCCGCCCTGGGCACCGCGACCGGCTGCTCGGGCCATACCGCGGTCGCGAACTCTTCCATGGTCGGGAAGCGCTGACCAGGCTCCTTGGACAGCGCGCGTGAGATCGCCGCGGTCAGGAATGGCGGCGTGTCGCTGCGCTTGGCGCCGACACTCGGCACTTCTTCGAAGATGTGTTTATAGAGGATTGTGTGAACCGAGTCGCCGGTGTACGGCAGCTCGCCGGTGAGCATGCGGTAGCCGACCACCGCGAGCGAGTATTCGTCGGCGCGCCCGTCCACCGTGCCGCCCTTGGCCTGCTCCGGCGCCATATAGTGCGGCGTGCCGATGATCATCCCGGTGCCGGTGAAGCCGCTCGCCGCCTGCAGCGCTTTCGAGATTCCGAAGTCGGTCAGCATCACGCGCCCGTCGTGGTCGAACATGATGTTGGCCGGCTTCACGTCGCGATGCACGACGCCGCGCTGGTGCGCGTGGCCCAGCGCGCAGGCGGCTTCCCACAACACGCGCTGGATGTAGTCGATGGTCAGCGGCTGCTTCTGATCGAGCACGTCTTCGAGCGACGTGCCAGCGATGTACTTCATGACGAAATAGTTGAGGCCGCCCTCGCTCTCGACACGGTAGATCGGGATGATGTTGGTATGGTCGAGCTTCGCCGACATCTTGGCTTCCTGCTGGAAGCGTTTGACGATATGCTCGTCCATCGAGATGTCGGGCGGCAGTACTTTGATCGCGACTTCGCGCTCGAGCGTCAGGTCGTGGGCGAGAAAGACCGCGCCCATCCCCCCTTTGCCGAGCAAGCGCTCGATCTTGTACTTGCCCTCGACGAGCCGCTGCAGCCGCTGCATCAAGCCTTCGGTCGCGCTGGTACTCGCGCCCATCGTGCCGCCACCGGTGACGTCTGCCCCGCAGGCGTAGCAGAACTTGCTCCCGCTCGGCAGCGGGGTGTGGCACTTGAGACACTCCATCATGGAGCCCGCGGCGCCTCCCCCGCTCATAGCCGCCGACGACGGAAGAACGAGCCGCCCGTGCCCACGGTCGCGCCAACTGACGGCGCCGCTAGTGGCAGCCGCTTGGTGGATGCCCGAACCGGAGGACCGGGGAGGATGAGATTGCACGAACCCACGGTGAGCAGAGGGACTTCGCGAATGCACAGCGAGTAGCGCTCCGGCACGCCCGCAAAGTCGACGACTGCGAGATAGTAAGCGCCTGCCGCAAGATTCATCGTAAGATTTTCCGTGGATCCGGAGTTCACCGATGAGTCTACAACCGTCAGATTGCCGGTTGAGCCGGGCACCGAGAGAACGTAGATGTCGAGGTCAGAGGAGTCGTTCCCCGCAACGAAGGGTCGCCCCTGCAGCCGGATAACCACCGAATCACCCAGGTTGTGCGCGGGCACCTCGAGCCGGTACCAGTCGAGTTCGAATGCGTTATCGATGTTCATCGTATCGCTGAACCCGGTCGTCGTGACGTGGACTCGTGACCGGGGATTGGGCCGGCCTGGGATGCTGTCGGTGTCATGGCAGAACCGATTTGGCTCGAAGGCGTCGGCCCCGATCCGGGGATCGCCCGTGACGTACCCCTTGACGACGGCGAGCGAGTATCGCTGGGGGCTGGTGTAAAAGCTGATGAGGTGTATCGCGTGACTGGGCAAGGTTTTCAGGGCAACCGAGAATGAATCGCGAGCTGATTGATCAGGTTTGAACGGGAGTCCCTTGCAGCGATAGAAATCAGTGCCGATAAAGTCCGCCGAGTCACGGCGGAAGAACTTATTGCTGGGCGTGCCCGCCGTACCGGTAGCGTAGTACAAGGAATCGAGCAGGAACGTCCGCGCGGCGACCGTGTCGCTCAGAGAAGGGTACGAGAGGAAAAAGGTCAGCGACTGCGCAGTATCGGCGGTCTGGAAACGGTACCAGTCCTCGCCGACGCCGTTCACGCGATCCACCGCCTGGAACGCGAGCGCCGGATTAAAGAACAGGAAGGGAGCGAGAACTGTGCCGGGCCAGGGCCCGCCCAAATCGAGGTCGATGCGTGTCGCGACCGTGTCATTGGGATCGTAAATGTCTCGCTTCCCGACCTGGGTGAGCGCCGTGTCCTTCCCAAACACTCCCGCTCCCAGGTAAAACAGTGAATCGCTGCGCGCTGGTGGAGGGACCCAGTATGAGATGCGCCCGAGACCGGTGACCGGGTCTCGGGCACGCGAAAACGGATACTCAATGAGGTTGGTACCACCGAGGCTCGCCAAGAACAGCGAATCAACACCGACGCCGTACACCGTTGCAACCTGACCATACCTCACGACCTTCGGACGCACGCTGTCGATTTCGAGCGGGCTCGATACTCGCAGCGACAGATTCGCCTGTCGCGCTTTTTCGAAACTCACCGCCCGCGCGATAATGTCGACATTGCCGCTGTTCACCCCCGTGACGGTCGCATAGCCTTTCCCGGTGTTTTCGACGCGCGCGATCGTATTGCTTCCGCTGCTGAACGCGAAATCCACGTTGGTGATGGGCATCGTGTCGACCCCGACGACCTGCCACGCGCGCGCTTGGACGGACATCTCCTTGCCGCGCAGCACGATATGCGCAGGGGCCTGGAGAGTGACGAAAACCTGGTCGCTTTTGTCGGTTGGGAAGGCGCAGGTAACGCCGCTGAGCGCCGCCAGGATCACGATGGGGGTAGCTCGGTTCAGACCGCGCATCCAGGCCAATCCGGGAACGTGAGGACCGAACATACTATACGAGGCATGCTCGGGCCAGACAGTGACTTAGAGTGTGCCCCGGCGCTTGAGGTCGAGATACTTCGTGACCACCGCCTGCGCGGCGCGTTCCGGTGTGACGTCAATCACGATCACTCCCGCTCGCCGCATGCGCCCCAGCGCCTCCTCGCGCGCGTGGAGCAGCTCCTCGGCCGCCGCCTTGCGGAAGGCGTCACGCGACGTCGTGGGCCGTCCCGCGGCGGCGGCATCGAGCTCGGGATTGCGCAGCGTCACGGCGAGCGGCAGGTGCCGGGGTCGGAGCGTCGCCACATTCGCGACGAGCGCATCGGATGCAAACCGGTCGATGACATCCGTGAAGAGCACGGTCAGCGCGCGCTTCCGGTTGCGCGCGGCGAGATAGCGAAAGGCTCCCGGATAATCCGGCTCGACGAGCTTCGGCTGTACTTCCGCGAGCACATCCAACACGCGCCGCACGCCGCCACGGCCTCGCTCGGGGGCGACGAAATGCTGGACGCCGTCCGCGAAGGTCATGATGCCGACGTTGTCATCATGCTGCGCCGCGGCATACGCCAGCTCGAGCGCGGCCTGGACCGCGAAGTCCAGCCGCGCTACTCCACCGACTTCCGCCGTCATGAGCCGGCCCGTATCCAGCACCAGCAACACCTGCTGGCGCCGCTCCGCTTCGTACTGGCGCGTGATGACTTTGGCTCGCCGCGCAGTCGCCTTCCAATCGATGTGCCGCAGATCGTCGCCGGGGACCCACTCGCGCAAGGACTCGAACAGCCGTCCCTCGCCGAGGCGCCGGATCGGCTTGATCCCGGCATCGCGCCGCCGTAGCGCCTCGGCCACGGACGCGCGCAGCCGCACCGATACGAGCGGCGGATAAACCACCACATCCCACGGCAACGGTACGTGCACCCGATGCCGTCCGAGCCCGAGCGGCCCGATGCTGTCGAGCACGAAGCCACCCGCCCCGCCGGTCTCCCGGCCACGTCGCCGTGGAATCACCGGGACGCGCTCCGGGGTCACCGACCGTGGCGGAATGCGCACGGCGCGCGGCGGTTGCACCCCGCCCAGGATATCGGGACGCACCTCCCGGACCTGCAGCCGAGCCCGGCGCGCAGCAGGGTTGGTCCAGCGGTAGGTGACCTCGCCCGGATGCCCCACGGACAACGCGGCTAGCGGCTCGCGCGTGACGACCACGGTTTGGGCAAGCGTCGCGTCGAGCCAAATGAGGAGGAGCAACACGACGTCGGCGAGCAGCATCACATCGAGGCCCCCCCCCCACCCCCCCCACCCCCCCCACGGCGTCCAGAATCCGGCGACGCCGGCGAGCGACAGGAGTCCGCCAATCAGCAGGGCGCGCGGTGTCCACAGAATCCCCGCCACGCTGCCGAGCGCGTACCACAGCGCGACGAATGCCGCGATGGCCGCGCTGGGGAGCAGCAGCGGCTGCAGATTCACGCGGTCGGAGCCTCGATCCGGTCCAGAATCGCTTTGAGCGCCTGATCCGCCGTGACGCCCTCGAGCTCGAGCTCGGGCGCGACATTGACGCGATGCCGCAGGATCGCGGGCGCCAGCCGCTTCACGTCGTCCGGGATGACGTAATCGCGGCCGTCGAGCAACGCTGCGGCGCGTGCCGCCTTGAAGAGCGCGACGCCGGCCCGCGGGCTGGCGCCCAGGGTCAGCGACGCGGCTTCGCGCGTCGCGCGCACGATCGCCGTGATGTATCCCGTGATCCGGGGTTCGACCCGCACCGCATCCACCTGCCGGCGCAGTGACTCGAGGCCGTCTGCGTTGACGACCGGGCTCACGCCGTAGGTATCGGGGCGATCCGCTTCGAAGCCGTCGATGTAGCGGCTGAGGATTCCCTGCTCGACATCGGCCGACGGATATCCGACCAGCACCTTCGCCATGAACCTGTCCAACTCGGCCTCGGGCAATGGATAGGTGCCTTCGAACTCGATTGGGTTCTGTGTCGCGAACACCGTGAAGGTCGACGACAGGGGATGACTCTGACCGTCGATGGTGACGGTCCGCTCCTGCATCGCCTCGAGCAGCGCGGCCTGTGTTTTCGCGGGAGCGCGATTGATTTCATCCGCCAGGACGAGATCGGCGAATATCGGACCCGGTCGAAACGAGAATTGCTGGGCGCCCGTGAGCAACGTGATCCCGGTGATGTCGGCGGGCATCAGGTCCGGGGTGAACTGAATGCGCACGAACCGCACGTCGAGCGCCAGCGCGAGCGTACGCACGAGCAACGTCTTGGCCGTGCCGGGGACGCCCTCGAGCAGGATATGCCCGCGCGCGAGCAGGCAGACGAGCACCTCGAGCGTCGCCGCGTCTTGTCCCAGCACTACTTTGCGTAAGCCCTCTACGATGCGTTGCGCGTCGTGCGCGGGCCCAGTTCCTCCCACACATCCTCCACGGCTTGAGCGGTGTCAAGCACGCGCTGCGCATCGCGATCGCGTGCGGTGAGCAAATCATGTAACCGGCGAACGGCAGCGCGGCCCCGCGGCCCCCGCATCGCCAGTTCCAGGCTGTCGACCCACGGCAGCACATCGCCGTTGGCGGTGTGACCCGCACGGCTCAACCGGCGCCGCAATCCGAGCGCGAGCCGCTGCACGGCGGTGTTGGCATCGGCCGCGCTTTCGAGGCCGGCGCCAAGGGCTTCGAGGTGCTCGAGCGGCGAGCGGCGCCGCCGTTCGATCACGGAAAGCGCGGGACCGAAGCGCACGGCCGTCGTCGCGAGCCACACGAGGGCAATGGCGATGAGCTGCAGGATCGCCCAACCCGCCGGAGACTGTCGCAACCACCGCCAGGTTTGGCCGGTGAGCGATGGTCCCGTTTCTTCGCCGAATCCTTGATGGTACTCATCCCAGACGATCAATCCAGGATGCTCGCGCGCGGGGGAGAACAGCGCGAGAGCGATTACCGGCACGTCGGTATCACGCCACACCCGATTCGTGAACCATCCGGGATCGGCCGCGAGGGTAACGGTTCCTCCCCCGCGATAGCGGAGGCGCAGGATCACCGGCCGGTTGTTGACGGCTGCCACGATCGTGTCCACGGCGAAGGGCGCCAGGGTGTTGCAAATCCCCGGGGCGTCAACCTCGTCCCTGAGCTTGACCAGATTCTGGAGCTCGCTGCGACCGCTCGTGTCCCGTTGGAGTGGCGCCAGCACGCGCGCGGCGCGCGGCAGCCGGAGGCCGCCGGGTGCGCGCACCGCGATGCTGTCCGCGCGGAACTCCGGCTGGATCCTCCATCCCAGACACTCGGCGATTCCGCCGCCCCAGCCGCTCGCGACGACCGCTCCGCCGCCGCGGACGAAGCGCACCACCTGCTCGAGCTCCGTGTCGGTCATCGGGATGACGGGGTTCAGCACGGCGAGAATTGCCGGCCGGCGCGCGCGGGCTGTCGCAACGTTGTCGAGTTTCGTCCGACGTCGCTCCGTGCGCCGACCGAGCTGGGAGAGGACGTCGTACAGCGCCTTGCTCCCCCGAGGACCGGTGAGGAAGGTCGAGGAGCGGAAATCCAGCTCCCCGATTCGCGAGTGGCGACTGCCGGCCCACACCACCACGCCGAGCGCCAGCGCGAACAGCAGCGCCAGCCCGATCTCAAGCCGGTACGACATGCGGTCCTCGCGCCAGCTCCTGCGCGGCGTCGCCAAACGAGCGGTACTCGGTTTCATCGCAGGGGACGGCACCGAACAGATGGCGGTACAGCTGCGCGACGAGCGCCGCGAGCGCGGCGCGACCAGTCGCGTCGAGCCGCGCCTCGGACACGTACTCGGCCGGCGTTTTAGAAGCGTGAAAGCGGAGCGCTTTCCGCTTGTCGAGCTCCAATACCGCGGCCACGAACCGGTGCGCCTGCGCCTCGGCGTACCGCCCCTCCCGCGCGAGCTCCTCGGCCAGCGCGACGTGCGCCCGCGCGTCCATCACGACACCCACGCCCGGGGACGGCCGCGTTCCGGTCCGCGCCGCCGGCCGCACGATGCGCCACATGACGTAGCCGATGTGAACCAGGAGCGCCACCAACGCAATGACGAGGAGCGCGAGGAGCACGTTGAAGCCGAGCGGATGATTCTCAGACAGGCGATTGAGCCAGTCCTTCAGGTTCTGCCATTGGCGGGCGAACCACGAGAGCAGTCGCTGCTGCTCGACCCACTGATACTCGGGGCCGGCAAACACCCGGCTCAGCGCGCGCCGTAGCGAGTCGGCAACGGGGGGCGGCGGCAGTGTGGGAGCTTGCAGAAAAGCAAACCGACCCGTGATCAGCGTGTCCCCAATCGCTCGCTCAGAATCTCCAGGTCGAACGCCTCACGGCGGACGCGGAGATCGTAGTACAGGAGCGTGAGCGCGCAGGGCAGAATCGGCGCCAGCACAACGCCCAGGACGATAGTCCCCAGACTGAGGAAGGGTTGAACCGGTGATTCGGGGCCGACTAGCGCGCTGATGCCGAACACGACGATCGACGGGAGAATGTTCGTAAAGATGACGATGACCAGCCACGTAAAGAACACCTTGAGTCGCGAGTCACGCGTGAGCTGGTCCGAGCGGCCGAATGCATCGAAGGCGCTAACCAGGTCCTCGAGCACCACGACCATACTCGTCAGACCATAGCCGCATAGCACGTACGCGAACAGCCATAGCGCGCCGATCACCCCAAGGAAGAGAAACAGCGCACCCACTCCCAGCAGTCGTCCGATGACCCCCATCACCGCAACCGCGATCGCCATGGCGATGTAGAGAACGAAGATCAGCAACGTCTTGCAGATGGCCACGAGCAAGAGCGGCATGATACGCGCGGTCCCGAACTGCAGCGCGGCCCCGAGAGACGGCTCGTTTCCGAGATACGAATCTGAGATGATGCGGATCGTCCCCGCTTTGAGCAGCAGGCTGATCAAGATCCAGACGAAAAGCACGAGCAGGCCGAAGCCGATGGTCGCGGCGACGTGTTCTTGCACCCAGTTCGCCGCTCCTATGGGGTTCGAGAGGGCGCGGGTGGCAAAGTACACGCCCACGACGGCAGGAGTGCAGATGAGCACGAGGCTCAGCCGCATGAACAGACCGAAATGGCGGCGATAGATGCTGAAACTGCCGTCGAGGATTTCACCGAGCTGCATCGGCCTGACGTTGGAATCTGCGTGGCTCGAAGTAATGGTCGCTCCCTGCGTGGGTGATGATTCAACGCTAAAATGAGGAAATGCCAGCGTCCGCGCGAGACCTCGATCTACGTCAACATCACGGCGTCGAGACGCCAGAGCACGTGGACGTCCGATTCGAGCTGGCCGGCGTGGGGTCGCGCGTGGCCGCCGGGCTGCTCGATCTGCTCTTGGTGTGGCTCGGACTCATGCTGCTCTGGGTCGGGGGCGGGGCGATCGTCAGCGATATCGTCCCGCATGGCACGGCGTCGGGGTGGCTGACCGCCGGACTCATTTTGCTCACCTTTTGCCTCGTCTGGGGATACTTCACGCTGTTCGAGGCGCTGAACGGCGGCCGGACGCCGGGGAAGCAGGCGCTGGGGATTCGCGTCGTGATGGATACGGGCCGGTCGCTCACGCCGCAGGCCGCGGTGGTTCGGAATCTCGTCCGTTTCATCGACTGCTATTTCCCCGCTGTGCCGTTCGCTCCCGCGATCCTTTCGATCGCGCTCCACCCCAGCAACAAGCGCCTGGGTGACATGGCCGCGGGCACGATCGTGGTGCGTGACCGGCCCACAGACTGGACCCTAGGCGCGACGGTCGGAGCACCCGGGCACGACAGCACGGGGGAAGCGGTCGAGACCGGCCCTCCGGAGCTCGCGGAGGAAGAATTCCGCTTGCTGGACCGTTTCCTCGGACGCCTCAATGAGCTGACACCCGACGTCCAGGCGCGCATCACCGCCGATCTGGTGCGGCGATTCGAGCCGCGCATTCCCCGCCGGATGCCGGATCTGCAGGGCTATCTCGTCAGTGTGTCGCGGACCTACCAGGTCGATCCGCGGGTGATCGCTTACCTGGAGCGCGTGGTCACGGCGGGGCACAATGCCCTGTATCGGGCACGGGGGAAGCAGCGCACGCCGCTGCCCCACTACATCCTCCGCGATTTCCCGGCGGCGGTGGTGCAATCATGGCAATATGTGCTGCTCGCTTTCTTGCTCTTCTCTATCCCTGCCGCTGTGGGCTACGTCATGATTCGCGAGCGCCCGGCCCTCGCGGAAGAGCTTGTGTCACCCGTCATGGTGGCCCGCGCGGAAGCGGCAGCAGAGAATCAGGCGGAGGGCCGCGGCTACGCCGAGACAAATAAGGAAGAACGCCCCCAGGTGGCGGCGCTGATCATCACCAACAATATCACCGTGTCGTTCGGCACCTTCGTCGGCGGTCTCACGGCCGGCGTGCTCACCACTTGGCTGCTGTTTGCGAATGGGATGATGTTCGGGCTCGCGCTGGGTCTGTTTCGGAATTATCAGGCGCTGAACTATCTCCTGACCTTCGTGCTGGGGCACGGCGTACTCGAGTTGACGGCGATCTTCATCTCGGCGGGGGCGGGATTTCGCCTCGCGAAGGCGATGATCGCACCGGGCGATCGGACGCGCCGTGACGCCTTGGTCGTGGAGGGCCGAATCGCAGCGCGAATGATCGGTGCGGTCGTCACGCTCCTGGCGATTGCGGGGACAATCGAGGGGTTGTTGTCGACATCCTCGGCGCCGGCCGCGTGGAAATACGGGGTCAGCGCGGCGAGCGCAGTCTTCTTGGTGCTCTACTTAGCGAACGGGTATCTCGAGGCTAGGGGCGCGCCCACTCGATCATGACGCCGAGGCGCGGACCGACAATCGAGACGCTAGTCCCTTCAGCGTGCAGCGTCCCGAACGCCAGTTGCGCCTGGATCACCCCGGCCGCGCGATCGCTCAACCGGTACCGCAGGTCGGCACCCGCCCGCAGTAGGTAACCGAGCAGTTCCATTGTCGGGCCAGGCCCAGTCAACTCATGCCGGAATTCGAGCAGCGGCGACAGCGTCGCCTTGGGACCCATGGGACGATCGAGCCGTCCCCCGACCGCGAGCACATTGCCGCGGGGGACGGACAGCGTTCCCGCGCTGGCAGCGTTGCGGGCGCGTAGACGTCGCATGTCCCAGCCGTACAACGAGAGCTGCGAGTTCCCGAACGGCATACTCACCGCGACGTACCCGAGCACGCGGTCGCCAATTGTGCTCTGGCCCCTCGCGCCGAGATCGTTGGCAGCGGTCGTCGTGTAGACGAGCGCACCGCGGAAGTACTTCCCCGCGCCGAACGGCCCTTCGACGCCGAACCGCCCGCGGACTTCGCCGCCCGGGCTCATTTCGTCACCGCCTTGAACCGGCACGTAGCTCGCGGCGTACCGGTAGCTCGCGCCCATCCCCACGGCCCAGTTCTCACCCATTTTGACGGCGGACGCAAAGCCGGCGGAAAACGCGCCGCCCGAGCCAAAACTCGGCGTCGTGAACCCGAAGAGATGCGTGCCCGTCGCCCCAAACAGTGGGATCGTCGTATCGGGTACGCCGGTCGCGCCCGTCGGGATCGTGCCGACGAGATTGAGCACCAGCTTCCCGGGAATGATGCTGTAGGTCGCGCGCAGATCGGTGTCGACGAGTCCCGAATGCGTAATCGCGGCCGCTCCGCCGCCGGCTGGGGTGACGGACGCGCGCGCAAAGGCGGTGCTGAGATCGAGGACCAGCCTGCCGCCCGCGATGCGCTGCGAGACGCTGACCGGAATCGTGAGCTCGCTGAGGCGATCGAATGCGAGCCCCGAGCCGAAGGAGTAGGATTCGAACGTGACGCCCGTGCGCGCGACGGCCGTCGCGGCCTGCGCGGCGAGCACTCCCGGAAGCAACAAGCATCCGAAGCAGCTGCGCGCCAGCGTCATGGCAGACGGAAGATAATCCGGATGATGCCTGTCGCCTGGATGACGCTCCAGATGCCCTGGCTCTCGGGCGTGGGATTCGACACCGTGCTGCCGATGCTGTTCGGCCCGGCAACATCACCGACGGTCGCGGACACGTCTACTGTCACCTGCTTCAGCGCGCCTTCCGCTGCCGGCTCCAGCGGCGGCACGATCTGATCGACGGCTCGCGCGACCGCGACCACGTCACCAGACCTCGCCGCCACGGCCGGCGCGGCCTCCGCCGCCTGTCGTTGCTGGGCGGCGGCCTGAAACGTGGGATCGGTGCGCGAGGCGGCACGGAAGGCGCCGGCCGCGGCGCGATAGTCGCCGCCATCGAGCGCTTCGAGTCCGCGGCTGTACGCGAGGAACGCGGCCAGGTTCTTCGGCCCCTGCCGCAGGATGCGTTGCCGTTCGGCTTCCGTGAGCTGAATCCCCAGCTCCGTCGCCAACCCGAAGACGAGCTGCTTTTCGAGATCGAGGAGTTGCTTGAACGTCCCGTTCGCCTGCGCGCCGGAGCGAACGTTGCCGTCCCCGCGCACCACCGTTGCCGACAGGCGGACCGGACCGTTCTGCGTAATCGCCGCGACGCCCTGCACCAGCCGCTCGGCCCGCAGTAAGCGGCCGACGCGCGCCGCGGTGCTGGGGTCGGCCCTCCCACTCTGCCCGAGCTTCATTTCGTCGAGCAACGCGCCGATCTGAACGCGCTCCAGGAGACGGAGGTTGCGGACCATCGCCAGATCGGACGTCATCAGCTCGGCGAGCCCGCGCGACAGCGGCTGCAGGGTCGAGTCGCCCGCAATGGTCACCGGCAGCACGGCGACGGTCGAGGGCTGCGGAGCCGAAGCCGTGAGCGTGGATTCGCGCGCCAGCGCCAGCTTGGCCGTCTGGGTTGCTTGGGTCCGGAGCGCGAGCTGGGCGAGCGCTCGCACGGCAGCGACGCGTCGCGCCCGTGGATACTTGTTGGCGAAATCCGTGTATGTAGCAAACGCGAGATCGTAGCGGCCGTCTTTTTCCTGGCAGCCGCCGATCACCATGGGGCCGAGCGCATCGCTCGGCTCCAGCCTCTGGCCGGCGCTCGCCACCACGACAGCGGAATCACACTGTCCGGCAACCATTAGTGCGGCAGCGAGCCGGAAGCGGAGCTGCGCGTTTGTAGGTTGTCGTGCGGCTTCAGCTTGGAGTGTAGGGATCACCGCGGGGGTAACACGACCAGGTCCTGGCCTGCCTGCGCAAGCCACGATCCAACCGCTCAGAGCTAAGAGCAGGGCCCAGCGACCAGCCAAATTCGGGGACTCCCACCTGAGAAGGGGTCTTAAGATGCCCGGGGCACAAACCCCCGCAAGAGCGGGGGTCGCGTGGTGTGATTTACCCCCGCGCGACCGAAACAGCTATGACGAGGATCACGAACGGCAGCGTGTCCAACCGCGGCGGGATTAATAAGGAAGGCGCGGAGTGCCCAGCGGCGCACGGTGATGGGAGGCCACCATGCGGTAGCGGGGGCAAACCGAGGGCGATGCCGCCGGCTCACTCTATGCTTTGCAGCATCTGCCGCATCTTGCGCGCCAGGTCCTCGATCTGCTTGAGCCCGGCCAGCGTCTCTTCGTCGTACTTCTCCGGCGCGAGGAGCAACAGCTGAGTCTCGGCGAGGATCGCCGATAGAGGGTTGGATAAGTCGTGCCGCAGCTTCGCCAGCGACTTCTGATCAGCCATTACAGCAGCGAGCGGTACAGGTCGCGCAGGTGATGATCCCGCAGGTCACGTACCGATTGCCACAGATCCTGCTCCGTGCCGGCGCAGAAGATCTCCGCGCTGGACCGCTCCGCTTCCGTCCCTTCCGCACCAAACAGTATGCGGCCGCGCCAGAAACCGTCTTCGGTGCGGCGCAGGGAGAGTCGGATGTCTATGGGTTGTCCGTCGAAGCGAATGGGAGGCAGGTCGTGGACGACCGTATCGGTCGCAGCAGCTGGGGTGTATCGGGCAGGTTGGGCAGGCATGCCGTTCCAGGGCTGGTTTGAAACAACATTATAAATGGCTAGGAGTTACGCAATACTCAAAAGCGGTTCTAAGATCGGAACGGCGCCGGCGCAAACGTCAGGATAAACAGCAACAGACTCAGCCACGCGAGCCAGCGCCCGGACGCCGGCAGTGGGCGGTAGGCATCAAGCACCGGAGGATGTCGCAGTTGACCGCGTGAGAGCACCAGCACGATGAACCCCCACACGAGCCAGCCGATCCAGAACCATCCCAGGAGCATGACGATCAGCCAGAAGGCGCTGGCGACCGGCTGATGCCAGCGCGGGGTCGTGGCGTAGACGATGTGACCACCGTCGAGCTGGGCCATGGGGAGAAGATTGAGCATGGTCACGAACATCCCAAACCATCCCGCGAACGCTGTCGGGTGCAGCGCGATATCGCCGGAGGCTCCCGCCACCAACCGCCGCAGCAGCAGCGTCACCAGCGAGTCGCCGGGGAAGAGCAGGTCGTCACCCAGGCGCACCACCATCCCATGAAAACCCTCTGGTGCGGTGGGGTGACTGTGCAGAAGCCCGATCCACAGAATCGGGACGGCGACGAGAAAGCCCGCGATTGGGCCGGCGGCGCCGATGTCCAGCAGCTGTCGGCGGTCGTTCACGATCGTCCGTAGCCTGATGAACGCGCCGAACGTTCCAATGCCGAAAGGAGGCGGAAAGCCCGGTAGGAAAAACGGCGGCGACACGTCGACCTGGTAACGCCGGGCCGTGAGGTAGTGCCCCATCTCGTGCGTAAAGAGGATCGCGAGCAGGGGCAGTGAAAACAGGAGCCCGTGAGACAGCCCTCGCAAGAATGCCGCGCCGCGCCAGTCCCCGGGATGCACCGAGATCGTGCCCGCGACCATCGCACCGGTGAGCGTGGTGGTGGCCAGGACCGCAGCGAAGAGGAGCGCGTGGACGCCCCATGCTTCGCGCCGCACCGGGTGGGGCCGCGTGAGCACGAGATGTCGTCCGTCAGCCTCGTCCGACCAGTAGTAGGTCCCCGGCCACTGCCGGAGGGCCTCCGCCAGCGGCGCGGAGAGAGGGGGCCCGGCGTGCGCCGGATCTACAAGCGCGTCAAGGACTTCGCGATCGTGGAGGGGGGTGGTTCGCCACGCCAAGAGAAACCTTGTGATGGTCACGGCCGCACACTATTATAGAGCGTTCGCATACCGCCGGATTCCCAAGTTTCCATTTTCAACCAGGACCAATCTCCCATCCCGGGGTTTCCCCCGCCGCACAAGCAAACGGAGTTGAAGCACAAGTGGATATCGCCGAATTGAAGAGAAAGTCCGTCGCGGAACTACACGCGATGGCCGAGAGCCTGAACATCACCAACTACTCTGGGCTCCGCAAGCAGGATCTCATCTTCCGCATCGAGCAATCGCTCCTCGATTCCGACACGGTCTTACGCGGCGAGGGCGTGCTCGAGATTCTACCGGAAGGATACGGGTTCCTGCGCAGCGCCGACTGGAACTACCTCTACGGTCCCGACGACATCTACGTCTCGCCCAGCCAGATCAAGCGCTTCGATCTGCGCACCGGCGACACGATCACGGGTCAGGTCCGGCCGCCGAAGGAAGGCGAGCGCTATCTCGCGCTGCTGAAAGTCGAAGTCGTCAACGGCGAAGAGCCGGAGAAGGCGAAGCATCGGGTCGCGTTCGACAACCTGCGGCCGCGCTATCCCGAGGAGAAAATCCGGCTCGAGCGCAAAGACGGCGATCTGTCCATGCGAGTGATGGACATCCTGTCGCCCATCGGAAAAGGTCAGCGTGGCCTGATCGTCTCGCCGCCCAAGGCCGGGAAGACCATCCTGATGCAGAAACTCGCCAACTCCATCATTGAGAATCATCCCGAGATCTACCTCATCGTGCTGCTGATCGACGAGCGGCCCGAAGAGGTGACGGACATGGAAGAGAACGTGAAAGGACCGAACGTCGAAGTCGTCTCCTCCACGTTCGACGAGCCGGCGGATCGGCACGTGCAGGTCGCCGACATGGTGATCGAAAAGGCGAAACGCCTCGTCGAGCACGGCAAGGACGTGGTGATTCTGCTCGATTCGATCACGCGCCTCGGGCGGGCGCACAACGTGGTGGTGCCGCACTCGGGCAAGATTCTCTCCGGTGGTGTGGACGCGAACGCGCTGCAAAAGCCGAAGCGCTTCTTCGGCGCGGCGCGCAACATCGAGGGCGGTGGCTCGCTCACCATCCTGGCGACGGCGCTGATCGACACCGGCTCGCGCATGGACGAAGTGATCTTCGAGGAGTTCAAAGGCACCGGCAATTCCGAAGTGATCCTCGACCGGCGCATTGCCGAGCGGCGCACGTTCCCGGCGATCGACACGCAGCGTACCAGCACCCGCAAGGAAGAGCTGCTCCTATCCAAGGAAGAGCTCAATAAGGTCTACCTGCTTCGCAACTTCCTCTCCGATATGCCGCCCGTGGAAGCGATCGAGTTCCTGCTCGAGCGGCTCAAGCGCACCAAAACCAACAACGAGTTCTTCCAGACGATGTCGCAAGGGTGAAGGAATCGGGGCGAATTCTGGCTGTGGACTGGGGCGAGCGCCGCATAGGTCTCGCCCTTTCTGACGAGACGCAGACGCTCGCCCAGCCGCTCACCACGCTGACCCGGCGCGCCGGCAAGCGGTTCCCCATGCAGCAGCTGCTCGAGCTGATC
This sequence comes from Gemmatimonadota bacterium, assembly GCA_003222195.1. Lineage (GTDB taxonomy): Bacteria > Gemmatimonadota > Gemmatimonadetes > Gemmatimonadales > GWC2-71-9 > 20CM-2-65-7. The sequence goes on along the minus strand of QHVB01000040.1, from coordinate 46,293 downwards.
ACCAAGCACGACGTCGTAGGTATCATCGTCGGGCTGCCTTTGGATGCGGCGGGCACCGAAGGTGACGCGGCTCACGCCGCTCGCGCCCTCGCCGATGATATCAAGAGGCGCGCTGGTGAGCTGGAGGTGACCATGTGGGACGAGCGGATGACGACGGCGCGCGTGCTGGCGACGGTGCGCGAAATGGGCGGCAAGACGCGGGGGCGGAAAGAAGACGTCGACGCGATGGCCGCGGCATTGCTGCTCCAGCATTATCTCGACGCCAAGCGAGGATCCGCCATTGAGTAGGCGCGTGTTCTTGCTGGTGGCCCTCGCGATGGCCTGCAGCTCTGCTGAGCCGGCGAAGTATCAGTCGGTTGCCGAGAAAGTCATGGTCATCATCCCGCGCGGCTCGACCTACTACCAGGCGCTCGACTCGCTCGAGGCGCATGGACTCATCAGGAGCCGCGACTGGTTCAGCCTCTATGGACGAGTGCGAGGACTGCCCTCCAACCTGAAGAGCGGCATCTACACCTTCGACCCGGACGACAGCTGGAGCAGCATCGTCAGCACCCTGAAGACGGGCCGCGGGACCGAAGTGCGTTTCACCGTCACGGAAGGCATGATGGGATTCGAGGTCGCCGAGCGGGCACGGTCCTGGCTGGGCGTGCCGCGTGATTCGTTGGTGGCGGCGATGCGGGACACGGCGCTCGAGCACGAGCTGGGGATCAAGCCGAGTCCGGCCGGTGTCGACGGATACATGTATCCGACGACGTACGTCGTGCCGATGCGGATGCGCGCGCGCGACCTGGTGAAGCTCATGACGCACGAGTTCATCGCACGCTGGCAGCCCGAATGGGACGCGCGCCTTGGCGAGCTGCATATGACGCGGCATCAAATCGTGACGCTGGCCTCGATCATCGAGGCCGAAGTCCGCTATCGGCCCGATCGGCCCTATGTCTCGGCGGTCTACCACAACCGGCTGAAGCGGGGCATGGCGCTGCAGGCGGATCCGACGATCATCTACGCGTACGGCCGACGCCTGCATCGTGTTTGGGAACGACAGCTCCAGATTCGCTCGCCCTACAACACCTATCTGAATCCGGGGTTGCCGCCCGGCCCGATCGCGCAGCCGAGCGACTCCAGCCTGATCGCGGCGCTCTACCCGGCGCCGATCGGATATCTCTATTTCGTTGCGCAGCCGGACGGCAAGCACATCTTCTCGGCGTCGTATGCGGATCACCTGGCGGCGATTCGGCGGGTGAGGCAGCGGCGATAGAGACGGCGGCGAGGTGAAACGGCGGCGAAGGGGCGGCAAAGTCACATCAGAGTAATGCGCAATCCTCGTGCAGCGATCTCTGGATTCGATGCGCCCAGTACTGCACCAATAACCGCTACGCCCGTCGCTCCGGCGTCGATGATCGAGCGAGCGTTCGCCGCCGTGATGCCGCCGATCCCGATCACCGGAGTGCCTTCGGGCGCCAGGCGCGCCAGCGCAGCGAAACCGTCCGGGCCGAGCGGCGGGCCGGCATCGTGCTTGGTCGGAGTCGCGAAACACGGGCCGACACTCCAGTAGTCCGCAGTGGCTGGCGCGTGCTCGGCCTCATCGGGTGACCCGACGGAGATACCGAGCACAAAACCGACGGGCAGATGCGGGCGGAGCGCCTCGAGCGGCGGGTCCTCCCAGCCCAGGTGCGCGCCGGCGGCGCCGGCCGCAAGGGCGATATCGACGCGGTCGTTCACCAGGACGGGCACGGGACAGGCGGCGACGAGTGCTCGGGTCAACTCCAGAATCTCGGCGGGCGTGCCATCTTTCCAGCGGACTTGAACGATCGTGGCGCCGCCGGTTACGGCGGCGCGACATACCGCCACCGCATCCCGCCCCTTGAGCAGGACGGGATCGGTGATCACCATCAAGCGCAACTGATCGACGAGCGCCATGTCCAAGATCCTGCGCGGCCTGCGAGGAGCGACTACCGCGACCGCGAATACCAGTGACGCGATTCTCGACGCGACTGAGGAGCTCCTCGCGGCGCTCCGGGACGCCAACGGCTTCGAGCCGGGGGACGTCGAGAGCGCGATCTTCACCTCATCGCCCGACCTCACGGCGGATTATCCCGCGCGCGCCGCCCGCCGGCTCGGCTGGACCGACGTGCCGCTCCTTGGCGCCGCCGAAGTGAACGTGCCGCCGCCCCTCGGAGTCGCACGCTGCATCAGAGTGCTGCTGCACTTCTACACGAGCAAATCGCAGCGCGCGCTGAAACATATGTATCTCCGGGACGCCGCGAAGCTGCGGCCCGACCGGTGACGGTCAAGGTCACCGCTCGGGGCGCCGAGCGCTGGAAGCAGGGCCACCCCTGGATCTACAGAAGTGACGTCGCCGAGGAACCGGACAAGAAACCCGGCATCGTCCGGGTCACCGATCGCAAGGGCAAGTTCCTCGGCCAGGCGCTCTACTCGCCGAGCTCCGAGATCCGGCTGCGGCTGCTCACCCGCGGGAAGGAGGACATCGACGCGCAGTGGTGGGCCGCGCGCATTGCCGCGGCAGCGGGCCGGCGCAATGGCATCGATGCCAGTGCCTGGCGGGTGGTGCATGCGGAGGGTGACGGGCTGCCTTCGCTCATCATCGACAAATACGGTCCGTGGATCGTCGCCCAGCTACTCTCCGCCGGACTCGAGACCGCGCGCGCCGATGTCCTCGCGGGAGTCACTGCGGCGCTTACTCCCGAAGGAATCCTGTTACGCAATGATGCCGCGGTACGCCGCCATGAGGGACTGCCTGCGGAAGTGGTGTTAGCCGTCGGCCAGGTCCCCCAGGTCGTCGAGGTGGTGGAGGACGGCGTGAAATACCTCGCGGCTCCGTGGTCAGGACAGAAGACCGGTGCGTTCCTGGATCAACGCGAGAATCGGATCCTGGTCGGCGAGCACACGAAAGCCGGTGGCCGAGCCCTCGATCTATTCACCTATCACGGCTCATTCGCATTGCATCTCGCTCGTCGTGCCAAGGACGTGGTCGCAGTGGACCAGAGCACGGAAGCACTCGCACGTGGAGCCGAAAATGCCCGCCTGAACGGAATCACCAATATCGAGTGGCGCGAGGCGAATGCGTTCGACTTGCTGCGCGAGTTGGAGCGACGCCGCGACCAGTTCGACACGATTGTGATCGACCCGCCGGCGTTTGCCAAGACAAGAGCCAATCTCGAACGCGCGGTCGCCGGCTACAAGGAGGTCAACTTGCGGGCGATGAAGATCCTCGCTCCGGACGGCGTGCTGTTTACATCATCGTGCTCGTATCACGTGAGTCGCGACGTCTTCAACGCGATGCTGGCTGACGCGGCTAGGGACTCCGGCCGCCGGATGCAATTCATCGCGTCCACCGGCGCCGCCGCCGATCATCCGGAACTGCTGAATGTCCCGGAGACCGGCTACCTGAAAGGCGTGTTGCTGCGCGCGGTGTAGGGGGCGCAGCATGCTGCGCCCCTTCCTCGTTCCTCAGGACCGCAGCCTCAGTATCCAATCCGCGATCGCGTTCGCTACCTCAGGCATGATGGGCACGGCGGGATTCTGATAGGTCGGCATTTGGCCCCTCAGGGTCGTGTCGGTTGTCTGCTTCAGCACGTGATTGGCCAAAGGCACGATGAGGAGCTGGGCATCGGGCTTAGCAGCATGCAGCCGCTCTGCATCCGCGACGGTCACCTGCACGTCCCGACCTCCCTGCACGATCAGCACGGGCTGTCGGACGGCGCGGATCGCCGCGGGTGGGTCGAACGACGACAGCGATTTCATGAATGACAGGTTGATCGGGACGAAGAGGGGCGCGAGCTGCGGGGGCACATCCTTCGGCTGCTCGCCGCGCAGATACTCCGCCATGGCCGTGTCGTAGCGAATCAGCGTAACGCTGTCGAACTGGCGCGCGAGCTGCTCGCGCATCACGACGCTCAGCGGACGGCCCAGCCCCGATACACTGATTACAGCGGTGACGGGTTGACCGGCCCGCGCCGCGATGAGCGCGAGTGAGGATCCTTCGCTGTGCCCGAGCAGAATGACGCGGGAAAACCGGGCGTCGTGCGCCAGTGATTCTGCCGCTGCGCGCGCGTCGGCCGCGAAATCATCCAACGTCATCTTGGTCATGTCGAACGTGCCCTTCGTTCCAGGCATTCCGCGCTTGTCGTAGCGCAGCGACGCAATGCCGTGCTCGGCCAGGCGCCACGCCAGCTGAGCGTAGGAATTGGGCCGGATTCCCATCAGCGAATTACCGTTCCGGTCGGTCGGACCGGAGCCGGCGATGATCACAACGACGGGGACGCGCCCCGTTGCGTCGCGCGGGACCGTGAGCGTTCCGCCGAGCTCCAGCGCCCCGCTCCGGATGGCATAGGGTGATTCCACCGCCGCGGGCAGGGCCGTGGTGTCGGCGGTCTGTAGCGACAGTGCAATGAGCAGGAGGCTAGGGGCGATCATGCTGTTCTCGTTTCCAGAGGACGTAGGACTGGACGATCGGGATCGCCGGCACGATCACGATCGTCGCGATCAGCAGCGGCAAGAACGCGCTGCGCGGCAGGAGTGCGGTGCTGGCCAGCACGAGCCCGCCGATTACGAACACCCATCCGCCGGTGCGATGCGTCCGGCGCCACACCGTATCGCTCGACAGTGTCCAGGGCGTGCGAATCCCCACGAACCAATTGGGCTCGACGCGCGTCAGGAAGTTTCCGAGGAACACGAATAGGAGGCCGATGCCCAGCGGCATCAGGCGGTCGATCTTGATCGCGAAGCCCAGACCCGCCGCGATGATCAACCCATGTGCCACGAGTAGAAACACGATGACCGCGTTCGCGATGAGCCAGTAGCTGCTGAGAAACTTCGCGTAGTTCTCGTGCCGCGGATCGATCTTGGGCAGCACGTTGAAGATGACGGTCATGATGACCAGCATGACCGGGATGATCGCGAGTGCCCACAGCCGGCTCGAATAGCCGTCGGGCGTGCCGTTCAGACCCCAATGCGTGGCGACCGTCGGTGGCAGCTGCGGATACGCCCAGATCGACATCGCCACGGCCAGCGCCGCAATCACGAGACCAAACCAGCGGCTACGCATCGCGTTTTCCCCCGTCTTCTCCCGCGCCGAAGCGGGTCATGAAGTAGCGCACGACTTCCTGAAACACAGTCGTGTTGAGCCGGTAGCGGATGAATTGTCCCTCGCGCTCCGTGGCGACCAGATCTGCCGCTTTGAGCACCCCGAGGTGGTGCGAGACCGACGCAAACGCGATCGGGAACTGTTCGGCGATCTCGCCCGCGGTGCGATCCTTTTCGGTCAGCAGCTCGAGGATCTTGCGCCGGGTTGGATCGGCGAGGGCGCGAAACAGCGAGTCATCCATTGGGGTAGACATTTATACAATTATCTAAATATTGTCAAGTAAGTTGACTAAATCAGCCCCCATCACAAGCTTGCACACCATGTCGGCCGCGGACAAAGCCCTAGATCGGTCCCTCGCCGTACGTCGCGTACTCGGGGGATTGCTCGTGGCCAATATCGCCGTTGTCATCGCCAAAGCGACGATCGGCATGAGGGCGGGCTCGCTCGCCGTGCTCGGCGACGCCCTGCACTCCTCCGTGGATGCTGCGTACAACGTGCTGGGGCTCGTCGTCGTCCGCGTCGCCGCACGGGAGCCCGACGAAGACCACCCCTACGGTCATGGCAAGTTCGAAACGCTGGGCGCCCTGGCCATCGTGGTGTTCCTGTCCGTCACATGCTTCGAGCTGGTGCGCAGCGCCATCGGTCATTTGCAGTCCGGTGGCCACGCGATCCGGGTCAGCGATCTCGGTCTGGTGTTGTTGCTGGCGACGCTCTTGACCAACGTTGTCGTGGCCTGGTACGAGAACGCCCGAGGCCGCGAGCTGTCGAGCGAGTTGCTCATCGCGGACGCCGCCCACACGCGCGCCGATGTCTTCATCACGATCGGAGTGCTGATCGGCGTGCTGTTTTCCCGGCGCGGCTTCATGTGGGTCGACCCTGCCGTCGCCATCGTGATCGCACTGCTGATCGTGCGCGTTGCCTACCAGATTCTTTCGCGTGCCGTGCCGGTCCTCGTGGACGAGCGCGCCATTCCCGCCCCCACCATCCGGCAAACCGCGCAGGCGGTGGAAGGCGTGAAAAGCGCATACGGCATCCGTTCGCGTGGTGGCAACGCCGGCGTGCGCTACGCCGAGGTGACGATCGCCGTGGATCCCGCCGCGAATGTCGCCGATGCCCACGCGATCGCCGACGCGGTCGAAGCACGGCTGAAGAAAGATCTCGAGCTCGAAGCAGTGACGGTGCACGTCGAGCCATGCTGACGTCCCTCCCGTTCGAGCAGGCGAGCAAGACCGGCATGACACCGGTGCGTCGTGCACCGCGGTCGCTCAAGCAGGAATATCAGGAATTCATTCTGCAGCGGCTCGAGGAATACAAGAACACGGTGCCGCGCGCGGAGCTGCTGAAAATCGGCGACGAGGCCGTGCGCGAGCTGCAGACGAGCGCGCAGGATCAGTATCTCCTCACCGAAGTGCTGCTGCTCGAGCATGTCGACCGCATCATCGCGCGGCGCCTGCGCCTGCCGTCATTCCCGCGGTGGCGCCAGAAACATCGGGCGTTGCGGGAAGCGCAGCGCGAGCCGACGCATTGGGGCTTTGACCGCACGCATCCGATCGTGCCCTGGGCCGCGCGCCTCGAGCCCGGCGATGTGATCGTGGTGCTGGGCGCCGCCGCGCTGCCGGAGGCGCTGTTTCTCGCCGCTCACGACACCGAAGTGTTTCTGCTCGACCAGGATCTCGGCGCGGTCGAGGCGGCGGAAGGCCGCGCGGTGACGGAGCAGCTCGCCGGCACGTTCCAGGCGCTCGTCATCAACTTCGGAAGCTGGTTCCCCGACCTCTCCCCAGCACTCGTTGCGATTGCACCGGGTTGTCTCGGACACCTCCGCGCCAAGCAGCGCGCGTCGTTGATCGCCGATCTCCAGGTTCGGACGCCCTCCGGCGGCGTCCATGTCGTGCTGCCGCCCCCAGCGGAGCACCGCGAAGTCATCCCCCTGGCACCCGAGGCGCTGCAGAGCCTCTATCGCGGTTGGCAGGTCCAGCGCGGCCGTCGCTCCAAGCGCTCGGGCTTCACCGCGATCAAGCCGCCGCGTCAGCACGACACGGCGCTGAACGTGTCTGAGTGACTCTGCGAGATCAATCAACAACTGCAACACGTTGGCACGTCTGCACGTAGCACGAGCGTAACGTGGCAGGATTGTTGCTTGGCTCGCCGGCATGACCAGCCTACCAATGGTACTCGACGACGAGCCGATGGGCATCATCCTGCGGGCCGGCCAGCAGGTGCTGCGACCCGCCAAGATTTGGGCCTACTGCTGGTTCCTCGATGAAGGGGAGAATGGCGATCACACGCACCGCCATCTCCCGGTGGATCCCAAAGTCTAGCCTTGCCACTCACACCCGGCGGCCTATTTATCAGGCATGCCGAGTCTCAAAGTCGATGGCCGTTCCTTAAGCGCATCTGACGGGCAGACTATTCTCGACGCCGCCCGAGCCGCCGGCATCGAGATCCCCACCCTCTGTTGGTATCCCAAACTCCCCACCGTCGGCAACTGCCGCATCTGCCTGGTTTCGGTTGAAGGCCAGGGCAAGCTGATTCCGGCGTGCGCCACCAAGGTCGCCGACGGGATGGTGGTCACCACGCAGTCCCACGCGGCGGTGGAAAACCGCAAGGGCGTGCTCCGTCTCCTCGCTGAGCGCTATCCCGCCGATCATCTCCGCAACGGTGGCCGGGGGGGGGCCAGCCCGCGCAACGAGTTCGAACGCTACCTCGTGCAGTACGACGTGGTGCCGACGGCCGTCGAGACGCGCGACCTGCCCCTCCGCTCCGGCGACGAGCGCCCCGGCGACCCGATGATCCGCCACGACATGTCCACCTGCATCCTGTGCACCCGCTGCGTGCGCGCGTGCGAGGACATTCAGGTCGTGGGCGTGCTCGACGTCGGATACCGCGGCGAGCACGCCGAAATCATCGTCGGCGCGGACGGCGACCCGGACAAGGCGGGGTGTACGTGGTGCGGAGAATGCGTCCGCGTCTGTCCCACCGGCGCGATCTTCGAGGTGATGCCGCGGCAGCGGTTCGCGCCGCAGCAGATCCGGCATCCAGAGAAGGTCGTGCGCTCGGTCTGTCCGTATTGCGGCGTCGGTTGCCAGGTCGACCTGCACGTTGCCGGCAACCAAGTCATACGCGTCACCTCCCCCGACATCGAGCTGGACACACCTAACCAGGGCTCCACCTGCGTGAAGGGCCGCTTTGGCTACGACTTCCCGCAACACCGGGACCGGCTGACTCGGCCGCTGATACGAAAGGGATGGACGAAGGAAGGCGGCCGCTGGATTTGGAAAGGTCCCCAGGGCGCCGAGCGCCGGGCGGGTCCGTGGCGGACCATCGAGGGGGAGGGCCGGCGTGCCAAGCCCGGCACCCCGCCCCGCGCTACAGGAAAACGCGTGCGCGAATTGCCGCTGCTCGAGCGGCTCGACATGGACATTCGGGACCGCGTCGCGACCCCCGACGACTGGTACTCGCCGTTCCGCGAGGGGTCTTGGGAGGAAGCACTCGAACTGACGGCGCAGGAGATGCTGAGGATCAAGGCCGAGCGCGGGCATGACGCACTCGCCTGCTTCTCGTCGGCCAAGTGCTCCAACGAAGAGAACTACTTGATGATGCGCATGTTCCGCGGCGCGTTGGGCACGAACAACGTGGACCACTGCACGCGGCTATGCCATTCGACCTCGGTCGCGGCGATGCAGCGCGCGATCAACACTGCCGCGGCGTCGGGCTCGATGCGCGAAATCGAGCAGGCGTGCGACGTCATCTTCATCGCTGGCGCCAACACGACCGAGTCGCACCCGGTGTTCGGAGCCGCGCTGAAGCGTGCGCACGAGAAGCGCGCTAAGCTGGTCGTCGCCGACCCGCGCCGCACCGAGTTGGCCGGCCGCGCCGACATCCATCTGCAGATGCAACCGGGCACCGACGTCGCACTGTATTCGGCGATGTTGAATCACATCCTGCGACTAGGGCTGGAGAATAGGGACTTCATCGCCAAGCGCACGCACGATTTTGAGAAGGTCCGCGAAGCCGTAAAGCCTTACACGCCGGACAAGGCCGCGAAGATCACCGGGATTCCCGCCGACACGATCAGGCGCGCAGCGGAGACCTACGCCCGAGGCCCCAACACCTCGACCCTCTGGGCAATGGGGCTGACCCAGCACGCCAACGGCACCGACATCGTGACGTCGCTGCTCAATCTCATGTTCGCCTGCGGCATGATCGGGCGCTGGGGCGCGGCCATGCTGCCGGTGCGCGGCCAGAACAACGTGCAGGGCGCGTCCGACGTTGGTGCGATTCCATTCGTCTATACCGACTACCAGCCCGTTGGCGATCAGCAGGTTCGGGCGCGGTTTGCCCGCACCTGGGGAGTGCCGGCCGATGCGCTCTCGCTCAAAAAGGGTCTGATGGTCACCGAGGTCGTGAAGCCCGAGAGTGGCGTGCGCGGGATGTACATCATGGGCGAGAATCCCGTCATCTCCGATCCCGACATCGCCCATGCCGAGCACTGGTTCCAAGAGCTCGAGTTTCTGGCGGTGCAGGACCTGTTCCTCACGGAAACCGCGCGCTACGCCGATGTCGTGCTGCCGGGCGCGAGCTTTGCCGAGAAAACGGGGACGTTCGTCAATACCGAGCGCCGCATCCAGGTCTCCCACAAGGCGGTGGACTCGCCCGGCGAAGCGCGCGGCGACTTCGAGATCCTGATGGATCTCACGAACCGGCTCGGGCTGCCAACGAAGTTCCGGGTCGCCGAAGACGTGATGCAGGAGATCGCACAGGTAACGCCGAGCTGGGCCGGTGTCACGTACGATCGGCTCGAAGGCGCCGGTCTCCAGTACCCGGTGCCGACCCCGGACCATCCCGGAACAGCCTTCCTGTTCGATGAGGATTTCCCGACGACCGATGGCCGCGCGACCTTCGTCGCCGTCGAGTATACCGATCCCGTGGAGCTGCCGGACGACGAGTACCCGTTCGTGATGAACACCGGCCGCCAGCTGTACCACTGGCACACCGGCACGATGACCCGCCGCGCCAGCGGCCTCGATGCCCGCGAGCCGACCGCGATCGTCGAAATTCATCCGGACGACGCCAGCCTGCTCGGGGTTCGCGAGGGGGATCTGGTTCGCCTGACGTCTCGGCGCAACTCGATGGTCAGCGCCGCCCGCATTTCCGAGCGCGTCGCGCCCGGACAAGTGTTCGTCCCCTTCCACTACCGCGAAGCGGCGGCCAACCTGCTCACCAATCCGGTGCTCGATCCCTACGCAAAAATGGCCGAGCTGAAGGTCTGCGCGGTGCGCATCGAGCGCGCGTGAATCTCGGCCTCAAGGGTCGAGTCGCGCTCGTCTGCGGCGGAACGCGCGGCATCGGCCGCGCGGTCGCGAACCTGCTTGCTGAAGAAGGGGCGCAAGTCGCCGTGAACGGCCGCGATCCCAAGACAGCGCCCTTCCCCGCGGACGTGACGGTTCCAAAAGAAGCGGAGCGACTGGTGCAGGACGTCGCCAAGAAATTTGGCCGGCTCGATATCCTCTTCTGCAATGCCGGCGGCCCACCCGCCGCGCCGTTCAAGGATCTGTCTGCCGACGCCTGGCAGAAGGCGATCGACCTGAATCTTCTCTCGACGATCCATCTGGCCCGTGCTGCCGTGCCGATCATGACCAAGGCGAAATGGGGCCGGATCATCTGTCTCGCGTCCATCGCGGCATTGCAGCCTCTGCCTGGTCTGATTCTGTCGAGCACCGCGCGCGCCGGCGTCCTCGGCTTTGCCAAGGCGCTGTCGGACGAGGTCGCAAAGGATGGCATCACCGTAAACAGCGTTTGCCCGGGATTTATCGCGACCGAGCGCATCGAGGAGCTGTCGAAAGCCCGGCCCGAGATGATCAAGCAGCGACTGGCGGAAACCCCCATCGGCCGGATCGGCACGCCGGAGGAGCTCGCCGCTGCCGTCGTGTTTCTGGTGTCCGAACGGGCCAGCTATATTACCGGCGCCGTACTCGAGGTTGATGGTGGTTTTACACGGTCCATCTTTTAACCCGTCCCCCTTCCCCTTTCCCGCGTCCCCGAGTTCATGCAAGCGATCGTCAAGGAAAAACGCGCGCCCGGTTTGACCGTGAAGTCCGTCCCCAAGCCGTCTCCCGGGCCGGGCGAAGTCCTGATCGCCGTCCGTCACGCGGGCGTGTGCGGCACCGATCTGCACATCGCCGACTGGAACCCTTGGGCGCAGGGGCGCATCAACCCGCCCATCGTCGTGGGCCACGAATTCGCGGGGGAGATTGAGTCCGTCGGCGACGGTGTCACCGGGCTCCGCGCGGGTCACCTGGTCACCGCCGAAGGCCACATTGTCTGCGGTCACTGTCTCCAGTGCCGCACCGGCAACAGTCACATCTGCCAGAACACGCGCATCATCGGGGTCGATCGCGACGGCGCCTTCGCCGAATACATCACGATGCCCGCGACCAATGTGCTGACGCTCGACGGGGGAACCATCCCCACCGAAGTCGGGGCGATCATGGACCCGATGGGGAACGCGTTCCACACGGTGCTGACCGCGGAAATTCCCGGCAGCACCGTTTTCATCGTGGGCTGCGGGCCGATCGGCTGCTTTGCGGTAGGCATCGCGCGGGCGGCCGGCGCCACCAAAGTCATCGCCTCGGACGTGAATCCCAAACGCCTCGCGCTCGCCGCCACGATGGGCGCGCACGTCACCATCAACGCCAAGACAGACGACGTCGTGAAAACGGTCCTCGCCGAAACGGACGAAGAGGGCGCGGATGTGGTGTGTGAGATGTCGGGCGTGCCATCGGCGCTGCACCAGGCATTCGCAGCCGTTCGGATGGGCGGGCGCGTGCAGCTGCTCGGAATCCCGGACGGCGCAGTTCCAATGGACTTTGCCAATGAGATTATCTTCAAGGGAATCACCGTATATGGCGTGATTGGCCGCAAGATGTATCAGACCTGGCACCAGATGCGCCGCTTTCTGATCGGCGGTCAGTTCGATCCCCGCCCCGTCATCACGCACAAGTTCCCACTCGCCAAGATCAACGACGCGCTCGCAGCGATCCGCTCGGGTGACGCCGGCAAAGTCATTCTGGAGATCGTATGAGCTTCATGGGGCAGCTGCAGAACGAGCTGGCGGAGTTCAAGAAGGAAGGCGTCTACAAACGGCTCAATTACCTCGACTCACCGCAGGGGCCGCGCGTGAAGATGGAGGGACGCGGCGACGTCGTCATCCTCTCCTCCAACAACTACCTCGGCCTGTGTGCCGTCCCCGAGGTCGTGCAGGCCGGCAAGGACGCGCTCGAGCGCTGGGGCGCCGGCACCGGATCGGTGCGCTTCATCTGCGGCACGTTCACGGTACATCGCGAGCTCGAGAACGCGCTCGCGAGATTCGTCGGCTGCGAGTCGTCGCTCAGCTACGTCAGCTGCTGGAACGCCAATGAGGGACTCTGCCCGACCGTCTTGAGCGAGCCGGACGTCGTCATTTCCGATCAGCTGAATCACGCGTCCATCATCGATTCGACTCGGCTCGCCAAGGCGATCACCAAGTGCCAGACGGCCGTCTACAAGCACTCCGACATGGCCGATCTCGAGGAGAAGCTCAAGGCCGCGGGCAGAGCGCGTCGCAAGCTCATCTTCACCGACGGCATCTTCTCGATGGAAGGCGACATCGCCAAGCTGCCCGATCTCGCGGCGCTGGCCCGGAAGTATGACGCGGTCCTCGCCGTCGATGACTCGCACGCGACCGGAGTCCTCGGCAAAGGCGGCCGCGGCACCGCCGAGCATTACGGCATGCTCGGCCAGATCGATGTGATCACGTCGACGCTAGGCAAGGCGTTGGGTGGCGCCGCGGGCGGATTTATCGCCGGTCCCCTGGCGCTCACCGACTATCTCACACAGCGCTCTCGCCCACAGCTGTTCAGCAACGCCCTGCCGCCGACCGTCGCGGCGAGCGCGCTCGCTTCGGTGCGCTACGTCGAGGCCCACCCCGAGCTGGTCAGCCGGCTCCACGCCAACGCCCGCTACTTCCGCGAGCAGCTCTTGTCGCTCGGCTTCAAGCCCCTCGCCGGCGAGACTCCGATCGTGCCCGTCATTCTCGGCGAGACTGCGAAGGCCATTCACATGAGCGAACTTTTGCTTGCCGAGGCCGTGTTCGTGACGGGATTCGGGTATCCCGTTGTTCCGCAGGGACATGCGCGCGTGCGCTGCCAGCTCTCGGCGGCGCACACGCGTGACGATCTCGATTTTGCGCTCCGTGCTTTCAAGAAGGTGGGTTCAAAACTGGGGCTCGTCTGATGATACCTCTCCTCCTGCTCGCGTTGTTACAAACCGCCGAACCGCCCATCCGCCCATCCGCCGCTTTGGGTTTCGAACCGGGCACCGACTCGATGCTCGCCGATTGGAAGCAGGTCAGCGGCTACCTGAACAGCCTGGCACGGCAGAGTCGCTATGTGCGCGTCGATACCCTGGGCCGCACGACCGAGGGCCGGCCGTTTCTCCTAATGACGATCACCTCACCGGCGAATCAGGGACGTCTGGCCGAGATCAAACGCGCGCAAGCAATGCTCGCCGATCCGCGCCGCCTCACCGATACGGCGTTCGACCAAATCCGAGGCGCCCAGCCCGCCGTCATTCTGATCAGCAACAACATTCATTCGACCGAAGTCGCGTCGAGTCAGATGGGCATGACCCTCGCCTATCGGCTGGCCACCGATCCCGAGATGCGCCGGCTGCTGGATTCAGTTGTGGTCTTGATGATTCCATCCATGAATCCCGACGGTCTCGACACGGTGGTAAGCTGGTACCGCCGCTACAAAGGCACCCGGTACGAGGGTGGGCCGCTGCCGTGGTTGTATCACAAGTACATCGGGCACGACAACAACCGTGATTGGTTCATGCTGACACAGGTCGAGACGCGACTCGTCACGCGCATGCTGTACAAGGAATGGTTCCCCGAGATCGTCTACGACGTGCACCAGATGGGGTCGAACGGCGTGCGCCTGTTCGTGCCGCCATTCCAGGATCCGGTCAACCCGAATCTCGATCCTGCGCTCGTCGAAGCGATGAACCTTGTGGGGACGCAGATGGCCGCGTCGCTGTACGACGCAGGGATGACGGGTATCGCGCACCAGCAGACGTACGACCTGTGGTGGCACGGTGGTTTTCGCTCGACGCCAACCCGTCACAACATGGTCGGCATTCTCACCGAGGCCGCGAGCACGCGACTCGGCTCGCCCATCACACTCGCTGTCGATTCCGTGCGCCAACCGGGCCGCGGCGTGAACTATCCGGCGCCCTGGCCGGGGGGCACCTGGCATCTGGGCGACATCGTGCGCTACGAGCTGATCACGTCACAGGCGTTGGTGCGCCTGGCCGCGCGCGACCGCGTCAACGTGATCGATCGCTTCGTGGGACTCGGGCGACGCGAGGTCGAGGCGGGACTGGCCGGCAACCCATTTGCGTACGTCCTGCCGCCTCCCCCCGATCAGCGGGACCCGGAAGCGTGGGCGACGCTTGCCAATGTGCTCGCTGCCGGCGGCGTCGAGCTGTACCGCGCCGCCGAGCCGTTCACCGCGGACGGCCAGCGCTACGCCGCCGGCTCGCTCGTCGTCCCCATGGCACAGCCATACCGCGCGCACGCCAAGGATCTGCTGGAGCCGCAGCACTACACCCCGGTCAACGACCGGCCGCCCTACGACGTCGCCGGGTGGACGCTCCCGTTCACGATGGGCGTTCGGGCGGACATGGTGAATGGACCGTTCACCGCGAACCTGGTGAAGGTCGACAGCATCGTCCCGACGCCCGGACGAATCGAAGGCCAAGGCGACGTCTTTATCCTGAAGAATCGAACCAATGCCGAGTCACGCGCCGTCGCCGCGCTGCTCGCGGCAGGACAAACCGTGACAATTCTCGGCGACAGTCTCGTGGTCCGCGGTCCCAGAGCTCGCGCTATTCTCAGTGAGCAGGCGGCGCGACACGGATTTGCCGTCACCGCGGTTCGGACCGGGCCGGGAGCCGGTCAGGGACGGACGCGACAGCGCCTGCCGCGCATCGGACTTTACCAGCCCTGGACGGGCAACATCGACGAGGGGTGGACGCGCTGGTTATTCGAGCAGTATGGAATCAGTCACACGACACTGCACGACAACGATTTCAAAAAGGGAGGGCTGCGCCAGCGATTTGACGTTATCGTCCTCCCGGACGCTGATGGCTCCACAATCCTGCGGGGGGTCGACTCGACTCGCATTCCATTGCAGTACGCCGGTGGGCTGGGAGAATCTGGGGCCACCGCTGTTTCGGCGTTTGTTCGGGGTGGCGGCACACTCGTTTGCCTCGATGGTTCAAGTAATTTCGCGATTACACGCCTTAACCTCCCGGTGGCCAACGTTCTAGCCGGTGAGGCATCTGGTCCCCAAGTTTTGCGATTTTACGCCCCAGGCTCTATTTTCGGTGTGCTTTTGGGAGGGGTGGAGAGAGCGGGCAGCCCGGTTACGCTCGGGGTGCCTGACTCCCTCGACATCTACTTCGAGAATAGCGCCGCCTTCACCGTTTCGGGTCCGGCCAGGGCCTTGGCGACGTACCCCGAGCAACCCCTCCGATCCGGCTATGCCCGGTATCAGGAGCGGCTCGTTGGGAAAGCGGCACTGGTGGAGGCACCGGTAGGCAGCGGGCGGGTGATCCTGTTCGGTTTCCGGCCTCAGTTCCGGGGCCAGACGCACGGCACCTTCAAGCTGCTCTTCAACGCGGTTCTGTTGGCGGCTCCCTAGCGGGGCCGTGGGAGGAGTCCCGATGAAGCGGCTGGTTCTCCTGGTGGGATTCGTGACCTTGGTAGCGAATTCCGCCGCGGCGCAGCGATCGCAAAACATCGAGTTCGGCGGCTTCGGGTCGTGGTGGCGGTTCGACCCCTCGTTCCTCATCAAGAATGGTTTCGGCGGCGGCGCGCGCATCGGCTACAACCTGAGCGACCGCCTCGGCCTCGAGGTGACGGGCGACTACATTCCAACCACGAACCTGGCCGCGACGCAGAACATCACCGTTTCCACCGTCAGCACCGGCCTCGTTCTGAACTTCCCGGTGGGCGACCAGTCGTCGATCCTAGCCTCGGGCGGCTACTCGCGCATGATCTTCGGCAAGGCCGCCCCCTACGATTTCACGCAGCACCTGGTCTATGGCGGCCTGGGCTTCCGCCTCTTCGTGTCACATCACGTGGCGCTCCGCGGCGACGTCCGCGCGCAATACCGCTGGGACAACCCGTACTACACCAACGCCTTCACGGGCCAAGTCCAGGGGTCAATCGGCGCGTCCTACTTCTTCATTCCACCGCAGCAGGGCCGCGGCTTCAACACGAATTTCCAGTGGTACTGGGGCGCGCAGGGTGGCTTCTTCCTCTCCAAGACGAATACGCAGCCCTATGTGTACGACCCGATTGTCGGTGGCCACTGGCTGATCACGTCGCGCCGCACGGCCCTGTATGTCGCCTACGAGCAGGCGCTCTTCCTCTCCGATGCGAACGCGGTGATCTTCGATCCGAATTCGTCCGGCTGCTCGGTCGGGTCGGCCCCGTGTCGCGACGTCACGTTCAATCGCGTGCGCCGGCTCATGTTCGGTGTGCTCGCGTACCCGACCCAGAAAGTGATCGAACCGTTCGGCGGTACCGGGTTCGCGATCATGCAGATCTTGAACCCGGTGGTCGACTGCCCGGGATGCGACTTGAGTCAGTTTTCCCAGGCCGACGAGCGCGCCAACGACGCCTCCAGTAAGGCGTTCTTCTGGGTGATGGCCGGACTCCAGATCAACTATTCGAGCAAGTTGAACGTGTTCGCGCATTGGCTGCTGACGTCGAGCGCGAGCAACTTCCTGCTCCAGAGCAACACCCACAGCCTGCAGGGCGGTGTTCGCGTCAGCCTGGGGACTTCGAAGGAAGGGATTGGCGAGCGGCACTAACTAGCGCGACACCCACGGCGAGTCCTTGAGATAGAACCGCAGCGGCCAATCCGCGGCTTGCCTGATCCCGATGCGCGGGCCGGTCATGATCTCGCCCCGCCTCGGGCTGGATCCTTCGACGATCCGGAGCACGCCGCGCTGGAGCGAGACGCCGTTCAGGGCCCCGGTAACGCCTAGCGCCTCGCAGAGGCGAGCAGGACCGGAGCACAGCGGGTCCTTGCGACGCCGCACCCGCATCGTCTCAAACCCGGCGATCGGCTCCAGCGCGCGAATCAGGACAGCGGCCGGATACTCGCGCGGTTCGGTCACCGCGTTGAGACACCAATGCATACCGTACGTGAAGTAGACGTAGGCGGTCCCGGGCGGTCCATAGAGCGGCTCGGTTCGGGCGGTGCGTCGATGGCCGTACGCATGACACGCGGGGTCGTGCGGACCAACGTACGCTTCCACTTCTACGATCCGGCCGGCGGTTTGTTGTCGCCGGCCACCGACACCGCTGACGAGGATCTGTCCCAATAGCCCACGCGCGACCGCTTCTGTCGGTCGCGCGTAGAACCTCGCCTGCACGGCGCTGCCTCGCACCGTTAGGCTGCGCCCCCGGAGCTGCCACCACCCGTCAGGCCGCGCTTCACCCTCGACCAGAAGGATTCTCCCGGCTCGCTCTCCGGCAATTTGGGCAGCGTAGGAGGGGGAGGAGCTGGCGGCGGTGCTGACGTTTCCGCTCGCTCGCTGGCGTGCGTTTGCACCGGCCGCGCATCGTGGTTGGTGGCGTCGGCCTGGTCGGATTCAAAACGACGCGGTCCCCGACCCCGCCCTCCACGTCCACCGCGTCGGCCACGACCACCACGCTCGCCACGCTCGCCACGCTCGCCGTTCTCACCGCGGGGACCCCGATCCCTTCCTCCGCGACCGCCGCGACCACCTCCGCGGCCTCCGCGCTCGCCGCGCTCCTGGCCCGCTCCAGACGAGGGACCTCCAGGGCTCGGTGGTCCGATCGGGGGCTTGGGAGGGGGCACCACGTCACCACGCGGCCGAAAGTTGGGGTCGACTTCCACGACGCCGATCTTTGGGATCTCGGGAACGCCTCCCGCGGCGCCGGGACGGCGGGCGCCACCGCGTGAGCCGCGGCGGAAGCGCGCGCTGCGCATCGGAACACCGCCTGGCGTCGCCGACGCTGTGCTGTAGGGCGGTGGCGGCGCCGATGAAGTGGGCATCGGAATGTCGTCTTCTTCTTCTATATCCGGTGTCGGAGCCGACAAAACCGGACGCGGAACCTCCGTCTCGTCGCTCGCCTGCTTCTCTTCCTCCTGGGGCGTCGGCTCGTCCTCCATCCCGATACGGCCGACGGCCTGCTTGATCAACCCGAACGCGTCCCCGAAAAACCCGGACTTCGCCGCTGGCTCAGCCGGTGCTTCCGGCTCCTCGGACTGCCCGGGCTCATCCGGCTGGGCTGGCTCAGCGGACGCCCCTGGCAGTTCTTCACGGTCTCGGCCGCCGCGTCCTCGTCCTCGGCCGCCTCGCCGGCTGCGGGGTTTCTCGTTGGCTTCGCTCATCGCGGCGAGGGCCGGCTGCGCCGCCGCGCCTTGGACCTGTGGACCGAGTGCGATTTCGTACTGGCCATTGTCGAGGCGCGTCAGGGTGATCAAGCCGCGACGTGCGGCTTCGATCACGAATTTGCTGAAGCGCGAGAATCCAGCGTCCTTCTCATCGAAGTTCGGGTCGATCTCCTGCATCACCTGCTTCAGTCGATCGGAGCGCATGACGTCATTGTGCGCCGTCATCTGCTTGACCGCTTCCACGACCAGCTCCCACGGATCGCGCTTCACATACTCGACATCGCTCGTCTTCGTGAAGCCGGCCAGCTCGTTGTAGGAGTAGTACTCGTCACAATTCTGGATCAGGAGGTCGCTCGAAGACTCACGGATGCCGACCCCGATCACGTACTTGCCGTATTCCTTGAGCTTCAGCACCAGCGAAGAGAAGTCCGAATCGCCGGAGAGCAGAATGAACGTGCCGATCTCGGGCCGCGTGAAGACGAGCTCCAGCGCGTCGATCGCCAACCGGATGTCGGTGGCGTTCTTCTTGTTCGCCCCGTGGGCCGGGGCAAAGATGAGATCGATGGAAGATTCGGAGAGCGGCACGATGTACTGGGGATAGCGGCGCCAGTCGGCGTAGGCGCGTTGTACGGCGACCTTCCCGCGGATGATCTCCGACTGGAGCAGGCGCTTCAGTTCGGTCTGCAGGTCCGATCGAATCGCCATGGTCACGTTGTCGAAGTCGATCATCAGTGCCGCATTGGGCGCGTGGGCGGGAGGTTCTTTGTGTGTGGGGCGTGGTAAATGATTGTGAGCTTGCTGCGGTGTCATAACGTACTCTGTTCCTGCCCTGGGGCCGGACAAGCGGGCAGCACGTTCCTCGAAGCGAGGAACGGTGCGACGCGTGTCAGGTGCGTCGGGCTCTTGGTAAAGGCGTGTTGCGCCGTAAGTAAGGCTGGCTGGTGCGGGGGGAGGGTCACCGAGTTCACCACGGCGCGCCCGTGCGCGTTACTTGGGCTTTATGCCGAAGTCCGCAGGCGCCGCCTGATGGTTCGACCCCTCGCCAATGGCACTGCCAGAATCAACGATGCAACATAAAAGACTGGCACTTCAGAAGCTAGGGCTCGTCACGACCGGGGAGTCAGGTGATCGGTCAAAACGGGCAAAAAGGGCACCCAGGGGCCGACCTCCGCCCGGTACTGCTTCGCCATGACGCGCGCGACTTGAGCGATGTGTCCGAGATCGTGTACGACCCACGCCGCCAACAGCTGCCGCAACGTGACGGAGCCGAGGCTGGGGTGCTCCCCCGGCAGATCGAGCTGCTGGTCGGACAACCGCCAAGACTCGAGCGTGCGGAGGTTCTCGACACGCAGCCGGGCAAACTCGTCGAGCAGAGAATCCAGCGTGCGGTTGGCGTTCCGGGCGCGGTGGCGGAAGCGGTCATACGGCTCGAAGCAGCGGTTCTTGCCCTGGGCGAGGATGATCCGCGCACGCGGCATCCAGTCGGTTTCCTCGCCGTCGATCAAATGACCGATGTTGTCGAACGGGCTGAAGGTGTCCGGACCCTCCGTGCCGCGCGCCCACTCCTGGCTGACATTCTGCAGCAGCGCGCGCAGCGTACCGGGCGTGCGTTCGAGAACCTCGGTCGCCAGCGCGAGATCGAAGTCCACGTCAGCGCGGCCCACCTTCGAAATGGAACAGGTGCGCGATGCGGTGAATCACCGGCACGAGCAAGAGTCCCGCCACAACCAGGAAGACCATGCCCGCGTACAGGGCGAAGATCCCGGCAAATACTTTACCGCCGTTACTGTGTAGCGGATCTACAGGCCCCATCCCTCCCAGCAGCATCGCGGTGTTCAAAAACGCGTCGCGCCAGAGAAGGTGTTCGTAGTGCTCGTAGCCCCACATCCCGACCAGCAGCGACAAGGCAATCAATCCCGCGGCCACGGCGACGTGGTTTGCCATACGCCGCGCGAAGCGTCTGGGGGGGAGAGGCGGGGTGCGGCGGTCTTCGTACATCGTCGTTCACCGGTCCGTTTCAGCCATGCGCGCTTTGACCAGTTTCTTGACGAGCCCCACTGGTATTGGTTTCGCGAGCGGTAGCCGGACTGTCCCCTTCGACATCTCGAATCCCTTCAGGTCCCTGGCCAGCTTCCGCCGGATCGCACCGGTCATCGGATACAGACTGCAGTGGGCCTTGAACGCGGCATACCACACGAGCATGCGGCCATTGAGTTTGAAGGCGGGAATCTGGTAACTGAACGCCTCCTCAGCGCGCGGCGCGACCGAGCGAATGGCGGCCCGGATCTGTTTGAGGGCTGCGCGTGCCTTGGGAGGCGTCGAGGTGAAGTAGCTACGCACCTTCGGGATCATCGTGCGGGGAATGTTACCTCCATAGTCGCGCCCACCGGTAGCGCGTGCCAACGAGCCTCCAATGTGCTCCGCAACTCACGCACTTGGGAGACCTGGGCGTCGGTAAGCGGTTGGAACGTATCGCGCTGGAGCGGCGGCAGGCTCGCGAACACCGTCTCGTTGAATTCCGTAACGGTCAGCGGCGTTGGCAGCGCGCGCTCGCGATCGAACACACTCACGACGTGCTCCGCAACGATCGCCTGGAACGGCATGGTCCTGCTTGCGCGCGGTTTGGCGAAGTCGTCGATGTCCCACCCCGTCGCGATCAACCCGAAGAACGCTTGCTCGAAGCCGAGCACGCTTTCAACGGCGCAATGGGTGATGTCGTGTACGGGGAAGAAGGGATGCTCCTTGCCCCAGGTGCGCGTCCCATCGACCCTGACGCAGGCGAGTGTTGCTGGGCCGTCGCGGCCTTTCTTGAGCTGAATGACCATCCCGCCCCTCTACGGCAGACTGTACGCCACATAGGTATCACTCGACTTCGATCCCAATTTACCGCCGCCTGCCGCCACGACGACAAACTGCTTGCCGCCGACTGCGAACGTGCACGGCGTCGCGTAGCCCGGCGCCGGCAGCGTGGCCTCCCAGAGCAGCCGGCCCGTGTTCCTGTCGAACGCGCGAAACTTCGCATCCTGCGTCGCGGCGATGAATAGCAGCCCGCCGCGCGTCGCGATCGGCCCGCCATACTGCTCCGTTCCCGTGATCGGCATGCCGCGCGCGGTGAGCGCGGCGAACTCGCCGAGCGGGATGCGCCAGCGGTATTCCCCGGTGTTGAGATCAATGGCGCTGAGCGTGCCCCACGGCGGCCTGATGGCCGGATACCCGCTCGTGTCGCGCCAGCGCTCGTAGCCAACGAATTCGTAGGGAGACGCCGCCTTGCGCGGCGATCTCCATCCCGCCGTGTCCGCCGCGGCGACCGCATATCCCAGGTATTCGAGCAGAGCCGCCTTGTCGACCAACGGCAGACTGGCGAAGGACGGCATGAACCCACGGCCCCAGTCCAGAATCAGGCGCACGTCCCGCTGCGACAGACGCCCGCTGAGACCGATGAGCGACGGCGCTCGGTCACGACCGCCGCGATCGGCACCGTGGCACGCCGCGCAGGCGGCGGCGTATACGGCGGGACCGGGTCGTGGAGCGCCGGGATTCGGCGGCAGCTGCGCTGGCTCACGCATAGTCGCGATCCACGGCACGTCGCTCCCATTCACGTATAGCGTGGCCGTTTCCGGATCCACCGCCGCCCCGCCCCACTCACCGCCGCCGTCGAAGCCGGGCAGCACGATGCTCCCTCGCCGGCTGGGCGGCGCGAAAAAGGTGCTGCGCAACGTCCGGAAGCGTTGCTGCTGCTCGGTGACACCCGCAGCCGTGATTGTTTGGCGCGCGAATGGAGCCGGTTTCAGCGGGAACGGCTGAGTCGGCCACGCGCGCTCCCCGCGCAGATCGGAGGCGGGAACGGCATGCTCTGCGACGTCGAACAGGGTTTTGCCCGACTGTCGATCGAACAGGAAGACGAACCCGCTCTTGGCGATCTGCGCGACGGCATCCACGCGCAAACCGCCGCGCGTGACGGTCACGAAATTCGGTGCGGCCGGAAGGTCACGGTCCCACAGGTCGTGATGCACGGTTTGGAAATGCCACAGCCGCTTCCCCGTCGCGGCATCCAGCGCGAGGAGCGAGTTCGCGAACAGGTTCGCCCCGATGCGCGCGCCGCCGTAGAAATCGGGCGTCGCCGAGCCCGTCGGCACGTAGACGATGCCTCGCGCCGTGTCGAGGGACAGGCCGGCCCAGCTGTTCGCACCGCCGGCCGTCTGCCAGGCGCCGGCGGGCCAGGTCTCGTACCCGAACTCGCCGGGATGCGGAATCGTGTGAAACGTCCAGCGGATGGCGCCCGTGTGGACGTCGTATGCCCGCAGGTCGCCCGGCGCGGAGCCTTCTTCCTCCCCGACCCGGATGCCCTGGATGAGGAGATCCTGGTAAATGGCGCCGGGACTCGTTGCGACGAGATAGGCATCGCCGATCGCGCGCGACAAGCCGGCGGCGAGATCCACGGAGCCTGAATCGCCAAACGTCGGAATGGGCCGGCCGGTGCGGGCGTCGAGACCGTATAACTTGCGGCCGGCGGTGAAAAAGATGCGCCGGTCCCTGGAATCGGCCCAGTAGACCACACCGCGGTTGACGTGGGAAAAGTCCGTGCGCCGTGCGTCGTGCGTGGTGCGTGGGTCGAACCGCCAAAGCAGGGTGCCGCTTGCGGCACGCAGCGCGATGGCGGCGAGCGCGGGCGTCGTGGCGTACAGGACGCCATCGACGACGATCGGCGTTGCCTGGATTTCCCCGTGCTGGTCCGGTGCGAGATCGCCGGTGTGGTAAACCCACGCCACCCGCAGCCGCGCCACGTTCGTCGTATTGATCTGATCGAGCGGAGAAAAGCGCGTGTTCCCGGGATCGCCGCCGGTGACACGCCAGTCGGTGTCCGGTCCCTGACTCGCGCATCCGGCGGCGAATAGCAGCAGCGCGATGGCGCGCAATTACGGATTCTTCCAGAGATCGATCGGCTTCTGCACTCCTTTCGGCCGGAACGGCAGCATAACCTTGCGACCCTGTCCGGCCGACGCGTATGCGGCGTAGAGCACTTCCTGCACCACGCGCCCAGTCTCGCCGTCCGCAATCGGTGTCTCCGTGCCGCGCACGCACCGGGCGAAGTGCCGCATCTCTTGAGGAAACCCGTAATTCCAGTGCTCCTCGAACACCGGGTACGACCAACCTTTGGTGGTCGCTGCCTTCTCGACCGCGTAGCCGAAACCCACTTCCGAGTACGTCGGAAGGGCGTTGCCCATCAGCATATCTGCGTAGGTCTGGCCCTTGTCGCCGAAGACCTCGATGCTGTCGTCCATGCCTCCGGGCCGGTTCCAGCTGCTCTCGACCATGCCGACGGCGCCATTCTCGAATTCGATGATCGTGATGGCTTCATCCTCGCCTTGCGTGCGATCGCGATGGACCTGCGTAGCCATCTGCGAGTAGACGCTCTTGACCTTAGGCTTGCCGAGAAACCACCAGCAAAAGGCGATGCCGTGGCAGCCGAGGTCCATGACCGCGCCACCGCCCGACTGCGCGACGTCCCAGAACCAGGGCGAATGCGGGCCCGAATGCTTCTCGCCCTGTTTCACGAGGTGCACTCGGCCAAACGCGCCCTCGTCCGCCAGCTGCTTCGCCTTCACGTATTTCGGCGCGAAAAACAGCTCCTCGGCGTAGAGCAACAAGACGCCCGCCGTGTGGCAGGCGTCGATCATTGCGTCGGCTTCCTCGAGTGTGATGCACAGCGGCTTTTCGCATACGACGTGCTTGCCGGCTTTCGCGGCGTCGGTCGTGATCTGGGCGTGCAGACGGTTGGGCGCGGTGATCGAGATCAGCTCGACCTGCGGATCGCGCAGCAGATCGTGATAATCGCTGTACGTGTTCGGGATGCCGTGGCGCTTGGCAAAATCGGCGGCGTGGCCTTTGGTCGGCGACGCGACCGCCACGAGCTCGGCTTCTTCCGGAATCGCTTTCACGGCGCCCGCGATGCAGTCGGCCTGAAAGCGGGAGCCGACGATGCCGACTTTGACTTTGGACATGGGAGAGGGCGCCAAAATACCTGCGGTCGCGGAAGTTGGACAGGGTCGCAGTCGCCTCGTGACCGGCACCACATCCACGCGGCATGATCTGGTTGAGTTTGGGGGCATGAGACGCTGTTTCGCCGCCACGCTGGCGCTGGGGCTGGCCTGTCGCGCCACAACGAGCCCCCCCGCATCCCCGGCCCCGCCGCCACCGCTGCCCGCGCGTTCGGTGTTTCCCGCCGACAATGCGTGGAATCGCGACATCTCGGCCGATTCGGTCGATCCGAAGTCCGACAGTCTGATCGCGCGCTGCGGCGGTTCGGCGAGCCTGCATCCTGACTTCGGCACCGTCTACGGTGGCGCGCCGTGGGGCATTCCGTTCATCACAGTCTCGGGATCGGAACAACGCGTGCCGGTATCGTTTGCCTACGCGGACGAGAGCGATCCGGGGCCTTACCCCATTCCTCCCGATGCGCCGATCGAGGGCGGCCCGTCCGCGAGCGGCGACCGGCATGTGCTGGTGGTGGACGTGGACAACTGGAAGCTGTACGAGTTGTTCGATGCCCACCCCGTCACCGGTGGTGCATGGACGGCGGGTTCGGGCGCGATTTTCGACCTTGCGTCGAACGCGCTCCGGCCCGACGGCTGGACGTCGGCGGATGCTGCGGGGCTACCCATCTTCCCAGGTCTCGCGCGCTACGCTGAAGTCGCGGCGGGACGGATCGCCCACGCGCTCCGCTTCACCTGCCCCGTCACCCGCCGCGCGTACGTGCCGCCCGCGCGGCATTTCGCGAGCACGCAAACTGATTCATTTCTACCTCCAATGGGGATGCGCGCGCGGCTGAAGGCCGGCGTCGACATTTCGGGCTTCCCCGCCGACGTCCAGGTGATCCTGACGGCGCTGAAGACGTACGGCATGATGCTCGCGGACAATGGCGGCCCGTTCTTCGTGAGTGGCGCCCCGGACCCGGGCTGGAACGATGCCAACATCGATACGATGAAGCGGCTGCACGGGACGGACTTTGAGGTCGTCAGGATGACCGGGGTGGTTGTGCGGTAGTCCTTACGGATTCCACACAGCGACTCCGACGCGTGAATCGGCCGTGCCGTAATAGAGGAACCAGCGGCCCTTGAAGGGCACGAGTCCCTCGACGAAGGTCGTGCCTGAGGTGTACTGCCCCGTGCGCTCGTAGCTCTCGGTCGGCTTGATGAAAGCACTGTCCGACCGCGCAATCAGTTTCGTGGGATCGCGCGCATCGAACAGCGCCTGGCCAGCGGAATAGGTGCGAGAGGGGAGGCTTCCCGCATTGTAGAGCACGAGGATGCCCGCCGGCGTGAGGAACGCGGGCGGCCCCGCCTCAACCAGCCAGGAATCGAAGTAGCCGGGACGCGCCGAAAGCACTTTGACCGCCTGCCCACTCGAGTCTTCCACGGGCGTCCAATCCAGCAAGTTCTCGGAGGTTGCGATCCGGAGATCGGGAACGCCGAAGTACATCCAGTACCTGCCGTTCACCCGGGTGGCGATCAGCCGATCGCCTGCGATGCGACTGAGAATCGCGCCTGACTTCGACTCCGTGCGCAAATACTTCCCACCTGCCGCGCGCGCGAAGGCAGGACCGTGCTTGCTCCAGGTGATGAGATCTCGCGACGTCGCAACCGCCAGGCGCGGCACGTCGCGATTCCATTGTGTGTACGTGAGCACGTATGTGCTGTCGTCAGCCTGCACGATCCGCGGGTCCTCGACCCCCCCGGGCCACTCATTCGGTCGTTGCGCGTCGGTGTCTGGGTAGAGCACCGGGGTCGCGCGGCGCGTGAAGTGCAGGCCGTCCGCGCTCTCCGCGAGGCCGAGGCGTGAGGTATGGCCGCCGATCTGCTGCTGCCCGCTTGCGTCCTCCGCGCGGTAAAGGAGAAGGATCTTGCCGTCGCGCACAACCGCGGCGGGGTTGAACGTGGCGTACTCCTCCCACGCCACGACGCTGTCGCTGATGGGAGAGCGAAAGCGCGAAGTCGCATGGGGCGTAATGACCGGGTTCGGCTGCGCCGGTTTTACGAACGGACCAAACATCCACGACTGTTGCCGTGGCGACCCACTGGCGACGGCGATCAGGATGCAGCTACAGGCGAATCTCATCGTTCGACCGGCGGGGGAGAGTCTCGCCTGCGGGACGCAAAACCGGCGGCCGCAATACCCAGCAGGAACAGCCACGACACAATGGGAACGAGGACATAGACGACGGCACGCCGCGGCGGGGGCTGCAGCGCGTCGCGCGCGTAGATCCCGAGCGCGGCCGCAGCCATGACCACGATCACGACATCGAGGGCGGTTCGCGCGGCCGGCGACCAGCGCGCCGAGAACTTGCTGGCGAGCGCGAAGCCAAAAAACGGCGCAAACACCCACCCAGCCATCAGCACCATGAGGAACGGCAAGTTGTTGCTGCGCCCGGCGTAGAGCGTCAACGCCACTGACCCTACGGCGCCGATGACTGCCGCGACTCGGGCCGTGGTATGGAGGCTCTTCACTGCACCCCGAGCACGCGCAGGGCCAACCCGGCGAGGACACCGCCCAGGAGGGGGCCGACGACCGGGATCGAGGCGTAGTTCCAGTCCGAGGAGGCTTTGCCGGCGACCGGCAGTAGCGCATGCGCAATGCGCGGTCCCAGGTCGCGAGCCGGGTTGATCGCGTACCCGGTTGTTCCTCCGAGCGAGAGCCCGATGCCCCAGACGAGACTCCCGACGAGATAGGCGCCGAGGCCGGCGGCCGGTCCGGTCGTCGCGACGGTCTTCGAGAAGATCGCGCCAACGACAAAGACGAGCACAAACGTCCCAATCACTTCACTCACCAAATTCGGGATGAACTGACGGATTGCGGGCGCGGTGCAGAAACAGGCGCGTTTGAGAGCGCCATCCGGAGTCGCCTTCCAATGGGGCAGATAGTGGAGCCACACGAGCGCCGCGCCGGCGATCGCTCCGAGGAGCTGCGCGACGAAATAGGGAGCGAATTTCGAGAGGTCGCCGGCTCGCGCCGCGAATCCCAGCGTCACGGCGGGATTCAAGTGCGCGTCGCTGCTGCCGCACGCGATCGACGTGAACACACCCGCCATCACGGCGAACGCCCAGCCGGCCGTGATGACGATCCACCCGCTCCCCTCGGCCTTCGTGCCCTTGAGCAGCACGCCGGCGACGACACCATTGCCCAGGAGGATCAGAACCATCGTGCCGAGGAATTCGCCGAGCAGCGGTGACGTCATGGGGTGCTCCGAGGCTGCGTTAGAGGTGCCTGACTGCCCGTCAAGGAAGGGGACTCATTCGCAGAGTCGAAACGCTCCGATGCGTGTCGAGTACGTCAGAGCGCCTTTCTTGAGATAGTCACCCACATACCAGATGGTGCAGTCGTCACTCGGATCGATCGCGGTCTGGGTGTAATCCTCCCAGCGCATCGTGTTCGTTTGCGGGGCTTCTCCCTCGGCAAGAACTGTCTCATGCAAGGTGAGCTGACCCAGACGGTCACCGGCGAGACGAGCGGCGAATCGCTGCCCGGCAAAGTGCGGTGAGCCACCGAACGAATACCCGATCCCGATGTTGCCGTTGCGATCGATCGCGGGACTCGCCATCCAGCGATACAGGCTGTCTGGGGCATACGTGCCTTGCTGGCGCAACTGCAGGCTCCGGTCTTTCTCAACCGTAAACTCGTACCACCGCACACCGCCCCCACCGGCCCTCGTGGCCACCGAATGCACTGCGACGACGGACTCGCGACCCTTAATATTTCGATACACCACGCGCGCCATGATCTTGTCGCCCTGTGCATCGAGGTGCTGGTCGGTGCCCGGCTGGCGGACGCACGTCGTGAGCTGACCATCGCACAAGTAGTGATACGGCGCGACGGCAATCTTCTGGAGGCCGCTCACGCGGGTCTGTGACGGGTCCGTCCAGTTCACAGAGAACTGCCATGCGGAGATGCCGTCAGCGTCGAAGTCGCCGTGCAGCTGCGCGCCGCCCGCGGCGAGAATCACGTTGGGTGCCCCCTCTGGTGGCAGTCCCTGCCCGTCGAGATCGGCGTTATTGAGAAAGTTCACGCCGTCGATGACGACGCATTGCTCTGTGGCGGGTTCCCCCAACAGCATGTGGCGACGATCCGCGACGCACGCGTGCTTCTGGATCACCTCGTCGCCCGTGCTCGTCGGGACGTAGTAGCCGTCGGGCCACACCGCGGGTCGGGGGTAATCGGGGAACAGCGGTCGCAGAAACTCGTAGCGGTAGTACGAGCCGAGAGGATCGGCGCTCGTACTCACGGCATAGCACATCGAGTACGGCCCCTTTTCTTCCGGTGGCCGCGGCGGCCGGACGCGACGGGCGGTGTCGGGCGGCTCGGGCGGCGCCGGCGGCACGGTGGGTGGAACGAAGAGCGGCGCCGCGGGGCCCGGTTGGCCGGCCACTCCAGGCGGACTCACGTACGCCCCGCCCTGCGGCTGCGCCTGCCACATGCCCGGCTGATCGGGGCGCTCGGGGCTGCGCGTGAAGACCGGCATCACGATGAGCCAGCGATTCGCGAGCTGATCGTAGCGCACGACGGCGTCGCCGTTGTTGTGCGCTTCGCACGCTCCACCGAACCCCTTGAAGAGCGAATTCGTGGGGACAGGACCGTATACGATCGCGCCGTTCTTGCGAAAGATCGCTATGCGCGTGTTGACGATCTGGACCACGTAGTCCGGCCCCACGGCCAGCGAGTTATCGGAAGGGTTGCGTCCTTCCCAGCGGCCGTGCGGCCCCTGCAGCCCCACACCAAGACCATCGAAGCTCGCGACGAGTGTGGCTGGGGGACGCCGTCCCTGTTCCGTCTGCTCGACCGGGGCGCTGGAGGGAATAACCAAGCGGGTGGTCAGCAGCACTCCCAGGACCACCGGTGCGGGAGCCCCACGCATTCTTTGTCGCAACGTCCGCATCATCCTGATGGCCGGCTTATGAATCTCACCTTTTGTCAGCCAGGATACGGCGAACGCAATGATGGCGATGGACTCCGGCCAAAAGATGGCCGCATGCGTCACGACGGAGCTGGCGGCCCAGAGCACACTCACGATCATGACTATCCCACACGCGAGACAGATGTCGTCCCGGCGGCGCTTCTCGAGCGGCCGGTCGCCACGGCGCGGAACATTGGATTTCCGAAACAGCCAGATCGCGAAGAGAATGAAGGAAACGAACAACGTCACTGCCGATGCATAGTGCAGGACCGCCATCCACCGACTCCACCACGAGGGTCCCACGAGGCCGCGCGGCGCGGTCGTGGGAAACAGCGCGACGAGTAGAGCGGCCGAACCGCCCACGAACCCCAGCACGCGGTCGGCGATGACGCCCTTGTACCCGCGATAGGTGAGCAGGAAGAGCGCCAGGGCAAACAGTACGCCGATAAAAACCGCCACGCCGCCCGTGTAGTAATACGCGCTGACGGAACTCAGGACCCTCCAGGACGGCAATCCCGCGGTGGGAAGAAGGCCCGCGAAGATGTAGAGCAGGATCGGAAGGCAAAATCCCAGCACCCCGATGAGCCGGCGATGCGCCTGTTGCGAAAGATTCTCCGCCGCCGGGTCCGAGTCTTCGCCGCGAGGCAAACCCATGTGTCTAAGCTACGGCTGCAGGGTCCTGCTGGTAGAGGCTCCGGAGCTGTGCGTAGAGGTCCGGGTCCTCCCGAGCGAGCTGTACCGGCTTCTCGAAGAACGTCTCCGTCGCCACGGCAAAGAACTCGGCGATATTCGTTCCGCCGTACTCGTTCAGGGCGCTCGCTGTGTGGGCCGCGATTCTTTCGGAAAGGCGTTCGTAGCTCGCCTGAATGACACGTCGCCATTCCTCCGGATCGGGCACGCTGGGCACCATGGTGGCGGCGGCGCCGTCCACAAACTCGGCGAGCTCGAGCCCGGCCGTGAGATGGCGCTCGTAGTCGAGCTCATGCGCGAATTCGTGGAGGACGACGTTGCTCCCGTCGCCGGGATTGCGAGCGCCCTCGCGGACTGCCTCCCACGAGAGCACCATGACGCCGTTGCCCCATGCTTCTCCTTCCAACGGGAGCGGGCGCTGGGGTTCGCTGGCCTGGAGCCACTTCCGTGGGTCGCACACGTGGCGCGGGACGAACGTGCGGGGATACACGAGAATCTCGCGCACACCGGGGAAGGGCTCACCCGGCATTGCGAGGGTGAGGAGACACGCCTGAGCGGCGATCGTTAGCTGGATCACTTCGGTCAGTATGAGTCCTCCGGATCCCTCCCACCGGCGCGTGCGAATCAGGTCACGGCTGGACCGCAAGAGTTGCACGCGCTGCTCATCGGTAAGATGCCGCGTTGCCGGGATGGATTGATGAAGGAGCGCTACCCACTGCCGTGGCAGTGGCTGGGATGCTTTCCGGAGTGCATCCCGCTGGCTCAGCCGCAGGAGGATCGGGCGGAGCGTGAAGATCGCCGCGAGAATGACGACTCCGCTTACCAATAAGACAAGGAGGCGATCCAAGAACTGTATCCGACTCCAAACTGGCGCACATGATGATCAGAGACGGACGGCCTACTCCAACTTACGAGGACCCCAATTTCTGGCGATCCCGCAGTTGCGCCAGCATGCGCTCCGCAAAGTCCACGCGTTCCTGCAGCTCGGCGAGCTGCGCCCCCTGATTGGCCAACAGGGTCTGAGCGTCCTCGAGCGCAGTGGCCTGCTCGTCAAATTGCTGTTGCATGCGCGCGATGTCACCTCCGCCTGATCGCCCACCGCCGAGACGTTGCGCCGCAAACCCGAACGCCAGGGCGAGCGAGACGTGAATGCCGGCGTGCCATCCCTCACCGGAGGCAATCGCGAACCCGGCGCCCGCGACGTTAAACACGCTCAGGGCAATCGCTAGGCGCCGCCACGACATTGGCTTCATGGAACCTGCACACCCTTCACTAGGAGCCACAGCGTCAACGAGCCTTCTCCCAGAATAGCCACCGGCACGATGAAAGGCGACAGGTGCGCGAGTCTCGCCGTCCGACGTGCGTCGTTCATTGGGTCTCTCCCGGCGGCGCCGCGGCGCCCTTGACGATCAGCCAGACCGCGAGCACGAGCTCGAAGACGGCAACCGGTATCCAGATAAGCTGAGTCGGCAGTCCTCCCAAGACGTCGAGGAGCTCCAGCGGCAGGCCGACAGCGATCAGGGCGGATCCAATCACACCAAGCCAGGCCAGCCAGACGGGGACCATGCGGCCGCGCAGGAGGAGCCACGAAAAGATGGTACTGCCGACCGCAAAGAACGTTGCGCCGATGAGCCAGGGCTGGTTCAAGACGAAAGCTGTGACCGCCTCCGCGGCCGCTGCGTTCGGTGCGTTGGCGCCGGTTGCCGTTGCGAGCGAGAGTAGTCCGAGCATTAGCGGCAAAGACGCGGCGCCGGTCGCGCCTTCGGTCACGCGGCAGGCGAACCCGAGCATGGCGAGATCGCGATCCTGATCGCGCGTGATGGCGTACAGCGTCACGGCCAGCGCGAGCGCACACATGCCGCCGAGCATCGAGAGCACGACCGCAAGGCGAACGTCGGCGGCGTGCTGCGCGATGCTGGCGAGTTTCGCCGCCATCGAGGCCCCGGCGGTCGCCCGATTGGAGAGCACCATGCTGGGGTACGCGACGGCGATGTAGAGGAGATACGCCACGCCGGCGATCCGCGCGTTGGTCGTGCGAGTCATGTTGGCTCCGCCGAGGGTGTGTAGGCCATACGGTGGGCGATGTTGCGGGATTCAACACAATGCCGCCAAACTAGAGCCGTGAACGACGCGGACCTCAGCCGCCGGAGCTTCGTCGAACGCTCCGCCGCCGTGGCGGCGGGTGCACTACCATCGCTCGGGCCGGCCACGCCTGACTCGGCCCCTCTGAAAGTCGTCTGCGTCGGCGGGCACCCCGACGATCCGGAGTCGGGCTGCGGTGGTACGCTGGCCCGCTACGCGGCCCGCGGCCACGCCGTAACCATCGTCTATCTCACGCGCGGCGAGCGCGGCATCGCCGGCAAGTCGTTGGACGAAACGGCGCGGATCCGGTCGGCAGAGTGCGAGTCGGCCTGCCGCATCATCGGTGCCAGTCCCAAGTTCTTCGGTCAAATCGATGGCGCCACGGAGCTGACACACGGGCACGTAGACGCGATGACGCGTCTCCTCACCGCCGAGAACCCAGACATCGTGTTCACGCACTGGCCGGTCGATACCCACATGGATCATCAGGTCGCGAGCATTCTCACGATCCGGGCGTGGCTGACGCTCACCACGGCGAGGCTGTACTTCTTTGAAGTCGATCTTGGCAGTCAGACGGAAGGCTTCCTACCAAACACATACGTGGACATCTCGTCCGTCGTCGAGCGGAAGAAGGCGGCGTTGTTCGCACACGTCAGCCAGGACGGAAAGGGCATTTGGCACGAGCACCATGAGATCATGGCGCAGTGGCGCGGGCGAGAAATCGGGGTACCCGCTGCCGAAGCCTTCATCCACCTGAATCGTGACAATCAGAACCTCCCAAGCTTGTAAGCTCGCGCTCTGCTTGTTCACGAGTCTCGCCGCACAGGATCGGAGACCGGGCGTGCTTGTGTGGGGGGGAGATGCGGAAGGGGGTGCCCCCTTCGTCGAAGCCGACCCCGCGAATCCCGCGCGGGTCCGCGGCTTTGACGTGGAGGTCGCCGAGCGCATCGCGCGCGGACTCGGCGGTGGAACGATGGGAGCCAGGTTCGTGCAGGTGCAGTGGTCGAACATCGACCAATCGGTCGAACGTGGGGATTTCGCGCTCGGCCTCTCCGGCGTCGAGGACACGCCGGCGCGTCGCGCGCAACACGCCGTCACGATCCCCTATTTCGAATTCCGCGAAGTGCTGGCCGTACGGCCAGAGGACGCGAGCCGCATCCACGGTCTGGCGGATCTGCGCGGCCGGCGCGTCGCGACGCTCGGCTCAACGATCGCCTACGATCTGCTCCTCGCGGCGCGCGACTCGACCGGCATCATCCCGATTTCCTACGACGACGACGTCCATCCCTACGCCGACCTCGTGCACGGCCGGATGGATGCGGTGTTGCTGGATCACATCATCGCGCAGCGAGCCCTGCGCCGGCGGGGAGGCACCGGCTTTATTATC
The DNA here is from genome assembly GCA_003222195.1 of Gemmatimonadota bacterium. Classification (GTDB taxonomy): domain Bacteria; phylum Gemmatimonadota; class Gemmatimonadetes; order Gemmatimonadales; family GWC2-71-9; genus 20CM-2-65-7. Next base: position 12,607 of record QHVB01000040.1, on the reverse strand, counting down.
CTGCCGCAGCCGGTCGCCATCGGCCACTACGTTGGCGTGCTCGCGCGAGCGGACTCCGCGCTGCGCGACTCGGTGGACGCAGTCCTGCGGGAAGCGATGCGCGACGGCACGCTGGAGCAGATCTTCCGCCGCTGGAACGTGTGGGATGACAGCCAGGGCGTACTGTTCGACCGGGTTCTGCGTGCAAAGACCCCACTGACGGCAGGAGCGGCGCGGACGACAGGGCTGGGTCAAGCAATCGCCTATCTCCCGTCACTCGCGCGCGCCGCGGTCGTGACGCTGCTCGTCTCGGTGTTGTCGATGGCCTTGGCAGTCATTGTCGGACTCGCGCTGGCATCCGGCCGTCTATACGGACCCGTGTGGCTGCGCATGCTGACGACTGTCTACATCGAGATCATTCGCGGCACGCCGCTGCTCTTACAACTCTTCGTCATCTACTACGGATTGGTGGGTGTCGTGCGGCTGCCGGCGTTCCTCGCCGCCGTTCTCGCGCTCGGGCTGAACTACGCCGCGTATGAGGCGGAGATCTACCGTGGCGCGCTGGAGGCGGTCCCCCGTGGGCAGCTCGAAGCCGGACGCACCCTCGGATTCTCCGAGATGCAGATCCTCCGCCTCGTGCGCGGGCCGCAAGCGCTGCGCTACGCGCTCGCGCCGATGACGAACGACTTCGTCGCCCTGCTCAAGGATTCCGCGCTGGTCTCGGTCATCACGGTCGTCGAGCTAACAAAGGAGACGGCGATCTACGCGACCAACGTGGGGAGCTGGCTCGTGCCTGGGGTGCTGTGCGCCGCGGTGTACCTCGCGATGTCGCTTCCGCTGGCGCGGCTGGCGCGACGGTTGGAACGGCGCTGGCGGGTGGCATGACCGGAGGGAGACGGGCGCTGCTCGCGATCGACCGGCTTCGGGTCCGCTACGATAGTCGAGACGTGTTGCAGGCGCTGACACTGGAGGTCGCTCGCGGCGAAATCGTCGCGCTGATGGGTCCGTCGGGGGTCGGCAAGACCACGGCGCTACGCGCGGTGGCCGCGCTTCAACCGTTCGATGCTGGAGCGATCATCGTCGACGGGTTCGCGCTGGGTCCGGGCCCCGTGCCGCCCGAGTCACGGCTCGTGCCACTGCGGCGGCGCGTGGGGTTCGTGTTCCAGGGCCATGCGTTGTTCGAGCACCTCACGGCGCGCGACAATGTTACCCTGGCGCTGCGGCACGTGATGGGAAAGACGCGCGCCGAGTCGGATGCGATCGCCACGACGCTGCTTGCGTCGCTCGACGTTGGCGCGCGGGCGGGCGCCAAGCCGAGCCAACTGTCAGGCGGTGAAGCCCAGCGCGTCGCGATCGCCCGTGCGCTGGCACCGGATCCCGCACTGCTGCTGATGGATGAGCCGACCGCGGCGCTCGATCCGGCGCGTCGTACTGCACTTGCAGCCACGCTGCGCCGGTTATGTGATCAGGGACGCAGTCTCCTCGTCGCCACACACGACGCGGAGTTTGCGGCGCAGGCTGATCGTGTTGTTACGCTAGCGTAAGGACGAGTGCGTCGGACGCGCTCCGCACGCGCAGGTTGCTGAAATCACTGATCGCGATTTCGCAGTCCCCCAGCTCCGCTGCGAGATGCGTGGTGTGCAGCGCAACGACGCGGGCACCCGCGGCGCGAGCCGCTTCAACCCCCGGCGGGGCATCCTCGAACACGATGCAATCGGTCGGGTCGTAACCGAGTCGCTTGGCACCCAAGCGGTATCCGTCCGGTGCCGGCTTCCCCCGCCGGACGTCTTCACTGACCACGATCATGGCCGGAACGGCAAATCCGACGGCAGTCAGGCGCAGCTGCGCGAGCGGACGACTGCAGGAAGTGACAATCCCCCACCGCTCGGGAGGCAGGCTCGCGAGAAAGTCGCGAGCACGCGGCACGGCCCGCAGTCCATCGACATCCTCGAGCTCGGCGGCATCGAGCCACGCGACCTCGGCGTCGGTCGCCAGGTGCGGCACGATCGCGCGCAACGTATCGCGCGCACGCCGGCCATGGGCGATCCGCAGCAGTGGTTGGACATCCAGTTGATGAAGCTGCCCCCAGCGGCGCCAGGTGCGTTCGACGACGTCACGGGAGTCGACGAGCACGCCATCGAGATCAAACAGGCATGCCTTGCAGCGAAGCTCCACTAATAGATGAAGGGAATGAGCCGGCGCCGCGTGCGCATGAACTCCTGATAGGGCTGGCCGAGAACCGCGAGCAGCGTCCGTTCTTCGACGGCGATGCGATAGCGGTACACCGCGAATGACGCGAGCCCCAGGAGGATCGCACTCGCCCAACTGCCCAACGCGAGACCCAACCCGACGTTCATCAGAATTCCGGCGCTATAGGACGGATGACGGAGCACGGCGTACGCGCCAGTCGTGACGATGCGCTGTTCCGCGGTCGCCCGCACGTCGCCGGTGAACGAAGCACCGAGCTGTCGGAAACAATGTCGCCGCAGCAGGCTGCCGCCGATCAGCGTGGCGACGCCGAGGGCGAATATGACGGGTGCGAGGGGAGCGGGAAAGCGGAGCGCGGACACCCAGGCCATCGGAAATGCGATAAGGGTCGCGAGCCCCATGCCGAAGACGATGGCCCGATAGGAGCCCGCGTCCCGCGAATCGGATTGCACCGCCGGTTTCCGCGCCTTCCTGACGATCTGGGACTCCGGTAGGAAGGCCCACGCAAAGACCGCCCAGAAGGGCAGCCAGTATGGCCAGACGAAGGGTAACGGCGTCACTTCAGATCTTCGTAATCGGCGGCTTGGGTGGTTCCGGCGAACGCGGGATCTTGGCTGGTTCCCACGGCTCGGGTGGTTGAGGCTTTGGCGGCACGGGAATCTTGGGCGGCTTGTCAGGCGTCGGTTTCATGTACCCTCCTTCCTTTAATGTACGTACACCCCAAACGCCCAGTGCCGCGGTCGTGGAAAGCGTGGACCCATCCAGCCCGTAGTGCGGAGCTGACCCGCGATCAGGATGTTCATGAGCCCATGACCGATGAGCGCCACGGTCCCGTGAGCCTCGGCGCGGGAAACCAGGATGCGCGCGGCTTCCGCGGCACGTTTCCGCGCGGCCTTGAAAGTCTCGACACCGGCCGACCAGCCACAGAACCAGGCGCAACGCGCGAGCCAGGTCCAGATGCCGGGACGGAGGCGCAGGGGCGACTGAATGTCGCAGGGCAGCGGCGGCTCGCGAAACTGCTCGTCGATCAGCGGCACGACGGCCGGGGCGATGAGGCTCGCGGACTCGATCGACCGTCGCAAGGGGCTCACGATCACACAGCTCGCACTGCGCACGAGCTGGGCGAGCTCGGCGCTGGGGCGCTGGATTGGCTGGAGCGCGGCATCGCGCTCGCCTTCCAGCCAGTTGGCGAGGTCGCGGCCCGAAATTGGGGTGGTGAAGTCCCAGGCGGGCGTGCCGTGCCGCGCCAGAATGATCTTAGGCAGACTCAACTCGGCGACGCAGACCGAGCCACGCCAGCACTACGGCGGGCAGGAAGACGACCAGAGCCTCTTGCACGAGCTGGCCGAATATCTGGCCGTTCGGGCGTCCGAGGGGCGTCCACACAAACCGAAATCGGTGTTGCGAGAAGGGAGCCAAGAACTCGACGCCCCACGAGTACTGGGAAAGGGCATCGAGACAACTGTGGGAGAGCAGAGCCACAAGAAGAGTGAGGGCGATCTGGACCCGCGTCCGACGTGCCAGCGGCTCACGGAAGAGCAGAAGTGTGGCGACCAGGGCAGCGACAACAGCGAACGTCAACGAATGCGTAATGCCGCGATGGGCAGTGAATCCGATCACATCGATGTCGGGCAGGGCGGCGCAAGCTGCCGCGGCCAGGCACACGCGTTGGGTGGATGGCGGTACGTCATGCGGGGACCAGGCGCCGATGGCGTAACCAACAGCGGCATGAGAGAGTGGTGTGGGCACCGCGTGGTCAGGTCGTCAATGCTCAGCTATGAGTCCAGGAGGGGGATGGAGCCTTCGTGCCCCTTCACTCCGCGCAGCCGTACGAAGACAGGCTCATTCGCTCTTGCGATGCCCCAGTATCTCATGACCAGATTGCTTTGGCCTTGCTCTTGAAAGGCACAGGCATGCGGTTCAAGCTGCTCGGCGGGCGGAAAAGCGCAACAGCCAGATGATGCCCCACGCGACCAGCACGCTCGCCACACCGGCCACGACGCCGACGGCAACGCCGGAGTCGCCCCACACGACGGGCGCCATTCCGCCCGCCAGCCCCAGACTCAGCGCCCACGCGATGAGAACCGGATTACTCCAGCGGCGCACACCGAACCATGCCGCAATGCTGAGCAGACTCAGTCCGCCGTAGACCAGTTGCGCGACACTTTTCAATGCGCTGGGCAGATGTCGGGTGCTGAGAGAGTTGCGCCAGTCCGCCGCTGATGCCTGTCCACGCGGCGAGCAAAAAAAGCACGACCGCTAACCCGGCAAGCAGTATTGAAATGGCCCGGCTCACGCCCGCGCTGTGACCGTCCGGCCGTCAGACCGTCCGGCCGCCCGTCGCAGATCCAAGAACAGCGCCACCGGGCCGACGAACGCCAGCGCCAGGATTGGGGGCGACACATACAGCGGGCGCAGCAACGCCAGCTGATAGTCGCCGGCCAGGCGGATCAAGGTTTCGACGAGCGCCACGATGGCCACCACGACCATCCGGCCGCGCTTAGTGCTCACGGTGGTGCGGGGATCGGTGACCATGAAGAAGACGAACAGCTGATACATCGGCCCCGTGATCGGCGCGAGCTCAGCGACCAGCGGCCCACCGACGATGAAATGCCGCAGCACAGCGAACACGCTGAAGCAGGCAACGTACGTCAGCGTCACATGCAACACTCGCGCGCGCCACGCGATTACGAGACCGAACGCCCAAATCACGAGGTTGGTGCCGAGGTCGTTGCCCCACTGGTGACTGAGAATCGCGACGGAATCGGACGCCACGAGGACGAGCAGCGCAATCGCGAAGTTGCTGGGATTCCACAGGTGACGGCCGCGATAGGTGAGCACGTACTTCGACGCAATCGCCAGAAACGCGCCAAGCGCAAACGGCCAGAGGATATTGGCCTGCGGCTTGATCAGCAGCGCGAGACTGATTCCCGTGATGTAGGCGCTCGCCACATTCACCACGCGACCGCGCAGCCACCACGCCAGCAACAGCTCGGTGGCGACGCTGACGCCCAGCGTCGTGGCGAGGCGCTGGTAGCCGCCGAGGATGCCGTAGCGCGCTTCGCCGACCACCAGCACCAGCGTGATGAGAAAGACGATCAGGTACTTCGGGTCGAGCGCGATGCCGACGAGCGGCCGCGCCGGCGCCTGCGCCGGAGCGGTCGTCATTGGGGCTCCGTGATCACGTGCAGCTGGTCGATCGCGAGGCCGCTCAAGATCTGCTGCGTGCCGGACGGCCACCGAATCGTGACCTGGCCGAGGCGTTGATCACCCAGCCCGAAATGCAGCCGTCGATCGTTCTGGCTACAGAATCCCATCCCGCCATCCACCACCTGGCGCTGGCGCCCGTTGCCGAACGCTACGGTCACTTCGGCGCCGATGGCGCTGCGATTGCTCCGCGTGCCGACGAGCTTGAATTCGATCCAGTGAGCCGTGTTCCCTGTGTTGCGATAGAGCAGCGCCCTGCCTTGCTCGTTCGCCACGACGACGTCGAGCAGCCCGCGGTTGAAGAGATCGGCCATCGCCACGGCGCGCCCATCGAGCCGGTCCGTGACGCCCGCCTGCTGCGCCACGTCGACGAACCCCGCCTGGCCGCGATTGAGCAGCACGCGTGAGCGCTCGTAACCGGACAGGCTCGCGTTTCCGATGGGGGGCCAATTCTTCGCGTCCTCGAAGATGTTGCCCTGTGCGCCGGCGATCTTCGACATCGCATACCAGTAGTCGTGCGTCGAGTCCGCCGAAATGAAGCCGTTGGCGACGAACAGGTCGAGCAGGCCGTCGTTGTTCAGGTCACCGAATTGCGCACCCCAAGCCCAGCCGGCATCCGCCACCACCCCGGTCGCGACTTCGTCAAAGCGGCCCAACTCGTTGAGAAAATTGAGTCGCAGGTTGTTGCCCTGGAACAGAAACCCCTTTTCCGAGATGTTCGTGACGAACACGTCGTGCTCGCCGCGGTTGTACACGTCGCCGACCGCGACCGCCATGCCGCTCTTCGAGTCGTCGGCGAGGCCGGCGCTGGCCAGCTCGAACTTCTTTCCGCCGCGATTCAAGTACAACTCTTCCGGCCCGTAATCGTTGGCGAGATAGAGGTCGGGCCACCCGTCGTCGTTGAAGTCGGCCGCTGCGGCCGCGAGCGTCCAGCGCGTGCTGCCGACGCCCAGCGAGTCGGTAACGTCCTTGAAGCGCCCGTCACCCATGTTCTTGAACAGCAGATTCTTGCCGCCGTTGGTCGCGAACTCCCAGCTGTGCTGCATGATGCGTGTGGTCTTGAGATGCCAGAAGTCGATGTCGGAGCGGAAGTAGCCGGTGATGTAGAGATCGAGCAGGCCGTCACGATCGAAGTCGAGCCAGACCGCACCGTTGGAATTCATCCACTGGCGGAGGCCCGCCTTCGCGGTGACGTCCTCAAAACGCCCGTTGCCGAGATTGTGGAACAGCTGCGGGTAGCCCCACTTGTAGACGAGCAGGTCCTCGTTGCCGTCGTTGTCGTAGTCGCCCCACACGGCGCCCATCGACACACCCTCGCCTGGACGGTTCACGTCGGCGACGCCCGCTTCCGCGGCGACGTCGCGGAAGGTCCCGTCCTTCTGGTTCAGGTACAGGGCGTTCTGCGCACCGAAGCGTGACGTGGTGAAGTACAGATCGGGCCAGCCGTCACTGTTGAAATCAGCGACAGACACGCAGGCGCCGAGCGCGCCGATGTGGGGCGCGATGTTGGCGATCTTGGGATCGAGCGTCGGCGCTTGATGCGAGAAGTCGATTCCACTCGCCTGCGCCACCTCGTTGAGGTGGATCGTTTCACTCGCCGTTGCCACACTGCCGGCCGCGCGGGCGTTCAACACGATGACGGTAACGATGGCCGCCACGAATGCCGCAATCACAATGGAACGGCGCCACGAAATCATGGCGTAAACGATATCCCCCGCGGCAAGAGGGGGTTGGTCGGCTGGAGCGGCTTAGTGCGATCCCTTTGTCTTGATAATCACGACACCGTTGGCGCCGCGTACGCCGTAAATCGCCGTGGTGCTCGGATCCTTGAGCACGGTGATCGATTCGACGTCATGCGGATTGAGCCAATTCAGCGTGCCATTGAAGACACGTTCGATGGGAACGCCATCGACGATGAAGAGCGGGTCCTCGTTGGAGTAGAAGGACTTTGGTCCGCCGATGCGCACCACAATCCCGCCACCGGGTGCAGGAGTCACGGTGACCCCGGAGATCCGCCCCGCCAACAACTGTTCGAGTGAGGTGGCAGGCTGACGCGCCTGCTCGTCGGACGTGACGGTAGAAGGCGCCGGCGGCGAAGCGATCGAGTCTGGCCCCGGGTTCAACTGGCTGGTGTCGCGCCGATGTGTGCACGCGAGCAACAAGCCGCTGAGCATGGCGACCGACGGCAGGAAGCGTGTTGGGTACCAGGTCATTGGGCACCCCCTTGTAGGAGGGGAATATACTGCACAAACACGCAATGGGGGTCCGTCAATCAAGTGATTGCCTGCAATGCCCCGAGTTACCGCTTTGCGCCGACGTTCTCGAACAGCAGTACCGCAGCCGGCTCGCGCCCCGTTCCGCTGGACGTCTCCGAAATCCGCGTGATGCTCTGGAGTCGCATGGCGCCAATGAGCACGTCCGGCCGGCCATCTCTGTTGATATCGACGCTTGCCATCACGTTCCACTGGGATCCCGCCGCGACGCTGAAGGCATAGGGCCGGAACTCGTACCGGCCGACATTCTCCAGGTATACGATCCCCCGCTCAGGATGTCGCAGCGAGTCGGCAAAATTGCTCGTCACCAGAATGTCGGGATCGCCATCGTGATCAAAGTCGGCGACAATCGCGTGCGCCGCCCCATACATCGGAAAGAAATAGCGCTCGGTGAAGTTGTTCCGCCCGTCGTTTTCCAGAATCCGCACACCATGGTAGGGCTTCAAAACGCGCGAGTAGTCGAAGTTGTCACCGTTGACGTAGAGAATGTCTGGTTTGCCGTCGCCGTTGAAATCGGCGAGGGTGAAATACATCGAGCCATAGACCGGCGGGAACCGGGCCAACACGCGCTGCCGCCCGCCGAACCGTCCGGCGCCGTCATTCTCGAACAGCACAATGCGCTCATCCGCCTGCGCGAATAGCGCCACGATGTCCGGCGCTCCATCACCCGTCATGTCGCGGATCTCGAACCGGATCGCGCCGGGGCTCGCGTCGAGGACTTGCCGCTGGTATCTGGAACCGCCGGTCGCACCGGCGCGATACAACGCGAGCCGGCCGCGGTTGTTGCCGAATTCGCAAATCACATATTCCGGACGACCGTCCCCATCGAAGTCGTATCGTTCCACAAACACCGGCCTGAACAGCGAATCGATCACGGTGACGGGGCGTCGCAGCGACCCATCTCCGGCGAGCTGGTACGCCACGAGCGAGCCACTGGGTTCGTCGTTCGGCGCGAGGTTCCCCGATTCCAACACGAGGATGCGGTCTTTGTCGGAGATCACGTCGGTTGGCGCGCTGCCGAGTCGCAGCGTCGATTTCAGGTGACGATTGAAGTCGAAGATGCGAAGCGTATTGCTGACCGCTTCGCCCACGAAGATCCGATCGTTGACGGAGTCGGCCTTCAGCAGGGTGATAATGGCGCTGCTTTGGAGCCCAGGAATGAAGGGACCCGTCGTGAAGAATGGCGGATCGAGCTGTGGCTCGGCCGGCAGCGACTGCTCCGATAATACCACGGGCGCGCGTTCCTCGTAGAACCGGACGATGGCTTGCCAGTCCGTTTGGGATACCGGCCGGGATAGCACGGTTACATATGGATTGCGAGACGTCTCTTCGTACAATGACCCCGCGGGCAATCCGAGTCGCGGAGCCATTTGGGGCAGGACGCCGCTCACCCACGTCTTCTTGTCCAGAAGCTGCGGATCGGGAAACATGTGACAGACCGCGCAGTTGGCCTGCGCGAGCTTTTCACCAGCGGTCTGGGAGGACCTTCCACAGCTCGCCAGCGTGATGCACACGAGCGTGAGCACCACACGACACCACACCACTGACGACGGTGCAAACATGGACTCAACGATATCCGGCTCTTGGTGCGAGCGATAGTTTTCTCTGCCCCCTATGCCCAGTGTGTGGATTCGCGCGATCGGCGCCCTCATCGCGATCACGCTCTTACTGAGTTGCGGCCGTGCATCGGCCCCGCCCCCGTCCGCGCCGCTCTTCAGGCGGCTGACGCCAGCGCAAACGGGCGTCACGTTCGCCAACTCCATCAGCACCAGCGATTCGCTCAATGCGCTCACCGATCCGTACATCTACAACGGCGCCGGCGTGGCGGTGGGGGACATCGATAATGACGGTCTGCCGGACATCTTCTTTGCCGGCAACATGGTGTCGAGCCGGCTGTACCTGAATCAGGGCCACATGCAGTTCGCAGACATCACCGCGTCCGCGGGCGTGACGACGCACACCTGGGCAACCGGCGTCAGCCTGGTCGACATCAACAACGACGGATTTCTCGACATCTACGTGTGCGTTTCCGGACCTGCGTGGTCCACGCCCGCCCAGCGCCGCAATCTGCTGTTCGTCAATAACGGGAACCGCACCTTCACCGAGGCGGCGGCGCAGTACGGCATTGCGGACACCGGATTCTGCACGCAGGCCGTGTGGCTCGACTATGACGGCGACGGCGATCTCGATCTCTTTCTGCTCAACAATTCTCCTCGAGACTTCCAGCGTGCGCTCAACGTGAGCCCGTCCGGAGGACACGACTCCACGCCCGAGAGCTACAACCGACTCTATCGCAACAATGGCGACGGCACGTTCACCGACGTGTCCGATCAGGCGGGCATCCTGCGCGATGTCGGCTACGGCCTGGGTGTGGCCGTCGCCGATCTCACCGGCAACGGCCGGCCGGACATCTACGTCTCCAACGACATTACGCCGAACGACGTGCTGTACGTGAACAACGGTAACGGCACGTTCACCGACCGAGCGGGAGCCTGGCTCAAGCACACGAGCTTTGCCGGGATGGGGGTCGACATCGCGGATTTCAACAACGACGGTCGGCCCGACATCGTCCAGGCCGACATGATGCCGCCGGCCTTGAGCGGGCAAAAACGCATGAGCGGATTCCAGACCTACGGCACGGCGGACGAGCTGCGCCGGCGAGGATTTCGCATCGACTACGACATCAACGCGCTTCAGTTGAACAACGGTGCGCGCGGTCCGGACCTTACCTTCAGCGAGATCAGCCGGTTGGCGGGCATCGCCTACACCGATTGGAGCTGGAGCGCGCTCTTCGCGGATCTCGATAACGACGGCTACAAGGACATCTTCATTACCAGTGGTTACCCCAAAGCGGTCAACGATTTCGACTATACGACAGCGGTTTCGGCCGCGTATCGTGCCGGCGACAGCGTGCGTGCGTTGCAGCGGCTGCGAGCGCTGGGTGGCTACAAAGTTCCGAGCTACGCCTTTCGCAATAATGGCGACCTGACCTTTACCGATCAGAGCAAGGCCTGGGGCCTAGACCAGCCCGGTTTCTCATACGGCGCGGCTTATGCGGATCTGAATAATGACGGGCGCCTCGATCTCGTGACGAACAACATCGACGCGCCGGCGTCCATTTACGAAAACGTGCAGGCGGATACGGCGACACATCACTACTTGCAGGTGATCCTGCGGGGCCAGCCCCCCAACATCCGGGGAATCGGTGCCAGTGTGGTCGCGCAGGCCGGTGCCATCAAACAATACCTCTACCAATCGCCCTACCGCGGGTACATGTCCACCGTCGATGACCGGCTGCATTTCGGGCTGGGAGCTGCGACGCGCGTGGACACGCTGACGGTGCGCTGGCCAGACGGACGTTCGCAGGTGCTCACGGATGTCTCGGTCAATCGCGTGCTCACGGTGGACCAACGCGACGTCCACCACCCGCAGTCCAGCCCCGCGCCGGTATCGCCGCATCACACACTATTCGAGGCGCTGGACCCGAGGCATGCGATCCCGTACCGGTCGCCGCCCATCACCAGTCCCGATTACACCGTCCAGCCGCTCTTGCCGCACGACATTGTGCGGCGACGGCCCGTCGTCGCGGTCGGTGACGTGAACGGCGATGGGTTGGACGATGTGTTCATCGGCGGCAGCCCCGGCGCGCCGGCCAGGCTATTCGTGCAACGCAGGGACGGCAGCTTCGTGGAGTCCTCACAGCCGTACCCGTGGACCAATCAGCGCTATGAGGACTGGGGAGCGCAATTCTTCGACGCGAACGGGGACGGGCGGCTCGACCTGTACGTCGCGAGCGGCGGCTATCAGCTGGCGCCCGTCTCAGCGCTGTTACAGGATCGGTTGTACATCAATCAGGGGAACGGACGTTTCGTCCGAGACAGCGCGGCGCTGCCTCCGATGCTCACCAGCACCGCGGCGATCGCGGTCGGCGACTTCAACGGCGATGGCCGCCCCGATCTTTTTGTCGGCGGCCGTGTAACGCCCAGGAATTATCCCTATCCCGCGCGGAGCTATCTGCTGCGGAACGACGGCGGGCACTTCACCGACGTCACGGAGCAGGTGTGCCCGGAGCTCGCGCACTCGTACGGTATGGTCACGGATGCGGTTTGGATCGATTTCGATGGAGATGGTCGCCTCGATCTCGTTACCGCCGGCGAATGGATGGGGCTCGAATTCTTCAAGAATGACGGCACGCGGCTGCGCAACGTCACCGCAGCGATGGGCCTGCCACCGCTGCGTGGCTGGTGGTTCAGCCTGGCGGCGGGCGACTTCAACCATGACGGGCACATCGATCTGGTGGCCGGCAACCTTGGACTCAACCACACGTACACGACTTCAGCCACCGGCAAACTCGGCGTGTATGCCGGATCGTTCACCGATGCGCGCACGACCGATGTCGTGCTCACGAAGACCATTGAGGGTCGCGAGTATCCCATCGCAGGTTTGCCGGCGCTGAGCGGCGCGATCTACACGGTCGGCATACAGTTCCCCACCTACGCCGCCTACTCGACCGCGACTGTGCAACAACTCTTCAGCGCCACCGCGCTGCAGCGCGCTTTGCATTATCAGGTGGATACTTTGGCAAGCGTCTATTTGCAGAACGACGGCCACGGGCGCTTCACGATGACCGCACTGCCGAATCTCGCGCAGATCGCTCCGGTCCGAGGGATCATCGCGTATGATGTCGACGGCGACGGCAACCTCGATCTCATGGTGGTGGGAAACCTCTACGACGAAGAGCCGAACACTCCGCGGGCCGATGCCGGCGAGGGTCTGTGGCTCCGCGGCGACGGCCATGGACATTTCACGCCGGTGCCCGCCGCAGAGAGCGGCTTCCGAGCTGACGGGGATGTCACGGGGATCGCACTCGTAAAAACGCCTGCAGGGACTGCCGTGCTGGTGGCCAACAACGGCGATTCCCTGCAGGCGTTTCGAATTCC
>QHVB01000001.1 GCA_003222195.1 Gemmatimonadota bacterium | reverse complement strand
CCGCGCTCTGCGCCCAGGTCCCGCTGCCCAGTTCGGCATACGTGTTGTCCCCCCAGCAGTACCCGGCGCCGCCAGGCGTGAGGCCGCAGGTGGTGTAAGCACCCGCTTCAATGCTGGCCAGGGCGATGGTCTCGACCGTTATCGACGCTGAGCCGCTCAAACCTTCCGCGGTGGCGATGATCGTCGCGGTGCCCGGGGCAGAGCTCGTCACATCCGCGGTCACGCTGTAGCTCGACGCGACGGTCGCCACATCCGGCGCGGTGCTCGTCCACGTGACCGCCGGGCCGACTCGACGGTTGCCAGCCGAGTCGCGTAGCACGGCCCGTAGCCGCACCACGCCACCGCCCGCCACGACGGTCGCCGCGGCCGGCGTGATCGCGACCGATCGCACCGCTCCACCGCGGGCTGCCGCCCAGGTTCCGCCTTCGCGGCACTGGACGCGTCCGTTGATCAGATGGTCGGGAGGGGTACCCGCGAGCGTGGCGACGTACACGCAGTCAAAGGGGGCGACGTGGAAGCTGATCGCGGTGTCGCCGAGGATGGGATCGCCGAAAAAGACGCCGTAGCTCAGGGTGGTGGGGTAGGACTGGTCGAGGCCGCTGCACAGCCCCACCTGATCCTTGGTGCCCGTGAAGGTGATCCCGTCTTGCACGAATACGAATGTGCCGGTGTCGTTGCAGGTCCTGCCGTCGGTGTGCCACTGATCGATGAAGTCCCACGTGCCCGAGATGTCGATGCGCGGCCGCGCCACCGCGATGACCGCGCTGCCGCTCTTGCCTTCGCTCGTCGCGGTGATTGTGTCCCAGCCCACGGCCACCCCGCTTACCAACCCGGTCGGGGAGACCGTAGCGACACCGTGGTTGCGGCCGGTCCACGTGATGGTGCGGTCACGGAGGGTGTCGCCCGTAGCGTCCGTGAGCGTGGCGACGAGCTGCACAGAAACGCCCGGGTTGATCACGTCGAGGGACGGAGTCACGACGACAGTGGCGACCGCGTGGCTCGGGGTGGGGGCGGTTGTTTCTCCAGCGCAGCCGAGCAGCGCTCCCGCGAGTCCGGTCAGCCACCACTGTCTGGGTTTCAAGACGCTCCCTCGCGATCTCATGGTCTCGGGCTCCAGGCGGGCGACCCGTCGAAGGCCGGGTTGTTTGTGAGGTTGACTACGCGGCTGCCGTCGACACCGACGGCGTACACATCGCCCTGTGCGCAGTACGCCAGCCGGGTGCCGTCGGCCGACCAGGAGATGTAGCGGCAGGCGTTGTAGTCGGCGCCGACCGTGATGGGCAGCGGGACGGAGCCGGTGGTATTGGTCACGTACAGCTCGTAGGCATCGCCGCGGAGGCTCCAGAACGCGAGCAGCCCGCCGACGGGCGCCCAGGTGGGGTACAGGGCGATGGGCAGGTTGGCGGTGAGATTCACCTCGCCAGTGCCATCCACGCGGATCACATGGATCTCATACTTGTTCGCGTCGAAATCGCTGTGCTGGTAGGCGATGCTGTTGCCGTCGGGCGACCAGCTGGGACCGGTGTTGGCGTCACCACAGCAGTTGCCGGCACCACGATGCCCATGGGTGATCCGGGTCCGCGCCGAGCCGTCCGCGTTGACGGCAAAGATCTCCGGCCACCCATCGGCGACATTGGCGTACGCGATTCTCTTGCCATCCGGTGACCAGGAGATCGGGTCGGGTGGGCCCGTGCGGAGGAAGCTGTCGGCGACGGTGACCTGACCGATCCCGGCGGCGCTCATGACGTGGATCCCTCCGTACGTCACGAACGCGATCTTCGAGCCGTCCGGCGACCAGGCCACGCCCCACGTCCACGTCGGGTCCGTCGTCAGCCGCTCGAGCCCCGTGCCGTCGGCGTTCACGGTGTAGATCCCGTCCGACGCACTGTCCCTGCCGCCCGCGAAGGCGAGCCGCTTGCCGTCGGGCGACCAGGAGTAACTCAGGTCATAGCCCCGGACGGCGGCCACCTGGGTGACCGTCGAGTCGCCGGCCTTCGTGACCCACAGGGTCAGTCCAGAGCGATAGCTCAGGAAGGCGATGTCCGGGCCGCTCGCCTGGGCTGGGGGGGCGGTGGGTTCGGATCCGCCGCACGCCAACGCGATGCCGAGAGTGGCTACGCAGGACAGCGTCCGTATCGTCGGCATACACCCTCCAATGGAGCCCGACCTACTCGGGACGCTCCATTGGAACGGATGGTGGGGGGCGGATTGCTCAGCTCAGGAGCGGTTCTTCGAGTTCTGCTAGGGCTGGCCTGCAACCTTGACGGGCAAGTCGCTGGAGTTCGTCACCGTGCCGTCCCCCAGCTCACCCTCGGCGTTCCGACCCCAACAATAGGCCACGCCTCCGACCGTCAGGCCGCAGGTGTGGTACTGAGCGCCCGAGATCGTCGCAAAGGTGAATCCGCCAGCCACGGGCCTTGGCGTCAGGGTGCCGGTCGTCGAGCCGTCGCCCAACTTGCCCCAGTCGTTGGGCCCCCAGCAGTAGCCCACGCCGGCGGACGTGATGGCGCACGTGTGGTAACCGCCTGCGCTTAAAGTCACAAATACGTACCCCCCGAGCACCGCCAGAGGGGTCGGGCTCTTTGTCGTCATGGTGTCGCCCAGCGCCCCGGTCCCCCAGCAATAGGCGGCGCCAGTCGTCGTGACACCGCAGGTGTGGTACTCACCAGCCCCAAGCTCCTCGAAAGCGAGCCCCCCTGCCACCGCTACCGGTGTGAGGCTCGACTGCGCGGCCCCGTTGCCAAGCTGCCCGTAGAAATTGTTGCCCCAGCAGTAGGCGGCGCGGGCGACGGTAACGCCGCACGTATGCGAGCCACCAGCGGCAATGGACACGAAGCTGAGGCCACCCGAAACCGCAACCGGCAGCTTGCTGCAAGGAAGACTGCCGCCGTAGGGGGCACACGTCTCCAGCCCCGCCGGGGCACCGAGTTGTCCGTCTTCATCCACGCCCCAGCAATAGGCTGCGCCGCTGGCCGTGATGCCGCAGGTGTGAAAGTCGCCGGCGCTGAGCGAGGTGAACCTGAGCCCACCCGCGACCGCCACAGGGATGATCGTCGGATTCGTTGTGCCATCCCCGACCTGGCCGAAATCATTCTTGCCCCAACAATACGCGGCACCGTCGGCGGTGAGGCCGCAGGCCGCGCGCAGGCCGGTCGTGAGCGACGCGAAGGTGACGGTGGTTGGGATCGCGACCGGCGCCCTGCTGCACGAATAGCCACCACAGTCCTCCCGAGCGACGACGGTGCCATCGTACGCCGACCCCCAGCAGTACGTCGCACTGTCAGTCGTCAGACCGCAGGCGTACTCCCCGCCGGCGCTCACCGACGCGAATCGCAGACTGTTCACCGTGATCGCCGAGGTGCCCACGTGCCCTTGATAGGTCGCGGTGATCGTCGCCGTCCCCGCGATCAGTCCCGTCACCCGCCCCATGCCATCCACGTGCGCCACCGTCGCATCCGAGCTCGCCCATGAAACGACGGTCCCGTCGAGTGCCTGCAGGTTTCCTGAAGAATCGCTTCCGAACGCCGTCAGCTGCACCGTCTGACCCAAGAGCACCGACGCACTGGACGGCTGGATCGTGACCACAAGCGGCCGGGTCACCTTGACGATCGCGCTCCCGACACGACCTTCGCTGGTGGCCGTGATCCGAGCCACGCCAGGCGCCCCGGCCGTAACGGTCGCCACCACGAACCCCTGGGTGACACCCTGAAGTGGGGCCAATGTCGCCACGGCCGCATCGCTCGTGCCCCAGGTGATCAGCCGATAGGAAAGTGGCGTGCCGGCGGAGTCCTGGGTCATGGCGCTGAGCAGCGTCGTATTCCCCACGAACACGCGCGCGGTGTCGGGGGCCACTGCCACCGAGGCCACCGGAGCGACCCTCGGTTCCACCAACACTGACGTGGTCCCGCTCACGCCTTCGACGGCGGCCGTGATCGTGGCAAAGCCCACGGTATCGGCGGTCGTCGCAGACACTACGCCGGTCTCTGCGACCCTGGCGATCACTGGGGCGTCGCTCGACCAACTCGCCACTCGGCCGGTCAGCACCGTGCCTTCGGCGTCGCTCGCCACGACTGTCAGCTGCAACACCGAGCCTACCGCGATCGGCGTGGCCTGCGGCAACACGGTCACCGCGGCCACGGGCCCTTCGAGCCCCGTCCCGGTCGTGAACGGCACGCTCAAAGGAGTCGCGAGCACGTCGCCCTCGAGATCGGCGACCCCCGCCGGGACCGTCAGACGGTAGTCCGTGTTCCCGTCGAGCGGCGCCGCCGGGACGAGTTCCACCGTGACCTGGGTGACGTCCCGGAAGCGAACGGTTCCTGCGACGGCTGTCGTGCCTCGCAAGAGCTGAACGGACGCCGCCGCAATTGGGCCGGCCACTGGCTCGCTGAAGACGACGCTCAACACACTGTTCAGGGGCGTGCCGGTTTTCCCGCCTCCTGGAGCGGAACGGACGATGTGGGGCGGCTGTCGGGCCGGCACAACCACGGTGTCCCGCACTGTCGGACCGGTCTCCTGGGTGATGGTGACCAGGACCGCAGTGCCTCCCTGCACCGGCACCGCAACCGGATCAAACCCGCCGTCTGTGACAGCCGTTGTCACTGGCCGCCCACCGTCGAGGGAACGGATGGTGGCGGTCAAGCCGTCGGGTACGGAGCCCGGTGCGAGCGACACATAGGCCACATTCGAGCCGGGCACGGCGTCGGAGACCGTCAGACCTCGGGGCGGAGGACCGCCTCCGTGATCCTGGCCAGTCGGCGAGTCGGAGCAACTCGCAACCCAGGCGATGACGCACGCGACGATAATCCGCGAGATGACCCGATGTGGACGCGTGCTCACGGCTGGCCCGCGATCTTGACCGGCACGCTACTGTCGGAGAGCGCGCCGTCGCCGAGCTCCCCGTAGTAGTTGGTTCCCCAACAGTACCCGACGAAGGCTGCTGTAACGGCACAGGTGCCGGCGCCGCCCGCGTCCAGTGCGGCGAACAGGAGCTGACCGGCCACTGCCACGGGAATTGTGCTGCACGGATATCCACTGGAGCAAAGCTCTGGACCAGTTACCGAGCCGTTGCCGAGCTGGCCGTAGTAGTTGTAACCCCAGCAGTAGGCCGCGCCGCCGACTTTGATGCCGCACGCATGGTTGGAGCCTGCGTTCACTGCGGCGAAGGTGAGCCCGCCGGCGACAGCAACTGGAGCCCGGCTGCACGGATATCCCGAGCACGACTCGGGACCAGCAGCTGAGCCACTGCCGAGCTCACCGACTTCGTTGTATCCCCAGCAGTAGGCCGCGCCGGCGGTGGTGACACCACAGGTGAAGTCGCCGCCGGCGCTGATCGACGCGAACGTGAGTCCGCCCGCCACCGCGACCGGAATGGCGCTGTAGCTCACCGTGTCCTTGATCCCGAGCTCACCATTTAGGTTGGACCCCCAACAGTACGCGCTTCCACCAGACGTCAGGCCACAGGTTTGATAGGCGCCGGCACTCAGTGTCGTGAAGGTGAGGCCGCCTGCAACCGGAATCGGGACCGTGCTGCAAGGATTCGTGCCGAGACCGGTGGTGCACAGTTCCGGGCCACCCGCTACGCCGTTCCCGAGTTGGCCGTAGTAGTTGTAACCCCAGCAGTAGGCTGCGCCGGCCGTCGTGAGGCCACATGCGTGGTACGTTCCCGCGCTCACCGCCGTGAAATTGAGCCCGCCGGCGACCAGGGCCGGGGTGTAGATGTTCCCGGTAGGTGCTTGGCCGGTGCCGGTCTGTCCGACCTCGTTCGTCCCCCAACAGTAGGCCGCTCCAGCGGACGTGACGCCGCAGCTGTAGTCGAACCCCGCGCGGATGGATCTGAACGTCAGCCCCCCCTCGACCGCCACCGGTGCCCGGTTAACGTACCCGGCCTTGTTCGAGCCTATTTGGCCATAGTCACCGGCCCCCCAACAGTACGCGACGCCAGCCGGTGTGAGACTGCAGCTGTGGTAGTCCCCACTGCTCACCACTGCGAACCCATCCACGCGCTGCACCGTAATCGATGCCGCCGAGTTGTAGCCGTTCCAGCGCCCCGTGATCGTCGCCGGTCCCACCGCCATACCGCGCACCAGACCCGTGTTATCCACCGTGGCGACCGTGGGGTCCGAGCTGCTCCACGCGATCTGCGTCCCTGGAATCCCACTCTCGCCACCAGCTGAATCCTTACTGACACCGTACAGCCCCACCGTCGCGCGTAACATCACCATGGCTGATTCCGGGCGGACGATGAATCCGACCACCGGAGGCGGCGTTCTCACCGTGATCCGCGCAGTCCCAGTCTTGCCCTCGCTGGTCGCCGTGATCGTCACCACGCCCGGCGCCACACCAGTCACCGTGAAGCCCAACGACGGGCTGGCGACGCCTTGAGCGGGCGCTACCGTGGCGATGGCCGGGTTCGCGCTCGCCAAGGTGACCACTCGAAAGGTCAGCGGATTCCCCGCGGCGTCCTTCACGGTAGCCGAGAGCGATACGCTGCTCCCCACCAGCACGGCCGCGCTGTCGGGCGTAACGGTCACCGACGCCACCGGGGCGACGGATGACCGCACCAGGACGGTCGCTCTTCCACTAACACCTTCCATCGCGGCCGTGATGGTGGCCTGGCCCTCAGCCACCGCCGTCACGAGCCCCGTGACCGAGACCGCTGCCACCGCCGGAGCGCTGCTCGCCCAGGTGACGGCACGGCCGGTGGTTAGCGTGCCTTGGGCGTCGGACCCGGTCGCCCTGAGCTGCGCGGCGGAACCGACCTGTACCAAGGCGGTTTCGGGGAACACAGCTACAACGGCGACCGGCCCTTCGACTTCCGTGCCGGTCGTGAAGTCCACGCTCACGGGCGACTCCAGAGCCAGACCTGTGATACTCTTCACGGCTTGCGACACGCTCAGCTGATAGTCCGTGTTGGGAGCCAGGGGAGTCGCCGGCACGAATTCAACAACGTAGTCGCCCGAGTCGCGGAATCGAACTGTGCCTGGGATCACCGTCGGGCCCTGCCGGAGCTCTACGGAAGTGGGGGTGAGTGTCGGCGCCGCAACCGGCTCGCTGAAGACGACGCTGATGACGGTGTTCAGTGGCACATCGATTTTCTTCTTCGGTGGCTCGGTTCGGACAACCACCGGCGGGATCGTCGCGGTGACTGTCGTGAGCACCCTCACCACAGTCACACCTGAGTTGTCCGTGATGACCACCTCAATCGTATCGCCTACCACCGCAGGTACCGGCTCAGGATCGAACCCACCGTCGATGACCGGAGCACTGATGGAATTCGGAGAAGCGCGGTTGCGAATGACGGCGAGGACTCCCTGGGGGGCCGTCAGGGGAGCAGCCGACACGTACACGACGCTGTCACCCGCGGCGACGGACGTTGACATCGTCCCGCCAACGACACGAGCGGGAACGAGCGGATGCACCGGCTCTGATACAATGACCGTTCGAGGAAGCGGTGGCCCACCCTTCTGGCTGACCGGGTTTTCCGAACAGGCCGCCAGGCACGCGATCGCGGCCCGCGCGACTAGGCTCGCTCGACGTCGACTCATCGGCCGCTCAGGGTGAAACCCGCCCAGTAGAACGGATGGGCGGTGGCTGGGTTGCTCAGGCTCCAACGCTGCGCGGCCGCCAAAGCCTCGCTCTCGGACCGCCCCGCTGCCAGCTCCGTGTAGAAGCGCTCCATCAACCGCGCCGTGGCGCGATCCTCGACCGGCCACAGCGTGGCCAGCACGTTGGACGCCCCGGCATAGAGAAACGCGCGCACCAGTCCGACCCAGTCATCCCCTCCCGGGACGTCAACGAATGCCCCGCTCCCCAGCGCGGTGCGGCAGGCGCTGAGGACCACGAGGCGCGCCTGCAGCGTCAAGCCGAACACCTCGTGCACCTCGAGGCGGCCGTCGTCCGCGCCGCGCGGCGTCAGCTCGACGAACGAGAACAGCGGGTTGTCCTTGTTGAGCACGCCGTAGGTCGCGAAGTGGACGATCCCCTGCGCCGGGGCCAGCTCCCGAAACGCCGGCTCTGACGCCGCGGCGCCGACGAGGACCCGCGCCTGCGGCCCGAAAATCCGCCCGATGGCGGTGACCTCGGCGACCGACGCCGGCAAGGTCTGCGCGTGCGGGGCGAGCGCCAGCACACCAGGAGGAGCCGGCTCGACCGCGCGCTCGCGCAGCCGCAGCCACACGGTCGCGGAAGGGATGTCGGTCACCCGATAGCGGGAGACGAGATACTGGTCGGGCGCGGTGCCCGCGAGCAGCGCCGCGAAGGGCAGATAGTGCAGCTCGGCGTGCGGGGCGATCAGCAGCGCGCGCTTGCCGGCGAGCAGGCCCGTGGCCTCGATCGGGGTGATCAGGTCGCGATACAGCTGTCGCAGTGGCGCGCGCCACACCGGGACGGTCCCGCCCGCTGGCCGGGGCCGCGTGAGCGTCCCCCGCGCGAAGTCCACCAGCGTGAGCAGCTCGTGGTGCCCGACGTTGAGATCGAGTGCGGCGAGGGTATCCGCCGTGACAACGAACGCTACGGTCGTGGAGTCGCTGACCAGGTACTCGATCAACGCCTCATCCGGCCCGAGGCGGCGCATCAGCTGCTCCGGCGGCGCGACGTCGCCGGTCACGAGCGCGGCGTACCGCGGTTGCGATTCGCGGATCTCGAGGAGCAACGCCGCGTAGGCCTCCTGCGCCCGGGCCAGCGCTTCACGTGCCGCGTCCGCCGACGGCCCGAGGAGGACCGGCCCGCGGAAACCGGAGCCCGTCGTACCGCCAGCTTCCAGCTCCCGGGTGAGTGTCGAGATGCGGCGTCGCAAATCCTGCTCGCGCGCCACCAATGGGCCGGGAACCGCGTCCGGACCGGGCGCGACGCGGCCGCGCGCCAAAAGGTCAAGCATCTGGCGCGCGCGCAGGTGCTCGCTTGCCGCAAACGCCGCGACGACGTGCCCCCGCGCCGCCTCCACGAGCGCCAGCTGGACGTATACGTCCCACTTGTCCGCCAGAAACGCCGCGCGACGCTCCTCGACCATCAGCGAACCCGACACGCCCTCGAGGCCGGTGATCGCCGCGCTGAGCTCGTCGGCCGCCTCCGGTAACGCCCCCCGGCTCCGCAGGGCCCGCCCTAAACCGAAATGCAGTGCCCAGGCTACGCCGGGGGCCAGCCGCGAACCGAGGCGCGCCAATCCCGAGTGATACAGGGACTCGGCAGCGAGGGGGACGCCAGCCTGAAGCTCGAGGTCGCCGAGCGCACGGAACGCGGAGGCCTCGCCTACCGGATCGCCCAACGCCTGCAGCGTGTCCAACGCTTGGAGCAACGTGCGTCGCGCCGCGGCGGTGTCACCGCGATAGCGTTGAGCGTAGCCCACGAGGAGCCGGACCAGCGCCGCGTCCCGTGCTTCGCCTGACCGCTCCGCGGCCCCCCGCGCGAGCTGCAGCGCCGTCTCGGCCCGCCCGTACTCCTCTTCCAGCAGCAGCACGACGCCGATCCCTCGTTGGGCCGCGGCCACCCCGGCCGCGTCCCCGAGGCGGCGGAACAGCCGCCCCGCCTCCCCGTACCGCCGCGTGGCCTCTGGGAGCGCGTTGAACTGGGCCGCGAGATCGGCCCGCGACAACGCCAGCGCCGCACGGAGTCCGAGTGGCACGGCGCGCCCCGCTGCCAGCCGCTCCGCGCGGTCCAGCTGCACCAGCGCGCCTTGGAGGTTCCCCGTCGCCGCGATGACGGTGGCGAGATCGCGGCGCACGCCGATCGCCTCGACCACCGGCCCGGTCTCCCGATAAATGGCGAGTGCCTGGGTGAGATTCGCCAGCGCCGCGCGGTAGTCGCCGCGCGCCAGGTCGAGCAGTCCGAGGTTGTGCAGGACGAGCGCGGCATCGACCCGATCGCCACGCGCCCGGTACAGTTCCAGCGCCTCGGCGTAGCGGGCCGCGGCCTCGGCGTAGTCGCTGGCGAGGCTCGCGAGGTTCCCCAGATTGGTGAGATTGGCGGCGGCGGGCTCGTCGCGACCCCAGCGCCGGTTGAGCGCCAGGGCACCCTCGAATGCCTGCCGTGCGGCGTCCCAATCGCCCAGCGTCTGGGAGATGAGTGCAAGATTGTTCTGATCGGACGCGGCGCCGCGACTGTCGCCGGTTCGCTCCCGCAGCTCGGCTGCTCGGGCGTACAGCGCCTGGGCTCCGCGCAGGTCGCCGCCGCGGCGAGCTTGGCCGCGCGCTCCGCCGGCGACCATGCGGCGAAGCGCGCCACCTGACGCAGCAGGAACGAGTCGCGCCACGCCGCAGCGTACGCCTGAGCGAGCCGCGTGGCCGCGGCCAGCGGTGCGGCGGGAGCGGAATCCGCCGCCAGCACGAAGAGCCGGTGCAGCGCGTCGCGCGCCTCGTCCGGCCGCCTGCGCGCGCGCGCGACGAGAACGCTGTCCGGGCCGGTGCGCGACAGTATCAGGAGTTCGACCGGCGCTTGCGCCCCTCCCGTTTGCAGCACGCCCGCCAGGGCGGCTACGACCGGGAGCGGCGGCATGAGGCTCACGGCCCCGACCGACCGATGCGGAACTCCACTAGATCGGAAGCCACCCAGCGCTGCCAGCCCGTCTTGGCTTCGACTTTCCAGAAGTAGGCTGCCCCGGGGGCGAGCCGGACGGTCGGCGGCAACACGGCGGACGTATCCGTGACCTCACCCTCCCAGAGCACCGCCCCGGCATTGTCGAACAAGCGAAGGCGATAGCGAACCGCCCGCGGGACGTGGGTCCACGTCAGGGAGGAGACCGAGGCCACGCGCCCCCGCGGCGCGATGACGTTAGGAGCCCCGGCGGTCGTGATCGCCGGTTCGCGGTAATCGGGTGGGACGGCTGGCTCGCTGACGCCGCGCGGCCAGACGAGGAACAGCGCCAGCCCGGCCGCGGCGGCGAGCCCGGTCGTCCAAACGACGCGGCGGGTCCACCTCCGCGCCGGCGGCCCCTCCAGCTGGTAAGTGAGGTCGTCCGCGACGCGACTGAGCGCGGCGACCGCGTGACGGCAGCGGGCGCAGGCCGCGAGGTGCTCCAGGAAGGCGGCCCGCCGCTCGCCCGCCGTCCCCGACACCAACGCCGCCAGCGCGTCCTCGTCGAGGCAGCCTGTCGTCGCCTCCTGGCGCATCGCGGGGTGGGCACGGAGCAGCCCGGACACGCGTGGCACGTCGTCGCTCTGACCCTCTATTGGCATGGGTTCTCGCCCTCAGCGCACCGAGGTCTAACGGATGTGGCGTCCGCGATTGCTCGGCGCCTCACAGGTCCTCTTGACGGATGCCCTGGCGCTCCAGTGCCGCGCGGATCTCGGCGAGCGCGCGGCGCACGCGATTGTATACCGCCTTGGCATTGGGCCATCCGACGAGCGTAGCGACTCTCGCGGCGGGCAACTCCTCGAGCACGAACAGCTGCACCGCCACTTGGGTGTCGGTGGGAAGGGCGCGCAGCGCCTCGACGATGCGTGTATCGCGCTCGGGTGGCGGCTCGGACTCGCCCTCGGGGATGTCCTCGACGGTGAGAGAAAGCGTCCCCGCCAGGTCAGCGGCCAAGAAGCCTCGGCGCCC
This sequence comes from Gemmatimonadota bacterium, assembly GCA_003222195.1. Lineage (GTDB taxonomy): Bacteria > Gemmatimonadota > Gemmatimonadetes > Gemmatimonadales > GWC2-71-9 > 20CM-2-65-7. The sequence continues at coordinate 594 of QHVB01000001.1, read as the reverse complement.
CGCACTCAGGGCGCGGTAGGTCGCCGCGAGGTCCTTGAGGAATTCGGCGAAGGTGAGGCCGGGCTCATCGCGACTGATGAGAACCTCGTAGGCCTCTACGTGGGAGCGACCCCCCAAGAACACGAGCTCGCAGATGCGCCGTTGCCGGTCTGGCAGCGCCTGCGCCGCGGCGCTGAGCTGCTTGCGACCGTCGCGATGGCGGAACCAGTCGATGATGAGATTTCGCAGGACGGCAACGAGCCAGGTCGAGAATAGGGCGGTGTGACTGCCGGCGGGCTTTTCAGCGTAGTGGCGAAGCCTGGAAAGGCGTTCTGCATGGAGGGCGTCGCACACCTGCGCATACACATCCATCACGTCGTCGTAGTCTTGGACGTAATGCCGCACAGTTGCGAGGATGAGCCGTTGATGCCGATCGAGAAAGAGGTCCCAGGCGGCCTCCACGTCGCCAGCGCGCATCTTGGCGAGCCACGGCTCGTGCATTCCCACCTCCGTGCTGCGGAGGCGAAGCTACGCGCACGTCACCATGGCGTCAATCAAATCGCGTTCTGGTTGCTGGTCTCCAGATCTCGGCATAGGTTCGCCGGCATGACCGCC
>QHVB01000069.1 GCA_003222195.1 Gemmatimonadota bacterium | reverse complement strand
ATGGTCGCTTCGACCTGAGGCAGCCAGCGCCGGGCGAGCCACCGTTCGACCGGTACCGAGAAACCGCGCTTCGGTCCAGCGGCGATCCGCGCGCCGATCCTGCGACGTGCGAGTTCGCGGAGCACGGCTTTGAGGCGACCTTGGCGTAGACGCACGTGATACGGGAGCGCGGAGGCGAATTCCCACAGCTCCTGGTCGAAGAACGGAGCTCGTGCTTCCAGCCCATAGTGCATCGTGGCACCATCCACTTTAGTGAGATACTCCGCCACAAACTGTGTCCGGCGGTCGTACTCCAGGTATTGCGTCAGCACGCGGCGACCCGACTCTGTAGACCAAGGAAGGCCCCGCTGTTCGATCGTGACTCCCGACAATCGCTCACCCAGCAGTCCCTTTCGCCGGAAGGTCGGCAAACCGTCGTGAGCGTCGATAAAGGCGCCAAGTCCACCGGTCACGTAGTCTACAAAATGCGCCGGCCGACGGAGCGGTCCTCCATTTCCTAGCAGGCCTCGCGCCGAGCGCCACCCGGCACCCATACGGCGTGGGGTCAACTTTGCGAACGCCTGTGCCAACCACAAGTGTCGATGACGGGGGTATCCCAAGAACACGTCGTCCCCGCCATCGCCGGTGAGGAGGACCTTCGCCGCACTTGCCACTTCGCGGGACACCTGGAGCATGCCCAAAGCTGAGGCGCAGGCGAACGGCTCCCCGTAGGCGGATACCAACTCGTCGACCGCCGGTTCGCTGGTCGGGCGCAGTGGCAGCACACGATGCCGGATTCCCAATTCCGCAGCCGTCAGGCACGCGTCGGCCGTCTCGTCCGCCGGATCGTCGGGTGTGCCCACGGTGAACGCGGTCAGGTCCGCACCGAGCCGCCGGACCGCCCAGCACACCAGCCCCGAATCCACGCCGCCACTGAGGAGCGCGCCCACGGGGACGTCGGCGTCGAGTCGGCGGCGGACGGCCGCCAGAAAAAGGCGTTCGGTCTCGTCGACCACGTCCTCGAATGACGGCGCACGAGAGGTCTGAGCGGCGGGCGGCGTCCAGTACTCGTGCGTCTGCAGGACGCCGTCGTGCCAACGTACGATGGAAGCGGCGGGAACCTTCGTCAGGCCCTGGTAAATCGTCCGCCGGTCGGTCACGAAGCCGAATTCGAGGTATTCCGCCAGCGCGTGCTTGTCGATGTCGCCGGTCCAGCCGCCCGCTCGCAGGGCGCGCGTGGTCGATGCGAACGCGATGGAGCCGTTTCGTGCGGCATACACGAGCGGCTTCACCCCCAGGCGGTCACGAACCAGAAACAGCTCGCGAGTCGCGTTGTCCCACAACGCAAACGCGAACATGCCCCGCAGGCGGGACTCCAGCCCGTCGATCCCCCAGCAGCAGTACCCGTGGAGCAGGACCTCCGTGTCCGTCTTGCTGCGGAAACGAGCCCCCGCAGCGGTGAGCTCGGTTGTGAGGGCGCGGAAGTTGTAGATCGCACCGTTGAATACGACGCCCAGGGATCGGTCGGTGGACGTCATTGGCTGTCGCCCGGCATCGCTGAGGTCGAAGATCGCGAGCCGCCGATGGCCGAGCGCGACCCCCTGCCAACACTCGACGCCCTCGCTGTCGGGACCCCGCCGGGCCAGCGCCAGGACCATGCACTGGACCGCCTCTAGCGCAGCGATAGGATTCTCGACTCCGACCACTCCGGCAATGCCGCACATAGCCCACTCAACGAGCAGAAAGAGACGTGATGTCGGATCGCCTGCTTCGCGCACTGCGGCGTGACATCAGAGAGGCGAGCCACAGTTGCAACACCAGCGCTCGCCAGAGCAGATAGCTATGGTCGCGCCGACCGCTGAGATGCTCGTTCACTAAGCGCGCGACTGCCGGGAAATCGAGATACTCGTACGCCGGCAACCCCGGATCGAGGATGCTCATGAGGCGGTGACGCAGGTCGTGCCGAAACCATTCTGCCAGGGGGACCCCGAAGCCCTGTTTGGGCTTCGCGAGCACGGACCGAGGCACTAGGTCAGCCACCGCTTTTCGCAGGATCCACTTGCCGCGCCCTTGCCGGAATTTCATGTGGCTCGGAAGTGAAAGGGCAAACTCGGCCAGATGATGGTCGAGGAGGGGGACGCGGGCTTCGAGCGAGACCGCCATGCTCACGCGATCTACCTTCGTCAGGATGTCCCCGGGCAGATAGCTCACGATGTCCACGAGCGTCATCTGCGTGGCGAAGTCCCGGCCCTCGGCGAGGTCCGACCAGCGTCGCACCAGCGCGTCCAGGGCTTCGCCGGATTCAGCCAAGGACGATTCCGCAATGCCCCCCTCCGCCGCTTGCAACGGGTTCGCCAGCGTCGCCGCGTACCGGCCCCAGCGAGTGCGGGACAGATCGAGCAAGCGATTCCGGCCAATGACGGAGTGCGGGAGCCTCCGGGCCACCGCGCCGATCAGATGGCGAATGCTCTTCGGCTGGATCTCACGCTGCCGTTGCCCGATGAGATAGCGGCTATACCCGCCAAACAGCTCGTCACCGCCATCGCCCGAGAGCGCGACGGTGACGTGCTGTCGTGCCAGCCGGCACACCAGGTAAGTCGGGATAGCCGAGTAATCGCCGAAGGGCTCGTCGAACGATCCGACCACCTCTTCTATGAGCGCGTCGACATCCGGACGCACGATCAGCGCGGTGTGTTCGGTTCCAAGGGCCTTGGCAGCAGCGGCGGCATCCTTTGCCTCATTGAACTCCGGCTCCTCGAAGCCGATCGAAAATGTCTGGACCGGACGATCCATCTGCCTGCTCATCTCGGCTACCACGACCGACGAGTCGACGCCTCCAGACAGAAAGGCACCCAACGGCACGTCCGCGATGAGGTGGTAACGCACGGCTTCGGCGAGAAGTCGGCGGAGCTCTTGGGCTGCTTCGCGCTCGTCGATACGGGTCTCTTCCGCGCGCGACGGTGACCAATAGGACGAGACTCGAACGCTGCCATCGCGCTCCCACACAAGCAGCTGTCCAGGAC
>QHVB01000051.1 GCA_003222195.1 Gemmatimonadota bacterium | reverse complement strand
CTCGAGCCGGCACTCGAGCAGCAGGGTCCGGTCCGAGCCGCCTGGCGCCGAGGCCGGCGAGACGCCGCTTCGACGCGGGGCCGTTACGCCTTCTCGCAAGGCAAAAGGACCATACGTCACTATAGTGAAATGCGTGAGTTCGCGAAACCCGGGAGGCCGGGTAGGGCGTGAGGACAGTGTTTTGGCTACGGCGTCGCGCTCCCCGCGCAGCTGCCGTCCGCCGCCCTCTCAGTGGGATACGTAATGCCGAGCTGTTCGAGATACGTCCGATACTTGCTCGGATCGTAATAAAACCGGCGCATCTGCGGCCGGTATCTCGCCATCACATCGCGGTTCAGCTCGATCGCGGGCCGGTCCTGCGGCCGGATGAGCGGCTGGTACTTGATGTCCTTCGTCTGCACGTTGCGGAAATAGTCCCACGCCTGCGTCACCAGCTCGGAGCGCATCAGGAAATCGAGGATCGTCATGGCCATCACCTTCGCGCCCGCCGTCGCGCCTTTGTGCGCGATCGGCGTCGCCATCGAGATGGCGTTCGCCCAATTGTGCCCCGGCAGTCCGGGAATGTTGGACGGAAAGCGCAACGTCACGGTCGGGACGTTCCAGGAGACGTCGCCGATATCATCCGAGCCGCCGCCCGTGCGCTCGTTGGGCTTCAACGCGGGGCGCAGCGTGTCGAGCTTCGTGGCGAGACCCGAATCGGGGACGCCGAGGTCGCGCTGCAGCGCCTTGGCCAGCCGCTGATCCGCGTCACTCCACGCCGGCAGCCCGACCTGTTTCATGTTCTCGTACATGTCCTCGGCGATCACGCGGTTGAAATGACCGGGCCACGCGGCGCCGAGGATCCGCGGCGGCAGCTCGGTCGTGCTCGTCATCATCGCCGCGGCGTGCGCGATGGTGTCGGCGAGGGCGTAGAGCTCCTGGATGTGCGGATAGTCGAGCTCGCGCAGGTAATACCAGACGGAGGCGGTGGGCGGGACGACGTTGGGCTGATCGCCCCCATTCACGATCACGTAGTGCGAGCGCTGCTGCAAGCGCAGATGCTCGCGGCGGTAGTTCCAGCCGATGTCCATCAACTCGACGGCGTCGAGCGCGCTGCGGCCCCGCCATGGCGCACCGGCGGCGTGCGCGCTCTTCCCTTGGAAGCTGAACAGCACCGAGACGAGGCCGTTGCCGGCGATGTCGCCCCAGGACGTCGCGAGGTTGTCGTCGACGTGCGAGAAGAGCACGATGTCGACGTCCTTGAACAGGCCGTCGCGGACGTAGTAGGCCTTCGCACCGACCAGCTCCTCCGCCACGCCCGGCCAGATCTGCAGCGTTCCGGGGAGATGCTCGCGCTCCATGATCTTCTTCACGGCGAGGGCGGCCGTGATGTTCACCGCCTGCCCCGAGTTGTGGCCTTCGCCGTGCCCCGGGGCGCCCTCGATCAGCGGCGCATGGCATGCGACGCCGGGCTTCTGTGACGCCTGCGGGATGTCGTCGATGTCGGAGCCGAGCGAGATCACCGGCTTACCCGATCCCCACGTTGCGACCCAGGCGGTCGGAATACCGGCGACCCCTTCGCGCACGGTGAAGCCGTTCTTGCGAAGCAGATCGATCAGATATCGCGACGTCTCGGTTTCCTGAAAGCCGAGCTCGGCAAAGCTGAAGATCTGATCCACCATTTGCTGCGTGAACTGGGCGCGGCTCGCGACATCTCGCGCGACTTCTTGTTTCAGCGCTACGAGCCGTGGCGACTGTGACGTTGCAGCCTGCACAATCAGCAACAGCGCATGGAGCGACGGCACGACTCACCTCCGAGCAGTTGGCGTGAGCGGGAAAGCTGTATATTCTCGCAACTCACGTCCAGCAGGATTCCAATGACACGCGCTTTCCTTCTCGCCATCGCGGCCTTCATTGTCGCACCAATGCCACAGGTCAGAAAGCCGGTGTGCGCTCCTGATAACGCGGGACTGACGCTGCAGCCGGGCTTCTGCGCGCTGATCGTCGCGGAATCAATCGGTCCCTCGCGCCACATGGTGGTGCTGGAGAACGGCGACGTGCTCGTCGCCGTCTACGGGCCACGCGGGGGGGTGCGGGTGTTGCGCGACACCACTGGCGACGGCAAGGCGGACGTTATCAGCTCATTCGGGATCGGTGGCGGCAACGGGATCGCGTTCGCCGGTGAATATCTCTACTTCGCGACCGACGACGCCGTCGTGCGTTGGCATTGGAACATCGGTCAACTCACACCCAACGGCGGTCCGGATACGGTCGTCAGCGGCCTGACGAACCGGCGCCAGCATCAGAGGAAAAGCATCGTCATCGGCTCGGACGGCCAGCTGTACGTGAACATCGGAGCGCCATCGAACTCGTGTCAGGTACAGGACCGCGCGCCGGAGTCGCCGGGACAAGACCCGTGTCCCATCCTCGCGTTTGCCGGCGGGATCTGGCGCTTCGACCCCCGGCGCGGGGGGCAAACCCAGACCGACGGCCAGCGCTATGCCACCGGCCTGCGCAACGCCGTGGCAATCGCCGTGGATCCGGCCACCGGCTCGCTGTTCGCGGCCCAGCACGGGCGCGATCAGCTCGGCGCCAACTGGCCCAAGCTCTATACCGATGCGGTGAGTGCGGAGCTGCCGGCGGAAGTCGTCTTCCGGCTCGAGGCGGGCGGCGATTACGGCTGGCCGTACTGCTACTACGATTGGCGCCGCCGCCAAAACGTGCTGCAGCCGGAGTACGGCGGGGATGGCAAGACGCAGGGACGGTGCGACTCAGCGCCGCGGCCTGTGGTTGCGTTTCCCGGCCACTGGGCGCCGGATGGCATGACGTTCTACAACGCCCGCCATTTCCCGCTGAAGTACCGCGGCGGGCTGTTCATCGCGTTTCACGGATCGTGGAACCGCGCGCCCGAGCCGCAGGCCGGCTACAAGGTGATGTTCGTGCCGATCGCCCGAGGTGTAGCGACTGGCCCGTCCGAGGTCTTTGCGGACGGGTTTGCGGGCGCCACCGTCACCCCGCAGGGCGCCCGGTATCGGCCCACGGGCGTCGCCGTGGGGCCGGACGGCTCGTTATATGTCGCGTCGGATCAAGGAGCAGGAGCGGTCTTCAGGATCGTGGCTCAGCCCTAACGAGCCAGTCGCGCGCGCGTGACGGAGTCCGCAGTCGCGAGCGCCCGCTCCGAATCCCACTTGTAGTAGAGTGTCAGGCACGAGGAAAGATTGAAGTCGCGCTTGGCAATGCACGTCTGCAGCTCGCGGCGATGCGTGGGCAGCTCGGCATTCCACATCGAGTCCTGCGTCGCCTTCACGCGCGACAGCGGCCACCCGGCGACGAGCAAACAGCTCCGCAGTTGATCGTCGGCGTGCTGGCACGACTGCAGGTCCCGGCGATGCTTCACCGAGCCGAGGGCCCAGACCGAATCTTCCTGGTGTGTCTTGAGCGAATCCAGCTCGTGGGCGCGATCCGTGGCCGTCTTCTGAGCGTCCGCCACACTCCAGTGGTACAGCCCCACCAGACATTGCGTCGTACCTTTGGCGTCGAGTGAGATGGAGCTGCACTCGACCACCTGGGCACGTCGGCCCGGTTTCTTGCTGCAACCGGCCAGCACCGCAACCACGGCCAGCACGAGGAGCTGAAGAGGATGGGATTTCATGGCGCCTAACATAGCGAACGGCGCTTTAACGGAGCAACAGGAATACGTCGTAAAGCGCGTGGGTCCACGCGGTTATGCCAAATCCGCGCAGCAGGTAGAGGCCGCTGAAGAACAACCCTGCAATCGTGCGGAAAACGAAGGAGTAGACCTCCAGGCGATCGCCATACGGGCCGATATAGTGGAATGCGGAGAAGATGAGCGCCCCCAAGACGGTCGCGACGACGCCCGCGACCAGCGGCCGCACGCCCAGGAGCGTGTTCGTGCCCCACGCGAGCAATCCGACGAGCACAACTCGGAAGAGCAGCTCTTCGTAGATCCCGGCGCCGAGTGAGAGCATCAGCATCGTCCAGCGGCTCATTCTCTGCGCACTGAAGGCGAGTGTCATGGGCGGTGGCGGCGTACCGAGCACCGCCGCGGTAAGGCTCCCGACCACGACGCCGAACACGAGCGACAGGCAGATGGACTCGAGCAGCATGCCGCCCAGGACAGACGGGGTCAACTTGCCGGGGTGCGTGCGTACGTCCCTGGCGATCAGCCAGGCACCAACGCCGATCAGGCACAACATGAACAACCGCGGGCCCCAGGCGCCGGCGAGCCAGAGGAATATCGATTGCAGGATCACGTCCGCCCCATTGCGGACACTCATGCCGCCTGGTCCGACGGGTGCCAGGGCGGCAAGGATCTGGTAGATGATCAAGAGAGGTAAAGCAAAGAGCACGCTGTAACGGGGAGCTCGGCTGGCCTGCCAATACGTACGCATCATCATCCTGAATCTTATCCTTCACCCGGTTTCGTACAGAGTCCTACGTGAGCTTTGCCATCCTCGTTACCGCCGTCCTCGCCGTGCAGAACCCTGGGAGGGGGGACAGCTCCGCGTACCTCGATGCCCAGGCCCGGCGCCTGGTCGCGGACGCCCGGGAACGGCGGGAAACGATCGACCGATCGATTACGGCCTATCGCACCAGAATGCGCGAGCGCATCGGCGTCGGCATTCGCGCGTTGCGGCGCGACCGCATGCTGTATCGCCGCGAGATCGCATTACAGATCGACTGGCAGCGCGATTCCGTGACGCGCATCGACGTGATCGGCGCCCGCCAATCTGTGCCGGCCGCCGTTCCGAAGCCATCGCTGCCGGAGGACTTGAAGGGCGAGGCGAGGGATTATGCGTTCGATCCCGCAAACGATCACCTCACCATCGGCTGGGGGAAGGCCCGGCGGGACAGCACCGAGGATTCGACCAGGCATCGCGACGTCGAGTTCCGTCACCCGCTCGCACCCGGCAGCGAGGCCGATTACCGCTTCGCCACCGGCGACTCGAGCGTCGTGGTATTCCCCGACGGCCGCGAGATCCGGCTGCGCGAGCTGCGCATCATTCCGCGGCGGCTCGACTTCCGGCTGATGTCCGGCTCGTTCTGGATCGATGAGGGCTCGCACGCCGTCGTGCGGGCGTTGATCCGCCCCGCGCGCCCGTTCGACTTCGAGCAGGACCTGAGCGACGAAGACGGCAAGGACATTCCCGGGTTCGTCAAACCGATCCGGGTCGAGGTGCGGTTTCTCACGATCGACTACGGCTTATGGACCGGCCGCTGGTGGCTGCCGCGACTGATCGCAATGGACGCCGTCGCGACCGCCGGCTCCTTCCTGCAGATGCCGATGCGCTATGAGCGCGTCTACGACGACTACGCAGTGCGCGGGGACACGACGGCGCGGCGCGCGCCCCGGCCCACCGAAGCGACGGAAGCCGAGGACTCGATCGCCCGCGCCGAGTGTCACGAACGCGAAAAGGTTGACAAGGTTTCGTGCAGGTGCGCCAACGGGCATTGCTCCAGATTCACTGTACACATTCCGACCGATACCGCCGCTCTGCTCGCGAGCAGCTCACTGCCGCCGCCCTTCGGCGCGACGCACGATACGCTCATCACTTCCGGCGAGCTGGAGGAACTGACACACGGGCTGGGGGATTTGCCGCAGGCGCCATGGCAGCTGCACGCGCGACCGCCGCGCTGGGGCCTGGCCCGCTACAACCGTGTGGAGGGGTTATCCCTCGGCGCTCGGGGCGAGCTCGATCTCGGCCGGCTACAGCTCGACGGCGCCGCTCGAATCGCTACGACCGATGGCGAGCCCGATCTCCAGGGAGGTGTCCTGCGCGAGACCGGCACAGCACGCATCCGGCTCAAGGGTTATCGGCGCCTTGCCGCGGTCGATCCGACCGCGCGATCGCTCTCGATCGGGAATTCGCTTGGGGCTCTGATGCTGGGCCGCGACGACGGCGACTACTTCCACGCGACAGGCGCCGAGTTGACGATCGCGCCCGCGGTGACACTCGCGCAGCGCTTCGAGGTCCGCCTGTACGCCGAACGTCAGCGCCGGGCGCTCAAGCGCACCGACTTCTCGTTTCCGCACGCGCTGCACGAGGATCACATCTTCCGTCCCAACATCAGTGCGGACTCCGCCGACCAGCTTGGGGCGTCGCTGACGCTGCGCACGCAGCAGGGAATCGATCCCGAGCGGCCGCAGTGGACCGCCGATGTGACGATCGATGGCGGCGTGGGGACGTACCGGTTTGGGCGCGTGAGCAGCACGCTGCGGGTGACCGCACCACTTGGTCCTAGGATCGCCGGTGCGGTCGAGCTGGCGGGCGGCATGGCCGATGGTGTCGTCCCGATCCAGAGCTACTGGTATCTCGGCGGTCCCGGCACGATTCGCGGCTATGGCGGGAATGCGTCCAGCGGCGACGCGTTCTGGCGCGCGCGCCTCGAGCTCGCGAATCGTTGGCCGGCCGCACGCGTGGTGTTGTTCGCGGACGTCGGACGCGCCGGCCCGCGCGAGCACCTCTCGCTCGTCCGGCCGCTGACCGGCGTCGGCGTGGGCGCGAGCTTCGTCGACGGACTCCTCCGCTTCGATGTGACCCGGGCTCTGCGGTCGCCGACCGGCTGGCGTTTGGATTTCTATACCGACGCAGCACTCTGATTTGCGCCGCCGCAGGGCGCGCGCCATCCTTGTCGCCCGATGACCTCCACGACATCACCAGCAACTGATCTTAAGCGCGAGCTCGGCCTCTTCGACGCGGTCATGATCAACGCGGGGACGATGATCGCCTCCGCGATCTTCATCGTCCCCGCGACGGTCGCCGCCGCCGTCCAGGGCTCGGCTGTGATGACGCTCGTCTGGGTGATCGGCGGGGTCGTGTCGTTGCTCGGCGCGCTGTCGATTGCCGAGCTCGCGGCAGCGTATCCGGAGGCGGGCGGACAGTACGCGTACCTCCGCGAGGCTTACGGCACGATCTGGGCATTCCTGTATGGCTGGGCGAACTTCGCCGTCATCAATACAGCCTCGATTGCGGCGATCGCCGTCGGGTTCGCGCGCTACATCGGCTTCTTCGTTCCGCTGACCGAGCTCGCGATCCGAGTCGTCGCCATCGCGTCGATCATCGCGCTCACGCTGCTCAACTGCCGTGGTGTGCGTCTCGGCGCGACAACGCAAAATGTCCTGACGACGCTGAAGATCGGCGCCTTGGCGGCGATCATCATCACGGCGTTCGCGCTGCCCGGCGGTGCCCCGTCGCATTTTCAGCCGCTCTGGCCGGCTGGAACGCCGGGGCAGTGGATCGGCCCGTTCGGGATCGCGATGGTGGCGGTGCTCTGGGCGTACGACGGATGGATCGAGACGACGTACGTGGGCAGCGAGATTGTGGATCCCGGTAGAAATCTCCCGCGTTCCATCATTTTCTCGACTCTGATTGTCATCGCACTCTACGTCCTCGCGAGCGTCGCCTATACGTATGTGCTGTCGCCCACCAACATGGTGGGCTCCGCACTCGTCGCGTCGGACGCAGCGCGCGTCACGATGGGAGCGGTGGGTGCGTCGTTCGTCGTGATCGCGATTCTCATTTCCACGCTGGGAGCGAACAACGGGATCGTGCTGACCGCGGCCCGGATCCCGTACGCGATGGCGCGGGGCGGGATGTTCTTCCGCTCACAGGGGATCGTCCATCCGCGCTTCGGGACGCCGACCGTGGCGCTGCTCACCCAGGGCGTGATCGCCTCCGCGCTCACGGCGCTCGGCACATATGATCAGCTGTTCACCTACGTCGTGTTCGCGCAGTTCGTGTTCTACGCGCTGTCGGCGAGCGCGGTGATTCGCCTACGGAAAACGGCTCCAGCGCTCGCCCGCCCCTACAAGACGTGGGGCTACCCGCTGACGCCGATCGTCTTCATCGCGTTCGCCATCTGGTTGGTGTACAACACGATGGTCGAGACGCCGAAGGACTCGGCGATCGGCGCCGGGCTGATCCTGCTCGGATTACCCGGTTACTACTACTGGCGTCGACCCCGCCCTGGCGGGCGATAGTCGATGAGCTCCGCCAGCGCCGGTGGGATGCGCTGGCCCCACACGTCGCGCATCGGCACCGTCACGATTTGCGGGCGGCCACCGGGGAGTCCGTCCCGGCCGTCCTGACCCTTTGCTCCGGCGGGTCCCGAGGCTCCCGCGCTGCCGGCGACGCAGCGCGGGTCGTTGGCGGGATCGGCTGCGCCGCCCTTGCCACCCGCGCCACCTTTTCCACCGGATCCGCCATCGCCGCCTTCGCCGCCCGGCACTTGCGCGTCCACGAGTCCCGCGAGGAACGGCTCCTCCGCCGGGGCGATGATCGTGATCTGCCCGCCGCGGCCGCCCGGTCCGGCCCCGCTCCCGTTCCCGCCTGCACCACCAGGACCACCCGCACCGCCGGGACAGCCCGGCCGTCCGTTCGTGCCCGCGACGCCGGCCGTCCCTTCGGCCCCGCGGGAGCCGCGCGAGCCGCGCGCTTCAATGATGAGCCAATCCGAGGGGGGCACGGCGCGTGCATCGGCGAGGAGGTAATAGGGCGGCGCGTCTTCCACCTCGATGCCGGCCACGAGCAGGCGATCGTAGAACGGCGAGCGCAGGATGCCCAGCCGCACCGTAACCTGAGGACCGCTCGCACCCGCCCCGACACCCCGAAAGCCGAAGGTGTGCTGGAGGCAGCTGTAGTCAGGGGCCAGGACCGTCGAGGTCGTGATACTCGGCTTGGCCTTCAACAATGCGGTGAGACGAAAGCCTGTGATCGCGGTGGCCAGCGGATCGCGCGCCGCGCTCCAGCCGCCGCCTTCGAGTGGCGTCGCCTCGTTGCTCGAGAGCTGCAGGAAGACGACGTGCAGGCGGGGCGGATGATCCTCATCGTAGCGCGTCTCGAACGGAATGAGTGAGCCGTCCTTCAACACCGCGGTGTAGCCGGCGGCGAACGATTCGCCGGGGCAGGCCCGCGTACTCGTCGACATCCGTAGCTCCCGGATCTGCTCGACCAATCCAGGATCGGGAGCGAACGACGGTGGCGGCCGCTTCGGCCCGCAGGCCGCGGTGAGCACGATCCCAGCGAGCACGACTCGTCTGGCGACGATCACGAAGCTCCGCACACGCCCTCATCCGAAAAGGTCGGACCAAATGTAGTATTTCACGTCATGCCGCGCGCGCGGGCGGTAGGGGCCGCCGTCGACATCGGGCTCATCGAGACCATCCGGGCCAGGGGAGGGGGCCTCCCCTGGCTCGGCCGCCACCTCGCGCGCCTGCGCACCTCCACTGCGGCCCTCGGGGTGCCCGAAGCTCCCGCCGACCTCGACGATCTCGTCCGGTTCGCCGTCGGCTCTGGAGACCGCGGCGACCGCGTCGTTCGTCTGCAGTTGACCGGTGGCCGGGCCGAAATCGCGACGCGCGACGTCAACCCGGACCGGGACGTCGCCGTCGTGGTGTCTCGAGAGGTGCACGTCCCCTATCCTCACAAAACCACGCGCCGCGAGCAGTTCGGGCGCGCGCTCGCGAGCGCGCGCCGCAGGCGAGCGCGTGACGCCGTGCTCGTGACGGCGGAAGGATGTGTGGCCGAGGGGACGGCCTGGAATCTGTTCTGGTGGGAGAACCGAACGCTGTGCACGCCGGCCGCGGATCTCGGGATCCTGCCGGGGATCGGCCGGCAGCGCGTCATGGAGTTGGCCGAAGTGACAGAGGTCCGGGCCCCCGTCGCCGCGCTGGCCGGCCGCAGTCTCTTCCTCGTCAACGCGGTGCGAGGGATCGTGGAAATCGGGCGTTTCGAAGGTGAGCCCGTTCCCCGCGATCAAAGAACGGCGGAGTTGTCCGCCGCCTTTTGGCCCGACTAGCGTCCCCGCGCGAGCCGTTCGCGAATCGCGCGCGCCCGGGCCTGCAGCGCCTTGCTCGACGACTGCGCGAACGCCTCGAGGTGCTGGAGCACGATCGGGAGGAGCTTCGCCTTTCCTTCCGAGAGCGTCGCCAGGCTATCCAGTGCCCAGGCGCGCACGAATGTCTGGGGAAACGCAACGTTCTCGAGCAGAATCCGCTCGATGCGCCGCGACTCGGCCGCTGTCCAGCGAAACAACGGCAGCGCGCGTACGATCTGGAGCCGAATTTCCCACTTGTCGCTGTCCGCTAACGGGCCGATGAACACCTGCTTGTAGGGTTCGATCCAGTCGGGATGGTCATGGGCGAGTTTTTCGAGCAGGTCGAGCGCGCGCTGGGCCACGAGCCAATCGTCAGCGCGGGTCAGCGCGGCCAGGTCTTTGACGCGCGCGGGCCGCTTCTCGATCAGCGCCCGCACGCGAGCCGAGCGGGCGATGCCGCGCCGGTCGCCGCCGCTGAGCAAAGCGCGGAAGTCGCCTTGAGCTTTCATTCACATACCGAGCCGGTTAGTTTCGTCTACCTAAACGTCTAGACGTCTCGACGTCTAGGTTCACGGTGGCTGTAGCTCAATTGGTTAGAGCGCCGGACTGTGGCTCCGGAGGTTGCGGGTTCAATCCCCGTCAGCCACCCCTCTTCAAGTTGCAAAGTTGCCCAGACGGCAAAGTTGCAAGTGGGGACTTCTGAGCGACAACAATCCCATCATCCGTGTGCAGCACCTCGTGCGCTCGTTTGGAGCTGTGACGGCGGTGAACGACGTCACGTTC
>QHVB01000083.1 GCA_003222195.1 Gemmatimonadota bacterium | reverse complement strand
CGCCTGGTGCAGGTGCTACGCTTGCCTTACCAACTCCGCCTGGATTAAAGGCGGGAGCACACAACCTAGACAGCTTGAATCGAACCAAGGCCACTGTGTCGTTCAGCTTAGGGAATTCCAGCGCCAACACATTCACTTTACAGATCCAAAAGCTGTATTCATCATCAACCAGGGCGCCTGACTGGCTATCTCTGGCTCTCAGTGGGGGGCGTCAGCACAAAAATAAAGGGCATGCTTCAGGACTGCGGATTGGCCCTGATTCACCATCAAAAAAAGTAGCCAGCAAGGAGAAACGCGAAAACCCCGTTGGCACGCACCTTTCGGTGCATTAGAATGTTTCTGCGGTTTGAAAACACTCACCCACGAGGTGAAAGATTGATAACACAAGGTGCACTTCCATTCAAGTACGAGTTGGAAAGCAGTGCAGCAGGGATGACGGGGCTGGGAGGATTGCCGCTGTATCTAGATTTGGCGGCAGTGATGGGAATGAGCCAGTCGATTGAGAAGCACGTGCAGGTGAGAGTCGGTGAACAAGGCTGGAGCGATGTTCAGGTGGTGATGGCGCTGATCCTGTTGAATCTGGCCGGAGGGGAGCATGTGGAAGATTTGCGGCGCTTGGAGGAAGATGAGGGGTTGTGTCGAGTGCTGCGGAAAGTCGAGAGGGCAGGGTTGAAACGGAAGGTGAGGCGAGCGTTGGAGCGGCGCTGGCGCAAGGAGCGGCAACGGACAGTGCCCTCGGCCTCGGCGGTGTTTCGTTACTTGGCAGCGTTTCACGACCCGGAGCAGGAGCAGTTACGGCAGACGGGGAAAGCCTTCATTCCAGCTCCCAACGTGCATTTGGAGGGATTAGAGAAAGTCAACCAAGATTTAGTGGAGTGGGTACAATCGAAGAGGCCGGAGAAGATGGCCACCTTGGATATGGATGCGACGCTAGTGGAGACCCAGAAAGCAGAGGCGTTGTATGGCTACCAACATTTCAAAGCCTACCAACCCTTGAACACCTATTGGGCCGAGCAGGGGTTGGTCTTACACACGGAGTTTCGGGATGGCAACGTACCGGCCGGCTATGGGCAGTCGCGCGTGTTTGAGAAAGCCTTGTCGCTGCTGCCGGAGGGAGTCCAGAAGGTCCGGCTGCGATCCGACACGGCGGCCTATCAGCATGAGTCAGACACCCCCCGCGTAGCGGGTGGCTTGATGAGTGGGGCTGCCTCAAAGGCAGTTACCCAGTTGAATGGGTCGTCGCGCTGAAGCGCGCCTCAGAAAAGTCTTAGAATTGACCCCCTGATCCATCCGCTGATTCTTGCTCGCGGATGTATTCGCGAACTTGCTCGAGTTCGAATCCAACCGTCGAGACGGCATAGCCTCGAGCCCAAAAGTGTTCGCCGGTGAAGTTGCGTTCTTTACCACACAACTGCCGGGCGATGGCAATACTGCTTTTACCCTTGAGAAAGCCAATGACCGACGCCACCGGATGTTTCGGCGGAATTTCTAAACACATGTGGACATGGTCCGGCATCACGTGCCCCTCGATAATCCGGCACTCCTTCTGTTGTGCCAGAGCATGAAAAATCGTCCCCAGATAACGACGGGCCTTCCCAAACAAGACTTTCCGCCGCCCTTTAGGAACGAAAACCACGTGGTACTTGCAGTTCCATTTCGAGTGAGATAGACTTTGGTAAATTTCGGACATAACATCCTCCTTAACTGTTTGATGGTTGCTCATCAAGCCATGGGGGATGTTCTGCCTCAACGGTCAAACCTTTTCAAGTCTCACTGGTCGAACCAGTGGCTTACCTTATGATCAGTTATTGCGTTACTGTGCGGAAGGGAAACATCCTCGGTTTGGACGCATTGAGTTTGCTATCAGTTGCGATGTGACCCGGGAGTTTAAGGAGGCAGTAGGGGAAGTGCCTGAGTCGGAGTGGCATCCGATTTACCGGGAGCACCACGGAAAGCGCGTGAAGACGGGACAGGAATGGGCCGAGGTCTGTTTTGTGCCCAACCAGATGAGCCACAGCAAACGGGGTCCAGAGTACCGTTATTTAGCCCTGCGCGAACCGTTGCGCCAGTTGGAACTACCCGGAATGGAAGGGCAGCGCGAGTTGCCGTTTCCGAGCCTGGAGATGAACCGCCAGAGCTACAAGCTGTTTGGGATCGTGACGAACATGGACTGGAAGGGAGACCGTTTGATTGCTTGGCAGCACGAGCGTTGCGGCAAGAGTGAAGAGGCGCACAAGGTCATGAAGGAGGACCTGGCGGGCGGCCAGCTGCCTTCAGGAGATTTCGGAGAGAATGCGGCCTGGTGGTGGATCATGGTCCTGGCGCTGAACTTGAATGTGGCCATGAAACAACTGGTCTTGGGACCCGGCTGGGAGCAGCGGCGCCTGAAAGCCCTTCGCTGGGCCTTGATTCATCTACCGGGACGGGTGCTGAATCGTTCGCGACAATGGATCATTCGCTTGGGCAAGAACTGCGCAGCCTACCGTCTCCTGATGGGGGCGCGCCAGAAAATCCTCCAACTAGCCCACAGCCCGACCGGCACCTAATCCTCTGAGTAAAGAGAGATATTCACAACCCGAAATCAACGACCCAGGATCCGTGCGGCCCACTAATCGATCAGAGGTGTGCATGAACCATTATAGAAGCTGGGCAACTGCTGATACCTCGTTTCTCTCAAACAAACTCAGGCTCTGAACGGAAAAACGATGCCGAATTGTTCCATTGCCTGCTTAGGTGGTGGATTTAGGGCGGGCAGGAATAAAGTTTACAGATGTGTTATGGGAAACCACAGCTTAGTACTCCATTTCATAGAGGCCTTCCGTGGTACGGGCCGATTAATTGCCAAAGCATCATTATTGCTCGTGCTCCTACCCGATTAGTCAGCA
>QHVB01000082.1 GCA_003222195.1 Gemmatimonadota bacterium | reverse complement strand
CAAAGAGTAAAGGAACGAGGCAAGCAACGATTACCAAGGCAGTCAGGAATTGTTTGGCAGAAAGCTTGTTTAGGACAATGCCAGCGCATACGACGAGCAGCAGACCCCCATAGGCGAAAAAACGGCTCGACTCGGCAGCGTCCCCGATACCGAGGTAGTCCTCGAGGCGAGCCTGTCCGGCACCGGTAGCGACGCTCACGATGCCAAATGCGAGGATTACGGTTGGGAAAATCGCATGTCCGAGGGGGAGTCTTGGAGAGGCTGGCTTCATCGAGACGCGCGTTCCTAGCGGACGGCCGCTTAGGAGATAGGCGGCGACGAAAAGGGCGAAGAACACGAAGAGTGCCTGCACGAATCCGTTCAATTCTTGCTCAGACGAATACTGGGCGAAGACCGCAAGGGACTCCAGCACGGTGGGGTCGCTTCCTACTAAAAGCAGGAAAGGCCCCAGTAGCTCGTACGCACCCAGAAGGGCGATCGCTACCGCGAAGATATAGTGGCCGCGTAAAAACGCCACAATCGCCGCAACGAATACACTAGCTGCAGTAACGATGATCAACGCCATAGGGGCACTGTAGCACGGGCGTTCGCGCGCCAAATCGCTAGAATTGCGCCAACCTTCCGAGGGCGGCGGCATGCGTGAAACACGCGCACCCTAATGGCGAGGAGCTAACACCGTCGACAATGGAATTCACGCGTCCTCTACCACCTCACTCCCGCGACTAAATGTGCGGCATTGCCGGAGTATTCGGCTATCACGATGATGCGCTGCCAATCGATGTCGATGAGCTAATCGACATCCGCGAAGCAATGGCGGTGCGTGGTCCGGACGGAAGGGGTCTCTGGATAGGTAACGATCGGCGCATCGGATTGGCGCACAGGCGGCTCGCGATCATTGATCTTTCGGATGCGGGCGCACAGCCGATGAAATCCAGCGACGGAACACTGGTCATTACCTACAACGGGGAACTCTATAACTATCGCGAGCTGCGGAAGGAATTAATCAGCCGTGGCTATCGTTTCTCGACGGAAAGCGATACCGAAGTGCTCCTGGCTCTTTACGAGGAGGCAGGGCAAGAAATGGTCCACCGCCTGCGGGGAATGTACGCGTTTGCAATCTGGGATTCCCGTAATCAGAGTCTCTTTGCAGCACGGGATCCTTTCGGCATAAAACCGCTTTACTACGCGGACGACGGCCGCACACTGCGCTTCGCGTCTCAGGTCAAGGCGCTGATCCAGGGCGATGGCATTCGATTATCTCCGGACGCAGCGGGTCACGCTGGCTTTTTCATTCTTGGGTACGTGCCTGAACCGCACACCCTGTTCAGTCAGATAACCGCGCTCCCTGCCGGAGCGACTCTTTGCGTGAAACGCGGTGGTAGAGCGGTAGTGAGGCGCTTTTACGATGTGGCGACCAAGCTCGCCGAAGCAGAAGCAAAAACCTTTAAATTGGATGAAGCCGACCAGCTTGATGTCCTCAGGTCCTCGTTGCGCGACTCCGTCAACCACCATCTCGTGGCCGACGTTCCGGTCGGTGTATTTCTCTCATCTGGTATTGACTCCAACGTCATCACCAGCATGGTGGCCTTGCTCTCGGGCCGCAACGTCGTTGGAGTCACCATGGGATTCAACGAGTACGAGGGGACGGAATTCGACGAGGTTCCGCTCGCGGCCGCACAAGCCGCGCGGCTGGGCATTCGACACTCCATCGGCCGCATGCAACGCGATGAGTTCTACGAGAATCTCGAGAGCATCTGGTCGGCGATGGACCAGCCTTCGACTGACGGCATCAATTCATGGCTGGTCGCGAAGGTTGCCGCAGAAGCCGGATTGAAAGTGTGCCTGTCGGGCGTGGGCGGAGACGAACTGTTCGGAGGCTATCCCAGCTTTCGCCAAATTCCACGCCTGGTCCAAATGCTCTCGAGCGTGCGCATGCCGCGCGCCGCGCAGATCGCCTGGCGCGCAATTCTCGGTCGACTGCCGGAAAAAGTCGTCTCGCCGAAGTATGCCGAGTTGTTCGCTTTGGGAAACTCCATCCATCAGGCCTATCTGCTAAGGCGTGCGCTGTTCTTGCCGGACGAACTACGGGCCTTTCTCGATCCGGAGCTGGTAGGAAACGGAATCCGTGAACTTGACCTGGAAGCAGCGATCGGCCGTTCCATAGCCGGCGTTCGCAACAGTCACGCCGCGATCGCCGCCTTGGAGCTCTCCTGGTACATGCGAAGTCAACTGCTTCGCGATACCGATTGGGCTGGCATGGCGCACGGACTGGAAGTGCGCACTCCCTTTGTAGACGTGCCGTTCTTCGAGGCCCTTCTTCCTGGCCTCCTTTCGCCCTCGCCGGCGTCAAAGCGACTACTTGGCAAGGCGGTCGAGCCCTCATTGCCACCACAGATCTTGAATCGCCCGAAGACGGGCTTTATGACCCCGGTACGGGAATGGCTCAACGCGCGCTATCAGAATAGCGGCCGGCATCGCGGGCTGCGTGGGTGGTCGCGGATTACCTACTCCGAGTTCGTGCCCGAGCTCTCGCTGCAACCGTCAGATCCCGTCCCCCCGCGGCTGGCCGGAAGCAGACCCGTCGTGATTTACCGCATTGGACAGTTGGGCGACACGCTGGTCAGCCTGCCCGCCATTGATGCTGTTCGACGCCAGAATCCAGGAAAGCGGCTGGTCCTCCTGACCGACCGTCACCCCGAGCAGAATGGATTTGTATCAGCCTGGGACATTATCGGGCCCACGGGACTTTGTGACGGCGTGATTTTTTATGACGTGTCCGATCAAGCATTGAGGAGATGGCGGACATATTTGAAGTTGGTGCAGAGGATACGGTCGATCGCGCCCAGCGAAGTAATCAACCTGGCGCCGAGAGTGCGGTTCTCGGATATCAGACGTGACGAGTACTTCTTTCGGGTCCTGTGCGCCGTTCCGGCATACCGGGCGCTGCCGGCGGACGACGAGCCAAAATCTTCAAGCATAAGGGGCGGCGTGCAGGGCGAGCCTGAGTGGAAGCGGCTCGCCCGAGCAGTTGGCGACAAATTGCAAGCTGGGTGGGGCGTGCGGTGCGTCAATTTGGCGGGTCGTGTTTCGGTTTTCGGATCGGCCGCTACGCTCTCCCGCACCGTTGGCTACATCGGCAACGACTCCGGTGCGATGCACTTGGCCGGAATCATCGGCGTTCCGTGCGTCGCGCTGTTCAGTGCCCGTGACATTCCCGGCAAATGGATTCCTCTGGGCACCGGTCACCGCATCCTGCAGAAAACCGTCGATTGCGCGGGCTGCATGCTCGAAGTCTGCAACCGAAATAATCTGTGCCTGACCGAGATCGGCGTGGACGAGGTGGTTACAGCCTGGGAGTCGGTATCAGCGGCTAAGACCCCTGGTGCGCATCCTCTCGCGAGCACGGCGTAGCCACCGCGCTTGAGAATTCTTCATGTATCGCCGTCGTATTACCCGGCGACATACTGGGGCGGCCCGGTTCAGTCCTTGCACGCGCTATGCCGCGCGCTGGCCGGCGTTCCTGGTGTCGAGTTGCGAGTCCTTACCACGGACACTGCAGCACCGGGGAGGCGGAATAACCTGCGGCTTGCAAGTCCCTCCGTACGCTACCCGGAAGGCTTCGATGTACGGTACTGCAGACGGACGGCCGGCGTGTCAATTTCACCGCAGTTGATTTATGAATTGCCCCCGTTGATGCGTTGGGCGGACGTTGTCCACCTCACCGGCGTGTATTCGTTTCCGACGATTCCGACGTTGGTTGGCTGCAAAGTGCGCGGCACACCTATCGTATGGTCGCCGCGAGGCAGCTTGCAGCGCTGGAAGAAATCCCGCCGCCGAGTGAGCAAATGGTTTTGGGAAGGAATTTGCAACCGATTGGTTTCCCGTGAGTCGTGCGTGCTCCATTTCACCTCTGACAACGAGCGCTACGAGAGCGACATCCGCCTTCAACGAGCGCAACACGCGGTTATACCTAACGGCGTGGAGATTCCAGAGTCTCAGCCCTCGAGAGATTGGCTTCCTCGCGGGATCCTGCGCGTTTTATTTATCGGCCGGCTCGAGCAAAAGAAGGGCGTGGAGAATCTTCTCGCCGCCGTTCGGCAATGCCGCGCTCCGGTTGCCTTGACCATCTGCGGAACAGGCGACACCCGGTATGTTGAAACCCTGCGCGCATGCGCTCAAGAGCTGGGAATTACCGAGCGGGTCACCTTTTCCGGACACGTGCACGGAGAGAGCAAGGAAGCCGCGTTCTTCAGATCGGATGTCTGCATCGTACCCTCCTTTACAGAGAACTTTGCCATGGTCGTTGCCGAGGCTCTGGCTCGAGGGCTCCCGGTTGTGGCGAGCCGCGGTACGCC
>QHVB01000076.1 GCA_003222195.1 Gemmatimonadota bacterium | reverse complement strand
CCGTTTGTCAGTTGGGAGGACGTTGACGAGGGCCCGACACACATCGGCGCGCCGCTGCACGTGTACCGCCTCGACGGCCAAGGGGACACACGGAATCCGGTGTTCGGGGGACCGTTGATCGAAGTGCCGCTGTCTTGGGGATACAACCGCGGCTCGTGGGCGTTGTGGACACGCCTGCAACCGTTGCTCCGCCAGCCGGTGGTCCGGCGCCTCCGGCTCGCCGGGATCGCGGCCCACTCGGGCCTGCTCAGACGAATCTGCCTCAGTCCCGAAGCCAGCTCCGTGGCTGCCATGCTCACGCTGTCGCGTCGCTTGATCGATCAAGGCGTGCAGTATTTGCA
Organism: Gemmatimonadota bacterium; assembly: GCA_003222195.1. GTDB lineage: Bacteria > Gemmatimonadota > Gemmatimonadetes > Gemmatimonadales > GWC2-71-9 > 20CM-2-65-7. The sequence goes on along the minus strand of QHVB01000076.1, from coordinate 3,766 downwards.
CATGTCATGGCACAGCGTCAGCCTTCAGCCCGGCCTGACTCCCTACACCGCGACGGCCGCCGACGTCGAGCGGCTGTACGCCACCATCGAGTCTTACATCGACCGGCTCGCGGCCATAGTGCCAATCAGGTTTCGGACGGTGAGCGAGGCAGCTGAGATCCTGGCCCCGCCTCTATAAAAGCCGCAATTCTCTCGATGGAGCGGAAGTCCTCGGGTTCCAGGGACTCCATCTCGACGTGGATTCCAAACCGGCGCTCTAGCTGAAGCAGCAGCTCCACGAACCCGAGCGAGTCTAGCAGCCCCGTCGCCAGCAGATTCGTGTCGTGCGACGGTACTTCAATCTTGAGGACATCTGCGAACAGCGCGGCGACCTGGCTCCGCAACCCGGCTAGCTCCTGTGTGATCACTCCCGTCCTCCGTTTTCGCGCTCGAATTGCTGTCCGGGGCGCAGCGAGCAGCTCGCGTCGACCAGCTGCCCCTCCATCACTACCCGATGCACCAGGACCCATTCGTCCGCGCATGCCACCCGGACTGCTCGACCCACGACATCACCCACGGTTCCAGGCCGCGCCGCACAGGGTTCCCCCGTGCGAGTCGTCTTCGCCACCGCGACCTGGCGCCCGCCCACGTGACCCACCGGATGCCCCCATGGAGAGCGAAACGGCAGGTAGTCGCAGGCGCGCGTGAAGTTCACGACGTCGCGGGCTGGTCGAGGCCAGATCAGTCGCCCCTGCTGGGGGACGTCTCTCCCATAGTACGTCCGGCGGGACCGATCCTGCACGATCGCCGGGATTGACGCCGGATTGGTCGCGGCGGTGTCCACCAGATGGACCATCAGGGGGACGCCCGCTTGCACACACTTCACGCTGACGGTCAGCGCGCTGTCACGTTCCTCGATGTCGAAGCCCACTCTGCAGGCCAGCACGGGCAGCGCAGCCGCTCGGCGAGCTCTCGAACCGGGGACGGACGGTCGGGCCGGGCCGCGCCGGAAGTCATCACGGCTACGACCACGTGCCCCCGTTCGGCGACCCCCCGGAGCACCTGCACCCCCGCAGCCTCCTCGGCGAGGAGCAGTATTCTCAAGCGGGGGGACGAATCCGCCGGTGAACCCGTCCTGCCGTCGATCATCCGCGCGCCCCCACCTCCTGAAAGGCATCGCGGAGCTGCGGCCGGTCGATCTTGCCGTTGGTATTCTTCGGGAGCTCGGTAAGAGACTGCCAGCGCGACGGAAGCATGTATGGTGGCACCAGCTTCGCTAACGCCCCCCGCAGGCCCGTGACGGTCACTGCGCCCGGGCTCTCCGGCACATAGGCACAGCAAATGGCCATCCCCTCGAACCCGTCACTCGGCACAGCCACAACCGCGCACTCCCGGAGGCCGCCGAGGCTGTGCAGCGCGGTTTCGATCTCCCCCAGTTCGACTCGGTAGCCCCGGGACTTGATCTGCGTATCGGCGCGGCCGACGTAGTAGACCAGGCCGTCTCCGCTTACCCTGGCCAAGTCCCCGGTCCGGTAGATCCGCGCGGCTCCCCCCCCCCGCGGGTCCGGCAGGAACGCGCTCCGCGTCTTCTCCGGATCGCGCCAGTAGCCCGGGCTGAGTCCCACACCCGCTATGTAGAGGTCGCCCACCTCCCCGGGGCGCAGCGGCCGCCGCGTCGCGTCGAGCACGAGCAGCTCCTCTCCCGGGCAGGACCGGCCGATCGGAATCTCTTCGCGCTCGTCCGCTGGACACTGCGGCACCGTGTAATAGCTGCTCGCGATCGTGGTTTCGGTGGGGCCATAGAGATTCGTGAATGAGGCGTGCGGCAGCCGCTGCATCCAGTAGATCAGCGTGGGCGTGGGCAATACTTCGCCGCACCAGAGCACTCGGCGCAGGGCGGCAAAATCGCCATCGCGCAGCACGTTGAACTTCGCCACGTAGTTCAACACGGACGGTACCGAGAACCACTGCGTGAGGTCACTTGCCCGGATGAATTGGGCAAGCTTATGCGGCATTAAACTCACGTCCGGAGGCACCGGGTATAGCACAGCACCTGCGCGCAATGTACCGAACACGTCGAAGGTGGACAGGTCGAAGTGCAGCGGCGGGTGCCACGAAACCCGGTCGGTTGTGCTTGTCCCAAAGTAGTCGCGAGCCCAGCGGAGAAACGGCAGAACGTTGCCATGTGTAATAACCACGCCCTTGGGAACACCCGTGGAGCCCGACGTGAAGAGAATGTGCGCAGGGTCGTCTGGGTTGTTCTGTCGCTCCGGCGGCGTGGCCGAGCAGCGGCTCAGGTCGGCCCAGGAGAAGCGCGGGGTGAACCTCGTGCCTCCGGCGGGCTGGGTCGACATCCAGCCCACGTCATGCTTGGCTGCGAACCGCGTATCCGCGAACAGTTCGTCCAGCAGGCTCACCACTGGCCCGCCCCCGCCCCCGCCCCCTGCCCCTCCCCCCGCCGCGAGGATCCAGCGGTCGTCGCACGACGCGATCATCTTCACGACGCGCGGCGCGGGACTCGTGGGATCGAGGGGGACATAGATCGCGTCGGCCTTGAGCACGCCCAGCATGGCCACCACTGCGGCCGGCGACTTGGGCATGAGCAGACAGACCCGATTGCCCCGCTGCACGCCCGCCTCCCGCAACAGTCGGGCGAGCCGGTTGCTCTGCTCCTCGAGCTCACCGTACGTCAGTCGCTCCTCGCACGACACGACCGCGGGTGCGTCCGGTCGACGCAAGGCCTGTGCGGTGATCCCGTCCTGCAACAACTCGCTCATGACGTCACGCGGCTCGTGGCCCGCTCGAACACGACGCGGATATGCTCTAGCTCCTCCGGGCTGGCCGGGACGTCCAGGATGAACGTGCGATAGCCGGCAACCACATAGCGGGCGACTTCGTCCGCCACTCGCTCGTAGCTGCCCACGAGATAGGGGCAGAACGTCTTGTAATTCTCGAAGGGAATTAACCAGTACGGGTTCAGTTCCGGATCACCGCCTACCTTGCCGAGCTCCGACAGCTGGCTGTGCCACACCGAGTCGGACACCTTCATCGCCAGCTGGTGGGTGAGCTGCCCCTTCCGATCCTCGGGAAACCGGGCGCGCGCCGTGCTCCAGGCCTCGTCTGCCGTGTCGCGCGCGATGATCCCGATCCGAATGCCCGACTCCACCGCATCGATAGTGCCGGAGCCCATATAATCGGCGGCAGGCTTCGGATACTGCACCGCCGTCGCACCGAGCGCCCGGGCGGCCTCGACGCCCGCCGCCGAGGACCCGGACATGAACACGCCTGGCACGAGGTGGGCGGGCAGCGACGGCGTCAGCTTCAGGTTGGTCACACGGTAATAGCGCCCCTCGTACGTCACGGGCTGTCCGCCCCGGAGCAGCGCCATGACCAGCGAGGTGTACTCGACCAGCCTAGCGTACCGGTCGTCGTGCGGGGTGGGATCGTTGAGCGCGTTCAGGTCGGTCTTGAACCCACCCGCCACCATATTCAGGTAGACACGCCGCCCGTAGAGGAACCCGAGCGAGGCTACCATTTTGGCGAGGGAGTAGGGGTGCATGTAGATCGGCTGCACGGCGACCAGAGGGCAGAGCCGCTCCGTCTGGGCGATGATCGTTTGTGCTGCCAGCCACGGGTCGACCAGCCCATTGTCGGTGTAGACCAGGATTCCTTCGCATCCCGCGGCCTCGCTCCATCGAGCGATGTCGATCACCTGGCGGCGGTAGCTCCCCGACTCCCCAAGATTCGATGGGGGGCACGTGGAGAAGATCTTGATCGACTGGCCGTT
>QHVB01000075.1 GCA_003222195.1 Gemmatimonadota bacterium | reverse complement strand
CCACGCCCACCTTCCTCGCCGGCATTGTCCAGCGCACGCTGCGGCTCGCAGCCAGCGGACATGCCGCGCACGGGCGCTGGGAGCTGTCTGCTGACGGCGGAGTCCATCTGATCTCCAACGCCGGCCACGTGACCGGCGCGAGCAACACCCGCTGGGTCGGGACGATTCAGCTGACATGGAGAACTAAGAAGGAAGGGCGGATTCCGTGACCGAGACGCGCCTCACCCGCGACCGCCTCGAAGCGCTGCTGCGCAAGATGGCCACGACGAAGGTCGTCGTCGTCGGCGACGCGATGCTCGACGTCTATCTGGTCGGCGAAGTCGATCGCGTCTCGCCCGAAGCGCCCGTACCCGTCGTCACCGTTCACGCGAGCCGCCATGGCCTCGGCGGCGCCGCCAACGTCGCGGCCAACGTCGCCGCGCTCGGCGCCGAGTGCCGGCTGGTCGCGGTCGTGGGCCAAGACGCGCGCGGGACGTCGGTGCGCGGCGAGCTCGACGATCTCAATCTCAGCACGAGCTATCTCGTCACCGATCCCGGACGTCCCACGACCTCCAAGACGCGCGTGGTCGCGCGCGGCCAGCAGATGTTGCGCATCGACGAAGAGATCGAAGATCCCGTGCCGGCGCGCGTGATGGAGCAGATTGGCGCGGCCCTGGAACGCGCGCTCCGCGATGCCGATGCCCTGCTGATGGAGGACTACAATAAGGGCACACTCGTGCCGCAGGTGATCGAGCGCGCGCTGACGCTTGCCAAGAAGAACAGCCTACCGGTGGTGGTCGATCCCAAGTTCAAGAATTTCTTCGCCTATCGTGGGGCCACCGTCTTCAAGCCCAACCGCCGCGAGCTGGAGCTGGCGATGGGCGCGGCGCTCGATCTCGCCCATCCCGACGCGCTGCCCGACGCGCTCGGCAAGCTCGCGGTCGACAACCTGCTGCTGACCCTCGGCGGCGAGGGGATGATGCTCGTAACGAAGGATCAGGAGATCACCCGCATTCCCACGATGGCGCGCGAGGTGTTCGATGTCTCGGGCGCGGGCGACACGGTCACGGCCTGGGTCGGCACGGCGCTCGCCGCCGGGGCGAGCGTGCGCGAGGCGGCGCACCTGGCGAACTTCGCGGCGGGCATCGAGGTGGGGAAAGCGGGCGTTGCGACGGTGTCGGGCCCCGAAGTGCTCGCCGTGCACGAGGCGTACTACGACCAGCTGGGAAAACTGAGGAGAGAAGGACTGCTGTGAGACCGAATGATCAATGTCCAACGTCCAATGATCAATGTCCAATGATCGGTGCTGCATGATTGTGTATCGGTCACGCGTGAGATTGGTTGACTCGTTGAGGGTCGTCGGTGCGAGACTGCGCGATGGCGAGCTACGGTCTAGAGGACCGGCTGGTGCGTTTCGGAACTACGACATGCCAGTTGGGAAATCGCCTGCCCCGTACACCGCTCGGGCAGCACGTCGCCCTCGAACTGGCTCGCAGCAGCACGTCGACGTTCGCGAATTACGGGGAAGTTCAATCCGCTGAGTCTCGCCGCGACTTCATTCATAAGCTCGGGATCGCTCTGAAGGAGCTTCGAGAGACTCGCACGTGGCTCAAATTCATTAGGAAGATGGTTCTCTCGCCCGCCGAGTCGGTGGATCCGGTTCTGCGAGAATGTGATGAATTAGTGGCAATCTTGGCGACGAGCATACGAACGGCTCGACGTAACGGCATGCTGAAGTGCGAATGATCAATGATCATTGGACATTGATCATTGGTCATTGGACATTCTACATTGGTCATTCGCGGCGCAGCCGCGCGCTCGGGCCCTTAGCTCAGCGGTTAGAGCAGCGGACTCATAATCCGTAGGTCCCAGGTTCAAATCCTGGAGGGCCCACTCGGAACATTCTTTGCCTAGCGTGGCTGGAATCGGATCTCGATCAGGACGAGGTTCTGTTTCCACCCAGTCGCGACACGTGCACCATCAGGCGTGCGCAGCGTGCCCACCGCTCCGATCAGATACGAGATCTGCGGCTTGAGCAAGGTGTTCTGTCCGGCTTCGACCTCCCAGCCGGCCGTGACGCTCGTGCCGACGCCAGTACCAGCATTCCGGATGGTATGCACCGAGGTCGCGTAATACGCCACGCCGAGTCCCGCTTCGACAAATGGGCCGCCGTGCCGGCGTGAATAGTAGGAGACCAACGCCGAGAAGGTCTGGACCAGCGGTACCGTGTCGGTGACGTTGCGAACCCAGTATCGCCATTCGGCCCCGACTCGCAGGTGCGGGTTGGGCGTTCCTCCGAGTGCGATCGCGAAGTTCTCACCGCCAACCCATGAACGGTTGCCACAACTGTCACACGAGAGATGCGCCCAGCCCCCGCCCGCGCCAGGCGCAAACCAAAAGCCATGCCGATCCGTCTGTGCGTCCAACGGCGCAGTGAACACCAGCAACCAAGCGGAAAGCCCGATGGCGAGCAGGACCGAGTGCCTCATACCTCCTATAGCGGGATTTGGGACGGAAAACTGTAACGGGTGTTTCTTTCCTCTTTTTCAAGAAGCGAGCGCGCTTGTCATCCCTTCGCTACGCTCAGGGCAGGCTCTGAGCGCCGCAGACGCGAAGGACCTGCTTTTTGCTCTTCTCCCCTCTCTCTCCCTTTTTTCTTATCCGAGCACCGCGTTGCTTGTCATCCTGAGCGGAGCGCGCGGGACGCGCGCGGAGCGAAGGACCTCGCTTTCGTGAAAACAAAGGGGGGAGAGATATATAGAAGGGAGAGGACAGGAACGCTGTCGGCGTGCTTATGCGCCACCTTCTTGAGAAATGATGACGGTCGAAGACAAAACTCCACGATCCTAGTGGGTGGTGCGCACCTATTGGGTCTACATCCTGGCGAGTCGCTCCCGCGTGTTGTACACCGGCGTGACGAATGACCTCGCGCGCCGCGTACATGAGCACAAGCAGGGCCTCATTCCTGGTTTTACGCAGAAGTACCGCGTTACCCGGCTAGTCTACGTCGAGCAGTTTGGAGACATCGGAGATGCGATTGCCCGCGAAAAGCAGATCAAAGGGTGGGTACGGGCGCGGAAGCTCAAATTGATAGAAGGGCGTAATGCCGCTTGGGCCGACCTGGCCGAGAATTGGTTCGAGCAGCGACGCTCACCACTGTAACCCCTTCTT
>QHVB01000092.1 GCA_003222195.1 Gemmatimonadota bacterium | reverse complement strand
GAAGGAGCATTCGCGAAGTTTCGGGAATTGGGGTGGCAGTCGCTGGGCACCGGGCCAAGCTTAGAGGTTGCGGCCCATTCCGCCAGTTCTTATGTCCAGGGAGAACTACAGGTTGCGGGACCGCTGATGACGATTGCATCGGCTTGTTGCACTGGTATCGACTCGATTGCATGGGGGACAGATCAGATTAGAAGCGGCGCCGCCGACGCCGCCATCGTTGGTGCCGCAGAGGCTCCGTTGTCACAATTCACGTTCGGGCTTTTCTCCGCCAGCGGCTTCCTGTCTACGTGGAGCGGGCCCGCGGCAGAGGCGTCACGTCCATACGATCGTCAACGTGCAGGCCTCGTTCTAAGCGAGGCTGCTGGAGTACTTGTTCTAGAAGACTTTGAGCATGCGCAATCGAGGGGTGCAGAAATATTTGGTGAGATTCTTGGTTATGCAAGTTCCGCCGAGGAGTCAGCGATACGCGACCCGCATGAGCGTTACGCTGTCGCGCTTCAGCAAGCGATTGTCGCCGCCGTGGGACGATCGCAGCTGCAACCTCGTGATATCGATTACATCTGTGCTCATGGTAATTCGACGAAGTTCGATGACGAAGCTGAGTCCGCAGCACATCGAAAGACTTTTGCCGAACACGCCTATAGCCTTACAGTGAGTTCGATCAAATCAATGATTGGGCAACCATTTTCTGCGGGTGGAGTTCTGCAGGTCGTTGCAGCGACTTTGGCGAGTTACTACAACGTCGTACCTCCTACCATTAACCTTACGAACCCTGATCCGAAGTGTGACCTCGACTATGTTCCAAATAGGCCGCGCTCTGTTCGTGTAAACCACGCATTGGTTCATTCGCATAGTCTCGGTGGCCACGTACCAGGATCGCATTCCGCACTCGTGATCGGGGCTTCGCGGCACATACATTGACACCGGCTGGCATCGAACGGCTCGTCTTCAGTGTCGTGCTGGCGACCGTTCAAGTCGGTATCGCGTTATACGTATACGTCCACACGCGGTACCGGCTGGTAAACCTAGCCTTCGCGGTACTTGGAATGTCTCTCGCCGCGTGGACCATCGCCATAGGTCTGGCCCACGCGCCAGAACTGAGCAGTCTTCTGGTCGTGCGAGTTGCCTTCGCGTCAGCTGCGGTTCTCGTGCTGGCGCTTCTGACGTTCGTCTTCGTCTTTCCTGCGTCCCCCTTACCGGACAGCCGTTGGTACTGGCTCTTCGCGTTCGTTGGTATTGCGCTTAGCCTGCTTTCGCTTTCACCGTTAGTCGTCGCGAGCTCGACATATGAGCCCGACGGGCTGACAGCAGTTTACGGGCCGGTGCATCGAGTCTATGCCGGCTATGTAGTCGTCGGAATTCTTGCGACCTTTTTAGTATTAAGGACGAAGTTACACTCTGCGTCCGGCCGACAGCGGCTACAGCTTCGCTACTTGGCGCTCGCACTCCTTGTTCCGGCGGTCGGCATTGCTACGACTAACCTGATCATTCCCGTGATTTCCGGTGTCTCCTCGTGGGGACGCTATGGACCGATTTTCTCGCTCGTCTTCCTTGGTGTTACTGCACATGCAATAATTCGCCAGAGGCTGATGGATGTCAGGCTGATTGTTGGCCACACAATCTCCTATACCGCCGCTGTTATAGTCTCAGGAGTCCTCTTTGCAGCGACACTCTTCCTCATAGCGCAGCCGTCGATGTACATCCCAGAACTACCACTCGCTGTTCAATTGACCGTGGCATTTGTCTTCGCACTGATGTTTGGCCCACTCACGGGTGCGCTTCGCCGGGTTTTCGATCGGTATTGCTATCGAGAGCCTTATGACTACAGTGCCACGATCCGCCAAAGCAGTCTTGCATTGGCCAGTACATTAGATCCGCAGCAGCTCTTCAAAAATCTGCTTGCCATCATACGAAGCTCAATTAGACCAGAGTTTCTGATTGCCTATCTTCGCGACGAGGACCGTGGAACATTCCACATCATGCTGCGGGATGATGAAGATAGTGGCGATGACAGGCCGACAGTGATCCATCCAGAGGATCCCGTTGTAACGGTACTCGCCAGGAGAGGTAGCGTCCTCTTCCGCGAGGCCGAGCATGAGGGTGACACGAGAGATGCGATCGCGGCCTTAAATTCGATGCGCGCCGAGTGCGCGTGCCCTGTGATTCATGAATCACAACTGCTTGCGATTCTCGTCCTTGGACCAAAGTTGTCAGGGGATGCCTATTATGCTCAGGACATTGACTTGCTCTCGACTCTCGCCGGCAACGTGGCAGTTGCCATCAAGAATGCGGAACTCTATCAACGTGTGGCACTGCTTGAAGAGCAACGCCGTCGAACGGAGAGGGTGGCTGAGAGCGGTGCCCTTACGGCCGGCATCGCGCACGAAATCAAGAATCCTTTAGTTGCAATAAGAACGTTTGCTGAGCTGCTTCCCGAGCGATATGAAGATGAGGAGTTTCGAAGCCAGTTTGGTCGTGTCATGATGACGGAGATCGCTCGGATCGATAAACTCATTGATCGCCTCCGAGGCCGCGGCCCCGCGCAGACCTACGATCTTCTTCCACTCGATGTACAGATTCCGCTTGACGAAGTGTTGTCCCTCCTGAGCGCGAAGTTTGAGCAGGTCGGCATCACCGTGGTGAAATCGATAGAGGCCGACAGCACCATTATTAACGGTCGACTCGATGACTTAAAGCAGTTGTTTCTTAATGTACTCATCAACGCGTCAGAGGAAATGATCAGTGGCGGCGAAATTCGTATCACTATTTCGCGCAGAGACTATCTGGGCGTGCATACCGTTGTCGTAGATATTTTGGACGAGGGATCAGGCATCGCCGAGGAAATCGAAGGCCGCTTGTTCCATCCTTTCATGAGCACAAAACACGGAAGTTCTGGCTTGGGTCTTTGGCTATCTCGGCGTATTGCCGATTCTCACAATGCAACGATGCGGGGGATTAATCGAAAGGATCGAAAAGGAGCGTTGTTTAGTATTGAGTTCCCAGCGCATTCAGAGCGCTGAAATTGTGCCCAATCACACTTAGCGGCGAACGTCCGGCCCGCCGACAAGGGCGTCCTCGACGTCGCGTGGGCTGACCAGGGCGACGTCGCCCCAGGTTGAGCACTTTAGAGCGGCAACTGTCGCTGCGACGTTCACGGCGTCTTGCGGCGCCCGCCCACCAAGCGTCGCCCAGA
>QHVB01000003.1 GCA_003222195.1 Gemmatimonadota bacterium | reverse complement strand
TCTGCTTCTCCGCGCGGGGCCGAGTGCGACAGGCGTACCAGCGGCAGGCGTGGTACACGTCGCCCGCCCCAGCCTCGGCAGGAAAACCTGCGGGATCGACTCCGGAAGACGAATTGTTCACGAAGCTCCGAGCGACATAGTCTCGTCTTGCATGATAGCCCTGACGCCGCGCGCCGGACTGTTCCGCTGGTGCGCGCCGTTCCCGTTCGTCAGCCCCACCGCCTTCATCAGCAGCTCCCGGAGTCCGATCTCCTCCTCAGCCTCTACAAGCGCCCGCATCGCGGGGATGAGCGATCCCGCCCCACCCGGCATCGTCCCCACCTCCGCCAACATGATTTTCGGGTGGCTGCTGGGCACGACGTTGGCGCTGTGCCACCACAGCTCCTCGTGCAGCTTCTCGCCGGGCCTGAGCCCGACCTCGACGATCTCGACATCCGCTCCCGGCCGCAGGCCCTTCATCCGAATCAGCCGCTCCGCCAGATCCCAGATCCGTACCGGCGTACCCATGTCGAGGATCGCCACCTTGCCGTCCGACTCCGGCATCGAGACGGCCTGCAGCACCAGCTGGGCCGCCTCCATCGGTGTCATGAAGTAGCGGGTCGCCTCGCGGTTCGTCACCGTCACCGGCCCGCCCTCGCTGATCTGACGCTCGAACAGCGGCACCACACTGCCGTTCGAGCCCAGCACGTTCCCGAACCGCACGATCACGCCCTTCATCCCGTTTTCGCGCGTCGCCTCGGCGACCAGCAGCTCGGAGAAGCGCTTGGTCGCCCCCATCACGCTCGACGGCCGCACCGCCTTGTCGGTCGAGATCAGCACGAACTTCTTCGTTCCCGCCTTGTGCGCGGCTTGCAGGACGGTCCACGTGCCGAGGATGTTGTTCTCCACGGCTTCGGGCAGATGGAATTCCATGAGCGGGACGTGCTTGAACGCCGCCGCATGGAACACGTGCGTCGGCTGCACCTCCTTCATGATCCGCGTCATGCGCCGCTGGTCCCGCACATCCTGAATGACGTCCACCAGCGGGGCCTTCGGCTCGCGCCGATCCAACTCCTCGCACAGGAAGAACAGCTCGTTCTCGTTGCGGTCGATGAGATAAATGATCGCCGGGTCGAGCTTCACGAGTTGGCGCACCAGTTCCGAGCCGATCGAGCCCGCCGCGCCGGTGATCACAATGCGCGCGCCTTGAAACTCGGCCCGCAGCTCGTCCACGTGCAGATCCGCCTGAGGGCGGCCCAGCAGGTCACTCGGTTGCACATCGCGCAGCATGGTGGATCGCGCGGATCCGCTCAGCACGTCCTCAGGATCGGGCGCGATCCGGAATGGCAGCCGCGTGCTCGCACACGCATCAACCACGTGACCAATTTGATCCCGCGTCGCTGACGGGATCGCAATGAGGATCTCATCTGCGCCATACTTCTGCACGATCGCCGCAAGCTGCGCGACGCTCCCGGCGACGGGAACACCATGCAGGCGACTCCGGTGTTTGTTGGGATCATCGTCCGCAACGGCGACAGGTTCCATCAGGAGCTTGGGGCTCCACAGCATGCTCTTGATCAGCGCGGCTCCGGATTCGCCCGCCCCGACGACCACCGCGCGCCGCCGTGCTGTGCCGTTGCCGATCCGCACGCGCCGCTCCCATTCGTGCAGCGAGCGAATCGTCAAGCGCATACCGCACGCCAGGACGATATAAATGACCGCATCGGCACCCACGAGACGGAGCCGCACTCCGGCGAGGTTCAACAACTCGAGCACCGCAAAGGCGAGCACCGCTGACAGCACGGCAGCACGCGTCACGATCACGGCGTCGCGCACGCCGACGAACCGCCATCTTCCTGAGAAGGACTGGGTAGCAAGCCCAACAATGACCTTGCTACCGACGAGGACAAGCCCGGCGATCAGCAGCGCAGACTGCCACCGCCAGAACTCGCCCGATTGGATAATGGCAATCGCGCTCACCGCGGCGGTAAAGGCGATCGCGAGCTCGACGGCCGCGAGCGCCATCACGCGATACACGCGATAGCCGGCGAGTCGGTCGAAAAAGCGTGCTAGCGCAAGAAAGAATGACTTGTGGGCCGGCCGATGCGGGTGCACCGCCCGTGGGTCAGCTCCAGTGCCTGGAGACAAGACTCCCGGATCTGTGTTGCTAGCCAATGTTTCCACGTGGATCCGATTTCTCCCGCGCGCTAAGGTGACATGCTTCGCGAAGCCGCACTGACGCGAGCGACGGCTAAAACTCGGACGGCGCCGTCAGCCCCTCGTCAAGGACAGTGCTCCACGAAGATCGAACTCTCCCGTACGCTGAGGGTTAGCTCGCCGTTAGCCCGGAGGTCAGTTCTTGCAGGTGGAAACGTTCAGCGACTGCACTCTCGCGCCCACAAAAAACGGCCACTCAGCCTCCCTCTTTCGAAGTAACTCCAAGGGTCCGGCGAATATGTCCCGGCTTGGGACGATTGGCTAGGGGCTTAACCCTTGTCGTTGTGACACTTCTCACCAAATGCCAGTGCCGGAGTTATGACTGTTGGCGCGCGCCGGGGGAACCTTTGCCGAAGCCGAGTGTGACGCTTGACCCCCCCACCCGCCCGGCGTACCGTGCTCCGTGCGCCAAGCGAAAACCTGGGCCTGGGCCGCCACCGCGGTCGCTACCCTCGGGATCTGCGTAGCTACCCTCCATTCCGGCTTCGGCCCCATCCCTCCAGGCTGGTCCTTCTATCTGACTACCGGCGACGCCGCCCTCGCCGAGCTGATCGCGAACCTCATCCTGTTCATCCCGCTCGGCGTCGCGCTCACCCTCGCCGGGGTGAAGCCCATGCGCGTCATCGCCGCCGGCGCGGTGCTCTCCTTCACGGTGGAGTTCCTGCAGCAATGGATCCCGGGCCGCGACCCGAGCCTGGGCGACATCGTCGCCAACACGAACAGCACCGCCTTCGGCGTCCTCCTCGTCGTCGCGGCCCCAATCTGGCTCTTCGCCCCACCGCGGCGCAGCGCCTGGCAGGCCCTCGGCACCGCGATCGTCGTCCTCCTCGTCTGGTACGGCACGGCCGCGATGGTGCGCCAAAGCTTCCCGCCCCTGCCCTACAGCGTCGTCCTGACACCCCACTTCCAGCACGCGGACCAATACAACGGAAAGGTCGTCGATGTGCGACCGGGAAACGCGCGCCTGGACATCACCGCCACCGCGGCGCCGGCTCCGCCCGGTTCCTCGTCCCCCCTGGTCGCGTTCATCGGCCAGCACGATGAGAGGGTGCTGGTGCTGGCCGTCGATCACACGGACCTCTCGCTGCGCTATTTCATGCCCGCGGTCCGCGCGACGCTGGAGCATCCCGACCTGCGCCTGCGCGGCGCGCTGCGCGGCGTGGCGCCGGGCGACACGTTCACCGCCGCCACCTGGCACGAC
>QHVB01000030.1 GCA_003222195.1 Gemmatimonadota bacterium | reverse complement strand
CAGCAAAAGGCGTACGAGGTGCGCCGGAGTGCCATAGAGCAGCAGGGGTGGGAAAACCAGCGTCAGCAATAGATGCTGCGCCATGTGAGCGCTGAATAGATAGTTATCCGACAGGTTGTGCAGCGGCCCGTTCAACGCGAAAAATAGCACGACCAGCGCCGCGAAAAAGCTTGCGACCTGCCGACGTGCCGACGTGAGTCCACCCAAAAAGACGTAGAGCCCGCCCAGGAGGACGAGCCCCGCCACGACACTCGGGTGCAGATTCCATCGATTCCAATTGGAAACTTCCAACGTCCAATGTCCAATGATCAATGTCCAATGATCAATGATCATTGATCATTCGACATTGGACATTGGACATTGGACATTGGGCATTCGTCAGCTTCCCGTACGCAGCCGGAGCGCTCCATAGAAGATGAACAGGAGGCTCACGACGACCACGACGCCAAGCAGCAGCGGGCCACCGAAAAGAAACGCGAAGAAACGATTGTCGAACTTCAGATGCATGTAGAACATCACGACCAGCGTGAACTTGACCGCGGAAAGGAACAGCAGCACCGGCACGAGCACCGTCTGGAACGTCGGCACGTAGAAAATGCCCACCTCGATCAGCGTGATCATCACGAGGATCGCGGCAACCCGCAGGTAGGTGCCCGTCGTCGCGTGCGCCTGCTCGCTCATGCTCTTCCTCTCACTGAATCAGGTAGACGACCGTAAAGATCACGATCCAGACGACGTCCACGAAGTGCCAGTACAAGCCCGTGATCTCGACGGTCATCGCATTCGCCGGGCCGAGCTTCCCGCGGAGGGCCTGCACCCACAGGGTCAGCAGCCAGATCACCCCGACCGTCACGTGGGCGCCGTGAGTCCCCGTCAGCACGTAGAATGTCGAGCCGAAGAGGTTCGTCGTGAGACCCAGGCCCTCATGCACGAAGTGACTGAACTCCCAGAACTGGCCGCCGAGGAATACCAGGCCGAGCAGCGCGGTGACCAGCAACCAGAGCTTCCCCTGTTTCATGTCGCCGCGTTGGACAGCGGCGAGCGCGAGCACCATCGCGAGGCTCGACATCAGCAAGTCGAACGTGCTGAACGACGTGAACGGAATGTTCAGGATCTCATGCGGAAACGGCCCGGTGAGACTCCTTCCTTTATAGACCAAGTACGTCGAGATGAGCGAGCCGAACAGCAGGCACTCCGAGCCGATAAAAGCCCAGAACGCCATCTTGCGGCTGTCGAGCCCCATGCTCGTGCGGTGCGCTTCCTGAGTGTGCGCGGGCGTCATTTACATCTCAAAGGGCTCGTAGGCCCACCGATAAATGCCCACGATCAGCACAGCCGCTCCCACAAACACGAGCGGCAGCGTCCGGGAGATCGCGGCGATGGCGAGGATAGGAAGACCGGTGGCGGTGATCATGGGCCACCACGACCCTCCCGGCACGTGAATGGGGGCCGGCGGCCGCTCCGGCAGCGCCGGCATTGGGGCATGCCGCTCCGTGTGCCACAGCGGCATGCGGCTTTCGACCGTGGGAATTACGGTGAAGTTGTACACGGGTGGCGGCGACGGAATCGCCCATTCGAGCGTCGCGCCGCCCCACGGATTGCTGGGCGCCGTGATCGGCTGCCAGCGGGTGCGCAGCAGGTTCCAGAAGAACACCAGCGTCGCCAGACCGATCAGGAATGCGCCGATCGTGGACGCCAGATTGAATCCCGCCACGCCGAGATCGGACGAATAGGTGTAAATGCGGCGCGGCATGCCGAGCAATCCGGAAAAGTGCATGGGGAAGAAGGCGAGATTCATGCCGATCATGGTCAACCAGAAGTGCACTTTGCCCAGCGATTCCGAGAGCATGCGACCCGTCATCTTCGGCCACCAGTAGTACATCCCGGCGAACAGGCCGAGGATCGTCCCGCCGAACAGCACATAGTGGAGATGCGCGACGACATAATACGTATCGGTCTGTTGCAGGTCGGAGGGGGCGGCGGCGTGCGAGACGCCCGACAGGCCGCCGATGATGAACATCGCGATGAACCCGACTGCAAAGAGCAGTGACGTCGTGAACCGGATCTGCCCACCCCAAAGCGTCCCGATCCAGTTGAAGATCTTCACGCCGGTCGGAATGGCGATGAGCATCGTGGTACCGGCGAACACCGAGTCGGCGATAGGGCCGAGCCCGGTCGAGAACATGTGGTGACTCCACACGCTCCAGCCGAGAAACGCGATCACCACCCCCGAATACACGACGACCGTATAGCCGAACAGCGGCTTCTGCGAGAACGTCGGGAGTACTTCGGAGATGATGCCCATCGCGGGCAGAATCAGGATATAGACCTCGGGGTGCCCGAACATCCAGAACAGGTGCTGCCAGAGGATCGGATCGCCGCCGCCCTGGGGCACGAAGAAATGCGTGCCGAAGAAGCGATCGAACATCAGCAGCACGAGCGCGACGGTGATCACGGGGAACGCCGTGATGACGAGGAACTGCGTGATGAGCGTCATCCACGTGAACGGCGGCAGGCGCAGCATGCGCATCCCCGGGGCGCGCATGTTGAGGATCGTGACGATGAAATTGAAGCCCGCGGCGAGCGACGCGATGCCCAGGATCTGGAGTCCCAGCAGCCAGAAGTCGACGTTGGGACCCGGCGAGAACTGCCGGGACGTGAGATTCGCGTAGCCGAACCACCCTGCATCCGGTGCCACAGAGAGCCGATCGGCGCCGAACAGCGGTCCCGCGATGAAGCTCGCGTTCAGGAAGAGGCCGCCGAGCAGGAATGCCCAGTAACTGAACGCGTTCAGCCGCGGGAAGGCGACGTCGCGCGCGCCGATCTGCAGCGGGATGATGAAATTGAAGAACGCCGCCGACAGCGGCATGAGCGCCAGGAACACCATCGTCGTGCCGTGCATCGTGAACAGCTGGTTGAACGTCTCGGCGCTGACGCCCAGGCCCCCATCGGGCCGCGCCAGCTGCGCGCGGATGATCAACGCTTCCAATCCCCCGATCAGGAAAAACGCGAACGCCGTCCAGAAGTAGAGGAGGCCGATCCGCTTGTGGTCGGTGGTCGTGAGCCAGCTCTTCATTTCAGGCTCTGCAGATAGGCTACAACCGCGTCCAGGTCCTGCGGCGACAGATTCTGCGGGGTCATCAGCGCGCCCGGCTTGAGCGCGGGAGCATTCATGATCCAGCGGCGGAGCATCTCCGTGGTGTTCGGGAACAACGCGCCCGCGATTGTCGCCCGGCTCCCGAGGTGACTCAGATCAGGCCCGACCTTGCCCTGCGAGAGCCCTGCAATCGTGTGACAGGCGATGCACGGGCTGCGCCGGTACACCTGCTGGCCCGCCTCGGCGGCCGACCCCTTGGCGGGCGTCGCGGGGGCGGTGCGTTGCTGGTCGACCCAGCGCTGGAACACGGAGTCCGACTGCACCACGACGCGCAGCCGCATGTTCGCGTGCGAAGCGCCACAGAACTCAGCGCATTGGCCCCAGTACTCGCCCGTCGAATCGACGCGCCAGGCGATGCGATTGGTGCGGCCCTGAATGAGATCGCGCTTGCCGCCGAGCCGCGGAACCCAGAAGCTGTGAATGACGTCGGCTGACGTCATTTCGAGCTGAATTGGCGTCTGCACCGGGATGTGCAGCTCGTTGGAGGCGCTGATGTTCAGCGTCGGGTAGCGATACTCCCACCACCACTGGTGCCCGATGACTTCCACCCGCAGGGCCCCTTCCGGGGCGTGACCCGCGGTCGCGAAAATCGTGCGCATCGTGGGCACGGCGATAAACACCAGAATCAGCGCGGGCGCGAGCGTCCAGCCGATCTCGAGCACGGTATGGCCGTGCACCGGTTTGGGCGCGGCCGCGCCGGGACGCGCGCGAAAGCGCGCGAGCGCGATCAGGAGCAGCGCTTCGACGACGATGAAGACGGCGACGGCCCACCAAAAGACGGTTTTGAAAAGCCCGAAGAGGTCGGCGCTGAAATCGGACGCTGGCGTGAGCGTCGATTGGGGAAGGTGCGCGCCGCCGCAAGCGGTGAGGAGGAGCAGAACGACAAACAGGGCCAGCGGCACGGCGTGAAACTAGACACGGCTCCGCAACCCGTCAACGCGCGCGTGATCTTTTAGCGCGGCGGCCGCCCGCCGGGAAGACCGGGCATCTCCTGCGGTGTCTCGGTAATGGATGATTTGGCGTCGGTTCCCTGACCCGTCAGTTCCATCACGGCACCGTCTTTCAGGACCGCTTTCACCATCGAGAATTGCATTTCCGGCTGCACCCAGACCTCGGACACCATCTGCGACCCTGGATTCCGCATGTGCAGGGCGCGGAACTCACCCCCGGGAACCGTGACGCGCTCCCACCCTACGACCTCCATCGCCGGACACTGGCGCGCGAGATCGGCCGCCATGTTCATCCCGGGCGAGGAGTTGACCATCCGGATCATTTGCGCAGGCATCTTCATCGCAGGTTGGCCCCCGCTCTTCATCACCATGCTCCGCACGCTTCCGGTCCCCAGCCCCGGCACCAACATCTGCATGATCATCTTGTCCCTGGGCCGCTTGGGATCGCCGAGCGAAACTTCGTACCAGTAATACGTCGTGCCCTCCTGCGTTTCCTTGCCGACGACCGCCATCCGCAGGGTGCTGCCGTTGGTCCGGCCACCGGTCCAGTTGTAGGTTGCCCACGTTCCCACGGGGAGCGTGCGGTTCTGAACCAGGCTGCAGATCTTGTCCCTGTCCCGTGACGCCTGCGCGGCCGCCGGACGGGTGAAGACGGTGGCACCGAGGGCGACCGCGAGAACGGTGGAACAAACGCGCATGCGGAACATGAGGTGGCTCCAGAAGCTGGACAGGGACGACAACAGGACCCGGGAAAGATACATTTCGCATAAAGCTCGCGACCGTGGCGGAATTGGCAGACGCGCCAGCCTTAGGAGCTGGTGGGGCAACCCGTGGGGGTTCGAGTCCCTCCGGTCGCACTGGCCGCCTAGCGGCGGAGGCTATGGATGTTGGTCAAGGTCGGTGGAGGTTGTGAAGGACCGACCCGTTCAGATCCTCCACCAACCTCCACCGTCCTCCACTTCCTTCTCGGGTTAGATTATTCCCCACATGCAAGAGATTCTCGTCAAGAAGACTCGCGCCGAGCCCGGCGAAGCGTCGCTGGAAGTGACGATTCCGCCGGACAGCGTGAAGGCGGCCGAGGAGCGCGCAACGAAAGTCTATCAGCAACGGGCCCGTTTGCCGGGCTTCCGGCAAGGCAAGGTGCCTGCCGCCGTCGTGCGCAAGAAATTTGCCGATGACATCCGGCAGGAGACCCTGCGCGAGCTGGTACAGGAGAGCTGGCGCGTCGCGCAGAAGCAGGAAGAGCTCAAGCCGATCGCCGACCCGCACATTCACAATCTGAAATGGGAAGACGGCGCGCCCGTCACATTCGAGTTTCATGTCGAGCTGAAGCCAGAGCTCAAGCTCGAGCGGCTCGGCAATTTCCGGCTGACGCGGAAGGTGGCGGCGGTCACTGCCGCACAGGTGGACGCCCAGCTCAACGCGATGCGGGAGCAGCGCGCGCCCTGGACGCCGGTCTCCGGTGAAAAGCCGAAGCTCAAGGATCTCGTGGACGTGCTGATCGCGACCCGTGAGAACGGCGAGGTCAAGGATCCGCAGCCCTACCAATTCGTGCTGGGCGAGGGCCGCGCGATCCCCGACGTCGAAGAGCGCATCCTGAGCCTCACGCCGGGCGAATCGGTGGACGCGACGGTCCGCTTCCCTGACGACTTCGCCGAGGAAGCCAAGCGGGGGCAGACGCGCGACATCCAGCTCACGCTCCGCGAGGTCAAGCGTCAGGAGCTGCCGGCGCTGGATGACGCGTTCGCCCGGGAAATGGGCGACTTCGAGTCGTTGGAGGCTTTGCGCACCGCGATCGCCGAGGATCTCAAGAAGGAGGCGGAGCGGGAAGCCGATGCCCGCGTGCGGGCCGAGCTGGTCGAGCAGATCGTGCAGGCGAACAACGTCGTCGCCCCTCGGCCGCTGGTCGAGCGCGTGCTGGGGATGTACGCTCAGGCATACGAGATTCCCGAGGAGCGCTGGGAGAAGTTCGCCGAGGAGTTCCGGACCGTCGCCGAAGCGCAGGTGCGGCGCGATCTGGTGCTCGATCATGTCGTCGAGTCGCAGAAATTGCGCGCCACCGAGGCGGAGCTCGACCAGAGGATCCAGGAGCTCGCCGAGCGGCGTGGGATGAAGGCGGCGGAGCTGTATGCGTCGCTGGAGAAAGCCAAACGGCTCCGCGATGTCGCGCGGAGCATCACCGAGGAGAAGGTGTTCACCCATCTCCTGTCGCAGTCCACCGTGGAGCAAGCGTGACGAAGAGCGAAAGCCACATCTATCCGCCCTATATCATCGAGCGCTCGAGCCGTGGCGAGCGCACCTATGACATCTTCAGCCGGCTGCTGATGGATCGCATCGTCTTCCTCGGCAGCTCCATCGGCGACGATGTCGCCAACATCATCATCGCGCAGCTCCTGTTCCTGGACGCCGACAATCCGGAGCGCGACATCTACCTCTATGTCAACTCCCCGGGCGGCATCGTGTCCTCGGGCATGGCGATTTACGACACGATGCAGTTCCTGCGTGCGCCCGTGAACACGATTTGTATGGGAATGGCGGCCTCGATGGGATCGTTCCTGCTCGCCGCCGGCCGCAAGGGGAAGCGCTCGGCGCTGCCGCACGCGCGGATCATGATGCACCAGCCCTCGGGCGGCACCCAGGGCACCGCGGCGGACATCGAGATTCAGGCGAAAGAGATCCTCTTCCTGCGCCGCAAGCTCAACGAGCTCTACGCCAAGCACACTGGCAAGACAGTGGAGAGCATCGAGAAGGACATGGACCGTGATCGCTTCATGTCGGCGGAAGAGGCGAAAGAGTACGGATTGATCGATCACGTCATTTCGAACTTCGAGGAAATCAAGGAAGACGGGAAAGCGAAAAAGTCATGACTTGCGCCGCTCGGGCGCCTTTCCCATACTAGGGGAACGATGTCGCACGACAAGCATCTCCGCTGCTCATTTTGCGGCAAATCCAAGGACTCGGTCCGGAAGTTCATCTCCGGCCCGTCGGTCTACATCTGCAATGAGTGCATCGCGCTCTGCAATGAGATCCTGGCCGAGGACGAGGAGCGCGAAGTCGCGGAAGCCATCACGCAGGTCCCCACGCCCGCGGAGATAAAGGACGTCTTAGACCAGTACGTGATCGGGCAGGACCGCGCCAAGAAGACTCTCGCCGTTGCCGTCTACAACCACTACAAGCGCATCAACTCCCACTCGGGCCGCGACAACGAAGTCGAGCTCGACAAGAGCAACATCCTCCTGATCGGCCCGACGGGAGTCGGGAAGACGCTGCTGGCGCAGACGCTGGCGCGGATTCTCGACGTGCCGTTCACAATCGCCGACGCCACCACGCTGACCGAAGCCGGCTACGTCGGTGAGGACGTCGAAAACATCCTGGTGCGCCTGCTGCAAGCCGCCGACTTCAACGTCTCCGAGGCCGAGCGGGGCATCGTCTATATCGACGAGATCGACAAGATCGCGCGCAAGTCAGAGAACCCCAGCATCACGCGTGACGTCTCGGGCGAAGGTGTGCAGCAGGCGCTGCTCAAGATTCTGGAAGGCACGGTCGCGAGTGTGCCGCCGCAGGGCGGCCGCAAGCATCCGCAGCAGGAATACATCCAGGTCAATACCAAGGACATCCTCTTCGTCTGCGGCGGCGCGTTCGACGGGCTCGAGAAGATCATCGAATCCCGCACCGGCCGGCGCCAGATCGGCTTTACGAAGGAAGAGGTTGCCGAAGGCGTCGCCGCCAAGCTGAAGAAAAACCCGTTCGTCGACGTCGAGCCCGACGATCTGCTCCGCTACGGCCTCATCCCCGAGCTGGTCGGCCGCCTGCCGGTCACCGTGCCGCTCGACGCGCTCGACGAAGACGCGTTGATCCGGATCCTGACCGAGCCGAAGAACGCGCTCGCCAAGCAGTACCAGAAACTGTTCGACCTCGAGGACGTGCGCCTGACGCTCGAGAAGGATGCGCTCAAGGCGATAGCGGCGAAGGCGATGAAGCGCGGCACCGGCGCCAGAGGATTGCGCGCCATCCTCGAAGAGATGATGACCGAGATCATGTTCGAGCTGCCGAGCCGCGATGACGTGCGCGAGGTGGCGATCACCGCCGAATGCGTCACGTCCGGCCGCGCGCCGCTCCTCGTGACCGAGCGTCCCCGCCAGAAGAAAGAAGCCTGATCCGGGTAGCGTTCGTCAGTCACCAGTCGCACATGCGGATGGGTGGGCAACGCAGCATGGCGCTGCTCATCGAACACCTCGACCGACAAGTCGTAGAGCCGCTCGCGATTTGTCCGGGGCCCGGAGAGCTGACCGACCACCTCCTCGCGCTGCACTGCCCCGTCGTCCACATCCCCCTGTTTCACATCAAGCCGCGCACCCTCATCCCACTGTGGCGTTCGTCCCGCACCATCCGCCGCGTGCTCCTCGAGCGCCGCGTCGACATCATCGCCCCCGATGCCTCGCGCGACGCGCTCACCTCGGGCCTCGCGAAGCTCGGCACGCGGACCAAAATGGTCTGGTTTATCTGGCAGACGGCGCACTACAGCCTCGACCCGCTGCTCGAGCGATTGGCCGACGGGATGATCGGCGACTCCAACGACGCGGGTCGCCGCTTCTCACGCCGGGCCCGCCGGCGCGGCAAGTACGCGGTGATCCACACGGGATCGGATCTGCGGCGGTTCACGCCACCAGCCGGTGGCGATCGCCGCGCCGCGCGGAGGGCACTGGAGCTGCCTGAAGACCGCTTCATCCTTCTGTTCGTCGGCCAGATCAAACGCGGTAAGGGAGTGCTCGACATCGTGGACAGCCTGGGCCTGCTGCGTCGCGACCTTCCGAACGACCGCATGCCCTTCCTGCTGGTCATCGGTAGTCCCGAACCACCGGAGATCCTCGCAGAGATCACTCGCCGAGCGGTCGCGAGCGGGGTGACTTCAGACATCCGGGTTCTGCCGCAACAACAGCATATCGAGCGTTGGATGCAGGCGACGGACCTCCTGATGAGCGGCTCCCATCAGGACACCGAGGGCATGTCGCGCGTGCTCCACGAGGCGATGGCCTGCGGCGCGGTGCCGATCGCGACCAACATTCATGGAAACCGCGAGGCATTGACGCCCGAGACCGGCATCCTCGTGCCGGAGCGCGCGCCCGCGGAGCTGGCCCGCGCCGTGGTCGAGCTTGCCAGCGATCCTGCACGCCTCGCCCGCATGCGCGGCGCGGCGGCACAACGCGCGCGCGTCCTGTTCGACGTCAGGTCGTACGCGCGCAACGTGGAGCGCTTCTACTTGAACGTCCTCGGTCGCGCGCCCTGAGATTCGTCGGCTCGTTTCCGCGGGCCGACGTGGCCCTCGATCCACCGCTTCCCGAGGTGGCGTTCATCGGCCGCTCCAACGTCGGGAAGTCGTCGCTGCTCAACGCGCTGGTCGGGCAACGCCTTGCGAAGACCTCCGCCACGCCCGGGAAGACGCGGTTGCTGAACGTCTTTCTCACCGACGGCTCGCACTACTATCTCGACCTCCCGGGGTACGGATACGCTCGCGCGGGGAAGGCGGAGCGCAGGGCCTTCCGTGGCTTGCTCACGCACGCACTGCGACGGGAGCACTTGGCCGGCGTGGTCTGGCTGCTGGACATTCGCCATCCCCCGTCCGTTGACGATCGGGCCATGCAGGACGTCCTGGTTGAAGGCGAAACGCACGTGCTGGCCGCCCTGACGAAAGGCGACAAGCTTTCAACGGCGCAGCGGGGCGCGCGCGAACGGGAGCTCCGCGAGGAGCTGGGACTTCCTGAAGATCAGGTGATTGTGACGAGCGCCAAAACTGGCGACGGAATTGCGGAGCTGAAAGAAGCGATCGATGGCCTGGTGAGCGGGGTGGCATGATCAAAACGTCGGTTGGGCGGTTTGGCGGTTGGGCGGTTAGAACTGCCGCGTTGCTGAGCCTTCTAACCGCCCAGCCGCCCAACCGCCTAACCGCCCAGGATACGATCCCGCCTGGTTACGGAACGCTGCGCCGCGACGACATCGTCGTGCCGCTCAGTACCGGCACAATCGGGATTCAGCTGCTGCCTCTCGAGGAGCAGATGATCCGGCTGCTCGCCCCCGACACCTACCGCTCACTCCACCAGCTCCTCTCGAGCCGTGCCGCCGAAATCGCGGAGGCCGCGCAACGCGGCGGGACGGAGCATCCCACGCTCGTGATGGTCACATTTCTCGGCATCGTGCCGGAGGCGCGATTCAACCCGGAAGAAGTGAACATCACGAGTCGCGGGCGACTGTTTCGTCCCATCGGCATCGTCCCGCTCTCGCCGACGTGGAGCTCGTTCCAGTTGAACGCCCGCCAGCAGGCAGCCGCGATCTATCTGTTCGAGCCGGGTATCAGCGTCCGCGAAGAGCTGACCGTGAGCTACCAGGGGCTCTCGAGCGATGCCTGGAGCCGATCGATCCGGCTCCTCGATCAGGAGCGCGCGCGCGTCAAGGCGCGCGCACAGCTGGAAGCGAAACGCGATTCTGGAGCCCGGTAGTCCAGCGCACGCTCGCCGAATCAGCACAGACGACACCCATCTCCGGCGCGACCGCGAGCGCTCGATCGCAGCCGCCTGCCAGCGCGAGCAAGGCCGCGGCCCACGCGTTCGCCGAAAGGGCATTGGGGGCGAGCACGGTGACCGAACGCGCGCTGCCGGGGGGGGCATTCCGTCGCGACGCCGTTCGCAGCGATCCGCCCTGGAGGTCCACGACGCCCAACGTCCGCAGGGTGTTGTCCGGATCGGGAATCCCGACGGCGCGGTGGGTCGGCCGGCCCAGCCAGTAGTACTGCCCGCCCACGTCCAGCAGCGCGCTGTCCACCGCGTTCGCGACAGCCATGGCCGCGCGATCGAGGGCGTACCCATACGCGATACTGTCGATCGGAACAGCGACGCCGGTGCGTTGCCGAACCGCGCGACGCAGGGAATCGATGGGGGGAATGGACATAGGGCGTTGCAACAGCGAATCAATCCGATCGACGGAATCGTGCGCCGCTTCCAGGGCACGGAGGACGCGGTCGCTGTCCGCGCCCCAAGCGGCCACCGACATCGTCGTGCCCAGCTCCGGCCATGCCCGCGCGATCCCGGGATGCCCCTCGGCACGGCAGGCCGCGAGGATCAAGCAAAGCACAAGATTGATTCTCAAGATGGATAGTTGAAATATAGAAGACCATGAGCGCGCTGCGACAACATCTGCTGCTGTTCGCCACGATTGCCCTCGCCCTGATCGTGCTGGGGGTGGGAGTCGTGTTGTGGCGGCTGCGACAACGGTTGATGCGCTCCGAGCACGAGCGGCGCCGCGCGGCGGACGAGCTGAACCGGCGGCTGTCGGAGCTCTTCTCGCTGCAGGAGCTCTCGTACGTTCTCTCCGACTCCCTCGAGCTGGATCGCATCGTCGAGCAGGTCGTGCGGTACGCGGTGCGGTTTCTCGATGCTCAGGGCGCGCTGCTGGCGCTCGTGGGCGAGGGGCCCAACGACCCGCTGCAGGTCGCCGCGGCCGAGGGCACCCTCGCACCGCTGCGCGGCCAAACGATTCAGGGTGACGACACCGGGCTCGTCGCGCGCTCGACCGGCCGAGAGCACCTCGAGCTGATTCGGAAGTCGGGGGGAGCGGGGGAGGCGGGGCCCGGCGCCGAGCCCACCATGATCGCGAAGGGCATCCAAGCGGCCGCCGCGGCAGCCGTGCCGTTGCGGTCGCACGGCACGGTCATCGGCACGCTCATCATCACCGATCCGCGGGAAGGGGTATTCGTTCCGGAAGACATCCGTCTCCTCTCTACGCTCGCCACCCACGCCGCCGTGGTGATCGCCAACGCCCGCTTCTTCGAGATGGTGCGGCGTGCCAAGGAACAGTGGGAGACGGCGTTCGACGCGTTGAGCGAGGGCATCGCCGTCGTCGACGACGAGGGACGGGTTCGCCGCTCCAACCGGTCGCTCGCCGCCCTCCTCGGCGCGCCCCTCCCCAACGTGGTCGGCACGCCGCTCGGCGAGGCGCTCCTGGGCAAGCCGAACGCGCTGCACGAGCTGCTCGCGGCGACGCGGCGCGGCGAGCGTCCCGCGCCGCTGGTCGCGCGCTCGGACCGGCTCCGGCGCACCGTGCGGGTGAACGCGGCACGCATACCGGGGGCCGCGACCGAACAAAGCATCGTCGTGATGGTGGAAGACGTGACGGAGCAGCAGGCGCTCGAGACGCAGCTCGTCCAGAGCGAGAAGCTCGCGGCGGTGGGCCAGCTCGTCTCCGGCGTCGCGCACGAGCTGAACAACCCGCTGACATCGATCGTGGGACTCTCCGAATTCCTGCTCGAGCAGAAGGAGCTCGGCAAGAAAGACCGGGGACATCTGCAGGTCATTCACGAACAGGCGGAGCGGGCGGGACGCATCGTGCGCAACCTGCTCACGTTCGCGCGCAAAGGCTCGGCGGAGCGCGTGCCGGTGGACCTGAACGACGTGATTCGCCGGACGCTCTCCCTGACGGCCTACGACCTGAAGCTCAAGGACATCACGGTGGAGCGGGAGCTGAGTGGCGCGCTCCCCGACGTCTTCGGTGACCGGCACGGATTGCAGCAGGTCGTCCTCAATCTCCTGACGAATGCCGCTCACGCGGTCGCGGAGAACCCACGCGAGCGCCCCCGTCAGATCACCGTCTCGACCTGGTTCGACGGGCAGGTGCACCTGCGCGTGGCGGACACGGGACCGGGCATTTCCGACGAGGTCGCGCAAAGCGTGTTCACGCCATTCTTCACGACGAAAGAGCCCGGCAAAGGCACGGGCCTCGGTCTGTCGATCACCTATTCGATCGTCGAAAGTCACGGCGGCCAGATCGCGCTGGAACCGCGCGGCCCGCGCGGCGGCGCCGCGTTTCGCGTGGACCTGCCGCCCGCGCCCGCCGACGCCGTGCGACCCGCGCTGACGCCCGTGCACGGCACACCCACGGTGACCGCCTCACCCACCGTGAAGCGCACGATCCTGCTCGTCGATGCCGATCCCGCCGTGCAGCGCACGATCAAGGCGCTGTTCGCGCGGGACGGTCATGACGTGGAAGTCGCCGGTGATCCGCAGCACGCGCTCGACCTCGCGCAACGGGGCAGCTTCGATCTGGTGATCACGGACGCGCGCGCGATGGCGCCTGGAAAACGCGGGACGCTGCTGGCGGAGGAGCTGGTGGCGCGAATGCCGGCCTTGCGGGAGCGCATCATCGTCGCGACGGGCGACGTTCGTCCGACGACCGAAGAGACGCTGGCGCGTCTCGGCGTGCGTTACGTACGCAAGCCTTTCAACCTGCGGGATCTTCGCGTCGAAGCGGCGCGCTTGTGGGAGGCGACGGCGCTGTCGTAGGCCTCTGCGGGCCAGCCGAACGTCGAGAGACTCACCGCACCACCCGGCGCGAACCGCACGCCTTCACGCAAGAGCAGCGCGCGCTGCAGCACCGCACTGTGATCCTGCCCTGAAAAAGAAATGCGGCCCGCCGCGTTGATGACGCGCCACCACGGCACATCGTTGTCCTCGGGAAGGGCGGAGAGCGCCCAGCCGACGGTGCGTGCGGCGCCGGGACGTCCCGCGAGCCGCGCGATGATGCCGTACGTCGCCACCCGTCCCTTGGGGATGTGACGGACCACGCGGTAGATCCGATGATAGAATGGATTCACAAGGGAGCCCTACCTCTAGCTTACGCGCAGAACGTCTTCCAGCAAGTCTGCGTCCCCACCCCCCACTATTGACAAAATGTCATCCACTGCTCTGCGCTCGCGCGGCCACGCAAACCGCTCCGCCGCGTCCCGGGGCCGCAGCCACTCGGCCCGATCGTGCTCCGGGGAGAGTGTGACCGTCACATCGGGTGCGACAAAGGCCGCGAACACCGGAATCAGAGCGACTTCGTCGCGCTTGTGCTGATAAAACGCCTCGGTGCGGCTGAGATTGTAGAATTTCGCCGGCACGAGGCCCGTTTCCTCGCGCAGCTCACGCAACGAGGCCTGCACCGGCGTTTCGCCGGGCTCGATCGTCCCGTGCACCGTCTCCCACGATCCCGGATTGCGCCCGTTTGACCCGCGGCGCAGCGCGAGGATCTCGAGGGTGCGCCCCGCGCCCCGCACCGCGTACGTGTCCACGAAGGACACTCGGATGGAAGTCAGCGACGTCTGCCGAGGACGGCTTCGAGCCGCGCGGAGAGCGCGCGGGCGCGGAACGGCTTGGTGAGAAAATCGTCCGCGCCGAGCTCGAAGACACGCACTTCGTTGTCTTCGTCGCCCTTCGCCGTCAGCACGATGACGGGAATGTTCGCGGTCGCGGGACGTGACCGCAGGTGTGACAGCACGCCATAGCCGTCGAGACCGGGCAGATTCAGATCGAGCACAATGATGTCTGGTCCGACGCGATCGACCTGATCGAGCGCCTGCACGCCGTCGCGTGCTTCCGTGACGACGTAGCCGTCGCGCTCGAGCAAGTCACGCATGACTTTGCGCAGGCTGTCCTCGTCGTCGACGAGCAGGACCTTGGAGGCCGGCTGGCCGTGCGCACCGGAGCGACGCGCCGGCGGTGCGGACTCCTCGAGCAGGTCGAAGATTGTGGAGACGGGCGCGGCGGGCTCGAGGGGAACGCCAACCGTGTTCGGCGCCCCCGTCGACCGCGGAGCCTCGGCCTCGGCGGGAATGTCCACCACGCGCGTCAGCTCATCGAGCGTAGACTCGCCGCGCGCCACGTGGGCCAGACCCGAATCCCACAGCGATTTCATCCCGCCGCGCTGCGCCGCCTCCGCGATTCGGTCCGCCGGCTCCCCGGCGGCGATCAGCCGCTCGAGCTCGGGCGTCATCGTGAGGATCTCGAGGATCGAGAAGCGGCCCCGATACCCGGTCATCGCGCAGTCGGGACAGCCCGCCGCGCGGTAGAGCGGCGTCCCCTTGGGGATCCAGCGCCGCAGCCGCTCGGGCGGCGCCTCCATCCAGACCTCTTTGCACGTCGGACAGAGCTTGCGCATCAGACGCTGCGCCACGACCCCGCGCAGCGATGCGGCGATCTTGTACGACTCGACCCCGATATCCACGAGCCGAGTGACGGCGTTGGCCGCGTCGTTCGTATGGAGCGTGGACAGGACGAGGTGGCCGGTGAGAGACGCCTGCACGGCGATCTGCGCCGTTTCCTTGTCCCGGATTTCGCCGACCAGCACGACGTTGGGGTCCTGCCGTAGAATCGACCGCAGCGCCGCCGCGAATGTCAGTCCGGCTTTCTCCTGCACCTGCACCTGGACGATTCCCTGCATCCGGTATTCGACCGGGTCTTCCACCGTCACGATGTTGACGCCTTCGCTCTTGATCTGATTGATCGCGGAGTAGAGCGTCGTCGTTTTGCCCGAACCGGTTGGTCCGGTAACCAGCAGGATACCCTCGTGGTTCTCGAGCAGTCGCTTGATCGCTTCGGCTTCACCCGGATTGAGGCCGAGCGTGTCGAGCGATTTGACCGTGCCGCGAGAATCGAGGATGCGGATCACGACTTTTTCGCCGAGCTGCGCTGGCAGCGTCGAGACGCGCAGGTCGATCGGCTGGCCGTTCACCGCGACGCGCGCGCGGCCATCCTGCGGCCGCAGGCGATCGGCGATATCGAGCGAGGACATGATCTTGATGCGCGAGATCAGCGGCAGGCCGGCCTGGCGCGGGATCTTCATCACCTGGCGCAGCACGCCGTCGATACGATAGCGCACCGCCACCCCGCCCTCTTCCGGTTCGACGTGGATATCGCTCGCGCGCGACAGGATGCCTTCAGAGATGATCATGTCCACAAGCCGCACGACCGGTTTTTGACTGGCGTCCGCCTCGGAGACGTTGAGCTCCTCGGGGTGCGGCGCATCGGGAAGCGTCGTCAGGACCTCGGCGTCGCCCATGCCCTCCAGCAGCTTGTTGATCGCGGTCTCCGACTTGTACATCTCGTCGAGCTTCTCGCGGATCTTGGAAGGCGCGAGCAGGAACAGCCGGATCTCGCGCGCGGTCGCGAAGGCCAGCGCCTTTTCGGCGTCGAGATCGAATGGGTTCGCCGTTCCCAGCTCGAGGAACGAATCGGTCAGGCGCAGGGGCAGGACGTGGTAGCGGCGTGCGAGCTGCTCGGGCACGCCGTCACGCGCCGTGAGATCGATCCTGGAAGGGTCAGCGACCTTCAGGCGGAACCGGTGGCACAACTTCTCGATAATCTGGGCATCGGTCGCG
Organism: Gemmatimonadota bacterium; assembly: GCA_003222195.1. Lineage (GTDB taxonomy): Bacteria > Gemmatimonadota > Gemmatimonadetes > Gemmatimonadales > GWC2-71-9 > 20CM-2-65-7. Next base: position 253,878 of record QHVB01000030.1, on the reverse strand, counting down.
ATCTTCTCGGCGACGACGCAATCCCACAGCGTGCGGCCGGACTCCGCCCTTCCCCGGAGCGCCAGCAGGCGCTCGGGCGTCAGGCCCTCAATGGATTGGGCCAGCCATTCGTCTGGGAATGCGGTTACCGGCATTAGGCTGACTCCAAGCTATTACCGAAGACGCCCGAGTCCAGTATTCCGCATCACAGGATGTCCCAAAAATCGCGTGTCACGTCGAAGGCGACATGCAGCTGACGACTCTGCACGCCGTAACCTGCTTCGAGGCGGAACAGACCCAGCCATTCAGCGCCGAGACCCAAGGTCACGCGGGTTCCGGGGGGGGTCGCCCCCCACGGCGTGAACGGCAGGGGATCCGCGGTCCAGCCCAACGCCGTATATGGCGCGAGCGTGATCGTACCGGGTGTGCGGGCCGGCCCCGCGCGCAGCCGGAAAAATGGGACGGGCGTGCGCCACTCGATGTGCACCAGCGCGGCGCGCCGTCCACCCCACTCGCGGAACGCGTCGCCTAACAGCGTCCCGCGCCCGCCCAACACGAAGGCGCGATGCGGCGGCACTTCGCTGCTCGCGGCGCCGAATTGCACGCGGGTCAACACCCGCGTCTGTCCGCGGCCGATGGGAACCAGCCAGTGCGCGACCCCACTCATGCGCGTGTAGCGCTCTCCGACTTCGAGCGACGCCTCGCCCGCGACGTCCCGCCGCACCGCGAAGCCTTCACTGCGACGCCGAATCGTCAGCGCGGCCGTGGAGTAGTCGCCGTCGCGCATGAGGGGATTGGGACGAAAGCGTCCCGTCGCGGGGCTGGCTCGCACGGCCAGCGATGCGACGCGCTCCCGCGAGATGCTGAACCGCGACTCGCCGCGCGTACCGATCCCGGCCCGCGCGCCGAACCGCACGCCGGTGGCCCGATAGTAGTCGCCAAAATCGTCACCGAACTCCTGGGCGCCGATCGAATTGAGTAGCGGCGCGATCACCGGCACGTCCGCGATGTCCCGCACCTGCCGGTAGGCGGCCAGCTCGAATCCGTCAGCCGAGGTGAGCGCGACGCTGCCCTTGCCCGCCCGGTCGGCAAATCCGTAGCTGCCGAGGCCGCGCAGCTCGAAGCCGTCGTTGGGGGTGCGCCACACGAACCCGGCGCCGACCGCGAGGCCTTCCACGCGGTCGACGTGGACCAGCTCGCTCAGCGCGCGGGCGCCGAGGCGCTGGCGTTTGAGGCCGGTGAGCGCGCGTCGTCCCGCGATGCGGCTGACTTCGGCGCGCACCCGCTGGAGATCGTTCTCGCGGACCGGCTCGGCGACGTTCTGGATCGCCGCGCTGAGTGGCGTGCGCCAGGGAAACGAGTCGCGCTGAACCTTGGGAAGCGCCGTGATCTCGTCGCCCCGGAACCAGCCGTCGGCGAGACCGAGGTTGAAACGGTACCCGTCGATCTCCCAGCGGCCGCGGATGATGCCGCGCGTCGGGATGTCGAGCCACGTCGCGCGCCGTCGAATTTCGACTTCCTGGCGAAACGGCAGCCAGAACCGGCCTTCCCACAGCGCATTGTCCAGCACGATGCTGACGTCTTCCAGCTGCGGATCGAGATAGGCTTTCGGCGTGAAATTGAACGCCATGCGCACGAGGTCCGCGGATTCGACATCGACGAACAGCGTGCCGACGATCGCGGCCTGGGCGAATGTCTTCGGCCGCACGCGCAACTCGACCACGCGGACCGCTCGTTCGGAGAGGACGATGGCGGTCGTGTCACCCAGGGCGAAGTCGTACAACTCCGTCCCACCCGGTGCGAGGGGATGGGGGACGTCGCGTACCTCGTCACCTTCGCCGAGGCGGATCGCGCGGCCGAAGTTGTTCTGCACGATGCCGAGGTGATCGCGGTGGTAGTTGATGTCGGTGGGCAGCTCGGTGCGATCACGCCAGCCGATGATGCGCTGCTTGCTGAGCGCGGGCGCCTTCCAGTACACTTCCAGCTCCAACTGGTCCGCTTTTATCAGCCGTGGCGGCTCGGTGAGCCCTTCGCCGAACTGCCCGAGGAAGAAGAGAAACCCGTGAGCCTGGGCCTTGTAGTCGCGCAGCGCGGTATCCACTGCGGCGTGCGCGCGCCGGTCGATCGCGCGCCGCGCGAGCGCCAAGGCGGAATCGCCGTTCCAGTCCTGGGCGGATCCCGTCGCGGGCAGCAGCAGCAAAAGTACGGCACACCAGCGCATCGCGGCGAAATCTAGACCATGGACCCACGCGACGCATTCCTCGAGCGCGCCAAGCCCGGCGGCATCGTTCCGGTGACGCGCGAAGTGGTCACCGACGCCGATACGCCGGTGGCCGCCTTTGCGAAGATTGCACGGCCGCCCTTTGCGTTTCTGCTCGAATCGCTGGTCGGCGGCGAGCGGTGGGCACGCTACACCTTCCTCGGCACCGAGCCGCGCGAGGCGTGGCGCTATCGTGGCCAACAGATCGAGCGGTGGACGCAGGGCTCGGGCTGGGAACCGGCCGGTCAAACCGCGGATCCGATCGCGCACCTGGCCGACACGATGCGCGCGCTCCCGACGATCTCTGTGCCGGGGCTGCCGCGCTTCAGGGGTGGGGCGGTGGGATACCTCGGCTACGATCTGGTGCGCAGTATCGAGCACCTGCCGACCGCGCCGACCGATACCCTCGGTGTTCCCGACGCCGTGGTGATGATCGCGGATTCGCTCGTGATCCTCGACAACGTGTTCGGGCGTGCGATCGTCGTGGCGAACGTCGAGGTGCCGGCGAAGGCCTCCGCGGCGCAGCGGTTGCGCTTGTACGACGCGGCGCAGGAGCGCCTGGACACGCTGATCGCTCGCCTCGGTGACACGCACCAGCTCACCCCGCTCGCGCTCGACGCCGACCGCAAGTCGGTGCGCTCCCCCTCCCCCCCCGAATCCCAGTACGCCCCCGCCCCATTCGAGCGCGACGTCACGAAGATCCGCGAGTACATCGCCGCCGGCGACGTGTTCCAGGCGGTGCTGTCCCGCCGCCAAGTGGTGCCCGGTGCGGTCGAGCCGCTGAGGTTGTACCGCTACCTGCGCGCCCTGAATCCCGCTCCCTATCTGTTCTATCTGGCTCTGGGCGACGTCACGTTCGTGGGCAGCTCCCCCGAAGTGCTGGTCCGGGTCGAGGGCAACGAAGTCACGGTCCGGCCGATCGCGGGCACTCGGCCGCGCGGGGCCACCCCCGAGGAGGATGACGCGCTGGCTGCCTCGCTGCGGGCCGATGCGAAGGAGCTCGCCGAGCATCGCATGCTCGTGGATCTAGGACGCAACGACGTCGGCCGCGTTGCGGAGTACGGCACCGTGCGCGTCACCGAATCGCTGCAAATCGAGCGCTACTCACACGTCCAGCATCTGGTGAGCGAAGTGCGCGGTCAGCTGAAAGACGGGTATGACGCCCTCGACGTGTTCCGCGCCTGTTTCCCCGCGGGGACAGTCAGCGGCGCTCCCAAGGTTCGGGCGATGGAGATTATCGACGAGCTGGAGCCGGAGCGACGTGGTCCGTATGCGGGAGCGGTCGGCTATGTCGGATGGGGTGCGACGACGATGGATACTTGCATCGCGATTCGATCGGCGCTCGTCCTCAACGATCGGGTCGTCGTGCAGGCCGGCGCCGGCATCGTCGCCGACTCCGAACCCGCGCGCGAATTCGCCGAAACGGAAGCCAAAGCCCAAGCCGTTTTGCGTGCGCTGGCGCTGGCCAAAGCTGGTGATTAGGCCCATGCGGCCTATATTCTCGGGCCTGTGTTCAAGCTCCTGAGCACGTCCGGCGAACAGTCGATCGATCTCCAGCTCGGGCGCAAGCTCGTGGTGGGGCGCGCCGTCACCAGCGACGTCCCGATCTACGATCCGACGATCTCCCGCCGCCATGCCGAAATCGTGCTGACCGAAAGTGGCGTCCGGGTCACCGACCTGGGCTCATCCAACGGCACATTCCTGAACGGCGCCAAGATCACCGAGGCCGACGCCGGTGCGAACGATGTCGTGACCTTCGGGAAAGTGGCGTTTCGCGTAAAAGAGGTGACGGCGCCCGCCCCGCGGCCACAGGTCGTGCCGCCCCCCGCCGACTTCAAGCCATCCACGAAGGGTGGCGCGGCGGGGGGCACCATCGTCCGGCAGCTGCCCGTGAGCGTCTCGGGCGGCGTCCCCGCGATCGTGATCGACGAGCCGCAGGGCGCGTCGCACCTCAAGGTCAAAGCCGACAATCTCGAAGAGCGGCGCGAGAAGAAGCTGTCGCTGCTGCTCGAGGTCTCCAAAGAGCTGTCGAAGCAGCAGGAGCTCGACCGCCTGCTCGACAAGGTCGTGGATTTCACGTTTCAGATCATGAACGTCGACCGCGTGTCGATTCTGTTGCTCGACGGCAAATCGAACGAGCTGGTGCCGAGGATCTCGAAGAGCCGCACCGGGGACGCGAGCGCGGCAAAGCACGTGCCCCAGTCGATCGCGCGGAAGGCGGTGGAGGAGCGGGTCGCGATTCTGTCGGATAACGCGGCCGCCGACGAGCGCTTCAAGGGAAAGTCGATTCTCATCCAGAGCGTGCGGAGCGCGATGTGCACCCCACTCATGGGCTCGGACTCGAAGGTCCTCGGCATCCTGTACGTCGACAACCTGACCGCGACGCACTCGTTCGCGGACGAGGATCTCGAATTCTTGATCGCGTTCGGAGGCTTGACCGCCGTTGCCATCGAGAACTCGCAGCTGTCCGAGCGGATCCGCCGCGAAGCGCTTGTCCGCTCGAACTTCGAGCGATACTTCTCGCCCAATATCGCCCAGGTGATCGCGCAACAGCAGGATGCGGGACGGTTGCCCAGTGAGAAGCGCCCCGTCGTCGTGTTCTTCTCCGACATTCGTGGTTTTACACCGATGTCCGAGACGATGAGCCCGGACGAAATCGCGCGGCTGCTCACGGAGTACTTCACCGAAATGGTGGACAAGGTCTTCGAGTTTGGCGGGACGCTCGACAAGTTCATGGGGGACGCGATCATGGCGCTATGGGGCGCGCCGATCGTCCACGAAGACGATGCCGACCGCGCCGTCCAGTGCGCGATCGCGCAGCTGGCCGAGCTCGAGAAGCTCAACCTCAAATGGAAACAGGAAGGCCGGACCGAGGTCCAGATCGGTATTGCCATCAACTTCGGTGAGGTGTTCGCCGGGAACATCGGCTCCGACCGGCGGCTCGAATACACGGTGATCGGGGACGCGGTGAACACCGCATACCGCCTCTGCGGCAAGGCTGGGCCGAACGAGATCCTGATTTCCGAGCCGTTCTATCAACAGCTGAAAAAGAAGCCCGCTGTCGAAGCGCTCGAGCCGATTCAGGTCAAAGGAAAAGCGAAGAAGGTGCCGGTCTATCGCGTGAAGCGGTAAGGCCGGCCGAATTTCGCCAGCAGGTCCAGCGCGAGCCGCAGCGGCAACCCCATCACACCAAAGAAGTCTCCTTCGACCCGCTCGATCAGCGGCGCGCCGAGTCCCTGAATCGCATAGGCGCCCGCCTTGTCGAGCGGCTCGCCGGTGGCGACGTACTCCTCGAGCGTGCGGCGATCGTTGGGACGGAACGTCACCCGCGAGACATCGAGCGCCTGTTCCAGCCGCCCGTTCTCGGCGACCGCTACCGATGTCAAGACTTCGTGCGTCCGACCTTGGAGGCGCTCCAACATGTGAACGGCGTCTTTTGGGGACTCGGGTTTGCCGAGGATCGAATGCTCGATGACTACTGTTGTATCGGCTGCCAAGACGATGTCTTGGGGGGCGAGCGAGACCACCGCCTGAGCCTTGGCGCGCGACAAGCGCGTGACGTAGGCGTCGGGCTTTTCGCCGGGCAGGACGTGCTCGTCCACGTCGGGCGCGATGACGCGGAACGGAATGCGCAGCATTTCGAGGAGCTGCTTCCGGCGGGGGGAGCCGGAGGCGAGAACGATCGGTTTCACTTCTCCAAAATCAACGTCACCGGCCCGTCGTTGACCAGTTCGACTTCCATCATGGCGCCGAACTCACCGGTCTCGACGGGGATCTTTCCGCCCGATTTCTCTGTGAGGAGCGCGACAAATCTTTCGTACAACGGGATCGCCACGTTCGGCGGGGCGGCATCGATAAAGCTCGGCCGCCGGCCTTTGCTGGCGTCTCCGTACAACGTGAACTGTGACACGACGAGCACGCCGCCGTGCGCCTCGGTGAGATCGCGGTTCATCTTACCTTCCGCATCCCCGAAGACGCGCAGGCCGAGGATTTTCTCCGCCATCCAGACGAGCTGCGCATCCGTATCCGTCGGCGCGAAGCCGGCGAGCACGAGAAAGCCGGGCCCGATGCTCCCGGTGACCCGGCTGTCGACCCGAACGACGGCGCGAGAGACTCGCTGGAGAACGACTCTCACTCCACGGTCACCGACTTGGCGAGGTTCCTGGGCTGGTCGACGTTGCACCCCCGGCGAACCGCGATGTAGTAGGCCAGCAGCTGCAACGGCACGACGCTCATGACCGGCGTCAACAGGTCGAGCGTTTCGGGAATCTCGATCCGGTGGTCCGCCAGATTGTCGAGCGCGGTGTCGCCCTCCGTCACGATCGCAATCACACGACCGCCGCGCGCCTTCACTTCCTCGATGTTGCTGATGACCTTCTGGTGCACGGCATCCTTCGGCGCGATGAACACGACCGGCATCAGATCATCGATGAGCGCGATCGGGCCGTGCTTCATCTCGGCTGCCGGATACCCCTCGGCGTGGATATAGGAGATTTCCTTGAGCTTGAGCGCGCCTTCGAGCGCCACCGGAAAGTTGTAACCGCGGCCCAGATACAGCACGTTCTGCGCGCGAATCAGACGATCGGCGAGTTGCTCGATCTCGGACGCCTTCGAGAGCACGCGCGTCACGAGGTCGGGCAGCTTGGCCAACGCGCGCACGACTTCCCTTCCCTGCAGGATCGAGAGAGCGCGCAGCCGGCCCATCTTCAACGTCAAGAGCGCCAGCGCCACGATCTGACTCGTGAACGCCTTGGTGCTCGCCACACCGATCTCGGGACCTGCGTGGAGATAGATCCCGCCGTCCACTTCGCGCGCGATCGTGCTGCCTACGACGTTGACCAGGCCCAGGGTCCGCGCGCCGCGCCGCTTCGCCTCCCGCAAGGCGGCCAGCGTGTCCGCCGTTTCACCTGACTGCGAAATCCCGATCACCAACGTCCGCTCGTCGACGATCGGATTGCGGTAGCGGAACTCCGACGCGTACTCGACTTCGGTCGGGATCCGGGCCAGCTCTTCCATCATGTATTCCCCGATCAACCCCGAATGCCACGACGTGCCGCAGGCGGTGATGACGATGCGCTGCACTTTGAGCAGCTCCTCGTCGTTGATGTTCAATCCGCCGAACCGGACGGTCCCCTCTTCTTCCAGCAGGCGCCCGCGCATCGTGTTGCGGATGCTCTCGGGCTGCTCCACGATCTCCTTGAGCATGAAGTGGGCGTAGCCGCCGCGCTCGATCGTGGCGAGATCCCACTCCACCTGCATGATCTCTTTTTCCTTCTCCGCGGCCGCGAGATCCGTGATCCGATAGTCGGCTGGTTTGACTTCCGCGATGTCGCCATCGTCCAGGTACACCACCGACCGCGTGTGCGCGAGCACGGCCGACGCGTCGGACGCGACGAAGTTTTCGCCGTTGCCGATGGCGACCAGCAACGGGGAGCCGCGGCGCGCGGCGACGATCGTATCGGGCTCGCGGCTGGAGACCACCGCGATACCGTACGTCCCCTCCACCTGGCGCAGCGCTGCGGCGGTGGCGTCCACCAGGCGCGCGCCTTTGGTGTGTGTCTCTTCGATGAGATGCGACAGGACTTCGGTGTCGGTCTGCGACCGGAACACATGCCCGCGCTTGCTGAGTGCCTGGCGCAGCGCGCCGGCGTTCTCGATGATGCCGTTGTGCACGAGCGCGATGGTGCCGCCGCAGTCCGCGTGCGGATGCGCGTTGACGGTGTTGGGCACACCATGCGTCGCCCAGCGGGTGTGCGCGAGAGCGGTGGTGCCTTCCGGGAGCTGGGTGCCGAGCTCCCGCTCCAGCACGGCGATCTTCCCGGGCGCGCGAAAGATCTGGAGCTCCCCGTCCCCGTTGACGACGGCGAGGCCGGCCGAGTCATAGCCGCGATACTCGAGGCGCTTGAGACCCTCGAGCACGACAGGCGCCGCGGGTCGCTTCCCGGTGTACCCTACGATGCCGCACATAACCGCCGCCCTTCTGCGATCAGCCGTTCCGCGTCGGCGCCGGTTGGCGCTTCCGCAATCAGTCGAATGATGGGCTCCGTACCCGAGGGCCGCACGTGCAGCCAGCGATCTGGCCACGCGAGACGCAGTCCATCCTGTAGATCAGCGCTCGCCTCCGGAAACCGGGCACGCAGCGCCGCATAGACCCCACCCATTCGTTCCGCATTCCGAATTCCGCGTTCCACTTTTGCCTTTACGATCGTGTACCGCGGTGCTCGTGCCACCACGTCGCTCACCGTGACGCGCTCCCGCGCGAGCAGCGACAGCACGAGCACGGCGGCGACCGGCGCGTCGCGTCCCACGTGCAAGGCGGGATACATCACGCCGCCGTTGCCTTCGCCACCGATCACCGCTTTCAGCTCGATGATCTTGCGCGCGACGTACGCCTCACCGACTGGCGCGCGAACGACCGTCGCACCGAACTGCTTCGCCGCATCCTCGACCACCAAACTCGTCGACAGATTGCAGACGACGCTCCTACCCTTCCCCCATCCCCCGTCCCGCTTCCCCAAGACCGCTCTAATGGCAAACGCGAGCGTGTAATCTTCACCGATCGGATTGCCGCGTTCATCGACGACCGCCAATCGATCGACGTCCGGATCAACGGCGATTCCGATATCGGCTTTTTTCCGTCGCACCAGCGCGCCCAGGGCTTTCAGATTCTCGGGCACCGGCTCCGGCGGCCGCGGAAACAGGCCGTCGGTCTCCAGGTTGATCGCCGCCACCCGACACCCGAGCCGCTCGAGCAGCTCCGGCATCACCGCCCCGCCCGCACCGCGCACGGTATCGAGCGCCACGCGGAACCGGCGGCGCCGGATCGCCCGGACGTCGACTCCCCGCAACACGAGTACGGCGGCGAGATGGCGGTCAATCGCCTCCGAATCCGCCTCGATCCCACCTATCGCCTTGAAGCCGGCTCGTGGCAGGGAGTCCGCGGCAGCCAGGTCGCGTACCCGCGTGCCCGCGGCGGTGTCGAGAAAGATGCCATCGGGACCGACGAACTTCAGCGCGTTCCATTCGATGGGATTGTGGCTGGCCGTGAGGATGATGCCGCCGGCTGCCCGATGGTGCTCCACCGCGAGTTGTACCGTAGGTGTGGCAACCAAGCCCACATCGATGACATCGCAGCCAACCGACTGCAGACCGGCCGTCGCCGCGCGCGCGAACATCGGACCCGAGGTCCGCGCATCCCTCCCCACAACGACGCGCGATCCACGCTTCCCTCTTCCCCCGTCCCCTCCCCCCCTCCCCGCTCTCGCCCACGTCCCGAACGCCGCCGCCCAGCGGGCGACGACTTCGGGGGTGAGATCGGTGCCGACGAGACCTCGAACCCCCGACACACTCACCATCAGCGTGTCGGACATGGCCTACGCGCGACGCGCTTCCATCGCCCGCGTGGGCAGGCGGAGCGGCTGCAGCTGGGGCGTGGGAATGGGTAGTGTGGTCCCTTCCGCGAACGCCCGCAGGAAGGCCTTGACGATCTCGGGATCGAATTGCACGCCTTTCCCTTCCTCCAGCTCCCGCATCGCATGTTGGACCGAGAGAGAAGGACGGTAGGGGCGCACGCTCGTCATCGCGTCGAACGCGTCCGCCACACTGACGAGGCGCGCCTCGAACGGGATCTGGTCGCCCTTTAACTGGTCGGGGGAGCCGGTGCCGTCGAGCCGCTCGTGATGGGAGCGGACGATGGACAGGGCGCCAGGCGCATCCTTCATCAGGGGTCCCAGAATGCGCGCGCCGATCACCGTGTGTTCCATGATGTGGCGGTACTCGGCATCCGACAGCTTGCCGGCCTTGTGCAGGACGCTTTCGCTGACACCGATCTTGCCCACGTCGTGCAGCTCCGCGCCCAGCGCGATCGTATCGACCAGGTCGGCATCGAGTTTGAGGGCACGCGCGATCTCGACGGAGTAATTCGCGACGCGCATCGAGTGACCGCGCGTGTACGCGTCCTTTGCTTCGAGCGCGAAGACGAGGGCGTGCACCCCTTCGAGAAACAGCTCCTCGATGCGCCGGGCCTGCGCCTCGACGCGCTCCTCCAGGCTTTGCTGGTAGGTGCGGTTTTCGATGATGAGACGCCGCTTGTCGAGCGCCTGTGAGACGCGGGCCCGCACCTCGTCCAGATGAAACGGCTTCGCGACATAGTCGAGCGCGCCCATTTGGAGGCACGCGACGGCGCTCTCCACTTCCGCCACCGCCGTGACGACGATGACGGCCGTCTCGGGCCAGCGCGCGATGATTTCGCGGAGCAACGTGACGCCGTCCATTTCCGGCATCCGGAGGTCGGAAATGACGAGCGGGACGGGTCCCTTCTCGAGCTCGGCGAGGGCCTCGACGCCGGAACCCGCCTCCGCGCACGTGAACCCTTCGCCCTCGAGCAGGCGCGCGAGCACGCGGCGCAGCCGCGGCTCGTCATCCACGACGAGACATCGCATTCCAGCGAACGGTGGCATGGCCCCGCCAAAGTATAGGTCGCTTGCCCCCAAGGAAAGCCGCCCTTACGTTCCGGCCATGACGCGAGTCGCCGATCAGGACCTATCGCGCCGCTTTGCGACACGCGCAGTGCATGCCGGCTACGTAGGCGATCCCCTCAGCGGGGCTGTCATGGGCCCCATCTATCAGACGTCGACCTACATCCAGGAAGCGCTGGGGCACAACAAGGGCTACGAGTACGCCCGCACGCGCAATCCCACGCGCGAGGCGCTCGAGCGCAATGTCGCGGCCCTGGAAGGCGCGCTCCACGGATTCGCTTTCGGGTCGGGACTGGCGGCGCTGGACGCGGTGATGAAACTGCTCTCGGCCGGTGATCACGTCGTGAGCGGCGAAAATGTGTACGGCGGCTCGCACCGGCAGATGACGCACATCTGGTCGCGCATGGGCATCGCGTTCACGTTCGTGGACGGCGGTGATACGCGAGCGGTCGCCGCGGCCGTGACCCCGAATACCAAGCTGGTCTACGCGGAGACACCGACCAACCCGATGATGCGACTGTGCGATCTCGCAGCGACCGGCGAGATCGCGCGCAAAGCCAAAGCGCTGTTCGCCGTCGACAACACCTTCGCCACCCCCTTCTTCCAGCAGCCCCTGCAGTTCGGCGCCGACATCGTCCTGCACTCGACCACCAAGTACCTCAACGGCCACTCCGACATGGTCGGCGGCATGCTGGTGACGACCCGGGACGACGTCGCCGAGCGGCTTGGCTTCATTCAGAATTCGTCGGGCGCCGTGCCGGGTCCGTTCGACTGCTGGCTCGCGCTGCGCGGCACCAAGACGCTGGCACTGCGCATGCGCCAGCACGACGCCAACGCCCGCCGCATCGCGGAATGGCTGGAGAAGCACCCCAGAGTCCAGCGCGTCTACTATCCGGGACTGCGGTCGCATCCGCAGCACGACCTGGCGACGCGTCAGATGAAGGGCTTCGGCGGGATGATCAGCATCGAGCTGGGCGATACGGCCGTTGCCCGGCGCTTCGTCGGGCGGACCAAGATCTTTGCGCTCGCGGAATCGCTCGGCGGCGTGGAAAGCCTGATCGGCCATCCGGCCTCGATGACCCATGCGAGCGTGCCGGCCGACATGCGGCGCCGCATGGGGCTCACCGACAGCCTGGTGCGGTTGTCGGTCGGGATCGAGGACGTGGAGGACCTCATCGCGGATCTGGATCAGGCGCTGGGGGATGACTGACGATGTGTGTGTAGGGGCGCAGCATGCTGCGCCCCTACCGAAACACCCGCATATCGTGCGCGTATGTGTGGGAATCTCACTGCTGGAGACATAAATGACTGACGCCACATTGCCCGCGGCTCGTCCGCGCAAAATACTCACCCAGATCGCTCCCGTGTCGTGGGAGCATCCGGCGGATCGCGCCGCGCTGCAGACGCTGCGGTCCGTTCCGGGGTTCGATGAAGTCGTCAAGAAAATCGTCGGATTCTTCGGCGAGCGCGGCATCCGCCTCTTGTTCCAGGCCAATGCCGTGCGCGTCGGGCCCAATCAGTTCCCCAAGATGAACGCGCTCTATACGGATGTCTTGACCACGATGGACTGGCCGGATCGGCCGGAGCTGTTCGTGTCGCAGACACCCTTCGTCAACGCCGGCGCGTTCGGGGTCGAGCGGCCCTTCATCGTCATCAATTCCGGGGCGCTCAAGCTGCTCGACGACGACGAGATGCGCACGCTGCTCGGCCACGAGCTCGGCCACATCATGAGCGGTCACGCGTTGTACCACACGATCCTCGTCATCATCCTGTTCGTCAGCGCCAACGTGCTGCCGTTCCTGGCCGGCCTGTTCCTCGCGCCGATTCGCTTCGCGCTGCTCGAATGGTTCCGCAAGAGCGAGCTGTCGTCCGACCGCGCGGGGTTGATCGCGACGCAGGATCCGCCGGCGTCGATGCGCATGTTCTTGAAAATGGCCGGCGGCGGCGACATGAAGCAGATGGATCTGGACGCGTTCCTCGCGCAGGCCAAGGAGTACGAGGACACGGGCGGCGCCGTCGATCGCATCTTCAAGATCCTGAATACGCTCGATCAGACGCACCCCTTCAACACGCTCCGTGCGGCCGAGCTGCAGCGGTGGGTCGAAGCGGGCGCGTATGACCGAATCCTGAACGGCGAGTACACGCGCCGCGGCCCCGACGCCGAGAAACGCCCGATCGAGAACGACATCGACGAGGCGCGCGACCATTATATGAAGGAAGCGAAAGCAGTCGTGAACGACGTGGTGGATACCGCCAAGCGGGCGGCCCAGGCCTTCACGGACGCGTTCAAGAAGAGGTGAGAGTACTGGTCGTCGGAGGCGGCGGCCGCGAGCATGCCCTCTGCTGGGCACTGCACCGCGATGCCGCCGCCTCTGTTGCTGATCTAACGTTGTTCGCCGCACCCGGCAATCCCGGCACCGCGTCCCTCGCCACCAACCTTCCCATCCCCGCCACCGCCGTCGACGACCTCGTTGCCGCCGTCCGCGACCGGGATATCGACGTCACGATCATCGGGCCGGAAGCCCCGCTCGCCGCCGGGCTGGCTGACGGGCTGCGGGACGACGGCCGGGCCGTGTTCGGGCCAACGGCGGCGGCGGCGCGGCTCGAGTCGTCGAAGGCGTACGCCAAGGAGGTCATGCATCGCGCCGGCGTACCCACCGCCAAGAGTGCGGCGTTCGTCGGTATCGGGCCCGCGCTCGAGTACATCGGCAATCATCCGGAGCCGCTCGTCGTGAAGGCCTCGGGACTGGCGGCTGGGAAAGGGGCCGTCGTGTGCCAAAGTCGCATCGACGCGGCCAAGGTCGTCCGCGCGATGCTGGACGGGTCGCTGGGAGAGGCGGGCAAAGAGGTGCTGGTCGAGGAGTTCCTCGAAGGCGAGGAGCTGTCGGTCCTCGCGTTGACCGATGGCGAGCGCGTGCTGATTCTGCCGCCTGCGCAGGATCACAAGCGACTCGGCGAAGGCGACACCGGTCCGAACACCGGTGGCATGGGCGCATACTGTCCGGTCAGCCTTGCGACGGATGCGCTGGTCGCGCGCGTGCGCACGGAAATCTTCGAGCCCGTGCTGCGCGAGGTGGCGGCGCAGGGCTCGCCCTATGAAGGAGTACTGTACGCCGGACTGATGATCTTGCCCGACGGAACGCCGTCCGTGCTGGAGTTCAACGCACGATTCGGCGATCCCGAGACGCAGGCGCTGTTGCCCGCGCTGTTACCCGGATTTTCCGAACACATCGTGGCAATCGCGCAGCGCCGCTGGGACCCGCTCCCGACTCAGCAGGTCCTCGCCGTCGACCAGGCTGCGGTCACCACCGTACTGGCCGCGCGCGGCTACCCCGACAACCCAGAGAAGGGCGTCGCCATCAGGCTCCCGGACGTCAAAGAGCTGGGCGAGGATGTGATCGTCTTTCACGCCGGCACATTCCGCGACAATGAGGGGCGGCTGCGCACCAATGGGGGGCGCGTCTTGAGCGTCACCGGTCTCGGCGCGACGGTGGCGATCGCCGCGCAGGCCAGTCGTGCCGGCGCCGAGCGGATTGCGTTCGAAGGCAAGACCTGGCGGCGCGACATCGCCTGGCGCGAGATCCAGCGTGCCGGAGCTGCCTGAAGTCGAGACGATCGTCCGCGAAATCGCCCCTCGCCTCGAGGGGTGTCGCATCGCCCGAGTCGAGCTCAAGAAAACCGACGTGCTGCGCCAGGTCTCCAAACCCCGCCTGATCAAGACGCTGCGTGGCAACACCATCGAGCAGGTGTCTCGCCGCGCCAAGCACGCCGTGTTCCGCTTCTCGAGTGGCCACCGCATGATCATTCAGCCGCGCATGACCGGCTCGTTGCTCGTCTACGAGCGGCGCCTGACACCGGCCGAATTGAAGTACGCGGTCCTGATCTGCACTCTCACCGACGGACGCAAGTTCGTGTATCGCGACGTACGACGTCTGGGCACGATCTGGCTGCTGGATGAAAGAGGCTGGATCGCCTACACGGGCCGGATCGGCCCTGAGCCGCTGGAAGAGACGTTCACGCCGTTCGTGTTCGCTGACCGGCTACGGGGAACGCGAACGGCGGTCAAGAAAGCCATCATGGATCAGCGGCGCCTCGCGGGCGTGGGAAACATCTACGCCAATGAAGCGCTGTTCGACGCGCGGCTCAATCCAGCGACGCCTACCAACAAGTTGTCGCTCGAAGAATTCGCGCGGCTGCACGCCGCGATTGTAGACGTTTTGCAGCGAGCGCTCGCATCGTCGGGGACGACGTTACGAGACTATCGAACCGGCACCGGCGAGCGGGGCAAGTTTCAGTTCAAGCTGCGAGTGTATGGCCGCGGCGGTGAGAAGTGCGTGAACTGTGGAAAGAAGCTCGTGGAGACTCACACGATCGACTTGCGAACGACGACGTTTTGTCCGAAATGCCAACGGTAGGTGGAATGTGGACGGTAGGTAGGTAGGGGCGCAGCATGCTGCGCCCCTACAAACACCCTCCAACCTTCCAACCGTCCTCAGTCCACAAACGCCCACAGCAATTCCCGGCTCTGCCGGTCCAGCTTCTCCGGCGCCGCCAGGTGATACAGATCCCCAGCGAGATCGCGGATCAATAGACCACCGTGCGGCAGCGTGCGCGGCCAATCATCGAGCCGCGTCTGGAACGTTCGCGGACCCTGACGGGTCTCGACGCGCCAGTGCCGGATCTCGACCTCTTCCTCGATCTCCAGCACACGCGTCACCTCGAACACGAACCCCGCTACCGCGAGCGCCATTTCCAGCGCGGCGCGGGAGCGCGGATCGAGCTCGGCGGGATCTCTGACGAGCGCGAACTCCTCTTCGTCCGCGTCCCGCAGCGAGAGATGATGTGCGGGCTCCGACCAAGGGAAGCAGCGCCGCACCGATACCGGCCGCTCCTCATCCCCTTTCGTCGCCCACAGTGAGCCGTCGGTCCGCCATTCTAGACTGAGGCCCGCCGATTTCCTGGTGGCGCCATCATCTGAGCGCCTGACTAGCGTCGATTCCATGACAAACCTCCTGGTGTCAGGTGTCTGGTGTCGGGTTTCAGAGAACTCTGGCACCTGAAACCCGGCACCTGACACCTATGCGAGTTGCACCTGTAGATCGTAAAGCCGTCGATACGTTCCTGCGGGCCGCGCCAGCAGCTCCGCATGCGTACCGTGCTCGACCAACCGGCCGTCCTCGATCACGAACAGCCGCGACGCCTTGCGGAGCGTCGACAGGCGGTGCGCGATCGCGAACACGGTCCGCCCCGCCACCAGCCGCTCGAGCGCCTGCTGGATCTCACGCTCGGTTTCCGTATCCACGCTGCTGGTCGCCTCGTCCAGAATGAGGATGCGAGGGTCGTGCAGGATCGCCCGCGCGATCGACACGCGCTGGCGCTCGCCGCCCGAGAGCGTGTGCCCCCGCTCGCCCACCACCGTGTCGTAGCCGTGCTGCAGCTTGGTGATGAAGTCGTGGGCGTTCGCCGCCTGAGCCGCCGCAACCACCTGACTCAGCGACGCTTCCGGCAGGCCGTAGCGGATGTTCTCCACCACCGTCCCATGGAACAGGTACGGATCCTGGAGCACCATGCCGATCTGCCGCCGGTAGTGGCCCGTATCGAGGCGCCGGATATCGACGCCATCGATCCGAATCGTGCCCCCCGTCACGTCGTAGAACCGCGCGATCAGGTTCACGATTGTGGTCTTGCCGCCACCAGACGGTCCGACGAGCCCGACCAACTCGCCCGGCGCCACGTCGAAGCTCACGCCGCGCAGCACCTGCCGGACGCCGTCATAGCCGAACGTCACGTGGTCGAACGTCACGCGCCCGTGTACCGGCTCGAGCCGCACCGGCTCCACCACATCGCGGATCTCGGGTTCGGTATCGAGCACCTCGAACACACGGTGCGCCGACGTCGTCGCCCGGTTGATCGTGCGCGCCATCTGCCCGATCACCTCGATCGGTGCGCTGAACATCGTCGTGTAGAGCAGGAACGAAACGAACGTTCCCACCGGCAGCTGCGCGCCATGCCCGAGTAGCCGGGGCACGGCGAACGCCCACACCGCGACGGTCATCGCGTGAACACCGAGCATCAGCAGCGGCCAGAACTTCGTCCACGATCGGTGAATGCGGTTGAACTCCGCCGTCACGTCCTCATTGCGCTCGCCAAAGCGTTCGATCTCCCGCTGCTCCTGATTGAACGCCTTGACGACCCGAATGCCGGGAATCGTGTCCGACAGCACGTCCGTCACGCGCGACCACTTGCGCCACGCCCGGATGAACAGCCGCGTGATGTCCTCGCTGTGCCGGTAGATCAGCCAGCAGAACAACGGCACCGGCAGGGTCATCACTAAGCCGAGTCTCCAGTCGAGCGAAAGCAAGACTGTTCCAAGTCCCAAGAGCATCACGAGCGACAATGACACGTCCACGACGCCGAACGCCAGGAAGTCCCACAGCCGGTCGGTATCGGCGGACACGCGCGTGATCAGGCTGCCGGTGCGCTTGCGCGAGAAAAACGCCAGCGACAGCCGTTGGATGTGCTCGTACAGCTCGGCGCGCAGGTCGCGAGCCACCCATTCACCCAGGATCGACATCAGCCGTAGGCGCACGTGCACGGCGGCCTGGCGGATCAGATAGACGACCGCCATGGCCGCCACGGCGAGCGCGGCAATCGTCCCCGCGCGCGTCAGCGCCAAGGTTCCCGCCTGCGCCGGCCGCACCACGCGGTCGATCAGATAACCCGCGAGGTACGGCGGTATCAGGCTGAGCAGCGTGATCACCGTCGCGGCCGCCATGCCGAGCGTCAGCTGCCGGCGGTACGGCTTCAGGTAACCCAGCAGCCGCCGGATCACCGCGGTCTGCCGGCCGGAGACGAGCGCCTGGGCCTCGCGGATGGGACGCGCGACACTTTCCGCGTACAGGCAGTCCGCGTCGCTGTCCACGAGCTCCCGCGCATGCCCCTGGAGCTGCTCCTCGAGCACGAACCGGGTGTTCTCGAACGCCCGGCGCTGCCGGTGCGTGTAGCGCAGCAGCGCCAGCGCGGGGTCGCCCGGTGCGCCGAGGATCGTCAGGGTATTGGCCGACAGGCCGGGTGCCTCCCTGACCGCCTGGATGCGCGACCGTTCGAAGCTCCGGACTTCCCAGCCCTGGCTATCACGCTTGGCCACCGCGATGTGCCGCGGGCCGAGCGCAAGCCACGTCTCCGTGAGCCGCAGGCTTTGGTCGAGATCAGCGAGCGCGTAGAGCTGGACCGCCGCGCCCTGCCAGGCGTGCTCGATCTCCCGGCGCAGCTCCTGAGGAAGCCGCGTCGGCTGGGCGGTGTAGCGCGCGATGATGTGGTCGTCGAGATGCTGCAACGTGCTCATGTCCGTGATCCTCGAATCGTGTGTAACAGAACGGCCTCCCAGGTCCCATGAAGCACCCGGAAGGCCGGATCACGGCGCGAACTAGATCCGATCGACTTCTAGGGTGCTCCTCCACCTCCACCGGCGCCGGCGATGCCGGACGCAATACGCCCACGCGCGTCGACAATGGGCGCGAACCGGCAGAGCATGCCCGGCCCTCCCCAGATGCGGCGCAGCATCGGCGTAACGGTGGATTGACGAATCATTTCAGTCCGAGACCCTTTCGTGCGTAATTCGGGGGCTACTTCGAGCAAACTAAGACGACGTACGTGACCGGTCAAGCCGAAGATTCACGATCCCCCCCGAATCGGCCGTCCCGCAGCGAAATCGAACAGCGTGGCACCGCGCAGGCGATAGAGCGCCGTCCAGTATCCGCGCAGCCCCCGGACGTATTCGACCAGCGCCTGGTCCTTCTCGGCCTGGGCGATGTACAGGTTGTCGATCGTAATGCGGCCGATAACGTACCGATTGTACGCCACTTCGAACCGCTTGGCGGCGACGCTGTCCGCCTTCGCCACGAGCAGCGCGGTGCGGCGGGCCTGTGCGAGTGCGAGCGCGGCGAAACGAGCGTCGTGCGCAACCTGGGCGAGCGTAGCGTCCGAGAGGTTGGTGACGCGCTCGCGGTCGGCCTCGGCCGCCCGCACCCCTTCGTGATGCGCGCCCCACTGCCACAGGGGAACCTGCACCGAGAGTGAGAAGCGCCGAGCCTCGAGGAGATTCTGATAGGCGAGGGTGGCCTCCGGCGCGGTGGCATTGAATCCGTAGCTGGCCTGCACCGTGGCGCCGGCGCCGGTGCGAAGGCGCGCCTCCGCGACGCTCCGGCGGGCCTGTACGTCATCGAGCGCAACGGCCGACACCGCGGCCCGATTCTTCAGCGCTTCGGCCACCGCCCGCGCCGTGTCGGCCTCGAACTCCGGGACCTCCCCTGTCACCGCGACCTCGAGCGGCGTCCCGGCGGGGAGATCGAGCGCGAGGCGCAGGGCATCGGTCGCGCGTTCGTGCTCCAGCCGCGCCGACTCGAGGGCGGTGCGGGAGCGGAGCAAGGCCAGCTCGCTCTGCAGCAGGTCGTTCTCCCCGATCTTGCCGACGTCGAATCGTCCCGTGTTCAGGCGGTACAACGTGTCGTTCACCGCGGCATTGGTCACGGCGTTCGCGAGCGCGACGCGGGCGGCGTACACATCGAAGAACAGCGTCGTCGTTTGCAGAGCCACGTCCTCCATCGCCTCGAGGTACCCTCGTTCGTCCAGCTCGGCGCGCACCGCGTCCTCCTGACCGTCCCATGCGGCGGTGTTCGGACGGAAGATGTCCTGCCGCAATCCCACCGATACCGGCGTCGAAGACCACGATTGGTAGGCTGCCGGGCCGCTCACCCTGAGCCGAGCCAGCGATGAGGACACAAACAGGTCGCCGCCCGTAACCGGGATTTTCTGAGCGAGGGTGACCGTTACGCTGGCGTCGGTCTGCTGCTGGGGCACGAACTCGGTACTGCCGTCATCCCGGAGCACCGGAATGATCGACTTGTTGTACGACGGCACCGTTCCTCCGAGGGACAACTGCGGCAGCAGCCCCGAGCGGTACGCACGGTGGCGGTAGCGCCCCGACTCACGTGCCGCCCGCGCGGCGCGGGCCTGGTGCCCGCGCTGCTGCGCCAGCGCGATGGCTTCCGACAGCGTGATCGCCGGGGAGGAATCCGGAGGCGCCGTCTGGGCTACGAGCGTGGGTGACACGAACGCGCCCAAGGCGAGGGCCAGGATGCACACGCGGTTGTTCATGAGATCACTCGTAGCGGAGGCAGACGACTGGATCCTGTCGCGCGGCGCGGTAGGCGGGCACGATCCCGAACGCGAGGCCCACGGTGAACGACACGCCGAAGGCGACGAACACGGACAGGGATGACACGATCGTGGTGATTCCCGCGAACCGCTCGATGCCCATCGACAGGCCGACGCCGACGAGAATACCGGCCACGCCGCCGGCCACGCTGATCAGCACCGCTTCGCTCAGGAACTGAAAGAGGATGTCCTTCTGGGTGGCGCCCATGGCGCGGCGCACCCCGATCTCCCGGATCCGCTCCAGGACCGACGCGAGCATGATGTTCATGATCCCGATGCCGCCCACCACGAGCGAAATGGAGGCGATCGCGCCGAGCACGACGTTGAAGATTGTCTTGGTGCGCTGCTCCTGGCGGAGCAGCAGCTCCGGCACGGTGATCTCGAAGTCCACGACCGTGTTGTGCCGGCGGGCCAGCATGCGTTGCAGTACGTCGGCGACCGACGGCACGTAGCGCGATTCGGTGACGCGCACGATGATCCGGTCGAGCTGGTTGCGGTTGGTGCGCTCCTCACGTTGCTGCTCGGACTCCGTCGGCGCGTCGTTGGTGGTGACGGTGACCTCCCGGGCTGCCTGTTCGATATCGCGCTGCGTGAGCTGCGCACGGTTCCGGAACCGGATGAGCACGGTGCGCACCGGGACGTACACGTCCATGTTGGCGTCGCGGATGCCCAGGCGCTGCGCGGTTTGCTGCGTAAGGCGACGATCCTGGAGCACGCCGACGACGGTGACCCAGCTCTCGCCGACCTTGAGGGGCCGGCCGATGGGATCCTCGGTCGTGAAGAAGCGCGTGCGGACGCCGTGGCCGATGATCGCGACGGGGAGCCCGCGCTCCACCTCCAGCGGGGTGAACGTCGTCCCGGCGGCAAGCGCCAGGTTCGTGAGGCGGAAGTACGTGGTATCCACACCCACCAATTTCCCCGAGCGACGCAGGCCCTCCCGAGTGAGCGACGTATTGAGGACGACCTCCGCGCTCGTCACCTCCACGCCAGGAACCACGTGCGCGATGGCCTGGGCGTCCGCGTAGGTGAGGCCGGGCGAGAACTTCGTCACCTTCTTGTCGGGTTGGTCGTCGGCGGGGCCCTCGTGCTGCTCCACGACCGGCGTGATCATCACGTTGTTCGAGCCGAGCAGGCGCATCTGCTCGAGGATCTCACGCTCCGCGCCCTTCCCGATCGCGAGCATCGCAATGACGGATGCGACGCCGAACAGGATGCCCAGCGAGGTGAGCGAAGCCCGCAGCTTGTTGTGCTGCACGGCGTCGACAGCCGTGCGCATGCTGAATCCAAGGTGCGCGATGAACTGGCGGCGCAGCTCGGCGAGGTTCACCGCACTGGCGGTGGAACTGCGACGTTGCCTCCCCGGGGTGCGGTGTCACCGCCTGCCACCGGCAGGCTGTCGCGCACAGACGCCGGGAGACGCGTCAGCGCGATTCGGTCGTGATCCGGTGGAGGCGTCAGCAGCACCCGGTCGTTCTCCTCGAGGCCGCGAATGATCACCACCTCGTCGTCGTTCATCGGCCCGGTGATCACTTCCTGTTTCACGATGCGTCCACCGTCCTGGTGATACACGAACGGGATGCCGCCCGCGCTGCTCACCGCTTCGAGCGGCACGTATAGCGCCACGTTGAGCTTGAGGGTCTCGATCGCATTCCCGGTCGTCATCCCGGGACGCAGCGTCGTGTCCGAGCCCTGGACCGTCACCTTCACCTCGAAAACCTTCGCGTCAGCGTTGGGCCGCTGTTCACCGACGTTCGCGACACTCGCCACGGTTCCGGTGAGGTGCTTGGTAGGATCGGCATCGAGCGTGAGCGTCACGGGCTGGCCGACGGCAAGCTTGCGCACGTCGATCTCGTTGACGTAGGTGACAGATTCCATTTGCGTGAGGTCCGGTAGCGTGGCCACACCCGGCTCCCAAGCGTTCACCTGCGAGCCGGCCGTGCGCTTGCGGCCGTTCCATTCCTTCACGTAGATCACCATCCCGGGCGCCGGCGCGCGGATCGTGAACCCCGTCATCACGTCCTGCACGACCTTCAGCAGATTGCGCTGCCGCTGGAGATCGGCACCGACCTCGCGCATCTTGGCTTTGGCCTGTTCGGTCTTCGTCTGGTAGTCGGACCGCGCCTGCGTCAGGGCGCGCTCGGCTCGCTCGTAATCGATCTCCGCCTGGCGACGTACCGTGGGCGCCTCGTACACCGCCTGCTCCTTGGCGAGGCGTTTCTCCTCGAGCGCCAACTCCATCGTGCGAATGTTCTCGCGCGCCGTTGAGAGCGTCAGCGTGGAGTCGAGCATCGCCTGCTCGTACTGCGCCTCCGCTTTCTGGAGAGCGAGGCGCACCTCGTCGAACTTGTTCGCCAGGGTCGAGCGGTCGAGTTCCGCGACCACGTCACCCTGTTTTACGATCGTCCCTTCCGGCACGATGGACTGGATCTTCATCTGCCACGCGCCGGCTTGCTGCGCGCCGGCGGGTGCGGTGATTTGGACGAACTGCCGCGCCCGCAGCTCGCCGGAGGTGGTCACGGTGACGGCAAACGGACCGCGCTTGACGCGCGCGACGAGGGAATTATCCGGACCTGCGGGACCTCGCGCCAGCAGCCAAGCGCTTGGCACGAGAATGGCCACACCGATCCCGATCAGTTGCCGCCGAGTGGGACGGAACGCGCGCAACGTTGCTAGCGAGGCAAGTCGAAGCGAACGCATGGTGTCACCTCGAGGGGGAGCCGTACATTAGACACGATCCAGCCATTTTCCGTTCCGCGCCAGATGGGCCTACGAACCGCCGAGTCGCCGCGTGACGTCCCGGCTCCACGCCGCCTGGTGGTCCGCCAGGAGCCCATGGTTCGTCTCGGTATCGTAGCGGCGCTGCTCGGCCTTCTCCTCCAGGGCGAGCCGCTGCGCAACGGCGCTCAGGTCCGCATCGGTCCTGGCGCAGGGGCGGACCAAATCCCCGAATGCCCGCCGCATCCGGCGGGCGTGCACCTCCGCCAGATCGAAATGCGTCTGTTCGTGACCCAGGATGGTCCGGCGTTGCGTGCTGTCGTTCAGGACCATCGCCTTGACCCAGGACTGCCGCGGCCGGAATCCGACGATCACCCGAAACTCGAACACTTCACCTCTGCATTTCCAGCCTGAGTACAGCGTGTACGAGATTTTCGCGCCCTCCGAGCCCTCCGAGGGCGGAGACCCCTGGAAGTCGCGCCAGGCGAGCGGCCGCCCTGCGGACCACGGGAACGCCTGGTCTGCGACCAGATCGCTCTGTACCACGTCGTCCAGCGCACTCGACGCTGCGGCGGCCGGCGAGCCGCGCCGCGCGGGACTTGGGGCGGGGGCCCGAGCGGGAGGAGGGGCCGCATGACTGGTGCACCCCAGAGCCGCCACGAGCAAGAGCACAACGACGTGCTCAGTCGCTGCGGAGCGGTACAATCCGTCCCCGCGGCGGTATCCCCGGCTCGAGCTCCAGAATTCCGACACTCGGCGGAATCCCGAACCGCGGGGCTCCCGCCCCGCCCGGATTCATGACGGTGACGGTTTTATCGATGAGCTCGAGTAGCGGGCGGTGAGAATGGCCATAAATGATGATCTCGGCGTCGGGAAACGCCTCGTGCAGCTTCGCGGCGTTGGGACGGCCGAACTGATCGCCGTGCGTGACGACGACGGCGAAGCCATCCAACTCGAGCTCGGCAACCTGGGGAAGCTTGGCCCGGAGATCGAAGCCGTCGCTGTTGCCGTACACCGCCGTTACGGGCGCGAGCGCGCGCAGCTCGATGAGGAGATCCTCGCGCCCTACGTCCCCGCCATGCAGGATGTGATCGACTTCCTTGAAGATCTCGAATACCTGCGGCCGCAGCATGCCGTGCGTATCCGAGACGACGCCCAGTCTCACGGCGCCTGCGACGCCGTCACATAGAAATTCTCGTCGACGCTCAGCTCGGCCGCGCGCGGTGAAGCTTCCAGGGTCTGCCACGCTTCGGTGGGGCGCAACAGCCGGGTCCCCATTCCCGGAAGCTGCACGCGGACCGGCATGTCGAATCCCGGGACGACGTTCGCCCAGTGATAGGAGAGCGTGCTGCCCTGCACGCGGAACTCGAATACCGGGATCTTGGTGGTGCTGAGGTACTGCGCGAACAGCTTGCTGAGATCGATCCCGGCCTCGTGGCTGATGTAATCCTCGACCTGCTTGCCGGTGACCGTCTGGTGATAGAAGGTCTTGTTCAAACCGCGCAAGATGTCGCGCCACTTGGCGTCATCGTCGACGATCGCACGAATCGTGTGCAACATGTTCCCACCCTTGGGATACATGTCGCCCGAGCCCTGCGCGTTCACACCGAACGTGGGCACGACGGGCCGGTCGTTGCGCACGCCGCCGCGCGCGCCGATCATGTAGGCCGCGCCGGCCATCTTCCCCAGGCGGCACTCGGTGTAGATCCCCTCGGCGTAATTCGCGAAGCTCTCGTGCAGCCACATGTCGGCGTGATCTTGCGCCGAGATGTTGTTGCCCCACCACTCGTGGGCGCTCTCGTGGACGATGATGAAGTCCCACTGGAGGCCGAGGCCCGTTCCGGACAAGTCGCGGCCCAGATAGCCATTGAGGTAATGATTCCCGTAGGCGACAGCACTCTGATGCTCCATGCCGAGGTGCGGCGTCTCGACGAGCTTATAGCCGTCGGCGTACCAGGGATACGGACCGAACCAGTGCTCGAAGCACCGGAGCAGCGGGATC
Organism: Gemmatimonadota bacterium; assembly: GCA_003222195.1. GTDB lineage: Bacteria > Gemmatimonadota > Gemmatimonadetes > Gemmatimonadales > GWC2-71-9 > 20CM-2-65-7. The sequence continues at coordinate 229,229 of QHVB01000030.1, read as the reverse complement.
GCCTGCTGAAACTGCCGGCGCGCCGTGTCGGCATGGTAGTCGAGCGGCCAGAAGTCGAGTGACAGCCGTCCCGCTTCGCCATCGAGGGTGTCACTGAAGTGCGTGTACTGACCGGCGTTGATCGTGACGTCATAGTTGTTGATCGGGCTCGTCACGAACCATTCGTACGTCGTCGTCCCGTCGCGGTTTTTGGTCGTGCTGCGCAGCCGCCCGTTCGACACGTCGATCAAGGGATCGGGCACGGTGATTGCGATGCGCTGGCTGTCGGGCTCGTCGGCTAGATAGTCCTTGTTGGGCCACCACACGCTGGCCCCGAGCCCTTCATTGGCGGTGGCGATCCACTGGCGGCCCACGCTGTCGGTGGGGAACGTGAACCCGCCATCCCAGGGCAATCGCCGTCCCACGTGCGGCTTGCCGTGATACCAGACCGTGATCGTCCCGGTCTCACCCGGGCGCTGCCGCGCCGCCAGAGTGACGAAGAAGGCGTTGCCGTCGCGTCGGTAAGTGACCTTGCGGCGGTCCTGGACCATGCTGTCAACCTCGAGCGGCACCTGAAGATCGATTTGCATCCTCTGTGAGGGCTGCAGCACGCGATAGGTGATGCCGTTCCATCCGCTGATGCTGGAATCGCGCGGGTTCACGCGCGTGTGCAGATCGTAGAACTGTACGTCCCACCAGGCGCGCGCCGGGCCATTCGAGCCGCGCAACGTGTCGGCGTGGGTGTAACGCGTCGTGTCCTGGGACGCGGGGCGGAGCAGCAGCGCTTCGAATGTCGTGTTCAGAATCGGGTACCGCGCCCAATCCCGGAAGTCGAAGTGCCACCACTCGCTCGGATTTACGGTGAAGGCTTGTCTCTCGAGCACGCGACGCAGCAGCGCACGGTGCCAGCGTTGCAATGACGTCCCGCCTGGGAAGTCGGCGTGGGCGCGCGGCGTTGCTTCGTCATACGTGGAAGGCATCTCGACGGGCGCCCCGGTCTTTAGGTCGTACAGCGTGATGTCGACCGCCGCGCCGCGGTTGTGCTTGGAGCCCTTGGCGGGATCCGCCACGAGCCAGCGCGAAGCGGCCGGCGTTGCGTCCCAGAAGACCTTCGTCACGTACCACGGCCGGTAGGCATCGTGGATCAGGAGGCCATAGCCAAGCGGCCGCAGCGTACGCGCGGCCTGCACCAGCGCCACCGCGGCGGGACGCTGCAGGAACGCGTGAGGCGACGAGTAGAACACACTGCTCAGGAAGTTGTTGGTTGTCGCGTAGCGGATGTCGAGATGGATGCTCGAATCGAGCGCCGCCGGCTCGACGAGGTCGGGGACGAGGAACGCGCCGCTTTCGGCGGGTGGCGTCAGCGCGCGGTCGACCTGCAGCAGCTCCGCGACCGGACGGACGGGCTCGAGCCGCAGTTGGCCGGCGGACCCGAGCTGAAGGCGATGCCAGGCACGGCGCTCCGCGAAGACCGCGTTTTTGCGGAACACGATCGAGCCGCCCAGCGGGCTTTCCACGGGAGCCGTGAAGACTGACTCCGACCGCTGCGCAAGCCTGGCGGGCACTGTCGAGTCCACCAGAACAAGCAGCGTGCCGCTGTTCTCGTAGACGTAGAGGGTGTCGCGGTCGGCGACGTACGCGCCGATCAGGTTGCGCCACGCGCCGGGTGGGGCCGCGGGTTTGGGCGGGACGGAGTCCGCTAACTGCAGGAAGACGGCGACGAGTGCGGCGCAGATCGGGGAAAGTATGGGCATTCCGGTCGTCTCTCTCACATGAATATGAACACGCGTTCACCCTTGAACTTCTTGATCCGCGAGTCCCAGGGGAAAAAGATCACAAGGCGAAACTCCACGTTGGCACCCGTCGGCGCGTGGGAGAGCCACCTGCCCTGCTGCGTTCCTGTGACTTGGGCTTCCTCGCACACGCCTTGCGGGCCGATCACGATCTGCTGGAGATCGAAGTGGATGTCGGGGATTGCGCCGAGGAGCTCCGTGTAGAAGCGCGTTGCCCCGCTATGTCCCTCCCAGCGCGCGCCTTCCTCACCGACGACTTCGTAGACACAGTCCGGCGTCAGCGTGGCGATGAGCCCGGCGATATCGCGACCGTCCTCAGCGATCGAATGCGCTTTCCAGAGCTCACGAATCTCGCGATACAGCTCCGGTGTGACTTCGCGGGACAGTAGCTCACGAACGTCTGTCATCACCCCTGCCATGGCTTGATGATCCGGATCTCGAGCCCCAAGTGGTCCACGATCCGCTGCACGATGAAGTCCACGAGTTGGCCGATTTCTTTTGGGCGTTGATAGAACCCCGGAGCCGCGGGAAGTATGGTCGCGCCGGCTTCCGCCGCGAGTGTCATGTTGCGCAGGTGAACGAGCGAGAGGGGCGTCTCGCGCGGCACGAGGACGAGCTTGCGCCGCTCTTTGAGCGTCACGTCCGCCGCGCGCTCGATGAGAGACCGGCTGGTCCCCTGCGCGATCGCGGCCATCGTCCCCATCGAGCACGGGCACACCACCATCCCGCGTGTCTGCACCGATCCCGACGCCGGCTCGGCGCCGCGGTCGGCGTCGTTGAAGGTGCGGACGCTTTGCCAGTCCCCTCCGGTCGCCTTCTTGAGCGCCGCTTCGTCCTTGATCCCGCACTCCTCGGCCAGCAGCCGCCATCCGTGGGTTGAGACGAGCAGCCATGTCGGCACGTGATCGTTAGCGAGAATCTCGAGCAGCCGCACGGCGTACGGCGCACCGGAAGCCCCGGTGATCGCGAAGACAACGGGAGCGGGCGGGTTTGACATGGCCCGGAAACATACCCTCTGGCTAGACGCGTCGCGCCGGCGTTACTTCGAACACCTGCCCTTTCGATGAGGCACTCCATGGCATCCCGAATTCGATCGCTCGCGCTCGCCCTCATTGGCTTTGCTCCAGGCATCATCCTGGCCCAGGCCGCTGCGACCTCCACCGCGGCAGCGACGCTCACACCACCGCTGGCCGCCGTGCGGCCCCACCGCTTCGACGAGCACGGCACCGTCCGCATCGACTCGTACTACTGGTTGAAGGAACGCAGCAACCCGGAAGTCATCAAATACCTCGAGGATGAGAACGCGTATACGCAGGCCGTCATGGCGCACACCGAAGCACTGCAGGATCGGCTCTACGAGGAGATGAAGGGGCGCGTGCTCCAGAACGACCAGTCCGTGCCGTTCCGCGAGGGCAATTACTTCTACTACACGCGGCTCGTGGAAGGGAAGAACTACCCCATCTACGCCCGCAAGCGCGGCTTGCTCAACGAGCCCGAAGAAATCATGATCGATGCGAACGTGGTCGCCGAAGGCAAGCCAACGTTCCTCATCAGAGCCTGGGACATCAGCTCCGGGGAGGACCTGCTCGCGTTTGCGGTGGATACCACGGGCGGTCGCGTCAGCTCCATTCGCTTCAAGAATCTGCGGACGGGTGAAACCCTGTCCGACCTCATTCCGCGCGCCATCGGCGGGATCGCGTGGGCCGAGGACAACCGCACGCTGTTTTACACGAAGCCCGATTCCGTCACCGTGCGGCCCTATCAAATCTACCGGCACCGGCTCGGCACACCCGCGGGGACCGATCAACTGGTTTACGAAGACAAGGATGAGACGTATTACGTCTCGGTCTTCAAGACCAAATCGCGGAGGTACATCATGGCGCAGTCGTCGCAAACAATGGCGACCGAGTATAGTTACGTCCGCGCCGACCAACCCGACGCGCCGTTCAAGGTCATCTTCCCGCGCGAACGGGGCCACGAGTATTACGCCAACCATTTCGGCGACTACTTCTATATCCTGACGAACGACCATGCCAAGAACTTCCGGCTCATGCGCACGCCTGTCGCTCGGCCGAGTCGCGCGAACTGGGAGGAAGTGATTGCGCATCGGCCGGATGTGCTGCTCGAGGACTTCGAGTTCTTCCGCGACTATCTGGTGCTGAGCGAGCGGCGGGACGGCCTGGGGCAGCTGCGGGTGCGCCCGTGGAGCGGCCAGAACGAATATTACCTCGACTTCGGCGAGCCGGCGTATCTCGCGTTCGTCAGTACCAACCGCGAGTTCGACACGTCCGTGCTGCGCTACGGATACACGTCGCTGACGACGCCATCCTCGACGTACGACTACGACATGCGGACCAGGCAGAAAACGCTGCTCAAGCGCGATCAAATCCTGGGGGGCTTCGACCCGGCCAACTACGTCACGGAACGGTTCTTCACGAACGCGCGCGACGGCGCGCGCGTGCCCGTGTCGATCGTGTATCGGAAGGGCATCGCCCGCCCCGCTCCCTTGCTGCTGACCGGCTACGGATCGTACGGGGCGAGCAGCGATCCGACGTTCTCGTCCGACCGGCTCTCACTGCTCGATCGCGGTTTCGCGTTCGCGATCGCGCACATTCGCGGCGGATCGGAAATGGGCCGTGCCTGGTATGAGAACGGCCGGCAACTGCAGAAGAAGAACACATTCAACGACTTTGTCGACGTTGCCGACGATCTGGTCCGTCGCGGCTACACCTCGCCTGATCGCCTGTTTGCGCGTGGGGCCAGCGCGGGCGGGCTGCTCATGGGCGCGGTCGTCAACATGCGGCCGGAGCTGTTCAAGGGCGTCATCGCCGGCGTGCCGTATGTCGACGTGATCACGACGATGATGGACTCCACGATTCCGTTGACGACTGGTGAATACGATGAATGGGGCAATCCCCACGACTCGACCTTCTACCGGTACATGCTCTCGTATTCACCGTATGACAACGTCGAGCGGAAGGGGTATCCGAACCTGCTCATCACGGCCGGGCTCTACGATACGCAGGTGCTTTATGTCGAGCCGGCGAAATGGACTGCCAGGCTTCGCGCCACGAAGACCGACACGAACCGCCTGATTTTGCGGACGAACATGGAGGCGGGGCACAGCGGCGCATCGGGTCGCTACAAGCGGTGGCACGATGTGGCGTTTGAATACGCGTTCCTGCTCGACCTGGCGGGGCTGGGAGACAAGCCGACTCCCTGACTTCTAGCGTCCCCGGCGGTTCGGTGTGGGGGCGCGTTTCGGGTGGCGAGGCGGACCTTTGGGGAAGGGGGACGAGGGACGGGGGATGGGTAAAACCGAGCGCTTAGGGTTCGGTGTACCCTTCCCTCTTCCCCCGTCCCCCGTCCCTTTTTTCACAGGATCCGATCCACCAACGCCCCCAGAAACACGACAATGCTCACGATCCCATTCGCCGTGAAGAACGCCGCATTGAGCTTTGAGAGATCTCCCGGCTTCACCTGCCGGTGCCCCCAACCGATCACCACCACCGCGATCGCGACACCGACGAAATACGCCAGGCCCAGCCCGGCGCCCTTGCCGAACAGGATCAGCGCGGCAATCGCGGCGCCGTGCAGCAGCTTCGCCACGATGATGGCCCACCCCTGCCCCAGCCGCACCACCAGCGAGTGGAGCCCCTCGCGGCGATCGAACACTTCGTCCTGCAGCGCGTAAAAGATGTCGAACCCCGCCACCCAGCACGCGACGGCCAGTGCGATCACGAGCAGCAGCCAGACGGGATCGCTCCACGCCCCGGTGACGGCGACATAGCCCCCAACCGGTGCGATCGCGAGCGCGGCGCCCAGCCACAGATGCGACCAGTCCGTGAACCGCTTGGTGTAGCTGTACGTCGCAATCCAGATGAGCGCGACCGGCGCCAGCGCCGCGCAGAGCGGATTCAACGCCCACGACGCCCAGAGGAAGATCACCATGGCGCCGATCACGGCCGCCCACGCCTGGCCGACAGTCAGGTGGCCCGCCGGCAGCTCGCGTCCCTGCGTGCGCGGATTCCGCGCGTCGATCCGCCGGTCGGCGATGCGGTTGAACCCCATCGCGACGAACCGCGCCGCCGTGAACGCCACGACGACCAAAATCGCCACGCGCCAGGTTGCGGGCTGTTGATACGACGCGACGATCACGCCGAGCAGCGCGAACGGGAGCGCGAAGACTGTATGAGGGAGCTTTACAAAGTTGATGTAGCGAACGAATAGCGATTCACCGGAGAAGGTCTGGCCCTCGCGCATCTCAGAGCTCAATTCCCAAATCCTTCCACATCGAGTCGACACGAGCCTTGGTCTCCGCATCCATCACGATCTTGTTCGGCCACTCTCGCGTGAACCCTTCTTCCTTCCACTTCCGCGTCGCGTCGACCCCCATCTTCGACCCGTAGGTGAAGCCGCGGCTGGAATGATCGAGCACGTCGATCGGTCCCATCGTGAAGCGCACGTCGCGCTCGGGATCGATGTGATTGAGCGCCACCCACCAAGCTTCCTTCGGATCACGCACGTTGACGTCCTTATCGACGACCACGATCATCTTGGCCAGCGACATCAGCCCCTGTCCCCACAGGCCATTCATCACCTTGTACGCCTGCCCTGGGTACTGCTTGTCGATGCTCACAAACACGAGGTTGTGAAAAATCCCCTCCGCGGGCATGTGCAGATCGACAATCTCCGGAATCGTGAGCTTGAGCAGCGGCAGAAAGATCCGCTCCGTGGCGTGGCCGAGGAAATAATCCTCCATTGGCGGGCGACCCACGATTGTGTGCGGCCAGACCGGATCGTCGCGCAGCGTCACCGCTGTGACGTGCACCTTTGGATAATAATCCGCCAGCGAGTAGAAGCCGGTGTGGTCCCCGAAGGGCCCCTCGAGCACCAGGTCCTCCCGGGGGTCGATGTATCCCTCGATCACGATCTCGGCCTCGGCGGGGACCTCGAGATCGGCGGTCACGGCCTTGGCGAGCCGCACCGGCTCACCGCGCAAGAAGCCGGCGAACAGAAACTCGTCGATCGTGGGCGGGAGCGGGGCCGAGGCCGCATAGATGCTCGCGGGATCTCCTCCGAGGGCGATGGCGACGGGCATCTTCTCACCGCGCTCCGCCATCGCGCGCCAGTGCGCCGCGCCCACCTTGTGCCGCTGCCAATGCATCGCCAGCGTGTTCTTGCTCAGCACCTGGACCCGGTACATCCCCACATTCCTGACTCCCGACTCCGGGTTCCTCGTAATGACTCCACCGAGCGTGATGTATGGCCCGCCGTCCTCGGGCCAGCAGATCGGCACCGGAAACAGCGAGAGGTCGACGTCCGAATCCTTGAGCACCGTGTCCTGGCAGGCCGGCCGGCCCACAGTCTTGGGTGGGAACTTCGCGACCTCGGCGAGCCGCGGCAGCATCGCGAGCTTGCCCAGCAGTCCTTCCGGCACCTTCAGCGCGAGGAGCTCGGCGATGCGCGCCCCGACCTGATCGAGGCAATCCACACCGAGCGCCAGCGACATGCGCTGCTCTGATCCGAACAAGTTGATCGCCACGGGATACCGCGACTTCCCGCCGCCGCGCAGCGCGGGCTCTGTGAAGAGCAGCGCCGGTCCGCCGCCGGGCGACTTCATGCAGCGATCTGCGATTTCGGTGATCTCCTTGTCGACGGACACAGGTCGCGTGACGCGCCTGAGATCCCCGGATTTCTCGATCGCGGCGATGAACTCCCGGAGATTAGCGAGTGCCATAGTGCACGGCACAGATCCCGCCCGTCAGCCGCTCGAACCCGACGTGCGAGAATCCCGCGGCCACCAGGCGCTGAGACAGCGCCTCCGGCTCCGGAAACGCGAGTACCGACTCTGGCAGGTAGGTATAGGCGTCTCTATGTTTCGACACGAGCCGGCCGATGGCGGGAAGAATCCGGCGAAAATAGAAGAGATAGATCGCGCGCAGCGGCGAGAATCGGGGCGTGGCGAATTCCAGGATGACGAATCGCGCGCCCGGCTTCAACACGCGGGCCGCCTCCCGCAATCCGCTGTCGAGGTCGGCCAGATTGCGAACGCCAAATCCCACGAGGGCGCCGTCGAACCGCGCCGCGGGAAACGGCAGCTCGAGCGCGTCGGCGGCGACGGGGACGGTGCGAGCAGCTTTGTTCTTGCCTCGCGCCAGCATCGGCACCGCGAAGTCGGCGCCGATTACCCGGCCGCGAAAGCCGTCGCGCCGCGCCAATTCGGCCGCGAGATCGAGGGTTCCGGCACAGAGGTCCAGGTACGTGCCGTCAGGCTTCGCTTCCCAGCCGAGTCGTGCGACGGCGGTGCGGCGCCACGACCGGTCCACGTTGAGACTGAGCAGGTGGTTCAGGAAGTCGTAGCGCGGGGCGATCGCCGTGAACATGCCACGGACGTAGGCTGGAGACCGACTCATAGGCGCGAAAGATAGGCCGGACCACCTGAGCGACGCCAGCGATCAGCAGGTCGTCGCGTGGGCAAAGCAGGGACACGACGCCGCTTTCCGCGAGCTGGTGCGCCGGTACGAACGTCCGGTGTTCTCGCTGCTGTACCGGATGGTACGCGATCGCGCGCTCGCCGAGGACCTCGCGCAGGAGACGTTCGTCAAAGTCCTGAACGGCATCAAATCGTACCGGCCGGAGTTCAAGTTCTCATCCTGGATTTTCAAGATCGCGAACAACGCGGCGATCGATCACCTGCGGCGCAAGAGTATCGACACGCTGTCGCTCGACGGCGCGCCGAGTGCCGAGACGCCCGAACAGGTGCGCGCGACGTCGCTGCAGTTGGGCGATCGCGCCGAGAGTCCGCTGGACGAAGTCGAGAACCGCGAGCTCGGGACCGCAATCGAGCGGGCCATCGCCCGGCTCCGCCCGGAGTACCGGTCGTGCATTTTGCTACGTCATGTGGAGGGGTATTCGTACGAGGAGATCGCCGACACGCTCGACCTCCCCCTGGGGACGGTCAAAACCTATATCCATCGGGCCCGCAATGAATTGCGTGGTTATCTGGAAGATCGCCGGGAGTGAAACCAGGGCCGAAACCGAGCCGTAGGACACCCAATGACTGACATCTCCATGCATCTCACTACTGACGAAATCGAGCTCTGGGCGCAGGGTCTTCTCCCCGCCGCCCGGGCCATGCATCTCGCCGATTGCTCTCTCTGCCGTGTCGAAGCCGAACGTGAACGGAAGGTCATTCTCGAGCTGGTGCAGCTTCCGAAGTTTGCGCCGAGCGCGGGGTTCGGTGATCGCGTGATGGCGCAGGTGAAGATTGCGACGCCTTCTGGGGACTGGACGCCCTAAATAAGAAGGCTACGCGCGAACCTCCGCGCCCACACCGACACCCAGTTTTGCAGCCGCACTCCCGTCGCGCACCGCAATCTCCACCGTTCCACCCGACCCCGTGAATGCCACGAGCGCTCCAGATGCGACATCCGCGAACGTGCGCCGCAAGGGGCCGATGTCCACTCCGTCGACATGAATGCTCACACCGGGCTTGAGAGCGGTGGGGGTAATGTTCGAGATCAGCGTCCCGAACCGATCGACGTATAGCACCTCACCCACGACCGCGTCTCCGTCTGTCGTTGGGATCGGCAACGGCAGGTCGATCGGATCGGTAATTGCGGTGCCAAGCGACTCGAGCGATCCTCCGGTCGCCAGTACTCCGGCGGCGGGCGCAAAGACGTCGCGGCCATGGAAGGTGGGCGCTGCTTCAGGAAGCACGGGGAGGGAGACGAACTTCGCGTTCATGGACAGGAAAGAGAGCAGCCCGTTGTCCGGTGCCAGAAAGTACCGACCAAATCGGGTTGCCCCGAGCACCCTTCGGTCTGTTCCAACGCCGGCATCGACGACGGCGACGTAAATCGTCCCTTCGGGAAAGAACATCCAGATCCGACTGAGGATGTACTGAGCGGCACGCACATCGCCGGGCAACACGTCATGGGTGATATCGACCAGTGTCGCCTGAGGAGCGTACGTCGAGAGCACGCCCTTCATCTCAGCGACGTAGCTGTCGGCGGTGCCGAAGTCAGTGAGCAGCGTGACAATCGTCATGGTCTAGACTCTGACGGTACGCCACCGCCCGCCTTTCCAGAAGAGGATCATGGCGATGCCGCGCGAGATCGCGGTGACGCTCAAGGCCAGCCAGATGCCAAGCAGGCCAATTCCGCGCGACCACCAGGCGGCGAGCGGAATCCGGAGCGCGGTGAGACTCGTGCTCACGATCTGCGGCCAGAAGGTATAGCCCGCCCCTGCGAGTGCCCCTTCGAGAATCAGCTCGAAGCTCTGACCGATCTGCGCGAACGCGATGACCCGCAGGTACAGCACTCCATCGGCAATCACCTGCGGATCCCGGGTGAACAGCGAGACGAGGCGACCGGGCACAAGGAGAAAGGCGATCGCAGTCGTCACGGTGACCGCGAGGCAATATTCGACCGTGAGCCGTACCGCCTCCCGCGCCCGCGCCTCCTGCCCGGCGCCGAGGTTCTGGCCCACGAGCGCGCCGGCCGCCAGCGCGAAGCCGCTGATCGCGATGAACCCCAGGCCTTCCATTTTGTGGCCGACGCCGAGCGCGGCGAGCGCTGGCGTGCCGAAGCGCGAGGTAAATCGCGTGAGCCACATGTAGATGACCGACAGCAGGACGCCCGCGAGTGACAACGGAGCGCCGATGCGGATAATCGTGGGAAGCGTGCGCCAATCCGGCGCCCCGATCCGCACGAGCCCCCGTCGTAGCGCGATGACGAGACCCAGCAAGAAACCCCCACCGCGGACCATCACGGACGCCAGGGCGGCTCCCTCCACGCCCAGCCGCGGGAACGGACCGACGCCGGCGATCAGCAGCGGATCGAGCGCGATCGAGAAGCAAACCGACCCCGCGAGCATCAAGAACGGCGTCCGGGTGTCGCCGGCCGCTCGGAACGTGGCCTCGATAGCGAAGAATCCGAACACGAGTGGCGCGCCCAGCAGCCACGTCGAGAGATAGGCACGCCCCAGCGTTGCGACTTCGGACGGGATCTTCATGACGCGGAACATCGTGCCCATCACGAGCCAGCCGGCGATGCTCACGACGAGACCTGCCAGCAGCGCGTACGCCACCGCCGCGGCGGCGGCGCGCGCCGCCTGCTCAGGGTTGCCCTCCCCATGGCGGCGCGCCGCGACCGCGATCAATCCGATCTCAACCATCTCGCCCAGACTGAGCGCCACCCAGATGTAGAATCCCGCCGTCGACACCGCCGCGAGCGCTGCCGGTCCGATGAGCCGGCCCACCCAGATGCTGTCGATCAGATTGAAGGAGAAATGGCACGCCATCATCGCGACGGCGGGAGCGGCGAGCCGCAATACGACGGGCCGCAGTGGGCCGGTCGTCAGCGAGCCAGCGACCTGCTTAGCGGGCGTAGCGTGCTACCAGCACAAGCGCGTCGTCGTTGCCCTTCACGTGCCGGGTGATGACGTGGTCGGCGATCTCCTGCGGGGTGCTCGAAAGCGCCAGCGATTCCGCGAATCCGTCCTTGATGCCGTCGGAAAACAGAATGACGGTATCGCCGAGCGCGAGCGGCACGGATCGCGTCGTGGGATGCGTCTGCTCGGCGCCGATGAATCCCGCACTCGGAAGCAGGGTGATCCGCGAGGGCCGGTTGCCGAGATCGGCGCGCAGTAGAATGCCGCCCACGTTGCCGACACCGAGCCACGTCATGGTCGCCGCCTGCGGATCGAGGTGGGCGAGGCCGAGGACGACGCCGCGCAGACCCACCACGGCTTCGTGGCAGCGGCGGACGAGATCGACAAGTGGCTCGCGGGAATACCGGTCGAGTGAACCGACGGCCGCATGGGCGGCAGACGCCGCCTCCTCGCCGTGACCCAGCCCGTCGACCACCGCGATCAGCGTTCCCTTTCCCACTCGTTTAATGAGACACAGGTCGCCCGACTCCGCCTGCCCAGGCAGGGGTAGCGTGGCGAACGCCGTGTCGATTTTCAAATGGCCCGCCGCCACTTCGTCATCGTGACGGTCGTTCCCTGCCCGGGCGTGGATTGAAGGTCGAAGTCGTCCATGAGCCGCTTGGCGCCGGGCAGGCCGGCACCGACGCCGTGGGACGTCGAGTAGCCGTACTGCATTGCGCGCTCGATGTCGGTAATGCCGGGACCCTGGTCGATGGCGACGACGGAGACGCCCTGGCGATCGCCATTCTGGACGAGACTGAGGATGATCTCACCCTTCTTGGCGTACATCAGGATGTTGCGGGCGATTTCGGAAATCGCGGCGGCAATGACCGTCTGCTCGCCGCTCGAGAATCCTGCGACGGCGGCTAGCGCGCGGCCTTGTTGACGGGCTTCAACGACATCAACGTCCGCGGCGATCGGCAGGCGCAGCTCATCACCCACGGCCGCTCGGCTTTTTGGGTTTGGTCTCGAAGGTACGTTCTTCGGTGCGGCGATTGAGGAAGGCGAGGCCTTCTTCGAGGTCCAGCACCGTCGCGACGCCTTTCAGCGTCAGCCCGAGCTGCACCATGGCGAATGCGACGTCGGGCTGAATGCCCACGATGACCGTCTCGGCGCCGCGCAGGCGAGCCATGTGCGCGATGTCGCGCAGCGTTCGCACCGCGAACGAATCCATCACGTCGAGCGCGGTGACGTCCACAATGACGCCGCGGCAGCGCGACCGCCCGACCTGGGCGATCAGCGCTTCACGGAGATGGGAGAGATCGGCGTCTGTGAGGGCGGACTGAATCGAGGCAATGAGGTATTGCCCCTGCCGCAGAATCGGTACTTCCACGGCGGCCTCCGGCTAACGCGTAGATTCTGGGGCGATTTCGCGGACCTGCGTCGTCGGCGCCGCGCGATCGGCGAGCAAGCGCTCGGCCTCTTCAATGCCTCCCTGCAGGTCACCGACCGTGGCCATTTCGCTGAGGTCGACGCCGATCGTCACGAGCGTCTGCGCGATCTCGGGCGACAGGCCCGTCACGATGACGGTGGCGCCGAGGAGGCGCGAGGCTTCAACCGTCTGCACCAAGTGATTCGCGACGCCCGAGTCCATGGCCGCCACACCGGTCACGTCGATCACGACGACTTTGGCGCGGTTGGCGCGAATGGCGCGCAGCAGCTGCTCCGTCAGCTGGCGGGCGCGCTGCGGGTCGATGACACCGATGATCGGCAGAATCAGGAGCCGCTCGCGCACCTGGAGCACGGGCGTCGACAGCTCCCGGATGGCTTCCTGTTGCTGCCGGATGATGCGCTCGCGCTCTTCCACGAATCCGACGGCCACCGTGTTCGCGATGCGGTTCGCCGCGGGCTCGTAACTGTCTAAGATCCGGTTCAACTTTTCGACGTTGTCTTGGTATTTGTTGAACAGCGAGCGGGCGAGCACGTCACGCAGGAGCAGCACGATTCCGACGACTTCGTCTGTTTCGACGCCTCGCGGAATGATTCGCTCCGACAGTCGCCGCGAGTACGCTTGCAGGGCTTCGAAGGTACCCGTCTCGAGCGCTTCCACGTAGTTGTCGTAGACGGCGGTCGCTTCGGCGAAGATTTCCTCTTCGGTCATCGCCGTGAGCAGCTCGGCGCGCGTGATGCGTCGCGCCCATTCCTCCCGCAGCTGCGTGCGGTTTTGTCGCAGGTGCGCGACCAGCTCGCGCAGCAAGCCGGCCGACGATTCGGACAGTGCCGGCGCTTCGGACGCCCGCGTCGAGACGCTCATGCCTTTACGGTTGTCGACCATGGCTCCTAACCTAGTACGGCTGGTTTAAGGAGCAAGCCCTGAGGCCCTGCTCTTACGGCGTTCCTTGGTCTCGTACAGCGCGATATCCGCTGCGTTTAGCAGGGCCTCGACCGTGTCGCCGTGCCCGGGGTAGACGGCCACCCCGACACTGATCGACAAGTTCGGCTTCTCGGCGTCCGTCGCCAACCGGTCGGACACCCCGCGCGCCACGTGCCACGCCGCCGCTTCCCCCGTCTCCGGGAGCACGAGCGCGAACTCGTCGCCGCCGAACCGGGCGGCCGTGTCGGTCGCGCGGCACGAGCCGAGCAGCGCCTCGGCCACGCGCCGGATCGCGAGGCTCCCCGCGAGGTGGCCGTGCCGATCGTTGATCTGCTTCAGGCCGTCGAGGTCGAGCAGCACCACCGCGAGCGGCTGCGCGGTGCGGCGCGAGCGCTTGATCTCGCCGTCGAGCGCCTGCACCAGCTGGCGATGATTGGCGAGTCCCGTCAGCGGATCCGTGACGGCCAGCTCCCGCCAGGTGCCCTGCAGCTCGCGCTGCGCGGCGACGACGGCCGCGAGCACGAGACTCGTGACCGCGGTGATCCCGGTCCACACCTGCAGGAGCACCAACGATTCCCCCGGCGCATACACCGAAAACGGGCCGACGCCATCCAGCGTGCGAAAGATGCCGGTGAACGAGACGATCATCATCGCCCCGGCCGCCTCACGCGGACCGAACCGGAAGGCGACCCAGATAAGCACCGGCCAGAGCAGCACGGTGAGCGGGTAATGGCGAGATGGGAAGACACCGCCGAACATCGCGAACGTGACGAGCACGGTCACGACGGTCAACGCGATCGCTTCCCACAGCTGCTGGCGAGTCCAGCGTGCCGCGGGCTTGACGCCGATCCAAAGCATCAGCGCGGGCGCGATGACGATGTCGCCGACCGCGTCGCCGAGCCACCAGGTCAGCCATACCCGCGGCACGTCGCTCCACGAGACGAGCCCGCCGAGCAGCAGAGACAGGATGCCGATGGTGGCTGAGACGACGGTGCTGACCAGCGCCGCGAGCAGTGTGAACCGGAGGATGTCGCGGACCCGATTGAAGACGCGGCCGCCGCGCGCGAACCGGTTGACGAGATACGCGCCGAGCAGTCCCTCGGCGGTATTGCCGATCGCGATGCCGATGGAAGGCAGCACGGCGCCGGTCGTCGCGAAGTTCGCGAGAAACGCGGCACCGAGAATCGCAGGCCAGACGCGATAGCCGAGCAGCACGAACGCGGCGAGGGCGATCCCGGTGGGCGGCCAGATCGTCGTGACGCTGCTGTTGATGTACGCGAACCGCAGACCGAGTTTGGCGGCGAAATAATAGACAGCAGCGAGCCCGAACAACAACGCCACACGGCGTAATGATTGGCTCATCGGGGCTAAGCTAAAAGAGCGATTCGTCATGAATCAACTTCGCCATGTCGAGCGTCGGCGCCGTGCGGAGCGTCGCAGCAACGGGACCGTCGCGAGCGTGTGCGATGTTCTCGCACGCGAGCCCGCCGATCGACTCGCAGGGGGCGCCGGCACCATGAGCGGCAGTGCCCCCTCGCGCGGCGACGTGCGCCTCACCAAGCGGGAGCAGGAAATCAAAGAGCTGATCGCGGCGGGACTCGGCAACAAAGAGATTGCGCAGTGGCTCAACATCGCGACGAACACCGTGACGAGTCATTTGCACAACATGCTCGGCAAACTCGCCGCGCTCATGCCGCCGGACCGGCGTTCCGACAATCGCCGCCGGCGCGGCACCCACCGCTCCTATCGCTTCAGCCGCTGAGGTCTTCGCGGGTACCTCCCGCAAGAACCGCTGAAATACCGGATTGCGCGGATAGCGCTCGGCGAGACCTTCGACGCAGCCGCGCGCTTCGCGCTCGAGCACCGCGCGCCCCGCCGGATCGCGCGCCGCTTCCCGCATCAAGGCGGCGGCCAGGACCCACGTGCTCTCGACCCGCGCCAGGTCGCCGTCGTGGGCGGCATGGCGCATGTACCGGATTCCCCGCTCTGCATTGCCACTGCCCAAGCCAATGATCCGCGCGACGAACCGCGCAAAGGCGCCGGCGCGCGCCAAGCCGTAGTCGTACACGCCCAGGCCCAGGTAACAGTCCGCGCAGCTGGAATCGGCTAGTAGCAGGCGACGATAAATGTCGCGCATCGCTTTCGCATCCTTCGCCGCACCGTACCCATGGCCGTGTTCCTCGCGCTGGCGCGCCCGGTACCCGAGCGCGGTCGCCAGCCAGAATTCCCCGGGCTGGCCGGCCGCGCGGGCCCGCGTCAGCGCCACACCGAGAAGCGAGTCGATGCGTTGGAGCGCAAAGTCGGCGGAATCCTTGGCCGACGCCCACCAGATGTACGCGCCCGCCTGGAAGACGACCGGCGCAGGATCCGTCGTGTCGTGCACCGCCAGCTCGGCGAAGTAGTTCGCCGCGGCTTCGAAATCCCCGCCGTACAGGGTGTCGAGGCCCGCCCGCAATGCGCGCAGCGCCTCCGGCCCTGGACCGAACCAAGGGGGGGGAGAACCGGGGAGCGCGAGAGGAGCGCTCTGCAGCAACAGCACGACTGCGACGAGCGCCTGCACGTCAGCGCGGCGCTGCGCTGATCGGAAGCGCCGGCGCCAGGCCCGCCGTGCGAGTGGCAACGGTTCGGGCCAGCTCGCGCAGCGCAATGCCCGCGGGCGAATCGGGCTGGCTCACGACGATCGGCTCGCCCCGATCGGCGAGCTCCGCCATCCCCGCCTGTAATGGAATTTGCCCGAGCAGCGGAACGCCGAGCTCCGCGGCCAAGCGGGTGCCGCCGCCGGCCAGAAAGATCTCCGATCGGGCGTGGCAGTCGGGACACACGAAATAGCTCATGTTTTCCACGATCCCCACGACGCCGACCCCGACGCGCTCGAACATCTTTGCGCCGCGGAGCGAATCGCCGACCGCCATCTCCTGTGGCGTAGTCACGATGATCGCCCCGTGCAAGCGCACGATTTGCGTCAGTGAAAGCTGGGCGTCGCCCGTGCCCGGTGGAAGATCGACCAGGAAATAGTCCAGCTCACCCCACGCCACATCGCGCAGGAATTGCGTGATGATCTTCATGATGATCGGCCCGCGCCAAATCGCGGGCGCATCCCGCTCCACGATGAAGCCGAGCGACATCAGCTTCACGCCATGCGCCTCGAGCGGCTGAATTTTGCCGCCTTGCACGTCGGGCTTCGCGTTGGCGCCGAACATGCGCGGGATGTTGGGCCCGTAGATGTCGGCATCCATGAGGGCGACCCGATGTCCGTCCTGGGCCAGTGCAGCCGCCAGGTTTGCCGAGACGGTGGACTTGCCGACCCCGCCCTTGCCGCTCGAGATCGCGAGAACCTTGCCGAGTGACGGCATTTCGTCAGGCGTCGGTGGCGCCGGAGGGGAGGGGGCGGCGGCCGGACGGCCCCCCCCGGACGGCCGGGCAGCCGGTTGGGCGCTCCCATCAGCTGAATCCACAACGTTCATTTTGACCGCGCTCACGCCCGGCACACTCTCCACCGCTTTGCGCGCCTGACGCGCCAGAGAGCCCGGATCTTCGCGGGTAAGCACGAAGGTGAACGTAACGGCCCCCGCCGCATCGACCGTGATGTCGCGCACCATCCCGGCGGACATGAGGTCGCGCCCGTGGCGGGGACTGGTAATCCCGCCCAGCATCTGCTCAACGTCCGTTTTGATCGCCTGTTCGCTCACGCGGACTTCCCGTTGGCGAGGAATGCGCGCGCGGCGTTCAGCACCTTCTCCTCCACGTCCGCCATGGTCCCCGGCAACGACGCGCCCGCCGCGCGATGATGGCCGCCGCCGCCGAATTGGTGGGCGAGCTCTGCGACGTCCACCTCGCCCATCGAGCGGAATGAGACCTTGATCCGGCCGTTGCCGATGTGCCGGAACAGGAGCGCCATGCGGACACCGGCGATCGACCGCGGGAATTCGACGATGCCGTCGAGGTCGTCCGCCGTCACCTCGTGGCGGCGCAGCGCGTCCGCCGGCACGCTCACCCACGCGAGTCCGACCTCCGGCTCCACGACCAACGTCTGCAGAACTTCGGCGAGCAGCCGTACCCGGCCCTCCGGCGCGCTGGCGTACACCGACGCGTAGATGGACTCGGGGTCGACGCCCTTCTCGAGCAAGACGGCCGCGACGCGCAGCGCGCGCGCGGTGGTATTCGAGAACCGGAATCCGCCGGTATCGGTGAGCAGCCCGACATAGAGCGCCTGCGCGACTTCGGGCGTCAGCGGCCATCCCGCCACGCTGGCAAGATCGAAGACGAGCTCGGCGGTGGCGGTCGCTTCTGGCGCGATGAGGACGGGGCCCGCAGGCAATTTCACCGGACCGACATGATGATCGATGCAGACGAGCGGAGGGGGCGGGTGTCGCTTGCTGATCACCGTCGCCAAGTTGCCGAGTCTGCTGAGGTCCCCGATGTCCACCGAGACGACGAGATCGGCGCGCTCGATCTCGCGCGCCGCCCGGTCGCTCGCATCAGCGCCATCGGGAACCAGGAAGTGGAACCGCTCGGGGATCTCCGTGGGATTGGCGATGCTGACCGAAACATCGCGGGCGCGCAACAGATACCACAGCCCGATCTCGCTCCCGACCCCGTCGCCATCGGCGTTGACATGAGTCGTCAAAACGACGTGGCGGGCACTGGTGAGCGCCGCCGCGACGTCGCGCGCCGCCTGCGCACGGGCAGGGGGAACCGGAACGCCGTTCGGGTTCATTGCGGGGAAGATAATCGCCTCGTACCCGGCGCCGATCTAGCTCCTTTGGTCGTGTTTTCGGTCGGCGCCGGTGCTGCTCCGCGTGTTTACCGGCGCGGCGGCTGGCCTCTCGGCCCCCCACCCCCACCCCCACCCATGCTCGGCGGTGGCCCGCCCGCAGCACCCGCCAGCTCGCGCTGGAGGCGGCTGTGTTTGCGGCTGTATCCAAAGTAGATGGTGAATCCGATCAGCAGCCAGACAATCAGCCGGATCCAGGTATCGGCCGGGAGCGTCGCCATCAGCCCGAGGCAGCAGACCACGCCGGCGATCGGCACGAACGGCACCCATGGCGTCCGGAACGGCCGGTCGAGGTCGGGCCGCTTCTTGCGCAAAATCCACACGCCGGCGCACACCAGGACGAACGCGAGCAGGGTGCCGATGTTCACGAGCTGCCCGAGCAGCTGCAGCGGCAAGAGCCCGGTCGCGAGGCCCACCGCGATGCCCGTGTAGATCGTCGATAGGTATGGAGTGCGGAATTTGGGATGCACCCTTCCTGCCCAGCCGCCGAGCAGGCCGTCGCGCGACATCGAGTAGAACACACGCGACTGGCCGAGCAACATCACGAGGATCACCGAGCCGAGACCCAGCACGGCGCCGACGTCCACGGAGATCCGAACCCATTCCGGCGCGCCGACGTGCTTCATCGCGTACGCCATCGGGGCGGCGTAGTCGGGCGGCGAGGAAGTCTGCAGGGCGAGGAGTTCTTTGTAGCTGACCATGCCGGTCAGCAGCGCCGACACGATGACGTACAGCAATGTGCAGACGAAGAGCGAGCCGAGGATGCCGATCGGCATATCCTTTTGCGGATTGCGCGCCTCCTGCGCCGCCGTCGAGACGGCGTCGAATCCGATGTAGGCGAAGAACACCAGCCCCGCGCCGCGCAGGATACCGGAGATCCCGTAGGTGCCCCACTCCCCGGTGTTCGGCGGGATGAGCGGCTTCCAGTTGGCGGCGGTGATGTGGGTCAGGCCCACCGCGACGATCAGGAAGATGATAGTGAGCTTGAGCAGCACGATGAAATTGTTGACCTTCGCCGATTCCTTAATGCCGATCACCAGGATCGTGGACATCAGTGCCACGACGAACACCGCCGGCAGGTTGACGATAGCGCCTGTGAGGTTGAGCCCGGTGTGCGCGCAACCTGCGAGGCCAGCCTGGACGTTCGCGGCAGTGCACCACGTGGTCGGCGCGGCCGTGAGCCCCGCCGGAAGCTTGAGACCGAAATTCCCCAGCAGGCTCACGAAGTGGCCCGACCAGCCCACCCCCACGGTCGCGGCACCGGCGGCATACTCGAGCACGAGATCCCAGCCGATGATCCACGCGATCAGCTCACCCATCGTCGCGTACGAGTAGGTGTACGCGCTGCCCGCGACCGGCACGGCGCTCGCCATTTCGGCGTAGCAGAGGCCGGCGAAGGCGCAGGCGATGCCGACCAGGATCATGGAGATCCACACGGCGGGCCCCGCGTACTGCGCGGCGGCCTGGCCCGTGAGCACGAAGATGCCGGCGCCGATGATGGCGCCGATGCCGAGGGTAATCAGGTTGAGCGGCGTGAGCGCCCGTTTCAGCTGGTGCTCGCCCGCCTGGTCAGCCTCGGCGCGCAGCGTCGCGATGGATTTGGTAGCCCACAAATTCATGCGGGACTCCATTTAGAGGGGTGACGAATCGACGGCGCAGACCGCCCCAAGGTCCGCCGGGGGTGGCGATCTGTCAATAGAATGAAGGCTGTCAGTAGGAAAGTCTTACACGCACCGTCCAGGAGCGGGGGAGCGGGACCGTGGCGAAGTCGCCGACCATCATCGGCGTCCCCGCGCTCCGGCCGTAGCTGCCCGTTTCCGGATCGGCTCCGGAGTAGCTGGTCCAGGTCGCCAGGTCGCGGCCACCGAACATGATGCTGGCGGCGCGCGCGCCGAAATGGGCCGCGAGACGCTCGGAAACGTCGAATACGATGGCGAGCTCGCGCAGCTTCAGGTAGTCGGCAGCCTCGAAATACGCCGGCGGCATGACGGACGCCCCGAGGGCGTTGGCCTGACGTGACAGCGGCGTTGTTGGATCGTAGCGATCGCGGCATATGGGATACAGGCATCGCAGATTGGCGATCTGATTGAACAGGGTCTGCCCGGCCCGATAGTCGAGCATCGCCGAGATGTGCCACCGCGGTCCGACGCGCCACGACGAGGTGAGTGCCGCGCCTTGCGTGGGATAGGGGGTACCTGCCCAAACCTGTGAGGGCGGGGTGGTCGCGTAGGAGATCTCGTTTCCCGAGATAATCCCGTCGCCGTTGGTGTCGGCATACGTGATCGGCCAGGCCCAGTACCCGCCGGCGGGGTAGCCGGCCTGCTCGCGTTGCCCGGTATAGCGGATACCGCTCACCGCGATGGTGGCTGGATTGCCCCGGACGATACGATTCCGGTTTCCCCACAGCGAGAGCTGCGTCGTCCATCCCCAGCCCGGCCGATCGATCAGGTTTGCCGACAGCGCGGCGGTCACCCCGCGATTGCTGATGACCGCGCCCGGGGCGTAGACGAATGACGGGCCGCCGCTCGGGAGCGAGACGCCGAGGTACTGAAGGGCCTGCGACCGCAGATCGTAGAACGACACGTTCGCGTGCCACCGACCCGACAGTCCGGCGGCATCCGCGCCAACCTGCCACTCGCGCGTGCGATCGGGCTTGAGTGGCGCGGGGGTGGGCTGGAATGGCGCGACAAACACGACCTGGAGATTCTGCGGAAAGGCGTGACTCGCCTTTCCATAGGCGCCATGCATCGCCAGCCTGCCGAGCGCACCGAGCCGCTCGGTTCTGAGGATCCAGTCGACGGCGAGACTGGGGTTCGTCTGATCTCCCGGGGAATACTCGTGGAGATCGTCATGGCGCAGCGTGCCGGTCACGAAGAACCGGTCGCGAATGCCCACCCGCTCGACGCCGTATACGCTCAACCAGCGCCGGTCCAGCCACGACTGTTGCGACGTATACGCGCCACCGGACCCCTGAAAGAATGCCGCATTCTCACGGTTCTGCAGGCGCTCGACTCCAATGGCCGAGGTGAGCCGCGTCCCGCTGGAGATCCGATTTGCCGCCGTCAGTTTCAGCGCGAAGGTCCGGTCTCGCACGACACGATCGCCGGTGGTCAGGAGCGTGGACACGAGGTTCCGCTCATGTTGCCCGATGTCGTCGAGTCCGAACGTCCCCTGGATCGCGAGCCAGCGCAGAGGCGTGGCGAGGACCTGCACACTGGCGAGGGTGCGATCGAGCTTCTGCGTCCCCGGACTCTGAAAGGCCTGACCCCAGCTGAACCCGGTCGAGTCGCTCGGCCCCATCAGCGCGGCCAGCACGGGCTCGTAGAT
This sequence comes from Gemmatimonadota bacterium, assembly GCA_003222195.1. GTDB lineage: Bacteria > Gemmatimonadota > Gemmatimonadetes > Gemmatimonadales > GWC2-71-9 > 20CM-2-65-7. Next base: position 207,607 of record QHVB01000030.1, on the reverse strand, counting down.
GGGAAGCCGCAGGTTGCTGGAAATCTGCGTCGCGCTCGCGCCGATCTCGACGTTGCGCCAGGGATGCAGCGTGGCGCCTCCGCCGACATTCCAGCGGTGGTAATCGTCGGACCACGTCACGGCTGGGACGTCGTAGGCGGCCGCGTCGGCGTCGAGATTGCCGGACAGCCGGAACGCACCCCAGCGCGGTCCGCCGGCGGCACTCAGGCCGAGCTGCCGTCGCGGCGCGGCACCGAACGGATTCCGGGCGACCAGCGGATTGAACGACTGCAGGCCGTCCTGCACGCATTGGCCCGCGGCTTCGACCACGAGGCTGCACCCGCCGGTCCGCAGCAGACTGTCGGGGTTATCGAGATCGACGCCGCCATAGTTCGCCGGCCAGCGCTCGGGAATGGCTCGCACGGCGCCTTCGGCAAAGCCGTGGACGCGGATCGCGCCAGTGCGCGCGGCTTTGGAGTGGATGAGGATGACGCCCGCCGCGGCCCCGGGGCCATAAATCGCCGTCGCGGCCGGTCCCTCGAGCACCTCGATCGACTGCACGTCTTCGATCGGGATATCGTCGAGACGTGAGGGGCCGGGGCCTGCGACGGTGAGCTGCGAGTCGTCCTCGTGCGCGTCGATGCGGACGGCGTCGAGCAGGATCAGCGGCGGGAGATCGGAAATGAGGGAGCGGACTCCCGCAAAGCGGACCTGTGACCCGCCACCGTTCAAGCCGCCGCCGGGAATCACGAGCAGGCCCGGCACCTGGCTCGTGAGCACCTCGCTGAGCGTGCGCGCCGCGCCGTTTTTGGTCAGCGCGTCGACGTCGAAGGTATAGCGGTCGGAGAGAGGGGCGAACGCAGGCGGCGGATACGAGCTGTCAGCCTGCTGTTGCGCAAGCAGCAGCCCCGGTGCAGCCAGCAGCACGACGAGACTACAAACTGTAGTTCGGTGCTTCTCGCGTGATGACGACATCATGCGGATGAGATTCACGCAATCCCGCGGTCGTGATCCGGATGAACTCTGTTTCCGTGTGCAGCGCAGCGATGTCACATACCCCGCAATACCCCATTCCGCTCCGCAGCCCACCGACCATCTGGAAGACGACGTCGGCAACCGGGCCGCGGTAGGGGACTCGCCCCTCTATCCCCTCCGGGACGAGCTTCTGCAGCGAGACCTCACCCTCTTGGAAATAGCGGTCGGCCGAGCCCTCTTCCATGGCGGACAGGCTGCCCATGCCGCGAATCACCTTGAAGCGCCGGCCCTCCAGGAGAAACGACTCGCCCGGACTCTCCTCCGTCCCCGCCAGCATCGACCCCATCATCACACTCTCGGCGCCGGCGGCGAGCGCCTTCACGGCGTCACCGGAGTACTTGATGCCGCCGTCGGCGATGACCGGAATGTCTCCCGCGCCGCGCACGGCGTCGACGATCGCTGTGATCTGCGGAACGCCGATCCCCGTGACGACGCGAGTCGTGCAGATCGACCCCGGCCCCACACCGACCTTGATCGCATCGACGCCGCGCTCGGCGAGGTCTCGGGCGCCCGATTCGGTTGCCACATTCCCGGCGACGAGCTGCGCGTCGGGGAAGGCGTCGCGCAAACAGGCGACCGCGTCGAGCACACCCTGGCTGTGCCCGTGGGCCGAGTCTACAACGATCACATCGCAGCCGGCGTCGAGCAGCGCCTGGGCGCGCGCGCGGACGTCGGGTGTGCCGCCCACGGCGGCGGCGACCCGCAGCCGACCGTGTTGATCCTTGTTGGCGTCGGGATATTGGCGACGCTTGAAGATGTCTTTGATGGTGATGAGGCCCTTCAACAATCCCTGCTTATCGACGACGGGAAGCTTTTCGATCCGGTGCTTGGCGAGCAGCCGCTCCGCGTCATCGAGTGTCGTACCGACGGGCGCCGTGATCAACTTCTCCTTCGTCATGACGTCGCGAATCGGCCGATCCATCTCGCGCTCAAACTGGAGATCGCGATTGGTGATGATGCCGACCAGCTTTCCCGCCCCATCGACGATCGGCACGCCCGAGATCTTGAAGCGCAGCATCAACAAACTCGCTTCGCGCAACGGCCGGTCGGGTCCCAGCGTGATCGGGTTCATGATCATGCCCGATTCGCTGCGCTTGACCCGGTCCACCTCGGCCGCCTGGCGGTCGATCGGCATGTTCTTATGGATCACGCCGATCCCCCCCAGGCGCGCCATGCCCATCGCCATCTCCGCTTCGGTGACGGTATCCATGGCGGCGGAGACGATCGGAATGTTGAGTGGAATGGCGCGAGTGAAGCGGCTGACGACGGTGACGTTGCGGGGATGCACCGTCGAGTGACGGGGCACGAGCAGGACGTCGTCAAAGGTGAGGGCGACGTCGGGTCGGAAGGTTCCCATGGCGGAAGTTACTGGGACGTCTTCGTTTCCTCAACCGGTTTTTCGGGGGGGGCCGCGTTCTTCCGCCTCGCTTCGTCCACCGCCGCCTTCCCTGCCGCCGCCAGCCCCTCAAAGAACTTCCCAGCCTTCCCTACGGCGTCCATCGTGCCCCGGATGATGGTGACGGGCACGCGGCCGGCGCGCATGGTGTCCTCCAGCGTCTCGGCCACTTTCTGAAACGCCGGGGCGCCGGCGGCGCGCTGCGAGTACTTCGACTCGAGGAATTCGATGTAGTCGAGCACCTGGTAGGCCTGCTCGTCAGGCATGACGTCGAGTTTACGGCGAATGCGTTCGTTCAGGATATCGTTCAAGGCGTTCCACCTCCTCCTTCCAGCGAAATCAGATCAACCACCGGATTGCCCAGGTAGCGGCTGCGGCCATTCCGCACGCGCGCGGTCACTTGCATCGTCACGAGCGGCGTGAGCGCCCGAAACGCCGGCAGTCTGTTCTCCGGCACTACGATGTACACGAAGCCACGTTCCGGCAGCGGCCCGCGCGCGAGGACGTAGGACGAACCGCTCGGAATGTCAGGCCGGAGATCGTCGGCCTTTTGAATCGCGATGAATTCCAGATTCCAGCGCAGCACCTGGCCGACATAGCGCTGGGGCTCGGTGCGCAGCTCGGCGGCGGTGACGCCGACTAAGACGCCCGCGGGCGCGGCCTGGAGATCGCCGCCTTTGACCCAGCCCTCGAACTGCACGCGCGTCCATTCGCCGTTGCGGCTCAGGACCCGGAGCGGCGTCTCGGTGGCGATCGTACCGGCCTCGGGGCCATCCGGCGCGCGGTAGAGGGTCGTCATGCGCATGGGCTGGGCGCGGCTCGAATCCACCCGCGCGGTGTCCGCGCCGCGGGGCGGCGGGGGCAGCCCGCCCTGAACACTGTCGCTGTCCGGCGCGACGGCGGTCCGCGTGGCGACGACGTCGGCAAGGGGAGCGAGTGTGCTGCGCAGCACCCAGCCCTCGCGCGTCACGTGCCGCCACCGCCCGCTGCTGTCCGGGGTCGCGCGCTTCAGTCCAAACCCCTCCGCAAGTTCTGCGACCAGCGGGCCGGCGGGCGCGGCGCGCAGATTTTCGTTGGGCGCGCGCGTGACCAGCAGATCGAACTCGGGCTTATCGCTTTTCCCGACGGACGTCGAGAAGATCCAGCCTTCGAGCGTCACCTGAATCCAGTCGTTGCGCGTCGCACCACCGGACAGCGTGGCGCCACGCGCCAGGCGCGCGATGCGGCGGCCGGCGACATCCTGATAGAACCAGGCGTTGTCGGCTGTGACGCGATAGCGGCCGCCGCTCTGGGCGGCCGCACCGCCTCCTCGCGGCGTCGCGAGGCTGACAACCGCTAGTAGGCTCGGAACGATCCGGCTAACTTGCATCCCCCTCAATATGACAACGACCCGTAGCACGCGCATCCCAGTCGTGCTCATCGTGCTCGACGGCTGGGGTTTTCGTCCGGGCCGCGAGGGAAACGCGATCGAGCTCGGCAGCACGCCCGTGTGGCACAAGCTGTGGCAGCGCCCCGCCCGGACACTGCTCGAAGCCTCGGGCCTCGCCGTGGGACTGCCCGACGGACAAATCGGGAACAGCGAAGTCGGACACCTGAACCTCGGCGCGGGCCGCGCCGTGCCGCAGGACATCGTCCGAATATCGCAATCGATCGAGCGCGGTGAGTTCTTTCGGATTCCAGCCCTGGTCCAGCTCGTCGAGGATACCCGGCGGCACGACGGCACGTTGCATGTGATGGGATTGATCGGCACCGGCGGCGTGCACGCGCTCGACAAGCATCTGTTCGCCGCCGTAGAGCTGGGCCGGCGCGCGGGAGTCAAGATCGCGATCCACACGTGGCTCGATGGCCGCGACACGCCGCCGAAATCGGCGCTCGGGTTCATGCGGGATCTGCTCGCGACGGTCGGACGGTCGGACGGTCGGACGGCCGTGTCCACAGTCATCGGACGATACTACGCGATGGATCGGGACAAACGGTGGGAGCGCACGAAACTCGCGTATGATGCCATGGTCAACGGTGTCGGTGTGCAGATCGCCGATCCCATCGCCGCGATCGAGCAGGCGTACGACGCCGGCGAGACGGACGAATTCGTCAAGCCGCGCGTCATCACGGGCGCACCGCTGATTCGGGACGGCGACGGCATCTTTTGCTTCAACTACAGAGCCGATCGCATGCGGCAGATCGTGCGCGCGCTCGCGGTCCCGGATTTCGACGGCTTCGACGTGAAGGGCCGCCCCGCGGTACGGCTCGTGACCATGACGCGCTACGACGAAACGCTGCCCTTCCCCGCCGCGTTCGAGCCGATGGTGTTGTCGCGGATCGTCGCCGAGGTGCTCTCGGATCATGGCAAGACGATGTTTCGCACCGCCGAGACGGAGAAGTACGCGCACGTCACCTATTTTTTTAACGGCGGATATGAGCCGCCCTACAGGGGCGAAGAGCGCTTGCTGGTGCCGTCGCAGAAGGTCGCGACCTATGACCTGATGCCCGAGATGAGCGCGCCTGGTGTGACCGATGTGCTCTGTAAGGCGATTGCCGACCAGCAACACGATTTCATTCTGTGCAACTACGCCAACGGCGACATGGTGGGTCACTCCGGTGTGCTGGCCGCGGCGGTCAAGGCGGTGGAAACCGTGGACCAATGTCTGGCGCGCGTCCTGACGACGGCTGAAAAAGTGAACGCGACGGTCCTGGTGACGGCGGATCATGGCAACTGCGAGTTGATGATCGACCCGGCGACCGGCGGCCCGCACACCGCGCACACCACGAATCCGGTGCCGTTCGTCATGGTGGGAGAAGGTGCCGGCGCGAATCACCTGCGGGCCGGTGGCTCGCTTCGCGACGTCGGACCAACGATCTTGCAGCTCATGGGTATTGAGCCTCCGAAGGAAATGACGGGACGGGACTTGAGGGAGACTGACTGATGACTGGAAGGTTGGAAGGTTGCAAGGTTGCAAGGTGGATGATTCTCGGGATGTTTCTTTCCAACATTCCAACCGTCAACCTTTCCGCCCAGGTCGGCCACAACCCCGCGACCTCACCCTACCGCGATATCGCGCTGCACCCCGGGCCGATGTTCTTTGTCGGCCATCTCGGGGCTGATCGCGGCAACGTCGGGGTCGGCACGAGCAACGCGCTCACCTATGGCGCGCGCTACGAGCTTCCCGCGGGCCGGGTCGTACAGTTCCAGTTCACCGGCGCGTACCTGCGCGGCGACCGCTTCCTCGTCAACCCCTACGCCGACTCGAATTCCGCGTCACGCCGGAGCGGTCCGGTGAAATCCGATTTGCTGCAGTTGGAAATCGGCATGCAGCTCCGCCTCACCGGCGGCAAAACGTGGCGGGGCCTCGCGCCCTTCGTCGGCACCGGCCTCGGCCTGATATCCGAGTTGAACGCTGCGGCCGACACCAGTGGCTACCGGTTCGGCACCAAGTTCACGATCGCGTTTGTTTCTGGCGTGCGGTGGTATCCGGCCCGGCGCGTGACCGTCACTGGCGATCTGCGGGCGCTCTTCTGGCGACTCAAATATCCGGTGGCGTTCCATACGCCGTTGGCGCCGGACGGTTCGCGGGTCGTTCCCTTGACCGACCGCCTCACTGACTGGACCACGCATCCCTGGATCAGCCTCGGCATCGGATGGACTTTCTAGCCGAGGGGTTTCGGCGCGCCTGGGGGCTACTGATCGCGGGTGATTCCGAAGTCTTCGGAATCGCGGCTGTAACTCTCAAAGTAGCCATCGTCGCGACGGCGATCTCCTGCGCTGCCGGACTGCCGCTCGGATACTTCCTCGCCACGCGCCGCTTCTGGGGCCGGCGCGCCGCACTCACGATGGTCAATACCGCGCTCGCCTTCCCGACCGTCGTGGTCGGACTGTTGCTGTACGGGATCTTGTCGCGCCGCGGCCCGCTCGGTGGCCTTGGCTGGCTGTACACGTGGGAGGCGATCGTCGCGGGCGACGTGCTGCTCGCCCTCCCCATTGCCGCTGCCCTGTCCGCCGCGGCGGTTCAGAGTGTCGATCCGCGCGTCCGCCGCACGGCCGAGACACTGGGCGCGGGACCGTGGCGCACGGCGTGGACTGTCGCGCGCGAAGCGCGCTTTGCGCTCGCCGCCGTCATCACCGCGGCCTTCGGACAGGTCGTCGCCGAAATCGGAGCGGCGATGATCCTCGGCGGCAACATCCGCGGCTCGACCCGCACGCTCACCACCGCGGTCGCGCTCTACACGTCCCAGGGCGACTTCGGCATGGCGCTCGCCTTGGGACTCGTCCTGATCGTCCTGGCACTGGTCGTTAACATCGCGTTACAGGTACTCCAGGGACGCGGCCATGCTTGAGCTGCGCGGCGTACGACACCGCTATGGGAAGCGCGTGGTGCTCGATCTCGAGCAGTTCACCGTTCCCCGCGGCGCAGTGGTCGCGGTCGTGGGGCACAACGGCGCGGGCAAGAGCACGTTGCTGCGGCTGCTCGCGCTGCTCGAGACTCCCACCGAAGGGCAGATCCTCCTCAACGGCGTTGCCGTGCCGCGACGTGCCTCGGCCGCGTTGCGGCGCCGGGTCACGCTCGTCGAGCAGCGGCCGATGCTGTTCCGCGGGACAGTCCGTGAAAATCTGGAATACGGCCTGCGGCTCCGGGGGATCGGGCGCACCGCGGTAACAGGGATCATTGGCCATATGGTGGAACAGCTCGGGCTTCTCCCGCTGCTCGACCGGCGCCGCGCCGAGCTCTCGGACGGCGAGGTGCAACGTGTGGCGGTCGCCCGCGCGCTCGCGTTGCGCACAGACGTGCTGCTGCTGGACGAACCGGCGAGCTCGGCCGACAGCGCCGCGGCGGGCGCACTGTATCGCGCGCTGGCCGCCGAGCGTGCCGCTCGGCCGGTGACCGTCTGCGTCGCCTCCCATCAATTGGAAGACGCCTATCGCTGGGCCGACGATATCCGCGCGCTCGCCGATGGCCGCTTGTCACCCGTGACACCCGAGAACCTGTTTCGTGTCGACCTGCCCCCAGGGGAGGGCGTGAAAAACGTGCGCGTCGGGGGGATCGAGATCGCGGTCATGACCGAGCGCACCGGTGCGGCGGTGCTCGCCGTGCCACCGACCGACATCTTCGTCAGCCGCGAGCCGCTCGCGTCGTCCGCGCGGAATGTGTTCAAGGGTCGCGTGACCGGCATGGCGATCGGGCGGCACGGCGCGGGCGTACACGTTCGGGCCGATATGGGCGCTGACGGGGGGGTCGAGCTCGTGGCGTCCGTGACCGCGGAAGCGGCGCGGGATCTGGCGCTCGCTCCAGGGGTCAGCGTCGTCTTCTCTTTCAAGGCCACAGCCGTCCAGGTATTCTAGGGAATGCCGAAAGCGTATCTCACGCGGGTCGTCGAGTTCACGGCGACCCATCGGTTTCCTGACACGCCGGAATTCTCCGGCGCGACCGACGATCACAGCCATCGCTATCGCTGTTCCGTGACGGTAAAGGGCGTGTTCGATCCCACGCGCGGTGGTGTCATGAGCCTCCCGGCGCTCAAGGCGCTGCTGCAGCGCGAAGTCGTGGCGCGTTTCGACGGCCGGCACATCAACCAGGACCTCGCTCCGCGGGTCGCGACGGGCGAGGCACTGGCCATGTTCGTCTGGGAACGCATCGCCGGCGAGCTGCCGGCCGGCGTGTCACTCCATTCCGTCCGGATCGAGGAGAGTCCCCATCTCTACTCCGAATACCGCGGCGAATCGTAAACCCGGCGATCGTTCTGGGCGCATGCGGGCCGACTCGGCCGTGGTCGAGGAGTGGCCCGTCTGGCTGGAAGTGAACGGCGAGCCCGCCGTCACATGGATGTGCACGCCCGATCAGCTCGAGGAGCTGGCTGTGGGTTGGCTGCACGGCGAGGGCTATATCGCGTCGCTTGACGACCTCGTGCAGCTCCGTCCCTGCGCCCCCGACCTCGGCTTCTGGGCGGACGTGAAACCCGAGCGGTTGGCCCAGGTGAAGGGGGAGAATCGCAAGCGGGTGCTCGCCTCGGGATGCGGTGCGGTCGCCACCATGCTCGCCGACCCCGAGACGATGAGCCGGTCCGCGCCGCTGCGCGGTGAACCGCCGGCTGCCGAAACGTTGCGCGCGTTGTTCAAGCAACTGTTTGCGGCGGGAGCGCGCTACAACGAGACGGGTGGCATTCATGCCGCCGCGCTGACCGACGGCGCGACCCTGCTGTTTCATGCCGAAGACATCGGCAGGCACAACGCGGTCGACAAGGTGATCGGCGGCGCGGTGCTCGCGCGGACTCCGATCACCGGTCGCGGGCTACTCGTCACCGGCCGCATTTCCGCCGAGCTGGCGTTCAAAGCGGCACGCGCGGGAGTCGCCTGGGTGGCGACGCCGAGCGTTCCCTCGACGCTTGCGGTGACGATCGCCGATCGCTCGGGAATGGTGCTGGTCGGTCGCGCGGTGAGCGGGACGCCGCACGTGCACAAGCGCGACGCGTGACCCCTTCCGAACAAGAGGAGCTCCGCGGCCTGCTGCAGCGGGCCCGCACGATCGCCGTCGTGGGACTGTCGCCCAACCCGATGCGGCCGAGCAACTCGGTCGCCCGCTATCTCCAGCGATCGGGCTACACGATTGTCCCGGTGAATCCCGGGCACGACGCGATTCTGGGCGAAAAGAGCTACCGGACACTCAGCGATGCAGCACGCGAGCACGCGATCGATATCGTGGATGTCTTTCGACGCAGTGAGCTCGCGGGCGCCGTCGTCGACGAAGCGATTGCGTTGCGGCCCGCACCGCAGCTGATCTGGCTGCAGCAGGGAGTCGTCGACGTAACCGCCCAGGCGCGCGCGGCCAAGGCCGGAATCCCGTTTGTGATGGACCACTGCCTCGCCATCGAACATCGCCACCTCGAGGCCTGACATCCGCGGCGTCGTGTTGGCTGGAGGCGCCGCCAGCCGCTACGGCGGTGTCCCCAAAGGCCTCCTCACGGTGGGCGGGCGGCGGATCCTGGATCGCGTGGTTGAAAGCTTGCACGCCGTGACCGGTGCGCTCCCGCTTCTGGTCGCTAACGCTCCCGACGCGGCCACCTGGCGCCCCGACGTGCAAACGATTCCCGACACGCGCCCCGGTTTCGGCAGCCTCGGCGGCATCTACACAGCGGTGACCGCGGGGGGGGCGGGGGGGAGGCCGGTGCTCTGCCTCGCGTGGGACATGCCGTTCGTGCCCGAGCCGTTGTTACGGGCGCTGGTCGAAGGCGCAGCAGCGGGCGACTATGACGCGTTTCTTCCTGAGAGCTCCGGCCGGCGCGGGCTGGAGCCGCTGTGCGCGGTGTACGGGCCGGCGTGCGGCCCCGCCATCGCCAGCCGGCTCGACAGGGGCGAGTTGCGAGCGATCTCCTTCCATGCCGACGTGCGGGTCGGTATCCTCCCCCTCGCCGAGGTCCGGAAGGTGGGTGGGGGCGATCCCGACGAGCTGTTCTTCAACGTGAATACGCCAGCGGATCTGGAGCGGGCGGAGGCGCTGTGGCGGCGACGCGGATGATCTCCATCATCGGACTCAAGAACGCGGGCAAGACGACGTTCCTCGTCGCGCTCGCGGCGGAGCTCGTGCGCCGCAAGTTCCGCGTGATGACGATCAAGCACGGCTCCCATCCCGCCGACATGGACCAGAAGGGCAAGGACACCTGGCGCCACTGGCACGAGGGAAACGCGGAACGCGTGCTGATGGAGTCACCGGGGCAGCGGGTGCTGTTCGAGCGCACGGAGCACGAATCCGATCCCATCACACTCGCGCGGCGTTATCTCGGCGAGGCTGACATCGTGCTGGTGGAAGGCTTCAAGCGCGCGCCGCTGCCGAAGATCGAAGTCTATCGCAAGATCGCGGGTCCCAAGCCGGTATTCGATCCCGCGGTGCATGATGCTGCCGACTGGGTCGCCATGGTCACGGACGATAGCCAGCTGCGCGCCCCCTTCCCCGTCTTTCGCTTCAGCGACACCGCGTGGCTCGTGACGATCGCCAATCTCGCGTGGGACCGCGCCAAGATCCTGCCTCCATGACGCCTGCCGAAGCCGCGCGGTTGATGATCAGCCATGTCCGGCCCCTTGCCGCCGAACGCCGGCCCTTGCGCGAGGCGCTCGATGCGGTGCTCGCCGAGGACGTGGTGAGTCCGATCGACCTGCCGCCGTGGGACAACTCGGCCATGGACGGCTACGCGGTGCGCAGCGAAGACCTGCGCGAGAATGGTGAAACGGAGCTCGCCGTCGTCGAAACCGTTCCCGCCGGTCAGTTTCCGAGCAAACCCATCGGCCAGGCGCAGGCGACGCGCATCTTTACCGGCGCACCGCTGCCGCAGGGCGCCGATACGGTGATCCGCCAGGAAGACACCGATCAGCCCGCGAACGGCAAAGTCAGGATCCGCAACGCTCGGGACGCGAGGAAAAACGTCCGGCGCCGCGGTGAAGACATTCGTAAGGGGACCGTCGTGCTCGCGGCTGGTACGGAGCTGGGGCCCTCGCAGCTGGGCGTGCTCGCCTCGATCGCCTGCGACCGGCCGCTCGTGCATCGAGCGCCGCGTGTGGCGTTCATGGGGTCGGGCGATGAGATCGTCGACCTCGACCGGCGCGAAGAGATCCTCGCCGGCCGGAAGATCGCGACCTCCAACTCCTACACGCTCGACGCGCTGATCCGGCGTGCGGGCGCCGTGCCGCTCGATCTCGGCGTCGCGCGCGACACGAAGGAAAGCCTGCGCGAGCACCTGCGCGGCGCGGCGAACGCCGACCTGCTGGTGACCACCGCCGGCGTCAGCGTCGGTGAGCACGATCTCGTGCGCGACGTGCTCACCGAGTCGGGTGGCGAGCTGAAACTGTGGCGGATCGCGATGCGGCCGGGCGCGCCCGTCGGATTCGGGCTGATGAACGGGATCCCATGGATTGGGCTGCCGGGAAACCCGGTCAGCACCATGGTGACGTTCGAGCTATTCGTACGGCCTGCGATTCGGCGTCTCCAGGGGCACGCGTTGCCGTTTCGGAGGACGGTGCCGGTAACCGTACGTGAGCCCATCGCGCTCGGTCCCAAACTGCGTCACTTCTTGCGCGCAATAGTAGAGGAAGGGGGAGCGCGTTTGACAGGGCCGCAGGGCTCTGGCATTCTCACCAGCATGGCGCGCGCGAACGCTCTGCTGATCGTCCCGGCCGAGATATCCTCGGTGTTCGTGGGGACCGAGCTCCAGGCGTTGATCCTGGACGATCCGCGGCACGTCGCGGAGCCTCCGTACTGATGCCCGCCCTCGCGTCACCCGCGGTGCGGCAGGCGTTGCGCCTGGCCGGCTATGTGCTCCTCACGCTGCTCGTCTACTGGGCCAACGCGCTGACCCCGTCCACGGCCAGGTTCGGGATCCTGTATACGATCCCGGTCTTGCTCGTGACGTGGACCGAGGGATTGGCGTGGGGGATCGTCTTCGCCGTGGCCACCACAGTCTTTCGGGAAGCCATCGCCTGGATCCAGATGCCGACCGATACGCCGACGTTGTGGCGGATCCTGAACGGGCTGGCCTATCTCGCCGTCCTCGGTGTCGCGATGGCCGGTCTCCAGTCATTGCGGCGCAGCCAGGCACAGCTCGCGCGCCTGGTGACTCAGGATCCGCTCACGAATGTGTTGAACGCCCGGGCGTTTGCCGATCGGCTGAGCCAGGAGCTCGACCGCAACCGTCGCTATCCGCGTCCCCTCGCGCTGATCTACATGGATCTCGATAACTTCAAGGTCATCAACGACACCCACGGCCATCAGACGGGGGATGCCGTGCTGCGGCTCGTGGCCGACGCGATGCGTTCGTCGGTCCGTCATGCGGACGTCGTCGGCAGGCTCGGGGGCGACGAGTTCGCGGTGCTCATGCCCGAGACCGACGCCCAGCTGGCAAACGCCGCGGCGAAACGGCTGATCTCCGGACTCCGCACGGTGTTCAAGGGGACGCCCAACGTTACCGCCAGCATCGGCGTGGTTTCTTGTACCGCGACGGATGCCAGCACCGACGATTTGCTGAGACGGGCAGACCAGGCCATGTACGACGCGAAGAAGTCAGGGAAGGATCGCGTTGTTCAAGTAGCGATCTAAGTTGCTCGCGGTACTTCTCGCGCTCGTCGCGCAAGATTCAGCTCCACAGCTGTCCTTCAGACTTACCGTTCCGAACGATCGCTCCGCGTATCTCGTCGAACTGCAGATCATCCATCCCCCTAACCCGAGCCGCCTCGTCATCCCGGCGTGGGCACCGGGGGCCTATGTTCTCATGAACTCGGGTGAGAACATCACCGGATTCGAGGCCTCATCCGCGGACGCTCGCCTGGCGGTTCGTCGGGATTCGCCGAACTCGTGGGTGATCGACACGCGGGGCAAGCCTTCGATCACGGTGCGCTACGCCGCCGGTCTCCGCGATTCGGTCGCGTGGCGCCGCCCGAACAATCGCTGGTTCCTGCGGACGACGTCCGGCATGGTGGACGGACCACGCACGTTCATGTACCTCGACGGCTGGAAGCAGCTGCCGGCGCGCGTCGCGTTCCAGCTCCCTCCCCGATGGCGGATCGCCACCGGGCTTGCGCCCGCCACCAGCGATAGCACGACCTACACGGCGCCAAATTACGATGTATTTATCGACTCACCCATGCTGCTCGGCCACTTCCTGTCCTATCCTTTCACTGCCGCCGGCACGCCGCACCGCGCCGTCGTCGATCTCGCCGGCGGCCGCGCCTCCGCCCCAACCGCCTTCGTGAACATGCTGCGGCGCATTTCGACGACCGCGATCGACATTTTCGGCGCCGCACCCTACCAGGACTACACCTACATCTTCGTCGGCGGCCGCGGCGGTGGACTCGAACACGCCAATTCGACGACGATCGGAGTCAAGACCGAAATCCTCGCGCGCAATCCACGCGGTGCCCAGACGGTCAGCGCGCACGAATTCTTCCACGCCTGGAATGTGAAGCGCATCCGGCCGATCGAGCTCGGCCCATTCGATTACGAGCACGAAGTGCGCACGGTCAATCTGTGGTGGAGCGAGGGCGTCACCGATTACTACGCCGACGTGATTCTCGCGCGTGCCGGGCTCAACTCACCCGCCGACTTCGCGCGCCGGCTCGCGACATCGATCGAGAATCTCCAGGGCGATCCCGCGCATCTCATGATCGCTCCGGAACGGTCGTCGTCGACCACCTGGGATGCGCCGGCCGTCAACCAGGGCGTGACGATCTCCTATTATCTCCAGGGCGAGCTGCTGGGATTTCTGCTCGATCTCGCGATCCGCGATTCCACCGACAACGCGAAGTCGCTCGACGACGTCATGCGCTATCTCCTGGAGCATTACGCAGGCGCGCACGGCTTCACGCGGGACCAGCTGCTGACGGCCGTGCGCAGCGCGACGGGATGCGACTTCGCGGAGTTCTGGCGACTGCATGTGAGCGGGGTGACCGAGATCCCGTGGAACAACTACCTGCAGGCGGCCGGCTGGCGCGTCGCGTTCACCACGGAGCCCGCCGTCGACGCGCGGATCGGCTCGCTGCCCCCTGCTGTTCAGGGCGGCCGCTGGCGCGCGGTGGCCGCGCCGGGCAGCGCCGCGTTGAGCGCCGGCCTCCGGACGGGCGATGACCTGGTTCGCATCAACGGCCGCGAGATCATCGATGGGACCGACGTCACCGCTGCCGTGCGCCCGCTCCGTCCCGGCGCCAGTGTGGTCGTGGAGGTCGTGCATGACGACCAGCCCCGCACGATCCGGTTCCGGGCGAGCAGGTATCAACGCCTGCGCGCACGGCTGCGCGATCTGCCGGCGCAAACCGCGAAGATGGGGCGCATTCGCGCGGGGCTCACGCGGGGAGGAGCGACGCGGTGAATCAGCGCGTGATGGAGCTGCTCCTCATCTTCACATCGATCCTGTTCATTGTGGATCCGTTCGCGGTCATCCCCACGTTCCTCGCGATGACCGCCCGCGACTCGCCAGAGCAGCGCCGGGTCCTCGCCCGCCGCGGCGCGTGGACCTGCGCCATCACGCTCATCGCGTTCGCGCTGGGCGGCAGCTTGATCTTCAAGATCTTTGGCATCACGATCGGTGCGTTCAAGATCGCGGGTGGCGTGCTGATCGGCCTCAACGCGCTCGACATGGTCCAGGCCCGGCGGAGCCAGCAGCGGGAAACGCCCGTCGAGAAGGCCGAGGGCATCCAGAAGGAAGACATCGGCATCATGCCGCTCGGCGTGCCGATGCTGGCAGGCCCCGGCGCGATCTCGACGGTGATGGTCCTCGCGCTCGGCGCCAAGTCGGTCGCCGCGACGGCGGCGGTGTACGTGTCCATCGTCCTGACCGCGTTGATCACCTTCCTGGTGCTCTCGGCGGCCACGATGGTCGAACGGCGCCTCGGGCAAACCGGAATGCGCATTCTGACGCGCCTCATGGGGCTTGTGCTGTGCGCCATCGCTGTCCAGTTCATCATCGACGGCATCAAGTCGAGCTTTCGCTGAGCTTCGCTCCGATGGACTAGTCCATCGGATTGAAACCGCGAACTGCAAAAATCCGCCTGAAGAAGGATTGTCGGGCTGCGGGGTCCCTCTATTGTTTCGCGGTATGCGTGTTCTCCCGGCTTTCCCTGTGACGCGATAGATGGCCGCTCCCCTCGTCCGTGACCTGCTGACCGAAGCTCCGGTGAACCGGCACTTCGCGCAGCTACACCGCGACCCGCAGGACCTCGCCGATGCCGTCACGATCTACCTGGGGACGGGCCTGCGGCGCGGCAACGGAGTTGTGGTCATCGCGACTCCGCAGCACACCGACCTCTTCCTCACGCGGCTGCGGGCGGACGATCTCGATCCCAGCATGTTCCTCAAGTCCGGGCGGCTCGAGCTGCACGATGCCGAGTTGACCCTGCGCAAGTTCTTGCGGAACGACACGCCCGATTGGCAAGATTTTCGCCACGCGCTGGCCTCCATCTTCGAGCGGCTGCGGGCGTTCGGGCGCGGGACGACGCGGGCGTATAGCGGGATGGTCGACCTGCTATGGCAGGAAGGAAAACAGGCAGCCGCCATTCGCCTCGAAGAGTACTGGAACGAGCTCGCGCGGCTGTATCCGTTCTCCTTGTTCTGCAGCTACATGCTCGACGTGCATCACGACCAAGCCTACGCCGGACCGCTCGAGGAGATCGGCCGGACCCACTCCGACATTCTCGCGACCGCCGAGGATGAGCGGTTCCGGGTGGCGTTGGATGCCGCGAGCCGCGACGTGTTCGGCGTCCCGCTCTCGGAGATGGTCGGATTCTCCCGCCGGCGCGACAGCGGCGAGCAACGCTTTCCCAGCGGCCAGCGCACTATGCTCTGGGTCAAGCGCAATCTGCCGTCAGCCAGTGGTGCGGTGCTGGAGCGGGCGCGCCGCTACTACGAAGACTCCCCCGCCGCAAAATGACCCTCCTCGTTGACGCACCGGCGGGGCGGCACTTCGCCCAGTTCCACCGCGATGCCGAAGGCCAGGATCGTCGTCGCGACACGCTCACCGATTCGGCGCTCGCATTCGTCGAAGCGGGCTTGCAGCACGGCGACAGCGTACTGGTCGTCGTGGGGGCCGATCAGCGGGACCGGCTGTTCGAACGACTGGCGGCGGGGAAATTCCGCCCACACTCGCTGCGCGATCCGGGACAACTGTCCGTCCTAGATGCTGGAGCGATCACGGCACAAATCGTTGCCGGCGGCCAGCCGGAATGGGTACCGTTTCGGAACGCGGTGGCGCCTGCCCTGTCGCGCCTCCAGCCATCGGGTCGCGACACGCGGGTCTACAGCGATTTGACGAATGCGTTGTGGCAAGCTGGGAACACCGCTGCCGCGATCCAGATCGAGGACTTCTGGAATGTCCTGGCCGCTACCTACCGATTCTCGCTCTACTGTGGCTACACGATGGATACGCAGTCCGAGTACTCGTACGCCGGCCCGCTCGAGGAGTTGGGCCGCACCCACACCGACATCCTGGGCACGCCGGATGACGAGCAGTTTGGGGTTGCGCTCGATCGGGCCAGCAAGGAGATCTTCGGCATCTCGTTGACGCAGATGGCGGGCGTGTCGCGGCAGGAGGGGGCGCGCCGCTTTCCGAGCGGCCAGCGCACGATGCTGTGGGTGAAGCGCAATCTACCGATGTCGACCGCACAGCTCGCCGAACGCGCGCGCCAGTACTTCAGGGACAACCGCGCGTAACGGCTACATCCGTTTATACCTCGGCCCACTGCCCCCCTCGCGCGGCGTCCAACGTGGTCCTAGCACATCCGTCGCTTTGCAGTCCACACAATTCGGCGCATTGATCCGCAGCCCGTTCTCCGTCGCTTCGTAGACGCCGGCCGGGCACACATGCGAGTAAAACCGCGCGACATCGCCTGAGACGTCCTGGGCCGCAATCAGATGGCTTGGGATCGAGTCTCGTGTCGAGTTTCCGGACTTGAAGACTGCGTCCACCTTGCTGACTCCACTGGGGCGCGTCGGCGCGAAGCGCAGCGTACGCGGCACATCCGCGTCCGCGTGCATCTCGTACTTGCCCCCGGGGAATCGCCCTCCCGTCAGCGTCATCAGCCCCGCCTGCAAGCCGCCGAGGTAGAAGCCGTCGCGGAAGGCGAGCCGCATGTTGCGGGTGCGATAGAGGTCGCGAGCGATGTATGATGCATTGACCAGCCGATCGTACTCCGTGAGTTTCGTGCCGTTTTTCAGATTCTGAAGGATGGCGCGGCCCGCGTAGATCCCCGATTGCATCGCGTAGTGGATCCCCTTGAGTGATGGCACATCCACGAATCCGGCAGCGTCGCCGAGCAGCACGACGCCGTCACCCGCGCGCCGCTGGGGGAGTGAATAGAACCCGCCTTCGGGGATGGTCTTGGCGCCCCATTCCACCATTTCGCCACCGGCCAGGAACTCCCGCATCAGCGGATGGTGCTTGAATTGTTGCAGCAGGACGTGCACATCGAGTGCCGCGTCGCGGTAGTCGAGGCCCACCACCAGCCCCAACGCGATGAGATTCGGCTCGAGCGGGTAGACGAAGCTCCCGCCGAACGCGTCCTTCGGAAGCGGCCATCCCAACGTGTGAATGACGCGATCGAGCGTCTGTTTGGTCTCCCACAGCTCCTTCACGCCGAGCGCGAAGATCTGGGGGTTCTCCGACGGCACGTGCTGCCACTGGCACCACGCTTGCGCGAGCAGGCCCCGCGTGCCCTCGGCCAACGCGGTAACCTTCGCGACGAGATCGTTGGGCGCTGTGCCGCCTGGTGTTGGATTGCCCTGACGGTCGAGCCCGGCCGGCGCCGTCCGCACACCCGCCACCGTCGATTCGCGCGTCAGCAGCTGCGCCGCCGGAAATCCGGTGAACACGTTGACGCCAAGCTCTTCTGCTTTGGCGCCGAGCCAGCGCACGATCTCGCACAGCGACGCGATGTAGAACGAGCGATTGTGCATCGTGGGTGGCGTCGGTAGTCGAAACTTCCCGCGCTGCGTCAGGAGATAGACGGATTCCCTCGTGACAGTCTGGCGGAATGGAAAGTCTTCGTCCTTCACGTCCGGGAACAGCTCACGAAACGCGCGCGGATTCACCACGGCGCCCGACAGCGAATGCTCGCCCAACGCCTCGGCCTTTTCGAGTACGCCGATGTTCAGCTCTGCGCCGTCCGCCTTCGCCAGCCTGGCCAGCTCGATCGCGCACGCGAGCCCGGCGGGGCCCGCGCCCACGATCAGGACGTCGAGCTCCATCCGATCCCCGGCACCTGCGGCGCCGTCAGGAATGATCAGTTTTTCGAGTGGGAGCGCTGGCTGATATTGGGCTGGGACGATCTCAGCCATGGAGCTTCCGAATCTCCTCGGTGAGCTTCGGCACGATCTCGAACAAATCCCCTACGACGCCGTAGTCGGCGACCTTGAAGATCGGCGCGTCTTTGTCCTTGTTGATTGCGACGATCACCTTTGATGTCCGCATGCCGGCGAGATGCTGGATCGCGCCGGAGATTCCGACCGCGATGTAGAGCGATGGACTCACCGTCTTGCCGGTCTGCCCCACTTGATCGGCATGGGCGCGCCATCCCGCGTCCACTACGGCGCGCGACGCCCCGACCGCCGCCCGACCGCCGAATGCGTGCGCGAGCTCTTCCAGCACCTTGAAATTGGCCGGCTCCTTCAGGCCACGCCCTCCCGAAATGATCACCTGGGCCTCGGCCACATCAAGCGTACCGGCCGGCGCGGCTTTGATCTCGCGGACAGTCACTCTGCCGGGCCCGACGTTTACCGCGACCGTTTCGCTCGCCCCTGCCTTGGGCCGCTCCACTGGTGTGAACACATTGGGTCGCAACGAGAGCACGGCGGGTTGGGACGCCACCTTCACTTTCAACAGCGCCTTGCCGGCATACACCGGCCGCGTGACGACGACAGCGTCGCCCTCCGCGTTCAGATCGGTGAGATCGCCGGCGACCGCTACCCCGAGTTTGGCCGCTACCCGTGGCGCGAGATCCTTCCCCGTCGCGCTCGCCGTGAACACGATGGCACGATACCCGCCCTGCTTCGCCCGCTCGGCCAGCGCCTGCGCGCATGCCTCGGGTGCATATCTCGCGAATGCGGGATTGGTGAGTGTAACGATCTTGTCCGCGCCGAATTTGGCGACTTGGTCGACGCCCTGAACGGTACCGGCTCCGCAGACGACGGCTTCCACCGGCTGACCGAGCCGTTGGGCACCGGTGACGACCTCGAAGGAAATCTTGCGCAGTGCGCCATCGCGCTGCTCCAGCACCGCGAGTGTCGTCACAGGACCTTGGCTTCTTCGCGCAGCAGTCGCACCAGCTCGCCAACGGCCCCCGCTCCCTCCCCGACGATCCTTCCCTCTTTCCGCGCAGGCGGTGGCGTCAGGGCGGCGATTTCGAGCGTCCCGGTCCCGGGCTGCACAGGCTTGATGTCGAGCGGCTTCTTCTTGGCCGCCATGATGCCTTTGAGCGCCGGGTAGCGCGGCTCGTTGAGTCCCTTATCGGTGGTGAGAACGGCCGGAAGGGGAAAGTCCACGACTTCGATGCCGCCTTCGATCTCGCGTTCGGCAACGCCTTTGGCCCCTTCGATGTCCAGATGCGAGACCGCGCTGACACACGGCAGGTCCAACAGCTCAGCCACGAGCGTACCGACTTGGGTGTTGTAGTCGTCAATGGCCATGCGACCGAAGAGAATCAAATCCCAGCTCGAGCTTTTCAGCTCGGCGGCGAGGACTTTGGCTGATTCGAGCGGATCGGCGGGAATCTTGTCCACCGAGAGCAGCACCCCGCGATCCGCGCCCATCGCCAGTGCCGTGCGGATCGTCTCCTGCGCGGCCGCGGGACCGAGGCAGAAGACCGCAACTTCCCCGGCGCCCGCCTGCTCCTTGCGACGCAACGCCTCTTCGACGGCAAACTCATCGTAGGGGTTCAGGACAAACTTCACCCCCGCTTCGTCGAGGCTCTTGCCGTCGGCCGCGATTTTGACGCGCGTTTCCGAATCGGGAACGCGCTTGATGCAGACTGCGATTTTCATGAGGACCGAAAGCTACGCTACGGCCTCGCCATTCGGAACACAGAGATGCCCCAACTTTCGGGATCGTCGGGTGGGTCGGCGTTCCAGTCGCGGTAGGAGTGAGAGCCGTCGGAACGGTAGCGCAACGCGTAGGTCCCGGCAGGGAGGGTGACGACGCCGTCGAACATCCGATTCTTCTCTGAGCCACCGGCTGGATCGGTCTGGTCGTACTTCATTTCCCACACCGTCTTTCCGGCCGCGTCCTCGATCCATCCGTAGTCGAACATCTCGCCATCACGGCCTTCGCCGATGACGAGCACGCGCAGCCGAGTCTGCTGCGGCAGCTGGAATGTGGTTCGGGCATCCTCTTCGTCGCCCATGTGGGTGAGCTGGGCGACGGTCGCATCGTTGCCGGCGCCGCGGGTGCGCATGAAGGGCCCGACGTCCGCGGGATTCAGGCGGCGGCTCGCCGGGAAGAGGCTCACGCCCCAATACCGCTCCTCGGCCGGGGGCGCGCCGTTCCAGTTGTTGTAAGAGTGTGAGTCGTCGCTCTTGTAGTAGACGAGGTAATTCCCGGGCGCGAGGTGGATCGTCCCGTCGAACACTCGGTTCTTCCGAGCGCCGCCGGCGTGCTCGGTGTTCGCGTAGCTCATCGACCAAATCCGCTTGTGCTGCTCCTCGTCGACGATCCACGCGTAGTCCGCCATGCGGTCGGTGAAGCCTTCGCCGATGGCATAGATGTGGACATCCATGGGCCGTCGCAGCGCAAAGCCCGCCGAGCGCATCTCGTCGTCGTGAATGCCGATGAGCGAGACGATCGTCTGACCCTGCGGCACGGGCTCGTACTCGAACGTCTTGACGGACGCTCGGGCGGTGGGATCGGCAACGCGCAGCGTGAGCCCCCAGAACTCGGGATCGGTGGCGGGCACGTTATTCCAATCGTCGGGACTGTGGCTGTCGTCGCACACAAAGTACGCGACGTAGTGGCCCGGCTTGAGCTCCAGCGTTTCGTGCGCCATGCGATTCTTGGCGGCACCCCCCGCGGGATCGGTCGTCGCGTACGTCATCGACCAGATCCGTTGCTGCGTGTCGACGTTCATGATCCAGCCATAGTCGAACTCGTCATCGAGCGACAACTCGCCGATCGCGTAGACCTCGACCCGCGTCGGGCGCGTGATCTCAAAGCCCTTTCGCGCGGTGCTGTTGCGTGCCGGCACGACGGTGGCGATCGCGGACGCCGTGTAGGCCGAGCGCGCGGCGGCGAAGTCTTCTTGAGACGCGACGCGGCCCGGACCCGTGATCTTCAACCCGAACTCCTTGTACAAGCCGGTCTCGACGTAGGGGCCGCCATACTTCGCACGCCGGCCGAGTCGAATGATGTCGTTCAGGTTGAGTTTGAGATCGCCATTGAAGGAAATAGAGGAAGCGGGATAGGACGCGTAGTGGGCCTCGTAGGTGCCCGAGGGCAGGTGCACACTGCCCGAGAAGCGCCGCAGGCCGTTCGATTCGCGACGCGTGTCGGCGGACCGCAGGTCCCAGACGACGGCCCGCGTGCGCGCATCGAGGATCCAGGCGGCTGCCGGCCACGTGGTCTGTTCGTCATCCTGCCAGTGCTCGTGATCGCGCTGCCGCGGCCGGTCGGGCCAGGGCTCGGCGCCGACGGCCGCGATCTGCACGTCTTGCGCCGCGGTCAAGACGAAGACGCTGACCTGGTGCTCGCGTGGCGTCAGATCGTGGATATCAGCGAGGATCGGGGTGGCGGGAGGACCCTGGGTTTGGGCCAACAGCAACAGCAGCACGAGAGGCATGGCTGACATAACGGGCTGCGACGAGCGGCAGTTTCTAGTTGAAGGCGCTCAGGCCCGTAATCTCCTGCCCCAGAATCAGGGTATGGACGTCGTGCGTGCCCTCGTACGTGTAGACCGATTCGAGATTGGCCAGGTGCCGCATCGCCTGGTACTCGGCGAGGATGCCGTTCGCACCGAGCAGGCGGCGCGTCTCACGCGCGATGTCGGTCGCCATGTTCACGTTGTTACGCTTGGCGAGCGAGACCTGCTGGGGCGTGGACTTGCCCTCGTCCTTCAACCGGCCCAGCTGGACGCACAGCAGCTGCGCCTTCGTGATCTCGGTCAGCATATCCGCGAGCCGTGCCTGTTGCAGCTGAAACCCGCCGATCGGCTTGTCGAACATCACCCGCTGCTTGGCATAGCTCACCGCTTCATCGTAGCACGCCATCGCGGCGCCGACGGCGCCCCAGGCGATGCCGTAGCGCGCCGCGGTCAGACACATCAACGGCGACTTGAGCCCGCCCGATTTCGGTAGGATGGCATCCTTCGGCACGTGCACGTCCTGCAGTACCAGCTCGCTGGTATCGCTGGCACGCAGGGAGAGCTTGCCCTTCTGATCCTTGGCGGAGAATCCCTTGGTGTCGGTCGGGACGATGAAGCCGCGAATGGATTCGGGTTCGTCGAGTGCGCCGGTCTTGGCCCACACGACCGCGACCTGTGCCGTCGAGCCATTCGTGATCCACATCTTGGCGCCATTCAAGACCCAGCCGTCCTTCGTGTCCTTGGCCACCGTGATCATGCCGGCCGGATTGGAGCCGTAGTCCGGCTCGGTCAGTCCGAAGCAACCGATGACCTTGCCGCTCGCCATCTGCGGCAGCCATTTCTTCCGCTGCTCTTCGGAGCCAAACGCGTAGATCGGATACATGACGAGGGCGCCCTGCACCGACGCGAACGACCGCACCCCGGAGTCGCCGCGCTCGAGCTCCTGCATGATCAGCCCGTACGCGACGTTGTTCAGTCCGGCGCAGCCGTACTCTTCCGGCAGGTTCGCACCGAAGAGGCCGAGCTCGGCCATCCCGGGAACGAGTTGCATGGGGAACTTGCCCGCGACGTACGCTTCACCGATGACGGGAATGACGTTGTCGTCCGCCCATTCGCGCACCGTGTCGCGGATGGCGCGCTCTTCCTCACTCAACAATCCGTCGGTCTGATAGAAATCCACTCCCTGGAACTTCGAAGCCATCAGTTACGAGCTCCTAGAAGAGTTGCGCAGCCGGCGAAGCAACAAGCTACACTCTACTGCGTGGCTTGGGGCTCGAGACGTGGGGCTGGCGCAGACGTACGCCGGGCAAACGCCGCCGTATCTGAAGGTTGGAATCGTCGCTTCGCCGCGTCCCACTTGAAAAACGTCACTTGCACAGCTGTTGGATCGATGGTGACGAAGTTGAATGACACTGGTCGCCCGCCGCGCGCACGCGTCGACAGCGTACCCGCCGTCGACACGGTGACCCGGCCATCGAGCAGCTCGGCACCTTCCTCATGGTCATGCCCGCAGAGGACCACCTCCGTGCCCGCTGCGACGATGCGGCGCTGCGCCTGGCGCCAGCGCGCGAGCCCCATGCGCCCCGATATTTGTCCGCGCAGCAGGTTGTGATGGATCACGAGCACCCGCGGCAGCCCGGGCTCCGCTTGGGCGAAGATCGCCTCCACGCGCTGCATTTCGCGTTTGGGAAGATGCCCCTTTACGGCGACATCGCGCAGCCGAGCCGTGAGCGAGCCCCACGCGACGCCATGCGCGGTCAGCGCCGTGGCGATGACCGCGCCACCGGGAATGGTGAGTGTCGGCGTGAGATCGGCCCCGAAATAAGTGCGGTATTTCGCGTACACGGCGTCCTTGCCGAATGGGATCAACGGCCGGCGCCACCACTGCACATCGTGGTTGCCGGGAATGACAAGGACGGGAGCGGTCTCACGACACAGATTGGCGAAGGCGCGACCGCGCTGAAACTCGCCGTGGCGCGCCCGCTGCGAGAGATCGCCGCCGATCACGATCGCATCGGGGCGGAGATCCGGCAGCATGCGCTCGAGGGCTTCGACGACGGGCATGTCGGCGAGGCCGCCGAAGTGCAGGTCCCCGATGTGGGCGATCTGGATGGTCACGACTTGGCCTCGATCGTGTAGGTCAGCTGGACGCTCCCACCGGCCGGTAGCGGAACACGGAATCGCACCTCGCCGGCAGACAGGCGCTCCGCCGGCATGCTGCTCTCGGTCACCTTCCACTCCCCTTGATGGCGCTCGATCACGTCTACCGTCACCGCATCCGCCTTCGCGTTACGGAGCGTGACCCGATACGACGCCGTCAGCTTCTGTGGGCCGGCCGCGCCCGTGATGGGCTGACGCTGGAGCGGCTCGGTGCGCCAGTCGGTCTGCAGCCACTCGCTCGTCACGTCGAACGCATCGCCCGTATACAGCCGCACGTCTGAGCCGGCCGGGGTGTGATCGATCGTCGCTTCACCGAGCAGCTGCGGGCGGCCGGCCGAATCGCTCTCGTAGACTTGCACGGACCCGGCCGGCAGCGGCCGGTCGCCGAAGGGCGACCGTGTGGGCCGCTTCAGCGTGTACCACACCTGCACCGGCACCGTGGTGGGTCCGGTTGGACCGGGGCCGTAGAACCCCTGGAAGGGAAACGCCCCGCGCGCGATGAACTCGCGCGTGAACTCCGCTCCCGTGCGTGGGAAGAGCGCCGTCGCGACCGCCACGCCACGCTCGAGTGTCAGCCGGCCGGGGAGGGTGTAGACGTGCCTCTCACCGACAGCCTCTTCTTGGGCTTCCTCTGATGCGGCGCGCGCAGCCATTGGTGCGGGCATTGCGAAAACCCCCTTTTCTGCGCGGGGCGGGCGCGTCGCGCGCACGGCGCCGGCCACGACCTGCACCTCGGCAGAGTCCACCTGGACTTGCGACGTCACGGTGGCCACCCCGGCCACCCACGCACGGCCTCGACCCAGCAGGACCTGGTAGGTCGCTTCCCAAGTGGCGCCCTGGGCCACGTATGCCACTTCCGTGCGCGGGCGCCCCCGGCTCGCCTCGAGTGTCACCATCGCCTCTTCGCCGGTCCGCACGAGCTCCGATGGAAAGAGGGGCTCACCGGGAGAGCCGAGCAACAGCCGGCCGTCGGTCAGGCGGTACTGCGGAGGGGTCACGCTCAGGACCGTTGCGCGCACCGTGTCACCCTTGGCACGCACGAACGACAGCGTTTGCCCAATCGCTCGGGCGAGCGCCTCGTCGACGGTGCTGGCCGCGCGCGTAGTTGTGGCGACGACGGAAACGGCCGTGTCGGGGGAGAAGAGCGTCGCGGGATCCAGGCCATCGAGCTTCACCGTGACGGTGTTGCGACCTTGCTGCAACGCTTGCGGCAGCGTGCGCCGCACGACGACTCGACCATCACGATAGATGGAAAGAGACGTCTGGGCAGCGAGCGGCGAACCGAGCAAGATCGCCACGCACCAGGCACCACCTATCACGCACGACGCACGACGCACGGTCTTTCTCATTTTATCCACTCCAGCGTTACGCGTTTTGCTATAAGAAACGTCAACACGTACCACAGGAGCACACTCGCCGCGCCCACCAGCCGGGCCGTCCGCTCCACAGGCAGTGACAGAGCCACATACACCGCCAGCGGCGCGGTCGTGCCGATGGCTGCCAGGCGCGCGATCCTGCTTGCTCGCCGCTCGAGCAGCCGCGTGCAGTTGGCGCACAGCCCACCGATCGCGATACCGGGCGTATCCGTGCCACATTTCGCGCACGGATGACTAGGCCCTAACCCGCTTGACCACGGCGCGGGCGAACTCGGCCGTAGAAGCACGTCCCCCCCCCAAATCCGGCGTCCGGATCTTGTCCTGCACAATCGTCGCTTCGAGCGCGCAGCGCAGGCGCTTGGCTGCCTCGAGCTCTCCCACATGATCGAGCATCATCGCCGCGGCGAGCATCTGTGCCGACGGATTGGCAACCCCCTTCCCCGCGATGTCCGGTGCCGAGCCGTGGACCGGCTCGAAGATGGCCGCATGGGTGCCGATGTTGGCGCCGGGCGCGAGGCCCAGCCCACCGATCAGCCCCGCGGCTTCGTCAGACAGAATGTCGCCGAACAGGTTCGTCGTCACGATGACGTCGAACTGCTCCGGCCTGAGCACGAGCTGCATCGCGGTGTTGTCCACGATCTTGTCGTCACACGCGATGGTCCCTGCGTACTGCTCCGCGACTCGTTTCGAGACCTCGAGGAAGAGTCCCGACGTCGCCTTCAGGATGTTGGCCTTGTGCACGATCGTCACCTTCTTGCGGCCGTGCAGCTTGGCGTACTCGAACGCGTACCGGGCGATGCGTTCACTGCCTTCGCGCGTGACGATCGACATCGCCTGCGCCATCGCCCGGCGGTCGCCGCCGATCTTGAACGTGTGGTCGAGCCCCACGTACAGCCCTTCGGTGTTCTCCCGGACAATGACGAGATCGACGTGCTCGTAGCGGCCGCCGGGGACGATCGTCTTCGTCGGACGCACGTTCGCGTACAAATCGAACTCCTGCCGCATCGCGACGTTGACGGAGCGATAGCCGCCGCCGACCGGCGTCGTCAGCGGCCCTTTCAGGCAGAGCCGGGTGCGGCGGATCGAGTCGAGGGTCGCGTTGGGGAGCGGCGTGCCGGCTTTCTCGACGGCCGCCATCCCGCCGTATTCTTCGTCCCAATCGAACTTGATGCCCAGCGCGTCGATGACCTGCAGGGTGGCCGCCGTGATCTCGGGACCGATCCCGTCGCCAGGAATCAGGGTGGCTTCGCGTACCGTCACGGCAAGCCTGGCGTGAGGCTCTTCATCGCACGCGTCAGAGCCGTCCACGCATCCGGCCCCTCACCGCGCGCGATCGTGCGCCAGCCCACTCTCCCCACGCGCGAATCGATCATGACCATGGAGAGCTCGGCGCTCACGCCCGCCGGCCGGCCGGCCGGCCCGGCAGTCGGGAGGCGGAACACAAGTCCCGCCGGAACGAGAGCATAACGGCCGCCCACCAGCCCCATGAGCGTGCGCAGCTGATAGCGCAGCGGATCGGGTACCTGGACCACGTTGCCGGCGCGCAGGAACGGCGTGCCCATCTGATCGGGATCGGCCGCAATCGGGATCGCGCGACGCGCGATGTGGCGCAGCTCAGCGGGCCCCACCCAGGTGACTTCCGGCGCCCGCGCGGCGAGCAACGTGCCAATGATGCTGTCGCACTTGTCGAGTGTGTTGCGTCGAGCCGCAACCAGCGCATCCAGGTGAAGCGTGTCTTCGGCGGCCACGAGCGCCAGGGGCGTAAGGGCGACGCGCTGGCCGGCGAGACCGGCGGTTGGCAGTGGAGCGGTAGGTTCAGGAGTCGGGGGCTGGGAGTCCTTCTTCCCACCGCAGGCCCCTGACACCAGACACCAGACACCGATGACCAAGTACTTAGTTTTCAAGCGGTTAGTCACGGCCCGAATCTAAGCGAGCGTCAGGCCGCCGTCCACCACAATCACCTGTCCGGTGATGTGTCGTGCCGCTTCGCTGCACAAAAAGAGGATAACGCGCGAGACATCTTCCGGCTCGGCCACCCGGCCGAGTACCGATTCATGCTCCGCGCGTTCGAGCACTTCGCGCGGCAGCTGCGCGAGCAGCTCGGTTTTGACGAATCCCGGCGCGACGGCGTTCACGTTGATGCCGGCCGAGCCGAGATCGACGGCCGCGGCTTTGGTGAGCCCGATCAGCGCCGCCTTGCTCGCGGCGTAGTTCGCGACGCCGAATCCCGGCCGGAACGCCTGATGGCTTGCGATGTTGACGATCTTGCCGAAGCGCTGCGCGCGCAGCTGCGATGCCACGGCATGGATGCAGTTGAACGCGCCGCCGACGTTCGTGTCGATGACTTCCTGCCAAGCCTCGGGAGTGAGTCGCCACAGCGCGCCGTCGTGAGCGACGCCCGCATTGTTGACGAGGTAGTGGATGCCGCCGAGCTTGTTCCGCACTTCCGCGACGAACTGCTCGACCGACGTCATCTTGCGGACATCACAGACACTCGAATAGCACGGCACGCCTGTCGCTTTGATCGCGGTTTCGGTGAGCAACGCCTGCGCCCCGACGTCGCGGCCGGGAAGCTCGACGTAATTGAACGCGACCGCGCAGCCGCCTTGCGCAAACTCGAGTGCGACTGCGCGCCCGAGCCCCGTCGCGCCCCCGGTCACGATGGCGACGCGTCCCCGGAGGGATTCGGCCAGGCGTTGAGGTTGGGGGCGCTCCTGGACGGCGGAGGCGGGGCCTGCTGACCGGCCCCCTCCGCTCGACGACCAGGGATAGGAACTGGAGGGGCTCAAGGAGTTCGAACCTATGTTCGAACTTGAACATCGGCAAGCGGCGCCGCAACTTACGCCGCGTGCGACCGCTTGCGATTCTCGGCTGGGGGCTGGTTTCGCTGCTGGGCGCCGCCGCGTTCGGCGTCCTCGCGCTGGCCCGCGGCGAGACGATCAGCGCCGCCTGGCTGTTGACCGCCGCGGTCTGTACCTATGCCGTCGGCTACCGGTTCTATTCGAATTTCCTCGCGAACCGCGTCTTTGGTCTCGATCCCCGCCGCGCCACACCCGCCGAGCGGTTCAACAACGGCCACGATTTCGTGCCAACGAATCGCTGGGTCCTGTTCGGTCATCATTTCGCCGCCATTGCCGGAGCGGGGCCGCTGGTGGGGCCGGTACTGGCGGCCCAGTTCGGTTTCCTGCCCGGGACGCTGTGGCTCGTCATCGGCGTGGTGCTGGGGGGAGCCGTCCAGGACTTCACGATCCTGTTCTGCTCCCTGCGGCGCGACGGCAAGTCGCTCGGCCAGATGGCAAAGGAGGAGGTCAGCAAAGTCACCGGCGTAACGGCGATGATCGCGGTCCTCGCGATCATGATCATCCTGCTCGCCGTGCTGGCGCTGATCGTCGTGAACGCGCTGCGCGCCTCGCCGTGGGGGCTGTTCACGATCGCGTGCACGATTCCGATCGCGCTGCTGATGGGGTGGTGGATGAAGCGCTGGCGCCCCGGCAGAGTGGCCGAGGCGTCGATCATCGGCGCGCTGCTCTTGCTCGTCGCTCTGGTCGCGGGCGGCAGCGTCGCGAGCCATCCTGGTCTCGCGGCGGCGTTCACGCACAGCGGCACGTCCCTCGCGGGGATGATGATCGCGTATGGCTTCATCGCGTCTGTGCTGCCCGTCTGGATGTTGCTGTGCCCGCGGGACTACCTCTCGACCTTCCTCAAAATCACGACCGTGGTTTTGCTGGGCGTCGCGATCCTGATCATCCTGCCGCCACTCCGAATGCCGGCGCTGACGCCGTTCGCCACGGCCGGCGAGGGGCCGGTCTTTGCCGGCAAGCTGTTCCCCTTCGCGTTCATCACGATCGCCTGCGGTGCCATTTCGGGCTTCCACTCGCTGGTCGCGTCGGGCACCACGCCGAAAATGATCACGCGCGAGACCGACGCGCGGCTGATCGGCTACGGCGGGATGATCATGGAATCGTTCGTGGGCATCATGGCGATGATCGCGGCCTGCACGCTCGATCCCGGCGTGTATTTCGCGATGAACACGACGCCCGCCGCGCTGGCCGGGGCATCGGATGTGCTGAACCAGGCGGGCTTCGTCGTCACGCCGCAGTACATGCAGGCGCTGGCGGCGCAGATGGGGGAGCAGACGCTGATCGCGCGGACGGGTGGCGCGCCGTCACTGGCGGTGGGCATCGCGCACATCTTCTCTGGACTGACCAGCGCCATCGGCGGCAAGACGCTGTCCGCACTCTGGTATCACTTCGCCATCATGTTCGAGGCGCTGTTCATCCTGACCACGATCGACACCGGGACGCGCGTCGGCCGGTTCATGCTCCAGGAGATCGTCGGCCACGCCTGGCCCAAGTTCGCCGGAACCTCGTGGCTGCCCAGCGTGGTGATCTCGAGCGCCGCGGTGTGCGCGGCGTGGGGGTACTTCCTGTGGCAGGGTGTGGTGGATCCCTACGGCGGCATCAATGCCCTCTGGCCCTTGTTCGGGATCGCGAATCAACTGCTGGCGGCCGTCGCGCTTTGCGTCGCCACCACCATCCTCATCAAGATGGGAAAGCAGCGGTACGCGTGGGTCACACTCGGCCCGCTGGCGTGGATCATCACGGTCACGATGACGGCGGGCACGCAGCTCGTGTTCTCTGCCGATCCCAAGCTCGGATTCTTCGCGCGCGCCGCGGTGCTGGTGGGTTCGGCCGATCCGAGCGCCGGCCTACGGATCGCGAACTTCTACCTCGACGCGGGGATCACGCTGTTCTTCATGGCCGTCGTTGCAATGCTCGTGATCACGTCGGCACGGGAGTGGTGGCTGGTGCTGTCGCGCCGCAAGCCCGCCATGGTGCATGAGGCGCCGTACATCCCCACGACATTGGTCGCAGGCGACTAGCGGTCGAATGATGTCGGTCGCGATGCATTGATTATCAAGAACGCCGAGCGTATGCTGATCCTGTCACCGGATCCTCCATGGGCTCGCGATCCCGGTGACCGTCAAGCTCTCTCACAAGTTCTACGAGAGGTTCGGAGACGACCTCACCAACGAGCTCGTGGAGTGGTTCAACCAGGTGGACGCGACGTACCGGTCCGAGCTGCGTGAGACCAGTGACCTGAACTGGGCGCGGTTTGAGTCTAGGCTGGCGCAGGCGGTTGCCGAAGTGCGAGCCGACCTTGCGCGTCTCGAGACGAAAGTGATCCGCTGGATGTTTGTCTTCTGGGTCGGGACTTTGGGTACACTAATCGCCCTCCTGAAGCTGTAGCTCGTTGCTAGACCGTCCTACCGCGTCGGCAGTTGCTCCGCCTTCGCAAGCAGCCGCGCACAGCCGGTATCACACTCCGGGAAAAGCTCCAGGAAATCGCGTTGCGCGTCACAGTACTTCTCAAAGGCCTCGCCGCCTCGATCCACGCAGAGCTTCTTGAAGCCCGTAATCGTGCTCTCGTAGACTGCTTGTCGATCGGCCCCGCGAAGATCCTGCACCATCCGGCGGCGCTCGTGCCCCTGCCATAGCAGGTAGCCGCCGACTGCGCCGAGGCTCACCACGTAGAGGGAAACCGTCCGAGTGTTCATGCAGCCTCCGTCACCCGAACAGGGAGCACCATGGCGTTGAGCCCGGCGAATTGGAGCCGGCGCTGCAGTTGGTAAGCAGTCTCGTTGTGCAGCAGCCGCTGGTACCAACGTTCCCGTTCGAAGATCAGCTTGCCGGCAAAAAAGAGGGACCGCGGGAATTCGGCGGCGATCTGTACGCACAGGTCGGCGGCGGTTGCGACAGCCTCGGTGCCCACCGCCATGCGCGAGTCCGCGGCGAGCCCGAGCCCCGTAGCGAGCTCGACGTAGCGGCGCAGATCGGCGGCAGTACGGTCGCGGACCTCGTCGACTGCCTCGACATTCACGAAGCTCGCCGAATCGATCACGCCTACCGAGACGAATACGAAGTTCTTGAAGTAGCCGGGGAACAAGCGCTGCACCGCGAGCAGTGAATGGATACCTAGCCCGCTATATCCGCCGACCAGCAGCACCGCAGTGGGCGCGGCGGGATCGTGCGACTGGGCCGGCGGCGGTGCGACGCCAGCCGGCAGAGCCGTGAGAATCCCATCGAGCCGCCGGAGCTTGTCGTGGACCCTGCGATAGTGCCGGCGAATCAGGAAACAGCCCGCGATCAATCCGCCGGTCAGCGCGAGCGTCACCCATCCCCCTTCCCCGAACTTCTCGTAGACCGTCACGGTAAGGATGAAGACGCAGAGTGTGAGGCCGGTCAGATGCACGGAGATGTGCTTCCGCCAATCGGGATGCTTCTTCCGCTCCCGCACCCAGAACCGGCACATCGCCAGCTCTGAGAGCGAGAACGTCAGAAAGACGTTGATCGAATACAGCACCACCAGGTGCGTCACGTTGCCGCCCGTATAGACGAGCGCGAGCAGCGACGCGCCACCGATCAGGAGCACGCCGTACGACATCGTCAGACGATCGGAGAGCTGGCTGAAGCGGTGCGGCATATACGAGTCGACGGCCATGTTCGCCATCACGCGCGGACCGTCGATGAATCCCGTCTGGCCCGCGACGATGAGGAGCAGCGCTTCCGACAGCAGCGCGACAAACACAAACAGGGCGCCGATCCCGGCCCAACCGCCCGCGAACTGATTTGCGAGCACGGCGTTCATCGTGCGGCCGGGAGCCGGCGTCGCATGTACGAGCAAGTAGGCCAGGATAAGCCCACCGGCGGTCACGGCGAGTGAGACGGCCATCAAAGCCATCGTCCGCTTTCCCGTCTGGACTTTCGGCTCACGCATGATCGATAGCCCGTTCGACACGGCTTCGATTCCGGTGTACGTCCCGCCGCCGAGGGCGTATGCGCGGACGAACAGCGCCATCATCCCGGCGAGACCGAGCCCGATGGGAGGCGCCTGAAGGCCCTGCGCGAATCCCCGATGCACCTCAGCGAATACGGCCGGGATATCGCCGAGCCGTCCGATGATCACGCCGCCGATGAGGATCGCGTGACTGATCAGGAAAACCATGAAGAGCGGCGCGAGCGCGATCACCGATTCCTTCACGCCCCGAAGATTCAAGAGGATGAGGAAGCCGATGGCCGCGAGCTCCACGAGCAGCTTGACCGGCAGTACGCCGAGCAGCACCGCGCTCGTCCATCCAGGCGGGAGAAAACTGAAAATCGCGTCGCCCGCCGCCGCAATCGAAATGGAGATCGTGAGCACATAGTCGACAACCAGCGCCGACCCCGACACGACGCCGGCCTTCTGCCCCAGGAGCCGCGAAGCCACGACGTAGCCGCCGCCACCGAGCGGGAACTGCTCGATGATCCTGCTATACGCGTAGGAGATGACGAGCACGGTGAACGCCGTCGCCAACGCCAAGCCAACCGCGAGGTAGGTATGTGTGCCGAGGGTTTTGAACGCCTCCTCCGGCCCATACGCGGATGATGACAGACCGTCCGCCCCGAGGCCGACCCACGCGAGCAGCGCGATGAGGGAGACTTTGTGGAATACGTTCGGCTGGAGCTCGCGCTTCCTGCCAAGCAGGACGCGCTTCATACGGGCAGTCCACGGCTCCCCGAGATCGGGGAATCCCGCGGTGGGGGACGACATCGGTCTCTCCTCCGAAGCCTACGGGGTTAGCTGACGGGCTCGGGCGGAAGAGACTGACTGCCCTGCGCCTTACGGCGCTGCGCCCCAATTACCTGGGTCCCCCGTTCCCGCTTCGGTAGCGGGACTCGGCTTGCGGCCACTACCTAACAAAAGACGCGCCCGGGATGCAAGTCCCCGGGCGCATGTCCTTGTTACTGTGCTGCGGTACTCCGTTTCAGAGCTCGACGTACGCCCCGACTTCAAACACCTGATTCGGCGGAATCTTGAAGAACGCCGTCGCGCGGAGCGCATTGCGCGACATGAAGGAGAACAGGCGCTCCCGCCACATCGCCATTCCCGGCCGATCCGAAGCAATCAGCGTTTCCCGGCCCAGAAAGAACGTCGTCCCCTCGAGGGGGATACTCAGGCCGTTCTCCTTACACGCCGCCAGCACCTCGTCGATATCGGGATCCTGCATAAACCCGTAGCGCGCCGTGACGCTGTGGAAGCCTTTGCCGCTGCGCTTCACCGTCACACGCCGCTCGGCCCCCACGTGCGGGACGTCCTCGGTGATGATCGTGAGAAACACGATCTTCTCATGCAGCACCTTGTTGTGCGTGAGATTCAGCACCAGCGCGGGCGGCGTGCCGTCGGGGCTGCCATACATGAAGACCGCCGTCCCCGGCACGCGCGTCGGCGGCTCGGCTGCCAGGTCCGCGAGCAGCAGCTTCAGCGGCACCGTCTTCTCCATCATGCGCTTGGAGAGAATCTCCCGCCCGCGCTTCCAGGTAATCATCACGAAGTACAGCGCGATCGCGATCGCCAGCGGCACCCACCCTCCGTGCCAGATTTTGAGCGCATTCGCCACGAGGAACGTCAGGTCGACGATGAGGAACGAGCCGGAAACCGCCGCCGCCTTGATAATGCTCCAGCCCCACACCTCCCGGCTCATGACGTAAAACATCACGGTGGTCAACGCCATGAGCGTCGACAGCGCGACCCCGTAGGCGCCCGCGAGGTTGCTCGAGGTTTGGAAATACAGGACCAGCGCAATCGTGAGCACCGCCAGCATCTTGTTCACCGTCGGGACGTAGATCTGCCCGATCTCGCGCGACGACGTGTGTTCGATGTCCATCCGCGGGATGTAGCCGAGCTGTACCGCCTGCCGCGTGAGCGAGAACGCGCCGGAAATGACGGCCTGGGAGGCGATGATCGCGGCTAACGTCGCCAGCGGGATGAGCGGAAGCAGCAGCTTTGCTGGGGCCAGAAGATAGAAGGGGTTGGCCGCCGCCGCGGGATTCGTCAGCAACAGGGCGCCCTGGCCGAAATAGTTGAGCAGCAGCGCAGGCAGCGGAATTGTGAACCACGCGAGTTGGATCGCCGTGTGGCCGAAGTGACCAAGGTCGGCATACAGCGCTTCGCCGCCGGTCACGACCAGAAAGACCGCCCCCAGTACGAGCAGGCCGCGTCCAGGATCCTCCGCAAGGAACCGAATGGCGTGGGTCGGTAATACCGCACCGACGACGGCGGGATTCTTGAGAATGCCGCTGACCCCCAGCACGGCGATCGTGGCGAACCAGACAAGCATGACCGGCCCGAACACCGCGCCCACCCCCGCTGTGCCGCGGCTCTGGAACATGAACAGACCGATCAGGATGGCGAGCGTAATCCAGATGACCCAGTGCTGGAGCTGGGGTGTCGCAATCTCAACACCCTCGACCGCGGAGAGCACCGAGATCGCCGGCGTCAGCGCGCCATCGGCGTACAGCAACGCCGCCCCGAAGATGCCGAGGACGATCATCAGACGCCGCGGCGTGAGTCCCCGCGCCAACCGGCTGCCGTTCACCAGCGCCATCAACGCAAGCACACCGCCTTCACCCTTGTTGTCGGCGCGTATGATCACCACGTGATACTTCACCGTCACGATGAGCAGCAGCGACCAGAAAATGAGCGACAGCACACCCAGCACGTTGAACGGCGTCACCGGAATCCCGTGCTGTCCGTGAAATGCCTCCCGCAGCGCGTACAGCGGGCTGGTCCCGATGTCGCCGTACACCACGCCGAGCGCCAGCAAGGACAGGCGCGCGAGGTACCGCCCTCGCGGATGGGCTGGCGTGGCGGTCGGATGGGGATTTTGAGGAGCGAGAGGGGCGCTCATGGCGGGGGAACCCTATGCGAGCGGCTCCAGAAAGGCCAGAGGATCACCAAACCCAAGGCGCCAGCAGCACTTACGAGAAACGCCGTCGCCCCACTGATGCGCTGAAAAACCAGGCCCAGCGCGATTCCGCCAACCAACGCCGCCACACCCGTAAGCGCATGATAGACGCCAAACCCACTACCGCGATGACCTCCCGTTGCCGCTGACACGAGCGCGCGCTCGGGACTTTCTGTCAGACCGGCGACCACCCCGAGCGCAAGAAACACGAGCCAGGCCGCGAGCGGAGTGGCCGCCAACGCCATTCCACCAGCAAGGACGACGTAGCTGAGCCAGCCGATCCACATGGTCCGCGACGGGCCGATCCGGTCCGACAACGCGCCGCCCACAAACGAGGTCGAAGAGCGGACGACGTGCAACGCCGCCCACAACAGCGGCACGACGGCGACCGCGATGCCTAATCGCTGCGCCCGAAGGATCATGAGCGTCTCGGGCATTCGGATCAGGTAGAAAATCGCGATGGCAATCACGGGCGGCGAAGGGCGGCGGAAGGCGGCGGAGGGTGGCGAACCCTCAGGCCTCAAGTCGTTCGCCGCCCCTCGCCGCCCCTCGGCGCCCCTCGCCGCCCATATCGCCAGTACCAGGACCAGGACACCTGGAATGAGGCTCGCGACGATCACTTTTCGCACGTCTGCGCCCGTGGACAGCATCCACCAGGCAATCAGCGGCCCAATCACCGCGCCCACATGATCGAGTCCCCGCTGCAGCCCGAACGCACGCCCGACCAGCGGGGCCGGGGTCACATCCCCGATCAGCGCGTCTCTCGGCGGGGTGCGCAGGCCCTTCCCAAGCCGATCGATGACGCGCAGGCCGATGACCTGCCACGCCGCGGCCGTCACCGCGATGATGGGCCGCACGGCAGCCGCGACGAAGTAGCCGATCACGATCAGTGGCCCGCGCCGCTCGGGGCGATCGGCGAGCCGACCGGCGATGAGCTTTACAAACGCGGCCGCGGCATCCGCGGCGCCATCCAGCGCGCCGAGCGCGGCCGCCCCGCCGCCCAGCACGCCGGTGACGAACGCCGGCAGCAGCGGGTACACCATCTCGCTCGCGAAGTCATTGAGAAGGGAGACTGCACCGAACAGCTTGACCTGCCTGGGGAGCCGATTACTCACCCAGGCCGAGTCCCCAGCGGATCAGCGTGACGGGGAGACCGCCGTACGGCAGGACGGCGTCGTGGAAAGCGCGCAGCGAGAAGTGGTTGCCTCTCGCCTTCCGAAAATCGTCGCGCAGCCGGAGCAGCTCGCGCCGCCCGACGGCGTAGCAGAGCTGATAGGCGGGCCAGGCGCAGTAGCGCCGTACTTCCGCCTCCGCATTGCCGCGCTCCACGTGCAGCTCGTTCACCATCTGATCGACCGCCTGCTCGCGGGTCATGCCGCGCGTATGAAGGCCGACGTCCAGCAGAATGCGCATCGCGCGCCACAGCAGGTGCACGCGCTGGAAGAACAGCTCCTGGTCGGAGGCGTAGAAGCCCTCCTCACCCATCATGTCTTCGCAGTACAGCGCCCAGCCTTCGACCGTCAGCGGCGTCCACAGGTTCTTCCTGACGTGTGACGGGAGCTCTTTCGCGATGACGAGCTGCAGATGATGGCCGGGATAACCCTCATGCAGCGCGGTGGCAGCGAGCTCGTAGCGGCAGTGATCGCGCAGAATGCGCTCCTGCTGCGCCGTGGGCAACCGCGAGTCGGGGACGGTGACGTAGAACCAGCCGGTCCGGTTGCGACTATAGGCGCCGGGGCTGTCGTAGGCGGCGTATGGAATGACCGGCCGCATGAACGCCGGTGTGGGAATCACTCCCAACGGCGCGTTCGGAATCGGCGCGAGCTTGCGCTCGGCCACGAAGTCGCGCGCGCGCGCCATCTCTTTGGAGTACGCGTCCACCAGCTCGCTCGGACCAGGATGATCGGCGCGGAGCTTGTCGACCAGCTCCGGCCAGGGCTTGCCGTCGAGCCGCGTAGCGAGCCGCACCAGATCCGCCTCGATCTCTTCCTTGAGGCGCAGGCCGTAGCGCCACAACTCCGGCGCCGTGTCGCGCAGCGCGTGCTGATAGTGCAGCAGGAAGTTGAATGCCTCTTCGCCGATCGCGAACTGCTCCGTCCCCATTTCGAGCCAACGCGCGAGATTCGTATCGAACTTGAGGAGCGCATCCCTCGCCTGCTCCGCCGCCGCCGCGAGCCGGGCGGCGTGCATCGGGGCCTGCGCGCCGAGCGCGGCGGCCATCTCCTTGATGAGCAAGCGGCCACCTTCGGTCATGCGAACCGCCGTCTCGACAAAGACGCGCACCGGTTCCTCGAGCGAGGTCTTGAGATCCTCGAGGAAATTGGGGATGTCTTCCAACCGCCCGAT
Organism: Gemmatimonadota bacterium; assembly: GCA_003222195.1. GTDB lineage: Bacteria > Gemmatimonadota > Gemmatimonadetes > Gemmatimonadales > GWC2-71-9 > 20CM-2-65-7. The sequence goes on along the minus strand of QHVB01000030.1, from coordinate 170,225 downwards.
CGCCGCCGCCGCCTTCTCGGCAGGCGTGCGGTCGGCGGAGAGCAGCAGGTGGTGCAGTCCCCCCAGCAGATGCGAGAGCCAGAACTCCGGATTCTTGGCTTGGGGCTTGAGCTTCTCGAACCGGCGCAGCATGACGCGGACCTCGTTGAGCAGCGCCGTGCGGTCGATCTCCTCGTCCAGATCGGCCGCGTTCACCCCTTCGAGTGCCGTGGCGATGGACTTGAGCGCGGCAAGGTGGGGGGCGAGTGCGGCGGGACTGAAGCGCCCGTAGCGATCGTCATAGCCTCCGCCGGGGACGCCGGCCTGGGTCGCGGCGACCGGATCCATGTGCCAGTAGAGATCGAAAAACGACTTCTCGATGTCCCGGAAACTCATGAGCTCAGCAACCGGTGGCACTCCTCGTCGGACAACACCCGATCGGTTCGCTTCGCCGCGTCGAACAGCGTGCGGCAGGCCGCTTCGTCGTCGGGATCGTAGCCATGATGCTCGAGCCAATACTTCACGTTCGAGATGCCCGACACCGGAGAGATCTCGATGCGCTGCTCGAAGCCGAACTCCTCGGCCGGGACGGAGCTGTACACCCGATCGGCAAGCCAGGTGTGGCCCTTTTTCTTCGCCTTGATAATCGCCGCGGCGTGGACGCCGGTACCGGTCCGAAACGCATCCGTTCCGATGACCGGGTAGTTCACGGGGATCGGCACCCCAACGGCATCAGCGACCAGGCGGCAGTACTCCGGCAGCTTACGAATATCCCCCTGATGCGCGCCCAACAGCTTCAGGTTGACGATCAGGAGATCCATCTCGGCGTTGCCGACCCGCTCGCCGACGCCAAGGGCGGTGGCATGCACGCGATCCACTCCCGCCTCGATCGCCGCGAGACAGTTGATGAGCCCCATCCCCCGATCACGATGCCCATGCCAGTCTACTTTTACGTTGTTCTGTTTGACGATTTCTTTTTTGACGAAGTTCACTAACGCCTTTACGCCGTCCGGTGTCGCATGCCCGACCGTGTCGGCCAGGCAGATTCGACCCGCGCCACACTCGATCGCGGTGCTGTACAATGCCTTGAGCGTCTCAGGGCGAGCCCGCGTCGTATCTTCGGTGACATACATGACCGGCAGGCCATGCTTGACCGCATAGGTCACCGCCTCCTCGGTCGCGGCGACGATCCGGTCGAGCGTCCAGTCCTCCGTGTACTGCCGAATCGGCGAGGAGCCGATGAACGTGGCCGCTTCGATCTTGATGCCGACTTCGTCCGAGATTCGCACGATCGGCTCCACGTCCGCGAGCACGGTACGGGCGGCACAGTTCGGGGCGATCGGAAGCTTGTGATCACGGATTTCCCGCGCCAGCGCGCGCACCTGCTCGACGACCCGCGGGCCGGCACCCGGTAAGCCGATGTCTGCCGCGACGATCCCGAGGTCGGCCATCAGGTGCAGCAGCCGCTTCTTGACCTCGAGCGACGGATCCGTGACCGACGGCGACTGCAGTCCGTCGCGCAGCGTCTCGTCGTTCAGGTCAACCCGGGCTCGCGTCCAATCGAAGTGACCGTCTGTACCGCCGGCGCTGTTCCAGTCGTAGATGAGCTGCCGCTCCTCCATGGGTTTAGTGTCGCCCCCGCTACAATCCAGGTCAAGTTGCACCCGCGCCATACGACATCATAGTTTGGCACCGTGATTGCCGCGCTTCTCGCCAATGACCGGATCCGTGCAGCCCGAGCACACATCGAGCATTCGGACGAGGTGACGCTCGCCCGCCAGGCAGCGCTGTCGGCGATCCCGGCACCCACGGGTGCGGAGGCCGCACGCGGGGCGCGCGTGGCTGAAATGTTGTGCGAGGCGGGCCTGAAGAATGTCGAGATGGATGAAGTTGGGAATGTGCGGGGTTGGTATCGAACCGGTTCCAGCGACGGAGTAGGGGCGCAGCATGCTGCGCCCCTACACCACGGATGTGTCGTGGTAACCGCGCACCTCGACACCGTCTTTGGCCCCGAGCTGGACGTCTCCGTGGCGCGGCGTGGGCCACGTCTCGAAGGACCTGGCATCGCCGACAACGCGCGCGGTCTCGCGGCGCTGGTGTCGCTCGGTGAAGCACTCACCCGCGCTCGAGTGGCCACGGAACGTCCCATCCTCTTTGCAGCGACCGTGGGCGAGGAAGGATCGGGAGATCTCCGCGGCGTGCGTCACCTGCTCGACGGCCGCATTCGCCCGCATGCCTTCATCGCGCTGGACGGCGCCGGCATCGAACGCATCGTCCACCGCGCGCTCGGGGCTCGACGCTACCGGATCACGTACACGGGGCCCGGTGGACACTCGTGGGCGGCCTTTGGCGTGGCCAATCCAGCAAACGCGGTAGGACGGGCAACCGCCCTGTTGGCCGATCTCCCCGCACAACACTCACCGCGCAGTACCTGCGCCGTGACGCGCCTCGGCGGGGGCACGAGTCTCAACTCAATACCACAGGTCGCGTGGTTCGAGATCGATCTGCGCAGCGAGGATCCGCGCTCGCTCCAGCGAATCGATGAGACGCTGCAGGCGGTGGTTGCGGACGCGCGCGACGAGGAAAATCGGCACCGGCTTCCCGGTACGGCTCCACTGACGATGGAGGTCCAGCGCGTCGGCGACCGGCCCTCGGGTCTGACGCCGCGCACTCACCCGCTCGTGCAGACCGCCGTCGCCGCGACCCGAGCCGTCGGCCACGAGCATCAGCTCGCGTGCGCCTCCACCGACGCCAATATCCCGATCGCGCTCGGAGTCCCGGCTGTCGCGCTGGGAGCGGGAGGTCGAGCGGGCGATGCCCATCTGCCGACCGAGTGGTACGAAAACGACAAGGGCGCGCTCGGCATCGTGCGCGCCCTGTTGGTCACCGCGGCGATGGCTGAAGCTCGAGCAGCGTGATCTCAGCCGGCGCGCCGAGCCGGAGCGGCGGACCCCAGTAGCCGGTTCCCCGGCTCACATAGAGCCACATCGACTCCAGACGATGCAGTCCGGCGACAAACGGTTGAAACAGCCGCACGAGCAGATTGAAGGGAAAGTACTGGCCGCCGTGCGTGTGCCCTGACAGTTGCAGGTCGTAGCCCGCTGCCTGGGCGGCGAATGCGCTGCGCGGCTGGTGCGCCAGCAACACGCGCACGTCGCTCGGCGGCGCCCCAGCCACGGCACCGGCCGGATCGGACGCGGCTGAGAGGTCGGTGACGCCGGCAAGCAGCAGGCGCCCCGCCCCACGCTGCACGATCCGATGTTCATTCGAGAGAACTTCCATCCCGAGTCGCCGCAGCTCAGCGATCCAGCCGCGCACATCCCAGTAGTACTCGTGATTGCCCGTCACGAAGTACGAGCCGTACGGCGCGTGGAGGCGGCCGAGCGGGGCCACATGCTCGCGCAGCTCCGGCACGAGCCCATCGGCGACGTCGCCCGTCACCGCAACGAGATCCGGCCGTAACGCGTTTGCCCGGTCGACAACTGCGTCCACGAACCGGCGCCGGATCGTGGGTCCGATGTGCAGATCGCTGAGCTGGAGAATCCGAAATCCGGCGAGGTCGCTGGGGAGATCAGCGATCGGTACCGTCACGCGAACCACGCGCGGCCGGCGCGCAAGCACGATGCCGACGAGCGTCAGCAGCGCGGCGCCGCTCACGACGACCAGGACCACCCTGGCGCTGGCGGGCAGGCGGAGGAGATCGGTGACGAAGAAGGCCACGATCAGCAACGACGACAGCCCCATCATCGTGTAGGCCGCCCAGTCGAGCAGCCGTATCAAAGACCCGCGGTGATGACTCCCGTCGGTCTCACGACGCGCGGTCGCGAGCGCCACCAGGGGCAGCCAGGCGACTATCACCACGGCGCCCCAGGCGAGCAGGCGCGGCAGGCCGGCGAGGGGCGCGGGGCCGAGCAGGTGCGCGCCAACGTAAACGTTGAGCAACGTCCACAGCCCGCCCACGATTCCCAGGCGCGCCACAAACTGCAGCCTGTTCAATGGGCCCCCGCTCCCGCCGAGCCCACGCCGCGACTCTTGTGCATCAGCGGCAGCAGCGCCAGCGACAGCACGAACACCATTCCGAACAACAGGAACAGCTGCTCGAACGACAGCATCATCGCCTGCTTCGTCACGATAGCGTTCAAGAATCCGATCGCCTTCGTTTGGGCGATCGCCGGCACCTCGCCGCGTGCAATCAATGTCTGGGTAATCGCCGCGAGCCGCTCACGGGTCGCCTCAGCGTACGGCGTGATGTTGGCGGCGAGATCGGCCCGGTGAATCGCCGTGAACCGCTGCAACAGGGTCGCCGACAGCGCGATCCCGATGCTGCCGCCCAGCTGCCGCATCAGGTTGAAGAGCCCCGTCCCGTTCGGGATCTTCGACATCGGCAGATCGGCGAGCGCGAGGTTCGTCAGCGGTACAAAGATCAGGCCGAGTCCCACGCCGCGGAAAATGAGCGGCCAGAAGAAGTCGGACATGCCGCTTTCGGTGGTGAAGTGCGCGTGCTTCCACATCGAGAGCGCAAAGATCCCGACGCCGGCGGTGATCGACAATCGTGCGTCAAATTTCCCGGTAGTTCGGCCCATCACCGCCATCGTAAACGCGCTCGCGAGGGCGCCCGGCAGAATCACCAAACCGGTTTGATTCGCCGTGAAGTTGCGAATGTTCTGGAGATAGACCGGTAGCACGAACACCGTCGCGTACAGGCAGACGCCCAGCACAAGTCCGAACACCACCCCCACCGCAAGCTGCCGACTCTTCAGAATTCGTAGGTCGACGACCGGGTCTTCCGTGCGCAGTTCGTGCCAGATAAACGTGATCAGCGACAGCGCGCTGGTGATGGCCAGCAACCGTACCTGCCCCGACGACCACCAGTCGAGCCGCTCGCCGCGCTCGAGCATCGTCTGCAAGGCACCGATTCCAACGGCCAGCAGACCGAGGCCCACGAAGTCCACTCGCGTGGACCGCTCCTGGTGCCGCGAGTCGTTGATGAACGACATCGTCAGCGCCAAGGCGAGCATGCCGAAGGGGATGTTGATGTAGAAGATCCACGGCCAGCCGTATGTGTCGGTGATCCACCCGCCAACGGTTGGCCCAAGCGTCGGGCCAACCATGACGCCGACGCCGAAGATAGCCATCGCCGTGCCGTACTCTTCGCGCGGAAACTCTTCGTATAGAATCGCTTGCGAAGTCGAGAGGAGTGCGCCTCCACCCAGCCCTTGCACGATGCGCCAGAAGATCAGCGCTCCCAGCGACCCGGCGTTGCCGCACAGGAACGACGCGAGCGTGAAGAGCGCGATCGAGCCGGCGAAATAGCGGCGCCGGCCGAAATACGCCGACAGCCATCCCGTGATAGGCAGCACGATCACGTTCGCGACGATGTATCCGGTCGACACCCAGGCGATCTGATCGAGCGTCGCCCCCAGATTTCCCATCATGTGCGGAATCGCCACGTTCACGATGCTGGTATCGAGTAGCTCCAGCACCGACGCGAGCGACACCGTTATCGCGATGATGTACTTGAAGCGATAGCGGTCCGCCGCAGCGGACAGCGGTAACGCGGCGGCGGTCATCCTAGTGCGTCTTGATGGTCGCGACGACGCTCATGCCGGGTCGCAGCGGATGCATGGGGTCGGGAGCGCTATCCAAGTGAATCCGTACGGGAATGCGCTGCACGACCTTGGTGAAGTTGCCGGTGGCATTGTCGGGCGGCAGCAGCGAGAACTTCGCGCCAGTCGCAGGCGCCAGGCTCTCGACGTGGCCGCGGAAGTGGACCCCCTTGTACGCATCGACGGTGACGTCGGCCGAGTCGCCCGGCGTGACGTCGGCCGTCTCCGTCTCCTTCAAGTTCGCCGTCACCCAGACGTCTTCGAGCGGCACGACGCTCATCAGCGGCTGGCCCGGCTGCACGAGCTGCCCCAGCTCGACGGTCTTCTTCGAGACGACGCCGTTGGACGGCGCGATCACGCGCGTATAGGAGAGCTGTAGCGCGGCCTGATCGCGCGACGCGCGGGCCGCCGCGACACGAGCATCGGCGCCGACGAGCATCGCCTGCGCCGCGGCAAGCTGCGCCTGCGCCGCCGTGGCGGCGGCGCGCACCCCATCGAGCTGCTGCTGGCTCACGACGTTCTGAAGCGCGAGCGGCTCGATGCGCGCCAGATCGGCGGTGGCCTTGAGTGCGTTCCCCTGCGCCTGGGCGACGGCGGCCTCAGCCTGCCCCACCCGCGTCCGCGAGCTGACCGTGGCCAATAGCGCGGCGAGATCCGCTTCTGTCTGGGCGAGGCGAGCGCGGAAGTCGCGGTCATCCAGCACGACCAGTGTGTCGCCGGCCTTCACCGTGTGGTTCTCCTCGACGCGCACCTCCGCGACGTAGCCGCCGACCTTGGGCAGGATCGGCACGATGTGGCCGTCCACCTGGGCGTTGTCGGTCGACACGTGCGACCGGCTGAACCACCATTTCCGTACGCCAAAGAGGAGCAGCCCGGCCAGGATCACGCCCATGATGAGGAAGACGGTCCGCCGGGAGCTTTTGGGGGCCGGCTTCTGCGGGGCGGCCGGAGGCGCCGCGGGTGTGGGCCGAGTCCTGGTTTCTGTCGGTTCCATCGTCGTTGCCATTGTCCTGTTCCTTAATGCAGGGTCCGCGCGCTGCCCACCGAACGGGCCAGCGCAATGCGCGCCGATACTGCCGCGAAGCGCGCATCGATGTCCGCGTCACGCGCGCGGAGCAGTGAAGACTGGGCGTTGATGACTTCGATATTGCCGGCGACGCCTGCTTTGAAACGCTGGCGGGCCTCCGAAACCTCCTGCGCGGCCAGCTGCAGCCGCTCCACGGCGATTTGCTGCTGGGCGCCGGCCGAGCGCAGGTCGAGCAGCGCCCCATCGACGTCGGCAGACACCTGCTGGCGGAGGTCACGCACGCGCACATCGGACTCGCGCACCACGGCCTGCTGCTCGGCCCGCCGCCCCTCGCGCCGGAAACCGTCGAGAATGGGCAACGTGACCTCGACCGCCACCTGCCGCGTACCCACGGCGTCGGGGACGCGCAGGCCACTGAACCCGTAGTCGGCCTCGACGTCGAGACGGGGCAGCCGCTCGGCCGAGATCGCGCTCGCCGCCTGCTGCGCCGCCCGGCCACGCGCCTGCTCGGCGAGCAGATCGGGACGCGTCGCGACCGCCTGCGTCACGGCCGTGCCGCGGTCAGCGGGCACGTCGGCGGCGCCAAGCTCCGCGCTGAGGCTGTCGGCCAGGGTGATGGGTGTGTTCGGATCGATGCCCAGGGCGCGCGCGAGATCGATCTTCGCGCGATCGAGCTGATTGGCGGCGACAACGAGAGCGCCGGCCGCGTCGGCCAGCTGCGTCCGCGCGCGGGTCACGTCGATCGATGCGCTCACGCCCGCCTGCTGCTGCGCGACGGCGAGACCGACCAATTCGGCGGCAAGCACCGAATCGGCATGACGGGCCTCGACCACGGCCTGGGCACGTGCGGCGCGCGCATACGCCAGCGCGACGTTTTGCACGGCGGTCTCGATGACCGCGGTCCGCTCCGCATTCGCTGCGTTGAGCTGACCGCGCGCGGCGCTGATGCGACTCAAGCTCGACAGGTCGAACAGCGTCTGCGTGACGCGCGCCCGGCCGTCATAGGCGTTGAACGGCGGAACCAGCGAGGGGAGGCTGAACCCGGGGATCTTGAATCCGAGCGTCTGGGGATTGAAGGTGCGGTTCACCCACGAGCCCGTGAAGGCCAGATTCGGCAACAGCGCGGCGCGTGCCTCGCGCACGCGCGCGCCGGCGGCGTCGCTGCGAAACCCGGCGATCGTGACGGCCGGCGGCGCGGTGTCGAGGCTCGCACCCGACGCATGGCGCACCGCGTCGACGAATGAGAGACGCAGGGGAGCGGGGGGGGGCGTTTGCGCCCGCAGCGAAGCCGCGCCACTCAGCGCAACGAGCAGTGCGATCTGGGTCCTACTTGCTGATGCCATGGAGATAGAGATCGATGTGAGTGTCGAGATAGTTGGCGACGTTGAAGCCTTCGGGCATGCACGCCGAGAAGGCCTTACGGGCGACGACCGCGTGCATGAGCGGCGACATCGCCAGCTTCGCCGCGACCATGACGTTCACCGGACGAAACTCGCCGGCTTTGATACCCCGCTGGATGACGCCGGCCATGAGCCGATGCCCCCGCGTGACGACTTCTTCGTAGTAGAAGCGAGCTAACTCGGGGAAGTTCCCCGCTTCCGCCATCATGAGTTTGGGGATGCCGACCAGCGACGTTTCACCGACGAGACGCCAGTACTCCCGCACCAGGCGCTCCAGGAGGTCGCGCGCGCTCCCGGTGAACGACTGCGCGAGGGCCTCGCCTTGGGCGATGACCTGGACGATGGTCTCGCGGATGAGCGCTTTGAACAGCGCCTCTTTATTCGCGAAGTAGAGGTAGATGGTCCCTTTGGTCACGCCGGCCCGGCGCGCGATGTCTTCGAGCTTGGTCGCAGCGAAACCGCGATCTGAGAAGACCTCGAGGGCGGCAGCCAGGATCTCGTCGGGACGGGCGTCCTTGCGGCGGTGCCAGCGCGGGCGCGCGGCACGGGAGGAACGACGTTTGACAGCAGTTGCGGGCATTGGGGGTCTCCAAAAGTTACTAACTGAACGGTCAGTAAGTAACTTTAGGTTCCCGCCTGGGTCAACCCCTCTGCCGATAAAATCGGATCAGATCGGTGTTCGGAGCCGGAACGCCCAGTTGGCGCAGAAAGACGACGATCTGGCCGCGATGGTAGGAGGAGTGATTGACGAAATGCCGGAACATCTGCCGGAACGAATGAACGTATTCGCCACCGGTGGAAGGCTTTACGACGCGCGTCTCGGCGAGCCGAACATCGTTCAAATCGGCTACGAAGGCCGCCCGCTCCCGCTCGACCTGCTCCCACCGGCTCCGCACGTCCGCCAGCGTGCGGAGGTCGGCTCCCTGCGCCACCGGCGGATTGGGCTTCCCCAGCCACCGGTGCAGCCACAACTGCTCCGCCCACACGATATGGGCGAGCGTGCCATGAATGCCGCCGAAGCTGCTTTTCAGATCGCGGAGGTACTGCTCCTCCGGCAGGGGAGCGACCGCGTCGAAGATGATGCGGTTCGCCCAGGCGTTGAACGCGAACAGCTCGAGCAACTCGTTCACAACTACCGGGCGGCCGCCAGCTCTCCGGCGTCCATCACGGAGTCCTTCACCTCCCGACCCTCGATCGCCTGCTTGTCACCGATCACGGAGCCGTAGACCTTGGCATTCTTCACACGGACGCCCTTGCCGAGGATGCTGTTGGCGAGCGTGCTACCTTCGATCGTGCTGCCTGATTCGACGGCGACGTTGGGACCAATGGTCGAATCCTTCAGCGTCACGCCGTCCTCGATGTAGACGGGATCCTTGATCTGCACGCCGGCCGGCAGCTTCGCCGGTCGCCTGCCGCGGCCGTGCGTGAGCAGATGCTCGTTCGTCTCGAGCAGCGTGTCGACTTTGCCGCAGTCGTACCAGCCGCCGACCTCGCTGACGAACAGCTTCTTTCCTTTATCCACCATGTACTGGAAGGCGTCGGTCAGGTAAAACTCGCCCCCCTTCCCCGGCGGGCTCTTGAGGACGTACTCGATCCCCTCGAACAGCGTGCGCCAGTCTCTTACGTACTGCAGTCCGATGTTGGCGCGCCGCGAGATCGGCGTACTCGGCTTCTCCACGATCTTGGTCATGTGACCTTGCTGATCAGTCACGACGACGCCGAACCGCTGGTAGTCCTCTACTTCCTTCGTCCAGATGATGCCGTCGGCTTTCGTGGTCTTCACGATCGACAAGTCGGCGTCGAAGAGCGTGTCGACGAAGATCACGATCACCGGTCCGTCGACGTACGGCCGGGCCAGATTCACCGCACCGGCCGTCCCGTCGAGCACTTTCTGCTCGATGAAGCGCGCGGGAATGTCGTAATGCTTTCGGACGTACTCTTCGACTTTCTCCTTCAAGTGGCCGGTGATGATGATCAGCTCGTCGAGCTGTCCCGCGCGCCCCAACGCGTCCATGACGTAGTCCATCACGGGCCGGCCCGCGACATTCAGGAGCGGCTTGGGCACGCGCTTGGTCAGCGGCAGGAGCCGCGTGCCCTTCCCTGCCATCGGCATGATCACCTTCATGGCACACGTCCGTAGCGGTCTTTGAGCCGGACGACGTCATCCAGCTCGGGAGTGGAAGCTTCCAGGAGATCGGTCACCACGACGGCCTCGAATTGATGGATCTGTTTGGGGGGAACGTGGAATGCCTCGCCGGCGCGCACGCGCCGCTCCATCACCCTCTCACCCTGCTGAATTCGCAGGATGATTTCGCCCGACAGGACGTAAATCGATTCATCCTTCTTGTTGTGATATTGCAGCGACAGCACGTGTCCGGGCTCGATATGGAGAATCTTCCCGACGTAGCGGTCGGCCTTCGCCCAGATGACCTCGTATCCCCACGGCTTTTCTACTCGATACGGCAGATCGCTCACGCGAGCCTCAGCTTCAGCGATGATGGGATCGTGACGCATGCCGTCACACATACGCCGCAACCGACGCACCCTTCCGGCTTCAGCACGGGACGACCGCGGTCGTCGAGCGCGAGGGCGCGCTCACCGATCGGGCAGGCGCGCGCGCACACGCCGCATTCCGCACCCTGAAACGTGATGCAGCGCTGCGGGTCCAGCTCGAGGATGCCCATGTGCACCTGCTCCCACGGCACGCGCGTGAGGGCGCCCGTCTGGCACGCGGCGGCACACGGCATGTCCTCGCAGGCGATGCAGGCGCGCGTGGTGGGGTCGAGATAGGGCGTTCCGGCTGCCAGACCGCTGCCGTTCGCCGGCATCTTGAGGATAGCGTGCACCGGGCAGACGTCGATGCAGTCGCCGCAGCGCGTGCATGCCGCCACAAACGCCACTTCGGGCGCCGCGCCGGGCGGACGGAACCAGCGCTTCGGCGCGACCCGCTCCTCGGTGCGCCTCGCGACCTCCTGGAGCAGCTTCCCGATCGTGCTCTGGAAGAATGCGCGCCGGTCGTTCAAAAGCTCGGCTCCAGGCTCACTTGCCACCGGAATTGTACCCGCTTGTCGGTGCCATCGGCTGCGTAGTCCCAGCGATTGACGACAAAGGGCACCTCGAATCGCATCGTCCACGCCAGCTCGTTGATGTGCGGCCGCGCGACGATGCCGAATCCGCCGTCGTACAACGTGGTGTACGATTGACCCGCCGTGGATGGCGGCACGGCCCGTGGGTCCACGAGGCCGGCATCCACAAAGGCCTCGAGCGCGACCTCGGGTTTCTTCAGGAGCGTCTTGGTACCCTCGAGGTTCAGCGCGACGGCCCAGCGGCCACCCAGGTCGGGCCGGAACGCACGGAGGTTGGCGTCGCCCGGCGCCTGATAATGGAAATCGGGACGGACGAGCAGCGCACCGCGGCTGCGCAGCAAGGGATTCGTGAATGTCTGGTAGGGGTCGGCGCCGGCCAGCATGATGCGACGTTGCAGCGGCGGCGCCGTTGGAGCCAGGTAGGTCCCTGCGAACAGATGAGCACCGAGGTACCGCGTCCGTACGCTCACGTCACCCGTGGCGCGCGCAAACCCCTCGACGTCGTAGCGCGTCGACGCCTGCTGGCCTGGGCCGGGATTGCGGTACACGATGCCGCCGCGCACAGCGGCCCGCGCCCGCCACACCTGGTCCCCCCGACGACTCGTGACCGAGCCCCAGGGCCCAGCCTCGATCGTCCCCGCGTTGTCCCAGAGGCGCTGGTCCACGTAGCCGAGGTCGCTGACCGTCATCCAGTTGGCGTCGAAGCCCGCGTGGCGATCGGCGCCGAAGGTCGGGTGCTCGCGCAGCGAGCGGTCGGCGTGCAAGGCGATGCCGGACCGTCCCTCGAGGCTCCAACCCGCGGCGCTAGCTTCGGTCCGCGGGATCGGGTGGCTCACCGGATTGGCGAGGCGGAAATAGAAGCCCTCGCGGTGCGTTGCGTTGGAGTCGAACGCGTACGAATATGCCGCGACGTTCTTTTCGAACCGGCCGAGGTAGTTCGAGCGCGACTGCAGGGCTCCGGTAACACCCCCGTAGTCGTTGTACCAGACGAGCGGCAGCAAGGCGGTCACGGTCCGATCGCGCCGCGACACTTGGCGCGTCGGATTGTCGAGGCGCACAGCATCCTTCCCGCGTGAGCCGATCAGCCCGCGCTTTTCGTAGTTGTTCAGCGCGTTCCAGTCGTGCGCGCGCTGGCGCGGATCGAGCATCAAGCGTCCCGGCTTGCGCGTCGAGACGAACTCCACGCGCTCGCGCTCGGGCTGGCCGGTCGAGCGCGCGTAGATCGTGTCCTTATCGCCGACTTCGACCGGCATCCAGCCATCGCCTTGCCGGCTGATCGTGACCGCGGTCAGCCAGCGGCCATCAGCGAGCCGGCGTCGCTGGACCTTGTCCAGTCGATAATCGATCAGCGGCGTCCCATGCAGCCACTGGCCGAAGAGCCATCGCAGATCGCGGTGTGACACTTCTTCTGCGACGCTGCGGAACGCATCCTCGTCCACATGCCTCAGGCGGTAGCGGGCGTAGTAGGTCCGGAGGATCTGGCGCATGACGTCGTCGCCCACGATGTATCGCAGCTGCTCATAAAAGAGCTGGCCCTTCTCGTAGATCATCGTGTTGTAGGTCGCGAAGTCGCGGTAGCGCTCGCTGATCATCGACACCGGCTGGCTCCACCGGTCCAGATCCCACAACAGAATCTCGCTTTCAAGGCCGGAATATTGGGATCCCATCCCATGCGCTTCGAAAAACCAACCGGTCTGAAAGCTCGTGAAACCTTCGTCGAGATAGCCCTCGCGCCACTCATTGTTCGCGAGGATCCCCATCGTGTAGTTGTGCCCCAGCTCGTGGATGATGAGGCCGAGACCAGCGCTGCCGTCCATGATCATCATGGGGAATTCGGTGCCACCGCCTTCGATGCGGTGGACGTTCGTGATCTGCGGCCACGCGAACTTGCCATATAGCGAGTCGAGCCAGGCGAGCGCGGCCTCCGTGCGCTGGACCGCGATCCCCTTCCCCCACGTTGCGCTATCGCCAGGCTGGTAGAGCACGTGCACGACGACGTCCTTGTAGCGCCCCTGCTCGTAGCGGTACTCGGGGTTGAGCGACAATGCGAAGTGGTGGACCAACTCTGCATAAAACCGGACACATTTTCGTCCCGCGGCGACTGGGCCGCATCGGTTTTGACCGCCCGACCGCCCGTAATAATTCCGCTGATAGTCGATCGCACCGCCGGCGACCGCCCCGACCACCGCTTTTTCCCAACCAGGATCACCCTCAACCGGCACACCTGTCGCCCCAACCACCTGGTCCGCAGTCAGATCGAGCATCACGTCGTAGCTCGCGAACTCGCCGTAGAACTCGCCCGCGGGATAGAGCGGATGGTCTTCCCAGCCGTACTTGTCGTACACGACGACCTTCGGATACCACTGCGCGAAATCGAAGCGGCGCCCCTGTCGTCCTTGACGTCGCGGCAGGGTCGAGGGACGCGCCTGCCACGCGATGTCGACGACGAGCGAATCGCCGGGCGCGAGAGGTCGCGGCAACCGCCAATGCGCGATCGTCGAATCGGGGGCGTACGGATAGTCCGGCGCGCGCCGCTCTCCCATCACCGTCGCCGTCGTGATCCGCTCGAACGCATAGTCGGGATCCTGCATGTGCTGAAAGCGTACACGCTGCTCCGCGGAATCGGCCGCGGCCCAGCGCGAGCCGGGACGAAACGCGTTCAGGTACTGGTGGACGGAGAAGTCGCGGAGCGTGTCGGGCGACTGATTGACGTACGTGATCCGGACATGGCCGCTCAGCACGCCGCTCGGTTCGTCGACCGAGGCGACGATCTCGTAGGCGACGCGTTGTTGCCAGTACGTCGAATCGACCGCAAGTGCGAGCATGGCCCGGGAATCTCGCGTGTTTTGGGGCCGAGTCGCAAGGAAACGGCGATGAATTCCTGGCCCCTCCCCACACAATGAGCCTCCACTCTCACCAGGAGGGCTCATGTTGCACCGTATCCTTGCCATTGCCGCATTCACGGCCGCTCTGGGCTGCGCCGACCGCGCTCCCGTGACCGAGCCGGACGGCGGTGCCCCGGCCGCCGCCTCGCTCGCGAATCTGTCGAAGCGGCCCGAGGCGCTCGCGAAGATCGTGGCGAAGGGGCTCAGGAACGCGGCGTTCCGCGCGTACCTGAAAGCCCAGCTCGATGCGTCGCCGTATCGCGAGCACAAGCTCCAATTCCAGACCTTCCTTGCCGCCAATAACGGCCACGCCCTGCGCCAAATCGCGAGCGAGAGCGGCGAGACCGAAGAGTCCATCGCCGAGCAGGCGAAGGCGGCGATCGAGCTCGAGGTCTACATCCCCGTCCCCGCCCACCGAGCGTTATGGACCGGGGATGAGAACATCCTCGTCGCAACGGCCTTGACCGACGACGACCCACCCATCGCGTTCGATGCGAAGGGGCGCCGCCAGGTGCTCGATCCCAAAGCGCCACCGACAATACCCGTGCTGGCTGTCGTGCCCGTCGAAACGGACTTCTCGCAGACGCCGAGCCGCGTCGAGGAATGCATTGTCGATTGCAGCGGCGGCGGCGGAGGCCCGATCGGGGACGTCGTTCCCCCACCTCCGCCGTCCCCCGGTCTGTACATGACCAAAAGCCATTTCGTGCAAGACTTTGAAGGCTGGTTGAAAGGCTCACCCGAATTTGAAGTACACATGCTGGGACAAAAGGGCCAGAGCGACTCCCTCTATGACTACCAATGCGCGGGCGAGCACGCCGGCGGTCCGTACACCTTCGATCAGAACGACCTCGACTGGTCAGGAAACGTGTTGCTGTTCTCGAAGACACAGCTCGATCAATACAATGCTGCGCACCCGCAGCAGAACCTCCGCGTGTTCGTCGTCGAGGACGACGACACCGCCTGCCAGATCAAGACCGACGTGGGACGTGCGGAGCGACTCTTTCAGGTCGTGGACAGCCTGTACCGCCAGCTCACCGCCGGCAACGACTCCAGTGGCCCGGTCTCGAAAGCATATAAGTACGCCAAAGCCGGCAAGAATCTCTGGCAGGCGATTGCTTCGTTCTTCAGAACCAATGACGACCTGGTCGGTACCGCTGTGGAAGACGACATCGTTGGCGCCTCATATCCCGGCTACAACTGGTTCGTCAAGGGCGACAACAACATCACGAATGGCTGGATCAACCTGGTCATGTACTGAGGGCTTGTGACTATGCGTGTTCAAGCAGCGGTACTGGTGTTCATCACGGTGATCGCCGTCCCCGCTGCAGCGCAATGGAATGTGGGATTCGAGATCAATGCCACCCACTATCGTGGATCGTCCGGCGCCGCGAATGAGAGTAGCGGCCCAACGACGGTTCGGCCCGCCAATGCTACTACGTTCGGGGTGCGCGTGGATCGCGCGATTGGCGGGGGCCGGGCACGTCTGGGACTACAGGTATCGTACGCAACCGTCGGCCTTACGGCCGCGGCTCCCGACTTGACGCTGACCGACAATTCGTCCGGTGAGGTACTCGAAGGCCAACTGCTGCTCAACTTCCAGGTGGTGGGGATAGGGTCGAGCGGAGCGATACGAGCGGAACTAGGACCCTCCCTCCACCTCTGGAAGTCCGACGACGAGACCCGATCCCGCGCCGGCGTCGTGGTCGCAACGGCGTACGAATGGCCGATCGCGAGTCGCTTCTCGGGCGCGATTCGGCTCGAGGGCATGCTTTCGAAATCGTGGTTCGAACCAGGTGACTTGCCGTCCGAATTGGAGCGGCGAGTCACCTGGCGCTACGGCATCGGACTCGGCCTGCGCTACCGGCTCTAACGCTCACCGCAAGATGATCGCCGGGACGTCGCTCTCCTTCACGAGCCGGTTGAACGCCGGGATGTCCGTGTCGAGGACGGTCTTCAACCGGTCGAGCTGCACCTGCAGCGCCGTCGACAGCTCGTCGAACACCTGAACCGCCTGCGCCGTCGGCGCGGCCTCGGCGCCCGCCACGACGCCCGCCAGCGACGCGATCTTGTTGTTCAACCGGATCGGATAATTGAGCGGATCCTGGCTCGAGCGGTTCTTCACCTGATAAATCGCCTCCTCGACCGCGGCGAGCCGTCCCTTGATCGAGTCGACCTGCTGCGCGATGCGCTTGGCGGCATCACCCGGGAGTCCCTTAGCGCGGGTGGCCGCGCCGTCGAGCTGCTCGCGCACCTCGCGAATCCGCCGGACGGCGTCGTTCGCCGCGCTCACGCGGCCCGAGATCTTCATGAGCAGGTCGAACTGGCGCTGATATTCCTCCGGCGTCGTCTTAAGGCGCGGATCGGGCCGCACCGTGAACACGCGCGTCTGCGACCAATCGCCCACCGTCAGCCTGACCTTGTAAGTGCCCGGCATCGCCACCGGCCCTGCCGTACCCCCCGCCCAGTAGATCATCCCCTGGAAGCGACTGGCGTCGGGGTAGCGCAGGTTCCACACGAACCGGTTCATCCCGGCGCGCACTTTGAGGGAATCGGGGCTCGGCGCTCGGGGCTTGGGAGTAAACCTCCGGACCAGGGAATCGCGGCTGTCCAGAACGTCGAGGCTTACGTTGGTCGCTGAATCAGGAGCGGTCTTGAGATAGAAGAAGACGACAGCCCCGCCTGGTGGATTGCGTCCGCCCCCGACCTGACCGCCACCGCCACCCCCGAATCCCCCTCCCAAACCCCTACGATACGCCGTGCGCGGCGTGTAGACGAAGCGTGTCGCGCGCGCGACCGAGTCGGCGAGCTGTTGCAGCGGCGTCACGTCATCGAGGATCCAGAACGCCCGCCCGTGGGTCGCCGCGACGAGGTCGTTGTCTTTGACCACCAGGTCGTGAATCGGCACGACGGGGAGGTTGCGCTGCAACGACTGCCAACTGCTGCCCTCGTCGAACGACACATACACGCCGAACTCGCCGCCGGCATAGAGCAGGCCGCGCCGCGCGGGATCCTCGCGCACCACCCGAATGAAGTGGCCGTCCGGGATCCCGCCGGTGATCGCACGCCAGGTTCGGCCGTAGTCCTGAGTCTTGAAGATGTATGGCTTGAAGTCGTCGAGCTTGTACCGCGTCGCCGCGATGTAGGCGGTCCCCGCGTCGTGGGGTGATGGCTCAATGGACGAAATCAGCGACCAGTCGGGAAGGTCGCGCGCGGGCGGCGTCACGTTGGTCCACGTCTTCCCGCCGTCCCGCGTCACGTGCACCAAGCCGTCGTCGCTCCCGGCCCAGATCAACCCGGAGTCCTTGGGGCTTGGCGCGATCACGAAGACGGTGTTGTAGTACTCGACGCTCGTGTTGTCCTTCGTGATCGGCCCGCCGGAGGGACCTTCTTTCGATTTATCGCTTCGGGTCAGGTCTGCTGAGATCGCCTCCCAGCTCTGGCCTTCGTTCGTGCTGCGGAAGACCACATTGGCGCCCACGTAGAGCACGCTGGGATTGAACGGCGACAGCACGACGGGGAACGTCCACTGGAAGCGGTACTTGAGGTCGCCGGCGCCCCAGCCCATGGGGTTGTCCGGCCAGGGGAAGATGTTCCGCTCCTGGCCGGTCCGGACGTCGAGTCGCGAGAGATAGCTGTAACTGCCCGCGTAGACGATGTCGGGATCGTCGGCGCGCGCCGCGATCCAGCCGCTCTCGCCGCCGCCCACCTCGTACCAGTCCTTCTCGCCGATGGTCCCCCCATCGGTGCGGCTCGCGATGCACACGGTGCTGTTGTCCTGCTGCGACCCGCAAACCTTATAGGGGACGTGCGTGGTGGCGATGACGTGATAGAACTGGGCGGTCGGCTGGTTGTCCTGGGACGTCCACGTCGCGCCGCCGTTGTAGCTGATGTTCGCGCCGCCGTCGTTGCTGTTGATCATCCGGGCCGGATCGTTGGGCGCGATCCACAGGCCATGGTGGTCGCCGTGGGGCGCGCGCAGCTGCGTGAACGTCCGGCCGCCGTCCACCGAGCGATACATCCCCGTGTTCAACACGTAGACCGTCTCGGGATCTTTGGGATCGGCGTGGATGTGGGAGTAGTACCAGGCGCGCTGGCGGAGATTGCGCTCCTCGTTCGTCCGTCGCCACGTCTCGCCGCCGTCGTCGGAGCGGAACACGCCGCCTGAATCCGCCTCCACGATCGCCCACACGCGGTCGTGATTGGCGGACACGGTGACGCCGATCTTCCCGATCACGCCTTTCGGGAGACCCTCATTGCGGGTGAGCTCCTTCCACGTGTCGCCGCCGTCGGTGGACTTGAACAGCCCGGAGCCGGGCCCGCCGCTCGACATGTACCACGGCCCGCGGCGCGCCTGCCAGAACGCCGCGTAGAGGATGCGAGGATTGGCGGGGTCCAGCGCGAGATCGACCGCGCCGGCGGAGTCCGACCGGAACAGCACTTTCTCCCACGTCTTGCCGCCGTCTTTCGAGCGGAACACGCCGCGATCGGGATTGGGACCGAAGGCGTGGCCGAGTACCGCGACGTAGACCAGGTCGGCGTTGGTCGGGTGGACCCTGATGGCGCCGATCTGGCCGGCGTTGGGGAGCCCGACGTGGGTCCACGTCTTCCCCTCGTCCGTGGACTTGTACACGCCGTTGCCGGGCGACACGTTGCCGCGAATGGGCGACTCGCCGGTGCCGACGTAGATCACGTTGGGATCGGACGGCGCGACCTCGATCGCCCCGATCGATCCGGCGCGGAAGACCTTGTCCGAGATCGGCGTCCAGGTGACGCCGCCGTCGGTCGTCTTCCACACGCCGCCGCCGGTTCCGCCAAAGTAGAACGTCAGCGGCTGCGCGGCGTGACCCGCCACCGCGGTGACGCGCCCGCCGCGGAACGGCCCGATCTCGCGCCACTCGAGGGCGTTGTAGAGCGATGTATCAAAAGCGGGAGAAGGGACGGGGGACGCGGGACGGGTGCGACGTTGGGCTGTGGCAGGGTTCGCGAGTGTGAGCAAACACCCGGCGACACACAGACGGCGGAGGACGGACATGGACAGCGGCTCTCGGATTGAAGTGAGCCGCTATTATATCCGGCCCCCGCCGGGAAGGTAGGGGCGGCGCAGCATGCTGCGCCCCTACGGCGTCTGCGGCGTCGGGGTCCGCGGCGGCACGATCGCCTGACCCAAGGTGTTGTTGTCCGTGCCGAACCAGATTGCCTTCGTCGCGGGATCGTAGAACATGTGCCGCACCACCCCGCCGCCACTCGGCACCGGCGTCTCGGCCGAGAACTGTAGCGTGCGCGAATCGAACGAGACGAACCGATTGGGCCGCGACGTCTCGACCACCCAGACGCGGTCCTCATCGTCGCGCACCATCGCGTAGGGCCGCGCGTCCGCGCCGCCCGGCAGCTGCCACTCGTCGACCTTGCCTGTGGCAGGATCGTAGCGGCCGAGCATGCCGCCCGCGTAGTCGCCGTACCAGATCTTGTCGTCGGACGTGATTTCCATCCGCCGCGGGCGGGTCTCCGGGCGCGGCAGCGTGATTTCGCGGAGTTGCAGCGTCGCGGGATCCACGGTGGCGATCTTGTTCGTGCCGAACTCCATGAACCAGGGACGGCCCTTCGAATCCAGCTTGATGCCGTACGGGCGCGCGTTCTCGGTCGGCACCTTGATCAGCCGGATCGCGCCGGTCGACACCGTGAGGTGTCCGACCGCGTTGCCGCCTTGCGCCGTGAACCAGATGTCGCCGTTCTTGTCGAACACGAGGGTGTGCGGATCGCGCACCATCCGATCGGGAATCGGATACTGCTTGACGCTGCCGTCCTTCGGATCGAGCCGGCCGATGTATCCCGCGAGATTGCCCGAGAACCACACGAATCCCGACTTGTCGACGATCAGGTTATGCGGGCCGCTGCCGGGCGGCAGATCGTATTTCTTGAACGCTCCGGTCGCCGGGACGAAATAGGCGATGTAGTTGCCCGCCTGGCCGCAGAACCAGATGCGGTTCGTGGTCGGATCGAGGAACGGGTCGCGCGGGCGCGTGTCCGCCCAGGGTACAGGCCATTCTTTGATGACTGGAGGCTTATCGACGAAAGGAACTGCGACAGCGAGCAAACCCAGCAACGCGAGGCTTTTCATAGTCACTCCCCTGTAAGCATTCTCCGTTGCAACGCGGTGAGCCGCCGGCGAACCGAGCCATCGAAGATACGGTCGCCGACGCGTACCACTACCCCGCCGAGGATCTTGGGATCGGACCGGAAGTAGGCCCGCACCTCCCGCCCCAGCACCTTCGTGAGCCGATCGATCACCTGCTTCTGCGTGCTCGCATCGGGCTCGTCCGCCAGCGTGACGCCGGCGTGTACGCGATTCAGCTTTTCATCTAACAGCACCTGGTATTCCTGCGCTATCTCGGGCAGTAGACCCTGACGGCCGCGCCGCACAACCGCTTGCAGGAACCGGACAAACTCCACCGGCGCCTCGCCTTTCAACGCACGCTCCAGGATCTTGCCCTTGGCAGCCTTCGAGACGCGGGGCGATTGGAGCACGGTCTTGATCCGCTCGTCCGCCTCGATAGCGCCCGCCATGGCGTCGAGGATCTCATTGAACCGGTCGCCCGCGGCGAACAGCGCCTCGGCGTAATTGCGCGCGATCGTGATGCTTTTCACTTCTTTTTCTCCGCCTTGCCGAGGCTCTCCAGGAATTCGGTGACGAGCCGGCGATTGGCTTCGGTGTCGAGATTTGCCTCGATCACGCGTGACGCCGCGGCGATGGACAGCTCCACGGCCTCGCGCCGCAGCGCCAGGATCGCTTTGTCCTTTTCAGCGTCGATATCCTTGCGCGCCCGGTTCAGCAGCGCGTCGTACTCCTCCCGCGCCTTGGCCAGCAAGGTCTCGCGCTCCTTCTGGGACACGGTCTTCGCCTTGGCGAGGATCTCCTGCGCCTCGTTGCGCGCCGCGGCGATCTGCTTCTTGTGCTCCTCGAGCAGCCGCTGCGCCTCGGCGTTCGCCTTCTCGGCGTCCTCGAGCTGCTTCTGGATCCGCCGTTCGCGCTCCTCTACCATCCGGAGCAGCGAGGGATACCCCAGGCGCCACAGCAGCGCCAGGAGGATCACGAAGATCACGACGGTCCAGATGATCACGCCGCCGTTGATGTCGAACGGCGAGGCGACGTGACCGCCCGCCTCTTCCTGAGCCAGCGCTAGCAACCCGATCACTTAATCAGCTTGAACAGCAACGCGAACACGAGCGCCGCGAGGGTGGCGCCTTCGATGAGCGCCGCCGTCAGAATCATGGCGCCGCGGATGTCCGCCGACGCTTCGGGCTGCCGCGCGATCGCCTCGACCGCCTGGCCACCGATGCGGCCGATCCCGATTCCGGCGCCGATCAGCGCGAGTCCCATTCCGATGCCCGCGCCGAGCAGCGCATTGCTGTTGAGCGCCATCTTGACGGCATCGCCCGCGGGTGCCTGGAGCAGCATGAGGAGCGTGTGCATGTGTTCCCTCTAGTGTTCGTGTTGCATGAGTCCGATGAAGACGGACGTAAGGAGCGCAAAGATATATGCCTGCAGAAACGCGACCAGCAGCTCGAGACACATCATGAACAGCACGAACAACACCGTGCCGCCCGCGATGAACCAGTTCGCAAAGAGAAAGATGAGTCCCAGGAGCGAGAGGATGACGAAGTGCCCGGCCGTCATGTTCGCGAACAGTCGCAGGCAGAGCGCGAACGGCTTCACGATTTTCCCGATCAATTCGACCGGGGTCATGATCACCGCCATGATCACGGCGCCGAAGCCCGTCATGCCGGCGGGTACCATCACGATCGTCTTGAGATAGCCCTTCGGGCCGAGGGCGCGGAAGCCGGAGATCTCGATCACCAGGAACGCGATCAGTGCCAGTCCGCCGGTGACGGCGAGGTTGCCGGTCGGCGTCGCACCCCAGGGGAAAAGGCCGAGCAGGTTGCAGTAGAGAATGAAGAAGAAGAGGGTCTCGATCAGCGGCACGAACTTCTCGCCGCCGTGCCCGATGCTGGCGATCGCAACGTCGTCGCGCACGAACAGCACCATCGCCTCGACTGCGGCGCCGAAACCGCTCGGGCCTTTCCCTTCGCGATGGCGCCGCGCTACCTGACGCCCGGCAAACCAGATCGTCAGGAAGACCAGCACCGCGGCGAGGATCATGAATACGACGTGCTTCGTCGGCGCGACGTCGATGTGCGTTCCGGGGATGTACCACGGCCCTGGCAATTGCCACTCGCCCAGCCCGAACGGCAGCTCGATCACATGGCTGTCCGCCGTGTGCTCGAGGATCACCTTGCCGATGTCGGGCGCTTGCATCATCGCAAAAACCTCGTCTCCAGGAACAGGAGCGGCAACAGGACGCCAAGATAGCCGAGCAACGCGGGCAGCGTCGCTGAGACGATGAGCACGACCCCAACCCCCAACAACCGGATCCCCATCCCGCCGAGCCAGCGGGCCATGAACTCGGGATTCGGGGCTCGCATCCTCGGCCGGAGGAGCGCGACGGCCCAGAGCTGCGCGAGCAGTGCCACCCCGCCACCGATGGCCGCAGGCTTACCACCGAGCAGCGTCGCTGCGACAACCAATCCAATCCCAAGCCCGGCGAGAACCGCCAGGTTTCTCACTCGCCGCCCGTTCGCCGCCCCGCGCCGCCCCGCGCCGCCGTGTCTCTTTTCACCCGATAGTAGATGCTCATGAACCCCGCGAATCCGCCGACGAACGCACCGATGATCGTGAACAGGGGCAGCGTGTGCACCCAACCGTCCAAGAACCAGCCGCCCGCACCGAACAGGAGAATGGCGATCGTGAAGTTGAGCGCCATCCCGAAGTACGCGTAGCCCTGCCCATAGCCGGAGCTGCCGTCGTCTTTTTGTGCGGGAGTCATGTGTTGCGCCGGGAAACCTAGACGCTTGTGAAATTTTTCGCAAGCAAATCGTCAGACATGCAACGCTATGTGGCGTTTGAGGGTAGGGACTGATTACCTTCGCTGCAATGGCGTCAAACCCTTCCCCCCTCCCCCGTCCCTCTTCCCCGGTTTCCGGCGACGTCGAGCTCCTCGAGCGCCTCGCCGCCGCGCGGCGCGATCTGCTCACGCAAGTCGGGCAGCGCATCGTGGGCCAGCGCGACGTGTTGGACGGGATTCTCACGGCAGTCTTCGCGGGTGGTCACGCGCTCCTGGTCGGCGTGCCGGGACTCGCCAAGACGATGATGGTCCAGACGGTTGCCGAGACGCTCGACCTCGCCTTCAACCGGATTCAGTTCACGCCCGACCTGATGCCCTCCGACATCACCGGCACCGAGATCATCGAGGAGGATCTCGCCACCGGCAAGCGCGGCTTTCGGTTCGTGCGCGGGCCGGTGTTCGCCAACATCGTGCTCGCCGACGAGGTCAATCGCACGCCACCCAAGACGCAGGCCGCGCTGCTCCAGGCGATGCAGGAGCATCAGGTCTCCGCCGCCGGTCAGACGTACCGCCTGCCGGCGCCGTTCTTCGTCCTCGCGACGCAGAATCCGATCGAGCAGGAGGGGACGTATCCGCTGCCGGAAGCACAGCTCGACCGCTTCATGTTCGAGCTGCGGGTGAGCTATCCCTCGCAAGAGGAAGAAGAGGCGATCGTCGCTTCGACGACCGGCGACGCGCTGGCGGACGTCAGTCCGGTGCTCACCTCCGACGATGTGGTCGCGATGCAGCATCTGGTGCGTCGGATCCCGGTTTCCCAGGCGCTCGTGAAAGCGGCCGTCGCGCTGGTGCGGATGTCGCGCCCGCCGGAGGAAGCCTCGCCTCCCTTCATTAAGGAGTACATCTCCTGGGGCGCCGGGCCCCGCGCATCGCAGTATCTGATCCTCGGCGCCAAGGCGCGAGCGGCGCTGGATGGCCGGCCGATGGCGGACGAGGACGACGTGCGCCTGGTCGCGCCGACGGTGCTCACGCACCGGATCGTGATCAATTTTGCCGCCGAAGCGGCGGGGCGGACGGCCGCGGACATCATCGCGCAGTTGCTCAAGGAGGCCCGGTGGCAGCCAAAGTAACCCTGCTCGCACTCGCCGTCGTCCTGACCGGCTTCGCCACCGAGCGCGCGCCGCAGGATGGCCGCGCGCTGCTCGAACGGATGCGCGCGGCGTACCTGGGCAAGTGGTTCAAGACCGTCACGTTCGTCCAGCAGACCACGCAGACCCGCAAGGGCGTGACCGACACATCGACCTGGTACGAGGCACTCAAGTCGCCGGACCGGTTGCGCATCGATTTCGGCGACCCCAAAGACGGCAACGGCGTCCTCTACACGGCCGATTCGCTGTACGCCGTCCGGGGCGGCAAGATCACGCGCACCGCCGCTTCGGGGAATCCCTTCCTGCCATTTGTCGCGGGCGTGTACGATCAAACGATCGAGACGACGTTGCGGCAGATCAGCGCCTACAAGTTCGATCTGTCCAAACTCTACACGACGACCTGGGAGGGCCGTGCGACCGAGGTCGCCGGCAGCCAGTCCGCGAGCGACACGACGTCACCGCAATTCTGGGTCGACCGGGAGCGCCTGATCGTCGTTCGGATGATCGTGCCGCTGAATCCCGCCACACCCACCGACGTGGCCGACATTCGGCTCGAAGACTACAGGCCGGTGGCGGGCGGCTGGCTCGCGGTGCGGGTCGAGATCATGCACGGCGGCCAGGTCATTCAGAAGGAGCAGTACAGCGACTGGCGCGGCAACGTCGCGTTGCCCGCCGAGTTCTTTGTGGCTGCGAAGTGGAGCGACGTGCCGCACTGGCACCGCTGAACGGCTAGGCAGGCGGGCGGGCATGTCTCGGCTCATAGTCCACTCGCACATGCGACCGATCACAGTCATTGGTTGCAGCGCGGCGATCGTGCTCGCTGCCCATTGTGGCGACCCCATGGGTTGCGACCCCTGCAGAACTACGGCCGTGGCGCACGTCTTTGTCCGTGACTCCGCTAACCAGCCGATCGCGGGTGTGGATATCGACGTGCGCTCGTTCTTGGAGGTATGCGGGCTGGATTTCCGCGGTGGGTCAGGTCCGAATCGTGCGGACTCGAGCGGTCATCGGCGGATACTTATCAGCTCGCTGTACTCACCTCACACGGCTCGGTGTTTCCTCGTGATCATCACTCCAGGCTCGAATGCGAATCAACCCAGCGATACTGCGGAGTTCCGAGCCAGCGTCGAATTCCGCGTCCACGACGGAAGCCCGCGCGACAGCGCGCGGTTCAACGTAGTAGTGGCTCGAACCACGCCATAATGTGAGCGGCTCGCTGGCCAAATGGGATTACTTCACGCGCCGATACACCTGGTCCCCCTCGACGACCCGCACCTCTCCGACGGAGCCATCGGGATCGATCCCGAACGTGACGTACGTCGGGTCCCAGAACGGATCCTGCCACGTGACTCGGAAGACGTCGTACTGCCAGTGCTCCAGCTGGCCCTTCGCGGTCCCCGCCTGCAGCGTCAACCGGCCGTCGCTCATACCAAGGGTCGCGGTTCCGAACAGGCTGTCCGCGTAGGTGCCGGTATAGCGATCGAGCGGCAGGGTGGGATGCGTGCCGGTGATGCGCTTGCTCTCCTGCACCTGCCGCGCCGCGCGCGTGCTGTCCGCGAGCCGCTTGTACATCACGCGCATCTCGGCGCTCCAATCGTGCCCTCCCCCCGCGTATGCGGGGCCAATGAACCGATCGAAGACGGTGTACATGAGCGCGTGGCGCAGCTCGGAGTGGTCGAGATTTGTGAAGATCGCGAGCCCAAGGCGCCGATCCGGAATCAGGCCGACGATGGCCGAGCGTCCTTCGATGCTGCCGGTGTGGATCGCGATGAACTCGCCGCGATAATCCTGCAGGATCCAGCCCAGGCCGTACGCCTGGAAGTGCGGGTGGGTCAACGTGGCGGTGGGATAGAACGGGCGCTGCACGATCTGCTGCGGCCGAAACAGCTGCGCGAAGTTCTGCGCGCTGACAAGCCGGCGGCCGGCGACTCGCCCGCTGTCGAGCAGGAAGCGCAGCCATTTGGCCATGTCGGTCGCGGTCGAGAGGATCGCGCCGGCCGGCGCGATAGCATCGATGCCGTCGAGCGGCGCGGGCAGCACGCGCACCGTGTCGCGCACGATGCCGTGCGGCGCGGTGACATCGGTGATACCGGCCGTGCGCAGCTCGCTCGCGTCGGCGACGGTCTCCGTCATACCGAGCGGGCCGAGGATCCGCGCGTGGAGCAGCGCCTGCCAGGTCGTGCCGGCGGCGCGCGCGGCGACATCGCCGGCGAGTGCGTAAGTGACATTGTTGTACTGAAAGCGTGAGCGGAAGCTCGTCTGCGTGGGCACGTAGCGCAGGCGATGCGCGATGGTCGCGAAATCGAGCCCGCTCGTCCCCCACAGATAGTCGGGATCACCGAACCCCACGCGATGCGTCAGCAGGTCGCGGACCGCGATCTCGCGCGTGACGTACGGATCGGCGAACTGCACCGCCGGCTCGTATTTCGTGACGGGGTCGTCGAACGCCACGCGGCCCGAGTCGGCCAGCATCGCCACCAGCATCGCGGTGAACGCCTTGGTCGTGGACATGTTGCCGAAGCGCGTGTGCACGGTCACGGGATCGGGTTTGCCCAGCTCGCGCACGCCGTAGCCCTTCATAAAGACGACCGAGTCGTCCTTGACGACGACGATGGCGAGCCCCGGCACGCGCCAATCCTTGATCGCTTGCGTGATGTAGGGATCGAGGCCGGCGAGCGGCTGTTGCTGCGCCAGGACCAACAGCAGGGGGAGGAGGTTCATGGCCACAAAATTACCTTCGCTTCGAGATTCCAGTAGATCAGCGCGAGCGCGACGACGTCGAAGGTGGCGTGCGCGACCATCAGCATGAACAGCTCGCCGGTCACCGCGAAGATCCCGCCGAACACGAGCCCCGTGAACACCGCCTGCTCGACGCCGGGGATGCCCTGATCCGGGTAATGCGCCGCGGCGAACAGCGTCGTCGTGATGAGCACGATGCCGATCTTGGCGGCTCTGCTCCGGCCGAGGAGTTTGCCGAGTCGCTCGAACATGTAGCCGCGGTAGAGGGTCTCCTCGCCGAAACCGGCGCCGATGATTACGGCGTAGAGCATCCCCGGCAGCGCGGCGGTGTTGCCGGCGAGAAAGTGGTAGTGCGTGTTGAGGGGTGGGGCGCCGAGCAGCGGCATCACGATCGCTTTCATGGCGAGCTTGAAGAGCGCGCCGAACGCAATCCCGATCACGAGACTTTTGGTCCAGCTCCGGGGCCGGACGAAGCCGAGCTCGTGCCAAGGGGTTTCCGAGCCATACGCCCACGCGAGCACGAGCAGTGCGCTGAGCGGCGCGAAGAGGAAGTTGCCGGCGAGGATCAGGGCGATGGCGGCGAGGCCGAGCGGGCCGAAGCCGCGCAGCGCGGGCGGGGACATGTGACCTAAGGTCGCCGGGGGAGGGTAGATTCGTAAGGAGAACTCATGCGGACGAGAGGTTGACGATGCTCACCAAAGCCGTTGTGGTACTCGCTGCCGCGACCGCGGTGCTCGGCCCGTGCGATCCGACGGGGGTTCGGCCCCCCAAGGATCTCGCCGGCACGTGGGGCGGTGACAACGCGGCGCTCATTGCGGACGACACGAGCGCGCACGTCCACATCGGTTGCACCTACGGCAACATCCATCAGCAGATCGTTCCCGACGCGAACGGGCGGTTCGACGTGCCCGGCGAGCACAACATCACGGCGCATCCCGTCGATCGGGGCATCCTGCATCCGGCGCGGTTTGCCGGGCGAGTGATCGCGGGCACCATGACGCTGACGGTCACGCTCACCGATACCACGGTGACGCTCGGTCCGGTGCTGCTGGCCTACGGCAAGGAGCCGCGGATGGGACCGTGTCCGATTTGCCGGAGGCCCCGCTGAGAGCACTCCGGTTCGCCGGTGTGATCACCGCCGCGGTTGGCCTCGCCGGGTGTTTCCTCGAGCCCGACACGGGCCTCAGCGGTCAATGGGGCGGTCGCCTCATTGCAATGGATGCCCACCCATCCGATGTTCGCCTGATCTTCGTCTGCAGCCAGGCAGTTGCGCCGCCACTGCTGATCGACGGCTCGGGACATTTCGAGGGCACCGCCAGGGTCACGGAAGTGAGTTGGGCTGGACCGGCGCCAACGCTGTTGCGGTTGTCCGGGAAGGTCGAGAACGGTGTGATGATGATGCTCTCGGTTGCGTCGGTCTGGCCGCCCCACGGCGCGCAGACGGACACGCTGATCAACTACCAGTCCTACACTCTCCTGCGTGGAGCTGCGCCGGATTTCAGTGGCTGGGCCTGTTTGTACTGACTCTCCACTTCCCTACCCAGATCGCCATCCGGCGGTAGTATTCCAGTTCAAATCCTTCGAGAGTTTCAAAATGCGCCCCGCATCTATCGTTGCCGTGACCGCACTCGCTGTTTCCTCGCTCGCCGCGCAGGAGCCGGCTCCCCCGCCGGTGGTCGGCACGTGGGATCTGACCCTCACGGCGCGTGACGGCCGTCCGCGGCCGTCGTGGCTCGAGGTGCACGTGTCTGGCAACGGGGTGCTGGTGGGCCGGTTCGTGGGTGTCGTGGGGAGCGTCCGACCGATTTCCCGGCTGACGTACGCGAACGACACTCTACGCTTTGCGATTCCGCCGCAATGGGAAGGAGGCGCCGCCGATCTGCAATTCGCAGGCGTCGTCACCGGCGACGGTCTTGGCGGCACGATCACCGACCCGAACGGCACGCCGTATCCCTTCACCGCCGTGCGGGCGCCCGCGTTGCGTCGCGCCGCCCCGACATGGGCCGCGTCGCTCCCGCTGTTCAACGGCAAGGATCTGACGGGCTGGCACACCGTCGGCGGCACGAACCAGTGGAGCGCCGTGAACGGCGTGCTCACGAACGCCAAGGGCGGCGCGAATCTGGTGACGGACGCCCTCTACACCGATTTCAAGCTGCACGTGGAGGTGCGGTATCCGCCGAGGGGGAATAGCGGCGTGTATCTGCGCGGGCGGCACGAGGTGCAGGTCGAAGACTCCGTCGTAACCAACGCGGATGCGGAAGCCACCGGCGGCCTCGGCGCAATTTACGGCTTTCTCATCCCCAATCAGAACGCGGCGAAGGGCGCCGGCAAGTGGGAGATGCTCGACGTCACGCTGGTCGGCCGGCGCGTGACCGTCGTGCTGAACGGCAAGCGGATCATTTCTGAGCAGGAGATTCCGGGACCGACGGGCGGGGCGCTGGATAGTAAGGAAGGGGCGCCGGGGCCGATCATGCTGCAGGGGGATCATGGGCCCGTGGAGTATCGCAATCTCACCATCACGCTGGCACGATAGCCCCTGAGCGTCCGACCCGCGCCGTGGTGCTCGCGGCGGCGGGTCGCACGGTGCCGGATGTGATCGCGCGGGGGTTGCGGGTGTTGTTCTGCGGCATCAATCCCGGTCTCTACTCCGGCGCGACCGGTCACCACTTCGCACGGCCTGGCAACCGGTTCTGGCCGGTGCTGCAGCGCGCCGCGTTCACCGATCGCGTGCTCGCGCCATGGGAAGAGCGGGAGCTGCTGGAGCGCGGCTACGGGATCACGAATCTCGTGGCGCGCGCGACCGCGACGGCGGCCGAGCTGGCCAGGGAGGAGTTCGTGGCCGGCGCGCGGCGGCTCGAACGGAAGGTGCAGCGCTATCGGCCGAAGTGGGTGGCGGTGGTAGGGATCGGGGCGTATCGCGTGGCGTTCGGGCGGCCGCGGGCCATGATCGGTCCGCAGCCGGAGCGCCTCGGGCCGGCGCGGTTGTGGTTGCTACCTCAGCCCAGCGGCCTCAATGCCAATCATCAACTGCCTGAGCTGACTGACGCATTTGGGGAGCTGCGGAAGGCGGCGCGTTAGGTGACCCGGTGGGTAGGGCCGAGGGTATCTAGTTCGGATTCTCATTCAGGGCGCCATGCCGCGGCACACTCGGGTTCTCCTAATCGGAGTATTGAGCTGTCTGCTCGCGGCGTGCTCCTCGCCGTTATCCAATAGCGAGGTTCTCGCCCTCGGTAGGGCGAAGGCTCGTTGGGCAGCTCGGCCGTTCCAGGCATACACGTACGACTTCGTGATAAGCTGCGGCGAGTGCCCGGACATCGTGCGCCAATGGGCGCGAGTTGCGGTGAGCAACGGGCAGGTGGTCGGGGTTGTTCGCGTGGCCAACGACTCCGCGCTCTCGCCCCAAGACTGGACTTCGTTTACGACGGTAGACGGCTTGTTCGCCCGGATAGAGCGCTACCAGCGCGACGATTGGGTGCGAGACGTGATCGTAGAATTTGATCCGCAGTTGGGATATCCGACCCGCATTAGCACGTTCGCGAAACCAGGCATCCAGGATGCTGATGCGGACCAAATCGCGCGGAATCTGGTCCCCACGCCTTAGCAGCAGAAGAAGTGGTGTGCGATCCAACAAGATCCTTCTCTGGGCGCGGGCCTATGACCAGCAGATCCTACGACAAGCAGATCCTTCGCTTCGCGCGCGTGCCGCGCGCTCGCTCAGGATGACGCCGGGCGTCTCATTTTTTTGTCATAATCCCCTTCCTCGCCAGCTGAGTCGCGTCCCCGTTGCCCCAGTTCGCTTCGTTGGTTCTCCAAAGCGCCTCCTTGGCTTGTCATTTGAGTCTTAAGCCCTCGTCTCGCAGCATGTCCAGCACCGTGATGCACCCGATGTTGAAGTGCTTGCACACATCTGGAATCTTTACCTTCGGAGGGCCTCCGCTCGGTTTTTCCTCTGTGACGACCGCGCAAGAATAGACGGCGGCTGCGGCGATTACAAACGGATCGGCCCCTGACTTTCTCCGCTTGAGGTCCACAAGATTAGGCCGCTCCGCTAGAATCGCCCTTGCCTGTACCTGTATGGCCTCGTCGAGTGGTAAGAAGATTGACTTATTCTTCTTCGCCCACTTGAAGACTTCATCGTCCTGCCCCTTCAATTCCTCGAACACGTCTTCGACCGATAGGAGCACACCGTTCCGCGAGAGTTTGTCAACGAGTGTCCACACGCCAGGGAGAACGTCTCTTGGGTATGTGCGTTGCAGTGATGTGAAGGAAGACGTGTCCACGATGTATTTCGCGAAGAGTGACCCCATGGTGTGGAATCACTCACCTTCGACGGCGTGACCTACCGCGTCCAGGTGTTTGAGTCGCACGCCCAGATAGTCAGCCACATCGTTCGCAGTCAGTTTCAAGGATCGGAACGCATCCAGAACGAGCCGCACGTAGGGCTTGCCCAATGCGCTTACCGCGTCCACGGCAGGGGAGACGAAGCCCTTCTTCTTGGGGAGCCGCGCAAATTCGTCAAGGTACTGACGGCGCTTCTTTTCGTAGAAGGTCTTTGTGGTGAGTCTCAGGGTAAGAAGGCGCCTGACCAATACCTCTTCGCTGACGCTGTATGTCTGCGCGAGTATTTCAATTTCCTCGTCTTCCCACTCCGGGCTCTCCCCGTGGGCCAGGACGGTTTGTTCCTTGAGGAGAGACCCAGACGGCACCAGTGCCGCACCCGCCGCGTGATTGCAGAAAATTTCTATTGCTTGCTCGCCTTCGAGATCACATAGTCCGCCCGAGCGAAGGAGGATATGCGTCATCTCGTGTAGCAAGGTGAAGCTACGACCGGCGTAGCTGTCCTTTCGATTGACAACAACTACCGGAAGAGGGTCAACGCTGATTGAATAGCCGCGCAACTCGGCAACAGGGACATTAGTGGCCTGAAAAACGAGAACGCCTGCCTCCCCCGCTGCGTCTCGCCACGCATTGAACGCAACTCGCTTGTCTCGCCATTCCTTCTGCACTTCGTAGCTGATCCTGAGAACCTTCCGAACTTTCTCTCCAACGCTTTCTGGGTTCTCGTCCGTGGAAGCGACGGCCTCAACGGCTATCGGAGTCTGTCCTTGATCTCGAAGCAGTTCGAGCACTATTTCACGGTGCTCCCAAGCTGTCCTGAGGTCCAAAGCGGCGGCTGGAGATAGCTGCTCAAGTTGGTCACTTGGGAGCCGACGACGGTCAGGCGGAACCGCTACCTCTTCTAGGGGCGGTACAGGTAGATAGAAGGCAGCGAAGGATTGCTGATAGACGTGCGCGAGCGCCCTAAGCTGCTTGACTGTTGGGTGACCCTTGCCGCGCTCCCATGCTTCGAGTTGCTCCGCCTTAACGTGAGTCTTCTTAGCCGCGTCCTCAACCGTCAATCGAGCAACCTTCCGGCCCCATATCAGAAGGGCGGGCTCAATTAGGGCGGGCGCGCTCTTGGGCATATCGAAGAGAGAAGCAGGGGGGTTCGAGCCCTCCTGCTCAGCTATGCCACCGCAGCGAGGTGGGCAGCGTAGAGATCAGCGGAAAACTTCCCGTCGATCATGTAGGCCCAACGTCCTGGCCGAATCTCAACGACTGAGATCGTCACCGCTGGTCCTCTGTAATGGTCTCATCCCGAATCGAAGTAATGTTTACTCTGTCGAGGATAGTGAGGAGCAGTCCGGCGTGAGCCAACGATGACCAAAATGGGCCAAAATATGTATCTACTTCACAGATAAGCACTTAGGTTTCCGAACCCGCTAGTTACAGGTTCGAATCTAAATAATCGTCAAGCCCAGAAGGGCACGTAGCGAGCGTACTTTTTTGAACCGCTCGCTGGGTCCTCCAGTTTGACCAGCCGCGCATCCAGTGTGTCTCGGAGAATCCGCGAGACCGTCTCCGCTCTCTCATCGGGCAAGCCAAACCGATTACGCAGCGACTGGTTGCTCATCGTATCCCGCAGAACGTAACGCAAACATGCGTGTTGGTAGCACGCCCGAATACGGTCCTCCCGGCTCATTCGGGCGAAGGATCGCTGGCCGTAGAGGACGCAAGTTGTCCTCACGTTGTCCACTCGAAACTCGGGCGCTGGAAGCTGGAAGACCTCGGCTGCATCCACGACTTTATCGATACCGCTTCCTTGCAAGATCACCGAATTCATCGAATCGCTTTGCGAACAGGAGTGCACCAAGGTTGGTGATGGTGAATGCGCCGCCATTGTCCAGAATCAGATGTTCCCGAATCAAACGATCGATGACGCCCTGACGCGTAGCGGGGTACGGTAGCTTCAGCAGTTCGAAATAGGCTTGCGTATCGAGCAGGTCGACAACAGCGGCATCTGCCAAACCTGTTCGCGCTGCTTCCGTGAGCCAGTCTGGCCGTCCTTCATCGAAAATCACCCGGAGCCGGTCTTCCGACATAGGGACGAGGGATTCTCCAGAACGCATCAAGTACTTCCCCGCTAGGTGGTAGGCGCTCCCCCGGGGCCGGGACGGAACGTGACAGACAACGACTCGGCCATCCGGGTGTTGGACCTCCTCCATGTCCACGCGAAACCCGACCGTCTGGAAGACCTTTTCCGCCATGACGACTACGTCATTAAAAGCCTGTGATCCGACAACCTGACGAGGCGGCACGTTAGATACGCCCAGCAGGAGGCGGCCACCTCCCTCGTTGGCGATTGCCACGCAGTACTCGTACAGCTTGCGGTTGTCGAACTGGTTCTTTGCCTCTTTGAACTCTAGGCGCTCATGTTCAGAGGGCGATTGGCGCCACTGATCGATTTGCTCGGGCGTCGTCGTCATTTACCGACGATCTCTGCCAAATCGGCTACGGCTTCAAGGCGCCTCAAATTCTCCCCTAGTGAGCAGTAGGCGTTTGATCGTGCCAAGGTGGTACTCGGCTCGGAGACGCGCTAGGTCCATTCTGCGTTCGTAAACAACCAGCCCGGCCAAATAATGCCCGCCTAAGAAGGCGTAGCGTTGACGACTGGTTGATGCAGTGTCCTAGCGTTGAAAGTCATGCAGGTCGTACTCATTCCGCTCGATGCCGCTTTTCCGGCTGTTCAGGCTTACCTCGACGAACGCGGAGACAAGCCGCTCGATGGGACCGAGGTGCCGGTTGCCGCTGAGCTACTGGAGAGGTGCGTCAGGACGAGCGAGGCGCTTAAAAAGGTAGCGATCCGCGTGGCTGGCCGGCCCTGTCAGCAATGAGGTAGCTCGCCTC
This sequence comes from Gemmatimonadota bacterium, assembly GCA_003222195.1. GTDB lineage: Bacteria > Gemmatimonadota > Gemmatimonadetes > Gemmatimonadales > GWC2-71-9 > 20CM-2-65-7. The sequence continues at coordinate 136,231 of QHVB01000030.1, read as the reverse complement.
AGGGTACATCGACGTGCTTGAGTCGCTGGTGATCGCCGCCGCTCGCAGCGATAATTCCCAGACTATGTTCCGCAACGAGCGTGAGTTCGCAGACTTCGTGCAGAAGGCTCTCCATCAAGCGGGCCACGATGTTCAGCGCGAGGTGCCGGTCGGTAGCCGACACCGGCTCGACATGCTTGCGGTCGCGGACGGTGTTCGGAAAGGCGTCGAGGTCAAGTTCACGGCTCGCGGGTTGCTCGACGATCTCACCAAGAGCCAAGCGCTCCTTCGTCTCTTTGAAGTGGACGAGATGTACGTCTGCGGGCCGAAGGTCTTCATGTCGGAGGACGTGCTGGCTCTGTCCGCCAGTCTCGGCGTAGGACTTTTGGCCGTGAGTGATACGGGAGAGCTTCACTGGCTGGCGAAGTCGAAGCGACTAAAGCCCGCGAGGCTCAGTCTCGCTGGTGGGTACTCCGCAGTCGTGTATCCCGGAGGCGAGGCACGCTACCATGCCGCCGTGTTCAACATGGGCGAGAAGACTGCGGTCAACGTCGAGGTGTCGATGGTGCCAGCCGGTGCGTTCTCTGCGCCTCAAAAGTCAAAGGCGCGAGCGCAGCGGGCGACGATAGATGGCGGCGACAAGTGGGAAGTGGACCTGGCCTGCAAGGTCAAGAACAGCACACGACCGGGCAAGCACCCGCTCATGCTCACCGTCAGGGCAGCAAACGCGGAACGCGAGAACTCGACCGTCAACTACGAGGTTCGGGAAGCGGGTGGTCAGTGAGCGGCGTAGAGCGGTCCTGTCCGATCTGTCACGCACCGTTGACGTTTGAACCAGCACCGCTGAGTGGTGCTTCACGGGACTGGGAAGAGTCCAAGCTGGCCGCCGCATCTGAGCGGCTCACGTTGACCATCCGGACTACGTTGCCTCAAGAGGCGAAGCTCGACGACTAAGCGCCACCGACATGAACCGCGCTCTGATAGCAGCAGCCGCCTTGCTCTTGCTCGTGGTCGTGTCGGCCATCTTGCACCCCGACCTGCTGCACGTCATCCCCGACACGCTGCACGTCATTGCGGACCTGGCCGTCGTCCTTGCCGTACTCATTGGTTCTCTGGAGTACTTCAGACACGGCGACGAGCGCAGAGATGAAACGAAGGCTATTGATGACCACATTCGCGCTCTGGCGACGCAGGCGTCGCTACAAATTCAACAGGAACGCCAAGGCCAGGACGTGAAGACGCTCTTGAGGCGTCTGACCATGAGGGGTTCCACACCCGGGGATTTGATGGCCACCTGGCTGACGACGATGGCCAGTGAGGCCCCACAAGCTTCCAGCGACCTTCGCCGAGAAGCCCGGGAAGTGGTCAGGGTGTTCTTTGCTATGGCCATTGTGACGAAGGAACGCGACGAGCGTGGGACGATGGACACTAACGACCCCGATCTGAATGCTCGACTGAAACGGCTCGACGACCTTCTGAAGGGCCTCCGCGTGAAGCCCTAGGGCACGACAGCGGGACAAACAGCGGGACTCACACTCGAAACAGCTTGGTACAGCGTGAACAGCATGGGACGGCTTGGTCAGAACCAGCGGCGAGAATCAACGAGTTAACGCGAGAAGGATCGAGGTGTGTCGAGCCAGGGACGCATTTTCAGTCCGCTGCGTTGGTCAGGTAGCTGCGCGAGTTCCCCCACGAATTCTCGAAGGGGCCTCCATGCTGGGAACTGTTCGTGGCTCCGACACCAGTTGCGGCCCAAGCAGGCGCCTTATACTTGGAGACTTTGTCACAAGTTCTACTAGCTTCGGGTCAAACTGACGACCCGCATGCTTGAACATTTCCTCCAAGGCCTTCTGAAGGCTAAGTGCCTTTCTGTACGGACGGTCAGTTGTCATTGCATCGATCGTGTCCGCAACCATGATGATTCGGGCACCAATTGGTATTCCCTCACCCACAAGACCATCAGGATAGCCGGTGCCATCATAGTTCTCGTGATGGTTACGAATGTCTGTTTGCACCCTACCACGGAATTCTCCAATAGTCCCTGCGAGGTCCGCGCTACGAACGGGATGTGCCTGCATTAGCATTCGTTCTTCGGGGGTGAGGCGGCCAGCCTTTCGGAGAAGTGGAGCAAAGTCCTCGTGAATCTTGCCAACGTCATGCAAGAGAGCAGCGGTCGCGATATCATCGACATGTTTCGGCGGCAATCCCAGTTCACGCGCCATTGATCGCGCGTACTCTGCAACGCGTACCGAGTGCCCAGAGGTGTAAGGGTCTCGAGCTTCAATTGCTTTCACCATGAGCTCAAGAAGTTCCCTGTTCGCGCGCTCTGCCCGAATGTTCATCTGATACATGTGACGCACGAAGAACAGCGGCAGTACAAGCACCGCGAGCCCAACTATTTGTAACCTGATGAACAGAAAGGCGAGCGCGATTGCTAGCGAGCTGGAAACAAGATCATAAAGAATCGAATCCCCGGCGATTCGCGTCCAAGCTTCACGAATTGAAATGTCAGTACTCGCCGAGACCGCGAGAGCCACGGTTCCCTGATTTACCACAAAGAAAACCAGGACCAGAGCTGCAAACGCGGTGAAGTTCACATGAACGGCATCGAATCCAACATGACCGCCCAGTGCGGTATATACCAAACCGCCCAATCCAACAAACAGCATGTATTGAGCCGTGTTAAACGCTGCTCGTACCAAGTTCTTGCGTCTTACTACGTAGTGGGCAACCAACCCAGTCGTGCCAGCGATTACCATGGGCCACGGTGGAGCAAATAACAGCACCGAGGCAAGAAACGGAATGAATACGACGGATGAGCCAACACGAGCCTGTGAAATCCGAGGGACGGGAAGAAACGCGGAGTCGCTAGCAATCCCCAACAGTGTGAAAGCTACGAAACCATTCCAGAATCCCGTGTTTGCGATAGGGGGTATGTACCAGTCGCTAAGGAATAGCAGCGAAACCGCTGCCATGCCAACCGCGACGAGCAGCAGCCGAAAGCTCCATCGGTCGAATCGGGGCTGACTCTCGCCCATCCAAATCCCTTCCAGGAGACACGCGACCAAGGAGACACGTGACCAAGAAAACCGAGGGGGCCCTACGCCATCGCTAGATTGAAACCGTGCCATCTGCGAAAAACAACTTCGCGACTGCTGTGAACAGAAAAGCGAGCAGTTGCAACATTGAGCGTCACCCCCTTATTGGGTCCAGCGAGTGTTACAGCCTCGCCTAGGAGTGGCACGCCTCTCTATAGCGTGCCCGACGCTCCGCTCGTCTACTGTTCGCTACGCTCCGCTCTAGCTAGCGGTGACCCGGGGCCCCCTGTATTCGTTTGGAAAATCCACTACGCAACCTTCCGCGCCTGCAACACACGCCGCATTGCCTCGATAACCACCCCCATGCCGTCCACCTTGTTCACGATCGCCCGCACGCCCAGCCGCCGTAGATCAAGCTCGGCATTCGCCGGCATTCCGCCCGTGACGATCATCACGGGCGCAGTCAGTCGTTTGGACGTGTCTACCAGCCGCTCCACGATCTGCACCGCGTTCAAATCGGGCAACGCATAGTCAAGTACAACGAGATCGGGGCTCACCCGGCCGATCTCGAGCAACCCGTCGACGCCCGTCATCGCTTCGACGACCTCCACCTCCGGCGCCTCGTGCTGCACCATGCGGACGAGCGCCTTCAGATAGCCGGGATCGTCCTCGACGACCACCACGATCGGCCGCTCCCGCGCAGTCGACAGCTCATTGGGCACCGCCATCCCGTGCGCCCGCAGAAACTCGGCGAGATCCGCCGCCGCCACGCGCCGGCGACCCGTCGGCGTCCGATGCCCCTTCAAATGGCCCTGGTCGATCCAGTTCGCAACCGTAGCCGGCGTCACCTGCAGCACGCGAGCCACACGCTGCGTCCCCCAATAACGCTTGGTTCTAGTAGGAGCCACGAAACCCGAAATACTGCTAAAACGGAAAGTCCGCTAGATGGGACTAGACCCTAGTCGTAACCACTACGGGAAGGAGCGACCCGAACTTCGGGTCGCTGAGGCGCCAAGACGCTAAGTGGCAAACAGACAACTAGTTAACGCCTGGCGTCGACCCAGCGATTGGTTGCATCGAGCACCGCGAGCACCGCGCTGCGCTCGGCCGATTCGCGAATCTCGCAGGTTCCGGTGAGTAATTGCGCTTCGCGCCCGCCGAGGCCGTGGCAAGCGACGAGGACGAATTTGCGATCGAACGCATCGATGATCTGGGCGCCCTCGAGCGCGATCGAATTGTCAGGCAGCAAATCGTCGAGACAGCTCGCCGTGGCGCGCGCCGCCGCTTCCACCCGATTGCGCGTCGTGTCGGTCCCCACCTCCTCGGCCTGCGCCTCCTTGTCGCCGAACGCCAGCTTCACGCGGACCTGCACGCGCTGCGGGCGCTCCGACGGCCGCACCTCGAGGCTCTTGAACACCACGACGCGCCGCTTGGAGCGCTCGCTGATCGCCTCTTCCTGCAGCGCCTCGATCGGCCGCACATCCGCCGTCTGCGCCACGCTGATCTTGCGATGATCGATCTTGAAGCCGAGCTGCGCCATCAGCGCCGACTCGATGTTGCGGACGACCTGCTTGGGGTGGATGTCGCTCTTGGTGAGGACGTGCACCTCGCTCACTTCGCCCAGCGGCGTCACGACGACGCGCGCCGACAAGACGCCCGTCAGTGCCGTGATCAGATTCTCCACCCGCTTCATCCCCCACGGATCGGGCGTTCCACCGCCGAGTGGCAACGACTGATCCGACGCGGGCTCGAAACTGGAAGTCACGTGGCTTGCTCCTCCTCACTGGTGGCAACCTGATTGCGGCCCGCGGCCTTGGCCCGATACAACGCCCGGTCCGCCGCGACCAGCACGTCCTCGTCCTTCTTGTCCGGCCCGTACTCGGCGACCCCAATGCTCGCCGTCACGACGCCCGCCGGATAGCCCATCCCCACCCCCGCTTCCTCGACCGCCGCGCGCACTTTCTCGGCGACGCCGCGCGCTCCATCTACACCCGTCCCTACCAATACCACAACGAACTCGTCGCCGCCATAGCGGCCCGCCAGGTCGGTCGACCGGATGTGGGCGGTACACCGTTGCGCCGTCTCGCGCAGCACCGCGTTCCCCGCCTCGTGCCCGAACCGGTCGTTCACCTGTTTGAAATTGTCGAGGTCCAGAAACAGCACGGCAAAATGCTCGCCGCTGCGGTGACAGCGCGCCACCTCGTTGGCCAACCGGTCGCGCAACACGCGGAACGACGCCAGACCCGTCAGCGCATCGACCGCCGCCTGCTGCTGCGCCAGCGCCGCCTGCCGCTCGAGATAGCGCGGGCACGACTTCAGCGATGTCCGCCCCTGCGCCGCCGCCACCGCGAAGTCCTGGCAGGTCTCGTAGCCGCAGGCGCCCGAATCCCAGGGGCGGCCGTTGGGCGCGAGCCCGATCTGCTCCAGGATGTCCTCCACCGACTCGGCCGACGGCGCCACGCCGTTCACCGCGATCGCGAACGCGGAGCCCACGTCGATCTCGATCCCGTCGGCCAGCACCGGCCCCAGCGCGCGCGGCGGCTCGGTCGCCCCCACGATCGCCCGGCGGCGGAACAGCTCCTCTTTGGGGCCGAGCAGCGGATGGTCGAGACAGCCCTCGCAAGGCAGGATGTCGACGAAGCCCAGGTCGATGCGGTCCACGGCCACCGCGCGTGCGATCCCTTCCAGCGCCCCGAGTCCCCGAACCTTGCGGAAGCGGCGGCTCGACTGCCGCTCTTCCTTTAATAACTCGATCGGCAGGCCGCCCGCGGTGCTCCAGTAGCGGCGCCGCTCCTCCGGAATGCGGCTGTAGAACAACGGCTGGTCCTGGACCCGAACGCCCCGCTTCTTGAGGATCCCCTCCAGCTCGCTGAGCGTGATGGCGGCATCCACGTCGTCGCCCCCCTCCGTCAGGCAGACGCCGGCGTACACGATGGGGGTATCCGCCCCGTACAGCGCCTTGAGATACCGGGCCTCCGCCTCGATCGGGGTCGCCACCGGGGCGAGATAGGGGATCAGCTCGGGATACTGGTTCTTGATCGTCTCCACGATGACGGGACAGGTACTGCGAATCACCGTCCCCCCCGTCCCCCACTCCTCCTCGGCCCAGAGGTCGAGGTATTGCTTGGCCACCAGCTCGTCCCCCAGCACGCCGCGGTGGACAGTGCCGAAGCCGGCGGCGTAGCAGGCGTTGACGACCTGCTCGGGCGTTGCCGGATAGAACCAGGCCGCCGACTCGACAGCGAGGATGAGCACGGCCTGGCGGCTGAGCGCGAATTCCAGCGCCCGTGTCGCGTCACCGACGGCAATGATGGCTTCGTGGGGGCATGCAGGCAGGCAGAGGCCGACGCGGGTGCAGGCCTCGTCCACAATCCAGACTCTTTCGCCTTCGACCGCGACGGCATCGGAGGGGCAGACGCGCACACACGCCAAGCACGCGACGCACAACTCGGGGTCGATTCTAAAATCCACGCGTGCTCCAGCGGCTCCAAGGGCTCCGGGGGCTCCGAGCAGGGCGCTAGAGACTCTGGGAGCGATGTTTTTGGGGCGGGGCTAATCTACCGCGTATTCCTTGAGTTTGCGATAGAGGGTCCTTTCGCCGATGCCGAGGGTCTCGGCCGCCTTGCGGCGATTGCCGTGCGTCTCGCGCAGCGCCGCGTCGATGGCGGCGCGCTCGACGTCGGACATCGACATGCCATGCTTGTAGATAACCGGGCTTGGGGATTCGGAGCTCGGGTCTAGGGGATCGACACTTGCTTCGATGTGCCTAGTCCCGAGTCCCGAATCCCGAGGCCCTACTTCAATAACCTCCACCCGCTCCGACGGCCTCCCTTCGATCCGGTGACGGAGGTCCTCCAGCTGCACCTTCAGCTCCACCAGCGTCCGGAAGATGAATTCCAGCTCCTGCCCCGCGATTTCGGGCGCCGGGGAGGGTACGGGGGGCGGGATGCGCACCGGGAGCGTGCGGGTGCGCTCCCGAATCTCGCGCGGGATGTCGCTGGCGCGGATCTCGCCCTCGGGCGCGAGCACCACCATCGACTCGATCAGATTCCTGAGCTGGCGCACGTTGCCCGGCCAGTCAGCGTCCTCGATGATCTGCAGCGCCTCGGGGGTGATGCCTTTGAAGGAGCGATCGTGCGTCTTCGAAAACTCGGCGATGAACGTCCGCACCAGCAGCGGAATGTCGCTGCGCCGTTCGCGCAACGGCGGGAGATAGATCGACAGCACGTTGAGCCGGTAGAACAGGTCGTCGCGGAACGCGCCGAGCGCGACCGATTCCTTGAGCGACTTGTTCGTCGCCGCGATAACGCGGACGTCGACCTGAATCGGTTGGGTGCCGCCGACGCGGAAGAAACTTTTGTCCTCCAGGACGCGCAGCAGCTTCACCTGTGTCGCGGCCGGCGTCTCGCCGACTTCGTCGAGGAAGATCGTCCCGCCGTTCGCCAGCTCGAACCGTCCCAGCCGCCGCTCGGCGGCGCCGGTGAACGCGCCCTTCTCGTGGCCGAACAGCTCGCTCTCGAGCAGCGTCTCGGGCAGCCCGGCGGAGTTCACCGCGATGAACGCCTTGCCGCGGCGCGGCGAGAGATGGTGAATCGCGCGCGCCACCAGCTCCTTGCCGGTGCCCGACTCGCCTTCGATCAGCACCGTGGACGTGACGGGCGCCATCTGCTCGATCTTGACCAGCACCTCCTGGATCGCGGCCGAGTCGCCGAGGATCCCGGTGCGCTGCTGCAGGCGGCGACGCTCGATGAAGCGGCGCGCGGTCGCGGTGACGACGCCGGCATCCACTGGCTTCACGAGCCAGCCGGTCAGCCCCAGCTCGCGGCCGATCTCATTCGGATCGGTATCGGTCGCTTCGACGAGGCCGAGCGTCGAGACGCCATGCTCGCGCGCCGCGGCGAGCAGCCGCTGGGCGGTGGATTCGTGCAGCCCGCCGGTCAACACGATGGCGTCGGGCGGCGGCTGCCGGCCACGCACCGCCTGGCGCACGTCGTCGAGCGAGGAGACCATCGCCGTGTCGACGCCGGCCTGCTCGAGGCTCGCGTTGACGCGGACTGCCTGCTCGAGGTCGTCGGTGGTGATGAGGACTCTGTCAGCCATGAGAAGCGGTTTCAGGTGCCTGGTGCCCGGTGTCAGCGCCGCGCAAAAGATCCACGGCATGGTCGAGGAATTGAGCCAGGACTGCGAGCCCTTCGTTAACACCGTTCGTGGAGCCTGGCAGGTTCACGATCAACGTCTTGCCCCGAGTCCCTGCCCTGCCTCGCGACAACCATGCACGAGGAAATCCCGGACCTGAAGCCGCGCGGATGGCTTCCGCGATTCCCTCGGCCTCGCGCTCGAGGATGGCCGCGGTCGCTTCTGGGGTTACATCGCGCTCGGTGAGGCCGGTGCCGCCCGTCGTCAGGACGACGTCCACCTCGTTCGAATCGGCCCAGCGCGCCAGTTTCCCCGCGATGCGGTCGGTCTCGTCGGCGACGATACTGCGGACCACGACCTCGTAGCCGCGCTCTGCCGCCCAGTCGAGAATCGCGTCGCCTGACGTGTCGGCACGCTGGCCCACGGCGCCCAGATCCGAGATCGTCAGGATGCCGACTCTCACTTCTTCGTCCTGTGCGGCACGAACGGCAGCTTCACCGTTTCCGCGGTCACCATCTTGCCGCGGATGTCGATTTCGATCTTGGTGCCGGCCCTGGCCCGATCCGCCGGCAGATACGTCGTGCCGATCGCGGCGTTCACCGTCGGCGTGACCGTGCCGCTGCGCACGACGTCCACCTGCGTGCCGTCGAGGAACACGGGATAGTCGTGGCGCGCGATCGCTTTCGGCTCCGTCACCTTGAAGCCGATCAGCCGGCGCTTCACCCCATCGAGTTTCTGGTGCTTCAGAGCCTCGAGGCCCGTGAACGGCGCCCCCTTCTCGAGCTTCACGATGAACGCGAGCCCCGCTTCGTACGGCGTGGTGGTGTCGTCGATGTCGTTGCCGTACAGCGGCAGCCCGGCTTCCAGCCGCAGCGTGTCGCGCGCGCCCAGGCCGACGGGCTCCGCCCGCCCCGCCCCGACGAGCGCGTGCCAGAGCTTCTCGACATCGGCGGCGCGACAGTACAGCTCGAACCCGTCCTCGCCCGTGTAGCCGGTGCGCGAGATGAAGCACTGCACGCCGGCGACTTTGCCTTGCGCGAAGTGGTAATACGGAACCATGGCGACGCCGATGCTTGTGAGCTGGCCGACGAGTGCCTCGGCTTTGGGACCCTGCACCGCGAGGAGGGCGGTTTCGTCCGAGATGTCGCGCAGGCGGACGTTCGCGCCGGCCTTCTGATCGAGGATGTGGTCCCAATCCTTCTGAATGTTCGACGCGTTCACCACCATCATCAGCTTGTCTTCAAAGCGATAGACGAGGCAGTCGTCGACGAATGTCCCGTCCTTTGTCAGGATGCCGGAATACTGTGCCTGACCCGGGCTGAGTGCGCTCACATCATTGCACGTCACACGCTGCACGAATGCATTCCGGTCGGGTCCGGTGATCTCGAACTCGCCCATGTGCGAGACGTCGAACACGCCGACGTCCTCACGCACGGCGCGGTGCTCGCTGTTGATGCCGCTGGGATAGGTCACGGGCATTTCGAAGCCGGCGAACGGCACCATCTTGGCGCCGAGGGCGACGTGCACGTCATGAAGCGGGGTTCGTTTTAGGGTCTCGGGAGTCGTGGTCATGAGCCCATCAGAGTGGCGAGGAGAGCCTTCTGCACGTGCAGTCTGTTCTCAGCTTCGTCCCAGACGCGAGATTGAGGCCCATCGATTACGTCGGCAGTGACTTCTTCGCCGCGATGGGCGGGCAAGCAATGCAGGAAGATGGCCTTCGGGTCCGCGAGCCTCATCAGCTCCGCATCAACCGTGAACCCCTTGAACGCGTTCCGCCGAGCCTCGGCTTCCGCTTCCTGTCCCATCGAGGCCCAGACGTCGGTGTTCACGACGTGCGCGCCCTCGACGGCCTCTTCGGGGACTTCGGTGACCATCACGCAGCCGTGCTGCTTCGCCGCTTCGTACTTGGCGCGGTTGGGCTCGAACGCCTCGGGGCACGCGAGCCGAAGCTCGAAGCCCAGCACGGCGGCCGCCTCGAGCCAGGCGTTGGCCATGTTGTTGCCGTCGCCGACCCAGGCAATCCGCTTCCCTTCCCAGCCGCCGAGGTGCTCCTTGACCGTGAAGATGTCGGCCAGCACCTGGCAGGGATGGGTCAGATCGGTGAGCCCGTTGATCACCGGAATCGTCGAGAACCGCGCCAGCTCCTCGACTTCGGCGTGGTCAAACGTGCGGATCATGATGCCGTCGACGTAGCGGGACAGCACCCGGGCGGTATCGGGGATCGGCTCCCCCCGGCCGATCTGGATGTCCCTGCTGGAGAGGAACAGCGCCTGGCCTCCCAGCTGGTAGGCGCCGACCTCAAAGGAGACGCGGGTGCGCGTGGAGGACTTCGCGAAGATCATCGCCAGCGTCTTGCCGTCGAGGGGGGTCTCCCGGTAGGCACGGGCCTTCATCCGCTTGGCGAGGTCGAACAGCTGCTCGATCTCTTTGCGGCTGAAATCGGTGATTTGGAGGAAGTCGCGCTTCGCCAAGTCCTCACCCCCTGACCCCCTCCCCCACTGGAGAGGGGGAACGTCGGTCAAAATGACAGGTTTGTGTGTCGGATTTTACCCGGGGGCCCCGGGAAGGACAAGGCTGAGGCTAGAGCGGCTGCCGCGTCAGGACGACTTTGATTCGTGTCCCAGTGCCGAGGGTCTGGTCGGCCGTGAGCCGGTCCTTGGTGGCGATCCAGGCGAGGTCGCGGACAAACGTGTCGACGGCTTGATCGAACTTGATGATGTCCCCCGTCAACGTCCATGAGCCGATCAACAAGGCGATGAGGAATCCTCCGCTGGCTGTCGTGTCGGGGACAACCAACTGTCCGCTGCTGGTGCCCTGCGGCGTGAGCAGCAGCTCGAGGGATGCGCCCGCGACGATCCAGTCATGTGTCCCGGCGTTGTCGGTCGTCGTGAACGACTGGGCTTGGTAGATGCCGCTGACGTTGCTGACGCTGGGCTGGAAGGAGTCGGAGCAGGCGACGGCGGCGACAGCTGAGACGGCCAGCAAGCGCTGGATCCGCTTCATAGCATCCTCCGGTACGGTGGGCTCCCCTATATCGCACTTCTTACCCACAAAATGAAACGGCGTGCCCCAAAAGGGCACGCCGCGCGCCAAAAGTCATAACCGCTGTCTACAGGATGTATTTCCTCAGGTCCTCGTCCTCGACGATCCGGAGCAGCCGTTCCCGTACCGCGGGCCCGTCGAACACGATGTTCTTGGAAGGATAGTCGGGCAGCTCGAACATCACTTCCTCGAGCAACGTCGTCATCACGGTGTGCAGCCGCCGGGCGCCGATGTTTTCCATGCGCTCGTTCACCTTGGCCGCGATGCGCGCGATCTCCTTCACACCGTCCGCCGTGAACGAAAGCGTCGCCCCGTCCGACGCGCACAGCGCCGCGTACTGCTTGGTCAGCGCATTCTCGGGCTCCGTCATGATGCGCACGAAGTCGGCCTCGGTCAGCGACGACAGCTCGACGCGAATCGGGAACCGGCCCTGCAGCTCCGGAATCAGGTCGCTCGGCTTGGCGATATGGAATGCGCCCGCCGCGATGAAGAGGATGTGATCGGTGCGCACATAGCCGTAGCGCGTCTGCACCGTCGAGCCCTCGACGATAGGGAGGAGGTCGCGCTGGACGCCCTCGCGCGAGACGTCGGGGCCCGTGCTCTGGCCGCGCTGCCCGGTGATCTTGTCGATCTCGTCGATGAAGATGACGCCGTGGTTCTCGACGCGGTCCAGCGCCTCGTTCACCACGTCGTCCATGTCGACCAGCTTCTTCAGCTCCTCGTCGATCAGGATGCGACGCGCCTCGTGCAGATGCACCGTGCGGCGCTTTTTCTTCTTCGGGATCAGCTCCTGAATCATTTCGCCGAAATTGATGTCCGGCCCTTCCATGCCCTGGGGCGGCTGCATCATCTCGAGCATCGGGAAGTTCTGCTGCTGCACCTCGATCTCGACGTCGCGCTCTTCCAGCTGCCCGTCCTTCAATTGCTGGCGGAGCTTCTCCCGCGTGCGCCGGCGCCGCTCCTGCGCCTCAGTCTCGGCCTCGGGCACCTTGGGCTGCACGTCACCCTTCGACGAGACCACGAAGAGCTGCCGGGCGGCGACTCCGGAGCCCGCTTCCGGACTCGGTGATCCTGGCGACGAGGAGGCGGCGGGGGGCGGCGAAGGGAGGGGCGGCAGGAGCAAGTCCAACAGGCGCTCCTCGGCACGCTGTTCCGCCATGGGGTAGACGTCATCTTCGCGCTCGGAGCGAACCATGTTGATCGATACGTCGACCAGCTCGCGCACCATCGATTCGACGTCGCGGCCGACGTAGCCGACCTCGGTGAACTTCGAAGCCTCGACCTTCAGGAACGGCGCGCCGGCGAGCCGCGCGAGACGGCGCGCGATCTCGGTCTTACCCACGCCCGTCGGGCCGATCATGATGATGTTGTTCGGCATGATCTCGTCCCGGATCTCTTCGGGCGCCTGGGCGCGCCGCCAGCGGTTCCGGATCGCGATCGCGACGGCCTTCTTGGCCGCCTCCTGCCCGACGATGTAGCGGTCCAGCTCGGCGACGATCTTCTTGGGCGGGAGCTCCTCCAGCCAGGGGAGTGTCTCCTCGGCGGCTACCCCTGCTCCAGCGGCCGCAGGAGCGTCGGTGGAGGTTGGGGGAGGTTCTGGAGGGTGTGAAACCGGTGCCTTGGCCATGCTATAACTCGAGTACAGTGATGTTGGTATTGGTATAGACGCAGATCTCGGCGGCAATCTCGAGCGCGCGTTTCACGATATCCGTGGGCGACAGCTTGGTCGCGGCCAGCAGCGCGCGGGCCGCGGCGAGCGCAAACGAGCCGCCCGAGCCGATCGCCAGCACGCCGTCATCAGGCTCGATCAGCTCGCCCGAGCCGCTGATGACGTAGCCGTGCTCCTCGTCCGCGACGACGAGCAGCGCCTCGAGCCGGCGCAGCACCCGGTCCGAGCGCCAGTCTTTCGCCAGCTCGACGGCGGCGCGTGGCAAGTTCGTTGGATACCGCTCGAGCTTCTCCTCGAACTTCTCGAACAGCGTGAAGGCATCGGCCGCGGCGCCGGCGAACCCCGCGAGAATCTTGCCGCCCTTCAGCGTCCGCACTTTGTTGGCGTTGGCCTTCATCACGGTGTCGCCGACGGTGACCTGGCCGTCGCCCCCGATGGCGACTTTGCCGTCGCGGCGGACGCAGAGAATTGTCGTGCTATGTATGACTGGCAGCATGCGTTTCTTATGCCCTTGGATGCGCCTGGTGATAGACCTTCTTCAACCGTTCCACCGACGTATGAGTATACACCTGCGTGGTCCCCAGCGAGGCATGCCCCAGCAGCTCCTGCACCGCCCTGAGGTCAGCGCCCGCGTCCAGCAGGTGCGTAGCGAACGAGTGCCGCAACGCGTGCACGTGCAGATTGGTTCCCCGCGCGAGAGTCTCGAACAGCCGCTTCATGGCCAGCTGAATGCCGCGCGGACTCAACCGCTTGCCGCGGCGATTCACGAACACCGCACGGCCATGACCACGTTTCGCCAGATACGTGCGCAGCGTCCCGCTCGCATGAGATCCCAGCGGCACGATGCGCTCCTTTTTGCCTTTCCCGCGCACCTTCACCTGATCCGACACGAGGTCGACATCGGCGTCGTTCAGCCCGGCGAGCTCAGAGAGACGCACGCCGGTCGAATAGAACATTTCGAGGATCGCCAGATCGCGCGTCTCGGTGAACCCACCCGCTGCGGCGCGCTGCTCCGCGTGATTGAAGAGCTCGTCGGTCTCCTGCCGGTCCAGATATGTCGGCAGCGTGCGGTCGATCTTTGGCGTGCGCGCCGCCCGGGCCGGATTCACCTCGAGCCCGCGCGTGGCGTTCAGGAAGCGATAGAAGGTGCGCAGCGCGGACAGCGCCCGCGCCACGGAGCGCTTGCCGACGCCGCGCTGCTGCTCTGCCGCGAGAAAGCCGCGGATGGCCAACCGGTCCACGCCCGCCCACGTCCAGGGGCCGCCGTAGTAGTTCTGGCAGAACGCGGCGAAGGCGCTGACGTCGCGCTCGTAGGCTTTGACGGTATGGGGGGAGTCGTTGCGCTCCTTGGCCAGAAACGTGACGAATTCGGTGATCTCGTTCATGATTGTTCACACCCTGAAGGGTGTGCTTCAGCCTGTGAAGAACCGAGCGATCCCGAGAACTTCTCCATCTCCCGCAGCGCCCGCTCCGCCAACGCTTCCTTCTTCTTGAACTTGTCGCGTGGCGGGTCGTCCAGCGGCTCCAGCAGCCCGAAGTTCGCGTTCATCGGCTGGAAGCGAGCCGGATCGGTCTCGCGCAAATAGCGATACAGCGCGCCGAGCATCGTGGTGGGCGGCGGCAGGACCGGCTCGTCCCCGGCGAGCAATCGCGCCAGGTTGATTCCCGCCAGCATCCCCGTCGCCGCGGACTCGGTGTAGCCCTCGACCCCGGTGAGCTGGCCGGCAAACAGCAGCTGCGGATCGGCTTTCGCGGCGAGGTGCGGCGTCAGCGCGGCGGGCGCATTCAGGTAGCTGTTGCGGTGAATCGAGCCGAAGCGCAGGAACTCCGCCTGCTCGAGCCCGGGAATCGTGCGAAAGACGCGCTGCTGCGCCCCGGTCTTCAGTCGGGTCTGGAAGCCCACGAGATTCCACATCTGCGCGGCACGGTCTTCCTGCCTCAGCTGAACCACGGCATATGAGTCCCCTGGCAGACCGATGGGTTTCATCGGACCAAACCGGAGCGTCTCGATCCCGCGCTGCGCCATCTCCTCGACGGGCAGGCAGCCTTCGAAGTACGGGACTTTGTCGAATTCGTGGCCGCCCGCCGGCAGGTACTGCTCGCCCGCGATCAGCGCGGCGACGAATGCTTCGTACTCCGCTTGTGTGAGCGGCGCGTTCCAGTAATCGTCGCCGCCGCCTTTGCCATACCGCGATGCCTTGAAGAGTCGCGTGTAATCGAGCGAGTCCGCCGCGACGATCGGCGCGATCGCATCGTAAAACGCGAGCGACTGGACGCCGAGCCGTGCGCCGATCGCCTGCGCGAGTGCGTCGGACGTCAACGGTCCCGTCGCGACGATGCCCGGCGAGGGGAGCTCCGTGACCTCGCCGCGCACCAGCGTGATGTTGGGGTGACCGAGCACGCGCTCCTGCACCCGCGCCGAGAACACCACGCGATCCACCGCGAGTGCGCTGCCGCCGGGAATCCGCGCCTCGTCGGCCGACTGCAGCACGATGCTCCCGAGCGCGCGCATCTCGGCTTTGAGCAGGCCGTGCGCATGCGTGGGTTCGACCGATTTGAAAGTGTTGCTGCAGACCAGCTCGGCGAGGCTCTCCGTCTGATGCGCCGGCGTCATCTTGATCGGGCGCATCTCGTGCAGCGTTACACGCAATCCTCGCTCGGCGAGGGCCCAGGCGGCTTCGCAGCCCGCGAGGCCGCCGCCAATTACCTGTAGGGGCGCAGCATGCTGCGCCCCTACGATGCGACCTCTTCCGCTTCGGGGGCTGCTTCCTCGACTGCCATCTGGTGCCCGCACTTGAGACACTTGCGTGTCGTCTCTCCCGTCGTCTTGGACTTGAGCTGCTCCATCCCGACGAACCCGCAGTTGGGACAGGGGACGGGGACCGGCTTGTTCCACGTCGAATAATCGCAGTCCGGATAGCGGAGGCAACCATAGAACGTCCGGCCGCGCTTGGTGCGCCGTTCCGCGAGGTCGCCCACGCCGCACTGGGGGCACTTGATGCCGAGCGGCACCGGCTGCGTGTACTTGCACTTGGGATAGCGCGTGCACGCCAGGAACTCGCCAAACCGTCCCGTCTTGATCACCATCGGCGCGCCGCATTCCTTGCAGATCTCATCCGACGGCCGGTCGGGCACCTTGTCCTTCTTGATGGATCGCGAGTAGCCGCACTCCTTCGACGCGTAGCGCGAGCAGGCGATGTAGGGACCGAAGCGGCCGCTCTTCACCTCGAGCGGCGCGCCGCACTTCGGGCACTTCTCGGCGGCGACGCCCGAGAGATCGTGCACTTCGTGGATGATCTTGTTGATGTCCACGGCTTCCAGCGCGCGATTGAACGGCCCCCAGAAGTCACCGAGCACCGCTTTCCAGTCGAGATCCCCTTCCTCGACCTTGTCCAGCTCGTTCTCCATCTGCGCGGTGAACCCGACTTCGAAGACCTCCGGGAATGACCGCTTGAGCACCTTCCAGACCGTCTCGCCCTGCGGCGTCGGCTGAAAACGCCGGTCTTTGGCGGTCGCATACCAGCGTGTGCGCAGCGTCGAGATGATCGCGGCGTACGTGGATGGCCGGCCGATGCCCAGCCGCTCCAGCTCCTTGACCAGGCTCGCCTCGCTGTAGCGCGGCGGCGGCTCGGTAAAGTGTTGGCTGGGCGCGACCTGCTTGAGCGTGGCCCGGTCGCCTTCCTTGAGCGGCGGAATCGGCTCGAGGCTGTCGAGCGTCTTCGCGTCTTCCGCCTCGTGCGCCTCGCTGAAGAGCGCGTGGTAGCCGTCGAACAGGACGCGAGAGCCGGTGGCGCGGAACAGGAACCGGCCGTTGGCCAGGTCGAAGTCGACCTTCGTCGCCTCGTAGACCGCGGGCGACATCTGCGACGCCAGGAACCGCCGCCAAATCAGCTGATAGAGCTTGAAGAGATCCCGCTCGAGGTACTTCTTCACGTCGTCTGGCTTGAGGCCGACTTCGGTGGGCCGAATCGCTTCGTGCGCATCCTGGACCTTCGATCCCCGTCCGCCTTTATGGACATTCGGCTCAGCGGGCAGGTAGCGCTTGTCGAACTGCGCGTTGATGTACTCGCGTGCCTGCTTGATCGCGGCGTCCGACACCCGCACGGAGTCGGTGCGCATGTAGGTGATCAGACCCACGGATCCCTGGTCGCCGAGCTCTACGCCCTCGTACAGCTTCTGCGCCGCGCGCATCGTCCGCCCGGCGGAAAAGCCCAGTTGTTTCGCGGCTTCCTGCTGCACCGTGCTGGTCGTGAACGGGGCCGGCGCCTTGCGGCGGCGTTCTCCCCGCTCCACCGAAGT
Source organism: Gemmatimonadota bacterium (assembly GCA_003222195.1). Taxonomy (GTDB): domain Bacteria; phylum Gemmatimonadota; class Gemmatimonadetes; order Gemmatimonadales; family GWC2-71-9; genus 20CM-2-65-7. Next base: position 119,068 of record QHVB01000030.1, on the reverse strand, counting down.
CACGACGAACGGGAGCTTCTCGACTTCGGCGACGATGTCGCGCGCCGCCTGCTCGGTTTTGATCTCGGGCTTGTGCCCGCCGAGCTTCTGCAGCCGCGCCTGGAACGGCTGCCCGTCCTTCTCGAGATCGGCGGCGATCGTCCAGTACTCCTGCGGCGCGAACTTCCGGATCTCCTCCTCGCGCTCGATGATCAGGCGCAGGGCGACCGTCTGCACGCGACCTGCCGACAGACCGGTCTTGATGCTCTTCCAGAGCACCGGCGACGCCTTGTAGCCGACCAGGCGATCCAGGACCCGGCGGGCCTGCTGGGCGTCGACCTTGCGTTGGTCGATGTCGAGCGGATTCGCCAGGGCCTCGGCGACGGCGTCTTTCGTGATTTCATGGAACAGGACGCGGCGGATCTTGCCGTTGCCGGCGCCATTGAGCTGCGACGCGACGTGCCAGGCGATCGCCTCCCCTTCCCGGTCCGGGTCGGTGGCGAGCAGCACGCGATCGGCGGCCTTGGCCGCCTTCTTGATCTCGGCGAGGGTCTTCGCCTTTTCCTTAATAGTGACGTATTTCGGCGTGAACCCGTTCTCGACGTCGACGCCGAGCTCGCGCTTGGGGAGGTCCCGCAGATGGCCGACGGTTGCCTTGACCGTGTAGCCACGGCCGAGGTACTTGCCGATCGTTTTCGCCTTGGTCGGGGACTCGACAATGACGAGTGCGCCGCCCTTTGCAGGAGCGGCGTCGGTCACCTCGGTCTCCGCCGGCGGATTCTCCGCGGCCTTTTTGCGCGGAGCCCGCTTCTTTTTTGGTATCACTTCTTCTTCTTTATCAGTCACCGATCAACCTCAGTTCAACCTTCGGGCTTGCATCTTTACCAACCGGCGCTCATTTGCGCAAGCTTTACGACCTCAGCAGCTACGTTTTCCGCACTCTTGGCTTCCGTGAGCACCGTCGCATCCGCTTTCGCGTAGAATGGATCGCGCTGCGTGAAGAGGTCCTTCATGCGTGCCAGCGGATCATCACCCATCAAAACGGGCCGGGTTCCCGACGGCTCGGCGCGGCCGGCTGCCACCTCGGCGCGCGCCTTCAGATAGACGATGTACCCGCGAGGTTTTGCGGAATCCAGCGCGCCGGGCTGCGCCGCCCAGCCGCCGCCCGGCGCGATCACCGCCGGTTCATTCGCCAGCGCGGCGGCGACTTCCTTGCGCTCCATCTCCCGAAACGCGGGCTCGCCCTTCTCGGCGAAGATCATCGAGATCGGTTTACCCTCTTTGCGATTCAAGATGCTGTCGATGTCCACGAACGCCGTATGCAGCCGCTCCGCCACCATCTTGCCTACCGTGCTCTTGCCCGCGCCCGGCAGTCCGATGAGCACGATGTGCCGTTTCACGATGCCGCACCCCGCGGCGTCCGCGCGCGCACCTGCGCGAGATAGCCGTCCACGTTGCGCTTGAGCTCGCTCAAGGCGTCGCCGCCGAACTTTTCGAGCAGCGCCCCGGTCACGACGATCGCCAGCATCGCCTCGGCGATGACCCCCATCGCCGGCACGGCAGTCACATCCGAGCGCTCCGATTGCGCCTGCGCGGGGCCGCCCGTCTTGAGATCGACCGTTTTCAGCGGGGACATCAAGGTGGAGATCGGCTTCATCGCCACGCGGACGACGAGCGGCTCCCCCGTCGTCATCCCGCCTTCCGTGCCGCCGGCGCGATTCGTCGCGCGGGAAAACCCGGGCAGGATTTCGTCGTGGACCTCCGAGCCCTTGCGGCGCGCCGCCTCGAAACCGAGGCCGAGCTCGACCCCTTTGACCGCGGGGATGGACATCAGCGCCTGCGCGAGCCGGCCGTCGAGCTTCGCGTCCCACGACACGTGCGATCCCAGTCCCACCGGCACCCCCAGCGCGATCACCTCGACGATGCCGCCAAGCGTGTCGCCCGCGGCTTTAGCGGCGTCGATGCGGCGGATCATCTCGGCTTCCGCGTCCTTATCAAGGCAACGGACGGGGCTTTGATCGGCCACGGCGTTCATATTGGCGGGTAGGGGCGCAGCATGCTGCGCCCCTACCTTCGCAACCACGCCACCCAGTTCCGCTACGTGGGAGCCTATCTCGATGCTGAATTCCCGGAGCAGCTTCTTGCACACCGCCCCGCACGCGACCCGCGCGACGGTCTCGCGCGCGCTGGCCCGTTCCAGGATGTCACGGGCGTCCATGCGATCATACTTGAGCGAGCCGGCGAGATCGGCGTGGCCTGGACGGGGCCGGGTGACCTGGCGGCGCCGCTCGCTCTTGGGATCGTCCGCCTCCGGCGCCATGACGTCCTGCCAGTGCTCCCAGTCGCGGTTCCAGATGAGCATCGCGATGGGGGAGCCGAGGGTCTCCCCCGCGCGCACGCCGGAGAGCCACTCGATGCGGTCCGATTCGATCTTCATCCGGGCGCCGCGGCCGTAGCCACCCTGGCGGCGCTTGAGCTCCAGGTCCACGTCGGCGGCGGAAACGGGCAGGCCGGCGGGAAGACCTTCGAGAATCCCCACCAGGCCGCGGCCATGTGACTCGCCAGCCGTCGTGAACCGGAATGTCATTCCTCACCCCCTGGTACGGGCGCAGCATGCTGCGCCCCTACATCCCCCTATAACAGCCGAGCCCGACCGGGGTCGGGCTCGTATGGTATCGCACCCGGCGGGGGGGGACCCGTAAGCGCCCGCTCAGTGGTGCGGCGGCACCGGCAGCGGATTGACGATCGGCGGCAGCTGCACAACCAGCAGCCCGGTGGGCGTCACCCCGAACAGTAACTGATTCCCGCCCGCATCGCGCGCGACGCGCAGCGGCCCGATGATCGGATCACGCACCGGTATCGACCCGAGGAACGCGCCGAAGAACGTGTCGAACACGTCGATGTTGCCGCTCGGGCTCGCCGAGAACATCAGCCGCTGGTTCTTGTCCGTGCCGCCGCCGCAGAACGTGCTGCCCGGCGGACATTGTCCCGTGGGAGCGAAGTCGTGGAAGTAGTTCATGTCCATGCCGGGCGTGAGCGGGGATGGCCCCGGCGGCGCCGCGGACGTCACCATGCGCCGCAGGTCCTGATCCAGATAGTAGATCGAGTCCGCGCGCACGGCATTCGTGAGCCCGTTGAAGTTCGTCGCGACCGACACGACCCTGATGCCGGTGTTGGCGATGAAGTCGCTGACCTCGCGTCCCGGTGACATGCCGAAGTCGATGTCGACTTGTCCTGAGTCGCGCGTCGCGTTGCCGGTACTGCAGCCTGCGGCTGTTCCCACGAGCAGCTGGTTGCGCGCATCGTACGACATGACTCGCGCAAACTGCGCCGTGATGTTCCCGCCCTCCCCGATGAAGGCGTGCGTGAAGTTCCCGGTGTTGCGCGTGAATGTGCGGTCCCCCAAGCCCATCCTGGCAAGGTTGATCGTCGCACCGCCGCACGCCGACAGGATGACCTTCGAGAAATTGCGGCCGCGACTCAGGAAAATCCGCAGGGTATCGGTGGTCTCGTTGAAAGACTGGGTCCCGATTTCCCAGAACAGGTGGCCAAACATCAGGTTGGGATCCGTCGTGTTGATCAGTTTTTCCATCCGCAGCGTGGCGCGCCCGTTGAAGGGCGGCGTTTCCGCGCCGGTCGGGGCTGTGGAGTAAATCGCGAATACCGAATCCGCATGGCAGGCCGAGGTCCCGCTCGCCACCCGGCAGACCGTCGCCAGGTACTGCGGCAGATCGGACGTGTGATAGTCGGTGATGTGCACGACCGCGCCGCCCGCCTGTATGATGACCTTGTACGTCTGGATGATGAAGTCGGGCAGACTCTGGCGCCAAATGATCTGGCGCGGTCCACCCGCACCGACGTTGATGATGCCGAGGTACGAGCCGCCGGCATCGGCCACGATGATCGTATCCTTGTAGCCGCCGAGCGTGTCGCGCGGCCAGAGCGCGATGCCCCACGGCTGCCCGCCGGCGGTCGGGATGCCTCCCGCGACGAACGACGTGTTCGCGACCTGGAAGACGTCCACGCGATTGAGCCCGGGGTTCGTCAGGTAGAGCTCACGCAGATTGGCATTGTAAATGGCGTCGGCGATCGTCCCCGTACCCGCGAGCTGCACCGTGAGGCCGTTGACCACGATGACCGTGTCGATCAGGGCGGTCGGCGACCGCGGCGGCACGATCTGCACCGCGGGAACGATCGGCGGAGTGATGGGGGCGCTCGGCAAGAGCGACGTCGTATTGGTGTACGAGCAGTTGCGCGCCACGGCCCCATCGCAGGCATAGCCGCGGACGACGATCTGGTGCGGCAGCACGCCCGGCGGCAGCACGGAGCCGAGGTTGAGACTGGCGCGACGGGTCACGTCGGTCAGGTTACCGGCGGCCACGTTGATTGTATCGAACTTCAGCAGCAGGCCGCTGGTGTCGACTCGGAAGCCGATCCACGAGATCGCGCTCGGGTCGGTGGCGCGGATGATCACCGTGTCGTTCACCTCGACCCGCGCCCCGACCGAATGTGACACGAGCGGCGGCGTAACGTCGTTGACGGCCGACTGGATCGTCACGGTGACGATGTTGGTGAAGCCACGCCGGCCTGCCGAGTCCTCGGCGAACCCGATCACGTCGAAGGTACCCGTCGCGGCGACGACGTTGAGCGTATCGGTGTACAGGGCGGTGTCCCGCAGCACTCCCAGGAAGACGATGGAGTCGTTGGGCGGCACGGTGGGGTTGGTGACGGCGGCCGCCGGCGCCACCAGGAATCCGATTTTCGCGATCCCCGAGTTCTGGATGGCGCGGACCTGGATGGGGATCGAGCGGCCCTGCGACGCGATGGCGCCGGGCGTCGGCGAAATCAGTGTGACCTGCAGCGCCTGTACGTTCCGCAAGAAAATGAAGATCGTGTCTGCGGCGAAGTTGCCCGCGCCGTCGGTAGCGCGGCCGACGATCATGATGTTGCCGCCGGCCCCCGAGCCCGCCGGGAACGTGATCTGACGTGCGACGGAATACGTCTTGACCTGCCCGAGGAACGTCGTGTCGAGCGTGCCGATCAAGCCGCCGCTGAACGTCAAGTTCACGCTCAACAACGCCAGGTTGTCGACGGCGGAGACGTTGAAACGGAGACCGCCGGCAATGTCCTGCGTGTCGCCCGCGGTGTTCGTCAGCGTGATGACGGGAGGTGTCTGGTCGCGCTGGATGCCGCCAATGTTGCGCGCCGTCTCGCACGCCCACACGGCCAGTGCGAGCGCGCCGACGCTCAACAACGCGGTACCGCGTCCGATTCGAACCAGCCGCATAGCCACCCTCTCCGCTATCCGCCGCGGCCTACTGGCCCGTCGGCGCGACCAAATCGTCGATGATGTGCGGCGTGATCAAGATCAGCAGATCGCGCCGGTTCTCCGTCTGGGAGGTAAAGCCGAACAGCTTGCCCAGAATCGGCAGGTCTACAAGGAAAGGGATTCCGGACTTCGATACCGTGACCTCAGTCACCGTAAGTCCGCCAATTACGGCCGTTTCCCCATCGCTGACCAGGATCTGGTTGTCGGCCTGTTGCGTCTGGAACGTGAATCCGATGTCGACCGACGCCGGCCGCACGTTGGACCGCTCGGCGTGGACTTCCATGAGGATCTGGCGCGTACCCGTCACGTGCGGCGTGACGCGGAGGTTGATACCGGTCTGCTGGAACTGCACCGTTGCGCGCGGCACGTTCGTACCCCCCGCTCCCCCGCCGCCGCCCACCGCACTCACGTCGATGACGCGAATCGGCACGCGGTCGCCGACGAGGATCTCGGCCTGGCGGTTATCGAGCGTCGTGATGGTCGGCTCGGCCTGGATGTCGGCGAGGTCGACCCGCTGCAGCGCTTGCACGAAGGACGTCAGATCGAAGTTGCCGATCGCGGTCGAGAAGATCAGATCGAGCGCCGGGTTGACGACTTCCTGGGCCGCGTTGCCGAGCGCGGACAGCGAGTTGCCGCCCAGGGAGACGATGTTCTGGTTGCTCGGGAAGTTGTCCTGCGGCACGAGCGCGTCGGGGACGCCGTCCAGGTTCGTGTCCACCGGTTTGGCGGTGCGCGGATCGGGGCGCTGGATGAGCTTATTGAAGAACTGCGTCGTCGAGCCGAGGTCGTACTTGACCCCGAGCTCCTCGACGTCGGTGCGGTCGACGAAGATGATCTTGGCCTGGATCGACACCTGCGGCGTGCGCTGGTCGAGGCCTTTCACGAACTCGACGACTTCGTCGATGCGCGAGGTGACCTCGGTAATCACGAGCGAGTTGCTCGTCGAGTCCGCCACGGCGGCGCCGCGCTTCGTGAGGATCGAGGCGACCGATGGGACCAGTGACGTCGCCTTCGCGTAGTTGATCCGCACCAGGCGGGTCGTGATCGGGACCGTGGAGTCGGCGCGCGCCAGCTCCCTCTTGTCCAGGACGCTGAGAATCCCGCCGGGCAGCGTTTGCACCGCGAGCCCCTGCGACTCGAGCACCGCGTTGAGCGCGAGATCCCACGGCTGGTTCTTGACCTCGGCGGTGACGTTGCCTTTGATGTCCTTGCCGAGGATGATGGTGCGGCCGCTGAACGCCGCGAAGCCGGCGATCACGTCCTCGATGCTCGCGTTGTCCCACTGGACCGTGATGCGTGCGGCCTGCGACTGCGCCGCATCGGCGCGGTGCGTGGCCAGGTACTCCTCGATCGACAGCGGCCGGCCCAGCGACGGCGTCGTCACCCGCGCCGCGCTCTCGGGCCCGCCGGTCACGGGGGGAGCGGGGGGAGCCTCGCTACTTGCCGTGCGCTCCGCGGTGCGACGGGGTGCGGCGGCAACGGCGGTCGGCGGCGCGACGGCGTTGCTCGACCACGCCGCGAATCCCGTGCGCTCGGTCCCGATGCGGACCCGCACCTGTCCCGCGGCGCGCTCGACCTGATAGTCCTTCAGTGCGTCGAGGTCGATGACGACGCGCACGACGTCGGGCTTGAACTGCCCGTAGCGCACGTTGCGGATGCCGCCGCGATTCTGGCCGTCGTACAGCGTGACGCGCCCGGTGAGGCGCGCGCCCTGCAGATCGATGACGAGCCGCGCGGGATTCGAGAGCGTGAAGTCCTGGACGACCGCGGCGCCCTGCAGGTCTATGACAACTTCGACCTTGCCGCTCGCCGCCCGCACGCTCACGCCTCGGACTTCCCCGTCGCGGACCCCCCCCGTCGTCCCCGCAAGGGCCCGGGGCGCGAGGAGGGGGGCCGCGAGCAAGGCCACCGCTAGGGGAAGAAGTGCCTTCATGGCGTCTCCTCATGCTTGGTGAGCGACAGCGTTTCCTGCCGCTCGAACCCGAATTCCTGAACGGTGAAGACGACCTCGCGGGGCCGGATCTGCGTCACCTTCAAACGCCCGATGATGTCGCCCGTTTTCACCCGGTAGATGCGACGATTGGTGATGTCGCGCAGCACGGCGACACTGCGCGACGCGAACCGGCCGTCGTACACGACGGTCGTCAGCTTCAAATCGGAAAGCAGAGGCCGCACGTCGCCCGACTTGAGCAGCGACATGAACGGATCACGGCCGCCGCCTTCGTACGCGAACACTTCGCGCAACAGCGTCTGCGGCTGCACGGCCGTCGTATCACCGCGCCGCTCAGTCTGCTGTGCGGCCGCGGAAGCAGTGAGCGTGACCAGCGCCAGCGCCACGCTAGCTACGCGCACGTGGTGCTCCCGCGGCGGCAGGCTTCGCTCCGGGCGGCGGTCCGGCCGACTTCACGAACGTCCGAATCGAGAATTCGGCCAGCAGCAGCGCGCCCGCGGTGTCGCCGAGCAGTTTTTGCACGCCCGGCGAGGCGGACGAGAGGATCACATCCTGCGGGACGACGATGCGCGGCAGCGACGCGACGTCGGCGAGATACTCGCCGATTTGATCGTAATGCCCGTACACCTCGAGCCGGTAGCGATAGGTGTCGAACGGCGAACCGGGCTCGGGGGTGAGCGGCTGAATCTTGCCGAGGGTGATCCCGCGAACCTTGGCCTTGGTCGAGATGTCGTCGATGAGCGTCGGCACTTCGTTGCGCTCGGGCACCAGGCGCCGCATCAACTCGAGCGAGCCCTGGTACTCTTCCACGCGCCGGCGCAGGTCTTCGATGCTGCCGCTCGCCAGATCGCGCTTCGCCGCGGCGACGATCCGCTCGAGGCTATCGGACTCCGCGTTCGCCGCGCTGATCTGCTCGGCGTCGGGCGTGTGTTTTTTGGTCCAGAAGAAATAGCCTCCCGCCAGTGCGGCGAGGGTGAGCAGCAGCATGATCTGGCTGCGCTGGTCGGCGGGTAAAATCGCCATGCGCGCTCCTTACCTCACCGACTGCACGAGCGGAACCGTGCGGATGTAGACCGAGTCCGCGATCTTGTAGCTCACGGTCACCGTGAATGCCGTCACGGGCCGATCGGCCTCGATCACCGTCTGTGAGGCGGCGGGCGTCACGTCCGTGAACCAGGGCGACGCCGCGAGCTGGCGCAGGAATGTCGTGTACGCCTGGATGTCGACGGTCCGTCCAGCAATGGCGACTTTGACCGAAGGGCGGCCGGTCGAATCCCGCTCGACCGTCACGGGACCGTTGGCCGCCGGCTGCCCCGGGGCCGGCGCCACCATGGCCGATACCGATTGGATGCCCGTGATCCACGTGTACGGCGGCAGCGCCTTCGTCGCCTGATCGAGGACATGCGGCCAGATGTAGCGATCCGCGTCGATGTTGCGGATCACGTGGATCTCATAGAGCAGGGAATCGCGCACCTTCTCGGCCTGGCGCTTCTGCGCGATGACGATGTCGTAGCGTCGCTTCTCGGTCCGCACGCTTTCGAGCCGGCTCTCCGCCGACGCCAGCCGCGCGCGATCGGTGATGAACAGCAGTGCGCCGCCGCCGCCGACGACCACCCACGCCGCGATCGCGCCGATCAGGAACGGATCCTTGACCTGCGCAATCAGGCCCTTGAAATCCGGCAGCGCGAGCTGGAAGCCCGCGCCTTTCGCCGCCTTCTTCTTTCCCGGAAGTAGGTTTATCTCAATCATGCGGCGCGCCTCAGCGCCAGGCCCACCGCCAGCATGAGCAGCGGTGCGACCTCGTCCACCGGGACCGTCTCGAAGACATCGTCTTTGACGCGGAGCCGCTGGACCGGATTCGCCAGCTCGATCGGCACTTTGAGCCGCGCGCCGAGCACGTCGTTCAGACCGGGAATGCGCGCCCCGCCGCCCGTCGTATAGACGCGCGACAACCCGCCCGCATTGCGCGACGCCGTCGCCAGGAAGGCCGCCGCGCGCTCCACGCCCACCGCGATTTCTTCGCCGCGGGCGCTGACGTAGCCCGCCAGATCGGCGTGCTGCGACGTGCCCTGAATGACTCGCTCGGCTTCCTCGCTCGCGAGCCCTTTTTCGCGCTGCAGATCTTCGCGAAAACGCCGCGTGCCGACCGAGAGATCGCGGGTGAGGACGGGAATGCCGTCCTCCAGGATGTTCACGTTCGTCACTTCGTGACCGATGTTGACGAGACCCACGACGCCCTGCATCGCGTCGGGGTGGTTCAGCTCGAAGGCGTTATGGATGGCGAAGGCATCGACGTCGATAATGGAAGGATCGAGGCCGGCTTCGCCGAGCAGGCCGACGCGGCTCTCGACGAGCTCGCGCTTGGCGGCGACGAGCAGGACGTTCATCTGGAGCCCTTCGGCCTCGGGATCGAGGATCTGGAAATCGAGCTCCACGTTCGCCATGTCGAACGGCACGTGCTGCTCGGCTTCCCAGCGGATGACCTCGCGGGCGTCCGCCTCTTTCATCCGGTCCATCTGGATCTTCTTGACGATCACGTCGCGGCCGCCGACGGCCGTAACGACGGATTTGCGCTTCACGCCGGCCGCCTCGAACAAACCCCGAATAGCTTCCGAAACGAGACCGGGGTCCATGACTTCGCCCTCGACGATGGCGTCGGCGGCGACCTCGGTTGTCGCGACTTTAGTCAGTTCGGCTTCGCTGCCGCCGTGGTCGATGACCACGAGCTTGATGATACCGGAGCCGATATCCAGGCCGACCGAGGTTTTTTTGCCGCCAAATAACCCAAAAAGGGCCATGTGCACCTTTTGGCGTAGAGACAAGAAGGGGCGAGGGCAAACTACAATAGGCCCCGCCCCTTATCCTGTCAAGCCTCGAATCGACTTGAGGCCGAAGCAACAACTATTGCCGCTGCTTCTACTTAGACCACTTTTAGTAGAGCTGAACCCACCCGCGTTGCCGCATCATCGATATCTGGCTCGTGGCCTGCAAAGCCGTTAAGATGCTGCAACTAGAGTAGTTCAGCGTCGCCTTGCCGCTCAAACTCTGAGTCCCGAGGTCGGCGTTCTTGGCCATGACGCCACCCCAGAAATGCGCATCAGTGTTACCACCACCTGCGGTCTTAAGGTCGTTCTGCATGATCGCGATGCCAAAGAACTGGTACGAGCCTTGAACCGACAACGTCCCGTCCACCAACAAGATACCTTGACCCTGGTCGCCGTTGAGCGTGGCGTCACCCGTAATGTGGATGATCGGGAAGTAGCTGCCGCACGCACTGGCCGGATTTAACCCGTCACCCCAGTTCAGGAGATCGGTCTTATCACAGCCGGTCGGGCCACCGAAGTTCGGGTTGGTCTTATATGTGCCCGGCCCTAACGTAATTGTGGCGCGGGCGGCCAGCTGCGCGTAGGTCGCCCCGCCGAAGTTCGTAAACGAGTTGTTGTTAATGCTCGGGTCGTTCACGACCGGCGGATTGCCCTGCACCGAGCCGTTTCCGCTCGTCCCGACGTTGGCACCGGGATCGCGAATACCGGCCTGTGGGGGCCCTGACGGATCGCAATTGAGCCAGCCGGCGGGGTTTTGATCGTTCCCGTTGACGTCCGCGTTACCGGTCAGGTTCACGCCACCCTGCGTCGTCAGCGACGCATGAATGCCGAAGTCGACCGGCGCGAGGCGCGTGATCATGCCGATGCGCTGCCGCGCGCCGCTGCCCCCGGCGATCACGCCGTTGGCGCTCGCCTGGTCGCGCCCCGTGACGTCGATCAGGAAGATGTTGGAGCCCAGCTTATAGCTGTACCCGAAGTATCGACCCGTCCCGCCCGGCGCAGTCGCCGCCGCGGCCAGCGAGTAGATGGGGACGGAGTCCTGCGGATACTCCTGCCGCTTGTTCATCGAGTCGGGCTGCCAGCTCATGACCCGCTCCTGCACCCCCGCCTCGGCGACACCGAACGACGTTTGGACGCGGCGCTGATTCTCACCGACCCGCTGCTCCTGGGTGCCGGCGAAAAACGCTCCGGCGACCAGCGCCCCGACCACAACCAGGGCGAAGATCGCAACCGCGAGCGCCATACCGCGCTCATCCCGCAGAATCCGTTTCATGCCTCGCTCCTTCATGAGTTCCGACGGCCCTAGAACCGCCGGTTATTCCGTAACGCCACACTGGTGACGATACTGTCGACAATTGTCGCGCGCGGATCCGTACCGCCGCTCCGAACCGCGACCGCCGTTCTCGCGCGCACGGTGATATCGATGCGAGCGACCTGTGACCTGACGGCGGTCACGTTGCCGTTCACGTTGTAGTACTGGAACGACAGGCCGTTCGCCAGCACCGGGCCGATGAGCGGCTGCGCCGTTTGGCCCGCGGGCTGGTACCCGATGTAGTACGACGTATCGCCCGCCGGCTGAAAGAGCGAATACGTGACGTTCTCGAAGCCCCAGACCGGCGCGCCCACGGGAATGGCACCGGCCGCGTTGTTGCCGCCGAAGAAGTTCCCGTCAAACGTCACCAGCGTCCCGGGCTGCGGCGGAACGGCACCGGCCGCGGGGCACAGCGCCCCGGCCGCGGCAGTCAGCTTCGACGGCACGAAGTAGTCGTCCAGTCGCGTGGTCTGATCGCCGTCCAGGTAGACGTACATTGAATCGGTCCCAACCGTGATGCTGCGCGATCCGAAAAACATCGGCTGACCCGTCTGCCCGCCCCGGACCGTCATCGTCCGGCCTCCGGCCACGCCGTTCAGCAGGGGCGCGATGCACACGAAACTGGTCCAGCGCATCGCATGGATCGAGATGCTGGTCGCCGACATGGCCGTGATGTCGCCGTCCGCCGCATCGAGCTCACGGAACTCGGCCGGCAGAATGTTGCCGGCGGCACGAATGTTCTGCGACAGATCGATCCGCGCCGTCTGCGCCATGTAGAGGCGCTGGTTGTTGACCAGGACGCGATACAGGGCGGCGCTCACCAGCCCCAGCAGGACCAGCGCGACTAGGAGCTCGACCATCGTGAAGCCGCGCCGCGCGCGCACGCTCATCCGAATGTGTTGCATGGGATCGTCGTCTCCGTTGAATCGCTGCGGACACGATTGTTGGTGGTCTTGTATGTCGTCACGATCTTGAGCCGGTAGTTCTGGTTCCCGGCATCCACGAACGCCCAGCGGTTGAACGCCACCCAGGTGGACCCGCGGTACAGGGTATCCTGGCCGGGAACACGCTGGGCATCGATGCACGCGGCGATGCGCATCCGCTCCAGCCGGCGCGCACCGAACGCAGTCGCCACCGCGGAGCGCTGTCCACGCGCGATCATACGGGTCACCAGCGCGGCCGTCGTCACCAGGCCGAGCACACCGACCGTCAGCACGATGATCGCGATGATGATCTCGATGATCGTGAAGCCGCGCTCATTTCGGTTGATGTTCATTGCCGAGTCACCTTTCCGACCTGGTTGATGACCACGGAATCGGTGTAATGCGCCCCGATGATCCGAACCGAGGTGGGCGACGCCGCGAACGGCATCCGGATCCCGCGCGGATCGTAGACGATCGACGCGACATCCGGCGCCAGCGACACGTTGAACTCGTCGCCGACCAGCTTCTTCGTGCCGATCTGCACCGGGGCAAATGGCGGCGTCAGATCGCAGGCAGTCACCCATATGCTGTCGACCGTCATGTTCAAGGTGGCGTTGCAGCCACGCTGAACCGCCGCGCCGCGTGCCGTCGCCGCCAACGTCCCGAGCAGCGCCTTCGCGTTGCGGATGTTTTGCTGCTCGAGACCGTTGCGCAGCCGCGGAAAGCCGATCGCCATAATCACGCCGGCCAGCACAAACACGAACATCATCTCGATGAGGCTGAACCCCTTGCGACCCATGTGTCCTCCGTTCGACCGGCCCTATTTACACGTTCCATGCCTGCACGTAAGTGCAAGTACTGCAGATACATACGTCGCCATCGCGCCTCGAAAACCACCGCAGAATACTGCAGTTATGCAGGTTTTTGCATCTCCCGGACGTCTAGGTGATCCCGTACCGGTCGATCTTGTAAAACAGCGTGCGCAGGCTCACGCCGAGCTGCTGCGCCGCTTCGCGCCGGTTGCCGTTGGCGGCGCGCAGCGCGCTGGCGATCGCTTGGCGTTCCGCGGCCGCCACGACCTCGCTCAATGATGCTCCGTCCGCTGGCGCCGTCTCGGCGGCGCGGGGAGCCTCGCTCCGAAATTCGCCGGCTTCCAGGATCTCCTTGCGCGACAACACCGCCGCACGTTCGATCGCATTCTCCAGCTCGCGCACATTGCCCGGCCATTCCTGCTGCTCGAGCCACGCCAGGGCGTCCTCGCTCAATGACAACGCCCTGCCGAACCGCTGGGCCAGCCGCGCGACAAAGTGGCGGGCCAGCGGCCCAATGTCCTCACGGCGGTCTCGGAGCGGCGGCAACTCGATCACGACGACGTTGACGCGATAGAACAGGTCCTCGCGGAAGCGGCCGGCGCGGACTTCCGCCTCCAGATCGCGCGCCGTGGCGACCAGCACACGCGCATCCACCCGCCGCGTCTTCTGATCGCCCACTCGCCTGATTTCGCTTTCCTGAAGCACCCGCAGCAACTTGGCCTGGAGACCGATCGGCAGCTCGCCGATTTCGTCCAGGAGCAACGTGCCGCCGTTCGCCTGCTCGAACAGGCCGACTTTGTCGCCCGTCGCGCCGGTAAACGCGCCGCGGACGTGACCGAACAACTCAGACTCGAGCAAGTTCTCCGGAATTGCCGCACAGTTGATGCCGACGAACGCCTTGCTCCCGCGTGGGCTGGCACGGTGAATCGCGCGAGCGATCACTTCCTTCCCGGTGCCGCTTTCACCGGTGATCAACACGGTGGTACTGTGCTCGGCGACGCGCGCGACCAGGGTCAGGGCCTGGCGCATCGCGGCGCTTGCGACGATGAGGCCCCGCTCGGCGGGTCCCGCGGCGAGCTGCGCCCTCAGACCGGCCACTTCCTGCCGCAGGCGCTCCCGCTCTTCGGCCTTGCGCAGCGTGAGCACGACTTCGTCGGGCCGGAACGGTTTGGGGAGATAGTCGTACGCGCCTTCCTGCATCGCCGCGATCGCGGCGTCTTCTCCACCGTACGCGCTCATCACGATCACGAGCGCGTTGCCGCCGCGCCGGCGATAATTGCGCAGGAAGGTCAATCCATCCATCTCCGGCATCCGCACATCGCATAACACGAGGTCGAACGACTCGGCGACGGCGCGCTCGAGGCCCCGCTTGCCATCTTGCTCGGCGGTGACCGTGTAGCCCGCGTCCGTCAGCAGCAGGCCGAGGCTTTGGCGGAGACCCGGTTCGTCGTCGATGACGAGCACCTTTTTCATCAGGGAATCGCGATCGGGAAGAACAGCTTGAACGCGGCTCCGCCTTCGCGAGCATTGTCCACCCACACCACGCCACCCATGTCGTGTACCGAGCGGGCGACGATCGCAAGCCCGAGTCCAGTGCCGTGACCGGGTGCTTTGGTGGTGTAAAACGGCTCGAAGACTTTCTCGCGGTCCTCCGGCGTCACGCCCGGCCCGGAGTCGGCCACGAAGATCAGCGTACCGGGTTGACCGTCGGCAAACTCGACGCGCGCCGGCCGCCGCTCGGACACGCGGGGAAACCGCGAGTCGCCGGGGTCGCTGGCCCGTTTGGGAAGTGACTGGCCAGGCTCGTAGGCCCAGCGCCGGGCGCCGATGACGATCGAGCCTCCCGGTGGCGTGGCATCGACCGCATTCAACAGCAGGTTCACGAGCGTTTGCTCGAGAACGTGGGCGCGCCCCATCACTTCCGGCACATGCATCCCGACATCCGTATCGGCGCTGACGTTGCGAAACGCACCCTGGGCGCGGAGCAATTCGAACGCGGCGCGCGCGATCTTGTCGGGATCGACCGGTACGAGGGGATCCTCCTGGGGACGCGCGTAGTCGAGCAGGCTGCGGACGATGCGATCCACGCGCTCCAGCTCGCGCGTCAGGCCGGCCATGACTTCGGGGTCGGCGCCGCGGCGCCGCAGCACCTCGACGTACGTGCCGATCGCCCCGAGGGGGTTGCCGACTTCGTGCGCGACGCCCGCCGCCAGACGACCGATGCTCGCCAACTTTTCGGAGCGCACGAGCTGGCTCTGCGCGTCCAGCAGCCGGTCCGTCATGCGGTTCAGACGCTCGGCGAGCGTGGCGAAGTCGCGCGTAGCGGCGTCCGGTGCACGCGCTTCGAGATCGCCGTCGGCAACGGCGTCAGCTGTGTCCATGACGCGGGCGAGGGGACGGAGCACCAATCGCGTGACGAGCGATCGCCCGTACAGCACGAAGATCCCGACTTCGAGCGCGACGAAGGTCACGACGAGCACGACACCGCGCTCCGGCGAGATCGCGAGCGCGAGCTGCGAGGTCGCCACGCCGACAAGCAGTGCGAAGGCGACGAGAAAGGTGAGATAGAACAACAGCTCGACGCGGAGCGCCGGCTTGGGGCGTTTCATGGGCCCCAAGATAAGGCGAAAAAAAACAGCGGCGGGATGTTGTCCCGCCGCCCGAATCCTTACAGGGTGCTACTAAGCTACTGGCACTTCGGCTCGCCTTCTTTGTTAGCAGGAGCCAACGCCGTCGACCCGACGTAGATCGAACAGGTCTTCGTCGTCGTGGTGTGGGAGACGTTCGCGGTCCACCCGTCGGCCGTCACGGCAATCGTGGGGCCAACCACGCCGCTGGTCGTATTAAACAGCACACCACCCGCGCCGACCGTGCTCGTGTACTTCACCGAGTCGGCGAAAAACGCCTCTTCGGCCGTCACGAGGTTACGAAGGTCGGACTTCATCGAGGCGAGATACGCCTTCTCCTTCGTGTTGGCGAATTTCGGAATCGCGATCGCGGCCAGAATGCCGATGATCACGACCACGATCAGAAGCTCGATCAGTGTGAAACCCTTGCGGTTCATCTGTAAAGCCCTCCCCCTCCGGAATTGTCCACCTTTGAGAACTTCCATCTTTCGCGCCTCCTGAACGCATTTCTCATGCCTTTGGATGAGCCGCGAAGCCAAGCGAAAATGGTGCATGCGCTTAGCATGCACGTGCCAGTCGGAGGGTATCGTTCTAACGACTGAACAGTTGAGGTTTTCTGCAATAGCGGTGGTGTAAAGCAGAGCAAGGAGTTGGTAACCGTTGCGGTGCGTTTTGAACCATGGGTGACCCGAAAAAAGAGCGGCGAGGTTTGCGCCTCGCCGCTCTCTGACGTCTCAGTCGGCAAACCTTACTGACACTTCGGCTCGCCTTCTTTGTTAGCCGGCGCCAGCGCCGTCGACCCGACGTAAATCGCGCAGGTCTTCGTCGTCGTGGTGTGGGAGACCCTCGCGGTCCACCCGTCGGCCGTCACGGTAATCGTGGGGCCAACCACGCCGCTGGTTGTCGCATACAGCACACCACCCGCGCCGACCGTGCTCGTGTACTTCACCGAGTCGGCGAAAAACGCCTCTTCGGCCGTCACGAGGTTACGAAGGTCGGACTTCATCGACGCGAGATACGCCTTTTCCTTCGTGTTGGCGAATTTCGGAATCGCGATCGCGGCCAGAATGCCGATGATCACGACCACGATCAGAAGCTCGATCAATGTGAAACCCTTGCGGTTCATCTGCACGACCCTCCCCCCGGATTGTCCACCATTGAGAACGGCTATTATTCCGACCCCATTGAGAAGCATTTCCCATGCCTTTGATCGAGCCTGCCGCGATAAGACGAAGCTTTGCAAGCACTTAGCGCGCATGTAGACATCCGATGGTATGTCTCAAGGGACTGAAGAGTTGTGGTTTTTTGCAACTCTACGTGTGTAAAGCAGAAGGCTCTAAGGCTCTAGGGAGTTGTTAAGCGTTGCGATGCGTTTTGGCACCATTCGCGCACCGTCTCCAGGAATGCCGTGACGAGCGGCGATGTTTGGTCGAACCGCCAGATCATGCCCAGCTCGAGCGTCGCCGATGATTCCTGTAACGGGACCAGCGTGACTTCGGGATGCACCGCCGGCTGCAGCGTCATCGGGACGAGCGACACGCCGTAACCGGCGCCGACGACGTACAGCAGGGTGTGGATGTGTTCCATCGCCTCGAGCACGCGCGGCGAAAAGCCGCACCCATGGCAGATCCCCAAGACGCGCTCATAGAAGCCCGATCCGCGTCGCTGCCCGAACAGCACGAAGGGATCGCCGGAGAGCTGCTTCAAGGAAATGATGCCGGCCGATGCCAGCGGATGCGATCTCGGCAACGCCGCAAGCAACGGCAGCTCCAGCACCGTCTCGCGTTTGAGGAGCGCTGATTCGAAGTAGGGCACGACGAGCCCGACGTCCGCTTGGCGTTGCTCGACCGTGACGACGGCATCCACCACGGGTGACTCCACCAAATGGACGTCGACCAGTGGCGACCGGCGGCGGTAGAGCTCCAGCATGCCGAGCAATCCAGCGTATGCCGAGGTGGGTCCGCAGACCACCGCGAGTCGACCACGTCGGCCGGCGGCGGCAGCCTGCACCGCCTGGACCGCCTCGGCCGCGGTCGCAAGCAGTCGTCTTGCTTCTTCCAGGAATATGCGGCCCGAATGGGTCAACTCGACGTGACGATTACTACGCGTCAGGAGCGTGACGCCCAATTCCTTCTCGAGCATCCGGACCTGCTGGCTCAGCGTCGGCTGGGCGACCTGGACGCGCCGCGCCGCCCGCGTAAAGTGGAGCTCCTCGGCGACAGCGACGAAATAGCGCAGCTGACGGAAGTCCATTGAGCTCATAGCATAGCGCACGACCGCAAAAAAAGAGCGGCGGGGTTGCCCCCGCCGCCCTGATGCCTCAGGCTCGAAGCCTTATTGGCACTTCGGCTCGCCTTCTTTGTTAGCCGGGGCGATCGCCGTCGACCCGACGTAAATCGCGCAGGTCTTCGTCGTCGTGGTGTGGGAGACCGTCGCGGTCCACCCGTCGGCCGTCACGGTAATCGTGGGGCCAACCACGCCGCTGGTTGTCGCATACAGCACACCACCCGCGCCAACCGTGCTCGTGTACTTCACCGAGTCGGCGAAAAACGCCTCTTCGGCCGTCACGAGGTTACGAAGGTCGGACTTCATCGACGCGAGATACGCCTTTTCCTTCGTGTTTGCGAATTTCGGAATCGCGATCGCGGCCAGAATGCCGATGATCACGACCACGATCAGAAGCTCGATCAGTGTGAAACCCTTGCGGTTCATCTGGACTAACCTCCCCTGTAAGGATCTACGACATAGGCGACACGATTATGCCAGGTTTCATATAGGCACGAACTGTGCCTCCAAAGGATTATCCGATCTAACTATCAGCGTTGCAATAAATTCCCGGTCGCCGTGGGGTTTTGCCGACGTTCCGAAGGGCTCATAACTCAGGCGTTTTGCGAGTCGCCGGGCCAGACGCAAGAAACTCATAGCTCATTGCTGGAACCGCAGATACCAGTTCCGCTCTCCTGCGAACCGTCGGCCCGCCGAGTCGGCGAGCGCGGCGGCCTGGGCGTGGTGGCCCCGCGCGAGCTCGAGCACGAACTGCGCGCGCAACGACATGCGGTCACCGGTGTGCGACTGCTTGCCGCGCTCGACGAGCGGCACGGCAGCCGCGGTGTCGCCGATGCCAACCAGAAAAATCGCGTACCCGCCGTAGAAATACGGATCGCTCGGAAACAGCGAATCGGCGATCCGATATTCACGGCGCGCTCCCGCGGTATCACCGATCGCGGCGAGGACCGCAGCGGCCGAGCCATGGCCGCGATACGACTCCGGATGATCGCGCAGGAGGGTGAGCAGCTGGGAACGATTGTCGCGCCAGGCGGGCAGACGCACGAACGACCGCGCGCCGCAGGCGACAACGAGGAGAGCACCAGCGATACCGGCGGGCCGCAGACCGCGCCGCGTGGCGAGCGACGCCACGACCCAGCCCGCGAGCGCGGCGGGCAGCGCGACAGCCAGGTACAGAGTGCGCTCGGCGAGAACGATACCGGAGGCAAAGAGGATGTTCGCGGTCGGGAGATAAGAAAGCGCGGCGAGTCCAGCTGCAAAAGAAATCGCCGGCGCGCGGCGGCGGCACCACACCACCAGCGCCGGAACACCCACCACGACGCAGAATCCTACGAGCGCAGCGACGGAGATCTCCGAACGCGCGGGCAGTACTTGCGGGCTATAGTCGCTCGACAGCGACGCCGGCCAGAAAAGGAGCGCGGTAGCGCGCAGCACAGCCGGCAACGCCATCGTGAGCCGCCGCCACACTCCCGTCCCAAAGAATGCCGCGGCAGAATCGTTCGCTTCGACCCAGCCGACGGCGAGCCACGCCGCCAGGAAGCCGAGTGTGACCAACCCCAGCGCGACCCAAAAGCCTCTCGGGTAGGGCCGGTCGTCGGGGGGTTGCAGCCACTTATCGAGCAGTATGACGACACCGGTGATGACACCGTGCTCTTTGCTGAACATCGCGAGCGCCGCGCATAGGACCGCAAGCGCCCAGCGGCCGCGCCGCGCCGCGAGCACCGCCCCGAGAATTCCGACCGCCACGAGCAGCTCGGCGCGACCGACCAAGCTCGCGACCGCCTCGACATGCAGCGGATGCCAGGCGAAAACCAACCCGGCTCCGGCGGCCGGAACGGGCGGCAGCCAGCGCGCGGCAACCAAGACGAACAGCACCGCGGCGAGACCGTGCCACAGCGCGTTCATAATGTGAAACCAGCCAGGCCGTCCATCGGAGATGGTCCAATCGAGCGCGTACGAAAGAATCGTGACGGGACGGTACAGGCCGCCGCCCGACTCGCGCGGCCAGTAAGGCTCATCGAACGCCGCGAGCGCGGCGCCGACCGAATGAGCGGCGGGGTTCGCCACGATGATGCCGCGATCGTCCTGGACAAAACCGTAACGGGCGGTCGGCAGGTAGATGGCGACCGCGGCGACGAAGACGACCAGCAGCTCGCGTTTCATGGCATCCGCGCGAGCAGGGAGTCCGCAACCGCCGAATCGCCACGCGCGCGCGCCGCGAGCGCCTGCGTTCGGTACGAGCCCGAGCAGCGATGACACAGCTGCTCGGCGCGGGCGAGCATGGAATCGGCCAGGCGCGAGTTGCGCAGCGTGAGCGCCGCATCGGCGCCCGCAAAAAAGAGCGCGGGATCGCGGTCATAGATGCGAGCTGCGTGTCGCAAGGCGGCCAGGGCGCGGTCTGGCTGGCGATGACTCTGGTAGATCACGGCCACGCGGGCGGGGCCACGATAGGAATTCGGCGAATCGTTCAGGATGCTGTTCGTCACGGCGAAGTCATCGCGCCACACCGGCGTGCGCAACGCTGAGCGAATGCCGCAAGCAATCACCACCAGTGCCAGGCCGACGCGAAATCGTCGCGGTGGCAGGCGCGCGAGCGCCGCACCCGCCGCGAGCGCCAGGCCGACGGACGGCAGATACAGCGTTCGCTCGGCGAGCAGGACGCCCGTCGAAAGCACGAGGTTGGAGACGGGGAGAAACGCGATGGCGATCCATCCCAGACCGTACGCTTCCAGGCGCCGCTGCCGCCGCCAGGCCATCACCAGCAACCATGCCCACAAGCCGAGACATGCCAAACCGAGCAGGAGTCTGCCGTCGAGCAAGGACTGCACCGCGGTGCGCTCGGCCGGCGAGTAGTCCACGCGGAGCTTCAGCGGGACAACGAGCAAGCGAAACACGTCGCTGAGCGCCGCCAATGCCGTCAGTCGTCCCGCGAAGGCGCTCTCACCTAGAAACACGGGCGCGGTCGCGTGCAGCCGAGCGTACGGATGCAGCACGAGCGCGCGCACGGCGAGATAGGCGCCCGCGATCACGACCCAGCTCACAACGAATGCGGCCATCTGGCGCCGCGCCGGCCGCGGAGCCGCTTCGATGATCCAGGCCCAAGCGATCAGCGCGGGCGCTACGACGGCGTTTTCTTTGCTGAGCAATCCCAGGACGAGCGCCGCGCCGCTCGCCCACACGTTTTGCCGCACGACGGCCGCGTAGACGGCCAGGCAAACGCCCGCGGCAGCCATCAACTCGCCGAGGCCGACGACGTTGGCGACCGCTTCGACATGGACCGGATGAACCGCGAAGATGAGCCCCGCGGCGAGCGCTGCCGTGGTATCGGCCCAACGCCGCGCGAGCGCCGCCACGATTACGGCCGCTCCGGCGTGCCACACCAGGTTCGCCGCATGAAACAACGCGGGAGACCCCCGCCCAATGACCCAGTCCAAGGCAAATGTGGCCAGCGGGAGCGGACGGTACATCTGACCGCCCAGATCCGGCGGCCAGTAGGGCGCGGCAAACGCGCCCCACACCCCTTGCACGGAATGCACGAGTGGATTCCAGGCGATGATGTAGAGATCGTCCAGCGCGAAGCCGTTCCACAATGCGGGCACATATGGCACGAGCGCACACGCCGTGACGGCGAGGTAGAGCCGGCGGTCCTTACTGTCCACGGTTGACGGCAAAAAGCCAGCGTCCGTCGGACCAGCGATAGATGGCGGTGAGCCACGAGGGATAGGCGCCGAGCAAACTGCGCAGCTCGATGGCGGCTGGCGAGGTCGCGCTGGCCAGCATGACATGCGTGACACCCATGCGCTCGAGGTAGGCGCGATGCTCGGCTGGAGTCGGCCGGATCAGGTCGCGACCGCGATAGCTCTCGAGATAGAGCGGGACCGCGCGACGCCTGGTGTAGAGCCACACGAGGGCCTCGTCGTCGGTCGCCAAGACGGCAGTGTCCGGGAGGTTCTGAACGACGGGCAGCAGCTCGGCGAAGTTGGCCGAGATCGCGCGCGCCTGGGTGTCCCACCACCGGCCTCTGAACCCTTGAAACTCATAACGGATGTAACCACCGGCGACCAGCGCGGCCAGCAGCCCGACCGGCACACGGACGCGCGGCCAGCGGCGCCAGAGCTCCACGGCTCCCGCCGTCCACGTCAGCGCGAGCCAGGGGAGGACCACCCACATGAACCGATCCGGTGGGTACGGCCAGACGGTCAAGATGACGCCATAGAAGACGAGGGACCACCCGATCGTCGAGCGACGCGACAGTAGCACGAGGCCGTACAGGCCGGTGCCAAGCGCCACCGTAGCAAGCAGGACATAGAGCCAGCGGACGTTGATCCAGCCGAACGCGAGCACCTCGAGCGGTCGCGAGAGATCGCGGACGTTGCCGGCGACCGCGGAGAAGCCCGCCTCCTTGAGTGGCGCGCCGTAGGTGCCATACACGAGCGCGAGCGCGGGATCTATCTGGCTGGCGTGCGTCGCAACCCAGATGCCCCACCCCAGCGCAGCGACTACTGGGGGAACCAACAGGGCGGCGCCCCATGTGCGAACCGCTGCGCGCCGCGCGAGCAGAAAACAGACGGCGCCCGCGATCACGGCAACGCCGATGGAGCGCGTGAGCAGAGCGAGAGCGGCGATGATTCCTGCGATCCAAGGGGCGCGCGCAGCGGACACCGAGTCAATCTTGATGATCACGATGGCCAGCAATAGCCCGAACAGGGGCTCGGCAAAGAGCACCGTTTGCGTGGCGAGGACGGGAATCGCAATCGCGGCGGCCGTCACAACCGCTGCCGCAACCCACCGCGGCAGCCCGGGTCCCAGCATCTCGGATCGCAGCGCATGCCACGCGATCAGCCCGGCCGCCGCCGCCGCGAGCAGGGCATTCAGGATTTTCGCGGCCAGGGCGGCGGCGGCAACCGGCAGCAGGCCGAATACAGGCGCGAGGACCACCGGGTAGAAGGGCGGGAAATGCACACCGGCTGGCATCCCGGGAAGATTGGGATGCACGTAGCCGTGGCCGGTCGCGACTGCGGTCGCGAGGCCGGCGTACAACCCATCGTCGTAAAAGACACCGACGAGCGCCTGATTCAGCGCCAGCAACCCGACGGCCAGTATCGCGGCCGCGGTGACGAGCCCCGCTCTTACTTCGTACGCGGGACGAATAGGTTGTAGCGCAGGATGTGGAACAGAGCCGCGAGTCCATCACGCCACGTGATCTTCTTACCTTCCGCGTACGTCCGGCCGCTGTAGGAGATCGGGATCTCCCAGATGCGCGCGCTTGCCTGGGCGAGGCGCGCCGTGATCTCAACCTCGAACCCGAAGCGATTGGACGACAGTGGCAGTTTCTTCATCAGGTCGGCGCGCACGAGCTTATAGCATGTCTCGAGGTCCGTCAGGTTCAGGTTGGTGAACATGTTGGACAGTAGCGTCAGGACCCGGTTGCCGACGAAATGCCAGAAGTACAGAACGCGGTGCGGCCCGCCCTGGAACCGCGAACCATAGACCGCATCCGCCTGTCGAGCACGAATCGGGAGCAGGAGCGCCGGCAGGTCCGCCGGGTCATACTCCAGGTCCGCATCCTGGACGACGATCGCGTCGCCGGTAGCGACCGCGATGCCGGTGCGGATCGCAGCGCCTTTGCCGCGGTTCTGCGCGTGATGAATCACCCGATCCACGAGCCCCGTTTCGGCCAGCCCATCGAGGATTTCCCGGGTCCCGTCGGTCGAGGCGTCGTTGACGGCGATGATCTCCAGCCGCAGCGGGACCTGACGGATGCGGCGCAGCGCGAACTCGACGGTCGCGACCTCGTTGTATGCCGGCACGATCACCGACAGCAACATGTTGGGAGAACGGCGCTCTTGCCGCATTACGCGGCTTCTCCGATCGCGATCAGCGATTGCCCGACGCGCCACGGGAGGAAGCGCTCCAACCGGAACAGCGGCACGAGCGCGTCGTACAGCTTGAGCGAGCCAACGGGGATCGTCTCGCGCCGCAGGACCCTGCCGGCCCACCACCAGCCTGGAATCCCGGCGATGTTGAAGTACTCGATATGCGGGACGCGAAATCCGGTCGCGCGCAGCAGCTCGAGCAGACCGGTGCGGGTATAACGGCGGTGATGGCCGAGTGCCCGGTCCATGGTGCCGAACAACGCTGGCAGCGCCGGGACGAGCAGCACGAGGCGGCCGGACGGCGCGAGCAGCATGCGAATCGCCGCCAGCGACCCACTGTGGTCAGCCACGTGCTCGAGCACGTTGAGGCAGATGACCGTGTCGAAGCGCTCCCCGACGCCTAGATTGTGCTCGTTCGGCAGATAGAGGCGCGCCACCGCGATGTTGGGACGACCCGCGAACCGCGCGCGCAGCCGGCTGAGGTACTCCTCGCGCGTATCGGTCAGCACGACGCGCTCGCGCTCGACGAGGAACGCCGAGAGATTGCCGATCCCTGAGCCGATCTCGAGCACCCGCCGGCCGATCCAGCGGCGCAAGCGATCGAACATCCAGCGGTTGTAGCGTGTGGCGCCGGAGAGCTGCTCCAGCGTCTCGACGCCAACCCGATCACTCGGCTCGCGGTGGGGGCTCGGAATCGGACTTCTTCTCGCTGCCGTCGTAGCGACTCAGCTTGCGGTACAGCGTAGACGGGTCGATCCCGAGAACCTCCGCCGCGCGGGTCTTGTTGCCCCCTTCGCTTTGCAGGACCCACGTGATGTACGCCTGCTCGATCACGTCGAGTGACGGGTTCTGGTGCGCGCGCTCGGTGACGAGCGGCTCCGCCTTGCGCTCGCTGATCCGGTCCGGAATCGCCGAGCGCGGGATGACGTCGCCCTTGGTCAGGGTGACGGCGCGCTCCAGCGCGTTCTCGAGCTCGCGCACGTTGCCGGGCCAGTCGTACGACATGATCACCTCTTCCGCCTCGGGCGCCAGGGCCTTCGGCGCCTCCCCGCGCTCGCCGGCGATGTGTACAAGGAACTCTTTCACGAAGATGGGAATGTCTTCGCGGCGATCGCGCAGCGGAGGAAGATGGATGTTGATGACGTTCAGCCGGTAGTAGAGGTCGGTGCGGAAGCGCCCGCGCTTGATTTCTTCTTCCAGGTCGCGATTGGTCGCGGCCACGACCCGCACATCCACCGGGATCGCCTCCGTGCCGCCGACGGGTATGGCTTCACGTTCCTGGAGCACGCGCAGCAACTTGACCTGCGTGGCGGGCGACATCTCGCCGATCTCGTCCAGGAAGAACGTGCCGCCGCGCGCGGCGGCAAACAGTCCCTGCTTATCGCGCACCGCGCCAGTGAACGACCCCTTCACGTGCCCGAACAGCTCCGACTCGAGCAGGCTTTCGGGCAGCGCGCCGCAGTTGAGCGAGAGGAATAGACCCTCGGCACGGGCCGAGAGCTCGTGGAGGTAGCGGGCTATCACTTCCTTACCGGTGCCCGACTCTCCCTGAATGAGCACGGTGCTTTCCGTGGGCGCCACCTGCTCGGCGAGCCGCATCACGTCGCTGAACAATCGGGATTTGCCGAGTGGTTTGACCTGGCCGGAGCGCTCGCGGCGACGGATTTCCTGCTTGAGTTGCTTGTTCTCCGCCCGCAGGCGCCGGTGCTCGGCGGCACGGCGGCAGATCGCCACCATGTCGTCGTTCGAGAACGGCTTCTGTATATAGTAGAAAGCGCCCTCGTTCACGGCTTGAATGGCGGTCTGGAGCGATGCCTGCGCGGTCATCAGGATGACCGGGGTCTCGGGGTCCTGCCCACGGACCGCCGACAAGATCTCGATTCCGGTGACGCCCGGCATCTTGACGTCGGTCAAGACGATATCCGGGGCCGAGTTCTTGAGCTGCTCGAGGCCCGCCTTCCCGCCCTGCGCGATCGTGACATCGAAGCCCTCGTTCTTGAGCAGGATGCGAAGGGTTTCCAGGATGCCTTGCTCGTCATCGATGACGAGGATAGACGGAGCGTTCGCGGCCATTACGCGGCTTCCTCCTTCCGACGAGCAGCCGGGAAGTAGATGGTGAACGTCGTTCCTCCACCGGCTTTCGTATCCACCAGCACGAGCCCACGGTGCGCTTCGACCGCGCGCTGCACTATGGCGAGTCCGAGCCCCGTACCGCCGACCCGTCCGGTGGCGAAGGGCTCGAACAGGCGCTCCTGCAGATCTGCCGGGATGCCGGGGCCGTTATCGCTTACGCGCAACGCCACCGGGTTATCGATGCCCGCCCCTCCGGGCAGCTCATTTGCCGGCGCCCGTCCCGTACGCACCTTGACCGCGGCGCTGGAGCCGGCCGCCTGGACGGCGTTGAGGACGAGGTTCGAGACCACGCGATGCAGCAGATCCTCGTCGCCTTCCATCGGCGTCGGTCCACCCTCGAGGGTGATCTTCACTCCGGCCACGCAATCGGGGTGCTGGCGAACCAGGCGGATCGCCGCTTGGGCCACCTGATGCAGATCCATCGGCCGGCATTCCGTCACTCGCACGCGCGAGAAGTCGAGGAACTCCGAGAGCAGCCGCGACAGGCGGTCGCTCTCCCGCACGATCAGATTGGCAAGGAATTTTTCGTCCGGATTGGCGCGCGACGAGCGACCCAGCTGCTCCACGGAGCTGCGAATGGATGCCAGCGGATTCTTGATCTCGTGCGCGAGGCTCGACGACAGCTCGGCAACCGCCTCGAGCCGCTCGGCGCGCAGGTGCAGCTCCTCCAGGCGCTTGGAGTCGGAGATATCGGTGAAGATCGCCGAGACGCGGGGCCGCGCGCCGACGGGCCCGTCGAGGGTCGTGGTCGTGACGCCGATGGGAAAGCTGCGATCGGGGCGATGGACCGTCGCCTCGACTCGCATCAGGCGCACGCCGCGGCGCGCGGTCGACGTGACCGCCGCCCAGAATTCCGGAGCCGACCGGGCGAATTCGGGCATGACGGCGCGGCCCAGCCATTCGCGCGCCTTGAACCCGAGGATGTCTTCGGACGCGGGATTCGCGTAGAGCAGCCGCCCGTCGGCGTCCACCGTGATCACGCCCGTCCGGATGTTGCGCAGCACGTCATCGGCTTCCAGCTGGACCTGGCGCACCTCCGCGGCGAGGGCTTCGCGCTCGGCGCCCATCACGTTCACGCGGCTGGCCACGTACGCCATCACCGCCGCCACGAGGCCAAACACGACCAGCTGGATCCAGACGCCGGCGGCGACCGCCGCCCCGTGACCCCAGAAGACGTCGGCGAAGTAGACGAGTCCGGCAAACAGCGTAACCAGCCCGGCGTTGGCCGGCGGCATGAGCAACGCCGTGACCGCGACCAGGATGACGTACAGGCTCGCGAAGTCGCTCTCGGCCCCACCCGTCATGTGGACGACGGCCGTGATCAGCAAAACGTCGAAAAGCGCCTGGAGATAGAGGAACGTTGGACCGGGGATCTTCTGTCGGAAATGCGTATGCCAGTAGGAGGCGATCGTCACGGCGGCGGCCGTGACGAGCATGAGCGACGTAGCCAGGATGTCGAGCGGGGCCGCCACCCGGACCTTCAATGCGGTCGTCACATAGATGGCGATCGCCAGGCACATCCGCCCGACGTAGACGAGGCGGAGGAGCTCGCGCGTGGTTGGGATGACCGACGATTTGACGCCTAGCCAACGCATGGGGGGGCATTATTGGGGTCGGTGTCGCAAAATGCAAGGATTTGAGTCACGGGACTCGGGACTCGGGTCTTGGGCTTCGGAAAAACGAAGGGGCCAGGAGGTCGCCCCCCTAGCCCCTAAGCCCGAGTCCCGAGCCCCTTATTGGACCGCGTTCACCATATCGAAGATCGGCAGGTACATCGCCACGACCATGCCGCCGACGATCACACCCAGCACCACGATCATGATCGGCTCGAGCAGCGAGAGCAGCGCGCTGACGGCGGCGTCGACCTCGTCGTCGTAGAAGTCGGCGATTTTGGTGAGCATCTCGTCCAACCCACCCGTCTGTTCCCCGACGGCGATCATCGAAATCACCATCGGCGGAAAGACTTTCGACTTCTGCAGCGGCGCCGCGATCGTCTCACCGCCCGCAATCGAGGCGCGCGATTCCATCACGGCGTTGTGGATGACCATGTTGCCGGCGGTGCGGGCGGTGATTTCGAGGCCGTCGAGAATCGACACACCCGACGAGATCAGCGTGCCGAGGGTGCGGGTAAAGCGCGACACCGCAGACTTGCGCAGCAGGTCGCCGAGCACCGGGAGGCTGAGCAGCAGCTTGTCGATCTGCAGCTTCCCGGCCGTCGTCTTGTTGTAGCGATTCAGGGCCACGACAGCGAAGACGCCGACGCCGATGATCGCCCACCAGAAGTTCTTGAGGACGTTGCTCGCGCCGATCACGATGCGCGTCGGCAGCGGCAGCGCGAGGTTCACCGACGCGAACATGCTCTGGAACGTCGGAATCACGAAGATGAGCAGCACGGCCACGGCGATACCGGCGACCGAGAAGATCACGGCCGGGTAGATCATCGCGCCCTTCACCTTGCGGATGATGGAGTCATTCTTCTCCAGGAACGTCGCCAGGCGCAGCAGGATGGTGTCGAGAATACCGCCCGCCTCACCGGCCGCCACCATGTTCACGTACAGATCGCTGAACGCTTTGGGGTGCTTGCGCAGCGCATCGGCGAGGGTGTGGCCGCTTTCCACGTCGTACACGACCGCGCGGGTGATATCGGCCAGCACCTTGTTCTCGGTCTGCTGCGACAGGATGTCGAGCGCCTGCACCAGCGGCAGGCCGGAGTTGATCATGGTGGAGAACTGGCGCGTGAAGATCACGACGTCGCGCGTCTTCACGCCCGCCTTGAAGAAGGCCGCGAGGTTGACGCCTCCTCCCTTGGCCTCGCGGATCTGCACGACGACCATGCGGTTCTTGCGCAGATGGGCGATGACGTCGTCGCGCGACGCGAGATCGATCTTGTCGCGAACGAGATCGCCCTTCAGGTTGCGCGCGGTGTATTCAAAGACCGGCATAGCTCAGCTCCCGTGCCTTCGCCTTAGCGGCGTATGGCCACTTTAGGTGGTCCGGCGGGGGCCTGCGCGGGCGCACCAGCAGGCTTCTCGTCCTCAGGCGGCGTTTCGCCGATGGACCGCAGGAAATCGTTGGGCTTCGATGTCACCCGCAGGCATTCCTCTTTACTGACCTCACGGCTCATGTAGAGCTGGTAGAGCGCATCGTTCAGCGTCTGCATGCCGAACTTCTTGCCCGCCTGCATCGACGACTCGATCTGGTGGACCTTGTCGTCGCGGATCAGGGCGCGAATGGCGGGCGTGCAGATCATGATTTCGGCGGCCATGACGCGGCCGCGACCCTTGGCCCGCTGCAGCAGTGTTTGCGTCACCACCCCCTCGAGCACGAACGCGAGCTGCGCCCGGACCTGGGACTGCTGGTGGGACGGAAACACGTCGATAATGCGGTTGATCGACTCGGCGGCCGAATTGGTGTGCAGCGTCGCGAAGGCGAGGTGCCCCGTCTCCGCGATCGTGAGCGCCGCCTGAATCGTCTCCAGATCGCGCATTTCGCCGATCAGCACGACGTCGGGGTCCTGGCGCAGCGCGTACTTGAGCGCGGCCTGGAAGCTGTTGGTATCCGTCCCTACTTCGCGCTGGTTGACGATGCACGCCTGGTGGCGGTGGATGAATTCGATCGGGTCCTCCACCGTGATGATGTGGCCTTTCAGCTCCTTGTTGATCTTGTCGATCATCGCGGCGAGGGTCGTGCTCTTGCCCGAGCCGGTGGGACCCGTGACGAGCACGAGGCCGCGCGGCCGGTCGGCCAGCTGCGCCACGACCCCGGGAAGGCCAAGCTCCTGGAACGTCTTCACGCTGAACGGGATCTGCCGGATCACCACGGAGACGCAGCCGCGCTGCTTGAAGACGTTGCCGCGGAAGCGCGCCAGATTCTGGATGCCGAAGGAGAAGTCGAGCTCGCTCTCCGTCTCGAAGCGCTTCTTCTGATTCTCGGTCAGCACGGAGTAGGCGAGCGACAGCGTGTCCTTGGGCGTCATGACTTCTTCGCTCGAGGAGTTCACGATGTCGCCGTCCACCCGCATCTTCGGCCGCTCGCCCGCGACCAGGTGGAGGTCGGAAGCGTCCCTCTCGATCATCTCCTCGAGGAGCGCGCGGAGGTTGATTGGCATTGCTTCCTCTCCTTATCCGGCAGCGGTTTCTTTGACGACTTCTTCGAGCGTCGTGACACCCTTCTTGACCTTCAGCATGCCGTCCATGCGCAACGTCAGCATCCCTTCCTTGACCGCGAGATCCCGCAGCTCTTCGGTGGATGCCCCCTTCAGGATCTCGCGCCGCAGCGGACTCGTCAGCGCCATGACCTCGTACAGGCCTTGCCGCCCGCGGTATCCGGTGCCGGCGCACGTTTCGCAGCCGGCGCCCTTGAAGAACGGCCCTTCCTTCTTGTCGATGGCGAAGGCGTGCATCTCCTCGGGGGAGTACTCGTGCTGCTGCTTGCACTCCTTGCAGATGCGCCGCACCAGCCGCTGACCCACAACCAGATTCACCGCACTCGCAACGTTGAACGGCTCGATGCCCATGTCCACCATGCGCGTGATCGTCGAGGGCGCGTCGTTGGTGTGCAGCGTCGACAGCACGAGGTGTCCCGTGAGCGCCGCCTTGATCGCGATCGATCCGGTCTCGAGATCGCGGATCTCGCCGACCATGATGATGTTCGGGTCCTGGCGCAGGAACGCCTTCAGCGCCGCCGCGAACGTCATCCCCACTTCGTTCCGCACCAACACTTGATTGATGCCGAGCAGGTTGTATTCGACCGGGTCCTCGGCGGTCATGATGTTCACGTCGATCTGGTTGATCCGCGAGAGCGCCGAGTATAGCGTCGTGGTCTTGCCGGAACCTGTGGGCCCCGTCACCAGCACCATGCCGTAGGGGTTCTCGATCGCCCTGAGCAGGTTCTCTTCCGCCTTGGGCTCGAAGCCGAAGGTCTTGAGGTCGAGCGTCAGGTTGCCCTTGTCGAGAATACGGAGTACGATCTTCTCGCCGAACAGGACGGGCAGCGTCGACACGCGGAAATCGATCACGCGCGCGCCCATCTTGAGCTTGATGCGCCCGTCCTGCGGCACACGGCGCTCGGCGATGTTGAGCTGCGCCATGATCTTCACGCGCGACGTGAGCGCGGCGCGCATCTTCACGGGCGGCTTCATCACTTCCTGCAGCGCCCCGTCGACGCGGTACCGCACCCGCATCTCGTGCTCGAACGGCTCGATATGGATGTCCGACGCCCCGCGCTTCACGGCGTCGGTCAGCAGCCCATTGATCAGCTTGACGACGGGGGCGTCGTCCGCCAGGTCCTGCGCCTTGACGTCCTCGTCCTCCTGATCCTCCACGACCTCGAGATCCTCTTCCTGCTCGACGCTCTTGAGCAGGCTCTGGAGCTGGGCGTCGGACTGCTGGTAATAGCGGTCTATCGCGTTGCGCAGGGTGTACTCCCCCGCGATGACCGGGAAGACGTCGCAGCGCGTGATGAACTTGATGTCCTCGATCGCCGTCACGTTGTTAGGATCGGCGATGGCCACCGTGAGGGTCCTCCCCTCCCGTTTCAGAGGGAGGACGGTGTGCTTGGCGGCGATGTCGGGGGGGAGGAGCTTCAGGATCTTGGGGTCGACCTCGAAGCGCGACAGGTCGACGGCCGGCATCCGGTACTGCCGGGCCAGCATTTTGCTGACCTCAGTTTCCTCTATAAAGCCCAGTTTGACCAAGGTATAGCCCAGGCGCATCCCGGAGTTTTTCTGCTCCAGAAGGGCCTTTCTGAGCTGTTCCTGGGTGATCAGGCCTTCACGGACAAGAATCTCGCCGAGCTTGTCCTGGGTGATCGCAACGCTCGCCGTACGCAACTCGTTGAATTTGAAGGGACTAAAATGGGAGTCGGGGTTAGCCGGGTCAAGGCTGGACGACGAAAGGGCGGATCGCGTCTAATAATTTGGCACCCACGCCAGGCACGCTGTCGAGGCGCGCGAGACTGCCAAATGGACCGTGTTCGGTACGCCAGGCAACGATGCGCTGCGCGAGCGCGGGACCAACGCGCGGCAACCGTGTGATTTCGCTCACGTCCGCCTTATCCAGATCAATTCGCTCCCCCGGCAGGAGCGGACGGGCGAGTTGAGCCGCGCGGCGGGCCGCTTCTCGCAACGCATCGGGACGTGGGATGGACGAAGACTGCAGTTGGACGTCACCTGGTGGAGTTGAAGGAGAGGGCGAGAGGAAGTGGCGAACGCCGGCGCCGGCGAGCGCGAGGCAGGCGAGCATCAACGCAGCACGGCGATCATCCATTCCCCAAGATGAGGACGTCCGGTGCTACTGTCGTGTCAAAGAAACGGCGACATCACCAACAATCTGCAGACTTTCCGCGCTGACCTTGTCGATCGTGTCCTCGGTGGTGTGCCAGTACGGATAGTCAAAGTCGACGACGTCGATCGCGTGAATTCCCGCCTTCTGTAACGAGACGTGGTCGTCGGTCAGCGTGTGCCGCACACTTGGAATGAATTGCCGTTCGTGACCGCGCTCGGCGGCGACCCGCCACACACGCTGCACCACTTCGGGCGCGAACGCGACGGACTGGCCTTCCTGATAGATCTGTAGGTCCTTGTCGCCCACCATGTCGAACAGCACGGCGAACAGCGGCTGATAGCCCGGGGGCTGATGCGCCGCGAACCAGCGCGACCCAATCAGGACGTCGCTCGTATCGGCAAAGTCTCCGTAGTCCTCTCCGTCGACGAACAGGAGATCGACCCCGTTGGCGGGTGGCCGAGCCTTGAGCGCATCCGCGACGCCCAAGAGCACGGCGACCCCAGACGCGCCGTCGTTGGCGCCGGGCACCGGCATGCGCTGCTGGGCGAGGTTGGCACTCTTGTCCGCCATGGGTCGCGTGTCCCAATGCGCCAGGAACAGCACCCGCTCTGTCGCCTCCGGGCGGAACCGCGCGAAGAAATTCCGCAAATGCAGCACCTCGCCGTTGCGCAAGCGATGCGTGATCTCCTGCACGATCACCGTATCGGCCCGGGCGCGCAGCTCGGTGAGAAGCCAGTCGGCTTCCTGCTGATGACCGGGTTTATTGGGGATCCGCGGGCCGAACGACATCTGCCGCTGGATGTAGGTGAGCGCGGTCCGTCCGTTGAATTCGACCGGGCTCTTGTTGCCCCCATCTCCCGCACGTGCCTGACACGCTAGGGCAACAAGCACCGCCACGCACGACGCACGACCCCCGATGCACGACCTCATCGGATTTGTCCCACGCTCGTCGAGAGTTGGACGAAGGCCGTGATCACAAACTGCGAGATCTTGCGGTTGGTTTGGCGCTCTTCATTCAGTACGTAAGCCATCTGGAGTCCAGCGCTCATATTGGTCGGGAGATCGGTGTCCAGTGTAAGCTGGGCTTGTGACTGCCTGCTGTCCACATAGGGGATGCATGGTACCTGCCCCGCGCGGCGCAGGCAGGTCGTGTTGTCCGCCACCGAATACCCCGCCGTGGTGCGGATGTTGGAGCGCCAGCGGCCCCGGGTCGGAGGGCGGAACGAGAAGGTGACGGTCGTGTTCAGCGCGTTGCGCTCGCTGCGAAACAGGTTTCCCGCGCTCACACGATCCGAGGATGTCCGCGACATGTCGAAGCTCGTGAAGACCCCGCCCACCCAGGTGAACGATGCCGCGGGAGTAAACGCTTTCTCGATCGTGCTGTTCAGGGTGACAGTCCCGGGCGAGGCAAAACCCGGTTGCTCGTTCACCGACTCCGACCGGCGATACCCCAACCGGGCATTGATGTTGGTCAATATCCGGCCGATCAGCTGGCGCGAGGGAGAGACGGTCCAGCTAATCGAGCCGTTCGGCCAGTCCACTGCCCGGGTATTGATCTGTACTTGCTCGTCGGCACGCAGCGTCCAGACCACCCCTCGCGTCAGCCGGTACGTCACGTTGGCGCGCAGTCCCAGCGGCAAGATGGCCGCGCCCCCGGTCGACAGCGTCCTGGTCTGCGTCGCCGCGGTGGCGAGCAATCCGCCCACCTGGCGGAAGCCGCCGAATCCACCCAGCGCCAGTTGATAGCCCGCATCCGGCGCGTCCGTGGCCCGGCCGAACGTCGACCCCTCCTGCGCACTGTATGTCACATCGAGTCCCGTGATGCGGCCGAGCCACGCGGCCAGCGCCGACGAGTCGCCGAAGATCGCCTGCCCCAGCAGGCGCGCGTCGAGCTGAGCGCCGGTTTCGACCCGGCGCC
Organism: Gemmatimonadota bacterium; assembly: GCA_003222195.1. Lineage (GTDB taxonomy): Bacteria > Gemmatimonadota > Gemmatimonadetes > Gemmatimonadales > GWC2-71-9 > 20CM-2-65-7. The sequence goes on along the minus strand of QHVB01000030.1, from coordinate 84,813 downwards.
CGTTGCTGAACGCGGCCGGCACGCGAAACTCGCCCGCGGTATCGCCCTCGGTACGCGCCGGCTGGCGCGCGTTGGGGTCGCGCGTGAACGTGAACGAAGATCCGACCGTGGCCCGCGGCCGGAACCAGCCTCCCGCGACGCGGGGCGTGAGCGCGAGCGACGTCGTGAGTAACCGCTGGGTTTCCAGACCGATGTCGCCGCCCCACAGCGACGAGCGCTGCTGGCGAATCAGCCGGCCCATCGTGGTCGAATCGCCATAGTCGCGCAGGTCTCGCGTCGACACCGCATCGACGCCGAGCTGCACGCCGGCCAATGGCGTGAGCTGCACGCCGCCGGAGTTCTGCCACAGTCGCGTCCGCGAGATCGCGGGCGGCGCCGTGTCGGCACGTTGTGCGATGGGCACCAGAAACGTGAAGCGTTGCGCGTCGCTGCCGATCAGGCCCGAGCGAAAATGGATGCGGGACGGATTGAGACGCAGCGCCAGCCCAGCGACCTTGAGCAGCGTGGCGTTGGGCGACGCGGTGTAGTCGAGATTAAACGCGTAGTCCGACGAGCTGGCCCGCGACAAGGACGCCCGCGTATCCCCACTCGCGTACGCGCCAGTCACCGACAGCGGATCGAGCAGCCAGCGTCCGAGCCTGCCGCTCGCCTGGTGAACGCGACGCGCCGAAAACCCGTAGCTCGCCGCCCCGCTGTGAGGCGTGCGGAGACCTTGCAACGCGTCGGCGCGAATGTCGGTGCCGCTCAGATAGAACGGCTCGCTGCCGCTGAGCGTGCGCTGGAACGTGACGGGAATGGAGAGCCCCCAACGATGCGGCAGGAAGCGGTCCATCCGCACCGTGCCGCTGACCGTGGCGGAGTTGTCGGTGGAGTACGACGGATCCTCGGCGAGTTGCCGGAAGTTCCCATCCCGCCGCGACAGGCTGAGCGCGAGATCCGCCACATCGGCTGCCGCGAGCGCGATGTCCACGGCGCCGGCCGCGCCCGTCTCACGCACGACGTCGCCCAGTCGGATGTCGTCCACCCATAATTCCGCCTGATCGATGACCACCGCTGTCTGGATGCGCCACATCCCCGCCGCGATTTCCTGCACGCGGGCCAGATTCGGCGGCGCGGTGCCCGGGTCGCGCACGTGCGCGATGTACGGGCCGTCGCACATGACATACGAGGAGTCAGGAACCAGGAGACTGGAGTCGGGGCAGCCGGGATAGATCTGCGCCGTGTCACCGCGCAGCCAAGCCTGCTCGATGCGCGCGCGCAGCCCCAGCCAGCGCTCGAACTGCACCACGACCTCCGGCTCCCATGAAGTCGTCTTCGCCGGCGCGTGGTACATATAGAAGTTGTCCTGGTCTTTCCCTGCTTTGATGAAGAACTCGAGGTCGCCGTCCTCCCAGCCGACGCCGCGCCCCCGCGCCCACACCCGCAGCGTGCGATACTTGAGGAAGTTCTTGTCGCCTTCCGTGGTGAAGCGGAGATACGCTTCGGCCCGCTGGCCCAGACCGAGTCCGCTGGCGAGCAGCCGCATCGAACGCTCGTTGATCTCGGTCGCCCCGATCTGAAAGGTCGCGTTCTTCTGGCCCGCCTCGTCCACGACGCCCGGCGGCGGCGTGTAGCCGAGGTCCTGGTTCTCCGTGCTGACCACCGACGCCACGACTTCTCCCGTGCCCGTCCCGCGCTCGCCGCCGATGCCCAGGATCGGCGTGTCGGCGCGCTTCACCCAGGTGCTCCCGACCAAGCGCACGCGCGACAGGGCCAACGGCAGCTCCGCCTCGGGACCCCCACCCGCCGGGGCCGCCGCCACGATCGTGATGCGGAGCGACTGGATTTGCCGGAGACTCGGATTGCCGATCTGCAGCGTGTCGGTGCGAAATGGAATGCGGTAGAGGCGCCACTGCGCGCCGCCCGCCCCGTCCATTCCGCCATTGCGGACGAAGAACCGGTCGTCCCCGATCGGAAACACGTACCGCACGAAGCTCTCCGCGGTGCGTACGCCGCTCGTCGAGTCGAGCACGAAGTCGCCGTCCAGGTCCTCGGTATCGACCGCGCCATTGTGCCGCCCGCAGCGCGACCGAATATCACCGAACAGGAATGGGATGAATTGACCGTTCTGCGTCGCCGAGCAGAGCGGCAGTGTGTCCACGACGACGCCGCGCGTGGCATCGACGATCCCGTCCACCACGCGATCGGACAGGATGCCTTCGTCGTTCAACGTCGCGCTCCACGTCTGCGTCCGCGGATCGCGCTCGGAGTCCAGGCGGCCTGCGCCCGCGCGCCGCGCGCCGCGGTACGTTGTATCTGCTCCCCCCCCCGTCACTCTGAACGAGTCCGGCACGAATGCGAGTGCGTCCTCGAACACGCCGCCGAAGTCGAACAGGACAGTCGTGCGATTGGCGCGCGCGGTGCGCGGCGCGTCCTCCCAGACCCAGAATTCCAGGAACTCGACGCGCGACAGATCGACTCCGGTCGCCGACAGCGCCTGCGTGATCGAGCGCCAGCGCGGGGTGTTCTGTGGCGGCCGCGTCCAGTTCGGGACTCCGGCCTGATTCGCCAGCCCCAGGACGGAGTCCGGCTTGAGCGTCAACCACAGCACCGGCTCGGCGGCCTGCGCCTGGCCGGTGAACCGCAGCGTAGGATCGATCTGCTGCGGCAGGAATTGCCGCGGCACGAGTCCATTATTGCTCAGCGCGTACGGCAGGCTCTGCCAGGTCAGGAATGCGGCCTGATTCGGATCGAATCCGGCGCTGAAGCCGAGCGGCTCAACGCCGCGCCCGGACGTCGGGATGCTCCCCCAGTGCCACGCGTTGTCGGCGAGGTTGATGGAGCGCGCGGCCGAGCCTTCGAATTCCTCGACATACGCCTGGCCAAAGCGGTTGGGCGAGGGCTTCGAGAAGGCCAGCTCGCCGTTGATGCTCAGGGCCGAGGAGGCGCGCTGGAACCGCAGCTGCGTCGAGATGCCGCCGATGAATCCCGCCGCCGGCTCGAATCCGAGCGGGGGCCTCGTGAACGTGCTTTGCTCGCGCTGGAAAATGCCCAGCAGGTTTACCTGCCCTGTCGCTCCGAGGTCATAGCGCGCCGACAGGCCGTAGGTGGTGGTGGGCGCGATGGAAAACGCCGCGCGCTCTTCGAACTGTGCCCGCACCTGTACCGCTCCTCCCCCTCCCTGAAACAGCGCATCGGGATTCTTGAACTGCACCTGGCCGGTCGTGTAGTCGATCGTGTAGTCGGTTTCGCGCGTGAGCAGGGTGTTGCGCACGTAGATCCGCTCGCTGCCTTCGCGGATCTGGAAGCTGTTCAGCGAGAGCATCGAGCGGTCGGGCGACGCGGTCGCCTGCATATGCAGGCGCAGCGCGAAGACCGACGGCGGTCCCTGCGTGGCGAGGTAAGCGCGGGGCGTGCGATACAGCGAGTCGTTGCGCTCCGTCGCCGTGAGCTTGCTGGAATCGGCAAACGGCGCGAGGTGCGGGAACACGATGAACAGATCGCGCACCGGATCGCCCTGATTCGGATCGCGGAGCCGCGGAAACAGCCGGTTGTACTGGTCGAACTGAGTGGGATCGTTCGCCAGCGCCACCCCCAGTCGCTGGAGATAGGTCTCGCCGGTGGGCCCCCGTTCCCGCTGGTTCACGCTCAGCGTGAGCGCGGCGCTGCTCCGATCGATCTCCCGCCCGCCGAGCCGATAGGCGTTGCGGATCTCGAAGCGGAACGATGGCGACGTCGCGTTCACCGCCGGCTTGGGGTCGTACACGAGCCGCAGCGTATCGACCACCGCGCTGTCGCTGCGCGCTGCGACGGGAAAGGTGCCGATCGAGTCGCTGCGGCTCGCCGTGATGTAGGAGACGGCCAGGTAATCGCTCTGGTCGAGCCGGTTGGCGAGCGCGAACCACGTCCCCGTCGGATCGACGTAGTAGTCCTTCCCCTCCTGCAGGACTTCCCACTCGAACGGGCCTTCGCGCTGCCCGCGGCAATCGATGGCGGTGAGTCCTGGCCCGCAGGCCACGGCGCGCACGCCACCCGCGTTTTGATTGCCGCTCGAGCTCGGCGGGATGGCGCGGCGCCGGTACACGCGCAGGGCGCCGACCGTGAGGGAATCGGGCCTCGTGATTAGGTCGAGTTGCAGAATGTCGAGGGCGGGATATCCGGGGACGGCCGCCGGATCGATGACGAAGAAGAACCGGCCGGATTCATAGTCGAGATCGCGCGCTTCGCGGTCGAGCGGCTGACTCGTCACATCGCCGACCGAATAGAACCGGTCCTTCACGATGTTGCCCTTCTGCTGCGCGACGATCCCGCGGAACTCGACGGGACCGACCTGCGCGATCGCCTGCACGCCGAAATTGTTCGCGGGAATCGCCGCGGTGATGAAGCGGGACGGCGGCGCCTGGAACGTCACATTGCCGGCTTCGACGCGCCGCAGGATCTCGTCTTCCAGCCCCTCGTACCAGACGTGGAGGTTGTTGTTGGCATCGAACTCCCGCTGGCTGTCGAAATCCACATCGACATGCAGCCGCTGGCCGACGATCCCGGCGGTGCGGATGGCATACTGCGGGTTGGGGGTGATCGTCGGAAAACCGGCGCTGCAGCCGGAGAGCGCGCCTTGCTGCTCCTGCGACGTGCACCGCAGGTTGCGGAACTGATCCGCCTTGAGCTCCAGTCGCAGATTGAGGTTCATGCCGATTTCTGCTGCCGGCGATGGGGCGGCGAGGGGCGGCGAAGGGGCGGATACAACGGGCGGCGAGGGGGCGGATACAGCGGGCGGCGAAAGGGCGGCGAACAGCGATGCGCGTCGAGCAAGCACGCGCTCGGCCCAGGCGCGCGCGATGAGTGCTGGCGGGACGCGCGCGCCCAATCGGCCGCCGGGCGCCAGCGCCGGCTGGCGTGGCCCGACGAGCGGCGGCACGCCAAACGTGTACACAGGAGCCTGCGCATGAGCCTGGGGTACGACGAGCGTGAGGGCGAGTCCAACTATCTGCGCAAGACGCCGCATCCCTTGTAGAGACTTGGGGTTCCGAATATAATGGCGCGACCAATCGTGCGCATCCTGAGCCGTTACATCCTGCGGCAACATCTTCCTCCGCTCGGCTACGCGATCGCGGCGCTCACGTTCGCGATGCTCGTCAATCAGGTCGCGAAGCAGTTCGGCAACTTCGTGGGCAAGGGGTTGCCGTGGGGCGCCATCTTCGAAGTGTTCGCGCTCTCCATTCCGTTCATCGTCGCGATGACGCTCCCGATGGCCGTGCTCGTGGCGGTGCTGTACACGTTCAGCCATCTCGCCGCCGACAACGAAGTCACCGCGATGAAAGCGAATGGCATCAGTATCGGCCAAATCCTCGCGCCCGTGCTTGGCGGCGCCGCGCTGATGGGCGTCATCTCGCTGCTCTGGAATGATCAGGTCCTGCCGCGCTCCAATCACACGCTGCGGACCCTCCTGGTCGACATCCAGCGCAAGAAGCCGACGTTTCAGTTGAAGGAACAGGTGATCAACGAGGTCGTGCCCGGCCAGTTCTTCCTGCGCGCCACCCGCATCGACGCCGCCGCCAATACGCTGAATGACGTGACGATCTATGATCTACAGGATCCCGACCGGCGGCGCATTATCATGGCCGATTCGGGGCGGATGGCCTATAGCGGCGGCGGCACCGACCTCTATCTCACGCTGCGCGACGGTGAAGTGCACGAGATCAGGCGCACCGATCCCGAGCACTTCAACCGCACGTTCTACACGATCAATCGCATCAAGGTCGCCGGCGTCAGCAACACCTTCGAAACGACGAAGCACGATGAGTATCGCAGCGACCGGGAGATGGGAATCTGCGCGATGCAGGACGTCGTCGCGCGCGCGCGCCAGGACCTGGAGCGCGTGCGGATCGATGCGCTCAACGCCGTCGCAGGCGAGCTCCGCCGCGTCAGCAAACTGGCGCCGCTCCGGCCGGTCGCGGCGGACACGACGTCACCACGCCCGAGCATGTACTGCCGGGTGCTCGGGGTGTTGCAGCGGCTCCTGCCCGGCGCTCCCCCAGCGGCCCGCGCCGCGGAGCCAGGGACGGGAGAGGCGGCGCCGCCGGCGCTCGTCGTCCAGGACGTGACGACGCCGGCCGCCTACGCGCAGCGACTCCGCGCCGCGCGCCAGCGCGCCGCGATCTACGAGGTCGAGATTCAGAAGAAGCTCGCCATCTCGGCGGCCTGCGTGATCTTCGCGCTCCTCGGCGTGCCGCTGGCCATTCGCTATCCGCGCGGCGGTGTCGGACTCGTGATCGGCACCAGCCTGGCCGTGTTCTCGGTCTACTACGTCGGCCTCATCGGCGGCGAGGAATTCGGCGACCGGCTGATCGTGCCGCCCTTCTTCTCGATGTGGACGCCGAATCTCATTTTCCTGATCGTCTCGATCCCACTGCTCTGGACCGCGCGCCACGCGGGAAGTACGGCGCACGGCGGCGACTGGGAGGAGGTCAAACAGACGTTCCTCGGGTGGATTCCCAAAATGCGGATTCGCCTGTGAACATTCGGTCCGCATTCCATATTCCGCATTTCACGTTCCTGACGCTGGACCGGTATCTCTTCCGCGAGTGGGTTCGCGTTTTCCTCATCACGCTGTTCGGCTTTCCGATTCTCGTCATCGTGATCGATCTGACCGACAGGCTCGACACCTATCTGGGCCGCGGCATCAAGCCGGGCGTCGTGGCGTTGTCGTACGTCTTCGATTTCCCCGAGAAGATGTTCCTCATCCTGCCGGTCGCGGTGCTGTTCGCGACCGTGTTCACGGTCGGCGCGCTCGGGCGCCATTCCGAGCTGACCGCGGCCAAAGCCTCGGGGATCTCCTTCCACCGGCTCGTGCTCCCGCTCTTTGCCGCCGCGGGCGCGGCGTTCGCCGCGGGGCTGTTGCTCGCCGAGATCGCTCCAGTCGCTACGTCGCATCGCCTGGGGATGCTGGGCGAGAAGGCGATTCGCTCGACCACCTCGCGCTACAACTTCGTGTACCGGGCGGACCGCGGGTGGGTATACGCGATCCGCTCGCTCGAGCTGAAGACGCGGGAGATGACCGATTTGATGTTGGAGCGCGAAGGCACCGGAGCCGCCTACCCGACGATCGTGGTGGCGGCGCAGCGCGCGATCTACAGCGACACCGGGAAGGCGGCGCGCCGGCCGCGTTGGATGCTGCACCGCGGCACGTTGCGCTATCTCGCCGGCAATCAGCCCGGCGGGGAGACGGCGTTCGAATTCGATTCGCTGCATTCCCACACGCTGCGGGAGCGCCCCGTCGATCTCCTGGCCGAGCCGAAGGCGCCCGACGAGATGCGCTATGGGGAGCTGCGGCGCTACATCGACGCGCTGACGCGCAGCGGCTCGAATGCCAAGAAGCTGCAAGTCGAGCTCGCGCTCAAGATCGCGATTCCGTTCATCTGTGTGCTGATTGCGCTGTTCGGCGCGCCGCTCGCTATTTCGAATCCGAAGAGCGGCGCGGCGTGGGGCGTGGCGGCGAGTCTCGCAACGACCTTCATCGTGCTGCTCATGTTTCAGCTGGCGAAAGCGGTCGGCGCGGGGGGCGTGCTGCCGCCGATGCTCGCGGCGTGGACGCCCAATATTCTCGTCGCTGTCGCGGCCGTGTATCTGCTGCGTAAAGCACCCACCTAACGTCCTTGACGCGGTTTCTGATCGGGACCACCTTCTCACCGGTCTCGATGGGCACCAGCACCCTGCATTCGTTCCCTCTCCGGAGAGGTCCATCCATGCGTTGGATCGTCAGCGTTGGCCGCGCCGGTTTTGCGGCGGCGGCTGTTTCGATGTTTGCCATCCCCGCGGCGTTTGCGCAGGGCGTCACCACCGGCGCGATCGCCGGAATCGTCAGCGATTCCATGGGCGGCGGTCCCCTGGAGGGGGCGCGGGTCGTCGCGGTCCACGGCCCCTCGGGCACCACGTACGCCGCGGTCACGCGGGTGGACGGGCGGTTCACGATCCCGGGCATGCGCGTAGGCGGGCCATACAAGGTCAGCGCTTCGCGGGTCGGGTATCGGCAGGAAGTCCAAAACGGTGTGACCGTGTCGCTGGGCGTGACGAGCGATCTGCAGTTCCGGCTCCCGCAGGCCACCGTGCAGCTCGAGGCGGTGACGGTCGAGACGTCGGCGGCGGGCTCCATCTTCAGCAGCCAACGGACGGGCGCGGCGACCACCGTCTCGACCGACCAGCTGGCGCATCTCCCGACGATCAGCCGCCGGGTCGAGGACTTGTTGCGGCTGACGCCGCAGTACAGTCCGATGTCGTTCGGGTTCTCGTTCGCCGGTCAGGACAACCGGCTGAACAACACGACGATCGATGGTTCCTACTTCAACAATTCCTTCGGTTTGGCCGGGCAGCCCGGTGATCGCACCGGAGTGACGCCGATCTCGCTCGATGCGCTGGAGCAGGTGCAGGTGAACATCGCGCCGTTCGACGTGCGGCAGGGGAACTTCGTCGGCGCCGGCGTGAACATGGTCACAAAGAGCGGCACGAACACCTTCGCGGGATCGGCCTTCTACAACACGCGCAGCAACAGTTTCGTGGGCAAGAGCGCGGGGCCGAACACATTCAATCCCGGGACCTTCCAGTATCACGACGTGGGTATCGCGCTGGGCGGGCCGATCCTCAAGAACAAGCTGTTCTTCTTCGCGAGCTACGAGGACGACGCCCAGACAGCGCCCGGGACCACGTTTTTGGCCAATACCGGTGGGCAGCCAAACATCGGGTCCGTGACCCGTGTGCTCGCCTCGGACCTCGACGCGTTGAGCACGTACGTGCGCACCAAGTTCGGCTACGAGACGGGACCGTACCAGGGATACGACTTCAAGACGCCATCGACGCGCTTTCTCAGCCGCCTAGACTACAATCTGAACGACCACAACAAGCTGAGCGTCCGCTACAACCTGTTGAACTCGGAAACGCCAGTGTTGCTTTCCAACTCGTCATCGCTGGGGTTGGGCAACCGGCGGAGCAGCAATCTCTCATTGAATTTCGCCAACTCGAACTACGCGATTCTCGAGAACATCCGGTCCATCGTGGGCGAGTGGAACTCGTCGTTCGGCAAGAGCTCCAACAACCTTATCGTGGGGTACAACACCAGCGATGAAAGCCGCAAGAACGTCGATGGGCCGTGGTTCCCCCTCGTCGAGATTCTGCAAGGCGGCAGCAACTATACGACGTTTGGATTCGAGCCGTTCACACCGGATAACAAACTCTTTTATCACAGCTACCAGCTCCAAGACAACTTCACAGTCTACCTGCCGAAGCACTCGGTGACGCTCGGCGTCAGCGTTGAGAAGTACCACTCGACGAAGGGGGTGCGGGTCGATGTGCCGAAGTTCACGAACACCGCGTATGACAACGCCGTCGCGGATACGATGACTTTCCGTGACGCGAGCGGCGCGCCGATCCACTACAACAGCGGCGCCCTCCCGGGGACGAATCTGCTGTTCTCCCCGCGCTTGGGCTTCAACTTCGATCCGGGTGGACGGCACACCACGCAGATCCGCGGTGGGATCGGCATCTTCACCGGGCGGCCCGCCTACGTGTGGATCTCGAACCAGGTCGGCAACACCGGCGTACTCACCGGTTTCATCCAGGCCGATACCACGTTTGCCTATCCGTTCAATCCGAATCCGAACGCCTACAAGCCGGCGACGGTGACGGGCGCCCCGGCGACGAGCTTCCAGTTGGCCCTCACCGATCCGAACTTCAAGTTCCCGCAGCTGTGGCGCGGCAACCTCGCCATCGACCAGCAGCTGCCCTGGGGCCTGACCGGGACGGCCGAGTATCTCTACTCCAAGGACGTCAACGGGATCGCCTACATCAATGCGAATCTGCCGGCCCCGCAGACGTCGTTCGCCGGCCCCGACGGCCGGCCGCGGTGGACCTCGAACCGCATTTACGGGAACGTCAGCGACGCCACCGTGCTGACGAACCAGGGCATCGGGCATTCCTCGAACATCGCGGCTTCGGTGGAGCGCTCGTTCCGCGGCGGGCTGTTTGCGAAGCTTGGGTACAGCTACGGCACGAGCAAGAACACGGTGGATGCGGGGTCCATCGCGTCCGGCTCATGGACCGGCAATGCCATCGCGGTCGACCCGAACAATCCGATTATCGCCAACTCGCAGTTCGCGCCCGGTCATCGCTTCTTCGGCGCCGTCAGCTATACCCGTGATTTTGTGGGCGTCGGTCCGACGAGCATCAGTCTGTACTTCGACGACCGGAGCGCCGGGAACGGCAGCTACGTGTTCTCCGGCGACATGAATGGCGACGGGGCGGCGAATCAGGACCTGATCTACATCCCGCGCAACCAGGGCGAGATGAACTTCGTCTCGAACCGCGTGATCGTAAATCCGGATACGGTGACGTACACGCCGGCCCAGCAGGCGGCGGCGTGGGATGCGTTCATCAATCAGGATCCGTACCTGAGCAAGCACCGCGGCGAATACGCCCAGCGCAATGGCGTGATCCTGCCGATGGTCTTCCGTGCCGACTTGAGCATCTCGCAGGATGTGTCGCGCCGGCTAGCCGGGAACGCCAACAGTCTCCAGATCCGCTTCGATATCCTGAATTTCACAAATCTGCTCAAGAGCGATTGGGGAGTCTCGCAGGGGTTCGTGACGTCGCGGCCGCTGTCGTTCGTCGGCGTGGATGCAAGCGGCGCCCCGACCTACCGCCTGGCGAACGTGGGCCTGAACCTCATTTCGAGCTCGTTCCAGAAGAATGTGAGCACGTTCGACGTCTGGCGGATGCAGCTGGGGGTGCGGTACTTGTTCAACTGGTAACTGTCGGACGGTCGGACGGTCTGTCTGAGGGGCGCGAGTAATCGCGCCCTTCTCGTCTTAGTGGGTCGAGGTCGGGGACGGCGGCGCGGGCCGCCAGCGCAGCCACGCGAAGTAGACGGGCACGCCCAGCAGGATGCCGCCGAACGCGAGTCCGGTGGAGCCGGGGTGCTCGCGCAGGGCGTTCCCCAGGATGAGGAAGGTGGCGAGGATAAACAGCAGCGGCACCACCGGGTATCCGAGCACTTGGACGGGCCGGGGCCGCGCAGGCTGGCGCCGCCGCAGCGTAAAAACGGCAGCCGCCGCGAGCGCATAGAAGGGAAAAATCGCGACCACGAACTGGTCCGCCAGCTGGTCGAAGTTGAGCAGCAGCACCCACACCACGCCGAGGGCCGCGGCCACGACGATCGAGACCGACGGCGTTTGGAAGCGCGGATGCACCCGCGCCACCTGGCGGAACAGCAGGCCGTCGTCCGCCATGGCAAAGAAGATGCGCGGCGAGGTAAGGATCGACCCCACCAAAGTGCTGAACGTGGCCACCATCACCAGCACCGCCACGAGGCCCACGCCGACTTGCCCCACGATCAGCTGCGCCGCGTCTGCCGCGACCAGAGGCGAATGCCTCATCTGGGCGATAGGGATGAGATACAGGTACGCGGCGTTCGCCAGCAGGTAGATCGCGATCACGCTGAGCGTGCCCAGCACCAGCGCCCGGGGCAGGTTGCGCTCGGGGTCGCGCACCTCGCCGCCCACGAACGAAAGGTCACCCCAGCCGTCGTAGGCCCAGAGGACCGAGACGAGCGCCAGCCCGAACGACGCCGGCTGGACAATGCCCGCTGCCTGGCTGAAATGCGCGAACTCTCCCCGCCCGACCACGAACGCCAGCAGCACGAGCAGCACCAACGCGCCGTACTTCGCCCCCGTGGTGAGGTTGAGGACGAGTGAGCTCCAGCGCACGCCCACGTAATTGAGACTTGCGGTGAGGACGATCGCCCCGGCCGCGACGTAATGGACGTAGGTCGCGTTGGGCTCGATCTTGGGATCGTAGCCCAGCGAGCGGAGCAAGTATTCCGCGAACGGTGTCGCGATCGCCCCGAGCGCCGACGCGCGAATCAGCAAGAGCTCGGTCCAGCCGAACAGAAACGCGGGGAGCCGCCCGAAGCCTTCGCGGATATAGACGTAGACTCCGCCCGAGCGCGGGTACTGCGCCGCGAGCTCGGCATAGGTCAGCGCACCGCACAGCGCGAGCAGCCCCCCCAGCACCCAGACGCCGAACATCGGGATCGGCGCGGGCACGTACGCGGCGATGCGCGCCGGCGTGCGGAAGATCCCGCTGCCGATCGTCGAGCCGACGAGCACGGCGACCGCGCTCCACAGGCCCAAGCGCCGGACCAACCGCTCGCCCCAGCGGTCAGCGGGAGCGGAGGGGCCGGGGGGGCGGGGGGGCATCAAAGGTGCGGACATAAGATTCGCAAAGTATACCTTGACACTGCCTGCCCCGCGGACATACTCCGGAAGGAGGCTTCTCATGCTGAGTTTTCGTTCGCGCGCGCGCCTCGGGGCACTCATGGTCGTCGCCGCCGGTTGCCAAACGTCACGTGCGTATGACCGTTCCAATGATCCCGGCGGCAGGCCGCTGTCCCCCACGACGACAGGGAGCCTGATCATCACGGGCCGGGCGTTATCGTACGACCCCAGTCGCTCGGTCCTGGACGTCATCCGACACGCGATGCCGCAGCTGCGCATCACCGGCTGGACGCAATACACCCGCTGCCCGTTGCTCGAGCTGCGTGGCAAAGACAGCATGCAAGGCAGCAACGATCCCGACGTGTACGTCGACGGCACCCGCACCACCGATACCTGTCCGCTCATCCAGATCCAAGCAGCGCAGACCGAACGCGTCGAGGTCTATCCCCTCGGCATGACGTCCCGCCCCGGCTATCCCGGCAGCGGGCACGGTCTGATCCTCATCTTCCTCGCGCGCGCCGACACAACTTGACACGAGCGGGCACGCGGGAGCTCCGCGATTAGTCACTGAAGCAGAAACCCCCGGGAATGATTCCCCGGGGGCTTCAGTTTTTTCAGACTACGAGACGGGCGCGGCGACTACTACCGCCCCGTGAACCACAGCGCCGAACTAATGTCGTTGCTGGCGCTGAACCCCTGACGTGAGACCGCGGCGTCCAAATTGGACTTGTTCAACACCGCCTCGTTGTCGTCGTACGGCAGGCGCTCTGGAATGCTGGCGAGCACCGCGCGGGGACCGGGGACAAGCGTTGGCACCTGAGTGCGCCGCACCTCTGTCCACGATTCCATGCCCTGCATGAACAATGAAGCCCACTTCTGGTAAGCGATCTGTCGCAGGCCCGTAGCGCCTGCCACGTACGTGACGCGCGAATCGGCCAGGTACGCCGTGATCGCAGCGTCCGGAACGCCATAGAACTCCATCGAGGCCCTGACCGCATCGTTGTAGAAGGTCGCGGCGCTTCCCGCGATCCAGCCGCGCTCCGCCGCCTCGGCTTCGAGGAACAGCACCTCCGAGTACGTCAAGAGCGGCATCGGCGCATTCGGTGTTTCGCGCCACAGTGACCCGATCCGCGAGATGTAGAACAGCTTGGGGCCCTCGCCGTCATTGAGACCGTTGGGGAGTCCCCGATAGGTCCGATTCGCAAGGATGGTGTCCTTGTTGATCTGTGCGAATACCGGTAACCGCGGATCGTTCCAGCTGAGCAGCGAGTCCACATACGTCTTGCTCATGCCGTAATCGTCTCGGCCCCCGACGTGCACGTCCTGATAGATCGGGTTCTGATTGGGAGACGTCGCGAGGTACATGAGCACGGCGTTGTCCGCATTGCCGGTGAACACGCCACCGGCGACCGCGGCAGCGGCCTCCGCTGCCGCCTTGGTCGGATCCACGTTCGTCAGATGGATCGCGAGACGCAGCCGGAGCGAGTTGGCGAACTTGCGCCACTCGGCCATATCACCATCGTACAGCAGATCGCCGGTGGCGAAGCCAATACCCTTAGGATCGCCCGGTGGCGCTGCAGCGGCGGCATCGAGTTCCGTGGTCGCCAGGGTCAAATCGGCGAACAGGCCATTATAGATCGCCTGCTGCGTGTCGTAAGCGGGCTGCAGCACGGTGTCGCCCTTCAATGCCTGGGAATACGGCAGGTCGCCCATCGCATCCGTCATGACGCTGAAGACGTACGACTTCATGATGCGACCCACGGCGGACCAATTAGGCCTTGCGGCCGCGACACCTTTCTCGATCATCCGCTGAAAGTCTTCGAGGGACGAGTTATAGAATCCCCATCCGCCCGAGCTGCCGGAACGGAGAATGTACTTGTCCTCATCCCTGTACTGGATCTCCGCGTAATACTGGACCCAGAGACCCCCACCCCGAATGTTCAGGCTGTTCACCCCGTTGACACCGCCCGCGACGTTGTCGAGCGCGTTTCCGAGAATCGACGGCGGGTCAACGTCCGTCGGCCCGTTGGGGTTGCTATTGATGGACGTCAAGTCGCCGCAGGCGGTGATGGTAGCCAGCGCGGCGAAGACGCTCAGGATTTTATATCGCATAGGTCTGTCTCCTAAGGCGGCTACGGCCGCACGGACATGGTGAAGCCAATGCTGCGCGCGGTCGGCAGCTGGCCGTTCTCGACACCCTGACGATTGCCGGTGTCGAATGCGGTTTCCGGATCGATCGTTGGCTGCCTGGCCCAGAGGAGCAGGTTACGCCCCACAACGGCCACAGTCGCGTCCGAGAACCCGAGGAAGCGCGCGACCGAGGGCGGGAGCGTGTAAGCCAAGCGGGCCTCGCGGAGCTTGAAGTACGTGGCGTTGAAAATCCCAGGCTCCTGCGCGTAGAACGTGTTGTGCCAGTAATCCTGGGCCAAGACGTGCGTGGTGTCCGGCTGGCCGTTTGCGTAGACCGCATTCGGCACCACGTAGCCCGGCTTGTCCCAGTCGGTCTCGCGGCCGGCGAGCGTGTTCGCGAGGACGCCGGAGTACTGGCCGAACCATTTCGTGACCGAGTAGACCTGGCCGCCGTACTGCCCGTCGACAGCGAGGGAGAGACTCAGCCGCTTGTAGGTGATTGTGTTGCTGATCCCACCGACCCAATCGGGATTGTAATTACCGAGGACCTGCTGGGTCGCATCCCGAACCGGCAGGCCGTCGTCGCCGACAACGATGTGGCCCTGCGCGTCCCGCTGCCACTTGTAACCAACCAGATTGCCGTAGGGTTGGCCAACCTGAGCGGCCACGTTCACGTTCCAGAACGACCCGACCACGACCTGCGACACGCCACTGAACAGCGATAGCACTTGGTTGCTGTTCTTGGACCAGTTCACCACGACGTTCCACCGGACGTTACCCCGCTCGACTGGCGTCGTCGTCAACGCCAACTCGATACCACGGTTACGGACCTCACCGGAATTTACGACCTTCTGCGTATAACCCGTCGCGGCGGAGACGGAGACCGGGAGAATCTGATTGGTCGTGTTCTTCTGATAGATGGTCGCGTTCAGAATCAGCTTGTCGCGCAAGAATCCGAGGTCGGCGCCGATTTCCTCGCCCGTCGTCTGCTCGGGTTTGAGGTTCGGTGTCGGGAGTCGATCCGAGGCGCTGCAGCTGGGCCGGCCACCCCACGGGGTACATGCGTAGACGGCGGCGAGCTGGTACGGATCGGTGTCATTCCCGACTCGCGTCCAGCTGGCGCGCAGCTTGCCGTACGACAGCCAGCTGCTCTGCAGGCCCATGGCGTCGGTGAAGATGAATGCCGCGCCCACCGAGGGATAAAAGAGTGAGTTGGCGCCTTTGGGCAGCGTGGAAGACCAGTCATTACGGCCCGTCACATCGAACGTGAGCCAGTCGCGATAACTAAAGCTCGCCGAGCCGTACAGGGAGTTGACCTTCTTGTGAGACTGCAGCACGGCCGTGAACGGTTGACCGTTGGAGTTGGCCATCGTGTAGACTCCCGGTACGGCGAGCCCGTTCACCTGCCCGATATTCGTATTGAAGTCATTCTTCCGCTCGTTACCGCCCACGTTCAGCGCCAGGCCCAGCGTCGGCGTGAGCGAGCGGTTGGCTGTAATCAGGAAGTCGTTGTTCGTCTCGCTCCGCGTTTCGCCAACATCCAACAATCCGCCCTGAAAGAACGGCGAGATGTCGTTGACGGGGTAGTTTGCACGAAACTGATTCTGGTACCAGTCGCGTCCCGAACGCCCGGTCACGCTCAACCAGTCATTCACTTTGTACGTGACGGACGCGTGGCCGAGTCCGCGGTTACGCGAGTAGTCGGTCGTCTTCACTCCCGCCATCCAGTACGGGTTGGCGTGATAGCTGTAATTCCAGCTGTACTGGATGGGCGCATCGGTACGCAGACCCGGAACACCGGTCAAGATCTGCTGCGTGAGCGCGTCGTTCGGATTACGATACAGGTTGTCCTTGAGCAGCTTAGTATCCACCTGCCGGCCAAACCAGATGAAGTTCTGCATGGGATCGATTTCTTCGTACGCCTGCGCCGGCTGGTTCTTCATGCCGTCGTTGACGTAGTTCACCGATGCCTCGGCGCTCCAGTGATCCGAGACCTGCGTGCCGCCGGACAACGCGACGTCTGTCCGGTTGTTCGTGTTGTTCGGATACATGCCGCTTTCGTTGGTGCGGCCCACCGATAGGCGAACGTTGCTGCGGTCGCTGCTGCGCGCCACCGCAATGTTCGCGTTGATCATCAGCCCGGTCTGCCAGAAGTCGCGCACGTTGTTCGGGTGCGCCATCCATGGGCCCGCGCCGAAAAACTGATTGCACGCACGGCTCTGGTCGTATCCAGCGGCGTAGTCGGGCTTGCCGGCCGCGGTGGTGACGTACACGCATCCGTGTGTCCGCCCATCGAGCTTCGGCCCCCAGCTCTCGTCGGCTCCGTCGTTGAGTCCGCCAAAATTGCCGTCGACGAAATCGAACTCACCGTAAAAACCCTGACCGTACTGGTTCTGATAATTGGGTAGTCGCAATGGCGTTTCCGCGGTCGCGCCGAAGCTGGCGGTCACGCCGAATCCCTGTTGCGGCGCGCCCCGGCCGCTCTTCGTGGTGTACACGATCGCGCCATTCGCGGCCCGGGAGCCGTACAGTGCCGCGGCGTTTGGACCTTTCAGGACGGTCACCGACGCAATGTTGTCGGCGTTGATGTCTGACGCCGCGTTGCCGACGTCATAGCCGCCCAGCGACGTGTTCGCGTCGTACGCGCTTCCTGGCCCGTAGCCTTCGTTCGACGCCGCCGAGTTGTCGATCGGAACGCCGTCGACGATGATCAGCGGCTGGTTCTGCCCGAGAATCGAGCTGGCGCCGCGTACCACGATGCGCGCCGAGCCGAACGGGTTCGCGGAGTTCGTGACCTGCACGCCGGCGACTTTGCCCTGGAGCGACGAGATCACGTTGTTCGAGCGCACGTCGGACAGCCGGTCGCCGCTGATGGTCTGCGCGGCGTACGAGAGACTGCGCTGCTCACGTTCGATGCCCAGCGCCGTCACGACCTTCGATTCGAGCTCGATCGCGCCTTCCTCGAGCGCGAGATCTTGCTGAACCGTCGGCCCCGTGAGGCTGACTTGCACGGACTGCGTCTTGAAGCCGATGAGCCGTGCGGTGAGGGTTACAGCGCCGGTAGTCCCGGCGGGGACGATGAGTTGATATCGTCCGTCGCCGTTCGTACTGCCGCTGACGCGGAGGGAGGGAATGCTCACGATCGCGCCGTACAGCGGCGAGCCTCCCACGCTGGCCGTTACCCGCCCGGTCACCGTCGTCGGCGCTTGCGCACTCGCAAGAGCCGGCGCCAGTCCGAGCAGGACGAGGCCAAGTCTTAGGGTGAACCGAACGAACCAACGATTGTCGGCCATACACTTCCTCCTTCAGCTGCGGTTTTCAGGATCCACCACAAGGTCACGCATCGAGGTGACGGCCTCCTGCGCGCGACCGGCGGGACACCCAGTCATTGCTATCTCGGGATTCTGCCGGGATGTCGAGCAGACCGCAAGACCCCTGCTGTTAACGATTTCGAGCGATATTCCCGACCCATGAAGCGACCTTTCCTCACATTGGCATGGATTGCCGCCGCCTGTACCTACCTGCTCATTGTCCTCGGCGCCGTCGTCCGAATTACGGGGTCCGGCCTGGGCTGCGGCGAGCATTGGCCACTTTGCAACGGCCACCTCTTTCCGCCCCTGAATGACCTACCCACCGTGATCGAGTGGAGTCACCGGCTGGTGGCCGCGTTGGTATCGGTGCTGGTATTGGCACTCGGTGGGCTTGCGTGGAGAGGAGTCGGGAGTCTGGAGCCGGGAGCCAGGGGTGCGGCGTACACGGCCGTCGTGCTGCTCATCATTCAGGTCCTGCTCGGCGCTGTGACAGTGAAGACCGGTCTGACTCCGGTCCTGGTGATTCTGCATCTCGCGACGGCCATGCTTTTGCTGGCGAGTCTCATCGCGGCTGCGCGCCCACCCTGGATCCTGGCTCCCGGCTCCGGGCTCCTGCTCGGCCTCACCTTCATTACGGTGTTGTTCGGCGCCCTCACCGCGAATCTGGGAGCCACCGCCGCGTGCGGCGGCTTTCCGTTATGCAACGGCCAGGTGATCCCTACCGCCGGTCCGCTCGCCGTCGTTCAGTGGATCCACCGGGTGCTCGCCTACGCCGTGCTGGCAGCCGCGATTTGGTGGGTGTCGCGCCAACCGCGGCGCGCCGCGGTCCTCCTCGCGATTGTCGCGGTGCAAATCGCGATCGCCGCCGCGATGGTGGAGCTGGGATTTCCCGGCGCACTTCAGGCGGCGCATGCCGCCGTGGGCGCGGGAGTGTGGGCCACCGTGGTGACGACCGCGCTCAGACCAGCAGCAGCTCCTGCTGTGGCTGCCGCGGCGTCACTTCCGGACCAGACTCGCCCAGATAGACGTTGATCTCGCTGCGAATGCCAAAGCGCTCGGGCAGGTAGACGCCGGGCTCGATCGAGAAACCGACACCCGGAATGAGGGTTCGCTCGTCTTGGGTCTCGAAGTTGTCGATGTGCGGTCCCGAGCCATGGAGGTCGCGGTCGATCGAATGGCCCGTGCGATGCACGAAGTACTCGCCGAATCCCGCCGAGCGGATCACGCGGCGCGCGGCATCGTCGACCGCCGCCCCAGTCACGGTCGCTTTCTTTTTCCAGCGATCGCGCAGTAACGCAACCGCGGCATCGCGGGCGCCGCGCACCGCTTCCCAGACGCGGACCACATCACGACTCGGCTCACGCCCAGCGAACGCCATCCATGTCTGATCGGCGAAGACGCTGCCGGGTGACACGCCCGCCCAAAGGTCCAGGAGCAACACATCGCCCGCGGCCAGGCTGCGGTCGCTGCCGGCGCGCGGCTCATAGTGCGGATTGGCGGCGTTCGCCTGGAAGCCGGCGATGGGTGGATGATCGGTCACGAGACCGGCACGCGTGAACGCATCCATGACACGCGACTGCATCCCCACTTCGCGCACCGCGACACCGCGCGCGAGTTCGGCGCCTGCCCAGCGCAGCGTGCTCAATGCGATTTCCGCGATCGCCTCGGCGGCGCGCCGATGTCCCGCGAGCTCGGTGGGCGACCAGCGCGCGGCGAAACGAGAGACGAGCACGCCGGACGATACGACGCGCGCGCCAGACGCCTCGACCAACTGGACGACGCCATACGGCACGCGATCGAGGTAGGGGACGGCATCCTTGGGCGAGACTTCCATCGCGACGGTTTTGCCGCCGACGAGTGCATGCAGATTGTCGTTCAGCTCCGTCCACGCCGCATAGGGACGCACCTCGCCGGGGAATCCGTCGAATGCCGCGAGCTCGATGCGGTGCGCGAGCGCGACGGGCTGCCCGTCACGCGGCAAGAGGACGAAGAACCGGCGCGTCCCCATCCCGTGGATGCCGAGCACCCGCGTCGCGGCCGGGTTGATGCCGCGGAAGTCGTACAACAGCCAGGCGTCGGCGGGCAGACTCCCCAGCAGCTCCCGCAGCGCCGCGAAATCGAACCCTTCGAGCGGTGTCATTGGTGGCGCGGATCGGGGCCGACGGCGCGCCATTCGCAGGCGCCGCTGCCGCGCGCGCGGCAGTCGACGTGCAGCATCGCCCCCTCGTAGCCGATGAGCAGGCGCAGCAGCTCGACGAGGCCGGCGCCGTAGAACCCGCACGCCGTGCCGTCGGGCGTGGCCTGGATGGCGATCGGATCACTCACGCGCGCGACGGGGAACCGGTGCTCGAAGCCCAGCTCAGCGCCGAGGACCGCGCGCGCCGCGCGCCGCGCGGCCGAACGCCCGAACAGACGGGTTACCCCGTACATCCGCTTCACGGCCCGACGGGCCGCGCGGCGCCCTGCATCCGCGAACACGAGATCGGCGTCGGGCCGACGGCCCACCAGTCGCAGCAGGGCTTCGACGTGCGACGGCTCGACTCGCGCGTCCTTGCGAGCGAGCAGCTCGTACTCCGCGAGCTGCATTTCAACGGTAGGAGACAGGCCCAGACGCTTCACCAGGAGCTCCTCGGCGAACTCGGTGAGCCCATCTTCGACGGGAGTATCGAGATTCTTGACCGCCTCGAGGACGGCGAGCGGGACAATGCTGTGCACCACGGAGCGCGAAACGTAGCATCCCCTCCCCTATTGCGGAACTCGCCGCGTCGCATGAGCCTTCTCCGACAGCCATGACGACTCCTCAGACCCCCGTAGACGAAAAGCGGGTAAGCTTCGAACGGGAGGCGTTGGTCCACCTCGACGTGCTATACCGGGTGGCCCTCCGCCTCTCGGGGAACCCCTCCGATGCCGATGACCTTGTCCAGGAGACGATGCTCAAGGCCTACCGCGCCTGGGACCAGTACGAGAAGGGAACCAACGCGAAGGCTTGGCTGCTCACGATTCTGAGGCACGCGTTCATCAATGAGTACCGCCGTCGCACCCGGCACCCGGAAACGGTGGACGTGGACGCCATCGAGCCGTACGCGGTGTTCTCGGAGGTGCAGGACGAAGACCCGCAGGGCGCATTCTTCGACAAGATCGTGGATGATCAGGTGCTCCGGGCGATCGACCAGCTTCCGGTGGCGTTCCGCGAAACACTGGTGTTGAGCGATGTCGAAGGGATGTCGTATCAGGAGATCGCGGGCATTCTGCAAGTCCCGGTCGGGACTGTGAAGTCGCGGCTGTTTCGCGCGCGCCAGTTGCTGCAAGGCAAGCTCTACGACTACGCCGTCGAGATGGGATACATCAAAGGAAGCCCTGCATGAATTGTCGCGAGTGTGTCGAGCACCTCTATGAATTTCTGGACCGCGAGCTGACGCCCGAGCTCGAGCGGGAAATTCGCGAGCATCTCGAGGACTGCCCGCCGTGCGGAGAGCAGTACGACTTCGAGGAGCTGTTCCTGAAGTTCCTGCGGGCGCGGTGCCGCGCGCAGGGCGCGCCGGCGGAGCTCAAGAAGCGCGTCCTGCGGGAGCTATTCGGCGAGTGAGATGGCTGACCGGACGGGGCGCCACGGCGGCGCTCGCGGTCGGCCTGGCGACAATCTGGGGACTCGGCTGGCGGGGATTCGTGCTGCTCCTCGCCTTTTTCATTTCGTCGAGCCTGCTAACGACGGCGGCGAAGGGCGGCGGACGTAATGCTCGGCAAGTCGTCGCGAACGGCGGCGTCGCCGCACTTGCAGCACTCGCGGGCAGCTGGATCGTTTTCGCCGGTGCCCTCGCTGCCGCCACCGCCGATACCTGGGCCACGGAGATCGGCAGGCATTCACCGATCGCGCCTCGCCTCATCACCAATGGGCGGCGCGTCGCGCCCGGCACGGACGGCGGTATGACGCTGCTCGGTACCGCTGGTGGAATCGTGGGGGCGGGATTCATTGCCGGCCTGTCGTACGTCTTCGGACAGCGGGGCGCGCTGGTCATCGCAGCAGCGGGAGTCGCGGGAATGCTGGTGGACTCGCTGCTCGGTGCGACGGTCCAAGGAAACGTCCGGTGGGTGGACAACGACGCCGTGAACCTGGCGGCTACCCTGACTGGAGCCGCATGCGCGGGACTCATCGCGTGAGCACCGGCTCGCCGCATTGGGATGTGGTCGTTGCCGGCGCCGGCCCGGCGGGATCCGCAACCGCGCTGCTGCTTGCGCGCGCGGGAGCGCGTGTCCTGCTCCTCGACCGCGCCCGCTTTCCCCGCGACAAGCCCTGCTCCGAATATCTCAGCCCCGAATCGACCCGCGTGCTCGAGCGCCTCGGCAACGGCGTCCTCGAGGCCGTGATCGCCGCGGCGCCGGCGCACCTGACCGGAATGAAAGTGGTCGCCCCGAGCGGCGCGGGCGTCGTTGGCCGGTTCGAGACGTTCAGCTTTGCGCTTCCCCGGTCGACGTTCGATACGATCCTGCGAAATGCCGCGGAAGCCGCGGGAGCGGAGGTGCGCGAAGGAGTGAAGGTCGAAGAGCTCATCTACCAGTACGGCACCGTTGGCGGCGTCGTCACGCGGGATGCGAGAAGCGGGATGCGAGATGCGGTTCGCGCGCGAGTGGTTGTGGGGGCCGACGGGTTACGCTCGATTGTCGCGCGTCGCCTGGGTAAGGTTTTTCGTACGGCGCCCTACCGAGTCGCGTTCACCGCGCACGTCGCGGATGCGCGCGACGTGAACGACCTCGGCGAAATGCACGTGGGACGGCCCGGCTATGTCGGGCTCGGGCCGATCGGCTCCGGCGTCACGACGGTCGCGCTCGTGCTGCCCCTCGACCAGGCACACCGCGGCGAGCGGTTCTTCGACGAGCTGAATCGCTTTCCGGGTGTCGCCGGACGCTTCGACCCGACGCGCATCGTCCGGCGCGTGCTCGCCACCGGACCGTTTGCGCGCTGGTCGCGACAGCCGGCAGGCGACGGCGCGCTGCTCGTCGGCGATGCCGCCGACTTCTTCGATCCCTTCACGGGCCAGGGCATCTACAGCGCGCTGCGCGGCGCGGAGCTCGCGGCCGCCGCGATTCTGGACTCGCTGGCGACGGGCGCCGATCTGCGGCAATACGCGCGCGCCCGGCTGCGTGAGTTCACGGGCAAATGGCTGCTCGAGCGGATCATCGGTGTCGCCGTGGGATGGCCGGCATTGATCGAGCGCGTCGTCGGACGGTTGATCCGGCGCCCGGAGCTCGCCGACCTGCTCGTCCGGGCCACCGGCAACTGTATTCCCGCGCGTGCCGCGCTGGCTCCGGGCGTGCTCGCGAGTCTCGTCCTTTGACCCCGCGAGGGGGCGGGGGGGGCGGGGGGGGCGGGGGGGGCGGCAGTGGCGTCGAGCCGCCGCTGTTCCGCCAGCTGCTCGGCCGCTTCGCCACGGGCGTCACCGTGCTGACCAGCCGCACGCCGAAAGGCGATCCCATCGGCATGACGGCCAGCTCGGTCGCGTCGGTCTCGCTCGATCCGCCGCTCATCCTCGTCTCCGTGGACAAAACGCACGACATGCATGCGGCACTGGAGAGTGGCACGCACTTCGTGCTCAACATTCTTTCGGCCGATCAGGAGGCGCTGTCGCGGCGCTTCGCCGCAGAGGAGCAGGATCGTTTTCGCGGTGTGAGCTACCGCGAAAACGATCGCGGGATTGTCATCGAGGGCGTCGTCGCCCACATCGAGTGCGAAAAGCGCAGCGCGATGGCGGCCGGCGATCACACCGTGTTCCTCGGCCTCGTCGTCGGCGGAGACGTCAGCGACCGGCGGCCGCTCCTCTACTATAGAGGAGGCTACGCCGGCCTCAGCCGCTGATGCGTACCGTCGATCGCATTCGCGTTCACGCGCCGTTCTCCCGGGTTTTCGCCGCCGCGAGCACCGTGGTCCGCTGGCCCTCCATCCTTCCGCACTACCGCTGGGTTCGCGTGCTGGACGATGGTCTGGTCGAAATGGCGGCCTGGCGGCCGTTCGGCGGTGGTCTCATCAAGTATCCCACCTGGTGGGTTTCCGAGATGACGGTGGACCGTCCGGCCGGAGAAATTCGGTATCGGCACGTGCGGGGTATCACGCGAGGGATGCAAGTTGTGTGGAGGTTGGTGGAGGATGGTGAAGGTTCTGAAGGAGGCGTGGAGGTCGAGATCGTCCACACGTGGCGGGGACCGACGTGGCCGCTCATCGGGCGACTGGCCGCGAATCTCGTCATCGGCCCGATCTTCATCCACGGAATCGCGTCGCGCACACTCTCAGGGCTCAAACGAGCCGCGGAAGGAGTCTCATGAAGAGTTTCCGTCGGGTCGTCATCACCGGGGTCGGCGCCGTCACGCCTATCGGGACGGCAGCTGACGGTTTATGGAGCGGCCTTGAGGCCCGCACCTCCGCGGTGCGGACCCTCACGCGGTTCGATCCGACGCCGTTCCGCAGTCACATGGCCGCCGAGATTCCCGATTTCCGGCCGCAGGATCACCTGGACGCCAAGCGGGCCAAGCGGCTCGATCGCTTTTCGCAGTTGGCGGTGACCAGCGCGGGTCTGGCGCTGGCCGACGCGCAGATCTCTCCGCGGCAGGAAGACGGTGACCGCGTGGGCACGATGATGGGCTCGGCGCTGGGCGGCGTGTCGTTCGCGGAATCCCAGGTGCCCCGCTATCTCGCCGAGGGACCGCGCGGCTTGGATCCGTCGCTCGCACTGGCGGTGTTCTGCGGCGCCGCGAGCTGCAACATCGCGATCGAGTTCGGATTCACGGGACCGAACGCCACGAACGCGATGAGCTGCGCGTCGGGCACGATCGCCATCGGCGAGGCATTTCACGTGGTGCGCGATGGCCGCGCCGACGTGATGCTCGCGGGCGGCGCCGAGGCCCCGCTCGCTCCCCTGACGTTCGCGGCATTCAGCGTCATCCGCGCGATGAGTACCCGCAACGACGATCCCGCGCGCGCGTCCCGCCCGTTCGATGCGGGACGCGACGGCTTCGTGATGGGCGAGGGAGCGGCCGTGCTGGTGCTCGAGGAGCGGAGCCGCGCGCTCGCGCGGGGAGCGAAGATCTACGCCGAAGTCGTCGGCCACGCGTACACGAATGACGCCTATCACATGACCGCGCCGCGCCCGGACGGACGGCAGGCGGCACGGGCGATGCGGCTGGCGCTCGCCGACGGCGACGTGTCGCCCGCCGAGGTCGGCTACATCAACGCGCACGGCTCGTCCACGCCGCTCAACGATCCGACCGAGACGTCGGCGATCAAACAGGTGTTCGGGGATCACGCCTACCGGTTGGCCGTCAGCGGGACCAAGGGCTATTACGGCCACGCGCTGGGGGCGAGTGGCGCAATCGAGGCGGCGATCTGCGCGCTTGCCTTGGCGCGAGGCTGGCTGCCCCCCACGATCAACCTGGAACATCCCGATCCCCACTGCGATCTCGACTGCCTGCCGGGCGGCAGGACTGCCTTCCCGGCCGCTGTCGTTTCCAACTCGTTTGGATTCGGCGGAATCAACGCGGCGTTGGTGTTGCGGCCTGACGGTGGCGCCCGGTAGATTGGCCCGGCTTTCAACCCGAGGTCACTCGTGAATTACCGGTCTCTCCGAGCTCCCGCGGCGGAATTCGTCGGTACCGCCCTCTTCGTGCTCGTGGGCGCAGGCAGCGCCGTCGCGAACGCCGCCGGCGCGTTGGGCGTCGCTCTGGCGAATGGTATCGGACTCGCTCTCGTCGTCACGATCATGATGCCGATCTCCGGCGGGCACATCAATCCGGCGGTGAGCTTCGCATTATGGCTCGGCAAACAGATCGATACCTTGACGTTGGGCCGCTACGTGGTCGCGCAGCTGCTCGGCGCGATCGTCGGCGCGCTGTTCATCAAGCTGCTCTTCCCCGCATCGGCGGCGCGCATGATGTCACTTGGCACTCCGCAGGTTTCGGGTGCCATCGGCTTTTGGGCCGCGGTGGGGCTCGAGGCGCTGTTCACCTTCTTCCTCGTGAGCGCCGTCTACGGGACAGGGGTCTCAGCGCAACGGGAGCGCGTCGCGGGATTCGCGATCGGTCTGGTCGTGGTCGTGTGCGTCCTGGGTGGCGGCGTGCTCACCGGCGCGGCGCTGAATCCGGCTCGCGCCTTTGGTCCGGCCCTGGTTTCTTGGGACTGGCACGCCCAGGCGGTCTATTGGCTTGGACCGCTCGTCGGCGCTGCCGCGGCTGCTGGGTTGTGGCGGTATCTCCTCTTGCCGCCCGGCGCGACCGATTTGAGGTAGGCTATCGGATATCGCGGTAGGGGCGCACCATGCTGCGCCCCTACAGTTGTTCGGCCAGATCCGGCGCGAAATAGGTCAGGATGATATCCGCGCCGGCCCGCCGAATCGCCGTCACCGACTCCCACATCGCTCTGGTCTCGTCGAGCATGCCGCGCTCGGCCGCGGCCTTGATCATCGCGTACTCGCCACTCACCTGATACGCCCCGAGCGGCGAACCGAAGCGCTCCTTGGCGCGCCGGAGGAGATCGAGGCACGGACCGGCCGGCTTCACCATCACGATGTCCGCACCTTCGTCGAGATCGAGCTCGATCTCTTTCATCGCCTCATCACCATTCGCCACGGCCATTTGATACGACTGGCGATCGCCGAACTGCGGCGTCGAGCCGGCCGCCTCGCGAAACGGTCCGTAGAACGCCGATGCGAACTTCGCCGCGTACGACATGATCGGCACGTGGGAGAAGCCGCCGGCGTCGAGTGCCTTGCGGATGCCGGCGACGCGGCCGTCCATCATGTCGCTCGGCGCCACCAGGTCCGCGCCGGCGCGCGCCTGCATCACGGCGGTCTTGCCGAGCAGGTAGACGGACGAATCGTTGTCGACGTCGCCGTCGCGGATGACGCCGCAATGCCCGTGATCGGTGTACTCGCAGAGGCAGACGTCGCCGATGACGAGCAGGTCCGGCACCGCGCGTTTCACTGCCCGGATGGCCTGCTGCACGATTCCCTGGTCGTCGTAAGCCTCCGAGCCGGTGGCGTCCTTCGTCGCCGGAATCCCAAAGAGAATGATGCCGCCCAGCCCGAGCGATGCCGCCCGCTCGGCGTCCTTCACCAGCTGATCGATGGAGAGCTGCGCCACGCCGGGAAGGGCGGCGATGGGGCGGCGCACTCCTTCGCCATGCACAACGAACTGCGGCCACACGAGCTGCGAAGGTACGACGTGTGTCTCCGCGACGAGGCGGCGAAGGCCGGCGGTGCGACGCAGCCGCCGCATGCGGCGAATCGGGAATTGTGCGGTCATCGGGCGAGTAAGCTCGCGGCGCCTTCACTCTCCAGCAAGCGGGCCACGGCTTCGCCGGCGGCTTCCGGTTTCCCGGGGTCGAGCTCGGCCGAGGCAGTGAGCTGAACTGCGCCGTCGCGATCCGTAACCCGCCCGTACAACCTGCTCTCAGCTCCCTGCTCCCTGCTCACCCACGCAGCAACAGGCGCCTGACAGCCCCCGCCCAGCGCCGCGAGGAGAGCACGCTCCGCGGTCACCGCGACGGCGCTGGCGTCGTCGTGCAGCGACCGCAGCGCTTTTCGCGTCGCCTTGTCATCTGCCCGAATCTCTACGCCCAGTGCGCCCTGCCCCGGCGCCGGCATCACATCGAGCGGATCGATCACGGAGCCTTTATCCCCGAGTCCCAGACGCTCGAGTCCAGCGATCGCGAGGAGCGCGGCATCCAGCTCCCGACTCTCGACCTTGCGGACGCGCGTGGGCACGTTGCCTCGCAGCGGAACGACCTCGAGATCGGGCCGCAGAAACCGCACTTGGGCGATGCGCCTGAGGCTGGATGTGCCGACCCGCGCGCCGGCCGGGAGATCGGCGAGCGATCGGCCGTTGACGAGCGCTTCGCGTGGATCGTGGCGCGTCGGAATGGCGCCCACCGCCAAGCCTTTGGGCAACGTCGTGGGAAGATCCTTGAGCGAATGGACCGCGACGTCGATGCGGCCGTCGAGCAGCGCATCTTCGATTTCCTTGGTGAAGAAGCCCTTTCCTTCGAGCTCGTGGAGCGGCCGATCAACTTCGGCGTCGCCGCGGGTTCTGATCACGACGATCTCGGCGCGGGCATCGTGTGCAGCGAGCCGGTCTCGCACCCAGTCCGCCTGCCAGCGCGCGAGTTGGCTGCCACGCGTCCCGATCTTCATCCGAACCGCCTGGCCAAAGCGTCGACCAATCCCTGGACGGTGTGCGGCTCCGCCTCGATGATGTCGCGCAACCCGAGCTCGCGCGCGGTTTCCGCGGTGACGGGGCCGATCGTGGCGGCGACGAATCGCCCGCCCGTCGCGGCCGCGGGTCCCACCAAGTCGACGAAGGATCGAACCGTGGACGACGACGTGAACGTGATCGCGTCGATGCCGCCGCCCCGGATCTCCGCCGCAAGCGCGCTGAGATCACTCCGGACCGGCACGGTCCGATACACCGCAATCGTTTCGATCTCGGCACCGTGCTGTCGCAACGTCGTGCCAAGCACTTCTCGCCCATCCTCGGCGCTCGGGATCAGCACGCGAGCACCGGCCAGCGTTCCGTGGTGGCGGATCAACCCTTCCGCCAGTGACTCCGCGACGAACTCTTCCGGCACGAGCGCCGGCACCACACCGCGGAGTGTCAGCGCGTCGGCCGTCGCTGTACCGATGGCGGCGACCGCGGTGGACCTGAACACGCGGGGCGTGAGGCCCCACGCGACGAGACGATCGAAGACGATCTGCACGGCGTTCTGGCTCGTGAAGACGACCCAGCGGTAGGCGGAGAGCCCGGTGAGCGCGGCGCGCAGCGCCCCAAGATTCTCGAGCGGCTGGATACGAATGACGGGAGCGATCACGGTCACGGCGCCCCGGTCTTCGAGCGCTCGTACCAGATCGCCCGCTTGTTCGCGCGTGCGGGTGACCACGATGCGGCGCCCTTGCAAGGTTGCTGCCATGCGCCGTTGCAATCTCACCGTGGCTCTCCCCATTATCAAGCAATGATCCGCTCACTCCGCGCGGCACTCGGCCGCTTTTGCCTGCGCCGCGCCGCGGCCTCACAACGCGATGCTCCACGCCGCGCTCTCACGTGGCTGAAGCTCGGCGCCAGGTTCGCGCCGGGGTTCGCCGATACGTACCCCGCGCTGGTACACCTGTCGCGCGCGCTCGATGACCGGTGGGGCGCGGTCGAAGCCGCACGCACGGCCACGCTCCGCTTCCCCGATCACGCCGACGCCTGGATGCTGCTCGGTGAAGCCCTCCAGATGGTGTTCCGGCAGGACGAGGCGCTGGGCGCGTTCGAGCAGGCGCTGGCGCTCGAGGAGCGCGCCGATGCCGCGATGGCGGCCGGTACCCTGTATCAGCGCGTGGGGCGCTTTGCCGAGGCCGCTGCACGCTTTGCGCGCGCCTACGCGGCGGGTGGGGGCGCAACCGCGCTGTGGCACAACGCGCAGGCGCTCTACGATGCGGGGGATCATGAAGCCGCGGACGAAGCGCTGAATCTGTGGGCGACGCAGGTGCCCGACGGGCACAGCCGCTTGCCCGAAGCGCGGGCGGAGCTACGCGCGAAGGCTGCGGCGCGCGCGCAGGTACAGTGACACCGCGTAGCCGATGAGGATTCCGGCCGCCACGCTGTACGCGGCGATCATGTAGCCGCCGTTCTGCGGGACCTGCTCAAGCATGTCCTACCTCTCCCACCGCTTCCAGCTGCTCCCGCAGATAACTCAGCGCATAGCGCTGCACCACGAAGCCCACGTAGAGCAGCGTGAACACACCCAACGAGAAGAGCCACGTCGACAGCATGCTCCACGGCAACGACGGCGCGCCGGGTTTCAGCACGATCGGCATCGGATGCAGCGTGGGAAACATGTACACGCTGAGATGGATGAACGGGACTTCGCACATGCCGCAAATGCCGAGCACCGCGGCGAAGCGTGCCCGCGCGGCGGGATCCGTCACGGCGCCCCGCAGCAGCAGATAACCGACATAGAGCAGAAAGAGAAAGAGGGTGAACGTCAGGCGGGCGTCCCAGGTCCACCAGGTGCCCCAGATCGGCTTCCCCCAGATCGGACCGGTCGTCAGGACGATCGCGCAAAACACCGTGCCCACTTCCGCCGAGGCAGCGGCGAACCGGTCGAGCCGGGGGTCTTTCGTAAACAGATAGAAGACGCTCGCCAGCCCCACGAACACCATCGCCAGCTCGGCCCAGATCGCCGCGGGCACGTGCAAATAGAAAATCTTCTGCGCCAGACCCTGCGACTGCTCGACCGGCGTGTACGCGAGCGCCCGGACGTAGACGCCGGCGAGTAAGACCAGGCCGACCACGGTGATCCACCGTCCCGCGCGCAGCATTCTCATTCGTTCACCGTCGCGGGAAACAGGAGCAAGGCCAAGGCAACGAAGACGATGTCATAGACGGCCAGCATGTTAAGCCAGCCCACGATCTCGCTCAAGGGACGGCCCGCCAGCAACCGGCCGGTCGCCAGCACGGCCCAGCTCAGCGGCGGGATCATGAAGGGCAACAGCAGGACCGGCAGCAACAACTCCGCGAAGCGAGTACGCACCGTCATGGCGCTGAAGAGCGTCCCTACCGCGACGAATCCCACGGTCGCCAATGCGATCAATGCAGCCAGAGGACCCAGGTACGGCAGCACGCGCACGTTGAAGAAGAGCGCCAGCAACGGGACGCCGATCAGCTCGATCGTCGCAACGAAGACGAGATTCGCGACCAGCTTGCCGAGGTAGATGCTGCTCCGGTCGATCGGTGCGAGCAGCAGTCCATCGAGGGCCTGGTTCTCGAGCTCGAGCTGAAAAGCGCGATTCAAGGCGAGGATCGCCGCAAAGGTGAAGGTTACCCATAGGATGCTGGGCGCGAGGTCGACGTTGGAAACGGCCGTGGGATCGCGTCCAAAATTGAACACGACGAGCACCAGGACCACGAACACCGCCACCGAGAGAATCGCGGTGCGCGACCGAAACTCGACCAACAGGTCTTTTGCCGCGACGGACCAGGAGTGACGCAGGAGGTCAGGCAATGGCATTGCGATACTCCTCGCCCACCTGCTGAGGGCCGCGGCCTGCACGGGGCGCGAAATGCACGAACCGTCCCGCGCGCATGAACGCGACATGGGTCGCGAGTCCCGTGCCCTCTTCCACGTTGTGGGTCACCAGCACGGTCGCGCGACCCGCCGCACCATGCTGCGCCAGCAGCCGGCTCAGCGCCTCGGCGGCCACGCGATCGAGTCCGGTGAACGGCTCGTCGAGCAGCAACACCGTTGGGTCGTGCAGCAGCGCACGTGCGATCGCAACGCGCTGCACCAGCCCGCGTGAGAGCGCGCGGACCGGACGGTCCGCGTGCTCCTCGAGCCCCAAGCGCGAAAGAAGCTCACCGGGGACCGATACGCCGTACAATGACGCCCAAAAGCGGAGATTCTCGCGCACGGTGAGCGGCGCGTAGAGCTGCGGTTGGTGACCAATCCATCCGATCGCCCGGCGTCCTCCGGCGACCTCCGCTCGCCCCCGTTGCGGTTGTATCAGTCCGGCGAGCACCTTCAGCAGTGTGGTCTTGCCGGCGCCGTTCGGACCGAAGATGGCAAGCGTCTGACCGGGCTGTACGGTGAACGAAATCTCGTCGAGGGCTCTGACCGCTCCGAAACTGTGCCGCAGGCCCTCAGCCCGCAGCATCGATCGCGGCCGCGAGCTCGCTCAGTTCGTAGGGTTTGACCAGATAGCGGCTGTGCCCCAGGTCGAGCACGTTCATCAATGGCTCCATGCTCACATATGCGGTCGTGACGACGACAGGCAGCGTGGGCTGCGTCTCCCGAATGCGCTGCAGCAGGGCGATGCCGTCGGTATCGGGCAACCGCATGTCGAGGACCAGGACGTCGGGCTGGAAGGTACTCAGCTGGCGCATGGCTTCCGCGCCGTTCGGCGCGTAGGCCATGGTGTACTTACCTTCAAAAAACCGCTCGTACGAGTATTGGAGGGCGGCTTCGTCTTCGACGAAGAGGACTTTGCGCGGCGACGGCGCCATCGCGCCAATTTACGTCAGGAAACGCCAGTCTCCAATTCGAACAGGTCGTCGAGCTTGGTGAGGACGAGCAGGAAACGCAGCTCCTCGTTGGCCCCGCGCAGGCACACGGTTTGGCGGCGCTCGGCGGCCTTGCGCTGGATCAGCATCAAGGCGCCAAGACCGGCGCTGTCGACCGAGCGCGTCCCCGACAGATCGATCACCAGGCGGCCGGCCCCCTCAGCGAGCAGGTCCAGCACCTCCCCGGCCGCGCGGCGAAACACCGTGCGGGACTCGAGATCGAGCCGCTCCGGAGCCGCGATCGTCTTCTCCATCGGGCGCGTTGACATCAGTGTGTGCTCCACGGGCAATGGTGACATGATTCCTCCCGTGGTGGTGTATGCCACTCCAATGCCATGCTATCTAAGCCGCGCTGTATCAAGCGGTTGTCCAAAACCGGTGAGCCCGCTCACGCACCGCGCCTGCCGCATACCGAACGGCGCGGTGCAACTTGCTAGAGTCCCCCTCTTCCTTAATATCCTGAACCATGACGACTGACCGGATCGAGACGCTTCTCGACGAGCAGCGGCGCTTCCCCCCTCCTGATTCCTTCAGGGCGCAGGCCCACGTGCGGGACACCACGCCGCATGAGCGGGCGCGGCGAGATCGGGAAGGTTACTGGGCGGACTGGGCGAAGCAACTGGAATGGAGCCGTCCCTGGGACCGCGTGCTGGAATGGAAGCCGCCCCACGCCAAATGGTTCCTCGGCGGCAAGCTCAACGCCTCCGTGAATTGTCTCGACCGGCACGTGCGCGCGGGCCGCAGCGGCCGCGTCGCCCTCATCTGGGAGGGTGAGCCTCCCGGCGAGGTGCGGCGCATCACCTACGGCGAGCTGCACGCCGAGGTCAACAAGTTCGCGAACGTGCTGAAAAACCTGGGCATCGGGCGAGGGGATCGGGTCGCGATTTATCTGCCCATGGTACCCGAGGTCGCGGTGGCGATGCTGGCGTGCGCCCGTATCGGCGCGGTCCACACCGTCGTGTTCGGCGGTTTCTCCGCCGAGTCGCTGCGCGACCGGATCAATGACGCCGGCGCGAAGATCCTCATCACCGCGGACGGCGGCTATCGCCGAGGCGCCATCGTGCCCCTGAAGTCGAACGCGGATGACGCACTCGCCGGTACACCGAGCATCGAGCACGTCGTGGTGCTGCGGCGCACCGGCCAGACGGTCTCGTTCAAGACCGGCCGCGACCTGTGGTGGTCGGAACTGATGGCCGGTGCGTCGAAGGACTGTCCCCCCGAAGCGATGGATGCCGAGGATCCGCTCTACATCCTCTACACGTCGGGCACGACGGGGAAGCCGAAAGGCATCCTGCATACGACCGGCGGCTACCTGACGCACGTGTACGCGACGACCAAGTGGGTGTTCGATCTCAAAGACTCGGATGTGTTCTGGTGCACGGCGGATGTCGGTTGGGTGACCGGACACTCCTACGTCGTATACGGCCCGCTGGCGCTCGGTGTTACGGAGGTGATGTACGAGGGCGCCCCCGATCATCCCGGCAAAGACCGGTTCTGGTCGATCTGCGCGAAGCACGGCGTCACCGTCTTCTACACGGCGCCGACGGCGATCCGCGCGTTCATGAAGTGGGGCAACGAGCTGCCGGCACGGCACGATCTTTCCAAGCTACGGCTCCTCGGCTCGGTTGGAGAGCCAATCAATCCGGAGGCATGGATGTGGTATCAGCAGAACATCGGCGGCGGGCGCTGTCCCATCGTCGACACGTGGTGGCAAACGGAGACCGGCGGCATCATGATCACGCCGCTGCCCGGCGTGACCGCCACGAAACCCGGATCGGCGACCGTTCCGTTTCCAGGCATTGAAGCGGTGCTCCTCGACGGCGAAGGGAACGAGGTGAAAGTCGGCGGCGGCTATCTCGCCATCCCGAAACCGTGGCCCGGCATGCTCCGCACGATCTGGGGCGACGACGAACGCTATCGCCAGGTCTACTGGAGCAAGTGGAAGAACATCTATTTCGCTGGTGACGGCGCGAAGCGCGATGAGGAGGGCTACTTCTGGCTTCTCGGACGCGTGGATGACGTGCTCAACGTCGCCGGCCACCGCATCGGCACGATGGAAGTCGAGAGCGCACTGGTGGACCACTCGGCAGTGGCCGAGGCCGCGGTCGTGGGACGCGCGCACGACCTGAAGGGCCAGGCGCTCGCGGCGTTCGTGACGCTCAAAGAAGGAAGACAGGGAACCGACGCACTCCGGGAGGAGCTGAAGAATCACGTCGCCAAAAAGATCGGTGCGCTGGCGAAGCCCGACGACATTCTCTTTTCAGCCGATCTCCCGAAGACCCGCAGCGGGAAAATCATGCGTCGACTGCTGAAAGACATCGCCGAAGGACGAGCGCTGGGAGATACGACTACACTCGCGGACCCGGCTGTTGTGGCGAAGCTGCGGGATCAGTACGAATCCCAGGAGACCTGAGCGACAGCAAGGACACGATCCAGGTCAGCGTGACAATGACCGCCGAGCCCACGCACCAGCGACAGAGGGCGTGGATGACGAACAGCTCGAGATACGTCAAATAGATCGTGAAGAGAAACCCCACGCTCGCCAGCGCGGCGAGCAGGCTGTTCCAGCGGCGTTGCGCCAGTGCCGTCGGCCGCAACGCGGCCAGCGCCACGACCAGCAGCGCGAGGTAGCCGACCACTCCATAGAACGCGACGGGCATGCCGAGGAAGACGGCCCACTGGCTCGTCTGCACCGTCTCGCACCCGCCCGATGCGCCGCACTTGATCGCCCCGCCGAAGCCGAGCGCGTGCAGCCAGAGGTAGAGTGCGACGAACAGGCCGACGAGCGCGAGCAGCGCGATCGCCTGGCGGTGGCGCATCAACTCCGCGGCTTCGGAGTCCGCGCGTGGGCGATGATACTGTCGGCGATCGCTTTGAAATCGTCAGAACCCGGGAGCCGGCGGAAGTCGAGCTTCTTGCCGTTCGCGAAAAACGTCGGCGTGCCGTCGACGCGTAACGAATCGCCTTCTTTCCGGCTGTATTCGATGCGCTGCGCGTAGCGGCCGGCCTGCATGCACGCGTCGTACGCGTTCAGGTCGACGCCGGCGGCCTGCGCGAGACTGCGGAAGAGGCTTGAGGGATCCTTGCCCGTCTGTGCCCACTGGTGGTGCGCGAACAACTGGTCCTGCATCTCGAAGTATCGCCCCTGCGCACCCGCGCACTGCGCCGCGTGCGCGGCGAAGCGCGAATACTTGTGAATCGGAAGAGGATAGTCGCGGAATTTCCACCGCACTCGGCCGGTGTTGATCAACTGCTCCTTGATCGTCGGCAGCTGGACGGTGGCGAACGTCGCGCACACCGGACACTCGAAGTCCAGATACTCGGTGATCTCGACCGGCGCGCTTGCCTGACCGAGCGAGTACCCGCGAAAGCCGTCGTCCGCGACGGTGGGTGGCGGGCCGGCCGCTGCCGCGGGCGCGCCGCCGCCCGTACGCAGCAGCATAAACACCGTGATTCCCAGCACAACGGCCACCACGGTCAACACCACGTAGAATCGATTCATGCCTCGCGGTTTCCTCCCCCTCCCCTTCCACCTCGCCAGGGCTCGTCATCGTCCGGATCGTCGAGTGAGAGCTCGCCACCCAGCGCCTCGTCGACGATGCGACGGCTCTCGGCCACGTCCGGCGTGTCGTAGGTGCTGCGCACTTCGTAGTGAAACAGCTCACTGCGGGCGTTGCCCAGCAGTTTTTGCAGCTCCGGCGCCGCATCGAGCAACCGGCCCGTCCGGTCCAGCTCTTGTATGCGCGCGGCTAAAGCCCGGAGCAGCGCCACGAGACGTTGCGCTCGCTCGGGCCCATAAATTTCTTCGCTCATCGCTACCTCCCGGCACACGGGAACCCGTGTCCCTGCTGTGGCATTATACCACACAACCAATTATCTTGCGGCGCCGTTTTTACGAGCTCCCAACCCGAAAGGAAAGTTCCTGCATGGCCAAAAACCGTGGTGAGCCCCGGAAGTATGCGATTCCCACTAGCTTCGAGCAGGCGCGAGACGAGTTGTTCTCGCACATTCTCCGCTGCGGCGTACTGGAGGCCGGGCCTGAGCATCAGAAGGAATGGTTTGACGACACGTTGCTGTATCTTGCAGATCGCTTCGCCGACCTCACCGAGACGGAATTGCACGAGCTGCGCGTCCTGGGCGAGCGCTATTGCCGCCCCGTCGTGCCGCGCAACACTCCCGTCGTTGTGAACGCCTGACGGCAATCGTTTCGGAAGGAGGGCGCCCGCAAAGTGGGCGCCCTTTTTTTTCACTACCTGTCTCGCCACCAGCTGGGGAACCAGCGCATCCGCCATCCCGCCGCCACCCGCACCCCACCCGCGAAGCCGAGCTCGGCATACCAGGCTTGTCTCCGTCCCGGCGCGCCTTCAAAGCCCAGCAATACCGCCAAGAATCCCTGACCCGGAGTGCTGCGACGGGCACTGAACGCCGCTCCCATCCCGGCATACAGTCCCGGACCGGACCGAGCCGCGGAATTCACCAGGAGCTGCACCGTCAGCTGCGCCCGCAGCGCCGCGCGCTCCGCCACGGTACCGCCGGCGAGCGCGAGCGCGACTCGCGTGTCGGCCGCTGGACGATGGGCGAGCGCGAGCTCCGCGCCGACGAACGAGCGATGGGTCATGGCCGTCGCCGCGCCCAGACTGAGTTCGGTGGCGGTCAGTTGCTGCGCGTGTGCCAGCGGGGCCGGGAACGACGCGAGAGCCAGGAGGGAGACGGGAACCGCGATACTACGCAATGGCGACGTCGTAACTGATCGCAATGTCGGGCGCGAGCGACGCGACGACCGAGCAGTACTTCTCCAGCGAGAGGTCGACGGCGCGCCGCACTTTGGTCTCATCCGCGCCTTCCCCGCGTACGCGGAAGTGAAACGCAATCGCGGTGTAACGGCGCGGCTCCTCGTCACGGCGCGTCCCGCGCACCGCGATCTCCAGGATCTCGAGCTTGACGCGCTGCTTCTGCAGAATGATGACGACATCCGATGCCGTGCAGGTCGCGGCGGCGAGCAACAGCATCTCGGCCGGCGATGTAGCCGCCGCCGAATCGCCGTCCACCAGAATCGCGGGGCGTCCGGTCCCGCTGCCTTCGAACTGGAGGTGCTTGAGCCAGCGCGTCGTCACTTCGGCGGTTCTTGCCATATCAGTTCCCCCGCCGTGTCGTCAGACCGATGTACAGCCGGTGCCGGCGCATCCTGTCCATGCCGTGATATTCGATGAGCCAGTTGAACGTGGAGCGATACCGCAGCTCGAATCCGAAGACGGTGTTGAGCCACAGGCCCGGACACCCCGGATCGGAACCGCACCCGTCACGACCCGCGACGCCTATCCCTCCGCCGATGTACGGCGTGGCCACCTCTTCGTCGGCGGTGAAGCGCCAGAGCACTTCGAAATTGCCGACGTAGGTGTTGGCTCCGTTGAACAGACCGACTTCCGCCGAGGGCCGCAGCCGCAGACGATTGGAGAAGAGATCGCCGATGTCCAGCGTGCTTCCCAGCACCAGCTGCGCCGATCGTCTGAAATCGACGCCGCCGCGCACGCCGAATCCGAACAGCCCGAGGCGGGTTCCGCCATGCTTGGCGTTTTTTGGCGGGACGAATTGTTGGGCCGCACCGTCGGCGACGAGCATCGCGCCGAGGGCGAGCGCCAACGTGACGATCCGCATTCCAGGCACCGACCTCCCATTCCGGGTGGGACAGTTCATGGGACGGCTTGCGCGCCGTCTTTGCGACGTGCCCCCCCGCGAGTTCCCGCCGCGGTGCGGCCGTAGTCCCACAGAGCGTAGACGGCAATCGCGGCGGTGGCCCATGCGAGATGTCGAGTGTAGGTCCAATCGGCGATCGCCGCCACCAGTGTGAGCAGCTGGGCGATCGTCACGGCCTTGCCCCCCGCGCGCGCCGGCACCGCCACCGGACGGCGCAGCAGCCAGGTCGCGAGAAATCCGAGCACGGCCAGAATGTCCCGCAGCAGAACGCCGAGCACCTCATACCAGGCGAGCAACCCGCGGCGGGCGATCGTCACGAACGCAACGACCATGAAGAATTTGTCCGCGATCGGGTCGAGGACCGCGCCGGCACGCGACGAACCATGCCGCCGGGCGAGCCAGCCGTCGCCCACGTCGCTCGCCGCGGCGGCCGCGATGATCGCGAGCTGCCACATGGGCGAGCGCACCACGGGAAATAGGACCGCGAGCGGAAAACGCAGCGCCGTCAGGGCGTCGGCTACCGCAAAACGCGGTTTCACCCTACCTTAGCCTCCGTGGACCTCAAGCTGCTCAAGCAAGCGGCCATCTTTCAGGATCTCGACGACGGCGAGCTGGCCCGCGTCGCGGAAGTGTGTCGCGAACAGAAGTTCACCGTCGGCCAATTCGTCTTCAAGGAAGGCGAGCCGGGCAACCGCTTATTCCTGATTTCGGACGGCGAAGTCCGGATCTCGCGGACGATCCCCGGCTCGGGTGAAGAAGCACTCGCGGTGCTGAAGCCGGGTGCCTGCTTCGGCGAAATGTCGATTTTCGACCGCTCCGAGCGCTCCACCGACGCGATCGCGAACACCGCCTGTACCCTCATCACGATTTCGAGGTCCGATTTCGAGCTGCTGCTCGACTTCAATCGCGACGTCGCCTACAGGGTGCTGTGGTCCGTCGTGCGGCTCCTGTCCGCCCGGCTGCGCGTGACGAACGACAATCTGCGGTCGTTCCTCGCGATGTCCATGTTTTAACGGAGACCTCGTGAACGCATTGACGCCGTATGCGGCTTTCTTCATGCGCCTGGCGGTGGGCGGCGTGTTCTTGCTCCACGGCCTCGATCGGATCCACGGCGGCATCCCGCGGCTTTCGATCACCGCGCTGGTGACCCTGGTCGTCATTCTGGTCGAGACTGTCGGGGCGGTGTGCGTGCTACTCGGGATGTGGACCCGCCTGTGGGCCACCGCGATGGCAGTACTGATGGCGGTGAAGATCCTGGCCGACAAACTCCCGCATCACGCCAACTTCGAGCTCGAGGCACTGCTGCTCGCCGGGGCCGTCACCCTCATGGCGTTGGGCGACGGGCCCCTGTCGATCGGGATCCGATTCAAGAAGACCGTCTAATGCAGGATTCTTAGAACTCCGGCGTCAGCGCCGGCCCGGAGAAAGCTCTCCGGATCCGTCGCCGGGATCGCCACGCCCGTCTGCTTGCGCCAGCGCTTGGCGCTGGCCTCCATGTACTCCTCGAGCGAGCCGCCGGCCCATTCGACCGCGTCGTCTTTCATCTGGCGGACGATGTCTTCCCAGGTGCCGACATAGGTCGAGCCGGACACCGTGCTGACGCGGTGCAGCTCGCCGCCCTTCGCCGCCCCCTCGCCGACTTTGTATTTCATGCCCTGCAGCTCGGTGAGCAGCGTGCCGAACAGCTCCAGCTGGCGCGGATCGCGGATCTGGCCGTCCGGCGTCATCGCCTCGATCTCCGAGAGCAGGAGGTCTTCGGGGGCGGCATCGCCGGCCAGCTCATTCAAGCGTTCGTTCCACGGCACGAGCTCGGGATCGTCGTCGGGCAGGCGATAGACACTTTTCTTCAGCTCCACGAGGCGCCAGATCGCGAGCGCGTCGTAATGCTCCTCGGGGCCGGTACGCTCGAGATGGAAGAGGGCGGCTTCGTATTCGCCGCGGTCGTACAGCAGGTTCGCGAGGTAGATGCGGGCTTCCCCGAGGCTCGCGTCCAGCTCGAGCGCGCGGCGGAGCCAGTGCAAGCTGCCGCCTTCGTCCGCCAGGCGGTGCGCCGCATAGCCCACACAGGCTGCGGCGTCGGCCGAGTCGGGATGCGCACTCAGCGCGCCCTCGAAAAAGCGCCGAGCCTGATCGAGCACCCCTTCGCGAAACAGCGCGCGCCCGATCTGCAACATGAGATCGTGATCGTCCCGGAAACCGAGGGCGAGGACCCGATCGAAGCAGGCGAGCGCGGCCGCACGCTCGCCGAACTTGAGCAACACTTCGCCGAGACCGGCGAGTGTGTCCTCGTGATCGGGATCGAGGCCGCGCGCTTCCTCGAATGAGCGGCGCGCCCACGCGAACTCCTCGCGCGCGAGCCGCGCATAGCCCATACCGACATGCAGCTCGACGGCGTGGGGGTAGAGACTCAACCCCTCGCGCAGCGTGTCGATGGCCTCGTCGTATTGTCCTTCGTTGTAGAGCTGATGTGCACGTTCGTCGTATTCGTCGGAACTGAGGAACGGATCCGACATCGAACGGGTCCCCCCTGGAAGGTTGTGCTATGATAAGAAACGGAGCACTGTTACACAAGCACAATGTCTTCCGGATTCTCCACGATCGACGGCGGCTCGGCGACATCGCCCGGCGGTTTCACCGCCGCCGCCGCGCACGCCGGTCTGAAAGCGGACGGCGCGCTCGACGTGGCGCTGCTCGTCAGCGCGACGAGTTGCGCCACCGCCGGTGCCTTCACGAAAAATGCGCTGCGCGCCGCCCCCGTCATCTACGATGCGCAATTCCTGAGTGAGCGGCCGGGACGCGTCCGTGCCGTCGCGATGAATGCCCGCGTCGCGAATGCGTGCACCGGCGCCGCCGGACTCGAGGCCGCGCGCGCGATGGCGCGCTGCGCCGAAGAGGCAGCCGGCCTGCCACCGCGGACGGCGCTGGTGCTCTCGACCGGCGTGATCGGCGCGCCGCTGCCTGTGGATAAAGTCGAACGCGGCCTGCGGGCTGCGGCCGCGAAGCTCTCGCCGGAAGGCGGTGCCGACGCGGCGCGGGCGATCATGACGACCGACACCCGTCCCAAGCACTGCGCGGTTCGCCTCGAAACACCCGCCGGCCCCGTGACGATCGGTGGCATGGCCAAGGGCGCCGGCATGATCCATCCCGACATGGCGACGCTGCTCGCCGTGCTCACCACGGACGCCGTGTCCGAGCCCGGCACGCTGCGCTCGTTCTGGAAGCACGTCGTCGACCGCACGTTCAATGCGATCTCAGTGGACGGCGATACGAGTACCAACGACACCGTGCTGCTGCTCGCCAACGGGCAGGCGGGCGTCGACCCCTCACGCGACGGCGCAACGTGGAAGCTGTTCGAAGAGGCGGTGACCGCGGTGGCGCGCACGCTCGCGCTCGCCATCGTCGCAGACGGCGAAGGCGCGACGAAGCGGCTCGAGATTCAGATCGTGGGGGCCCAGACCGAAGCGCACGCACGCGAAGTGGGCCGCGCGATCGCCCGCTCGACGCTGGTGAAGACGGCGATCTACGGCGGCGATCCCAATTGGGGCCGCGTGCTCGCGGCGGCCGGCGTCGCCGGCGTTGCGCTCGTCGCCGAGCGCATCACGCTGCAGGCGGGCTCGGACGGAGGGGCGGAGGGCTGGCTCACCCTCGCGAGCGGCGGCGCCACCGCGCTCGCCGATCCGAAGCAGGCGCGCGCCATTTTCGAGCAAAAAGCCATCCGCCTCCGGCTCGACCTTGGCTTGGGTCGAGCGGAGGCGGTGGTGTGGACCTGCGATCTTTCCCCGGACTACGTCCGGATCAACTCAGACTACACCT
Organism: Gemmatimonadota bacterium; assembly: GCA_003222195.1. Lineage (GTDB taxonomy): Bacteria > Gemmatimonadota > Gemmatimonadetes > Gemmatimonadales > GWC2-71-9 > 20CM-2-65-7. The sequence goes on along the minus strand of QHVB01000030.1, from coordinate 43,547 downwards.
CGTAATCAGGGCTTCTTGGTCGTATCACGCGGCGCAGCAGCGGGCGCCGTCGCCGGTTTCGCCTTGCGGGCCCGGCGCGTGCGATGCTTCGCCTTGGAGGTGTCAGCCTGCTGAGACGCGTTCGCTGCGGGCTTCGCAGGCGCCGCGGCCGGCTGTTGCGTGGGCTGTTGCCCAGCAAGAGCCAGGAGGAGGAGTGCGGACTGAAGCATTAAAAAGCCTCGGGTTTAGGGTCGCTCTTACGACCCCTTCGTTCCATGTCGCGTCACGGCCGATTCCGGCACCGGCACGTTCGGCAACATCGCCCTGACGTGGGCCATCGCTTCGGCACGAGTTCGGCCCCCGGGGCGCTGGAGCTCGTGGTCCGCGGCCACGGCCACATCGAGTAACCGCACGCCCCGCAAGCCTTTGTTATGCGCTTCCAGCAGCAGCTCCGCAGCGGAATCGGGATCAAAGCGATGGGCCACCAGGTCGGCAGCCGCATGCAGCGTGGGCCCAGGCGGCTCGTTCGGCGCCATCGCCAGGAGCCGCTCCACGATCGGCCCGGGAAGGCCGCGAGCGAGCGCCGCCGCCACGGCAGCGACATGCCCCTCCGGCACCGGCTGGCCCTGGGGGACGGCGTGGCTCACGATGATGCGCGCCTGGCGGAGCTGCAGCAGGCCGCGCCGGACGCCGCTCACGAGCCGGTCAGGAGGAATGTTCTTGGCACTGCCCTCGAGGGCCTTTTGAACGAGCGGCTCGGTCGGCAGGCTCTCAGCGAGTGCCGTCCCGATGATGGAGTCGATGGCCGGAAGCACGGCCGCCGGGACCCGGCCCGCCAGCCGGGTCGATCCGCTTTGGGCCGTGAGGGGGCCTGCGACCAGCACCAGCACGACGGAGAGCTTACACCTCATGGCTGCGCGGCCGCTGGTCGCACGAAGAGGAGCGAATTCTCCTGGCCGGCACCGAATCCGTCATCGACGTAGCGGCCGGCGAGTGGATCAGGCACCCAGCGCTCGCCGTCGACGACGAACATGTATTCGTGCGCCCCGGCCGGCAGGACCACCGCACCGTGCCAGATGCCGTCATGATCGTCGTCATTCAGGTGGATTGCGCCGCGACTCCAGTTATTGAACGAGCCGACGACTTCCACCGACGTGGCTCCCGGGAAATGACCGATGAAATTCGCGATGCCCTCGCTCGCGCCGGGCGTAGGAGTCGAGTCTTGCTGAAAGGACAGCAGCAGCATCGCCCCGAGACCGACCGCCAGCGCCAGAGTCCAGGCCGGACGCAGTCGCAGCGTGACAGCCCGTGGCCGCCCGAACCAGCGAATGATACGGCGCATCGGACCATCGGAGTGAACGGGCGCGGGGAGCCGGCCGATCTCCGTCATGATGCGAGTGGCGACGCTCAGCCTTGGCGTCGTCTGGAGCAGCTCCGCCGCCGACATCAGCCGGGCGTACGCCTCCCGCAGATCCGCCGGCAATTCGCCGGGATCACGCTCCGCATCGAGCGCCTCCTGCAACCGCGGATCAATTGGGCTCATCGTACGACCTCCTCCAGCGCCTCCAGCAACGCTTCCCGCGCCCGATGCACCCGCATCTTGAGCGTGGGGATGCGTGCCCCGGTCACCGCCGCCATCTCCTCGTAGCTCATCCCTTCCACGTGCTTCAGGACGAACGCCTCACGTTTTTCGGCCGGCAACGCCGCGAGCGCCCGCTCTACGAGTGCGACCTGCTCACTGCGCTCGAGTATTTCCCAGGCGTCCGACGCCTCCGCCAGCGCTGGCGCGGGGGCCTCGCTCAGCGGAATGTCGTTCGTGTGCCGCCGGGCGAGATGGCTGCGACAGCGATTCCCGGTAATCCGGTACAGCCAGCTCCGCAGCCGCGACGGATCGCGGCATTGTGCCAAATGCCGATAGGCGCGCACGAAACTCTCAGCCACCGCATCCGCCGCCGCGTCGGGATTCCCGAGCATCCGCGTTGCGAAGCGAAGCAGACCCGGCTCATATCGCCGGATGAGAATCCCGAACGCCTCCCCATCGCCAGCGAGCACCCGGGCGACTACGTCGGCGTCTTCATTCACCATTACAGGGACCCCAGGGGGGCAGTGTTGGTCACGGTATCTGCAGCGTTTCTCGTGCTGCAGCCAGATACGTCGCAGCACGGACACCGGTGCCGGAGATGGCCCCCACAAAGGCCTCCAGCGTGCGCTGAGCACGACGCCGGTACGCCTGGTCGCCGGTCACCTGCGCGAGCCGAGCCAGGAGCAATGCCGTCCCGGCGTTGGCGCCGGGCAGCACATCATCGAGGACGTGTTTCGTCCGGTCGGCAAGCCCGGGGAGTGAAGACGGCGCTGCATCCGCGATATCGAAGTAGCCGCCCGCGGGATCGGCATAGCCACTCTCTGTGACTGCGGCGAGGTCGAGCGCGACGTCCAGATAACCGCCTTCACCGCTGACCTGATGGGCTGCAATGCAGGCGAGTGCCATCTCGACCTGGTCCTGCAGCAAACCTGGTGGTGTTCCACTGTCTCGCGGACCCGGCGCAACCGAGTGGCGGACGCCCCAGCCCCGCGCGTACGTTCGCAGCAGGACACCATCGAGCGCCGCCCGCGCACGCCGGGTCGCTGTCGACTCACCCAACGTGGCGGCGGCGAGCAGCACCTTCTCGATGATGTACGCCTCCTGGTCAGTGAAGACAGCCTGGCTGCCACCGGAACTGGCGTGATCCGCGGAAGGCAGCTCGTCGGCCAGGCTCCGCACGAGGGCTCGGCCCGCTTCCCGGTAGTGGTTGTCGGCGGTGACGATCCAGGCCTCGGCGACCGTTCCCACAAGGGCCGCGCGAACCAGCCCCGCGGGATCCTCGCCGGCAACCCCGGCGGTTGTGTCGAGCATGAAATCCAGCGCCCGGAGCGCCGACGCACGGGCGGTCGTGTCGCGGAGCAGCAGCGACGCGGCCTGGGCGTCCATGACATTCCCGGCAACTGTTCGGCTGCGAACCGCCTCGTCGAGATCGCGCCTGACGTCGACGATTCCCTGCTGCACCAGGGAAGGCCGCAGTGTTCCACTGAGCTCACGGTTTCCCGTGAGCACGAGCTCGCGAACCCGCGCCGCCTGCTGGACGACGAAGGAGCGTTGCTCGCGATAGCTCTTCGCCACTTCAGGGAGCAGCTGCTTCAACCCACGTCCGGTGATTGGATCATCCGCGGGGAAATACGTGCCGCCGAAAAAGGCCGAGCCATCCGCCGTGAGGAAGACGGTGAGCGGCCATCCCCGTAACCCTGCGAGGCGCTCGACGGCCGCCTGGTAGCGCTGCGCCACGTCGGGCCGCTCGTCGCGATCGACGCGAACAGGGACGAAGAGCGTGTTGATGAGGGCACCGATTTCGGGATCGGTGTAGATCGCGCGATCGGTCTCGGCACACCAGTGGCAGGTATCGCTGCCGACGTACAGCAGGATCGGGCGATCGAGTTTCGCGGCGAGCGTGAAGGCATCGCGTCCCCACGGCTGCCACCGCACCGGCTGGCGCGCCGCGCGCGCAAGATAGGTCGTCGGGGAATGGGCCATCCGGTTCGTGAGCGGCCCACGCTCGCCAATACACGCCACAACGCCGGCGCAGAGCACCAGGAACAACCCGCGCACGCCGGAGATACCCCGCCTCCTCGGAAACCGTGCCGCTATATTGGCGGCTATGACCCAGGTGACCATAACGCCCAAATCGAACGGTCCGCTAATCGTCGAGGGTCCGGTGCGGATCGTGACGCCCGACGGGCGGGAATTGACGCCCCCGCCCCGGAAAGACGGCAAACCGGCGGAAGTCGTTGTGCTGTGCAGATGTGGGGGCTCGGCGACCAAACCGTTTTGTGACGGAACGCACAAACGCAACGGGTTCCAGGACGGGCAAGTTACCACCGGCTAGCGCGACCTTATTATGTTGTCTGCGCTTAGACTTCCCGTTCTCCCCTGTGCCCCTGAACTGGAGGAGTGACCGAAAATGGCAAAGGGAAAGACACCGATGGCCGCGGATGAGGGTTACTGTGTGAAGTGTAAGGCGAAGCGGAAGATCTCGAACGCCCAGCAGGTGAAGATGGCCAACGGCCGCCCCGCGCTGAAGGGTGTCTGTCCCGTGTGCGGGACCGGTATGTTCAAGATCCTGCCGCCGAAGTAGCCTCGCGGTCCTCTTAATTGACCCGCACGCCCCCGGTGCTTCTCATCCGGGGGCGTGCTTGTTTGTACCGGATCGTGTAGCAGGCAGCGCCGACCTCGCGGCAGTAGTAGGCCAGGATCTCGAGCTTGGCGAGCTGTCCGGTACGCGAGCGGATCGCATACACATGATGCCTGGACGTCAGCAGGTGCGACCACATGCTGTAGTCGTACCATTTCCCGATCGCGGCGTTGGCGGTGTCGGCGGCGAAGCTCGTGGCGATGTACCCGTCGGCTGGAAGCTCCGTCGCCGAGTCGAACGCCACGGAACCCAGGTCGATGGCGCCGGCCCCGGGAGCGGTGATGACGTGATTGCGCCTAAAGCCGAGGTCGCCCCCCCCCCACCAGCGCCACTCATCGCCCCGCGAGGCATCGAGTGTGTACGTGCTATCGGCATGCGGCCCGATTGCATAAGGCGGAAACTCCGGCTTCGTGAACGCACCGATCAACAACGACGCCACCAGCAGGAGAAACGCCGCCGCCATCGCCCACACCAGCAGCGGCGCCTTCAAGCCTCCGCCATGAACGGATACCAGGGATCGCGCGGCGGCACGAAGTTCTCCTTCACTGCGCGGGCGCTGGTCCAGCGAATCAGATTGAGCAGGCTGCCGGCTTTGTCGTTCGTGCCGCTGGCTCTGCCACCGCCGAACGGTTGCTGACCCACCACCGCGCCGGTCGGCTTGTCATTGAGGTAGAAGTTCCCAGCCGAGTACCGCAGCGCGGAGCTGGCTTCAGCAAGCACGGCGCGATCCTGCGAAAACACGGCGCCCGTCAGCGCGTAGGGAGACGTGCGATCCACCAGCTCCAGCGTCTCTTTCCATTTCTTGTCGGGATAGACGTACAGCGACAGCACCGGACCGAAGATCTCTTCGCACATCGTGCGATACGCCGGGTCCTCGACCTGAATGAGTGTCGGGTGCACGAAGTAACCGTCCGCGTCGTCGCACTCGCCGCCGAACAGGATCTTGGCTTTGGTATCGTTCCTCGCCCGCTCGATGTAGCCCTTGATCTTGTCGAACGATTTCCGATCGATCACGGCCGCCATGAAGTTGCGGAAATCGGCCGGGTCACCGACGCGCACGTCGGTGAGCAAGCCGAGCACGCGGTCGCGCAGCTTGGGCCAGAGCGATTCGGGGATGTAGGCGCGAGACGCGGCACTGCATTTCTGGCCCTGGTATTCGAACGCCCCGCGCACGATACCGGTCGCCAGCGCGTCAACGTCGGCGCTCGCGTGGGCAAGGATGAAGTCCTTGCCGCCCGTCTCGCCGACGAGCCGCGGGTAGTCGGCGTAACTGGTGAGGTTGGTGGCGACCTGCTTCCAGAGTGTCTGGAAAACTTCGGTGGACCCGGTGAAGTGGATCCCGCCGAGATGGCGGTCGGCGAGCAGCCGTTCACTGATGACGGCCGCGGGGCCCGGAACGAAGTTGATGACACCCGGCGGCAGCCCCGCCTCCTGCAACAGCCGGAAGACGAGGTAATTCGAGTAGGACGCCGTCGCGGCGGGTTTCCAGACGACCGTGCACCCCATCATCGCGGGCGACGTCGGCAGGTTGCCGCCGATCGCCGTGAAGTTGAAGGGTGTGATGGCGTAGACGAATCCTTCGAGCCCACGGTAGTCCATCGCATTCCACATCCCGCTCCCCGCGACCGACAGCGGTTGCTCGGCGTGGATTCGTTCGGCGTAGTGGACATTGAAGCGCCAGAAGTCGATCAATTCGCACGCCGCATCGATCTCGGCCTGGAAGGCGGTTTTGCTTTGGCCGAGCATCGTGGCCGCGTTTACCATGGCGCGCCAGCGCGTCGCCAGCAGGTCCGCGGCCTTGAGGAAAACGGCCGCGCGGTCGGCGAAACTCCAGCTGGACCATTCGCGCCAGGCGTCGCGCGCCGCGTTGATGGCTCCCGCGACCTCTTCGGGGCCGGCCTGATGCACCTTAGCGAGGACGTGGCGATGGCAGTGCGGCATCACGGCGTCGACCGTCTTCCCGGTTCGGATCTCCTTCCCACCGATCACGACGGGGATCTCGATTTGACGGCCGCTCAGATCTTTGAGGGCTTGTTTGAGCTCCCCTCGCTCGCGCGAGCCGGGGGCGTAGGGGAAGACGGGCTCGTTGATCGGGGTAGGAATCTTGGCTGCGTTCATGCCGGAAATGTAACCGGGGAACCCCGGCGTGTTCTGGAGGTGACATGACGATCGATCCCCGAACGAGAATCGGCCATGTGCACCTCACGGTCAGCGATCTCGACCGCGCGCTGGCTTTCTACCGCGATATCCTAGGCTTCGAAGTGACCGCCCGGTACGGACCCGACGCCGTGTTTATCTCCGCGGGCGGTTACCATCATCACATCGGTCTGAACACGTGGGCCGGCCGAGGCGCGCCGCGCCCGCCGGCGGGAACGACAGGTCTCTATCATTTCGCAATCCTCTTTGCCGACCGTGCCGCCCTTGCCGCTGCCGTGCGTCGAGTGCTCGATCACGGGATTCCGCTGGAAGGCGCGTCGGATCACGGTGTGAGCGAGGCGATCTACCTCCGTGATCCCGACGGCAACGGCATCGAGCTGTACCGCGATCGGCCGGAAAACGAATGGCCGCGTGGCGCGGACGGCAGCATCCGGATGCACACGCGGCCGCTCGACCTTCAGGCGCTGCTCGCTTAGGTGCGGTGCTCCGCCTCGCGCTGTGGCGGGAGCGGCAGCGCGATCGTGAATTTCGTTCCCGTGGCCAGCGCCGATTCCACCGTGACCGTGCCCCCGAAGGTGGTCTCGGCGACGCCGCGCAGCTTCTCCAGGTTCGCCGCACTCCCGCGCCCGCGCACGGTCAACTCAAGTTCCCTGCCCTTGAGGTCGAGCTGGACCAACACGGGGGACGGCGCTTCTCCGCCGGCCTCGGCGGCGTTCCGCACCAGGTTTACCAGCAGATCGAACAACGCGTTCGGATCTCCCTTCAAGTATTTCGCCTCAAGCGCTGTCGTGAAGTCGAGATCGATGCCGCGGTCCCGGAGCAGCCGCCGTTCAAGCGTGAGACAGGAGCGGATGACCCGCACCGCGTCGAAGCGCTCGGGGCGACCAGCGGGCGCAGCGCCGCGCGTCGTGCCATGTTCGCGCACGGCGCGGAGCAGCTCGGTCGTGCGGTCAATGTCTTCCAGCACCTCGCCGAGATCATCCAGCAGCATGAGCCGGCGGTCGGCGGCGAGATCGACCCAGCGGCCGATCGACTCCATCGCGAGCTGCAGGCCGGCGCGCGCTGCGGTCAACGGATTGGCGGCTTGATGTAGGAGCATCCCGGAAGACGGGACGGTCGTCTCCCCAGCACCAATGGTTGGTGCGCCGATTGATCCGAGGGCAAGGCCGGCGAGCTCGAGAGCGAGTCGCTCCTTGCTGCGTCGCTCACGGCCGCCCGGCGGCGGGGCCGGCGGCCGGGAGCGCACCGGAGCGACGACCCAAGCCTCCGGTGTGGGACCGGGAGCTGTGACCCAGCGAGAGCCGACAGGAACCCGCATGCTCCAGCGTTGCAGGATCGCGTCCAGATTAAAACCGGGAGGGTGTGCACCAATATCGGGACCGCTGCTCGCGCGAGCGACCGCCTGCCGCGTCCCGATAACTTCCCACAGGACGACCGGGCGCCCCACCACCGCGCTCGCTTGGCGCAAGACCTCGCCTTCATCACCGCGAAAAGCTACAGCGCTCAACTATCCTCCATCGGCATCCCACGAGCGATCGGGTGTCGGGTGGGGAGCGAGGGGCGCATGGTAGAAATTGCGCCCCCTTGCAGCGCCGTCAAGCGCACACTAGCGTCTGGCCCCATGACGACGCCACCTCCTGGCTTCCCGTCTCGGCCCTCCGTCGGCCGCTCGTCCTTCGCCGTCGCCATGAAGGACTATACCTTCATCCGGCCCGGCATAGCCGTCACGATCAGCGCCGTTACCCTCGCCTTGGCCCTGGTAATCGGGCTCTGGCTGATCTTCTCCCTGCGGGAAGCCGCGGAAACCGTGGCCCGGGGTGCTCGGACGTCCGAAAAGCTGCACCGCTACAACGCCGGGCTCGAGGTTTGGCGGGAAATGGCCACCAGCTCCGATCCGCGGTTCCGCCGCGCCGAAGCAATCGCGCAGCGGGATAGCCTGGGCCGGTCGCTGCGGATGCAGCTCGCCGATCTCGGCAACGCCATGGCGGACGATCAGGAGCGCGCCCTGGTGCAGAGGGTCCTGGGCGGCCTGACCAGCTCGAGCACCGGGCAAGCCCCCAGCACGGATGCGCGCCAGGCCATGATCGTCCTGCTCGCGAAACAGGATGCCGCCATGTTCCAGGCGGCGCAGGCCTCGCAGCAGGCCGTGCTGCTGGCCGCCCTCCTGCTCGCCCTCACGATCATCGCCGCCGGCATGCTGATCGTCCCGATGGCGTGGTTGTACGTGCGGTATAAGCGTGGGGCGACGATCGAAGTGAAGGCGTAGATGGCGAAGGCCGCCGCACGCCGCGCCTTACCTCCCACGATCGAGAGCTCGCGCGACCGCGAGCGGCTCCGGACCGTCGTCTTTCCCGAGCATGAGGATCTCGCGATCGCGGTCGCCGACCGCATCGTCGAGATCATTCAGCGCGAGACCCGCGCCAAGGGCCGCGCGGTGCTCGGGCTCGCCACCGGCAGCACTCCCCTCGGGGTCTATGAAGAGCTAATCCGCCGCCATCAGGCGGGCGACGTCGATTTCTCGCGCGTCGTCACGTTCAATCTGGACGAGTACTATCCGATGGCGCCCGACAGTACCCACAGCTATCACCGCTACATGTGGGAGAACTTCTTCGCCCTGGTGAACATCGCGAAGGAGAACGTCCATATCCCCGACGGCACGATCCCGCGCGAGCGGGTGGTGGAGGCCTGCGCCGCGTATGAAGAGGCGATTCGGGCGGCCGGCGGCATCGACTTCCAACTGCTCGGCATCGGCAAGACGGGACACATCGGCTTCAACGAGCCGGGATCCGATGCGTCGTCGCGGACCCGCATCGTCACCCTCGATACGCTGACTCGCAGAGACGCCGCGGCCGATTTCTTCGGCGTAGAGAATGTGCCGCGCGAAGCGATCACCATGGGTGTCGCCACGATCCTCGATGCCAGGGAGATCGCGCTGATGGCGACCGGCGAGCACAAGGCGGGGATCGTGGCGCGCGCCGTCGAAGGCGAGATTTCCCCCGACGTTGCCGCGACGTTCCTGCAGCGGCACCCCAGCGCCTCCGTCTACCTCGATTTGCCCGCCGCCGCCGAGCTGACCCGGATCAAGACACCGTGGGTGCTGGAAAGCGGGGGCGTCGACTGGACGCCCGCGATGGTCGAGCGGTCGGTCGTGTGGCTCGCGGAACGCTCCGGCAAGGCGGTGCTCAAACTGGCGGCGCGTGATTACGCCGAGAACCACCTCAGCCCGCTGCTCGCACGCGCGGGAGCGGCGGGTCCGATCAACGGTCAGGTGTTCAACCGGCTCCGCGACAAGATTCGCGGCCGCGCCAAGCTGCCGGCGCACGAGCGCGTGCTCGTGTTCTCGCCCCATCCCGACGACGACGTCATCTCGATGGGCGGCATTCTCCGCAAGCTATGGGAGAACGAAAACCAGATCGTCGTCGCCTACATGACGAGCGGCAACATCGCGGTATTCGATCACGACGTGGCCCGGCATCTCGATTTTGTCGAGCGCGCCGCCAAGTCGCTCGGGCTGGATGCGGCGGCCGTAACGCGCGCGCGCGCCACCATCAGTGCCGGGATCGAGCAGAAGGCGCCCGGGGACGTCGACATCCCGGTCGTGCAGAACCTCAAGAAATTCATTCGCGAATCAGAAGCGATTGCCGCGCTGGCAGCGGTCGGCATTCCACCGAGCGCCGCGCGGTTTCTCGATCTGCCGTTCTATCAAACGGGCGAAGTGCGCAAGCGGCCGCTCTCCGAAGACGACATCGCCATCGTGCTGCGGCTGTTCGACGAGGTGCGGCCCGATCTCGTGTTCGTCGCCGGCGACCTCTCGGATCCGCACGGCACCCATCGCACGTGCAAGGCAGCCGTGGAGCGCGCCCTGGAGCGCTACAAAGGACAGCAGCCCGAGGTGTGGCTGTATCGTGGCGCGTGGCAGGAGTGGTCGCTGACCGAGGCCGACGTCCTCGTTCCCCTGTCGCAGGACGAGCTGCACGCGAAGATCCTCGCCATCTTCCGTCACCAGTCGCAGAAGGACACCGCCCCGTTCCCCGGCTATGACGAGCGGGAGTTCTGGCAACGGGTGGAGGCGCGGAATCTGGAGACCGCGGCGCGCGCTGACCGGCTTGGCCTGCCCGAGTACTACGCCATGGAAGCCTATGTAATTCAACGGGCTTAGCCGCGCAGCCGTTGCACGCAGCAGGGCCCGTTCATTATGTTGGCGCCGCATTCTTCCTTCTTGGAGGAGGCCCAACCGATGAGCGCTTCAACCACCAAAGCATTGAGCCTGGCGATCGTCGCGGCCCTGTGGGCCGTCATCTCGCATTTCGGCAAGCTGCCGTTGCAGCTCTGGCCCGTCATCGTCGGTCTCGCGTGCTACGTGGGCGCGGGCGGCGGCGTGATGGGACTGCAAAAGTCCGTACTCGGTTCGGCATCCGGAGTCGTGTGGGCCCTGCTGTATGCAGCCGTGTCGACCGCGCTCGGCCGGAACGACCTTCTGGACGCCCTACTCCTCGGTGCTGCCGTCTTCGGCATGGTGTTCCAAGCGCGCATCCCGCTGCTGTCGTATACCACGGGCGCGCTTGCCGGCGCCGCCACCGCCATGGGTGCGCGCGCAGTCGCCATCAACGGCGGTGTCCGAATCGTGATCGCCCTGGCGATCGGTTGTGTCCTGGGGATCGCGGCGGAACGGGTTGCGGAGATGTTGGGCCGGATGCGTGTCGTGCCGGCAATGTCGAACCGGTAGCCGGGTCACCTTGGCGAGGCGGTGAGATGGAGGGGCGCAGCATGCTGCGCCCCTCCATTTTTCTTCCGGCAGTTCACTTGCCCCAACTGCCTCAAAAAACCAAACCCGGAGCCATTCATGCGCTCCGGGTTGGCGAGGTCGGGCAGAGTGGCCGTCGACACTCACACCGCGACCTTCTCTTTTCCGTCCGGAAATGTAAGCGAGTCTGTGCTGGGACTGTGTCAGAGAACCGTCCAGTCGAGTTGGGAAACTGTTGCCGGTTCCGCGTCGAAGTGGGATTGTTCAAACGATGACTCGTTTCCGGGTGAGACGCGGCGCCGTCGTCGGCGTGCTGCTGGTACTCGCGTTCGCGGTGGCAGCCGCGCTCGCGGTCCAGGCGTACGAGACGGCGCGCTACCACCGCGCTCAAGCGGATCGCGTGTTGCGCGATTACGCGTCACTCGCGGCCGCACGCGTCGCGCAGCGCAGCGCCATCGAGATTTTCTACGCCGTCAAACCGCCGCTGCAAGCGATTCAGCACGCCCATGAGATGGCGCCGCACAAACCGCTTCCCCGCCCGGCGGACCTGCATTTTGACGTCATGGAGCACGAGTTCTCAATCGCTCCATACATCCGCTTCACGTTCCGAATGGACCTGGCAACGGGGCAGCTCCAGACATCCGGGCACACCGTCCCGCCCGGAGTCCGAAAGTGGTTGATCGATACGCTCCCCGTGCACACGCGCACGGTCTATGACTCCTCGTGGCACATGGGAAGCATTCTGGGACAGCCGGGCTGGGACCGTCGCTACGTCGTGTACACCGTGCTGCGCGATTCTCAGGGATCGCTGCGGACCGCACTGGGGTTCGAAACCAAGCCGGCCGCGCTGCGGCCGCTCGTCGTCCACGCAACGGAGAAATTTCCGCTGCTGCCACGACCCCTGACGGGTGGGGTCGAGTACGATTCGATGGGCTCCATCATCATCACCGACCGGTTTGGAACCGAGATCTATCGCTCCGCCGCGCAGTACACGTCACCGTTCACCGCGCGCGACACGATCGGCACCGACATGGGGGACCTCTACGCCCAGGCGACGCTGCGTGGAGCGGTCGCCGATAAGCTGATCATCGGTGGCTTGCCGAAGTCCCGCCTCTCGCTGATCCTCAGCCTGCTGGGACTGACGGCCGTGTTGATCGGCACGGCGCTCTTCCAGTTACGGCGCGAATCTCAGCTCACCCGGCTCCGCACCGATTTCATCTCCGGCGTCTCGCACGAGCTGCGCACGCCGTTGGCACAGATCCGGATGTTTTCCGAGACGCTGACGTTGGGTCGCGTGCGCTCCGACGAAGAGCGGCGCCGCTCGCTGGCGATCATCGATCAGGAGGCCAGGCGGCTGACGCACCTCGTCGAGAACCTGTTGCACTTCTCGCGCTCGGAGCGGCAGACCTCGCACATCACACCGGAACCGACCGCGCTGGGTCCGCTGGTCCAGGAGGTGATCGACGGCTTTGCCCCGCTCGCCGCCGCCCGCGGGGCGACGCTCTCCGCGGCGATCCCGGAAGATCTCGTCGTCACCGCCGATCCGGGCGCGGTGCGCCAGATGCTGTTGAATCTGCTCGACAACGCGGTGAAGTACGGACCCACGGGTCAAGACGTGCGCATCGGCGCGACCCGTGAAACCGGCGTCGCCAAGTTGTGGGTGGACGACGGCGGACCGGGCATTCCCCGGGCCGACCGCGAGCGCGTGTGGGAGCGGTTCTGGCGGCTGGAACGCGACCGTGAGTCGGCGGTCGCGGGCAGCGGCATCGGCCTCGCGGTCGTGCGGGAGCTGGCGACCCTGCATCACGGGCGCGCGTGGATCGATGAAAACGGCCCCGCGGTCGGGGGAGGAACACGCTTCGTCATCGAGCTGCCCGTATGAGCTCGAGTCCTCCGATGACTCATCAAAAACGGATCCTCGTGATCGAGGACAACCCCGACCTCGCGTACGGGCTGCGCAACAACCTCGAGATCGAGGGTTACGAGGTCGAAGTCGCCAAGGATGGTGCCCGCGGCCTGACGCGCGCCAAGACGTCCAAGCCCGATCTGATCGTCCTCGACTTGATGCTGCCCGGGATGGACGGCTTCCGCGTCCTGCGCGCGCTGCGCGAAGAAGGCCACGGGATGCCGGTCCTCATCCTGACCGCACGGGGCGAAGAGGCCGACAAAGTTCGCGGCCTGCGGCTCGGCGCGGACGACTACGTCACGAAGCCGTTCGGCGTGCTCGAGCTTCTGGCGCGGATCGAGGCATTGCTGCGCCGCGTCGTCGAGCCGCGCAAGAATGGCGGGCCCCCGGCCCCGCCCTTCGACAAGTTCGGTGAGATCGAGGTGCTCACGCCGTCGCGGACCGTGTTGCGGGACAGCGCGCCCGTCGCGTTGACGCCCAAGGAGTACGACCTGTTGCTCGCCTTGATCCGGCGCGACGGGGCATGCATCACCCGTTCCGAGCTGCTGGTCGAAGTCTGGGGCTACAGCGCCGAAGTGATGAGCCGGACCGTGGACACGCACGTCGCGGAGCTGCGCCGCAAGCTGGAGCGCGATCCCGCGAACCCCAAGCATATTCTCACCGTTCGAAAAACCGGCTATCGTCTGGCGCGGTGAGCGCGACCAAAGCCGAAGTGCTGCGCCGGCTCCACGTCGAGGGGCCGATGCTCGTCCTGCCGAACGCCTGGGACGCCGGTAGCGCCCGGATCTTTGTGGAAGCGGGCTTCCCCGCCCTCGCGACGACGAGCGCGGGGATCGCGTTCAGTCTGGGCTACCGAGACGGCGAGCGTATCAGTCGCGACGAAATGCTCGCCGCCGTTTCTCGCATCACCCGCCGCATTTCCGTTCCCATCACCGCCGATATGGAAGCAGGCTACGGGACCACGCCGACGGCCGTCGGCGAGACGGTTCGTCGCCTCATCGACGCCGGTGCCGTCGGGATGAATCTCGAGGATCGGATGGAGGAGAAGCATCTGATCGACTTTCAACTCGCCGTCGAGCGGGTGGGCGCGGCGCGCGCCGCAGCCGACGCCACCGGCGTCCGGCTGGTTCTCAACGCTCGGACCGACGCGTTCGAAGCGCCGGAGCTGCCGCGCGACCAGCGACTCGCCGAGGCGGTGCGGCGCGGCAACGCGTTTCGCGACGCGGGCGCGGACTCGGTGTTCGTCCCGTTCGTCGGCGATCGCGGCACGATCGAGCAGCTGGTCCAGCAGATTCGCGCGCCGGTCAATATCCTTGGCACGCCCAACGGCCCCACGCTCAAAGAGCTGGCCGCCCTCGGCGTGCGGCGCGTGACGTTTGGCTCAGCGCCCATGCGCGCCACGCTCGGCCTGGTGCGGCGGATGGCTCGCGAGTGGAAAGAAAAGGGGACCTACGGGACACTGGAGGCGTACGGGATTCCGTTCGCCGAGCTGCAGCAACTGTTCGCCTAGTTCAATTCCACGTGCAGGTGATCGGCGGTGCCGACGTGCCGCCGCGTATCGAATCCCATCAACCAGAAATAGAACTGCACGCCGCGGTTCTTGATGAAGCCGCGGCCCGTCGTGCGGAGGTCGACGGCATGAATCCAGCCGTCGGCCTGCTCGAAGTGCCGGGAGCGACTATTGGTCGGCAGTCCCATCCGGCCGTAGTCATCAGGTGCCCGGCCCGTGTCGGTGATGAGCATGTCGCGGTCCACGAGAATCAGCGTAGACAGTGCCAGGCGCAGCAGCGGATGCACCGACCCGTAGTAGGCCCGCACGGGCCCGGTCTTGGCGTTCACGCTCGCCAAATAGATCAAGGAATAGCCGCAATAGAAGACGACCAGCGGCAGCGCCACCCATTTCGCGAGCGGCATCACCAGCCCTCGACCCCCGCGACCGCCGCGCCCGGTGAACCTGCGGGCGATCCACACAGCGTAAGCCGTCACCACGCCGCCCGTGAGGATCCCGGCGGTCAGCACCGCCAACCATACCGATCGCGTCCCGTGTTCGTAGATGAACACAGAGCCGCGCACCAAGACCGCAAATGGCAATGCAATGATCATCACGATCTTGAGCAGCGCGACCGCCACGTCGGCGCCGAGCGCGCGCCATTCGGCGGAGTTGGCCGGTGTCGCCTGCCGCAGCTTCTGCCGCCACTTCCGCTTCCATTCCTTCTGCGCTTCGCGTTTGAGCTTCGCGAGTCGTACAGCGACCGTATCCATGACTGGAATGTACGGAAGCCTCTCGATCTGGGCTTCATTACACTGGTTGCCAGAGGCGGGTATTCAGGCGAGGCTTGAGAGAAAAGGAGGAAGCGATGGACACCATCCGAAAGGCGGACTACTACTACGTCACCGCGCCCGACAAGCCGGGAGAAGGAGCGCGGATCTTCGGCGCGTTGCGCGATGCGGGCGTCAATCTGCTCGCGGTCCACGCCTTCCCAAGCGCGCGCAAATCCCAGATCGACGTCGTGCCGGTCGATGCGGCGGCATTTCTCATGGCCGCGAAGCGTGCCGGACTCAAACTGTCGAAGCCGAAGACCGTTTTCCTGATCGAAGGCGACGACCGCGTGGGCGCGATCGCCACCACGCTGTCGCGGCTCGGTGCCGCCGGCATCAACGTGACGGCGGTGAGCGCGGTCAGGACCGGAAGCGGTCGCTACGGTGGATTGCTCTGGGTCAAGCCGAAAGATGTGAGGAAGGCCGCCGAAACTCTCGGGGCCTGACGGCGTAGCAATAGGCGACCCTTACCGAGGGATTACGTCATGGCTGCGAGCGCAGAGCGCTTCAAGAAGGCGGCGGTCAAGGCTGCCAGGACGGCCCGCAAGTGGGCGGCGACGGCCGCCCGCGAAGCCGACAAGCTGCTTGCGGAAGCGCAGAAACGGGCGAAGACGAAGCAGCGCCAGATGCGCATCAAGGCGGCGTTGCGCCGCACCGGGAAAGTCCTGAAGGCGGCCGGACGCGCGGCCATCGTCGCCGGGATCGCGGCCGGCATTGCCTCGGCCCGCGCCGAGAAGGCGAAGCGTTAGTCTTCCGCACCAGCCAAGTGCATAACCCGTTTCCACTGGGGCGCCGTCACCGGACTCACTGACAGGCGCCCCTGTCGCACAATCGGCAGGTCTACAAACGTCTTGTCCGCCTTGATTTGCGCCAGCGTCACCGGCTGCGGCAGACGGCGGTGCGCCTTGAGATCGATCACGATCAGCTTCGGGTCCTGCTTCTTGGGATCGGCGTACGGTGCCGAGACCACGGTCGCCCAGCCCACGACCGCCTTCTGATCGCCGGTGTGATAGACCAGCACCTGGTCGCCGGGGTGCATCGATTTCAGGTTCCGGAGCGCCACGGGGTTCTTCACGCCATCCCAGACCGCCGTCTGCGCGCGCTCGAGATCGTCGTAGCTGTAGGTGCTCGGCTCGGTTTTCACCAACCAGTAGTTAGACATTGTTGGCCCATTGCTGAAAAGTGTCTGCCAGCTCGTTCATGACGTCGGCTTCCGTCTTTCCGGTGCGCTTGGGGACCTTAAACGAGTGGTCCCCTTCCTCTATGAGATGCAGCGTCGCGCGATCGCCCAGCTTCCGCACGACCTCGCGCAGCAAATCGAGCTGCGCGAATTCATCGCGCGTGCCCTGTAGAAATAGCATCGGCACGTCAACAGACGTTAAATGCTCGGCCCGGCTCGTGCCGGGCCGGCCGGGCGGGTGAAGCGGAAACCCAAAGAAGACAAGGCCACGCACACCGGGCATAGGCTGCCCCGCCTGCGCCTGCGACGTCATGCGCCCGCCGAATGACTTCCCGCCGGCGAAGATCGGCAACCCGGGCGCCTGGCGCGCGGCCTCGGCCACCGCCTTGCGGACCGCGTCCTCCGCTACTGCCGGCGGATCTGGGCGGCTCTTTTTCGCCTGCATATAGGGAAAATCGAACCGGTGCGCGCTAATGCCGCGGGCCTCGAGCGCCTCCGCCGCGCGCCGCATGAAGGGATGGTGCATCCCCGCCCCCGCGCCGTGCGCGAACACGTACACGTACTTCGCGTCAGTCTTCGCCAATGAGTTCGTTGAGGCGTTCCAGCACGCCCATGAGCGTGGGCTTCAGCTCGAGCACTTTGATGACCGGATCGTGCCCCAGCTTCTCCATGCGCTTCCGGGCATTCGCGATCGTGAAGTTGCTGTTGCGCAGCTTGGCGTTCACCTCATCCCACTCGATCGGCATCGAGACGGGAGCGCCGGGCGATGGCCGCACGCTGTAGGCCGCGACCATCAACTGGCCGGCGCGGTTCTGGAAGGCGTCGACGTAGACTTTCCCTTCGCGCTTGCTGATCGTGCGCTGCGTCGTGGCGATGTCGGGATGGCGGTCGGTCACGAGCCGCGCGAACAACATCGCGAACTGCAGACACTGCTGATAGGTCATCTGGCGGCCGAGCGGCAGCATGATGTGGAGGCCTGACTTCCCCGTCGTCTTGATGAACGCCGGCATCCCGACCTGTTCGCATACCTTTCGCATCGTCTTCGCAAGCGTAATGACGTGCTCGAATGGTGCGTCTTTGGGATCGAGATCGATCAGGCACCAGTCGGGACGCGTGAGATCGTCGATGCGACTCATCCAGATGTGCAGCGGGATCGTGCCGAGGTTTACCAGATAGACCAGTGTTTCGACGACGTTCGCGACGAAATACTGGATGTCGCGCTGCGTGTCTTCACTCCAGATCGGGATCGTCTGAATCCAATCCGGGACGAAGCCCGGCGCGTCTTTCTGGTAGAACGACTTGCCGTTGATCCCGTCGGGATAGCGGGTGAGCACGACAGGGCGGTCCTTGAGATACGGCAGGAGCCAGGGCGCCATCGACCGGTAGTACTCGATCAGGTCGCCCTTGGTATAGCCTTCCTCGGGCCAGAAGACTTTGTCCAGGTTCGACAACTTGACTTCTCGGGGAGAAGGGACGGGGGACGGGGGACGGGGGGATCCCGCCTCGGGTTCACTCGTCCCCCGTCCCTCGTCCCCCGTCCCCGGCATCATCACATCTTCGGGCTTCTTATCATCCCGAAAGCGCACGAAAACGGATTGCCGTAAGAGCCCATCTTTCGTGATCTCCTTGTACCGCACATCGCAGACCAGCTTTGGCTCGACCCAAAGGTGATCCGGCCCTTTGGGCAGCGCGCCGTGCTCGGGCGGCTCACACGGCGGCGTCTTGCGGACGAGCGAGGTAAGCTGCGCGCTGATCTCCTCGAGCTGATCGCCCGTGAACCCTGACCCCGCTCGGCCGCAGTAAATGAGCTTGCGGTCTTGGTACGCGCCGACGTGGAGCGACCCGAAGCCGCCCCGCGCGCCTTTGGGCTTGGTGAAGCCGACGACGACGAAGTCGTCGATCCGGTCGGCGCGGATCTTCAGCCAGTCGCTGGAGCGGCCACTCCGATACGGGCTGTCGGCCTTCTTCGCCATGATGCCTTCGAGGCCGAGCTTCACGACTTGCTCGTACAGTGCCTCGCCGTTCTTCTCGAAATGCTCCGAATACCTGAGTGGGCCCGTCTGCGGCAGGATCTTACGGAGAATCTCCTTGCGTTTGACGAGCGGCAACTTGCGGAGATCGTAGCCTCCGAACGCCAGGAGATCGAAGACATAGAGGGTCGCGGGCGATTCGATAGCCGCCCGCCGCGCCTCGCGCGCGCCGAGCCTGGCGCGCGCCTGGAGCATATTGAAGTTCGGCCTCCCCGCCTCGTTGAGGACGACCAGCTCGCCGTCCAGAATCACTCCCTCGAACGGAATTGCCTTGACCGCGCGCGCGATCTCCGGGAAGGACTCCGTGTACTCGAGACCTTTGCGCGAATAGAGAATCGGCTCGCCATCCTGACACGCGGCGCGCATGCGATAGCCGTCGAGCTTCACCTCGAAGATCCAGCCGTCCTTCGAGAACGGCTCTTCACGCGTCTCCGCCAGCATCAGCTCTGTGTCTGCGACACGCAGCGCGCGCTTTGGCGCGCCGAGTTTCTCCAGCTCTTGCTTGATCGGCTCGGCGCGCTGCGTCGCGTTGCGCAGTTCGTCGTTGGTGAGACCGGAGAGCACGGACTCGTTCGAGTACGGCTCAGTGGAGACGTACTCGTCACGCTCTTTGATCAGCAGCCATTCCTTCTCGGTCTTCTTGAGCTTGATCAGCGTCCAGCGCCCGCGGAGCTTGTAGCCCCGCAGCTCGAACAGCAGCTTGCGCTTCTCGAATCCCTCACGCACATCCTCGAGCGGCACCCACACGCCGCGGTCCCACACGATGACGGTGCCGGCGCCGTAGTTGCCTTCCGGAATGATCCCCTCGAAGTCGCCGTACTCCATGGGGTGATCTTCGACTTTCACCGCGAGACGTTTGTCGGTGGGGTTCGCGGACGGCCCCTTGGGAACCGCCCAGGATCTGAGGACGCCATCCATTTCGAGCCGCAGGTCCCAATGCAGCCGCGTGGCGTCGTGCATGTGCACAATGAACAACCCGCCCGGTTTCGGCCCGGGTTTTGGGACTAGGCCTCCAGGCTCCGGCGTCTCATCGAATGCGCGCTTCGCGCGATACTGCGCCAGCGAATCGGGAGACGTCGATTTTGATCTTGGCATGAGCCGGAATTCTAGCGGCCTGGGAGGGCAGCGACGAGGCGCCGTACCTCCGCGCGCATCTTGTCGTTAATCGCCCCTTCCGGCTGGCTTAGGACGCGTTCGTAGTCGGCGCTAGCGCTGTCTGCCTTGCCCAGCTTCTGATACGCGAATCCCCGCTGCACCAAGGCGTCGGGATAGTTCGGCCGAATTCGCAAAGACTGGCTCAAGTAGTAAATAGCGGTCTCATACTTATCGACCGCGAGATTGGCGAGACCAAGGTTGTAATTGGCGATCGGGTCGTTCGGGTTGATGCTTTGGGCTCGTTCGAGAGGAGCCAGGGCGTCCTGAGGGCGATTGGTGCGCATGTAGGCGACACCGACGTTCTCCAGCGCCAGCGCATTGGTCGAGTCGTGGCGGAGGACCAGCTCGAACTCGCTGATCGCTTCGGCATTCTTCCCTTCATGCAGGTACGCTGCGCCGCGGGCAAGATGCGCGTCGTCTCCATGACCTGGCCGCCATTCGCGTACCAATAGAAAAGCCACCACGAGAAAGAGCGCGAGCCCGACCAGGACACCTCGCGTTCGCAAAACGACCTGCCGACCTGCCGGCGATCCCGCGACCGGTGCGGCATATCCAGCCACGAAGCCGATCACCAAACCGCCGATATGCGCCGCGTTATCGATGCCGGTATTTGCAAACCCAAGGACGAGGTTGTAGACGATGAACCCGCCGATACCGAGCCGGCCGCGGCCGCCTTGACTCACGAGCGCCCGGATTTGCCGGAAGTGGAGCACGGGGAGGAGCGCGCCTGCGACGCCGAAAATCGCGCCAGACGCTCCCGCCGCGACGATCATCGGATGTACCGCCACACTCGCGACGTTCCCGCCCATGCCACTGAGCAGATACAGCGCGGCGAACTTCCACGGTCCCAACATCCGCTCGGCCAGGGGTCCGAGACGGTAGAGGCAGTACATGTTGAGTAGGATGTGCAGAAACCCGATATGCACGAACATCGCCGTGAACGCACGCCACCACTCCGTGCTCAGCTCGTAGGGGCCATAGCTGGCTCCCCATCTCACGAGATCCTGCGTCGTGGGCTCAACCGGCGAGACACCGCCGACCGTCATCGCGATGAACACGGCGACGTTGATCGCGATGATCACGAACGTCACGACGGGACGTGCGGCCGGGGGCGGCGGTGAGTTAGTCACGTAGAGCCTTGGAGTTATCCCGTTGCGCAACCCAGCGCTAGACAAGCTCGGAACGCTCGGCGTATCATAATCATATGGCTGCCCACTCCATCGGTTCCGCCACGGTCTCGTTTGGCCTCGTGTCCGTGCCCGTGCAGCTGTTCGCTGCCGGCGAGTCGAAGGCCGCGATCTCGTTCAACATGCTCCACAAGAAGGATGGCTCGCGCCTGAAGCAGCAGTATGTCTGCGTGAAAGACGGCGAAAAAGTCGAACGCAGCGACATGATCAAGGGCTACGAGTTCCAGAAGGGGCAGTACGTCACGTTCACGCCGGAAGAGCTGAAAGCGCTCGAGGAGCGCGGGACGGGCGCCGTCGAGATCAGGGAATTCCTGCCCGCCGAGCAGGTGGATCGCATCTACCTCGACCGAACCTATTTCCTCGGCCCCGACAAGGGCGGCGAGCGCGCTTACAAGCTGCTGGCCGAAGCCCTGGAGAAGACCAAGCGCGTCGCGATCGGCCAGTACGCGGCGCGCGGCAAGCAATACCTGATCATGGTTCGTCCGCTGAAGGGCGGACTCGTCATGGAACAGCTGCGCTACGCCGATGAGATCCGCGACATCGCCGAAGTTCCCATCCCCAAAGTCGAGGTAAAGAAGCCCGAGCTCGACCTCGCGATCAAGCTGATCGACCAGGCGGCTATCGAAGAGTTCGACGCCAAGAGGTACAAGGACAACGTGCGCGAGCGCATGATGGAGCAGATCGAGCGGAAGGTCGAAGGCAAGCAGATCACCGAGGAGCCGGAGGAGGCGCCGAAGACCAAGGTGCTCGACCTGATGCAGGCGCTGAAACAGAGTCTCGAGTCTGCACCGGCCGAGGGAAAAGAGAAGCCCGCGAAGCGCCGGAAGGTCGCGGGCAAGCGCTAGCCGAAGAGTCGCTGGAACTCGGCCGCCAGCTTGGGGCCAACTCCTTGCTCTTCGTGCTTGAAGAAGACGTAGGCATCAGTCCAGGCGCTCCCCAGCGCTTGGATTTTTTGTACCCACTCCTTGAGCCCGGCTTCAGCATAGCCCTCGTCGCGTAGCCGCACGTACCCGAAGTCGGCGGTCGCGACGAGCGGGGTCGTCCCTTCCTCTGTATCCGCGATGCACAACGCGGTGTTGGTGCTCCGCAGCAGCTCGTAGACGTCGTCTGACCACCATGATGCGTGACGGAACTCACACGCCGCGCGGACATCCGGCGGGAATTGGGTGAGCAGATCACCCAACAGCTCGCGGTCTCTTTTAAAATTGGGGGGTAATTGGAATAATACGGGTCCCAGCTTGACTTTCAGCTTGCGAACTGTATCACAGAAGTATCGGAGCGGTTCGTCGATGTTTCGCAGGCGGGCGAAGTGGGTAATGCGCTGTGGGGCCTTCACCACGAAGGTGAATCCAGCCGGAGTCGCCGCGTCCCAACTGGCGATAGTTTTGGCGCTGGGCATGCGATAAAACGTGTAGTTGATCTCGACGGTGCCCAAGTGTTGCGCGTAGTACTCCAGCCACTTCGCGCTGGGTAGCTTGGGCGGGTAGAAGCTTCCCTTCCATTCGGGGAAGTTGTAGCCGGACGTACCGACGTGGAGTCGCATCGCCGGCAAAAACTAGTCTCACCATTCTCGATGGGGGAGTCGTCCCAATGACGAAGCTCAGGTTCACGGTCGCGGCGCTCGTCTTCGCCGCTGCAGCGTGCGGGACATCGGCGGAGACCGAACGCAAGCTCGCCGAGCTGGAGCAGGCCAACACGCAGAAGGACAGCCTGATGCAGGAAGTCGCTATCAGCTCGCGCCTCATCAGCGACGTCAACGCAGAGCTCGCGAAGGCGAGAATCCGCAACAACCGGCTGCACGTGTCGAGCGAGAGCCCGATCACCGCGGCAAACGACACGCTCATTGCCAAGCTGCGCTACGTCGTCGCCCGCGTCGGCGAAACGGAGCGCGCGCTCAACGAGAGCCGCGAGCGGATCAAGAACCTCACCACCCTGTCGGACAGCCTTCGCTCCACGCTCGATACGACCGTCGGCAACATGCAGGCGGTGATCGCGTCGCAGCGGACGACCATCGACCTGCTCACCGAGCAAGTGAATACGCTGACCACCGAGAACGTCGCGCTCCGGGACAGCCTGTCCACCGGCTATTACGTGATCGGAACGCGGGCCGACCTGAAGAAGAAGGGGATTCTCACCGAGCAGGGCGGCGGTCGCGTGCTCTTCATCCTCTGGCGGACGGGCAAGACGCTGCAGCCGGCGCGCAATCTCGATCCGTCACTGTTCACGGCGATCGACACCCGCAAGGTAACGTCGATTCCGCTGCCGAGCTCGCGGGCCCAATACCGCATCGCGTCGCTCCAGGATCTGGACTTCATCGCCGAGCAGCGCGACCACAACAAGTACTCCGGCGTCTCGAGCCTCACGATTACGTCGGCGGTCGATTTCTGGCGTAGCTCGAAGTTCCTGGTGATCATCCTCGAGGGATCGGCTGGTCCCGTCACCGAACGCACCGTAACCTCCGAGGAGAAAGTCTTCAGCCGCTAAGGCAGGTCCGCAGCGGCGAAAGAGAGGCCAGGAGAAATTCCTGGCCTCTTTCATTGGGTGCTAGCTTTTGAGGATGCCAACACGTTGCCCCTGGCTATCAGACAACCCCCAGATGATCGCCTACCACGACACGGAGTGGGGCGTCCCGGTTCACGACGACCGCCAGCTCTTCGGAAAACTCGTGCTGGACGGATTCCAGGCCGGACTGTCGTGGGCCATCATCCTGCGCAAACGCGACGCCTTTCTGCACGCGTTCGAGGGATTCAACCCTGACAAGATGGCGCGCTATGACGCCCGCCGGATCGCGAAGATCCTCAGGGATCCTGGCATCGTGCGCAACAGGCAGAAGGTGAAATCGGCGGTAGGAAACGCCCGCGCCTTCATGACGATGAAGGACGCAGGCGAGTCCTTCGATCAGTTTCTCTGGCAATTCGTCGGCGGCAAGCCGAAGGTGAATGCCTGGAAGACGCTGCGCGGCCTCCCTGCCGAGACCAAAGAGTCCACGGCCATGAGCAAGGCGCTCGTGCAGCGGGGATTCCGATTCGTGGGGCCGACGATCTGCTACGCGTTCATGCAGGCGGTGGGGATGGTCAACGATCATGTAGTGACCTGCTACCGCTATCGCGAGCTGACCAAATAACGTAGGGGCGCAGCATGCTGCGCCCCTACACAAGTCTATTTCGCCCGCTCCAGATACTGGCCCGACCGGGGGTCCACCCGGACTGTTTCGCCCGGATTGATGAACTCGGGCACCTGCACCGTCACGCCGTTCGAGAGCTTCGCCGGCTTGGTGCTCGCGGTCTTCGTGGCGGTTTTCATCACGGGTGAAGTCTCAACCACCTTCAGCTCGATCACCGACGGTAGTTCGATAGCGATCGGCCGGCCGTCCAGCCACTCCACCTGCACCACCATCTCGGGCTGCAACCAGGGTGTGTCCTCGCCCACGGCCCGCTCATCGAGCGTGAACTGCTCATAGGTCTGCTGGTCCATCACGTGCACGCCACCCTGGTCCTGATACAGGACCTGCATCTCCTTCGTGTCGAGTCGCGCTTCGTTGAGGAAATCGGTGGCGGCGAGACGCTGATCGAACGTGTTACCCGAAACAAGACTCCGGAAACGGACCTGCACGAACGCGCGCAGGTTGCCGGGAGTGCGATGGGTGAAGTCCATGACCCGGCACGGTTGGCCGTCGATCATGAGGACGTGACCTTTCCGAATGTCTGTGGCTTTCATGGGAGCGGGAACATAAACCGGCCGCCTTGGCACTCCAAGGGGGCGAGTGCTATCTGCTTGCCTGACAAGCCGCTGTTTACTAGCGTGAGCAGCCTCACACCCGCTTCCCGTGTCGGATTGCAGCTTTCCGCTGCGCAATGTCCACAACATGGTGGAGCGGTTTCTGACCTAAGGCATTGATCGATAGTCAGATAGATGACCGGCACCAAGCTTGCCTCTAAGTCCGCCGTAAGGGAGGGAAGCATGATCAGGCCTATCATCCATCGCCAGCTGACCCGGGGCGACCTCGCCTGCCTGGTAGACGAGATCGCACGGATGGATGTCTCGGAAGGACGCGAGGCCGACGAAGCGCTGCAGGCGGGCGCCGTCGACACCGTTCTCGATTCCCCGGCCGCCCTCGAAGCGGTCTTGGGCCGCGGCGGTGCGCCTGCTCCGCTTCCCCTGACGCTGCTCTGGTACGTCCCGATTCGCGCCCAGCTCCGCACCCGGGGCATCAGCGACATTCTGCTTGCCGACTACGCGGCGACACTGCCCGTCGTCTTTGCGACGGTTCATCGCCACAGCACGATCGCGCAAGGCGAGGACGGTATGGCGGAGTGGTGGCGCTTCGTCGCCGCGTTGCCGCAGGGCACCGTCGCGCAGGCCGAAGCGGCGGCCGACGCCGCGGCGCTGGCTTTGTGGTGGGCGGGCTGCTTCCCCGAATGGGTCGAGCGCGGTGCCTCTGGTGGGGGTATGGTCCGAGCCTACGTGACGTTCGCCGGCCGGATGCTCGCGCTCGCCGCCGATCTGCTCGAGGCGAAAGCCCCCGCAGAGGCGTCGCTCTTCTCACGCGCCGCCGAGGCGCGCACCGAGCTCCACGCCTCTCTCGCCGAAGCGCGCGCGGATTACATCGGTGAGGATCCGCATAGCAGCGAAAGCCGCCTCAACAGATTCTTGAGGCGGCTCGCGGATAATTAGTACGGGCGCAGCATGCTGCGCCCCTGCGTTACTACCATTTCGTAATCTCTTGCTGGAACTGCTTGGACCGCTCCGTCAAATCCACCCGCGTGATTGACGGATCCTGCTTCACCAGCTCGACACGCTGCAGGTTCGCTACAGCCTTCCCATAGGTCCCCTCGATCGCCAGCGCCGCGCGATACTGCTCGATGGCATCGGCAAAGCGACTGGTCAACTCGAGCGCCATGCCGAGGTTGTTGTGGAACGTGGCGACCTTGTCCTCGAGCTCATTGGCACGGGTCAACGGGCCGATCGCATCCTCGTACCGCTCCAGCCGGATGTAGAGCGCACCGAGGTTGTTCATCGCCCACGTGTCGCTGTCGTTCTTCACGATCGCACGCTGGTACGCCACGATCGCGTCATCAGTCTTGCCCTGCGCTTCGAAGACCCGTCCCTGCAGCCGCAGCGGCTCGCTCGACGTCGAATCGAGTGCGATCGCCTGTTCGATGTGCTCCAACGCGCTGTCCGGCTTCCCTTCCTCCAGCAACACGCGGCTGAGATTGAGATGACTCTTCACGTGCGTCGAGTCGAGCGTGAGCGTCTGCACGAACGCGCTCTCGGCCTGCGCGCGATCGCCGGACTTCCACGCCGCCAAGCCGAGCATGTAGAAGCCCCAGGCGTTGCTGGGCCGGCCCTCGGTGTAGGTCTTGAAGAGGACGGCCGCGTCATCGTAGCGCCGTTCGCGATAGGCGGAGTCCGCCATCTCGAACGTCACCGGACCGGTAATGACGAGCGCCGGTTTTGCGGTGCTGACGTTACTGGCACTGCTGACGGGTGCTGTAGCCGTCGGCTGCGAGACGGGCTCACTGGCACGCGCTTGGTCGGGCGTTCGGTCACCGCACGCGGCAAATGCGTAGGCCGCGATCACCGTGCAGACGATGGCCGCCATCATGATGACCGGAAACCGCAGCGAACGATTGGACTGATCCAGCTGAAACTGGTAGGACATGGCTCCTCCGGGAGCAGGGGGTTCGCCCGGAGGAAGGGCAGGAGCGGTGCCAGCTGTCGGGTGTCGCGTGTCAGTTGGTGCTCAATGACTTACGAAATGAGGGTCGACCTTCGTGTACTACGGAACCCGCGGGGAGCGCCGCCTAAGTGTCTCTCTGGACACCCAAACGGCGCATGATTTTCAGCAGGCTGGCGTGGTCGGAGAGTCCCAGCTCCTTCGCCGTCTTGGTGACGTGCCACTCGTTTCGTTCGAGCGCCTGCACGATGATCTGGCGCTCGGCTTCTTGCTTCTGCTCCTCGAAGGTGCGCGGTGCGCCGTGCGCGGTGCGCGGGACTGACTTGCGACCATCGCGGATCTCGCCAGGGACCGCCGCTCGCGTCAATTCCTCTCCGTCCGTTGCGATGAGCATCCGCTCGACCACGTTGCGCAGCTCGCGAATGTTGTTGCGGCGCCAGTCGTACGCCATCAGCGCTTCCACGACCTCGGGCGCGATCGTCTTCGTCTTCATGCCGAAGCGCTCGCAGGTCGCGGCGACGAGGTGCTCGAGCAACGCGGGGACGTCCGATAAGCGATCGCGCAACGGCGGCACGCGCAACACGTGCACGTTCAGCCGATAGAACAGATCTTCGCGGAACCGGCCCTCGGCGAGCTCCTTCTCGAGATCGCGATGCGTCGCCGCGACGACACGAGCATTCACATCGATCGTCTTGTTCGCGCCGATCCGCGTGACTTTCCGCTCCTCGAGCACGCGCAGCAGCTTCGCCTGGGCGGCCTGAGGCAGATCCCCGATTTCGTCGAGGAAGAGCGTGCCGCCGCTGGCCGCCTCGAAGGCGCCCTTCCGGGTGGCGGTGGCACCGGTAAAGGCGCCGCGCTCGTGGCCGAACAGCTCGCTCTCGACCAGCTCATGGGGCAGCGCCGCGCTGTTGAGCGCGACGAACGGGCCTTTCGGATTCTGGCCGAGGCGGTGCAGCTCCCGTGCGACCAGCTCTTTCCCGGTTCCGCTCTCGCCGACGACCAGCACCGGGCTCGGCACCGGGGCGACGCGGACGATCGCTTCCTTGAGCTTGGCAAGGGCGGGGCTCGTCCCGACGAGCGGCGACTCCAGCCCAAAGCCGCGCCGCAGCAGCGTGACCTCGGCCGTCAGCCGGCGGCGCTCGATCGCGTTCTCCACTTCCTGCGCGACGCGCTCCATCGGCTCGGCCTTATCGATGAAGCTGTAGGCGCCGAGGCGAATCGCCTGCGCGCAGCGGTCGTAGTCGCCCGTTCCCGTGTAGACGATCACCGGCACGCGCAATCCCAAGCGCTCGACGGAACGCAGCACCTCGAAGCCGTCCATGCCGGGCATCTCGAGGTCGAGGATGACACAGTCGACGGAGTCGCGCGTCAGGCTCTCGAGCGCCGTGCGGCCGCTCTGCGCAATGAGGGTGTCATAGCCGCGCAGGCGCTTCAGGTCGTAGGCGTACTGCTCCGCCATGGTGGGGACGTCGTCAACGATGAGGACGAGAGTCATTGCGCCGGAATCTCGACGATGAATGTCGATCCTTTGCCCGGTTCGGTGTCGACGCTCAGCGAGCCGTTGGAATCGAGCACGAGCCGTCGAACGATCGAAAGACCCAGCCCAGTCCCACCCAGTTTTGTCGTGTAGAAGTCGTTGAAGGCGCGATCCAGCTCGGTTTTGGTCATTCCCCGCCCCGTGTCGCTCACGGCGATTCGCACCATGCCCTTGCCCCGCTCCGTGGTGACCGTGACGGTCCCATTCTTCCCATCGAGACTATCGACCGCATTGCTCACGAGGTTCTCGATGACCCGTCGTAACACGAGCGCGTCGGCCGACACTGGGGGCAGCCCTTCCGCCAGCTTGGCCCGCACCGCACTGGAGCCGCCGATCGTCTCCCGCACGACGGCATTCACATCCGTGGCCTTTCGCTCCGATTGCGGCGACAGCTTCGCGTAGTTGGCGGCGAGCGTCTCGAGATAATTGATGCTCGACTCCACAGTCCCGTGCCGCTCTGTGAACACCCGCGGCAAATCGCCGGGCTGCTCGCGCGCCACCTGAGCGAGATGGCGAAACACATTCCGCAGTGGTGCAAGACCATTCTTGATGTCGTGATTGACCTGCCGAGCGAGGTCGCCGATGGCGATGCGGGCTTCCACTGGCGTACTGATGCGCGTGGAGAGCCAGCCGGCGAGCAGGAGGGCCGCGAGCGCCGCGACGAGCACCGCGGCCGCAAACCACAGGTTCACGTTGCGCTGCAGTGCCGTAAGCAGCGCGGCGGAGCGCGTGACGACAATCCGGCCCTGCTCGACACTTCCCGGTCCATCGGCGGCGTCGACGTATGGCAATGTCACGTCGCCGACGATGAGCGCCGCGGAGTCGGCCGCGGTGGAATCGCGGGGCAATCGCAAACCGACGCCGAGCTCGGGGTCACGCGCGAGGCGCTGCACGAACGCTGAATCCACGACGATGCCGCCGACCAGCCGGAACGGTTTGCGGGCAACGCTCAGGGTGTCGCTGGTCACGAGCGCCAGGAACGCCCCTTCCGCGGCGGTGCCCCGCACCAGCGTCGGGCCGCCCGGCGGTATCGCGGGGCCGAGCCTCCCGAACTCGTTGCGAAAATGCCCCGAAGAGACGACGCGTCCCTCGTCGTCCTGGATCTGGAGGTACCCCAGCCCGGCGAGGCGCATGGCGTCGCTGGCGTAGTCGAGAACATACGCGCTGTCCTCGCCGCGCAGGACCATCGCTCGAAACTTGCTATCACCCACCAGCGATCCTCTGAGCGCCGCCAGCCGCGTGGCGCTACGGTCATTCTCGCGCGCGATATCGCCGCGAATCACGTCGACGAGCGCGGACACGCGGCGCTCGTATTCCCCCGTGACTCGCCGCGACATCGCACTCCGGATCCCGAGCCCGAAGACGAGCAGGGGAATCAGCACCACCACACCGAACGAGATGAGGAGGCGGGTGCGGAAGCTCATGGGGCGAGGTGCACCGTCCCGTCCTGATCGACCGTCCACCGCGCCACGCCGCGCCGCACGATCGCTGTGGCCCGCGTATCGACGAGCGCCGTGAACGTGGCGGGCCACGACGGCAACAGATCCCTGGCGGAGCGGCAGGCATCGGCCGTCACCCGCGGCAACGCGACGACGTAACCCCAGTCTTTGCCCCCGGCGAGCGCCGCGCTGAAGTCGTCCGGCGCTCGGCCGGTCGCGACGGCGTGGGTCAACGCGGCCAGACGGCCCGCCAGCTCACGGCCGGCCTGATCGGCGCGTGCGTAGAGAATGCGCTTAGTCGTTGGTGCGGGCGGTGCGGTATCTCGCGCTATGCCACAGGCCCGCAGATCGCGCCACCAGAAGTCACCCTCGGCGCGCCGCGCCTCGGCATGCACTGCTTGCTCCAGACCACCAGCGTCGAACCGCGTCGCTTCCGCGCTGCCACTCACGAAGACATAGGTGCGGTCCCACGGCAGCGCGACGACCGTGCGATTCTGCAGTGTGGCGCCGTAATCTCGCAGCGCGCGATCGCGGGTGACGAGCAGATCCACACCGGCGTCGAGCAGATCACGCGCATCCCCACTGGTCGCAAACTTGAAAACGATGGTATCGCCCTGGGGGCTGTGCGCCCGAATCTCCTGTGCCGTCGTCGTGCCGCTCGTTGCCCAGAAGCGCCCCGTGCCGATCGGCCAGCTTGTGTCCGGCGCCGACTTCGTGACCGTGAGGCTGCGATCACCGAGCACGATCGGAACGTCGTTCGTTTCCTTCGCCAACGTGACGGTGACAGCGCGGGTGTCGGGGGCGGGGGGGGGGGCGCTGAGCGTGTACCCGATACCGCCCCTGCCGAACACGACGTCCTGCGCGGTCACCGGCGCACCGTCCCAAAACTGCGCGCCGTCGCGCAGCCGGAACGTCCAGCGCCTGCCGGCGTCGTCCTTGGTCCATTGATCAAAGAGCTCGGGCACCGCGTGGCCGTCGCAGTCGATCCGGACGGGGGTCTCGTAGAGGTGGCGAAACACGATTCGCTCGGCGTCGTTGCGCCCGAGCGGCGCGTGGCGCGGATCGACGGCGTCGGTGAGCCCGATCGTCACGGTGACCGTATGCGTCGCAACGGAACCGGTGGACAGCAGGCATTTGTCCTCCGGCACTTCGACCTGTCCCGGTGCCCCCGGTCCCCCGGGCCCGCCAGGGGCGCCGACGCGCGGGTGCGCGCAGCCGGCGACGCTCAGGCAGGCGATCAACAGAATTCGACGCGCTGGCATGAAATAACGATACACTACACTATCTCTCCATGGGATTTGCACGCACTGTCCTCCTCAAAGCGTCGCGCAGCCAGTGGCTCGCCCGGCAGCTGCGCGAACGACGGTTCTTTCAGAAAGCCGCGCGGCGCTTCATGCCCGGCGAAACGCTGGATGACGCGCTCGAAGCGGCCGCGCAAATCGGCAAGGCGGGTCTCGGCAGCGTGCTCACAGAGTTGGGTGAGCAGGTCACGAATCGCGCCGAGGCCGCCGCGGTGCGCGATCATTACCTCGGCGCGCTCGAGAAGATCCAGCGGCGCAAACTCCCGGCGCACATCTCGGTCAAGCTCACGCATCTGGGAATCGAAGCGAGCCGGGAGGGGTGCGTGCAGGACGTGCTGAAGCTCGCCGCGCGCGCCGAGCAGGCGCGGTCATTCTTGTGGATCGACATGGAAGAGTCGCGGTACGTCGACGTGACGCTCGAGGTGTACCGGCGCGCGAAGGCCGAATGGGCGAATGTCGGGGTCTGCCTGCAGGCGTACTTACACCGGACCGCGAAGGACCTCGAAAGCCTGCTGCCCATCGCCCCCGCGATCCGTCTCGTCAAAGGGGCCTACAACGAGCCCGCCGGCGTCGCCTTCCCGAAGAAGCGGGACGTCGACGAGAGCTACCGGCAGCTGGCCCAGCGCCTGCTCGCCGAGGCGGCGCGGCAGCGCGGGAAACCCGTATTTGGAACGCACGACCTCGGGCTCATCGAGTGGATCCGCAAGGCGGCCGCGGACAAGCGCGTCGATCCGTCTTCATACGAGTTTCACATGTTGTACGGGATTCGGGCGGCGGAGCAGCGGAAGCTGGCCTCGACGGGGGCGGAAGTCCGCGTGCTAATCAGTTACGGCAGCGCCTGGTTCGCCTGGTATATGCGGCGCCTTGCCGAACGGCCGGCGAACGTGTGGTTCGTGCTGCGAAACGTCGTATAGATTAGGGATATGGCCACCTCCTCCATCGTCAGCCCGCAACGGGAGAGCCGCGACTCGGTCGTGATCCGGTTCGCCGGCGATTCGGGCGATGGGATGCAGGTGACTGGTGCGCAGTTCACGCTGGAGACGGCGCTTGCCGGCAGCGACTTCTCCACGTTCCCCGACTTCCCCGCCGAAATTCGGGCGCCGACCGGCACGACGTTCGGCGTGTCGGCATTCCAGATTCATTTCGGCGGCACCGACGTCATGACGCCGGGCGATGCCGTCGACGTACTCGTGGCGATGAATCCGGCCGCGCTCACCGTGGAATTGAACGATCTCAGGGTCGGCGGCACGGTCATCGTGGACACCGCGGCGTTCAACGAGCGCAACCTGAACAAGGCGGGATACACGCGCAATCCGCTCGAGGACGATTCCCTCGCGCGCTATCAGGTTCTCAAGTTCGACATCACGAAACTCACCGCTGACGCCGTCAAGCCGCACGGCCTGTCGTCCCGGGAAGCCCATCTCTGCCGCAACATGTGGGCGCTCGGCTTGCTGTTGTGGATGTACGGCTATGAGCGCGCCGCCACGGTCGACTGGCTCAAACGGAAGTTCGCCAAGAAACCGGTGATCGCGGACGCCAACATCACCGCGCTGAACGCCGGACACGCGTTCGGCGAAACCGCGGAAATGACCGAACACATGGTCGGTTACGTGGTCCCGAAGGCGGAGGCGCGGCCGGGCCGGTATCGGACCGTCAGCGGGACAGAGGGCCTGGCTTGGGGGCTGGTGGCCGGGATGCGCGCGGCGGGGATCGAGAAGATGGTCTTCGCCGGCTACCCCATCACGCCGGCGTCGGCGCTGCTGCACACGTTGGCCA
This sequence comes from Gemmatimonadota bacterium, assembly GCA_003222195.1. Classification (GTDB taxonomy): domain Bacteria; phylum Gemmatimonadota; class Gemmatimonadetes; order Gemmatimonadales; family GWC2-71-9; genus 20CM-2-65-7. The sequence goes on along the minus strand of QHVB01000030.1, from coordinate 10,937 downwards.
ACCTGCGCGCCTACGGCGTGGTCACGTTCCAGGCCGAAGATGAGATCGCGGCGAGCGGTGCGGCGTTGGGCGCCGCGTATGCCGGCGCGCTGGGCGTGACGTCGAGCTCAGGGCCCGGAATCGCGCTCAAAACAGAAATGCTGGGGCTCGCGATCGCCACCGAGCTGCCGCTGATCGTGATCGATTCACAGCGCGCCGGCCCATCCACGGGGATGCCGACCAAGGCGGAGCAGTCCGATCTGTTTCAGGCGGTGCACGGCCGCAACGCCGACGCGCCGCTCGCCGTCCTTGCCCCTACTTCCACGGCTGACTGCTTCGACATCGCGATCGAAGCCGTACGCATCGCCACGAAGTACATGACGCCGGTGATCGTGTTGAGCGACGGGTATCTGGCCCACGCCGCCGAGCCGTGGCTCATTCCAAAGGAAGCGGATCTGCCGCAGTTCCCCGTCAGCTATCGCACGGACCCGGAAGGATTCCATCCCTTCTTACGCGATCCGGAGACGCTCGCGCGCCCCTGGGTCAAACCCGGCACGCCGAACCTGGAGCACCGCATCGGCGGGCTCGAGCGCGACTATGACTCGGGGCACATCTCGTACGATCCGGACAATCATGCCCGCATGACCAAGGCGCGCGCAGACAAGATCGCGGGGATCGCGCGCGACATTCCGCTCCAGACCGTCGCGCTCGGTGCGGATCACGGCAAGCTCGCGGTGGTGGGGTGGGGATCGACGTTCGGCGCGATTCATCAGGCCGTGAAGATCGCCCAGGACGAAGGGCGCGATGTCGCGCATATCCACGTGCGGTACTTGAGTCCGTTCCCGCGAAATCTGGGTGACTTGCTGAAGCGCTACGATCGCGTGCTCGTGCCCGAGATGAACAATGGACAGCTCGTGAAGCTGCTCCGGGCGGAGTACTTGGTCGATGCGGAAGGATTCAGCAAAGTCACCGGAAAGCCATTCCGGGTCACGGACATTGTCCAACGAATTCGCGGTGGTGCTCCTCCTCCGCGTGAGACAAGCGGGTTAGGAGGCGAAGCCGGATGACCGTCACCACGATCACCGACGCGCAGCTCGCGCCCAAGGACTACGCCTCAGACCAGGAAGTCCGCTGGTGCCCGGGGTGCGGCGACTATGCCATCCTCAAGGCGGTGCAGAAGGCGTGCGCCGAGCTGGGACTCCAGCGCGAGCGCACGGTGTTCGTGAGCGGCATCGGCTGCGCGGCACGCTTTCCTTATTACATGTCCACGTACGGCTTCCACACCGTGCATGGTCGCGCGCCCGCGATCGCCACCGGGATCAAGCTCGCGAATCCCGATCTCGACGTGTGGGTTATGACGGGGGACGGCGATGGTCTCTCCATCGGCGGCAACCACATGCTGCACGTACTGCGCCGCAACGTGGACCTGAACATCGTCCTGTTCAACAACGAGATCTACGGCCTCACGAAGGGTCAGTACTCGCCGACGTCACGGCGGGGCACGCGCTCGCCCTCGACGCCCCTGGGCTCGATCGAGAACCCGGTTTCGGCCTGTGCGTTCGCACTGGGCTCCGGCGCCCGCTTCGTCGCGCGGTCCGTCGATACGCAGCAACCGCATCTCATCGGGGTGTTGAAGCGCGCGCACGCTCACCGGGGCGCCTCGTTCATCGAGATCCTGCAAAACTGCGTAGTCTTCAATGATGCGGTGTTCGAGCACATCACCGGAAAAGAGGTGGCCCCGGACGCCCAGGTCCTCGTCGAGCATGGGAAGCCGCTGGTGTTCGGGAAGAGCAAGGAGAAGGGGTTGCGGCTCAAGTCCGGCACGCTGGAACTCGAAGTCGTCCCGGCCACGGCCCCCGACGTGCTCGTCCACGATGAGACCAACCGCGCCCTGGCACAGTTGCTCGCGGCGCTGGAGCCGCCCTTGCCGACGGCGATCGGTGTGCTCTATTGCAATCCGAGGGAGTCCTACGAACACGATGTCTACGCGCAGAAAGGTGCCGCACGCGGGAACGCAGACCTGGACGCACTGCTGAACAGCGAGCGCACCTGGGAGGTGGTCTCATGATGACCGTGGCGAATCGCAGACGGGGCGCAGAGCGGCGGGTCAAGGAGGTCTCGGTACAGACCGAGCGGCGCAGCGGGCTCGATCGCCGGATGATCGTCGAATCAGCGACGGCGCAGATGCATGCCGTCCTCGAGCTGCTCACACAACTGGCGGATCACGGCGCGCTGCGGGACGACTCGCGCCGGCTGCTCGACACCGCGATGCTGCGGCTCCGCTTCGCGCTGGAGCGCATGGAGCCGGAGTAGCCGTCGCGCGAGCGCCACAGGACCGGCGCCACAGCACCGGCCGCCTCCATCGCCGGCCGTTGTGGTTTCAGCGGTTAACAATCGGCATATCGCTTGCTGAGTCTCGGGCCTATCCCTGACACCCGAGGACTCCATGCAGAGGTGGCTCATCGCGGCAGGCGCGTTGCTTGCCGTCGTGGCGTGCGACCGGGGCAGCACGGTCGCGGGACCCAACCATTCCGCGCCGACCGCCGACGCCGTGGCCAGCGACGCGGCGATCTACATCGTCAACTTCGATGAAACGCAGACGACGCAGGATGCGGTCACGACCGGCATTCTGAACACGGGCGCCGGCGTCGTGCAGTTCGACAACTTCTCCATGGTCGCGGCGCTCGCGACGCCGGCGCAGCTGCTGACGATTTCTGCCCTGCCGGGGCTCGACGGTGTCTACGCCAACAAGCAGCTCGACTACTACATGCTGCACGAGAGCGTCCCCGCCATTCGCGCCGACGCGGTGCACGTCGCCGGCATCACCGGGAAGGGCATCGGCGTGGCGATCCTCGATAGCGGGATCGATGGCGCCTACAATGCCGATGTCGCGTATCCGCAGTACACCGTGCAGAACGTGAAAGTCCTCTTTAATCAGAACGATCTCTTCACCTTCGGAAAAGACGCGCCGAAGCCGATTCGCAAGGGCGCCACCCTGGTCGTCGAGAATCTCCCCAATTCCGAGACCTCCGTCGGCCACGGCACGCACGTCGCCGGCATCGTCGCGGCGCGCGGGACCTCGTCCAACGGCTACTACACTGGCGTCGCGCCCGGCGCGAACCTGATCGGTATCGGGACCGGCGACGTGCTGTTCATCTTCTGGGCCCTCGCGGGATTCGACTACATCCTCGATCACCAGCAGCACTACAACATCAAGGTCGTGAACAATTCCTGGGGGACGACGGGCGCCTTCGATCCCAAGGATCCGATCAACGAGGCGACCAAGAAGGTCGCGAGCCGGGGCATCACGGTCGTCTTCGCGGCCGGCAACGATGGTCCGGGCCAGAACACGCTCAATCCGTACAGCGTCGCGCCCTGGGTGATCGGCGTGGCGGCGGGGTGCAAGATCGGCGTCGCCGATCCGACCAACTCGGAGTCGCACTGTATGCTGGACGATGGCTCGAATCCGCTGGCGCCCACCAACAATGAGCCTCGCGCCCACGTGCTCGCCGATTTTTCGTCCCGCGGCATCCCTGGAGACCCGCTCTATCATCCTGACATCACCGCCCCCGGCGTCCACATCGTGTCGACGCGCGCATCCACGGGGACGGTGCTCAATGGCGACGATCTGAACCACGACGCGCGCATCTGCAACATCGCGCTCCTCAATCAGCCGTACTACACATGTGCGTCGGGCACGTCGATGGCTACGCCGCACATCGCCGGTGTTGTAGCGCTGATGCAGGAAGCCGCAGGGGGCACGCTCAAACCGGACCAGGTCATCACAGCGCTGACGTCCACGGCCCGACCACTACCCGGGTATGGGACGTGGGAAGTGGGAGCCGGATTTGTGGATGCATATGCCGCTGTGATGAAGGTCCGGAAGTAAAAGGCGCGGACATGCACTACTAGGCCACAGACGCACCGCGGGAAACAGGTCGCCGTCCGTGGGACAACACCGCCTGCGACCGGTCGCCGGTGAACCGCTGTGCGTCGGTGCAACTAGTTTTTGCATGTCCGCGCTGTAAGTGAACCTCGAGTAGCTTCCGGTCATGACCGACCGTCCTGCCCTCCTCCTCGACCTGGACGGCACGCTCGTTGACAGCGTCTATCAGCACGCCCTCGCCTGGCACAAGGCGCTCGAGCTGGGCGGCATCGAGCTGTCCGTCTGGCGCATCCACCGGCGCATCGGCATGAGTGGCGGGCTGCTGGCGGATAGCCTGGCCCGCGAGACGGGCCACGAGCTGAGTGAGAACGAGGCGGCCAAGCTCAAGCGGACGCACGCACGACTGTTCGCGGCGCAGCTGCGCGACGTACGCCCCCTGCCCGGCGCGCAAGACCTCGTGCGGCATCTCACCAAGATGGGCGTGTCGTGGGCCGTCGCGACGAGTGGCGCGCTGGCGAGTGCGCAGCCGCTGCTGAAGCTGCTGAACCTGCCGCCGGGCGTTCCGGTGATCACTCGGGACGACGTCGCGCACGCCAAGCCCAATCCCGACCTCTGGATCGCCGCCGCGCTCCGGCTCGGCGTGCCGATCGAATCGGCCATCGCCGTGGGGGACAGCGTATGGGATCTGCTCGCCGCGCGTCGCGCCCGCGCGCTCGGTGTGGGGTTGCTCTCCGGTGGGTATGGGCAGGAGGAGCTGGAGCGCGCAGGGGCCTACCGGGTCTATGAAGACCCCGCGGACCTCTTGCTGCACATCGACGAATTGGGAATCAGGTCCGAATGATCAATGACCAATGTTCAATGATCATTGGACATTGAACATTGGACATTGAACATTGGACATTGATCATCGGACATTCGGTTTACCGGTTCAGCCAGTACGACGCTTTCACGAGGAACGTGTTCCGCGGATAGGCGTTGAAGAGTTGTCTGAAGTCTCCGGTAATGTTGCGGGTACCCATCGTCGGCTCAAAGTCGTCCCGTCCCTGACTCCAGACCAGGAACAGCGTCGACCCGGGACGATACTCCCAGCGCACGACCAGGTTCGAGTTGAAGAACTTGAGGTTGAAGTCCCCGGGAGCCGGTCCGGTGAACGGCTGATAGCGATCACTGTATGCGCTCGCCCGCGGCGTCGCGGACAGCTCGCGCAGGTTGGACCAGCGTCCCTTACTGACGAACGGGGACGCGTACACCTGAACCGTAAGCGTCGGAGTGGCGGTGTAGTCCACCCGGAACGACAACGACGTCGTCTGTTGATCGAGGTGCGCGAACCGGTAATGGGTGCCGGTCACGTCCGTCGTCGGGCTCAAGTCCTGCGTGTCATTGATATTGTGCGACAGATTGAGGCTGGCCGAGCTGCGAAGCTGCGAACCCAGCCGCACGTCGATCTCGGGGCTCGCGCCGAACGACGTCGAGTGCCCCTCGTCCCCCTTGAAATAGTTGACGAAGAGGAATGGCGTGATCACCCGGCGCTGGTCTCCGCCAAACCCCGCCCACGGCGCGATGTAATGACTGCCGCGCACGGCGGGACCACCCCGGGCGCAACGGTCGCAGAAGATGGCGCCGAGATTCCCGATCGTGCCGCCGGCGTGCAGGAACCACTGGTTCTTGATCTGCACGTGCGCGTTGGTGTTGAAGGCGCGATCGGTCGGCAAGCCGCCGGTCGTCCAGAACTGCCACCAGTTGAAGTTCCAGAACGCGCGCTGAAATAGCTTGGTCGGTTTCGTCCAGTTCAGCGAGCCCCACGTGTTCCAGCCTTGCTGATCGGAGCGGAGCAGGAATCCGAGATCATTGATCTCGAATCCCGGAGAGCGGCGTTGGTAGCTGGTCTGGAACTGGATGAACCCGTTGCGGCGCGTGAGCAAAATCTCTTCGGCGTCGCCCGACAGCGACGTCCGCGTGCTGTCGAAGCGAACGTTGTCGTCGGGGCGCTGGTAGTTGTGCGTGGAGTTGAGCTGCGTGGCGGCGATCGCCGCGCTGCTGCCGCCGACGCTGCTGAGATCGAACGACCCTGTCAGCTCGTAGGCCCCGCCGTGAAACCGATGGCGGAAATCGACCGCTCCCACGTAGGCCCGATCGCGCAGCCCGCTCGTCCACTGATCGACGTTGCGATTCACCGCGGTCGCCATGAAGCCGAAGCCGCTCTGCCCGTTGCGGAAGTCTTGCGAGAGCCGCAAGACGCCGTAATTCGTAAACGGCTCGCGCGTCACGTTACTGTCCGCCGCGCGCTTGGTGATTCCCTCGACTGCGCCGATCGTCAGGCCGCCCGGCAGCCGGCCCGTGATCTTGGCGGCGCCGAGGATGCGGCTGGGATCGTGACCGATACGGCGCGAATAGAACAGGCCTTCGCCGTTGCAGTTCACGATGTTGCAGTTGACGCCGAAATTGAAAATGCCGGTCCCCTCGACGAAGAACGGCCGGCGTTCCTGATAAAACGTCTCAAACGAGGTCAGATTCACAACCGATGGATCGGCTTCGACCTGCCCGAAATCAGGATTTACCGTCGCGTCGACTGTGATATTCGAGGTAATCCCATACTTGATATCGGCGCCGGCATCATACTTCTGCTCGTGCTGGAATCCTGCGCTGGGCACGTTTTTTGTCACGGCATAGGGAGCGAGCTCGAGCCGGCGCGGCGCGGCCAGGCCGTCGAGACCCACGACATCGCCCAACTGTGAGACGAAGCCGCGGCGCGACACGCGATAGAGCGGCCAACCCACACGCTCTCCGCCGTGCCGGTCGATGTCTCGCCAGATGGCAAATCCAAAGGTGTTGCTCGGCGCGTGGGCGTACCGCAGCTGCGACAGCGGAATCCGGAACTCCGCGGTCCAGCCCAACGAGTCGACCTGGGTCGCGACTTCCCACACACCATCCCACGCATCGTCTTCCTGCTGATCGTCGCCGTACATCGCGTAATCGCGCTTCACCCCGCCCGGGTTCACCGCAAACTCGAACCCGGTGCGCCGGTCGTGGTAGGAGTCGATCATGATCTTGATTTGGTCACAGCAGATGCGGACGTCACGGCGGGCGAGGAGCTTCTTGATACTGTCGGGATGCGTGTCAAACGCTCGGACAAAGACGTAGAAATTGTGATCGTCGTAGGCGACCTTCGCCTCCGTCGCGAAGCTCGGGTTTCCGTCCTCGGTCGGTTGAAACTGCCGGAAATCCTTGATGACGGGGGCGATGCGCCAGACGGCGTCATTGTCTTTCCCATCGATCACGGGTGGCGTCGTCGCACGCTGCGCGACGGCGGTGGTCGCTGACGGCCCGCGTGAGGGAGGCGGTGACGCAGCGCCTTGCAGAGCCAATACGACCGTAGCGACTGGCAGCAGCGGAATCATGAATTGTCCCGGGAAGTGAGGCTATTCCTTGGATGGTACGATTCGACAAAGGGTTGGTTTCGTGGTAGCTTCGCCGGGCTCCTTGGACCGTATTCCCCGTCCCGCGCGAGGCGTCCGCGTAGTGACATTCACCAGACTGTGGGCCGACCGTCGCACCGGCAACGATCGCCGGTCAGAGCCACGTCGCCAATCTGTCATGGCCATGACAGAAGAGCGTCGCCGCGTCGTCGACCGGCGCCGCGGGTCCGAGCGCCGGAGCACGCTCGACCGCCGCGGCCGGGCCCTGCGTACCCCCAATGCCGAGCGGCCGGTTGAACACGTGCGCAATGCCTTGCAGCTACTCCGGGAAGTCGCGTTGGTCGGGGAGTTGTCCTCAGGACCGAGCGAGGACCTCAGCGCAGCGATCGAACGCCTGCACCTCGCCGTCGGTCTGCTCGAACGTCAGAAAAGGTAGGGGCGCAGCCTGCTGCGCCCCTACACCACTACTTCTTGAACAGGGCCAGGTACTGGCCGTACCCCTCAACTTCCAGCCGCGCCACGGGAATAAACCGCAGCGACGCCGAATTGATGCAGTAGCGTAGCCCCGTCGGCTTCGGCCCGTCATCGAACACGTGGCCGAGGTGCGAGTTGGCGTGCGCGGAGCGCACTTCGGTGCGCTCCATGAACAGCGAGCGGTCCGATTTCTCCTGGATGTTGCCCGCCTCGAGCGGCCGCGTGAAGCTCGGCCACCCCGTCTGCGAATCGAACTTGTCGAGCGAGCTGAACAGCGGCTCGCCGGAGACGAGGTCGACGTAGATCCCTTCCTGGTGATTGTCCCAATACTCGTTCTGGAACGGCCGCTCGGTCGCCTCGTGTTGCGTGACCTCGTACTGCACCGGCGTCAGCGTGCGGCGTAATTCGGCGTCGCTCGGTTTTGGCTTCACGGTATACATCGCCTGTCTGATTGGAGTCGTAGATGATGCCGCACTGACCTTGCCTGCCTCGTCACCCCAGATCGCACTCAGCTGCCTGTCGCGGCCGCAGCCGGCGCGATACATCCCGTAGCGCACTGGATTCTTCTTGGCGTAATCCTGATGGTACTCTTCGGCCGCGTAGAACGCGCCGGCGGTGAGAATCTGGGTCGCGACCTCGCGATGGAACCGGTCAATGATCTGCTGGCGCGTCGCGCTGGCCGCCCGGCGCTGGTCAGTCCCGCGGACAAAGACCGCGGTGTGATAATTGGGCCCAGTGTCGCACGCCTGCCCGTCGGCCTGGAACGGGTCGATGTTGTGCCAGAAGGTCCAGAGCAGCGTCTCGTAGCTGACCTTGGCGGGATCGTAGATCACCTGCACGGACTCGAGGTGGCCGGTGTTTCCCTCTACAACCTGCATGTAGGTCGGGTTCTTGATGCTGCCGCCCATGAATCCGGACGTCGCCGAGATCACGCCCGGCACATCGTCGTACGCGTGCTCCATCGTCCAGAAGCAGCCGCCGGCGAAAGTCGCGGTATCGAGCGGAGCGGTGAGGCTCAGGGCCAATAGCAGTGCAATGTTCATGCGCTGATAATGACGGAACGCCCATTTCCAGGGAAGTGCCAGGGCGCATTCTTAGAGCTTTCTCATCCTTTTCACATTGCCCGCGGGTCGACGGCCCCCGTAGGTTAGCCCCGTGCAGATACTTCTCGTCGAAGACGATCGCGATCTCAGGCGCTTCCTGAGCAAGGCGTTCCGCGAGGAAGGCTATGGCGTCACGGAGACCGACTCCGGCGATCGCGCGTTGGAACGCGCGCTCGAGGGAACGTTCAGTTGCCTCGTGCTCGACGTCATGCTGCCGGGGCGCGATGGCTTCAGTGTCGTGAGTGAGCTGCGCAAGCGCGGCGTTTCGACTCCGGTGCTGCTGCTCACGGCGAAAGACGAGCTCGAGTCGCGGGTGCGCGGGCTCGAAGGCGGTGCCGACGACTACGTCACGAAGCCATTCGATCTGCCGGAGCTGCTCGCACGCGTCCACGCCCTGATTCGCCGCGCCGAGCTGCGCCACAAGGACGCGACGCTGCGCGTCGGCGAGGTAACACTCGACCCCTTGACGCGGCGCGTCATGCAGTCCGATCGCCTCGTGGATCTCTCGCCGCGCGAGTTCGCGCTGCTCGAGTTCCTGATGCGCAACGTGGGTCGCACCGTGTCGCGCTCGCGCATTGCCGAGGCGGTGTGGAACTACAAGTTCGATCCCGAAACGAACGTCGTCGACGTCTACGTCAACTATCTGCGCAAGAAGCTGAGCTTCGGCGGACGCACGGTACCCATCAAGACGGTGCGCGGCGTCGGGTATCGAATGGAACCCGCTGGCGATGTCTGAACGCCGCCTGAGTGAGGTGCTGACGCGGCGCTTCAGCCGCGTCGCGTGGACCGCGCTGGCGGGCTACGCCGTGGTCGTCATCCTGCTGTTCACGACCGCCGCCGAAATGGCGCTGCGCCGTTCGCTCGACCACTCGGCCGACGTCATCCAGTCATTGCTCGGCGCCTATCGCGATTCCACGAGCGGGCCTGGAAGCGTCATGCCCTCCGCGCTCGCCGATCAGCTCGTCGCGATGGGTGGCCAGGTCGTCATCACCCGCACCACGACGAACGCGGGCGGGATGCCGCAGGTCTATTACTTGTCGCCCGGGATGCCCGCGCGGCGCCTTGAGGGCGTCCCCGAGTCGTCGCCCGAACAGGCGCGGGCGGCGCTCGTCTCGGCGATCACCGAGCGGGCGCGCTGGCGCTATCGCGTGCTGCATCGCACGATGGGCGAGTTCGATCTCTACGTGGTGGCAAGCCGGGACGCGTACCTCGTCCCGCTCGGCGTCCTGATGGGCGTCGCCGCCCTGCTCCTCCCTCTTGCCGCACTCGCGTCGGCGCGCGGCGCGCGCCAAGCCGTCGCCGACGCCCTCCAACCGCTGGAGCGAGTCACCAGCGAGACCCGCGCGATCGGCCCGTCGGAGCTCGGCACGCGTTTAACCAGTCCTACCGGCCAAGCAGAGGTGACGGAGCTGTCGGAGAGCATCAATCGCATGCTCGAGCGGGTCGATCGCGCGCATCGCGCCTTGCAATCGTTCACCGCCGACGCGAGTCACGAGCTGCGCACGCCGCTGACACACCTGCGCGCGCAGGTGCAGTGGGCGTCCGACGAGGGACGGACCGAGGCCGAAACGCGCGACGCGCTCGTGGCGATGGAACGGGAGCTCGACCGTACGACGAAGCTGGTGGAAGAATTGCTGCTCATCGCGCGCGGCGAGAATCGCCAGTTAGCGCTGGCACATGCCCCGTTCGACTTGAGCGCCGTCGTCGACGAAGTTCGCGAGATCACGGAAGCGATGGCCCTGGACAAGTCGCTCGTCGTGCGCGCCGACCCATCCCCGCCAGTCGAAGCCGTCGGCGATGCCGATCGCACTCGACACATCTTGCTCAATCTCGCGTCGAACGCGGTGCGTTACACGTCGCAGGGCACTGTGACATTTGCCATCGTACGCAATGGCACCGAGGTCGGCGTGAGCGTACGGGACACGGGGACCAGCATCGCCCCCGAGCATGTGGACAAGATCTTTGACCGCTTCTTTCGAATCGATCAGTCCCGCAGCCGCGAGCTGGGTGGCACCGGCCTGGGGCTCGCGATCGCGCGATTGCTGGCGGAATTGCAGGGGGGAAGAATTGAGGTGGACA
>QHVB01000039.1 GCA_003222195.1 Gemmatimonadota bacterium | reverse complement strand
AGGGCGTGCATTCGGGGATCGACGTGCACATGGAGTGCACGATCGTGCGGCTGTTCGTGGTGGGGGGCAAGGTCGCCGGCGCGCTGGGATACTTCCGCGAGACAGGCCGGTTCGTGCTGTTCAAGACCGGCGCGATCGTGCTGGCGACGGGCGGGATCGGCAAGGCGTGGCAGATCACGAGCAATTCCTGGGAGTACACGGGCGATGGGCACGCGCTGGCCTATGACGCGGGCGCCGAGCTGATCGACATGGAGTTCGTGCAGTTCCATCCGACGGGGATGGTCTGGCCGCCGAGTGTGCGTGGAATCCTGGTAACCGAAGGCGTCCGCGGCGAAGGCGGGGTCTTGAAGAACTCGAGGGGCGAGCGGTTCATGTTCCGCTACATGCCCGACATGTTCAAAGGTGATTACGCCGAGTCTGAGGCGGAATCGGATGCATGGGTGAAGGGCGATCGCAAGCAAAACCGTCGGCCGCCCGAGCTGCTCACGCGCGACGTCGTGGCGAAGGCCATCACCAAGGAGATCGCGGAGGGCCGCGGTTCAGAGCACGGCGGCGTGCTTCTCGACATCGCCTCGAAGCAAAGTCCCGACTACATCAAGAAGAAACTGCCCAGCATGTATCACCAGTTCAAAGAGCTGGCGCACGTCGACATCACCAAGGACCCGATGGAAATCGGGCCGACGACTCACTACGTGATGGGAGGCGTGCGAGTCGACCCGGAGACGCAGGAGTCGACGGTGCCCGGGCTCTACGCCGCCGGCGAGGTCGGTGGCGGCATGCATGGAGCCAATCGCCTCGGCGGCAACTCGCTGAGCGATTTGCTGGTTTTCGGTCGCCGGGCCGGCCAGTACGCGGCAGGGAAGCGCGGCGCGCCACCGGCGATACCCGACGCCGAGGTCGAGCACACGATGCGGGAGGCGCTCGAGCCGTTCGAGCGCGACGGCGAGAACCCGTTCGCGGTGCAGTCCGCGCTGCAGGACGTGATGCAGCGGAACGCGGGGATCATCCGTGACAAGGCAGGCCTGGAGACCGCGCTCAACGACCTCGAGAAGCTCAAGACGCGGGCGCGGAAGGTGGGGGTTACCGGCAGCCGAGAGTACAACCCCGGCTGGCACACCGCGATCGACTTGCACTCGTTGCTCATCGTCTCCGAGGCGACCGCCCGCGCCGCCAGCGAGCGGACCGAGAGCCGCGGCGGCCACACGCGCAGCGACTATCCCGACTCCGACGAGAAGCAAGCACGCCAGCAGATCGTGATCAAGAAGGAAGGGGGCCGCATGGCGGTGCGGCGCGAGGCGCAGCCGCCGATCCCCGCGGATCTCCTGGCACTCATTAAGGAAAGCGTATGACCCTGTTCCGCGTATTTCGAGGAACGCGTGATGGCGGTGGGCTTCACGACTACCAGGTTGCGGCGACTGAAGGGATGGTCGTGCTCGACGCCGTGCACGCCATTCAGGCCGAGCAGGCGCCCGACCTGGCGGTGCGCTGGAACTGCAAGGCCGGCAAGTGCGGCTCGTGCTCCGCGGAGATCAACGGCAAGCCGAAGCTGATGTGTATGACGCGGATGTCCGACTACGCGCCGGATGAGACGATCACGGTCACGCCGATGCGTGCGTTCCCCGTGATCAAGGATCTCGTGACGGACGTGTCGTGGAATTACGAGGTCAACAGGCGCATTCCGGAGTTCAAGCCGCGCAAGCCCGACGCCGCCGACGGCACGTGGCGGATGTATCAGTTCGAAGTCGAGCGGCCACAGGAGTTCCGCAAATGCATCGAGTGCTTCCTGTGCCAGGACGTGTGTCACGTGCTCCGCACGCACGAGAAACACGAGCAGTTCATGGGCCCCGCGATGCTCGTGCGGGCCGCGGTCTACGAGATGCATCCGCTGGACGAGGCGGATCGGCGCGATTACCTCCGCCACGAAGGCGGGATCGGCTTCTGCAACATCACGAAGTGCTGCACCGAAGTCTGTCCCGAGTCCATTACGATCACCGACAACGCGATCATTCCGCTGAAGGAGCGCGTCGTGGATGCGAATTACGATCCCCTCGCGGCTCTTTGGAGAAAGGTCACCGGCAAGGCTCCGTGAAGTGAGGCGCCGCGACTTCGTTCAGACGATGATGGCTCTCGCTGCGCTTCCCAAGCAGGGCAACTGGAAGAGCTGGCGCGTGAACGGTTCGCGCGTGAACAAGCATCTCACCGACCTCGCCCAGTTCGGCGCGAATCCGCAGGGCGGTGTGAGCCGCGTGGCGTTCAGCGACGCCGACGTCGCCGGTCGCCGCTTCATGATGGACCTGATGAGGGAAGCGGGCCTCACGGTCAGTGTCGATCCGATCGGCAATATCTTCGGCGTGCGGCCCGCTTCTCGATCCGGCGCGCTCCCCATCCTCTTCGGCTCGCACATCGATTCCGTCCCCGAGGGCGGCAATTATGACGGTGATGTCGGATCCTGCTCGGCCGTGGAGGTCGCACACATCCTCGCCGAGCGCGGCTACCGCAATCGTCATCCGCTGCACGTAGTGATCTGGTGCGATGAAGAGAGCGGCCTCACGGGCAGCCGCGGCTTCATTGGTGACCTGCCACAGGAGGAAATCGACCGGCCCGGGCGCGACGGCGTGGTGCTCGCCGAGAAGATCCGCCGCGTTGGCGGCGATCCGGGGCGCATCGCCGAGGCACGCCATGGACCAGGCTCCATCGCGGCCTATATCGAGCTGCACATCGAGCAGGGTGGCATTCTCGACGAGCGCGGCATCAACATCGGGATCGTCGAAGGGATCGTCGGAATCCACCACTACGACGTGACGCTGCGCGGCTTCGCGAATCACGCCGGCACCACGCCGATGGACCGGCGCCAGAACGCAATGCTGGCCGCCGCGGAGCTGGTGCTGATTGTCGATCGGGTGGTACGGTCGGTCGACGGACGGCAGGTGGGCACGGTGGGACGGCTGCTGGTGAAGCCCGGCGCGCCCAACGTCATCCCGGGGCAGGTCGACCTGACCGTCGAGCTGCGCGACCTCTCCACGGAAAAGATCGAGCGGCTCTGGACGCAGATTCACGAGGAAGCGCTCGCCAGCGCCAAGAAGTACGGCGTGACACTCGACTACACGCTGCAGCACACCAACCTGCCGGCGCTCTCCACACCCGCCGTTCGCGCCGTCATAACCGACGCGGTGCAGGGCCTGGCCTTATCGAGTCAGGTGATGCCGAGTGGCGCGGGTCACGATGCGCAAGACCTGGCGCGCATTGGCCCGATGGGAATGATCTTCGTGCCGTCGGTGAAGGGCATCAGCCATTCGCCGCTCGAGCTGACGCGCCCTGACGATGTGACGAACGGCGCGAATGTGTTACTGCAAACGATCCTGCGGTTGGACCAGCAGTGACGCCAACGGTCGTCATCGTCGGCGCCGGATTCGGGGGGCTGAATGCCGCCCGGGCGTTGCGCCGCGCGCCGGTGCAGGTCGTGCTCGTCGATCGCAACAACTACCACCTCTTCCAGCCACTGCTCTATCAGGTCGCCACCGCGGGGCTCGAGCCCGAAGAGATCGCGCGACCGGCGCGCGCGATCCTGCGCGGCCAGAAGAACTTTGACTTCCGCATGGTGGACGTAACGCGCGTCGACTTTGCCGCCAGGCGTCTCGAGACGACCGGCGGGCCGATCAGCTACGACTTCCTGGTTCTCGCTCCGGGTGGAGAGACGAACTTCTTCGGGCTCGAGTCGATGCAGCGCCATGGCCTGGGACTGAAGGACATCCCCGACGCGATCGCGATTCGCAATCACGTGCTGACCTGTTTCGAGCAGGCCATGCTCGAGCCCGATCCCGAAAAGCGTCGCACGTTGCTCACGTTCATCGTGGTCGGCGGGGGACCGACCGGCGTCGAAATGGCGGGCGCGCTCTCCGAATTGATCCGCCTGGTCCTCGTCAAAGACTATCCCCGGCTCAACATCAAGGATGTCCGGATTCTCTTGCTCGAAGCGACCGACAAGCTGCTCGCGGCGATGCCGGAGCGGCTGCGCGAGGCGGCGGTCAAGACACTATGGCGGAAGTGGATCGACGTCCGATTTGGCGCGCAGGTGGCAGATTACGACGGCAAGCAGATTCGACTCAAGAGCGGCGAGATCATCCCCGCACAGACGGTGATTTGGGCCGCCGGCGTGCAGGCGTCCCCCCTCAACGCCACACTCGGTCTCCCCGCAAGCCGGCAGGGCCGCATCCCCGTCGAGCCCGCACTCCAGGTGACAGCGCATCCGGAAGTCTTCATCATCGGGGATGCGGCCTATCAGGAACACAACGGTGAGCCCCTGCCGATGGTCGCGCCCGTCGCGATCCAGATGGGACGGTTTGTGGCCCGCACCATCAAGCGGCAGCTGCGCGGCCAGCCGCTCGAGCCGTTTCGGTATCGCGATCAGGGCACGCTCGCCACCATCGGCCGCAATGCGGCGGTGGCGAACGTCTATGGCATCAAGGCCACCGGCTTCGTGGCGTGGGTGATGTGGCTCGGGATTCACATCATCCAGCTGATCGGCTTCCGCAACAAGCTCTTCGTGCTGATCAACTGGGCGTGGGATTATTTCTTCTACGAACGCGCCGCTCGCCTGATCACTCGCGACTGAACGCGCACGACGCCGCTCCAGCCACAATCGAGGCACCAGCGGTGCTCGACGGCGGGCAGGAGCCAGCGCAGCAGGGAATGGTGGATGAGCGCGAGCTGAGCGCCGCAACGGGGACAGGCGCGCTTGGCGGGAAGCATGAAATAGACGAACGTCGTCACGATGGCGGCGCGCAGCAGCACGGTCGCAAACAGCACGACCACGACCAGCATGTTACGCCGCCTTCTCCCGCACGAACGTGGCAATCCGCCGCTCCAGCTCGGCCAGCTCGACCGGCTTCACGAGCACGCGGTCCCGCGGCACTTCCGCCAGCCCGCGCCCCGCGAGATGCGTGATGTCTCCCGAGAGAAACATCACCCGCTCGGCGAGGGGCGGCCGCTGCTGCTGGAGATGCTCGTAAAACTCGGCGCCGTCCATCTTCGGCATCCGCAGGTCCGCGAGAATGACATGAGGCTCGAACCCTTCGGCCAAACGCTCGAGCGCGGCCAGACCATCACCCGCCTCTTTGATCTCCGCGCCGCGCTTCCCCAGGAATCGCGCCATCGGCCGGCGAATCAGCTCCTCATCGTCGACCAGCAACACGCGAATCCCCGCGAGGGTGCCTTGCGCCGCGGACGCGGGTGGCGGCTGCGGAGCCGCAACCGGCGCCGCGGGGACCGGCTCGCGCGCACTGGGCAGCCAGACAAGAAATCGCGCTCCCCCCCCCGACTCGGAATGCTTCACCAGATCGAGCTCCCCCTGCGCTTCGCGCACCAGCTGGCGGGAGATGTAGAGGCCCAGCCCCGTGCCGCGTACCCCTTTCGTACTCGCGAAGGGGCGGAACAGTCGCGGCGCGATCTCCGGCGCCACTCCGGGACCGTTGTCGGTGACCGTCACGCAGACCCGGCCGCCCGTGTCGTCGGTGAAGGAATCGACGATCAGCCGGCGGGGAGGTTTCACGCCGCGCAAGGCATCGAGGGCGTTGCTCAACAGATTGACGATGACCTGTTCCAGCCGATTGGCATCCCCGACGATCGTCGGGAGCTCGGGATCGAGCCGCCCTTCGATCGAGATTTCGTCGATGCTGAAGCGGTAGGAGACCAGGTCGATCGCGCTGCGGACCACATCGTTCATGTTCACCGTCGCCGAGCGCTTCTCACCCGCGCGCACGAAACGGAGCAGGCCACGTAACAGCTTCGCGGCCCGTTGGGCCTGGCGCAGGATGCTCTGCATCTCGTTGCGCTGCTCGGCCGAGAGGTTCGCGTCTGCCAGCCGCAGCTCGGCATGGCTCGCGATCGCCATCAGCGGGTTGTTGACCTCGTGCGCGACGCCGCCCAGCAGCTCGCCCGCCGCCGCAAAGCGCCCCTGTTCCTCGGCGCGATCCCGCAGCACGCGCGTCATGTGATTGAAGTGCGCCGCGATCTTGCCCAGTTCGTCGTCGCCACTGACCGCGATCTGCGTGGTCAGATCGCCTTCGGCGACACGCTGAATCCCGCTGCCTAATGCGCTCAGCGGACTCCATAAGCGGCGTCGCAAGATGAACAGTGCGATCGGCAGCAGGAGCGCCCCGACAACGACGACGATGACAGCGGGCGCCGAACCGAGATTCCCCGTGAGCGCGAGCGTGACCGCCGCTCCGTAGAGCATCGCGGAGACGATGACCACCGCGATCAACACTCGCAGACTCTTCGTCATGCCATCAACATGCCTCTAGACGGATTGGTTTGCACGTCCTAATCTCCCGGTTCTTCCACAGCCCAAGGTAGCATCCGATGCGTCCATCAAATGTGATCTCGGTGATCGGTGTTCTCGGCGTGGTGGCATGCTCCCACGCGACCGCGCCCGCCCACCAAGTCCCAGCGCCCGCGCCGGTCCATCAAGATACGTCTCACGCCGCCGCCGGCCGTCAGCAGGCCCTCCCCCCTGATGCGACGCCGCCAAAACCCTACAACCAGGTCATCACGCCCGGCGCGACAACCGACTCGGGTGTCTTCACGGTGCACCGTAGCGGTGAGAAACTGTTTTACGAGATCCCCGAGGCGATGTTCGGCCGCGAGTTCCTGCTCGTGGCCGACCAGCGCGGCACGATCCGCGGCGTGCGCTACGCGGGCGAAGAGATCAGCAACCGCATCGTCGTGTGGGAACGGATGGGGAATAAGGTCTTTCTCCGCATCGTGTCGTACGCGATGCGCGCCGATAGCACGCAGCCCGTCGCTCGCGCGGTGCGGCTGTCCAACATCGCCCCGATCATCATGAGCTTCGACGTCGCCTCCTGGCACCAGCCCGACAGCAACGCCGTCATCGAGGTGACCAAGCTCTTCACCACCGACGTCGCCGAGCTGAACCTGCGGCAATCGGGCGTGCGCGTGCGCCGCATGGATCCAGCGCGTTCCGTGATCGATCGCGCCCGCGCGTTCCCGCGCAACGTCGAGGTGAGCGCCCTGCAGACGTTCGAGGTGGACTCGGTGCCGGGTCCCGCCGGCAACCCGCCGAACCGCTCGCTCAATTCGATCACCATGCTGATGAACTACTCGATGGTCCTGCTGCCCGACAAGCCGATGATGGCCAGGCTGTGCGACGATCGGGTGGGCTATTTCAGCCTGTCCTTTGAGGATTACGACGAGGATCGGGTGCCCGGTCCACGCCGCTGTTTCATCCAGCGCTACCGGTTGGAGCCGAAGGATCCCACCGCGGCCGTCTCGGATCCGATCAAGCCGATCGTCTGGTACATCGACCCCGCCACGCCCGCGAAATGGGTGCCGTGGTTGATCAAGGGCGTGGAGATGTGGGAGCCGGTGTTCCGAGCCGCCGGGTTCAGTAACGCGATTACGGCACGGTTGCCCGCAGCCAGCGATTCCGATTTCGATCTCGACGATGCGCGCCTCTCGACCATCCGGTGGTTGCCCTCCACGATCGAGAACGCCTACGGGCCCCGTCTCAGCGACCCGCGCTCCGGCGAAATCCTAAACGCCAACATCGGCTTCTATCACAACGTCGCGAGCCTCGTGGAGGCGTGGTACTGGACCCAGGCGGGCGCCGCCGATCCGCGCGCCCGGCAGCTGCCGTTCCCCGATTCGCTGATGGGCCTGATGCTGGCCTACGTCGCGACGCACGAGGTCGGGCACAGCCTGGGCCTGCGGCACAACATGGTCGCCTCGACCTACTATCCGGTCGACTCGCTCCGCAGCCGGTCCTTCACCTGCCGGATGAAAGGCACGAGCCCGTCGATCATGGATTACGCGCGCTACAACTATGTGGCGCAGCCGGGCGACAGCGCATGTCTGATGCAGGGCATCGGACCGTACGACGACTTTGCGATCAACTGGGGCTACCGCCGCATCGCCGCGGCTCCCTCACCGGACGCCGAGCGCCCCGTCCTCGACTCGCTCGCGCGGCTGCAGGATGCGAACCCGTACTTCCGGTGGATCGGCGACGGCGAGCCGGTCGATCCACGGATCATCACGGAGGCGCTGGGCGACGATCCGGTGAAGGCGAGCGGCTACGGCGTCCGCAACATCAAGCGTCTCGTCCCGATGCTGATTCCCGCCACGACCACGGTCAGGCTCGACAACTACGACCGGCTCGACGACATGTACGGCGAGCTCATCAACCAGTGGGCACGCGAGATGAACCACGTCGCCGTGGTCGTGGGCGGCGTGTATCAGTTCACGAAATACGCCGGCCAGTCTGGCACGGTGTATCAGCCCGTCCCGCGGGCCAAACAGGCCGAGGCGGTACAGTTCCTGAACGACAATGTCTTTACGACGCCGTCCTTCTTCTTCGATCCGGAGATCCTGCGGCGCATCGAGCCGACCGGGTTCGTGGAGCGGGTGCGCACACGCCAGACCGCTGTTCTGAATCTCCTGTTCCAGGACGCGCGCCTGTCGCGTCTGGCCGAGCAACAAACGACGCAACCCAACGCGTACACGATCCCCGACCTGTTCGGGGACGTGCGGCGTGGGGGGTTCGCGGAGTTCGCGGGTGGAGGAGGGGCGGTGCGAGTCGACGGGTACCGCCGCAATCTGCAGCGTGCGTTCGTCGATCAGATGGAACGACTGATCAATACGCCGCTGGTGACGCCACCACCCCCCGGATTCACTCCGTTCCCCGGCTTCACACCGCCGCCGCCACGCCCGGCCGATGCGCGTGCGCAGGCGCGACTCGAGTTGGTGGACCTGCAGGGAACGCTGCGCACCACCTTGCCACGCGCTGGGGACCGCGCCACACGGGCGCATATCGTCGATCTCCAGGCCCGGATCGGGCAGATCTTGAACCCGCGCTCATGAGCTACGTTACCGTGCAGGTGGGGCGCGGCTCTTTTACGGAAGCTGTTGATTGGGAGAAACCTGTGAGCACCACGAAATGGCGGATGAGCGGTTGGGCGGTTGGGCGGTTGGCAATCGCCATCGTGCTGGTGCTAACCGCCGAACCGCCGAACCGCTTAACCGCCCAGACGGCCCAGTCATTCGAGCAACGTCTCATCGCCATCCCCGATACCGCCAGCGTGCGCCAGATGTCGCGCGACCTCTCGGCCGTGCCTCATATGGCGGGCACACCGGCGCAGGCGACGACCCGCGACTACGTGCTGGACAAGATGAAGTCGTGGGGGATCGACGCGTGGAGCAAGGAATACACCGTTTTCATCCCGCAACCCGATACCGTGGCCGCGTGGATCATCACTGGTCCGCGTGCGAGGCCCGTGCGGCTGGACCTGACCGAGCCCGTTACGGCGGGGGCCGCGGGGGGACCGCCGATCCCGCCGTTCAATGGCTACACGGGCGATGGTGACGTCACGGCCGACGTCGTCTACGTCAATTACGGCCTGATCGAAGACTACAAGACGCTCGATTCGCTCGGGGTCAGCGTGAGCGGCAAGATCGCCATCGCGCGGTACGGCCGTTCCTTCCGCGGCATCAAGGCGCGCGAGGCGCAGAAGCGCGGTGCCGTGGGTCTGATCGTCTACTCCGATCCGCAGGAGGACGGCTACTTCCGGGGCGACGTCTATCCCAAAGGGCCGATGCGCAACGCCGACGGCATCCAGCGCGGCAGCATGATGAACGGCAACGGCGATCCCACGACGCCGAGCTGGTCGTCCGTCGAGGGCGCGCGTCGCCTGCCTGAGGATTCCCTCGATATCCCGAAGATTCCGATCATCCCGATGAGCTACGGCAACGCGCGGCGCTTCCTCGAGCCCCTGGCGGGCAAGTCAGTACCGCAGAGCTGGCAGGGCGCGTTGCCATTCCGTTATCACGTCGGCCCAGGCCCCGCGCGCGCACGATTGCACGTGAAGACCGAGCGCGGCGCGCGCGGCTTTCACAAGATCTGGAACACGATCGGCATGATCCGCGGGGCGCGCTGGCCGGATGAGTGGGTCGTCGTCGGCGGCCATCGCGACGCGTGGGGACCCGGCGCGCGCGACAATGTGAGTGGCAGCGTCTGCGTTCTCGAGACCGCGCGCTCCTTCGCGACGCTCGCGCGCGACGGGCTGCGGCCGGCGCGCACCGTCGTCTTCGCCACCTGGGACGCGGAAGAGTGGGGCCTCATCGGCTCGACGGAGTGGGTGGAAGAGCTGGAAGACACGCTCCGCGCCCACGTCGTCGCGTACATCAACGAAGACGGGACGTTCTCGGGACCAAACTTCGGCGGCGGCGGGTCGCCGTCGCTCAAACCGCTCCTCCGCGCGGCGGCACAGGCCGTGTCTGACCCCGTCGGCCCAGGGACGGTGTACGACGTCTGGCTCAAGTCCAAGAATGGCGACACGACGGCGCTGACGTTCGGCAATCTGGGCGGCGGCTCTGATTTCTCGGGCTTTTATCATCACCTCGGCATTCCAGCTGGTGGCATCGGATTCGACGGGCCCGACGGCATCTACCACTCGATGTACGACTCCTTCGACTGGATGACGCGCTTTGGGGATCCGGGATACAAGGCGCACCGCTCCGGCGCGCAGCTTGTCGCCGTGATCATGGGCCGGCTCGCGAACAGCGATGTCGTCCCGCTTGATTACGCCGCCTTCGGGACGGAGATGACGGGGCTGGTCGCGCAGCTCGATTCCGGGATCACGAAGAAGCAGTGGAAGGGAGCGGTCACCACCCAGGCGCTCAAGGACGCGCTCGACCGGTTCACCGCGGTCGCACGCGCGTTCAATGCGTCACGCGACAGCGCCACGGCGCGGGCCGGCGGTGTGGATTCGGCGCGCGCCCGCCGCGTGAACGAAGCCCTCATGCAGGTCGAGCGCCGGTGGACGCGCCCCGACGGCCTGGTGAGCCGGCCGTGGTTTCGCAGCCTGCAGTTCGCGGCCGATCTCGACAACGGCTATGCGACGATGGCGTTTCCGAGCGTCAACGAGGCGATTCGGTACGCGGACGCTGCGACGGCCAACAAGGAGTTGACCGATCTCGTGAACCGCATAGATCAGGCGCGTGCCGCGCTCGTGGAAGCGGCCGTGGCTCTGCGCTAGATTGGTGTAGGGGGGGAGGCACGATGGAATCCAGTGACCGTTCGCGCATCGTTATCTACTATGCGATCTGGGCGACGATCTGCGCCGCGGTCGCCGGATTGGCTATCGCCCTCATTCATACCTGGTTCTTCAGTTACCATCCCGGGCGGTCCGCGGTCATCGAGACCCTGTTCAGTGGCAGTGCGATAGCCGTCGCGATCGCGGCGGGCCAAGGCGCGGTCGCCCTGGTCACGGGCAGAGTGCTCGCGCAGCTCGGGCGCACATTGAACTACACCCTGCTCCTGGGACTGCTGATCGGCCTGTTTGACTTCGTGATGGACTTCCTGCAGATGACGGTGCCTGTCACCGAGTTCGGTTGGATCCCCGATCTCATCATCATCGTCGTCGTGACGGTGGCGATCACCGTGGCCGGATCGCGCCGGTCCCCCGCCGTCGTGTGACCGGCTAGAGTTTGGGTAGCGTGATCCCTCGTTGGGCCTGGTACTTCCCCTTCTTGTCCTTGTAAGAAACTTCACATTCATCGCCTTCATCGGCGGTGAAGAAGAGGACCTGGGCGATCCCCTCGTTTGCGTAGATCCGCGCCGGCAGGGGAGTCGTATTACTAATCTCCAACGTGACAAAGCCTTCCCACTCCGGCTCAAACGGCGTCACGTTGACGATGATCCCGCACCGTGCGTAGGTGCTCTTGCCGACGCAAATCGTCAGACAGTTGCGCGGAATGCGGAAATACTCGATCGAGCTCGCGAGCGCGAAGGAATTCGGCGGGACGATGCAGACGTCGCCCGTGAACTCGACGAATGATTTCGGATCGAAGCGTTTCGGATCGACCACGGCCGACAGCGCGTTCGTGAAAATCCTGAACTCGGGCGCGACGCGCATGTCATAGCCGTAGGACGACACGCCGTAGGAGATGACGCCTGCGCGCACCTGTCGATCGGCGAACGGCTCGATCATCCCGCGTTCTGTCGACATCTTTGTGATCCAGCGATCCGACTTGATTGACATGGGGGCGCAATGTAACGGCGGCAACTTGACTTACGCCACACCGCCAATAGCTTCCATGCACCACTAGTGAATTTTTTCACGAGCGCCATGCAGCCGTACATCCAGTTCCTGATGCTACTCGGTATGGCCGTCATCGCCGGTACGACGATGATCGTGGCATCGCATTTCCTCGGCCCGCGGCGCCCCACCGAGGTGAAGGAACGGCCGTACGAGAGCGGCATGCCGCCGCTCGGTAGCGCGCACGAGCGGTTTTCGGTGAAGTTCTACCTGGTCGCCGTCCTCTTCATCCTGTTCGACATCGAGACTGTCTTTCTCATCCCGTGGGCGGTGATCTTTATGGGCACTGGCACGTTGACCACGGGATTCCTCTTGGTCGAAATGCTCGTCTTCATGCTGATTCTGTTCGTCGGCTACGTCTACGTATGGAAGCGCGGAGCGTTCCAGTGGGATTGATGCCATGAAACGCGTCGGGGAAGTGCACAGCTCGAATTACCTGCTCGCCAAGTTCGAGAATCTCGTCGACTGGGCGGTCAACTCGTCGCGTGCCAATTCGCTCTGGCCGATGCCGTTCGGGACCGCGTGCTGCGCGATCGAGTTCATGGCCACGGCGGCGAGCCGATTCGACTTCGCGCGCTTCGGCATGGAGCGCCAGGCCTTCTCGCCGCGCCAGGCGGACGTCCTCATCTGCGCCGGGCGCCTCCCGTTCAAGCTGGCGCCCGTGATCCGGCGCATCTACGACCAGATGCCGCAGCCCAAGTGGGTCATCTCAATGGGTGCGTGCGCGTCCACCGGCGGCGTGTTCGACAACTATGCGATGGTTCAGGGTATCGACACGATCGTCCCGGTGGACGTATACGTGCCGGGCTGCCCGCCGCGCCCGGAAGGCCTGCTGTACGGGATCCTGCTGCTGCACAAGAAGATCAGGGGCGAGTCGCTGTTCGACGCGGTAAAGCGTCGCGACGAGCAGCCGCTCGATGACAAGGGCCTGCGCCTGCCGCCCGAGACGATCGACGAGATCTCCGAGCCGTTCGGCAACTCCGTCCACCAGTTCCGATCGTCGTGATTCCCGGCGCATTGCGCGAAGCCGTGGCGCGCGACGGCGAGCAAATCGTCTACGTCGCGCGTGAGGGGCTGCTCGAGACAATGCAGTGGCTGAAGGACACGCCGGGTCAGGAGTTCGATTACCTGGTCGACGTGACCGCCGTCGAATTCCGCGATCGGGAGCGGCCCATCGAGGTCGTCTATTTCCTCCGCTCGCTCACGCGTCGCGCCGATATCCGCATCAAGGTCGAGCTGCAGCCGTCCGAGGAGCTCTCCGTCGATTCGGTCTGGACCCTGTGGCACGGTGCCGACTGGTTGGAGCGGGAAGTCTTCGACATGTTCGGCATCAGCTTCAAGGGACACCCCGATCTCCGCCGGATCCTCATGTGGGAGACGTATGCCGAAGGCTATCCGCTGCGAAAGAGCTTCCCGCTGCGCGGCCGCTTCTCGCGCGCCGAGCAGGTCCGCCAGGCGCTGAACGCGAATCCGGAAGCGCACTACTCGCTGGAAGAGCTCGCGATTGCCGAGGCGGGCGGAGATCTGCCCGACGACATGCGTGACCGGCTGCGGCGCGGCGAGCGCGGCGTTATTCCGGAGCCGCCGAACCCATGACCAAGCGGACGCTCGAGCTCGAGCTCGCCACCCCCGGGGTCGATGCGCAGGGCCACGCTACCCGCGTTCCGCTGACGGCGAGCGAGGAGCCGGACCTCAGCGGCGAGCATCTGCTCGTCAACATCGGGCCCCAGCATCCCGCAACCCACGGCGTCTTGCGTCTGGTGGTGGAGCTCGACGGTGAGACGGTCGTCCGCTGCATCCCGCACCTCGGCTACCTGCATTCGGGGTTCGAGAAACTCGGCGAGTACCGCCATTACAACCAGATCATTCCGCTGACCGACCGCACCGACTATCTGTCGCCGATGGCGAACAACGTGGGGTTCGCGCTCGCGGCGGAGAAGCTGATGGGCATCGAGATCACGCCGCGGTGCACCGTGCTGCGGGTGATCGCCTGCGAAATGAGCCGCATCATCTCGCACATGGTGTGGCTGGGCACGACCTCGATCGATCTCGGCGCGTTCACGCCCTTCCTCTGGGCCTTCCAGGAGCGCGAGCGGATCTACGATCTCCAGGAGATGTGGACCGGCGCCCGCCTGACGACGAGCCTCACGCGCGTCGGTGGTCTAATGGCCGACATTCCGGACCGCTTCGTCGAGAAGCTGCGCGAATTCACGCGCACGTTCCCGAAGACGCTGGCCGAGATCGATCGAGTTCTCACGCGCAACGCGGTGTGGGCGGGCCGGACACAGGGGGTGGGAGCGCTGACGGCCGCGGAGGCGATCAATCACTCGCTTTCGGGTCCCATGCTGCGCGCCAGCGGCGTGCCCTATGACCTGCGCAAAGACAAACCCTACCTCGGCTACGAGACCTACGATTTCGACGTCGTCGTCGGGGAGCATGGCGACGTCTACGATCGCTACCTGGTCCGCCTCGAGGAGTGCCAGCAGTCGAACCGCATTCTCGAGCAGGCGGTCGATCGCTTGCCCGACGGACCCATCAACGTCGACGATCCGCGCGTCATCCTGCCGTCGAAGACGCGCGCCATGAGCGATATGGAAGCGATGATCTTCCATTTCAAGCAGGTGATGGAAGGCGTGAAGGCGCCGGTCGGCGAGGCCTACGTGGGGATCGAAAACCCGAAAGGCGAGCTCGGCACCTATCTCGTGTCCGACGGCACAGCGAAGCCCGTGCGCTGGCGCATCCGGCCGCCGTCGTTCATCAATCTGTCCGCCTTGCCAAAGATGGCCGAGGGCCACCTGCTCTCCGATCTCATCGCGATCAATGCGTCCGTCGATATCGTCATGGGCGAGGTCGATCGATGACTCAAAGCGTGAGCCACGGTGAAGATTATCAGCCCGTGTTCGACGGCAAGATCATGGATGAGCTGCAGACCGTGCTCCAGCGGTATCCCACGAAGCAGGCGGCGCTCTTACCGACGCTTTGGATCGCGCAGCGCGAGCACGGCTGGATCTCGGACCGGATCATGGCGGAGGTCGCCGAGGTGCTGGGTCTGACGCCGGCGTATGTGAAGGGCGTCGTCACGTTCTACACGATGTACCATCAGCATCCGGTGGGGAAAAACTTCGTCCAGGTGTGCACGACCTCGCCGTGCAACATCTGCGGCGCCGAAGCGGTGATGAAGGCACTCCTCGAACAGACCGGTGCGCAGGACGCCGGGGCCACGAGCGCCGACGGCAAGTGGACGATCGTCGAAGTGGAGTGTCTCGGGGCGTGTGGATTCGCGACACCCGTGCTGGTCAACGATGACTTCCTCGAAAGCGTCACGCCGGAGAAGGTTCCGGAGATTGTGAAGAAGTACCGGTGATGGGTGGAATGTTGGACGGTTGGAATGTTGGAGGGACCACCTTCCAACCTTCCAACATTCAAACGGGCTGGGATCCCTAGATGGGCTATCCACACAAACCGCATCCAAAGGAAACCGTTGTGCTCTCCCAGCACTTCGGCGACGTCGAGGCGCGCACTCATAAGGGATGGGTGAAGCGCGGCGGGTATGAAGCGCTGGCGCAGGCGCTGAAGCTGGAGCCGGCGGCGGTCACGGACGTGGTGAAAGAGTCGGGACTGCGGGGCAGGGGTGGCGCCGGGTTTCCGACCGGACTCAAGTGGTCGTTCATGCCGAAGGAGAAAAAGCGTCCGCACTATCTGTGTGTAAATGCAGATGAATCAGAACCGGGGACATTCAAGGACCGGGAGATCATGCGGTGGACGCCGCACGCGCTGCTCGAGGGCACGGCGATCGCCGCACACGCGATCCGCGCCGAAGTCGCCTACATCTACATCCGCGGCGAGTTCACCGAGCCGTGGACGATCATCGAACGGGCGCTCGCCGAAGCCAATGCGGCCGGCGTGTTCGGCACCATCAAGGTCTATCTCCATCGCGGCGCCGGCGCGTACATTTGCGGCGAGGAGACCGCGCTGATGAATTCGATCGAAGGCAAGCGCGGCAACCCGCGGATCAAACCGCCGTTCCCGGCGGCCGCCGGGTTGTTCGGCATGCCGACGACGATCAACAACGTCGAGACGCTCGCCGCCGTGCCGCACATCCTCACGCGCGGCGCCGCTTGGTACAAAGGGCTGTGTCTGTCGAATCCGAAGAGCACGGGCACCAAGCTCTTTTCGGTCTGCGGCAACGTCCAGCGTCCCGGCAACTACGAAGTCACGATGGGCTTCCCGCTCAAGGACCTGCTCTACGACATGTGCGGTGGACCGCCCGCCGGGCGCACGCTCAAGGCCTGCATCCCAGGCGGCTCCTCCGTGCCGATCCTGACCCGTGAAGAAACTGAGGCCTGCCTGCTCGATTACGAGGGCGTGGTCGAGAAGGGCTCGATGCTCGGCTCAGGCGGCGTGATCGTATTCGACGACTCGGCCGACATGGTCTATCAGATCATGCGCCTCGCGCGCTTCTACGCGCACGAGTCGTGCGCGCAATGTACGCAGTGCCGCGAGGGCACGGCGTGGACGACCAAGATCATGGAGCGGATCCTGGCAGGGCAGGGCAAGACCAAAGACCTCGATTTACTCCTCGACCTCTCCGAGAATATGACCGGCAAGACGATTTGCGTGCTGTCGGACTCGTGCGCGGCGCCCGTGGTCAGCGGGATCAAGAAGTTCCGGGGCGAGTTCGAGGCATATCTGGCGGGCAAGCGTCCGGTACCGGTGATGGTGAGCTGATGGCTGACGGCATGATCAATCTCACGATAGACGGCGCACCGGTGTCCGTCCCACCGGGCACGCTCGTGATCGAGGCGGCAAAGCAGGCGGGCGTCCTGGTGCCGCACTACTGCTATCACCCGGGACTCCCCGTCGCCGGCGTATGCCGCATGTGTCTCGTGGAAGTCGAGAAGGCGCCGAAACTCCAGATCGCGTGCGCGACGACCGTGACCGAGGGCATGGTCGTCAAGACGCAGACGGCGCAGGCGAAAGACGCGCGCCAGAGTGTGCTGGAGTTCCTGCTCATCAATCACCCGCTCGACTGCCCGATCTGCGATCAGGCAGGCGAGTGCGAGCTGCAGGACTTCGTCTTCCAGGAAGGCCAGGCCCGCACCCGCTACGCGGAGTTCGCCAAACGGTTCAATCCCGTCGAGGACTTCGGTCCCGACGTGCTGTACGTCCCGAATCGCTGCATCCTGTGCACGCGCTGCGTGCGCTTCATGGAGGATGTGGCGAAAGAGCCGGTGTTGAATGTGTCCGAGCGCGGCGATCGGGCGTTCATCGGCATTCACCCCGAGGCGCGGCTGGATCATCCGTGGGCCGGCAACGTCGTCGACCTCTGTCCCGTCGGTTCGTTGCTCTCCAAGGACTTCCTGCATAAAGCCCGGGCCTGGGAGCTCGACAAGACGGCGTCGATCTGCACGGGCTGCTCGCAGGGCTGCAACATCACGCTCGATACGCGAGATGAAGTCGTGGTGCGGGTGCGGCCGCGGCCCAATCTCGAGGTGAACCGCTACTTCATCTGTGATCACGGACGGATGCACTACAAGTGGATGAACCGCGGCGACCGCATCGAGGCGCCACTGGTGCGGGCCGGTGCCGAGTTGAAAGCAACCGACTGGGATGAGGCGCTCGACCGCGTCGCGGCAATTCTCCGCGGGGCGGAGGGTCGGACGGCGGTCGCCCTCGTCTCGCCCGGGGCGTCTTCCGAGGCACTCGCCCTCGCCAAGCGGGTGTTCACCGGATTCGCCTGGACCGGGGCGTTCCAGGTGGTCATGGGCGAAGAAGCGCCCCTCACCGGCGTGCCGGATCTGGCGCTGCGCGCCGAGCGCGCGCCGAACGCCAAGGGCGCGGAAACCCTCGGCTACACGCGCGACTACGCGCAGGCGCTCGCGGCGGCAAAGTCAGCCGCTGTCGTGCTCGTGCTGGACGATCCCGACTGTGCCGTCGAGACGAACGGAACGTTGATCTATCTCGGGACGGTCCTCGGCGTCGATGCGCCCTGCCGGCGGGCCGACGTGATTCTGCCGATCGCCAACGTGGCGGAAGAAGAGGGCACCTTCACGAACCGCGACGGACGGACGCAGCGCTATTACCAGGCCAAGCCGGCGCCGGGGATGGCGCAGCCCGCCGCCTGGGTGCTGGGGCAACTCGTTGCCGCGATGGGCCTGGCGGAGGCTCAGCGATGACGTTTTTCCTCGTGTCCTCCGCAATCAAGGTCTTCGTGGTCTTCAATCTGATCATGGTGGGCGTGGCGCTCCTGACACTCCTCGAGCGCCGTGTCTGTGCCTGGATGCAGGACCGGCTGGGGCCGAATCGCGTGGGCCCGCAAGGGATTCTGCAGCCGGCTGCCGACGGGCTGAAGAACTTCCTCAAGGAAGAGACGTCGCCGGCCATGGCGGACAAGACGCTCTTCACCCTCGCGCCGATCGTGTCGTTCGTGCCCGCGCTGCTGACGTTCGGCGTGATTCCGTTCGCGGCGCCGCTGCCCACGCGCTGGGGCGTCGTGCCGATGGTGGTCGCCGATCTCCCGGTCGGATTTCTCTACATCCTCGCCATCAGCTCGCTCGGCGTGTACGGCATCGTCCTGGCCGGCTGGTCGTCCAACAACAAGTACGCGCTCCTGGGCGGCTTGCGCGCGTCGGCGCAGATGATCTCGTACGAAATCGCGCTCGGCATGAGCACGGTCGCCGTCATCCTGCTCGCGGGCAACGTCACGCTGTCGCAGGTGATCGCGCAGCAGCAGCAGGCGCTGTGGTTTGTGATTCCGTTGACGGTCGCGTTCCTCATTTTCTTCATCAGCGCCCTCGCCGAGACGAACCGCTTGCCGTTCGACTTGCCCGAAGCCGAGGGCGAGCTGATCGCCGGCTACCACACCGAGTACAGCTCGATGAAGTTCTCGATGTTCTACATCGCCGAGTACTCGAACATGGTCACCGCGTCGGCGCTGATGGCGACGCTCTTCTTTGGCGGCTGGGACATCCCCTTTACCAGCTGGGATTCGACCGGCGATCCGAGTCTCGTGAAGACGCTGGCCACGCTGGCCGTCTTTGGCCTCAAGACCTTCGTCTTCCTCTTCACCTACATCTGGGTGCGCTGGACGCTGCCGAGATTCCGCTACGATCAGCTGATGGCGCTCGGCTGGAAGGTGCTGCTCCCCCTGGTTCTGCTGTACATCACGCTGTTGGCGGTGGCGATCTGGTTCGTCCGGATCCGGCTCGGCTGGGACTATGGTCCCGGCATGGCTTGGGTCCTCGGGGGCCTCAATCTCGTGCTGCTGATCGTGCTCGCCTGGTGGCTCGACCGCGGCCGCATCGTCTCCGGATCCGTGCCGCAGGAGGCCGCGTAATGCCCATCGGCGTGAAAGTGATGAAGCGGCCCATCAAGCAAACGTCGTATCTGCGGGCCACCCTCAAGGGCATGGCGCTGACGTTCAGCCATCTCCTGCGCCCCAAAGTCACGATGCAGTACCCCGAGGAAAAGTCCTCGAAAGACTGGACGCTCTCCTCGCGCTGGCGCGGCACGCATCGCATGCTCACGGACGAGCAGGGGCGTGCCAAATGCGTCGCGTGCGGGCTCTGCCCGCAGATCTGCCCGGCGAATTGCATCAAGCTCGTGCCCGGTGAAGACGAAGAGGGGAATCGCTATCCGCTGATTTACGAGATCGACGAGTTCCGCTGCATCTTCTGCGGCTACTGTCAGGAGGTGTGCCCCGAAGAAGCGATTCATGTCGGCGTGCACTACGAGAACTCCGAGTACTCGCGGGACCGGTTCGTGTACGATCTCGAGCGACTCACCGCGCAGACGCACCCCGTTTCCACGCTCTGGGATCCGTCGGACCCGAAAGGGGAATAGGGCGCCTCTTTGACGCTCACCGTCTTCTGGATCTTCGGGGTTATCGCCATGGGGAGTGGACTCCTGTGCATTACCCGCAAGAATCCCATCGCGAGCGCGTTGTGGCTGGTCGTGACGCTGTTCGCGCTCGCCGCGCTGTTCGTGCTGCTCGACGCGCAGTTCATCGCGGTGCTGCAGGTGCTGGTCTACGCGGGCGCGATCATGGTGCTGTTTCTGTTCGTCATCATGCTCCTCAACCTGGGCCGCCCGGGACCGACCGACATCAAGGGTCCGCTGGGCTTGCTCGGGGCGACGGTCCTGGCGGGCGCGCTCTTGCTGCTGCTGCGCCCGCTCGGCCAGGCGCCCCTCCCGGCCGAGATCCAGCTGCCCCCGGGGACCGTCGCCGCCCTCCAGCAGCAGCGCGGGATGGTGGGCGCCGTCGCGACGCCGCTGTTTGACACCTACCTCGTACCGTTCGAGATCGCGAGCGTCTTGTTGCTCACCGCCATCGTGGGCGCCGTCGTGCTGGCCAAGCGCAAGCTCTGATGCTCCTCAGCCCCGCCCTCGCGATTTCGGCGGTCCTCTTCACGCTCGGCGTCGCCGGCGTGCTGCTGCGCCGCAACGCGATCGTGATCTTCATGTGCGTCGAGCTCATGCTCAACGCCGTGAACCTCACGTTCGTGGCGCTGGCGCAGAGCCTGGGGCTGGGCGGGCAAGTGTTCGTGTTCTTCGTCATGGCCGTGGCGGCCGCTGAAGCGGCGGTGGGCCTGGCCATCATTCTCGCCGTCTACCGCCACAAGCAGTCGGTCAGCCTGCAGAACATGAATCTCCTCAAAGACGGATGACCGGCACCACCGTCGACCTGATCTGGCTCGCGCCGGCGCTGCCGCTGCTCGGCTTCGTGCTGAACGGCACGCTGGCGCTGGCTCGGCCGACGGCCAAGACGCTCGTGTCGATCATCGGGGCCGGCGTGTTGCTCGCGGCGTTCGGCGTCGCGATTGCGGTGTTCAGCGCCTTCACGGGGCTGCACGCCGAGGCACCAGTCGTCTTCCGGTACTGGTCGTGGATTCCCGTCGGCACGCTGCAGGTGGACTTCGCGCTCCAAGTGGATCAGCTGTCGCTGGTCATGCTCCTCGTCGTCACAGGCGTCGGCTCGCTGATCCATCTGTTCAGCATCGGCTACATGAAGGACGATCCGGGGTACGCGCGCTACTTCGCGTATCTCAACCTGTTCGTCTTCTTCATGCTGGTCCTCGTGCTCGGCGCGAGCTTCCCCGTGATGTTCGTCGGGTGGGAAGGCGTGGGGCTGTGCAGCTACCTGCTCATCGGGTTCTGGTTCAGCGAAGAGGCGAACGCGAACGCGGGCCGCAAGGCCTTCATCATGAACCGCATCGGAGACTTCGGGTTCATGGTGGCGATGTTCATGATCTTCTGGTCCACGGGTTCGCTGGACTTCGATACCGTATTCGCGCACGCGCCGACGGCCTTGACCGCCGGCGGCACGGCGATCACGGCGATCACGCTGTTTCTTTTCCTAGGCTGCACGGGCAAATCGGCGCAAATCCCCTTGTACACGTGGTTGCCGGACGCCATGGCCGGTCCGACGCCCGTCTCGGCGCTCATCCACGCGGCGACCATGGTGACCGCCGGCGTGTATCTCGTGGCGCGCTGCAACCTGCTGTTCGCGCTGGCGCCGGTCTCGAGCGCCGTAGTCGCGGGCGTCGGCGCGCTCACCGCGCTGTTCGCCGCGACGATCGCGCTCAAGCAGTGGGACATCAAGAAGGTCCTCGCGTATTCCACGATCTCGCAGCTCGGCTACATGTTCCTCGCCGTCGGCACCGGTGCCATGACCGCCGGCATGTTCCACCTCGTCACCCATGCGTTCTTCAAGGCGCTGCTGTTCCTCGGCTCGGGCAGCGTCATCTTCGCGCTGCATCGCGCCTACCATCACACCCACTCCCATGAAGACGCGCAGGACATGCGCAACATGGGCGGCCTCGCGCGCTACATGCCGTGGACGGCGGCGTTGATGTGGATCGCGACGCTCGCGATCGCGGGGATTCCACCCTTCTCGGGATTCCTCTCCAAGGACGAGATCCTCACCGCTGCGTTCGCGCGTGGCTCGGTGGAGCCGATCTGGCTCGTGTTCTGGGGGCTGAGCCTTGTGGCGGCGTTGCTGACCGCGTTCTACATGACACGGCTGATGATCTACACCTTCCACGGGCCGAACCGCACCGGAGAACAAGAGCAGACGCATCTGCACGAGGCGCCGTGGATTCTCACGGGCCCGCTGGTCGTCCTCGGTGTGCTGTCCGCCGCCGGCGGCCTGCTGAACGTGCCTGAGCTCTATCATGGCGGCGAATGGCTGCACCACTGGCTCGAGCCGGTCACGCACCCAGGCGCGGCGCTGCGCCCCGAACCGCCGCTCGTCAGCGGGACGGAGTGGATGCTCGTGGGAGTCGCGGTCGCTGTCGCCGTCATCGGAATCGTGGGCGCGTGGCAGTTGCTCAAGCCGGAACGGCTCGTGCCGGCGCGCACCGCGTCCGCGGAGCGGGGCTTCGCTCGCATACTGCGCAACAAGTGGTACGTCGACGAGATCTATGACGCGCTGATCGTGCGGCCCCTGGTCTGGCTGTCGCGCGAGGTTCTGTGGAAGCAAATCGACCAGCGCGTGATCGATGGCGCCGCGGTCAACGGCGCCGCGCGCGGCACGCGCGCGCTCGGCTGGGCGAACCGCTGGCTCCAGACAGGGCAGGTGGGGACGTATGTCGCCGTGTTCGTGGTCGGCGTGTTGCTGGTCCTCTGGCGGGCAATGAGCTGATGTACGCGCGCTGGGTCCTCACCGCGCTGCTCGCGTGGCCGCTCATCGCCGGCGTCGTCGTGTTGCTCCTTCCCGCCCGGCTCGCCAAGTACGTCGCGCTCGCGGCGAGCGTGATCGAGTTCGCGATCTCGGTGCCGTTGTGGTGGACATTCGTACCCGACGGCAGCATGCAGTTCACCATGGATCGCGCCTGGATCGCGGCGTGGGGCATTCACTACACGGTCGGCGTGGACGGGATCTCGCTGTTCCTCGTGCTGCTCACCACGTTCCTCATGCCGCTGTCGATTCTCGGGAGCTGGAGCTACATCACCAAGCGCGAGGGCGGGTTCTACGCGCTGCTGCTCGTGCTGACCACGGGCATGATCGGCGTCTTCGTCTCACTCGACCTCTTCCTCTTCTATGTGATGTGGGAACTGATGCTCATTCCGATGTACTTCATCATCGGGGTCTGGGGCGGTGACAACCGGCTGTACGCGGCGATCAAGTTCTTCATCTACACGTTCTTGGGATCGCTCCTCATGCTCGTCGCGATCATCGTCCTGTACGTGCACGCGGGCAACGCCACCGGCGTCTATTCGTTCGCGTACGCGCACCTCCTGAGCAACGCGAAAGATCTAGGCCCAACGGCCTGGTGGCTGTTCGGCGCCTTCTTCCTCGCGTTCGCGATCAAGGTCCCGCTGTTCCCGCTGCATACCTGGCTGCCCGACGCGCACGTCGAGGCCCCCACCGCGGGCTCCGTCATCCTGGCGGGCATCCTGCTGAAGATGGGGACCTACGGCTTCCTGCGATTCGCGTTGCCGTTCTTCCCGGCGGTCGCCCTCAGCCAGACGGTGCAGCTCGTCATCGTGATCCTGTCGCTGATCGGCATCATCTACGGCGGCCTCGTGGCGATGGTGCAGCCCGACTTCAAAAAGCTGATCGCCTATTCGTCGGTCGCGCATCTCGGGTTCGTGATGCTCGGGATCTGGGCGCTGACGCTGCAGAGCGTCCAGGGGGCGCTGCTGGTCATGATCAATCACGGGATCTCGACCGGCGCGCTGTTCTTCCTGGTCGGCATGATCTACGAGCGGCGTCACAGCCGTCTGATCGCTGCCTACGGCGGCATCGCCCGCGTCGTCCCGCTGTTCGCGGCGATCCTGACGGTGGTGTCGCTGTCGTCCATCGCGCTGCCGGGGACCAACGGGTTCGTCGGCGAATTCCTGGTGCTGATCGGCGCGTTCCGCACTTATCCCCTCGCCACGGCGCTCGCGACGAGCGGTGTGATTGTCGCCGCCGCGTACCTGCTGACGGCCCTGCAGCGTGTGATCTACAATCCGCTGACGCAGCATGAAAACGAGAACCTCACCGATCTCACGCCAAGGGAGATCGCGGTGCTCGTGCCGCTGCTCGTGTGCATTCTGTGGATCGGGATCTACCCCAAGCCGATCCTGCGCCGCATGGAGCCATCCGCACGCGCCCTGATTGAGCAGCTCAAGCCCGGGACGGTCCAGGCACCGCCGGCGGGGGCGGGGGCGGGGGAGGGGGAGGGCGGGCAGCAATGAACCTGAATCCCGCGATCCCGCGCGATCTCCTGCTGTCGCTACTGCCGGAGCTGGTGCTCACGGGATGGGCCCTCGTGTTGCTCCTGTTCGTCGCGTGGCGGCATCGGACCGTCTGGGATCTGCGGATCGCGGGGTGGCTGACGCTGCTCGCGCTCGTGTCGACGGCGGTAGCGATCTGGTGGTTGTGGTGGAATCGCGCCGGCGTCCGCGGCGTCGTGTCGATGATCGCAGCCGACGACTTCCGCTGGGTCGCCGACTGGGTGTTCGTCGGCGCCGCCGCGCTCACCGTGCTGATCTCCTTCACCTATCTCGAGCGCGAGCGGCTGTTGGCCCCGGAGTACCACGTGCTGCTGCTCCTCGGCACGCTCGGCATGATGCTCATGGCGGCCGGCGCCGACTTGATCGTGATCTTCCTCGCCCTCGAGTTGATGTCGGTCGCGGTATACGTGCTGGCCGGGTTCGACCGGCGTCGCGCACGGTCCGCCGAAGCGGCCCTCAAGTACTTCCTGCTGGGGGCGTTCGCGTCGGGATTCCTGCTGTACGGCATCGCCCTCGTCTACGGCGCCACGGGCACGACGAACCTCGTACTGATCGGCGCACGGCTGAGTATCGCCATGCGGGCAAGCGCGATGCTGCTCGCGGGGCTCGCGCTCCTGATCGTGGGGTTTGGATTCAAGATCGCCGCCGTGCCGTTCCACATGTGGGCGCCCGACGTTTACGATGGCGCACCCACTCCGGTAACGGCATTCATGGCGACGGGCGTGAAGGCCGCGGCATTTGCGGCGCTGTTCCGCGTCATGTACCAGGCGTTCGCCGCCGTCCCGGCCTGGCACGATATCATGTGGTGGCTCGCGGTCATCACGATGATCGGCGGCAATCTGTTCGCCCTGGGGCAACGCTCGCTCAAGCGCATGCTGGCCTACTCGTCCGTGGCGCATGCGGGCTACCTGTTGGTCGCGGTGACCGCCGGTGGCGTCGCCGGCACAAGCGCGTTTCTGGTCTACATCGTCGCCTACACGCTGATGTCGCTCGGGGCATTCGCGGTGCTGATCGCCAAGGGACGAGCCGGGGAGAGCGACGTAACGATCGACGATCTCTCCGGCCTGGCCGCGCGGCGGCCCTGGCTCGCGTTTGCCCTCGCCGTCTGCATGCTCTCGTTGCTGGGCTTTCCCGGAACCGCGGGATTCATCGGGAAGTGGTACATCTTGATCGCCGCGACGAGCGCCGGTCAGAATACCCTCGCCGCGATCCTGGTGCTGACCAGCGTCGTCTCGGCGGGGTACTATCTTCCCGTCATCATGGCGATGTATATGAAGCCGGAGCCGATCGAGGCCGCCCACGTGGATGTCTGCCTCGACCGGTGGGGACGTGCCGCCGTTGCCGCCGTCGTGGTGGGCCTGCTGCTGTTCGGGGTCTGGCCCAACCGGCTGTTCGATCTCGCGAGAGCGGCGGGTGACAGCGTCCACGCCGGCGGTACGACGACTGCAGCTCCTTGAGCCCAAGGAGTGTCGATGAAGCTTCCCGCCAACATTTTCCGCCAGTACGACATTCGTGGCCTCGTTGACAAGGAGCTCACGCCGGCGGCCGCGCGCGCCGTCGGGCAAGCGTACACCACGCTCGCCACAGAGCGGCTGGGCAAGCCACCCCGCGTCGCGGTGGGACGAGACAACCGGCCTTCCGGCGGCAGCCTCGCGCAAGGAATAGCAGAGGGCATCGCTGCCGCGGGCGGTAGCGCCCTCGACGTCGGCGAGGCTCCCACACCGGCGCTCTACTTTGCCACGAAGACGCTGCCGGTTGACGGCGGCATTCAAGTGACCGGCTCACACAACCCGCCGGAATTCAATGGCTTCAAGATGGTGCTGGCGCACGACGCGGTCTTCGGCGACGACATCCAGGTCCTCTACCGGCTGATCAACGACGACAAGCTCATCACGAAGGCCGGTGGCACACAGACCGCGCACCGCGGACTCCTCACCGCGTACAGGAAGGCCATCGTCCAGCGCAATGCGCCGCTGGCTCGGCGGCTCAAAGTGGTCGTGGACTGCGGCAACGGCGTGACTAGTCTCGTGGCCGTGGAGACGCTGCGCGAGCTCGGCGCCGACGTCGTGGCGCTGTTCGACGAATCTGACGGGACGTTCCCTCATCACCACCCCGACCCGACCGTGCTCGAGAACCTGCGCGACCTCCAGGCTGTCGTGAAAAAGGAAAAGGCGGAGCTGGGCATCGCGTTCGACGGCGACGGCGACCGCATCGGGGCTGTCGATGAAAAGGGCGAGCCCGTCCTCGGCGACCAGCTGCTCGTGCTGTTCGGCCGCGACCTGGTACGGCGGATGGGTCCCGGCAAGCCGGTGATCTTCGACGTGAAGTGCTCGGAAGTTCTGCCGCAGATGCTAAAACGCGCCGGCCTCGAGCCGGTCATGTGGAAGACCGGCCATTCCTTCATCAAACAGAAGATGAAAGAGATCGGCGCGCCGCTGGCCGGAGAAATGAGCGGGCACATGTTCTTCGGCGGTGACTGGTATGGATTCGACGACGCGTTGTTCGCCGCCGCCCGGCTGCTCGCGTATGTCGCCCGCGAGGGCGGGCCACTCTCGCGGCTGCTGGCCGATCTCCCCAAGACCTACGCCACGCCCGAAATGCGTGTCGATTGCCCCGACGACGAGAAGTTCGACGTGGCCCAGCAGGCGGCCGACGAGTTTGCCGAGAAGTATCCCGTTTCGACGCTCGACGGCGTGCGCATCACGTTCCCCGAGGGGTGGGGATTGCTGCGGGCCTCGAATACCCAGCCGGTCCTGGTGATGCGCTTCGAGGCGACGAGCCCGCAGGCACGCGACGCGTATCGCGCCGAAGTCGAGGGTTGGCTGGCGGCGCGCGGCGTCACGGCGTGACTCGGAACACCCGGCGCAGGCTGTACCTTCTCGGCGCCGGGCTGCTCGTGGTTGCGCTGGTCGGTGGCCGCTGGCTGGCGGTCGAGACCACCGAGCGCGCCTGGGATCGAACCTTCGCCGGCGGCGAGGCGCTGATCGCGGCGCGAACCCTCGCCCGGGTGCTCTCCGCGCTCGTCCTGTTCACCGCAATCGCCTGGATCACCGGCAATTTGCTGATCGTCTACCGGGCCATCGGCTCGGTCCAGATGCCCCGCCGCCTCGGTGACCTCGAGATCGTCGAAGCCGTTCCCCGCCGCACGCTGCTCGCCGTCACGATCATACTCGGCGTGATCCTCGGGGCCTTCCTGTCGCTGGGCACGGGCGATTGGTGGCGCCACGCCGTGCTCGCTGCGGCACCGCCGCATTTCGGCGTGACCGACGCGACGAACCTGAGGCGCGATGCCGGCTACTATGTGAGCGTGATGCCGTGGCTCGCCACGCTGCAGAATCGCAGTCTGCTGTTCGTCGTTGGCGCGCTGGGTATCGTAGCACTCCTCTACGGCGTGATCGGCTCGCTGCGCATTCGCCGCGCACGTATCCGCGCCAGCGACCAGGCGCGGCTACACCTGGGCGTGTTGCTGGCATGCCTCGCCCTCGTCATCGCCTGGGGAGCGGTTCTCGATCCGGCGGAGATCGTCGGAGGACTCCACGGGACGGTCGACCAGGCGGCGCTCTCGGTCCGCGTCCCCGGCGCGGACGTCGTCGCCGCGGTGGCCATCGTGACGACGGTCATCTCGCTCGCGTGGGCGTGGCGTGATCGGCC
Organism: Gemmatimonadota bacterium; assembly: GCA_003222195.1. Lineage (GTDB taxonomy): Bacteria > Gemmatimonadota > Gemmatimonadetes > Gemmatimonadales > GWC2-71-9 > 20CM-2-65-7. Next base: position 10,997 of record QHVB01000039.1, on the reverse strand, counting down.
CAATCTGATCCTCGCCGGCTGGGCGGCGCTGGTGGTCTCGCTGACGGCGGGCTACTTCGTCATCCCAGGCGTCGCGCGCGCGTCATCGGGCCCGGGACCAGAAAGCGCCGAGGTGGTCAGCCGCCGTGCCGCCCTGGAGCGACTCGCATTCGGACTCGATGACGTCAATCCCGACGCGCCGCCGGCCTTCCCATCCGGCGAAGCCGCAGCGCGGGCCCTACCGCTGTGGGATCCACCGCACGTCGCCGCCGCGATCGGCGCGCCACCGATCGCCGTCGCGCTCCGACCCCCACCGGTCGCGTTCGGCGCTGACGCCAGGCCCGTCTGGATCGTGGCGCCGACGAACGCACCGGGTCCGGTGCGTCTCGCGATGGAAACGGACAGCGGCCTCAGTGTCATCTCCTTGCCCTTGGCGAATGCCGCGCTGCTCTTCGGGCCCGGCCTCGAGACTCCGCTCGTTTCGTCCGGAGACTCCGTCGGCGTGCCTCTGGTCGGCGCATGGCGCCGCTTCGCGATCGCCTGGACGATTCAAGCGTGGGGATTGATCCGCGGGGAATCGACCGGACGTGCCCTCGTCTGGCGACGCGACGTCACCGAGCGGCTCGAGCACCTGGCCCCGTTCGCGAGCTTTGGGGCCCCGGCACCGGCGCTGCGCGATGGAGCGTTGTGGTGGGTGAGTTGGGGCTACGTGTCCCACGACAACTTTCCGCTGGTGCGGTCACTCCCGTGGCGGGAGCGCGACGTGCGATTTCTCCGCGCGGGCCTCGTGGGCGCCGTTCGCGTTGGAACCGGCGAAACCCATATCTGGCTTGCGCCTGGCTACGACTCGCTGACCGCCACCTGGGCGCGCCGCTTTGAGCCGCTCATCGAGCCCGCGGAACGGCTGCCGCCGGATCTGCGCACGCAGCTCGCTTATCCTGCGGACGCGTTCCAGGTCGCGGTCGCCCAGCTCGTCCGTGCCAGCGGTGACTCGGCGATTCAGGCGACGTGGATCGTGCGACCGCGCGAGCCTTTCCAGCTGGGCGCGCCCGGAGGCACACTCTGGATGGCGGTCGCGTTCGAGTCCGGGTTGCTGACGCCGAAGCGCTTCGTCGGCCTGGGTGCCGCCACCGTCACCCCGCGGGGACCCGAGCTCCATCTGTGGCGACCTCCCGCCTCCGATCCCGACCGCTTGCCCGGCGAACTCGTCGGCTCGTCGCAGCTGCGGCCCGGTCAATTCCGCGTCTGGCCCGCCGGCAGCTCGCTCATCACGGTCCAGGCGCAGATGTACGAGCCCGTCGCTGCGCAGCCACCCCCGCCTCCCCCGCACGTCGCCGAGGTCTACGTGACGTTGGATGGACGCAGCGGGCACGGACTCACGGCACGCGCCGCGCTGCTGGGTGGGGAGCAAATCGTCACCGATACGACGCTTGCCGCGCGGTGGAGTCGCGTGCGCCGGTTGGCCATGCAGGCGGATTCCGCGCTCGGCGTGGGCGATTTGGAAACGTTCGGGAGCTTGTGGCGACAGCTGATGAGCGAGCTTGCTCCGCCGCACCGGCCCCGCTAGGTTGCGCGGCCGTGCCGGCACCCGGAACGATCGTGATCGCCCTCGGAGGAAACGCCGTCGCGCCTCCCGGTGAACGGCCGACGATCAGCAACCAGTTTCGTCACACGCGGGCGAGTCTCGTTCCCATCGTCGATCTCGCGGCGGCGGGTTGGCAGATCGTCCTCGTGCATGGCAACGGCCCGCAGGTCGGCGACGAGCTGGCACGCAACGAGATCGCGGCGGATCAGGTTGAGCCGCTCCCGTTGGGTGTGCTGGTGGCGGGGACGGCCGGCTGGATGGGATACATGATCCAGCAGTCGCTCCAGAACGCGCTCGAGCGCGCCGGCGTGCAGCGCTCTGTGGTCACGATGATCACGCAGACGCTGTGCCATGCCGATGATCCCGATCTCCGCACGCCGTCGAAACCGGTCGGGCACAAGCTGGATCCGGCGCGGGAGGCGCGACTCGTGGCACGCGGGATCCCGGTTCGCGATGGCCGCCGGCTCGCGCCGAGTCCCAGGCCCATCGGTATCGTCGAGCGCGACATGGTCCGCGATCTGACTCGCGCGGGATACATCGTGATCGCCGGTGGGGGCGGGGGACCGCCGGTGTACCGCGACCCCAAGCTCGGCCTGGAAGGAATCGATGCGGTCGCCGACAAGGACCGTGTCGCCGCGATTCTCGGGCGGGAAATCGGGGCGCAGGTTCTGTTGATCCTGACGAACGTGAAGGCGGTCTATCGCGCCTACGGCACGCCGGCCCAGGAAGCGATCCGCCGCTTGACCCTGGCCCAGGCGGAGCACTTGCTCGCCGGGAAAGAGCTCGGCGTAGGCAGCATGCGACCCAAGGTCGAGGCCGCGGCCGAGTTTGTCCGCACCGGCGGGGAGCGCGCTGTCATCGCGCAGCTGGAGGACGGGCTCGCCTCGCTGCGCGGCGAAGCGGGAACGACGATCGCGAAGGAGCACGTGTGAATCTGCACGAGTATCAAGCGCGGGACATTCTGCGCCGTCATGGGATCCCGGTGCCGCCGGGCGAGGTCGCGACGACACCGGCGGAGGCGCGTGCCATCGCGGAGCGCCTGGGGGGCAAGGTCGTCGTCAAAGCGCAGGTGCACGCGGGCGGACGCGGGAAAGCCGGCGGCGTGAAGCTGGCGGACGGCGCCGACGCCGCCAAGGCGGCGGCGTCCGCCATTCTGGGCATGACGATCAAGGGACTTACGGTCCAGAAAGTACTCATAGCGCCCGCCGCCGAGATTGCCTCCGAGAGCTACGTCGGCATCATCGTGGACCGCGCATCGCAGCGCCCGGTCCTCATGGTGAGCCCCGCAGGCGGCATCGATATCGAGGAAGTCGCCGCCAAGACGCCGGACAAGATTCACCGGCTCGCGATCGATCCGCGCTACGGACTGCTTCCGCACCAGGCCCTGACGCTCGGGTTCAAGCTCTACAATGACGTGAAACAGGCGCGCGCCGCCGCGGACATCATGCAGAAGCTCTACAGCGCCGTGTACGCCGTCGGCGCATCGCTCGCCGAGATCAACCCGCTCGTGACGACGCCCGACGGCACCGTGCAGGCGCTCGACGCCAAGATCGCAATCGACGACAACGAGCTCGAGCGCCGCCCCGATATCGCGGCGCGGCGCGACGTGTCCGCCGAGGCGCCGGAGGAAGTGGCGGCGCGCAACGCCGGGCTCACGTTCATCAAGCTCGAGGGCAACGTCGGTTGTTGCGTGAACGGCGCCGGACTGGCGATGGCGACGATGGATCTCGTCAAATACTACGGGGGGGAGCCCGCGAACTTCCTGGACATCGGCGGCAGCTCCAGTCCACAGAAGGTCGTGGCGGCACTCCGCATCATCACGTCGGATCCCAACGTGAAAGCGATCCTCTTCAACGTGTTCGCCGGGATCACCCGCGCCGACGACGTCGCCAACGGCATCGTTCAGGCAACACGTGAATTCCCGCTCAAAGTACCCATGGTCATTCGGCTCATCGGGACGAACGAAGAGATCGCAGTCGAGATCCTGAAGAAGGCTGGGTTCTCCGCACTGACCGACATGGACGACGCGGTCAAGCAGGCGGTGGCTAAGGCCACAGGGAAGGCCGCGTGAGCATCTTCATCGATCAAGCCACGCGCCTGCTGGTGCAGGGAATCACCGGTCGTGACGGGTCCTTCCATGCGAAGCAGATGATGGCCTACGGCACCAAGGTCGCGGCCGGGGTCACGCCGGGGAAGGGCGGACAGCGTTTCGAAGACGCCGTGCCGGTGTTCAACACGGTAGCCGAGGCGGTGCATCAGACGCAGGCGAACACCGCGGTCATCTACGTCCCGGCCGCAGTCGCCGCATCGGCGATCTTCGAGGCGGCCGATTCGGGCATCGAGTTGATCGTCTGCATCACCGAAGGCATTCCCGTGCTCGACATGACGCGCGCCTTGCCGTACGTCCACGAACGCGGCGCGCGGCTCATCGGCCCGAATTGCCCTGGACTCATCTCTCCCAGCAAGAGCAAGGTCGGAATCATCCCGGGCAACATCTGCAAGCCGGGCAAGATCGGCGTCGTGTCCCGGAGCGGCACGCTGACCTACGAAATCATCCACCAGCTCTCTACCAACGGATTTGGCCAATCGACCTGCGTCGGGATCGGTGGAGATCCCCTCATCGGGACCAACTTCATTCATTGTCTCGCGGCGTTCGAAGCCGACCCAGAGACCGCCGCGGTCGTGATGATCGGCGAGATCGGTGGCACAGACGAGCAGCAAGCGGCGGAGTTCGTGAAGGGCGAGATGAAAAAGCCCGTGGTCGGATTCATCGCCGGCCAAACCGCGCCACCCGGCCGCCGCATGGGGCATGCGGGAGCCATCATTTCGGGCTCATCGGGAACGGCCGCGGAGAAAATGGCGGCGCTCCAGAAGGCAGGCATCAGCGTCATGAAGCGTCCGGCCGACGTCGTACCGCTACTACAAGAGCGCATTAAGGCGCATTAAGGCGCAGTCCATGCTCACGCTAGCTATCATCAAACCCGACGCCGTCGCAGCACGCCATACCGGGAAGATCATCGCTCACCTCGAAGCCGAGGGATTTCATATTCGCGAGGCGCAGATGGTACGTCTGACGGAGGACCGCGCGGAGGCGTTCTACGAAGTCCATCGCGAGCGCCCGTTCTTCCGGCCCCTCGTCTCGTTCATGACGTCCGGACCGGCACTAGCCCTGGTGCTCGAGCGTGACGAGGCGGTCGGCCACCTGCGGAAGGTCATCGGGGCCACCGACCCAGCCCAGGCCGAGGTCGGGACGATCCGGCGCCTTTACGCCCAGTCAAAGGAACGCAACGCGATTCACGCGTCCGATTCGCCGGAAAACGCCGCTCGCGAAGTGGCGTTTTTCTTTCCATCGCGCGGCAAGCGCTGACGCCGTTGACGCAAGTGCCACAAGGGTTTAGCTTCGCTCACCATGTTGCGAGTCGATCTGCGGGAGTTGGCCCGGGGTGGGGCCGTGGAAACCCAGGGCGAGCTAAAGCAGGACGATCCGGCGCTGGAGGGCGTGGATATCAGCCTGCGGGACCCCGTGTCGGTTACGGGCCGTTTGCAGTCCATCGGGGAGGGCCGGTTCTACTGGCAGGGGGCCGCCCGGACCGTGGTGGAGGGCGAATGCCGGCGGTGCCTCACGCCGCTCGGGACGCCGCTGCAGCTCGAAATCGGGGCGCTGTTTACGCACGATCCGGACGCCCTCGATGATCCCGACTCTTATGCGGTGGCGCCGGACGCGACCGAAATCGATGTTACGCCGGCGGTCCGCGAGGAGCTGTTGCTGGCGGCGCCGCGGTTCGTGTTGTGCCGGGATGACTGTAAGGGGCTGTGCCCCCAGTGCGGCAAGGACCTGAACGCCGGCCCGTGTGACTGTGAGCCCGCTACCGAAGCCCGCTGGCAGCCGTTGAAGGCACTCAAGGACAAGCTCCGCTCTTAACCTAAGGACGATCGGAATGGCCGTACCCAAGCGCAGAACCTCGAAGCGCAAGAAGCGCGCGCGCCGCACCCACTACAAGGCGGTGCGCCCCACGCTGCAGCCCTGCCCGCGCTGCGGGGATATGAAACAGCCCCACCGCGTTTGCCCGACGTGCGGGTATTACAATGGCGAACAGCGAGTGACCGTCGAGGACTGATGATCCGCATCGCGTTGGACGCGATGGGCAGTGATAAGGCCCCCCAGGTCGAAGTGGAGGGCGCCGCGGAGGCGCTCAAGGAGCTGCCGCCGGAGTTTCAGCTGCAGCTCGTGGGCCGGAAGGCGGAGATCGAAGCCGCACTCAGTCGCGCCGGCGGGGATATCGACCGCTCCCGCATCGAGATAGTGGATGCCCCGGACGTGGTGGGGATGGGCGACAAGCCGCTCGCGGCGATCCGCGGCAAACCGCGCTCCTCGATCGCCGTCGGTCTCGGTTTACAGCAAAAAGAGAAGTCGGACGCGTTCATCTCGGCGGGCAACACCGGCGCCGTCATGGCCGCGAGCACCCTGCTGCTCCGGCTCCATCCCGGCGTGCAGCGGGCGGCGATCGGGGCGCTGTTTCCCAGCGCCGGCCAGCCGGTGCTCGTCGTCGACGGCGGCGCCAGCATCGATTGCGATGCCCGCGAGCTCGTCGGCTTTGCCCACCTCGGATCGGTGTATGCGCGCGATGTCCTGGGCCGACCCAATCCCACCGTCGGTCTGCTCAACATCGGAGAGGAAGACGAGAAGGGCAACGCGGTCGTCAAAGAGGCACATCAGCTCCTCAAGCAAACCCCCGGCATCAACTATATCGGCAACATCGAGGGCCGCGACATTCCCGTCGGCGAAGCCCGCGGGCAGCGGCTCGATGTCGTGACGTGCGACGGCTTCGTCGGCAATGTCGTGCTCAAGTTCTACGAGTCCGCCGGCCGCGTGTTCGTGTCGCTGATCAAGCGCGAGGCGCCGGACGTGCTGCAACGCCCCGAAATGGCCAATGTCCTGAAGGTGCTCGATTACGCGACCTACGGGGGGGCTCCGCTGCTCGGCGTCCAGGGCGTCGTGATCATCTGTCACGGCGCCTCGCCCGCCGAGGCGATCAAGAACGCGATTCGCGTCGCGGTTCAAGCCGTGCGCAGCCACCTGTCCGACGACATCGCCGCCGAATTCGCGCACGACGGGAAGATCCCCGCGTGAAACGACCCTTTGCGGAACTGTGGGGCACCGGCAGCTACGCGCCGCCGCGCGTGATGACGAACGACGAGTTCTCGAAAATCCTGGACACCTCAGATCAGTGGATTCGGGAGCGCACCGGGATCCGCGAGCGGCGGGTCTCCAGCAAGGACGAGACGAACGCCTGCATGGGGAAGGCCGCGGCGCTCCAGGTGCTCGCAGAAACCGGCCTCACGCCGCTCGATATCGACGCGATCATCTACGCCACGGCGTCGCCCGACCGGCTGCTCCCCTCGCAGGCCTGCGATCTCCAAGCCATCCTCGGCGCCAAGAACGCCGCGGCGTTCGATGTCGGCGCCGCCTGCTCCGGATTCGTTTACGCACTCAGCACCGCCGAAGGTATCATCGCGGCCGAGCAGGCGACGCACGTCCTTGTGATCGCGGCGGAGAAGCTCACCAGCATCATGGATTGGAGCGACCGCACGACCGCGGTGCTGTTCGGCGATGGGGCGGGCGCGACGATCGTGCGCAGGAGCACGAACGGCCGCGGCATCCTCTCCGTCTATCTGAAAACCGACGGCACCCTCGCCGAGCTGCTCTACCGGCCCGGCGGCGGCGCGACCCACCCGCCGAGTGAAGAGCTGCTCAAGGACCACAGCTATTACATCAAGATGGCGGGGCGCGAAGTCTTCAAGGCCGCCGTGCTCTCGATGGCGGACGCCTGCGACCATGCGCTGCAGCGCGCCGGCCTCGACGCCGGCGCCATCGATCTGCTCATTCCTCACCAGGCCAACATCCGCATCATCGAAGCCACCGCGAAGCACGCCGGCATGCCGATGGACAAGGTCTACGTGAACGTGGACCGCTTCGGCAATACGTCCGCGGCGTCCATCGCGATCGCGCTCGACGAGGCCGTCAAGACCGGCCGGCTGAAGCCGGGCATGGTCGTGATGCTGTGCGCGTTCGGCGCCGGCTTCACCTGGGGTAGCATGGTCGTGCGGTGGTAAGCACGATCTGGCTCTGCCCGGGTCAGGGCGCCCAAAAAGTCGGCATGGGAAAAGATCTGGCGGAACGGTTTCCGGCGGCGCGCGCGGTGTTCGACGCGATCGACGAGGCGCTCGCCGCGCCGCTGTCCAAGCTCATGTTCGAAGGACCCGAACAGGATCTGACGGCGACCCAGAACGCGCAGCCGGCCATCCTCGCGCACAGCGCCGCCGTGTTCGCCATCGTGCGCGACAAGGTCGACAACGCCGTCGCCGCCGCCGGGCATTCTCTCGGCGAGTACTCCGCCTACGTCACCGCGACGGCGCTCGGCTCACCGCAGGCGGCGAAGCTCGTGCGGCGGCGTGGCGAGCTGATGCAGAAGGCGGGCGAAGAGCGCCCGGGCACGATGGCCGCGGTCCTCGGTCTCCCGACCAAGGACGTCGAGGCCGCCTGTGAAGAAGCCTCGCAGCAAGCGAGCGTCGCCGTCCCCGCGAACATCAACGCGCCCGACCAAACCGTCATCTCCGGCGATCCGGACGCGGTGTCGCGCGCCGGCGAAGCCTGCAAAAAGCGCGGCGCCAAACGCGTGATTCCGCTTAAGGTGAGTGGCGCGTTTCACTCACCGCTCATGGGCCCGGCCAAAAACCAACTCCAGGCCGCGCTCGAGCGCGCGGAATTCGCCGAACCCACGTTTCCCGTGATCGCCAACGCCACTGCGGAGGCGGTGAAGGACGCCGCTCGGGCGCGGCGGCTGCTCTCGGACCAACTCACGGCCGCGGTCCGTTGGGTAGAATGCATGCAGCACGCGGCGCGTATCGGCGGTAACGGCGCGCGCTTTGTGGAGATCGGTCCCGGGACTGTGCTCGGGGGCCTCCTGAAGCGAATCGTACCGGAAGCGAACGTGGTCAGCCTGGGAACGGCCGATGAGGTGACCAAATTCATGGAAGCAGCGTGACCATGGCTCGACGCGCAGAGCTGGATCCGGGCGTACAGAGCGCGAATCGCCTGCAACTCGATCTGAGCGGAAAAGTCGCCCTCGTCACCGGGGGAACCCGCGGCATCGGGCACGACATCTGCCGCGCCTTCATCGACGCCGGGGCAAGGGTCGCGCTGTGCTCCCGCGACGGCGCGGCAGCGGAGCAGACAGCCAGCGCTTTCGGCGAGGGCACGCGCGGCTACGCGTGCGACGTGGGTGTGGCGGCGCAGGTGGAGGCATTCGCGAAGGCGGTCGAGAAGGATTTCGGGCAGATCGACGTCCTCGTGAACAACGCCGGTTTCACCAAGGACACCCTGCTGTTCCTGATGACCGAAGCGGATTGGGACTCGGTCGTGGATACGAACCTGAAGGGCACGTTTCTGATGACCAAATACGCCGCGCGCGGCATGATCAAGCGGCGCTGGGGGCGGGTCATCAACATTACGAGCGTGGTGGGGCTGAACGGCAACAAAGGACAATCGAACTATTCCGCGTCCAAGGCGGGGGTCATCGGCTTCACCAAATCCGTGGCGAAGGAGTTAGCCTCGCGCAACGTACTGGTGAACGCCGTGGCACCGGGCTACATCGAGACGGAGCTGACGCGGGCCATTACCCCGGAAGCCAAGAAGTACTTTCAGGACAACATTCCGCTGGGACGGCTGGGACAAGGCTCAGACATCGCCTCCGCCGTCCTCTTTCTCGCCTCCGACTTGGCCAGCTACATTACGGGACAGGTCCTGGTCGTCGACGGCGGGATGGTGATGTGAGCCGGTCCACCTTCGCTGAGGGTTACCCATGGCAATGGACATGAAGCAGCTCGAAGAGAAGGTCAAAGACATCATCGTCGAGGAGCTCGGTGTCGAACGCGATAAGCTCACGAACGACGCGAGTTTCATGGAAGATCTCGGCGCCGACAGCCTCGATACCGTCGAGCTGGTCATGGCGTTCGAGAAGGAATTCGACATCGACATCCCGGACGAAGAGGCGGAGAAGCTCCGCACCGTCGGGGCGGCGATGTCCTATCTCCATGACAAGATGGGGAAAGGCAAATAGTGACACGCCGTGTGGCGATCACGGGCCTGGGGCTCGTGACGCCGGTAGGTAACGACGTCGCCAGCACCTGGGCCGCCCTCGTCGCCGGACAGTCGGGGGCGGGTCCGATCACCAAGTTTGATTCCGAAAAGTTGCCGGTGCATTTCGCCTGCGAAGTGAAGGGGTATGATCCCCTGCTGTACATCGATAAGAAGGAAGCCCGCCGCTACGATCTGTTCTCCCAGTTCGCGATGGGCGCGGCGGTGCAGGCCGTCCGCGATTCCTGCCTGGAAAAAAGCCCGCTCGATCCCAAACGCATCGGTGTCATCATCGGCACCGGTACGGGCGGCATCGCGACCTTCGAAGAGAACATGCGGACCTTCATCGAGAAGGGACCGAGCCGGGTATCGCCGTTCTTCGTCCCCATGTTCATGGCGAACGTCGCGTCGGCCATCGTGTCGATGCGCTACGGCTTCCAGGGACCCAACTACTGTACCGTCTCCGCATGCGCGTCCTCCGGGCATGCGTTGGGCGATGCGTTCGACTTGATCCGGGAGAACAAGGCCGACGTGATGGTCGCCGGCGGGTCAGAAGCGGCGATCACCCCGCTCGCGCTCGCCAGCTTCGCGAACATGAAAGCCCTGTCGGAGCGCAACGACGATCCGAAGACCGCGAGCCGGCCCTTCGACAAAGACCGCGACGGCTTCGTGATGGGCGACGGCGCGGCCGTGGTCATCCTCGAGGAGTGGGAGCGCGCGAAGGCGCGCGGTGCGCATATCGTCGCCGAGCTCGTCGGCTACGGTGCCACCGCCGACGCCTACCACATCACCGCCCCGGCCCCCGACGGCTCCGGCGCGCAGGAGGCGATGCGGCTCGCGATGCAATCCGGCGGCATTCGTCCGGACGAGGTCGACTACATCAACGCGCACGGCACCTCCACCCCGCACGGCGATGCCGCCGAGACCGCGGCCGTCAAGGCGGTGTTCGGCGAGCACGCGCGCAAGTTGATCTTCGGCTCGACGAAATCGATGACGGGCCACCTGCTCGGCGCCGCCGGCGCCCTGGAGCTCGGGATTTGCGCGCTCGCCATCCAGAACGGCGTCATTCCACCGACCATCAATCAGTTCACCGCCGACCCCGCGTGCGATCTCGACTCCGCACCCAACAAGGCGGTGGAGCGGCGCGTCGACGTCGCCCTCTCGAACTCGTTCGGCTTCGGGGGCCACAACGTGACGCTGGCGGTGCGGAGAGCGGCGTGAATCTCCGACCTATCGCCGACAAGGTCGAACGCGGCGAGCGGCTGACGCGCGAGGATGGCCTCGCGCTTTTTGCAT
>QHVB01000008.1 GCA_003222195.1 Gemmatimonadota bacterium | reverse complement strand
GGCAACATCGTGGGGCCAGAGGGTCCGGCAAGCTCCCATCGGGCCACGGCCACTGCAATAGGTCAGATAGCGCGTTGTGGGAGATTCATCCCGTGTACGAAGTCAGGCACCCGTGAACGCAACAAGGCGCGGCAGGCGTCGTCCTGAGCGCCGCGAGGCGCGAAGGATCGTGACCATCCACCCGCGTTAGCGCCGCTTCCGCCGCTCCGCCCGTTCCCTACTTCCCGCCTCCGGCTTCACCTCTTCGCCGCCGGTGTTGCTCTCGGTAGCGAGATCCGCCGGGAACAGCTCCGAGCGCAGCCACACACCCGGGATCGGCAGCGTGACACCGAACGCCTGCGACGCTCGGGCCAGCTGCGCCGCGCTCGAGGCGAGCGCGCTGCGCCACTCCGGCGTCGTGAACTCCGCGGAGCGGAGCGGAAACGCGACGTAATTGCCCACGCGATCCACGACGACGTTCTCGATCACGTCGGTCAAGGGCCGATCTTGTGGATCGCGCAGCTTGGCGAGGGCAAAGAACCGTTCCGCCGGATCGCCCGCGGCGATGATCGTGGCCGAGTAGTAGGGGAGATGGGCGGCGATGTGCGCGTACACGCGCCGTTCCGCCGCGGGCGACACCGCGTCCGCGTCGAGCACCTGGTCAATGTCGCTGCCGAGGCTGCGGTCCAGCAGGTTGCGACGCAGCGCGTGCCCGAAGCGTCGCACCACCTCACGCGTGGCGATGTTCGGCAGGTCGGAAGCGATGCAGGCGTCGAGTGGGACCGCATCCGTCCCGTCGCCGAGCTGTCGCGCGCCCACCATCTTCGCGACGATCTGGAGTGAGCGCTCGCGCGCGGCGGGCGTCTTGCGCCAGCGGCCGTCCGACACCGCGAGCTTCACCTCCTCGCCGGGACCGAGCGAGATGCTGTACAGTGTGGCGCCCGCTTGGGCGCCGAGCGACTGCCAGACCAGCTCGATCTCGAGCACCACGCCGTAGCGCATGGACGTGGGGTCGGGAGCCGACGCGACAGTGAGGTCTCGGTCTTGCGGGAACACGCCGACCCGCGCGAACCGCATCAGGTGCCCTGGCTGAGTCTGCGCTGCCGGCGCCGGGGACGGGCTGGGCGCAACAGCCGCTGGCGCGGAGGGCGCCGCGGTCGCGGGAAGCGAAAGGTCGCGAGGGGCGGTGAGGGGAATGGCATCGTCTGGCAGCGAGCGGGCGTCGAATTCGAGCGCCTCTTCGTTCCGCAGCCCGACGCGCAGCCGTAGCCGGGGCTGGTCGTGCTTCGGGATGCGGACGAGTCCGTCGCCGTCGCTCACCCAGTAACCCCCGGCGCGGCCGCCACTCTCGAGCACGCTGACCGGGACCCCGGGGACCGCCGCCCCCGTGTCCTGATCCACGATTCGGAACGTCCAAAAGTCCTGCCAAGTAGTCATAGTCGCTCGCCGAGAGTATCCCAAAATGAAGGCAATTTGAGGACCAGATACCTAATGCCTTGTATCCCTGCGAGTTACGCAAGATCGCCTGGCTTAAGTGGGCGCGGGCGGGCCTCAATGAGCCTGAGGTGTGGGGTTGTGCAACGCGGCGGCCGCCGCAGTTGCGGCCGTAAACAACAAGGCGCGGCAGCTAACTTCACCCACCGCGCCTCGTCTTTCGTCCCCCCTCTCCCGACAGGGAGAGGGGGCCAGGGGGTGAGGCATCACGCCGCCTTCGGCTGATCACCAGCCTTGGGCTTGAACGGTCCCAGCACGTTCCGCGCGCTGGCCCACGCGCCCATCAGCTCCGCGTCATCTCCAAACCGATACCGCACGAGTCCGTCGAGCACTCTCACCTGCTCGGCGACCTCGGCGGCCACGGCCTCGAGATCCGCGCTCGCACCAATGTGCTCGCGCTTGGCGGCCCGCGTCGCTTCGATGGTCTGCTCGAACTCGCCCAACGTCTTGGCGAGATCATCCAGCAGCTGCTCCGACATGCCGCGCTTCACCAGCACGTCCTTGTGCGCGGTGGCCTTCTCCAACATCCCGCGCGCCATCGTGAGCAGCGCCTGCTGGCTGGCGTTGGAGGGCGGCACTTGGAACTGCTCTCCTAGCTCGGCGGTCTCCTTCGCCGCCACCGCGCCCACGGCCCGCAGATAGAGCAGCAGTTTGCTCTGGAGCGCACGCCGCAAGTTCTTGCGGCGCTTGGTGGACGACCGCGTCGCCACCACACCCGAGCGCTGCTGCGACGCGAGGACCTCCGCGCGCGTGAGCAGCTCCTCGAGCTTCGCGAGCCCCAGCCCTTCACCGACTCCGTCCATCTTGTGGGCCCGCAAGAATTCTCGGACCCGCCCGGCCATCTCTAGGGAACGCTGTCCATGCATTTCGACACGCGCTGCGCTCTCGGCCGATCGCGATGCGCTCTCGTTCGCGCGCGGTCACCCCGCGATCGGTCGCGATCGTCGCTCACGCGCGCGCAATCGATCTAATGGCCCGCGCCGTGCCCTCATGGGCCCGCGCAGTCGATCGTTGGTCGAACGCGATCAGCTATTTGTAAGGTTTGGTGCGCGTAGGGGCGCGCGCGGTTGATGTCTCGTGCCGCCACGTGCGCTCGCGCCTGGTCGCGGTGCATCGCGAGCGTCGCGCGGTCGGCTCTCAGTCGCGCGCGATCGACTGACCCCCGATCGCGGTCACCTCGCGCTCAAGCGGAGGACACTCATTTCGACGCGAGGACAGCTCGCGTCGGCAATGGAGACGCTAGCCGCTACTTCTTCGCGGGCGCCGTTGCGGGCGGCTGCACCAGCTTGAGATCGAACTTTCCTTTGCCTTCGACAAAGAACACACACTCCGCCGCCGGATCGCAGCTCGTCGTGTGCCGGTAGTTGCCGCCCGGCTGCAGGAAATACGATCCGGGGCCGAGCCGGAATTCCGGCTTGCCCTCCGGAGCCTGGATGAAAGTCCCGGACACGATCACGACCTTCATGTCCGACGTGTGCGTGTGGAGCGGAGCGGCGAATCCGGCCGGAAACTTGAAGAACGCCCCGAATGCGCCCTTCGCGTGATTGCCCCACACATCCGCAACCTTGACTCCGGGGGCCCGGCTCGTGTCGAGATCCGCCCATTTCAGGTCGCCGGGAGGCACAACGACGAGCCGGCTTGCCGCTGTCTTGGCGGAGCTCTTGCCTTTCGCCTGTCCAAGCAGTACCGCCGGCGCAGCGAGCGCGATCAGCAACGTCAGGAAGTTTCCCACTCTCATCGAGTCCCCCTCCCCCTCGTTAGTGGCACACGGTCTTCGCGATTGCCCGACGGGCCTGAACCTATCGCCCCATGCCGCAGCTCGCCATTGTGCCCTTCACCGATAGCCGTCGGCGGACCGTGCTTCTCTTTCACCTCGGTCGCATGTACCTTACTCATACCCACTCATACCGAGTATGCCATGCCCCTCGCTCGCATTGCCATCACGCTGCCCCAGGAAGTGCTCACGGCCACCGACCGCCGCGCCACGGAGCTGGACCGCTCCCGCAGCCGGGTGATCGTCGATGCGCTGCGCGCGTACCTGGCCACGCCGGCCGCCGTTCGCGAATCGACTCGAACCGCATACGGCGCTGACCCCGTCGGCGTGACCCGGCTCGAGCAGCTCGAGCGCGATCTCACCAAGACTCCCGCGGAGCGCTTACGCGCCGCCGAGCAGGCAGCCCTACTTGCGAAACGCATCCGGCGCAGCCGTGGACAGCGCCATCAGATCATTGGCTTCGATTCCTATGAGGACTTCTACGAGTGGAAAAAGGCCAATCGCGTGTAACGGATATCTGCGCTGCGCTCAACCGCGGCAAGGCCAAGTACCTCGTCATCGGCGGCATCGCCTGCATCCTGCACGGCTACGCCCGCGCCACAGATGACGTGGACATCCTGATCGAGCGGACTGAGGCCAACGCCGGACGCATTCTCAAAGCCCTCGGCCGGCTCGGATATGGGTTCGCCCGCGAATGGACCTCCGCCGAGATCCTGAAACGCCCGATCACGGTGATCGGAGACGATCCGCGCGTCGATGTGTTCACGATCGCGTGGAAGGTCAAATACGAACACGCGGCACCGAACGCGAGTCGCGTCGATGTCGATGGGGTCCGGATTCCACTGATTGGACTCGACGACCTCATCGAGACCAAGCGCACGGGTCGGCTCCAGGACGCTGCCGACATCGAAGCGCTGGAGCAAATCAGGCGCTTGCGATAAGGGCCGTTCCGGCGCTGATGGACACTACGGCAACCTGGGACCATGTTTGCCGAAATGCCCCGCCCCGGTTTCGCTCACCCTTCTCTCCAAGGAGCCCACCATGCGCCCCCTCCTCCTCTCCACCATCGTTCTCGCCACTGCCTATGCTGGCGCGGCCAGCGCTCAGAACATCAAACGCTCCGACCTCGCGGGCACATGGGAGGTCAAGACTGACAGCGGGGTCGCTTCCGTAATCAGAGTGTCGGCTAATGGCAAGAGATGGACGCTAGCGTTCGCCGGCCGCAAACCGATTGCACTTCGGGTTGTTGCCAGCGGCGGTGACAGCATTGTCTTGCAAGCGGGACGATTTCCCAGCGTCCTGAGACCGGGCCAAACGGTGACTAGGCTGCGCGAGGTAGGGCACTTCACGGGCGACGCGGTGACCGGCACGTACGAGGCACACTACGCCAAGGGGGGCGTCCTCAACGGCACATTTTCAGGGACACGCAAGACTAAGTAACCAACTGGGGGTTGCAACGAGGCGCGGCGGGTGATGATCCACCCACCGCGCCTCGCGCATCCCTGATTACTTGACCGCGACTTCCCTCGAGGTCTTGAGCCAATCGCCCAGGCGATCGCGGAGCGCGACCGGCATATACCGTGAGCGCAGCAGCCCCTCGAGCCGCGCGACACGCGCCGCCATCTCGGGTCTATGGCCCGCCTTGCCGTCTAACCAGGCGGCGTAATAGATCGAAAGCGCTTCCACCTCGAGATCACCCACCAGTCCGGCTTCATCCGCTAGCTTGTCCAACGCCGCGGCGGCGCCGACCAGGTTGCCATTGTAATAGTGAGCGTTCGCCAGCTTCCATCTCGTCCCGCTGGGCAGGTGCCCCTCGCGGCGAGCCACGTCGGCAGCTCGGGCGTACTCTCGTGCCGCTGCGTCGTAGCGCAGGTGGTTGCTCAACTCATCGCCGCGGCCCATATACAGCTGCACGTCGGGACTGAGTTCACCGGCCGACGCCTGAATGCCGGGGAGAACGGCCGGATTGTCGGACTGGGCGCTTGATTGTGTAGCGGAATGATTCGGTGCGACGAGAAGTGTGGCGACTGCAACAAGACTCAGAGCCGTCTTCATAGACACTCCCCTTGCATGGGTGACGACGGCTGTTGGTTATAGGACGTGCGAAGCCTTGGGATGGTTGCTGACACAGGGGAAGCGGACAACAACGTGACGATGAGCACCCCGTTTCGCATTGGTACTTAGAGGATTTAGCGCAGGGGACAAAAAAGCTCGGTTGCGCTTATCTGGCTGGATCGAGCGAAGGATTATTGTTTCGACTGATTCGAGCGGCGCCGCGCCTCGTCGCGCCGAATCTCGCGCAACGCAATCAGAAAGCCGATTACGCCCAAGAGCAGTACGCCACCGAAGGCCATAAGAAGGTTACTCATCATGCGTCCTTCTCCTCTCCAGCCACAGCGATCCCACGAACAGTGCCACGCCCATGACTAGGAAGAATAAGAACGCGCGAGCCACACCGCTATCCTGGGCAAGGGCGGCATCCAATGGCGCGAACGTGATGAGTAACGTCCCAACTTCTCGCATCGCTTCTTCAACGCGCTC
>QHVB01000007.1 GCA_003222195.1 Gemmatimonadota bacterium | reverse complement strand
TTGGTAGCTTTCTCCGTACTTGCCGTCATTTGCGACTCCAGCTTCCTGCCAATCTCGCGAATAACATCGGCAAACGTGCGAAGTTCGGTCGCATTTATTCCCTTACTGGCTTCTGTTGTGCTCTTCGAGCACCCGTGGCCGATGTTGATGAGCGGGCTGGCAGCCTTGGTTGTTGATGCGTTCGTCCGCCGCAAGCCAATGATTCGCGTTTGGTTCAACGTGGCTCAGTACATGCTGGCGGTGGGTGTTGGAGGCTTGGTCTATCAAGCAGCCGGTGGTGTGAGCGGCCTTCAGAATTTTCAGTTTGAGTTGGTTCCGTTTGTCGCGTTGGTCGTTACGTTCTTCGTCCTTAATCAAGGTAGCGTAGCGTTCGGCGTGGCATCTATAGGCCAGATGTCCGTCTTGGAATCGTGGTCCCGAATCGCTGGTGGATCGCTGCTTTACGATTTCATATCAAGTTCGTTGGCTGTACTCTTGGCGTTTCTCTACATCAAGCTTCAGCTCCTTGGCTTGGCAATCCTGATTCTGCCGCTGTTCTTTGTTCGTCATATGTACCAGATGAACCTTCAAGTCGAGCGGGTCAACAGAGAGCTTCTTGAGCTGATGGTCAAGGCCATTGAGGCTCGTGATCCTTACACATCCGGCCACTCGGTCCGAGTTGCTGAGTATGCTCGTCAAATCGCGCGCGAACTTGGACTACAGCCCAAACACGTCGATCAAATAGGTAAAGCGGCACTCCTGCATGATGTCGGCAAGATACACGAGGACTTTGCACCCCTTCTTCGTAAGGCAGGAAGGCTTACGCCTGAAGAGCGCATGTTGATGCAAGCTCATCCCGTTCGGAGCGCTGACCTCGCGGGAACGATCGCGGAATTCCGAGGACGTGTGCAGACAGACATTCGTAACCATCATGAGAATTATGATGGCACGGGCTACCCGGATGGCCTGACCGGTGAGGCTATTCCGATCGGCGCACGGATAATCATGATTGCGGATACGATTGACGCGATGACAACCGATCGACCTTACCGAAAGGCGCTTAGTCTTCAGAGGGCGCTTGACGAAATGGCGAAACATTCCGGTCGGCAGTTTGACCCAAGGCTAGTGGCGTTAGTATCCAAGTCGCCCGGTATACGACGTCTCCTTGGGCCGCAATTGGTCCCTGATGTACGCGAGATTGCTAGCATGAATGCGCCCTCAAGGACCGCTAGACCGGGCGCACGAGTTTCTTCGTAGTTGCTGATCTAGCTCCATCGGATGTGTTCGAGACGTACATCAATCGAGGAAGCCTTGCGCCTGCAGTAGGGCCTTTTTCCCGATCGCGCCCCAGCTTTCGAAAACTTTAAGGTCCTCTTCTGTCTGGCTTGAGTAACCGCCGTTGCAAGTCTTTTCCATCCAGGCGCACGTCGCCAATGCGTCGAGGTAGTAGTAGGGAACGCGCTTCTCGAAGAAGCGCTTACGTTCAAGTGCCAATCGCCACGCGGATTCGGGTCCCTCTTGGTGCAGCGCTCTGACAATATCGAGTTTTACGGTTAACCCACCTTGAACATGCAGCTGCTGCGAGCCGTCGGTCATCCGGTCGATTTCTCGTTTTATACTGAGCGCAAGCGCAACATTTCCAGTCGCCAACGCTCTGCTTGCGTTCTCGAAGAGGAATATGACCGTCATGTACCAGTCATCGTGGGTCGCGACCCATTCCTTCGCCCGTTCCAAACAGTCTGACGCTCGTTCGCGGTCTCCCATCAGTAAGTATGCGTCACCAACGTTCACGTACGCGGTTACTAGCTCAGGTTGGTTGACGTTTCGTTTTCCCAGTTCAATGCTCCGGCAACCAAGTTGGATCGCTTCTTCGTAGCGACCTAGTGTGGTGTATACAAGTGTCAGGTTGGACAAGATTCTGGATGTTCTCGAATCGTCGCCGATCCGCTCGGCCATTTCCAAGCCCTTACGAAGGTGTCGTAAAGCTTCCGGAAAAGCGCAGAGACTACAGTAGCAGCTTCCTATTCCGCTATGGACGAAGGAGAGTTGCGCTAGATCACGGCTGATTAGCTGGGCGACTTTCTCCAACGAAAGTAACGCAGAGTGGACCTCGTACGTGTAATAGTCGCAGTACGCGATCGTTAGGTAAGCGGATGGTACTTCCGAACCGGAATCAATAAGTCTCGCGGTTTCACAGCGCGTTTGACGAATTCCCTCTTCGTCGCCTAGAACCTTGCATGTCCGTGCATATTCCAGGAGCGCTTTAAGCAGTAGCTCCGTGTCGCCCGTTTCCCTTGCTGCGTCCAAAGCCCTCTTCGCTGCGGCGACTCTAAGGCTCCGTGGCGATTTCGCCAAGAGGAATTCTGCGTTGCTCACGAGTCTGGTGACCTCAGCTCTGTCGCGTGGATTTAGACAACTAGATCGCAATAGCGTTTCGAGTAACGGCATTGCCTTGGACGCATTGGATCGGTCTAAAAGCGCTTTTGCAAGAAGCAACTCCATTCGCCTGCCGAGATGCTCGTCATGCTGGAAGGATAGGAGCGCTTCGAGTATCTGCTGTGCTTCGGCAGGTGCACCGGCGGCGAGTGCATCTTCGGCTCCTGAGATGCCAAACTGAGCTGCGAGATCGGGCAATCCACCTCGCAAATAGTGCCAACCAATTTCCAGACTAGGCGCGTCTGCCTTCAGCTCCTGTTGCGACAACAGGTGACCAACTCTTGCATGAAGATTTTGACGAATGGGACCAGCGATAGAGTAATAAGCCTGAGCCCGTATCAACTCATTTCGAAACTCGAGGTCCCCGCGGATTTCCCTGAGCAGGCCATCGTCCTTCAGCCGTGACAAAGCCTCCGCGGCCTGGCCGGGAGCGACGTCGCTGGCGGCATATAGTTCTAACGCACTTAGACGCCTGCCGAGTAGCGCCGCTGTGTCTAGTACACCTCGAGTGATCGCATCTAAGCGACGTGACTGACGTTCAAAGACCTTCCCAATAGCGCGAGGTATGCCTACCGTGGCGGCAGGTTGAGTATCTAGCGCCTCAAGGTCCTTTAACAAGGATGTCGATCCATGTGCGGTCCATTCGCGAGTAAGGAGCTCAATCGCGAGAGGGTTGCCGCGCGCCACCCTGAGGATCCGTTCGACTGGGAGCTCCGCTTGCTCGGATGCCACGCCAAGCTTTTTGACAAGCATCCCTGACGCTTCATTAGACAACACGTCAAGGGGACAGCTAATGAGCCCAGATAGGGTTTCGTCGGATGTCAGAGCATCGGCTGCGCTGGAGAGACGGAGTTCGCTGATGCGACCGACGAGAACTATCAGTACACGAACGTTCGTTAGCTTGCGGGCAACTGTATGGATTATCGCAATGCTCGCGTTGTCTGCCGCATGGATGTCATCGACTACCAGCATTACCGGAGTGTCGGCTGCCGCCGCCGTCACCGTCTTCAAAAGCGCATCTGCAATCCTCAGCGGCATCAGCTCCGGCGACCACTCCACCGGCTTCGGCACTCCGGGAAATTGCTTCAGAATCT
>QHVB01000013.1 GCA_003222195.1 Gemmatimonadota bacterium | reverse complement strand
GCCGGTCGCGTCGCTGCTGGCGGCGAGCGGCACCAGCGGCACGCTGACGGCCGACTTCCTGCGCTCGAGCGTCGTCGGCGCGGCAAATCCCGGCGCGACTCCGCTGGAAAAGGCCGGCAACCCCCTGCTCGAGGCGTGGCAACTCGCCGTCCGGAGCGGATCAGGCGTGGCCGGACGCGTCCTCCGCGGACGAGACTATCCGGGCCTGGCCGAGTTGATCGATGCGTTCTACGCGGCGGCCGCTGCGGGAGGCGCCTCACCGGTCTCGCCGGATCATTTGCGGTGCGTTACCGCGTTGTTTGAAGAGCTCGCCGCCAACGTCCGTGGCGCTGCTCGGACGGTGCAACGACGGCTGACATTGCCGCGCATTTCCTACGACGCACCGCTTGTCGTCGTCACAGGGGCGCGAGGGTTTTTCGGTCGTGAGATCACC
Source organism: Gemmatimonadota bacterium (assembly GCA_003222195.1). Taxonomy (GTDB): domain Bacteria; phylum Gemmatimonadota; class Gemmatimonadetes; order Gemmatimonadales; family GWC2-71-9; genus 20CM-2-65-7. Next base: position 3,202 of record QHVB01000013.1, on the reverse strand, counting down.
AAGCAGCTCGCGCAGCAGGGGTACCGCGTGCGGGGCATCTGCCGCTCCCCGGAGCAAGAAGATCCGCACGTGCATGAGTGGCTGCGTCTCGACCTCAGCCGCTGCGCCCTCGGTGAGGCGTTCACCGGCGCCGACGCCGTCGTGCACGCAGCGGCGGCATCCGCCGGCGGCTACGACAGCCACCAGCGCCACACGCTCGATGCCACGCGCAACGTGCTCCACGGCATGCACGCAGCGGGCGTGCAGCGGCTCGTCTACGTGAGCAGCCTCTCAGTCCTCCGACCTCCGCGGACGCCCTGGGAGGAACAGGACGAGCAGACACCGCTGACGCCGCCCGATGACCGGCAGTACGGTCCGTACGTGTGGGGAAAGTCGGGCGCGGAACGTATCGTGGCGGATGAGGCCGTTGCACTCGGCATCGCGGCGAGAATCATCCGCCCCGGCGCTCTGGTGGATGTGGATCACCCGGATCCGCCCGGGCTCTTGGGACGTCGCTTGTTCGGCCGGTGGCACCTCGGCTTCGGTCGGCCCGGGCTCCCGTTGCCGGTGTGCGAAGTCGGCAAGGCGGCCGCCGTTGTCGCCTGGACGGTCGCGCAGTTCGCAGACGCACCACCCGTCCTGAATCTCGTCGACCCCGCTATCACCACGCGGCGGCGTCTGCTCGAGGAGTTCGCGCGACACGGGTGGCAGGGCCGCATGTTGTGGGTACCGATCCCGCTCTTCACCGTGCTGGTCCACGCCGCCCGCTACTCGTTCGCGCTCCCCACATTCCGGCGACCGACTCCGCTAGCGCTGTACGGAATCCTGCGCCCGCGACGGTACAGCCTGACCCTCGCGCAACGCATCTTGAGTCGCGCCACCCAGGAACACACGGGCCGCGCACACCAGCTGGCAGCCTCCACGGCGTGATCGTCGTAAGCGTGCTGGTCGGCTTCGTAGCCGCTGTCCTGCTGTTGCCGACCGTGTCGGATGTCGTCAGCCTCGTGCGGCTATTGCTCGGACACCGGCGGATTGCACTGACACCTCCGGCTGCACCGCCCCGCTTGCTCTTTCTCGTCCCCGCGCACAATGAGGAGAAGCTGATCGCGTCGTGCGTGCACTCCTTGATGGCGCTGCGGTACCCGGCGGAGCGTCGGCGCGCGGTGGTGATCGCAGACAACTGCACGGATCGAACGGCCGAACTCGCCCGGCAGGCGGGCGCGCAATGCCTCGAGCGACACGACCGGCAGCTCCCCGGCAAGCCGCGTGCGATTGCCTGGGCGTTATCGCAGCAGCCGCTCGAGGATGTCGATAGCGTCGTCATCATCGACGCCGACACGGTCGTTGACCCAGACTTCGGCGTTTCGCTCGCTCAGGCCGCTCCGGTCACGCACAAGGCCTTTCAAGGCTATTTCGACGTGCGCAATCCCACCGACGGCGCCCTCACGCGTATGGCCGCAGTCCTGGCAGCAGGCAACTATCGCTTCGCGTACGCGTTGAAACGACGTGTCGGCTTGAATGCTCCGCTGCTGGGCAACGGCATGTGTATCGGCACCGCTGTGCTGGCGACGCATGGCTGGAATGCGTTTACCATCGCCGAGGACTGGGAACTATACACGCTGTACACCACGCAAGGCGTGCCCATCGAATCTCTGGAACGCGCACGCCTGTATGCAGAAGAAGCCCGGTCCTTACGCCAGAGCTCCAGCCAACGCCAGCGCTGGACGGCAGGCAAGCTGACAGTCTTGGGGCGGCTCATCACCCGTCTCATAGGCAGCGCCAAGATCGGCCCGGCCCAGAAGTTCGACGCGCTCGCCGAGCTCACAGCCCCGGGGCCGGTCGTGCATTTGGGTCTCGTGACCGCTCTCGCGTTGCTCGTTGCTGTCGCGCGTCCCCCAGAGGCGGCCATCCTGCTCTTCGCGCTGGGCGCCTCGCTGGTCCGGTTCGCGATCTACACCGTGGCCGGCTTGCTTGTGCAACCGCACCCCCTGCGCTGCGCGGTCGCCTTCGCGTTTTTGCCTTTGTACATGGTATGGCGCCTTGGCGCCGCGTTCGCAGCGGCGAAAATGCTCGGCAACAAGCCCTGGATCCGAACGGCCCGTCAGTAGTCTACTTGGTCAACAAGAGAATGACGCTGGTGGAAAACGGGCGCAGCGCCCAGAACCGAGCGCGTTCCCGCAGTCCAATCCGTTGCAGGTCCCGCGTGATTTCTGCTTGCACGATGGAGTGACGGACACCGCCTGGCTCGCCGCCGGTTAACCACTTCACCAAGCGCGTGAAGCCGCCCACACACCCATACTGGACCACTAGGAAGCGGCGACTGATCCGCGCCAATTCCGCCAGCGCCCGCAAGCGGGTGTCGCGGTCCAGGTGCATCAGCAGGCCAACACAAGTCACCGTATCGAATGAGGCGTCATCGAACGGCAGGGACGTGACGTCGCTTTGAAAAAACGGGACCTGTGCGAGACGCCGCTGCGCCACCGACATCATCGCGAGAGAGATATCGGACGCCACAACACCCTGAAAGCCCGCCCGGAGCAACAGAGAGGTAATGCGACCAGTGCCGCAGGCCGCATCCAGGATTCGATCCGTCCGTGCCAGCGGTCGAATCGCCCGCCGGAGCGCGCGCTCTTCCACCCAACGATACACGCGCCCCTTCACATCACCGAAGCGCCCGCGGTCGTAATCCTCTGCGTGGGGCACCACCTGCCAATGCCCCTTGGGGTCATCCACAACCGCCGGATCATGCCTCACGGAGTGCCTCCTCCTTCGCGCGCACGACACGCGTCGCGCGAACGGATTGGTCGTAAAGATGCTCGTAGCTATTCACCATGCGTTGGATCGTGAATCTTGCCTCGACCGTCTTGCGGGCGGCCTCAATCAGACGCCTGCGCGTAGCAGGCTCCGTGACGAGTCGGTGAACCGCGGCGGCGACTTGCTCCGGAGAATTAAGGTCGACCAGCAGCCCGTCGACGTCGTGCGTGATGATCTCTTGCGGTCCTCCAGACTTCGTGGCGACGACCGGGACCCCGCTTGCCATCGCCTGTACCACCGAGAGCGAAAACCCTTCGGAACTCGACGTGCTGACATAGAGGTCAAAATTGTTCATCACGTGGTGTACATGGTTCCTGAAACCGGTGAATGTCACCGTGCTTCCGAGGCCCAATTGGTCACGGAGCGCGAGGAGTTCCTGCGGCAGCGCTCCCTCTGCTTCACCCACGAC
>QHVB01000056.1 GCA_003222195.1 Gemmatimonadota bacterium | reverse complement strand
ACAAGCGCTTGAAGCTGACGGCGCGCGTAGATTAAGGAATGAATCTTTCTTCAGCGCGCCGCAGCTTAAGCGCGATCCGTTAGGCAGCGCGATCGGCTCACCAGATGCTACTAAAGAATCCTCGGATCGGGTTGTGAAGCGCCTCGCGCAGGTCATTGTCTTCGTTGGATTCGTCAACTTTTTGGCGTTCGTCGTGGGTACGTTCATCGTGGGTGGCGACGCTATCAACGGACATTCATTGTGTCCAGCCGGGAAGCACTACCTCTACGACAAATTACGCGACGAGCCATGTCATGAGGTCAGTGCAGCCACATATCGGTACAGCAAGCTGCATTCGTACTTCACCTTCATTTCGTTTCCTCTGGCGATGGCGGGCGGCGTTCTTCTCAACAGGTTACGGAAGAGGTCGACCATCTCACAAATGGTCCGCTAACCGCTGGGGTGTTCCACCGACTTCATCGCGCTGCCTAACACGCGCTTGAAGCTGGCGGCGCCCCTCCCCTAGAGATGCGGTAACGGGTTTGCGATCGGTGTTGTAGAATTCCGTTTGTGAACATTCCAGCGTGGCGCCGCAGCTTAAGCGCGATCCGTTAGGCGGCAACGGTGCCTGAGAACACCTACCCTGATGCCATCGACCCGAGCGCCGTAGGTACCTATCCCGCCGGGGTCAAGACGGGTGGTGGCTACGTCTGGGATGAGGTTCTTGAATACCGAGTCTGGTGTCATCCGGAACGCGGAGCCCCTGATCACCATGACGGAAATGACTACTTCGAAGCCTTCGCCACATACGCCGACGCACTGGCATTTTCCCGAGACACCGTGGGCGGCGATGAACCGGTCGCTCTCATCTTGCAGCGCGAGCACATCAACGAGAAGGAACCCGGCGTCTACGAGCACGTCACTCAGGAGCGCCTGACGGAGTGGCCTGCGGAGTTCTTGGCCCGCCCGAAGCGGACGGACCGCACCATCCCAGATTTCTTGTCGCCATCTGCGCCGCCAAACCGCCTCGACGTCATTCGCGGTTTGGCCAGATAGGTCGGTGACGGCCGGCCGTTGCCGCCTAACACGCGCTTGAAGCTGACGGCGCGCGTAGATTAAGGAAGGAATCTTTCACCAGCGCGCCGCAGCTTAAGCGCAATCCGTTAGGCGGCCTGCGCCACTACTCCCACCTTCGGTTGAGACTCGAGGAGACCTTGCCCCATGGCCGGACCGAGCGATACCGTCGACCACCTCACCGAGGCGATCAATCGAGGTGATCTCGAGGCTGCGCTGGCGCTCTACGAACCGAACGCAGTTCTGGTGGTTCAGCCCGGCCACCTGGCTTGTGGGGCTACCCAGCTCCGCGAGGCGCTCGCCAGGTTTATCGCGCTCGAGCCCACGCTCCGGTCTGAAGCGCAGGAGGTCATCGGGGCAGGCGACCTTGCTCTCTATGCGGGCCGCTGGACCCTGCGGGGCATAGATCCGGCCGGTCACACCGTCGTCATGGGCGGCGAATCCTCTGACATCCTCCGCCAACAGCGCGACGGGCGCTGGCTCATCGCACTCGATAATCCGTGGGGCGCCAAGATTCTGCCGTCGCGCTGAGCAGGCCGCCTAACAAGCGCTTGAAGCTGGCGGCGCGCGTAGATTGTGGAATGAATCTTTCTTCGGCGCGCCGCAGCTTAAGCGCGATCCGTTAGGCCGCCGTGTCCGTCATCGCACTCGGAGAACTCATCCATGCCACTTGTACGGATCTCGTTCTTGAAAGGGAAGCCTCGAGGGTTCGGCAAAGACGTTGCTTCGGTTGTGTATCGCACGATGGTGGACACCATTAACGTCCCACCCAAGGATAACTTCCAAGTCATCACGGAGCATGAGAAGGGGACCCTCGTCTACGATCCCGAATATCTCGATATTCCTCGCACAGACGGCGTCGTCTTTGTTCAAATAACGCTCAACGAAGGCCGCACCGTCGAGTTGAAGAAGGCCTTTTTCACAACAGTAGCGCAACGCCTCCACGAGGAACTTGGGGTACGGCTCGAGGACGTGTTCGTCAATCTTGTGGAGGTGACGAGAGAGAACTGGTCCTTCGGGAACGGCATCGCCCAGTACGCCGGAAGCTAGCTTCCGTGCCGCGGCGGCCTAACAAGCGCTTGAAGCTGACGGCGCGCGTAGATTAAGGAATGAATCGTTCTTCAGCGCGCCGCAGCTTAAGCGCGATCCGTTAGGCTGCGCCAACTCGCATCGGCTCAGCGCCAGTGTCTTCTGTGCAGCTCGTCGTGCTCGCCGCCGTTGCTCTCGGAGGTGCGGCTTACATCTGGCGAGGCGTCAAGCGAAGTATGCAGGCAGACGCCCGCTTCTTTACCGACCTTGTCCAGCGACTGAGACCGATTCTTGAGGCGAAGGGGTTCCGTTTGACCCGTCACGTGTACATGCCCAAGTCCTTTGGTCATCGGATCGCGACCTTTGAAGGTCCTGCATTCATCGTGGATGCCGCGTGGGAGGGCAGGGACCGTGAGATCCTGTTGCTTCAGCGTGAACTTGACCAGTCGAATGTCTCAGCCGGGGACCACTTGGCCGAGGCTCACATTCCGCAGGGAGCGTCGTCCGAGGTCTACGCTCGCGCAACCGATACGATCGTGACGGCCGCAGGTTCGATCGGGCGCAGCCTAACAAGCGCCTGAAGCTGGCGGCGCCACGGCTTTCTGGGGTAGTCTTTTATTTGTGAATGTTCTCATTCGGCGCCGCAGCTTAGGCGCAATCCGTTAGACGGCGGCGTTTGACTCATTCTATGGCCGAGATCTCCTGGACTCCGCTCGATCTTCCCGCCTTCAATCAGGTGCGGAACTCGACTCAGACATATCTGCTGCCGCGTGAAAAGTGGCCGAAATGGGCTCAGCTCAGCACGCAGATGCAGCGACTCTGGATCTACTGCCCGCCGTCGGGTATCGCATCGACCGCAACCACCGCCGCGGTGGTTGGACGCATGCTCACTGAGCGCTTCGATCGCAAAGACTACCCGCGCCCGTTCAACTACAACTATCATTTGCTCGCGGAATCGACGGCCGGGGCTTTTCAATCTGGCCCTCTCCGAACCACCGATCCTCCGCACCACTCTTCTGAGCCAGCCCCGGCACTGGATGCCTATGGCCCGCCACCATCGTGAGCCGCCGTCTAACAAGCGCTTGAAGCTGACGGCGCGCGTAGATTGCGGAATGAATCTTTCTTCAGCGCGCCGCAGCTTAAGCGCGATTCGTTAGGCAGCAGCAATGCGAATGATGGTTATGCACCGTCCAGTTATAGTCCTAGCTTTTCTGGCACTCGCCAGTACGCCACTAAGGGGCCAGACTGGCGATAGCTCGAGCTGGATGCGCCGTCCTGAGATCCGATCCATTCGCGCCATCGTCACGAGCGTAGATACTTCCGTGGCGCTCCGACGCTTTGTGGAGCGCGATACAACTGTTGTCTGCGACGGTGGGGACGTCAGCTTCGAGATCACCTCTCATACTGACTCCCAGCACATCGTTCGCCGGATTCATTTTCGTGGCGGCAGCGGAGACTCTGCTCACGATCTCACGTACTACTATGATCCCCAAGGACTGTTGCGCTTTGCGTTCGCGGGTCGCGGGGCTGTGAATGGTACGCAGGAAGAGGAACGTGTCTACTACGATGTCCAAGGGAAGGTCATACACAGAGACGTCCGACAGCT
>QHVB01000055.1 GCA_003222195.1 Gemmatimonadota bacterium | reverse complement strand
GGCGTGCGCCGAGGCGGGCCAACCGACGCTGCTGATCGACGGCGACGCGCGCCGCGGCGGCTTGCACCGCGCGCTCCGTCGGCCGCGCAAGCCTGGCCTGACAGATTGTCTGGCCGGTGCGGCGCCGCTCGAGGGGGTCACGCAAACCACCATGTATCCCTGTCTCGACTTCATCGGGGCCGGTTCGCGGTTCCGCGACTCACCCGAGCTGCTCGGATCGCCAGGGATGGTGCAGCTCCTCGAGCGGGTGCGCTCCCAGTACCGCGTCGTTTTGGTCGACAGCCCGCCCTTGGGGTCGGGCGTGGATCCCTACACGCTCGGGACCCTCACCGGGAACTTGCTGCTCGTGTTGCGCACCGGTACGACAAACCTCGCGTTGGCGCGCACGAAGCTCACGGTTCTGGACCACCTGCCGATCCGTTTACTCGGCGTCGTCTTGAACGACGTGCGGCCGGGCGGCATGTATCGCTATTACAGCTACCTGTCCGGGTACGCCACGACGAACGAGCGGGAGGGGTACGCGGTCGCCGGTCGGCAGGCGCGCGGAGTGCTGTAGCGGAGCGGCCTAGTCGCTGAGCAGGTCCCTCTCGCCCTCGTCGAAGCTGCGGAGCCAGGCCCCTCCCGAGTCAGTCTGCGCCTTACGCAGCGCAGCGGTGGCGCGCAGCATCAGCTCGTCGGAATCGATGGACGCGACATGGAAGTCGGACACGCCGTGAAACCCCGCCCGCAGCCGAAACCGATGCAGGGCGGGGAAAGGGCTGTCGGCTTCGGCGAGAATCGCCGTCGCGAGACGCTCGGCAAGGCGCCGCGCCTGCGCGGCATCGGTGTCCACGGCCACCACCGCAAAAGCGTTCGCATCCAGCCTGCCGATGGCATCCGATTGTCGCGCTGCGGCTCGGAGCGCCGTCGCGAGGCCACGCACGAGCCACAACGGTGCCTCGCTGGGCCGGCCGTCCCCCCCGGCCCCGGCGTCAGGCTCCGTGTCGGGCGCGAGCAGCACGCAGCACAGCGCCGAGTGGCGGCGTGTTGCCTGCGCCGCCAACTCCTGCGCGCGCAGTGTCAGACCGCGGACGTTGTACACGCCCGTCACCTCGTCGACGAGCCCCTGAGTCCGCGCCTGGTCCGCGTCGAGTTTCGCCGGCACGTAGACATCGAGCGCCGCGAGCAGCTCTTCGGCGTCGAGTGGCTCACCCAGACAGGCCCACGCCCCGGCGCGTAGCGCGGCGAGCCGATCGCGTCGCGTCGGCGGTCGCGGCAGCGCGAGGAACACGGGCGTACTCGGAGAGACGCGGCCCTCTTCGGTCAACTCGCGGCACAGCACGTACCCGTCGCCATCGGGAAGCTGCTCATCGATGATGACCGCGTCCGGTGCTGCGCGGCGAATCTGCGCGAGGGCCTGCGCGCGATTGTAGGTCTTGCGGAGGACGTACCCCTGTGGGCCAAGTATGCTCGCCAGTGATCGGCTGATCCATTCGTGCTTGCTGGCGATCACCACGTCGGCCGGGCGTGCCGACACAGCTATCGTGGGCATTCGCATCCTCTCCAGGGGCCGAACGGCGACTGCCGGTGCGCTGCAACGACCGTCGGGTGCTCAGGGGCTTTCTAGTGCAGGACTCGTGCGCGAACGCGCCGAGCGTAATGTGGCGGTCGCCATGAAGTTACACGTTGACCGGTACCGCAAGCGTTGCAGAACTGATGCACCGGGACCACAAAGGCGTGACGAACCGGTGTTCGCCCGCTTGCCGCCGGGGTGAGGAGACGCGTGCCCACCGTGGCGTAAGTGCCCTGCTGGTCCGGGATTCGGCGTCCGCCGGCCGGCTGGCAAGCGGCGGCCCAGAATTTGAATGGGGTGCGGGCATGCATTGTCGCCGCTGTAGCACCCCGGCACCCGACGCGTCGCGGCGCCTGGAAGCGCCGCGATCTGGGCACTGGGTTGCCAATCGCATTAGCGGATTGCGGTGCGCGCAGTGCGGTGTCTTGCTTGGTGCCGACGACATCGCGCAGCTGCTCGGCGAGAAGGAGTCGCAGCTCGCGCAGTTCGGACTGCTCTCCGTGCCCGCCGATTCCGGACCACCAGCGACCTCGTCGCCGGCGCGCAGGCGCGCGATCCGGCTGTGGAAAGACTGAACCATGTGCGGCATCATTGGCTACACCGGCGACGGCCGGCGCGAGGCCGGACCGATTCTCCTCGCCGGGCTGCGACGGCTCGAGTACCGCGGCTACGACTCCGCGGGCGTCGCCCTCCAGAGCGACAGCGGTCTCGTCACGCGCAAACTCGCCGGCCGCGTCGCGGGACTGCAGGCGCTGCTCGATCGCCGGCCGCTGCACGGTGTCACGGGCATCGCTCACACGCGCTGGGCGACGCACGGCGCGCCCACGCCGCGCAACGCGCATCCGCACGTTGACTGCCGCGAGACGCTCGCCCTCGTTCACAACGGGATCGTCGAGAATGCCGACGCGCTGCGCGCGGCGCTGGAGCGCGCGGGTCACACCTTCCGGACCGAGACCGACACCGAGACACTCGTCCACCTGATCGAGGATTCCCCGGGGGACACGCTCGAGGCGCGCGTCATCAGCGCGCTCGAGAACGTCGTGGGGACGTACGGCATCGCCGTCATTTCGGCCGACGAACCCGGCAAGATCGTGGTGGCTCGCCAGGGGTCGCCGGTGCTGCTCGGCATCGGCGAGAACGAGTACTTCGTCGCGTCCGATGCTTCGGCGATCCTGGAGTACACGCGTTCGGTGGTGCATCTCGACGACGGCGACATCGCCGTGCTGACGCCCGACGGCTACCATGTCATCGACCGCCAGGCGCACGTCCAGCTGCGCGAGGTGGACGACGTGACCTGGGACCTCGACGCGATCGAGCTCAACGGCTACGCCCATTTCATGCAGAAGGAGATCGCCGAACAGCCCGACACGGTGCGCAGCACGCTGCGCGGCCGGCTCGTGTTCGACGAAGGGCTCGCCCGGCTCAACGGCCTGAACCTGTCCGCGGCCGACTGCGCCGCGATCCGCCACATCACGATCGTGGCGTGCGGCACGTCCTGGCACGCCGGGCTCGTGGGACGGCACCTCATCGAGTCGTTGGCGCAGATCCCGGTGAGCGTCGAGTATGCCTCCGAGTACCGCTACCGCCGGTTGCTCGCGTCCCCCGGAACGCTCACGATCGCGATCTCGCAGTCGGGTGAAACGGCCGACACCCTCGAGGCGATGCGCGTCGCACGCGCCGCGGGGTCGCGGGTCGTCGGGATCGTGAACGTCGTCGGCAGCACGATCGCGCGCGAATCCGATGGCGGCATCTATCTGCATGCCGGCCCCGAGATCGGCGTCGCCTCGACCAAGGCGTTCACCTCACAGATCGTGGCGCTCGGGCTGCTCGGACTGTACCTGGGCAGCCAGCACCGGTTGCCGCTCGAGGAGCGCCAAGAGCTCGCGTGCCGCCTGGCCCAACTCCCAAGTCTCGTGGCCCGAACCCTGGAGCTCGAGCCGCAGGTCAGAGTCCTGGCCGAGCGGTTCGCGGAGGCCCCCAACGCGTTGTACCTGGGACGCGGGGTGAACTTTCCCGTCGCCCTGGAGGGCGCGCTGAAGCTCAAGGAGATCAGTTATATCCACGCCGAGGGCTA
>QHVB01000005.1 GCA_003222195.1 Gemmatimonadota bacterium | reverse complement strand
ACCGCGCCTTTCGCCCTGTTCATTCAAGGCGCTAACATTACTCAAGAAGTGTTCAGACTCACTGTGCTACCGTCTCTTTGATACCAGGCCGGCGGCGTGTGGTCCTTTCGCAGCTTGGCGCCCTGCGGCGGTCCTGGCTCCACTCAGGCTGAGGTGTTTTCGGTGGGGCAATTGCAAGTGAGAAAGCCGGCGGCGCCCACGCCGATAATCCCGCCGCTTCGGTTTGTCATCATGTTCCTCACCACGGCCTGCCCGAGCGGCGATGGCGCGTCACCGCAGGTGGCGCCCGCGATCAGCGTTCAGCCGCAAAGCCAATCAGTGACGGCTCCGGCAACCGCCACCTTCAACGTGACCGCCACCGGCACTGCGCCGCTCTCCTACCAATGGAACAAGAACGGGAGCGCCATCAGCGGTACCCCCTCTGCGACCTACACGACCCCGGCGACGACGAGTGCGGATAACGGTGCACAGTATACGGCAACAGTCACGAACATTGCGGGGAGCGTTACGAGCAACCCGGCCACCCTCATCGTAAGTGCGGAGTCTACGATTGTTGCGCTCGACTATTCGCGCGAGCTCTTTGGGACCGCGCCCACGCTTCGGCCCACGGTGCAGAGCGTCGACGTATCAACGCACACCGTTGTGATTCAGGGTGAGGACTCGCGTGCACCTTCCATTCCGTTCACCTTCAGCTTGGGGGATGGCTCAGTCACGAATGGGTTCTTCCCCCAGTCCCATCTTTACACGGACGCGTCGCGCAACTATGTGGTGCGCGTGACCGCGCACTACTCCTTGAATGAGACGGACTCGGCGGACGTCGTTGTACGGTTCGTCCCGCCGCAGATCACCGCCACATCGTTCCCCGCTGCGGTGACGGTCACGATACCGGCTGCCGTCCCGGCGCTGGGCTCGAGGCAAGCTGGCTACACGCCGCCGTCAAACCTTCAACCGTTCGACGATTCCTTCTTCGGTCCGTCCCTTCCGCGCAGCACCGCGGAGTACGTCCTCTCACAAGCGGCGAACGTTGAGGCCGACATCCTCGAGAATGACATCGAGCAGGTAAATGGGGACTGGCGCCAGGTCGTGCTTCGCGACCCGGCAGCTAGCGGCGCGTACTCGATTTGGTACTCTACGCCAATCGCGGTCGGAGCCGCGGCCTCGTTCTTCCAAGGGACGCCCGGATACTCGAGCCTTTTCCACGAGATGGGGCACAACCTGTCCCTGAACGCGCCAGCGTCGTTCCGCTACGGCGGGCGAATCGACGGCAACGCAAACGCGATCTTCAGCGAAGCCGTCGCGCAGATGTTCCAGCACAGCGTGGCGTACGAGCTAGTGAATAACGCGTCGAAGTACGGGCTGCCGTCGGATCTGACGCTCGAGATGGCGAACAGTGCGCGCGTCAGCGCCCAGGTCGTCCGCGGCCTCTACGATACATACATCGGGCAGGGGAAGCCCTTTGCCACGTGGAACGATCCCTCAACGACGGTCGACGAGACCGAAGGGACGTTCATGACGGTGGCGCGGCAGTTCATGATCCATGCGGAACAGGCAAAAGCGTACATCGGACCATTGACGCGGACAATGCGACTTCTTCGCACGTTCAATCCGACACTCGCGGCAAAGTACGCGCCGGGGACCAACTCGGCGGCGGCGGACGTTTTCCGGTCCACGCTAATGGTGGCAGCGTTGAGCTACGGTTTCAAGCAGGATCTACGCGCCGAATTCCGTGCGCTGAACTTCGGGATTGATGACGCGACGTTCACCACCCTGTACAACTCGATCCCTTAGTGGTCCTGCCACTTTTCGCTCACCGATAGGACAGGCGCCCTTCGCAGTGTCGTTCATGGGCCAAGAGACGCCTGCAGGGGGTCTGATCATCTAGGTCGGCGAACTTCGACGACTCTTAATACCCTGAGTCCTCGCCCCCGCACCACGCGGCTGACTGTACAGCGGATTGGTCATCCGCTGCGCCGAGCTAACCCACTCTGCGTCCTATGCTTGGAAGGTGATTTGCCAGAATGTTTGCCGCAGGCACTAGACCCCCGTACGTGCATCAGGGGGGCGCGTGACGAAACCTCTTTGCCGAAGATTCTGTCATGCGTCTTCGCTCCCGATTTTCACGATGCGCACTCTCGATCGCCTCGTGCGTGGCTTTCGCTTGCGTCCGCCCGGAGTGGTGCAACGCGCAAGTCGCCCGCATCGAGCTGCACCCGATCCAGACCCTGACTCTGCCCGATGAGCAGGTCTTGACCGGCGCACACGACGGTAAGCCGGCGACGATCGCCGGCGAGTTGCGAATTCCTCGCGTCAGCGCCGATCGCTTGCCGGCAGTCGTGCTCGTGCACGGCTCTGGGGGTATCGGGGCCAACTACGACCGTTGGTCCGCGGAGTTGAATGGTCTTGGTATCGCGACTTTCATCGTCGACGGCTTTACGGGGCGCGCCATCGCGTCAACCGTTGAGGATCAAGAACAGCTCGGCCGCTTGACCATGATCTACGACGTGTATCGTGCCCTCGCCGTACTGGCAGCGCAGCAGCGAATCGACCCGACGCGGATCGCGATCCTGGGCGGCTCACGCGGGGGGCAAATCGCGCTCTATGCCAGCCTGAAGCGGTTTCAGCGCGCGTACGGGCGGCCCGGCGTCGAGTTCGCTGCTTACCTTCCTCTGTACGCTCCTTGTAACACCACCTATATCGAGGATACGGACGTGAGCGATAGGCCCATTCGCCTGTTTCACGGGGATGCGGACGACTACGATCCCGTGGCACCCTGTCGGGCGTATGTCGAGCGTCTGCGGGCCGCCGGCAAGGATGTGCAGCTCACTGAGTATCCAGATACCCACCACGTGTTCGATAATGCCCTGTTCAGCACCACACCAGTCTTGTGGCCCCGAGCGCAGACCACGCGCCGATGTGTCCTGAAGGAAGAGCCCATGGGTCGCATAATCAACGCCGAGACAGGGCAGCCGTTCACCTATGCGGATCCCTGTGTCGAGCGCGGGGTCCACATTGCCTACAATCCGGCCGCCCATGCGGCGACTGTTCGAGCTGTCAAAGAGTTCCTGCGGGCGACATTCAAGCTCAACTGAGAAGCGAGGTCGCGGGTCGATCAATCCGCCCGTGCCGAGCGCCAAACGCTCCGGGAAAGCACCCCCGTAATGACAGCTGCGAAGGACGGTTAGATGCGTACCGCGGACTCGCAGTCCGCCGCGCGCCCTCACCTGATTCCGTAACGCGAGCGCGCTCGCCGCTCTCCTGATCTCTCATCAGGAGAGGCATCGCAAAATCAGGTTGCCCCTCGAGGATTCGAACCTCGATTACCTAATCCAGAGCGGACTTTCGCAAAGACTATCTTCCGACAACGCGTTAATTCACCGCGAGTTCGCGTCGTTCGTTGTCGGGAAGAAAACCCGAAAAATCAGACTTTGTCGGACCTTACGGATACAGAAACGGTGGCAGTGTCAGGGTGAAAGCGACACCGAGGTCGGCGGCGCGGACCGCGACGCGATGAGGCGTCCCACAACGAGAAA
>QHVB01000004.1 GCA_003222195.1 Gemmatimonadota bacterium | reverse complement strand
CCCCTAGGGGTGTATCCAGTATCACAGCCCCGGTAATCCCATAGGGCAATTCTTGCGATTGCAGCAATGAGCGAGCCGCCGCGCCCACCCCGGCCCAGGTAAACCGCACGGGCATGACCACGCGGCTATGGTTTTGCGGGGATAGATCCAAGGGTTTGTCTATAAGGGCTTCCCCGAAATCCGTGCTCGCCAGCGCCAACGCAACTTCGAGCCGTGTACTCCGGAGCCGGTATTGGTTGGGATTGTACACATCGAACACGAGGTCGAGCGTGCCGCCACTCATGCCCATGCCGGTGACATTGATTCCCTGCAGCTCGACCTGCGGGTCTTCGAACGTCAATGCGTTCTTCAGGGTCGCACAACTCGAGAGCGCCACGACGAGCGCGGCGGTCCTTGCGGTCCGTGCCATAGCCCCTAACATAACCCGCCCATGGCCGTAGAACCGCTCGTCCTTCTGGCGAATGCCGACAAGTGGCTGACCGAGTCGCTCGAGAGCGTGCTCGTGCAGGGCGGTTATCGGGTCACGGCGACCCTCAAGCGGCAGCAGGTCCTGGACCTCGCGCGCCGCGAACGCCCCGACGCCATCCTGCTCGACACCGGTCTCGACCCACACGCCAGCGATAGTTTCGCCCTCTGCCGCTCCTTGCGGGCCGATCCCAGTATCTCGCGCGCGACGCCGATCATTCTCACCACCGCCGGGCCGGCGCTGCGCGCGCAGAAGATCGACGCGCTGCGCGCGGGTGCGTGGGAGCTGCGCGGGGATCCGCTCGACCTGGAGGAGCTGGTGCTGCACCTCGGGGTCTACATGCAAGGCAAGCTCGAAGTCGATCGCCTCGGCGACGAGGGGCTCGTCGATCGCTCCAGCGGGCTCTACAACGAAACCGGGATGGCGCGACGCTCGACCGAGTTGGCCGCGTTCACCGCACGTCAGGGTCTCCCGCTCGCCTGCGCCGTGTTCCAAGCCGACAATGGAGCGCTCACCGGCAACGCCGCGGACCGGTTGGCGCTGGCCTTCCGGAACGCGGGCCGCATCTCCGACGCCGTGTGCCGCACCGGCCCCGCCGAGTTTGCGGTGTTTGCGCCCGCGACCGACGAGACTGGCGCCGAAGGGCTCGTGCAGCGGATCAGCGATGCGGTGGCGCGCACGGCGGCGGTCAAGCTGCGCGCCGGCATCAGCGCCGCCGGCGCGCAGCAGCACCCGGCGCGGCGGTCGCTGGCCGCCCCCCCCGCTCCTCCACCTTCTCCGGCTGAATTGTTGGATCGCGCCCGCAACGCGTTGCGTTAGGAACTAGGGCGGCCCTTCGGCCCGCTGCCGCGCGGCGCATGCGAGCCGCTGTTGCGCACGGGGTGGCGGTGCGCGCCGGTCGCGCGCGGGGCAGCCCGCGGTCCTGAGCGACGCCCCGCCACAATCGGCAGGTCCAGCTCGAAGAAGAAGCGCGTCCCCCAGCCCGTCCGCGACTCCACTTTCAGCTCCGACTTCATCGCGGTAGCCAGCTTGCGGCAGATCGTGAGCCCGAGCCCCGCCTGCGAGAAGAGCTGACCACGCCGTCCCGACTCCTTGCGTAGCGGCTGGAACAGTGTCGTGATCTTGTCGGAGGGAATCCCGCGGCCCGAATCGCGGACCGCGAACTCGATGCGGCTGCTCCCCTCGCCACCGATTTCCTGCGCCACGATCTCGACATAGCCCTGATCGGTGAACTTGAGGGCATTGGTGGTCAGGTTCAGTAACACGCGGCTCAGCGCGACAGGGTGTCCCATGCGCTCGTCTTTGGTGGGCGCGAGCAGCCGCACCGTGAGATGCTTTTCCTCGGCGATGGGCCGCACGATGT
>QHVB01000050.1 GCA_003222195.1 Gemmatimonadota bacterium | reverse complement strand
GCCACGCAAGGCGTCGAGCGCCGCCTGCTGCCGATCGGCGCCGATGGTCAGGTGCGCCTGGATGCCGATTTGGAAGGGCGCGCGGAAGGCGTTGGCGCCACGCCCGGTCGCGCCGAAGCGCTCGTTGACGGCGTAGAGGAATTGCCGCGCCGACGAGTCGAACCCCGTGACGTACACCAATGTCGGATCGGGTTGCAAGGTCAGACCCCAGCCGTGCGCGCCGTTCACGCCGTGCAGCAGCTCGTCGACGCCGCGCAACAGGTTGATGGTCGACACCGATACCGTGAGACGCCGCTGGAGACGGAGGATGGACGGCCGATAATTGATCTGCAGATCGAACGTGGCTTGCCACGGTCCGCGGCAGCTGTTGCGCGCCGCGACCGTTCCGATTTGCTGACGCAGGCAAGCGGCGATACCCGGATCCGCCGCCGCGAGCAAGCGGGCCATCGCCGCCGACTCCGACGTCGTGCCCGCCGGGTCGAAAACGAACGCGCGGTCGTTGCGTGCCCCGTCGCCGTTGATGTCGCCGCCGACGAGCGGCGTAAACGGCGCACCAGACGTGAGGCGGCCGATCCCGGTGACTTCGAGCGACGTCCCGAACGGATAGGTCACGACGCCCAGCAGCGCGTGGCGGCGATCGAAGTCACTCGGCGCCCACTCGCGCACGTTGGGATCTCCCGCGGTTGTGGCCGCGGCGAACCCCGGCGCGCCGAACCGGGAGGCCGACAGCTGATCGCGTGATTGACTCCAGGTATACGAGGCCTGCAGGACGACGCCGCGGCGCGTTACGCCGCCCAGCGAGACCGTGAGCTGCTTCGCTTCGCTTCCCAGATCCGAGCCGATTTCCAGCACCTGTCCGAATACCGTGTCGCGCCGCGAGGCGGCCAGTGACACGGCGCCGGTAGCCGGCACGATGTCTGAGGGTGCGACATAGACTGGGCGGTTGTGCTCGTTGCCGAGGACGAACCGCGGCGTCGCCACAAGGTTGAGATCCGTGAAACCGTATTGATGCACGCCGCGCGTGTACCCGGCGTCGACGGAGAGGTGCAGCAGGCGCGTCAGATTGCGTTGCACGCCCAGCGTCGCGCGCCACGCGCGCGGCGCCTGGTAGTTGTCGGCGAAGAGCACGACGGGCCGGGTTTCGGGGGCGAGCGGAGGGCCTCCCCCGCCGGTCGCGCAGCTGTCGGGGATGGCCGCGGTGTCGGCCGCATAGGCCGACCAGTCGGGAACGGGCACGCCGCCGCCGATACATATGAGCTCCACGGCCGACCCCGTGAGGCCGGTCGCGCTCTGAGCCGACGCGACGAGCCCGGTCGGAATGGGGCTGCGGAACTCGCCGGCCCCGCCGCGGATGATGAACGCAGGCTGCGCCCCCGCCCCCGCCCCCCCCATCGCACCGAGCGTCCAGGTGAATCCGGCGCGCGGACTGAGATGCCATTCATGCGGCAACAGCGCCGTGTTGCGTCCGAAATCCGTGGCGATGTCGGGATTGACCGGCGGCGGATTCCCGAGGCGCGACCCCTCGAGGCGCACGCCGTACGTGAGCTGCAGCGCGGGCGACGCGCGCCAGACATCGGCCGCGTAAGCGGCGTAGTCCCGGCTGGTCGCGGCGCGCGCCGCGACGACGAGCGCGCGGCTGAACGACGCCGGCTGATCCGCCTCGAGATCCGCGAGCGAGTTGTAGGTGAACGTGCCGAGCCGATTCGCGGCGGGTTGGGTGGTCGAGTGCGTGGTCTGGGCGGAGGCACCGAGCTTGAAGCGGTGCACGCCCGTTCCGGGCATGAAGGACAGCTCGTCCGCGACCTCGAGGCTCGTGCTCCGGGAGCCGGACGGCAGGCCCGCGTTGCCGCCGAAGACCAGCGTTCCCACCGCCACGCCCGGTTGGTTGCCCGACAAATCGGACGCCAACAGGACGCGGCCGGAGGGGAGCACGGTGAACGGCTGGCCGTCCTGGTGACTGACGCTCGGGTAGACTTTGGCCTCGTTGATGATGTGCATGCCGAAGCGCGAGGTCACGGTCGCCATCACGCCGCCACCGGAGTTGTTTGTCGAGCCGCCCACCTGGGGCAACGACAGCGGCTGGATGCGGCTCGGATCCTGGCTGCCCCAGCGCCAGTCGCCGCGCAGCGTGATCGTATGTGAATTGCTCACGATGTAATCGACGCGAACCAGCGAGGTGAGATTGTCGGTCGTGCGGGTGTCGCTCGATTGCACGCTCGTCGGCGAGAGTCCCATCCCCTGCAACGCCGCGAGGAAGCGAGCGACCGAGTCCGGCCGGACGCCAAGCCGTTCAAGGTCGGTCGGAGTGGCATCGAGCAGCGACATTTGCGCGTCGTCGCGCAGCCGCGCTTGTCCCGAGGCGAAGATGAACAGGCGGTCGCGTACGAGCGGCCCGCCGAGCCCACCGCTCAACTGGTTTTGGGTGTAGCCGCGCGTGAACGGGGAGCTCTCATCCGCGTCCATCGCGAGCGACTGGTCGCGCAGCGCGTAGGACGACGATCCTTGGATCATGTTCGCGCCGCCGCGCGTCGTCGCGGCCACCAGCCCGCCGCTGAATGCGCCGCGCGAAACGTCGTACGTGCTCGTCACGACGCGCGTCGTGCGCAATCCTTCCTGCGGCACGGAGCTCGTGCTGATGTTCAGGCCATCGAGCGTGACGGCGTTGGCATCCGAGCGCAGCCCTGCGACTGAGAACGCCGCCGCGGTGGAGTCGGTCGCGCCGATGCCGATGACGCCGGGCACGAGGGTCGCGAGCAGATTCAGGTCGGTATCCTCGAGCGGCAGCCGCGCCACGAGCTCCGGAGTGAGCGCGCGTTCGGTCGAGCCGGGCGTGGGGACGTCGGGCGCGCGCACGGGGCGCGGTGGCGGGTGGACGGTGATCGGGGCGAGGGTGATCGCAACCGGCGGCAGCTGCGGGTTCCACAGGAAGCGGTCTTCGTCGGCGTAGCGTTGCAGGGTCGTCTGCTGCGGCTGCCGCCCCAGGTAGCGCGCGGTCATTTGATACTGACCGCCGCCGTCCGGAAACAGGATGGTGTAGCGCCCGCGGGGATCGGTGGTGGCGCGGCGGACGATCTGGGTTTCGAGGGACGTCGCCTCGACGATGACGCCGGCGAGCGGTGCGCCGTTCTCGTCCGTGACGAGGCCGGTGATGATGTCGGTCGACGTGCCGACCTGGCCCTGGAGGGGGCCGGTGAGAAGGAGGAGCGCCAGGATAGCGGCGGCGGCCACGGCGCCGATGCAACGCATGACATGATACGACGGCGGTGGCGACGTCGTTAACCGCGCCGGCACGCGATGAAACGGGGCGGCGACAAAAAGCCCGCTCCGGTGAGTTGAAGCGGGCTTCGGTTGAGACGCTGGCGGCGGTCTACTCTCCCACGACCTCGCGATCGTAGTACCATCGACGCTGACAGGCTTAACGACCGTGTTCGGGATGGGAACGGGTGTGGCCCTGTCGCGCTAGTCGCCAGCATTTCTGGGGGCTGGGGCAAAGGGCCTGGGGCCTGGGGTGTCATCCCTAGACCCCAGGCCCAAAGCCCCAGGCCCGAAATTCCAACGAGTGCGTGGTTTCATGATGTCGGGGATCTCACCGAGCAATCAACAGCGGAGAGATCAAGCCTCACGGGCAATTAGTACGGCTCGGCTGAAGCGCTCGCGCGCCTTACACCTGCCGCCTATCAACCTGGTAGTCTCCCAGGGCCCTTCAGGAGCCTTACGGCTCGGGAGTGTTCATCTTGGGGAGGGTTTCCCACTTAGATGCATTCAGCGGTTATCCCCGCGCGACATCGCTATCCG
>QHVB01000049.1 GCA_003222195.1 Gemmatimonadota bacterium | reverse complement strand
CCAGGTCGTTGGGATTCTTGTAGATGTAGTTCCAGAGGGCGCGGCCGAAAAGGGTCTCGTGATACACGAAGTAGTTGACCAGCGTCCCGCGCACGGGGAAGAGCGCATAGCACGCCAGGAAGAAAATCATGAAGAACCGGACTTGCGCTGGCGAGCGCAGGGCGTTGGTGGCGACCAGCGTGATCAGGCATAGCTTGGCCAGGACAATGATGTTGTTCCAGACTGCGTCTCGGAAAGCGGTCTCCAAGTAGCCGAGTGCGCACCACCCGAGAAATAGCACGGACCAGCCGAGCAATGCCGGCAGCTGCAAAGACTCCCGTTGGAGGAGCAACCCGATCAGCGCGGCGATCATGGATGCCTCGCCGATCGGGAGCTTGTAGGTCGTGACGGCGAACACGTAACTCAGAAACGCGATATAGATGAAGGTCCAAGCGACCCGAGGGTCGGGCGCAGGTGGTGCCGGGGCGCCGACCCCCTCGCGGCTAGGCTCACGCCGCTGAGCCGTCTGAGTGAGCGTCAAGCGCGACACTGACCGACTAGGCTCGTGTAGAGTGCCTCGAGCGAGCCGATGACGCTATCGGCGCGGAACCGATCGCGTACGTAACGTTGCCCTGCGACGCTCATGGCTCGGCGACGAGTCGGATCGCTGAGCAGGCTGTCCACCGCAGCCGCCAGCCGAGTCGGGTCGGATGCTGGTACTAGGAGGCCCGTCGTGCCGTTTACTACCGCGTCGCGCGTACCGCCGACATCCGTGGCCACGACCGGTACCCCTTGAGCCATCGCCTCGATGAGCGTGTTCGGAAAACCTTCACTGAGCGAGCACAGCACGGATACATCGAACAATTGGTGGAGCTGTGGCCCGTTGTCCCGCGAGCCGGCGAAGTGGACACGCCCGCCGAGGTCGAGCCGACAAACCCAGTCCTCCAGGGTGGGCCGACATGGCCCCTCTCCAACAAGTACAACGTGAAGATCTGGCCAACTTGGCGTCAGCAAGGCGACTGCACGCAAGAGGGTTACGTGATCCTTGATCGGACTCAGATTGGCCACGGTTCCGATGACCCGGGCGTCCGGCGGTACTCCCAATCCACGGAGTAGCGCCGCGCGCTCTTGAGCAGTTAGGGCAGTGACCGATTGGTCGTCCACGAAGTTTGGGATCACGACCACTTGCTTGGGTGGAAAACCCTCGGTCGCGGCGAGCATCTCACTAATCGCCCGGCTGTTCGCCAGAACCCGGTCGGCGAACCGCGATGCTATGCGGTTCAGGATCCGGTGGGCGCGCCGAGGCGGCCACGCCCACCACCGCCTGCTGGCGATCACCACGGGCGTTCCGGCCAAGCGCGCCCAGGTACTCCCGAAGATGTTGCTGTAGAAGTCGTGGGCGTGGAAGATGTCCACGCGCCTCTGCCGCAGCAGGGTCGCCAACCTGAACCCCTGGCGCACCGCGTTGAGGCCGTAAAGGTTCTTGAGCGCAAGCGAAATTACCGGAATCCCGGCGGCCTCGTATCGCGCCATGAGGGGGCCGTCTCGCTGCAGGCAGATGACGGACAGGTCGAATCGCGTGCGGTCTAGACGCTCCGCAGTGCGCACCGCATTCAGCTCCGTGCCGCCGATCTGCATGTTGTCGATGCAGAACATCACGCGCGTGCGTTCGCACGGATCAGCTCGTGATGGCTGCAGTTCAGCGACCGAGGCGTGCGCGGGTGGCATCCTCGCCTATCCCCGAAAGTGCCGCGAGCAGCCGACTCATCTGATGCTCAGTGGTCCACTCGCGCAAGACCTCCTCGTTGGTGTGCCTGCCACGGGCCATCCTTAGGTCGCTCAGTGCTTTCTCGAGGACCGTTTCCGCAACGGATGGATCGTCCTGTGTGACCAGATAATGCCCGCCGACCCGGTGCAACATTTGCGCAACCTCGCCGTCCGCGTCTGCGAACGCGAGGACAGGTTTCCGAGCCCCGAGGTAGTCGAACAACTTATTCTGGACCGAGGCGGGCTCGTGCTGAGCGAAGAGCAGCAATAGGTGTGCTTGCTCGACGACCTTGTGATGGACATCCTGCGGCACCCAGCCCCGGCAATGAACCCTGGCCGACAAGCCGAGATCCAGCGCGACCTGCTCAATGGAAACGTGATGAAACCAGCGGTCTCCCAGGAATTCTACCTGAACGTCGCCTTCCCCAAGTCGGCCCCTCCGGTGCAGAGACGCGAGGGCACGGAGGAAGGGGCGAGGGTCCCGCCGGTGGTAAATACTCCCCGAGTGAACGATCCGGAGGAGTCCCGGGAGCGGGGCCGACGGGCCTGGGGGCGTTAGTCGGTCGATCCCATTGCGCACCATGACGAACTGCCGGCTGCGGTGGGGAGTCACCTTCCGAGCCAGGAGGTCGTGAGCCGCATCTGTCACGGCCACGATGTGATCGGCGTTCCTGAGACACAAGCGCTCCAGCCGCCGGTCGACTGCGTCGCTGAACCGTGTGCGCAGTCGCGCGGGTTTCGCGGGGTTGTCGGTCCACGGATCTCGAAACTCCGCCGCCCACGTCACCCCCGTCATCCGCTTGAAGATCAGGCCGGCCAGATGGGCGGAGAAGGGGGGCGCGGTCGTGTACAGCAGGTCAACTTTGCCACAGCGACGGTGGATGTCCCAGCACGCCCAGACGGCAGGCGGGATGAACCCCTGGTGCTCGTCCGGGAGCCAGAGCAACGAAAGCAAGTAGCGCGTTAAGACAGACGTCGCACTGGGAGGGACGTCCGGTGCGGACAAGTGCGATGTGCCGTTGCGACCAAACCAACTCTTCGCCAGCTGATAGGCCTGCCGGGGATGAGGGAGGGCGCGGACCGTGCGGAGCGTGATCCCGTCCCCAGGGGCACGAATCGCCTCCAATTCGCCCCCCAGGCGAGTGGTCACGACATGGACCTCGTGCCCGGCAGCAGCGAAGGCTTCGCTGACCTTGGCCGCTCGTAAGGAACCAACCTCTCCGTCGGGGGGGAAGCTATGGCTCAGGAGCAGGACTCGCATTGCGCGCCGTTAGTGCATCAATAGGGCCAGCATTGTTGCGGAGGGGCCCTGCGTAACTAGTGTTGATTCAAAACCTTACACTGTGGTGACGGACAGGGTGCAAGTGGCTCGTTGGCGGGACCGGGGTCGCACCTACGTTACAGTTTTCACCGGCAGAACCTTTGTGCCCGCAGCGGATAGGCCAACTACTCCAACCGCAGGCGGTGGCGATGCGCTTCCTCAGCATCACGATCTGGCGGTCACCAGAAAGTGTTTTCCTCGTCTGATAGAGAGGTCCTGAAACCCATTTCCTATCAATGCCTTTGTGATGCCCCTTTCGGTCTGAAATGATTCGTACCTGCCCAGGAAGGGAAACTGCTTCTGCGTAAGGTGAAAAAGGCCGCTGTTGAGTACGATATAGGCGAAAAAAATCCAGCCCTTGTAGTTGCTCGTCTTCGCCTGCGCCCACGGGACCGAGAAAGGGTGCAACGTCATCCAGAGTTCCCCGCCTTTCGTCAGTACTCGATGGATCTCGTGTAAGCTGGAGCTGAGATCTGTGTATGGCAGTGATACCCGTGCGATCACCATATCAAATTGGCCATTCGGCCACGGCAGGGACTCGGCCTTGCCACAGACGAAGCAAACATGGTCCGTAAGA
>QHVB01000048.1 GCA_003222195.1 Gemmatimonadota bacterium | reverse complement strand
GCGAGCAGCCGCCCGTCGCACAGCGCGATCATGTCCCACGCCGGACCGATGTCGGCGAAGGACACCGCCTGGCTGCCGAGGTCGGCCTCGGCGCCGCACGAGGGGTTCCACCATTGCGCCGGTAATGGCGAGCCGGTCGTGACGAGGAACGAAGCCTGGATCGCGCCCACGCTGAGCGTCGCAGCGGCGGTCGCGTAGGAGCCGCTCGGGGCCTGGGCGCGCACCGCGATGGTTTGACCGGCTGACACCGTCCCCGGAGCCGCGGTGAACGCGGTGCCATTGATGCTGTACTGGCCGCCGCTCACGCTGATGCTCGCCGCGCCGGTGAAACCGCCCAGCGTCACGCCGTTGGAGTTGACGAACGCGCCCGGGGCGACGCCGGTCTGCGAGTCGAAGGCGATCGCGTCGGGCGTCGGCTCTGCCGAGATCGGCACCCAGAAAAGGCGCCCGTACTCGCCGGAAATCCCGCACTGCTCGTACCCGAACACGAAGGCGCCGGTCGGCGAGAAGCGCGTCGCCTGGTAGCCCCAATAGGCGCAGTTGTCGGGCTTCGGGAAGGTCTTGAGCGCGACGTGGCGCTCCGTGCTGTAGATGACGAGATCGTTGTTGTACGTGTCGATCTTGTTCGCAGCGAGCTGCTTGCCATCCGGGCTGAAGCCGCCCGCGCCCGCGCCGGCCCAGGTGCCGCGGTTCGAGGTCAGCGCCTGCACGTCGAGGTCCTTGCCGTTCAGGAGCAGCCGCGTGCCGTCGGGCGAGAGCGCCTTCAGGAGACCGCCGGCATCCGTCAGGTTTTCGCGCTCGGTAAGCGCGAAGGTATCAGGGGCAACGTCATAGCTGACACGCGCGCCTCCGCTTAGCGCAAGCGTGGTGATGAGGATGCGCCGCGATTTTGAATACTGCATGAAGTTCGCGGCTCTCGGCAATGAATGCGTCTGCAGGAGCGCGCCGTCCGAAACCCGGTACCGGGAAAGGCTGACGTTAGTCACGAAAAAGTCAGACGGCGAATGGAGCACCCAGATCTGGCCGTCGTCGCCGCTGATGAGCTGCGCCGTGTAGTCCGGCACGGAAATGTATTGCGGCGCGTTGTCGGGGGCGGCGAGGTCGATGCTCGCCATTCCGGTGCCGCTGCCGAAGAAGGTGACGAACAGCTTGGACGAGCCTGCGGCGAGCTCCATGCGGCTCGGCGCCGCGGAAAGGCTCCAGCTCCTGATGATCGCTCCGGCCGGCGCGTCGATGACGTCGATGCGATGCGCGAGGCGGTCGGCGACCAGCAGCTTGCCGTCGCACAGCGGAACGATGTCGCTGCTCGAGCCGACATCGAGGAAGCGCAGCTGGTCGAGCGTCAGCCCGGCAACGTTTTCCGACGCGCATGTGAGCGAGAACGATCCCGACCCGGGCGCCCCGCTCACCACCGTCGCATTGGCGCTGGCTGTCACCGTGCCCGCAGTCGCGGTGACCGTCACCGCGCCCAGGCCCGAAGGAAAGAACAGCCCGCCCGCCGAAATCGAGCCCGAGGTCGCGCTCCAGGCGACGTCGGCGCCGGTGACGCGAAGGTCGCGCCAGGTCGCGCTCGCCGAGAACACCGCGGGCGAGGGGTTGCTGAGGTACACCGTGGCAGGTCCAGAAACGGCGAGCGAGGTCACGTAATTGTCGAGGACATCGACCGCCTTGCTCGCGGTGACGGTAACGCCGTTGGCGGTGAAGCTCGCCTGGACGGTGGCGCTCTGGTCGGAATTGACGGAGAACGCGGGCAGCGTCCCGGCGTTGCCCATCGTGGCCTGCGGCGCGAAAGCTGCGGCCAGGCTCCAGCGCGGATAAACCTGCGAAGTGCTGGAATCGCTCCAGGTCACGGTGGCGGTGTAGCTCGCCGTGACATCCTCGAACACCGAGCCCGGGCCGTTGATCGTGAGCGAAACCGGTACGACGCCGGCGCCGCGGAAGGCAAGCGCGTTGCCGACCGCCTGCAGCGCGTCGGGCTTGCCGGAGCCCGCCCAATCGCCGAGCGAAGTCGACGAGTCGCGAAGAATCTGCCGCACCTGCGCCGGCGTGAGCGCGGAGTTGGCCGACAGCATGAGCGAAACGATGCCCGACACGTGCGCCGTGGCGCCGCTCGTGCCGTACTCGTTGTAGATCAGGGCGTCGTTCAACGCGGTGCGCGCGCCGCCGTCCGAGGTCGAGTAGATGTTGTCCCCTGGCGCGGCGAAGAGCTGCGTCGCCGCGGCGCTGCCGAAGTTGCTGTAGAAGGAGCGGTTGTTCTGCGGGTCGTGCGCCGCCACCGTGATCACGCCCTGGCAGCTCGCCGGCGTGACGGTGCTGAAATCGACGCCCTCGTTGCCTGCGGCGACGACGATCACTTTATTCAGCCCGGTTACCTGGTCGATCGCCGACTGCCAGGCGGCATTGCAGCTTCCCGGCCCGCCAAGGCTCATGTTGAGCACCCTGGCCGGAGTCGGATTCGACGGGGCGCCGGGGACAGAAATGCCCGCCGCCCAGCGCATGCCGTCGATGATGTCCGAGTCGTAGCCGCCGCATTTGCCCAGCACGCGCACCGGCAGGATCTTCGAATTCCAGTTGATGCCGGCGATGCCGGTGCCGTTGTTGCCCGCCGCGCCGATGATCCCGGCGATGTGCGTGCCGTGCCAGCTCGAGGGAGTCTCGTAGATCCCGCCGTAAAGGCAGGCCGAATCGAAGGGAGAACTGGGATCGTCGACGTCGGCCCAGCTCACCCAGTCGCCGGGATCGGCGGCGCTCGCGTCGCGGCCCGCGCCGTCGTTCGCGTGGTAGGCGTCCGACACGAAGTCATAGCCGGCTAGCGCCCGGCCGGCGAGGTCAGGATGCGGCAGGATGCCGGTGTCGAGCACCGCCACCACCAGCAGCGGACTGCCGGTCGTGATGTCCCACGCGAGCGGCACGTTGAGCGTGGTGAGATTCGACTGCAGCTTGCCCGCGAAATACGGATCGTTGGGCGCCGCCGACGGGAAGCGCTTCTGGTCGGGCACCGCGTACTCGATGTCCGGGTGCGAAGCGAGCCTCGCTGCGATCGCCCGCACCTCGCCGACGCTGCGCCGGCCGTCGAGCTTCAGGACCTGGGCATCGTCAGACATCGCGCGGTACGGCGCGAGCCGAACACCGGTCCGCCGCGCAAGCGCCTCGAGATGCGCCTGGCTGATGCGCCGGTCAGGCGCGGCGAGGATCTGCGCATGCCCCGCCGTGCCCTTGCGCCATTTGACGATCAGCCGGTCGGTCGGGACGTCCAGGGCTGCGCGCTGCGCCTGCGCGAATAGCGGGCAGAGCAGAAGCAAACATAGTGCTAATCCCCTCGTAAGCGATTTTGCAGGCATTCGGCTCTCCCCCGGGCCGATGCTTTTCTTGATGCGGCTAGTTTAGCGGGACGCCGGCTACTTTTGTACCGTCCAGCCTCCCACCTGCACAGTTCTCAGGTAGCCTTCACCGGGCTTGATCGTCGTGCCGTCCATCGGGTAGAGGTAGTTCTGGCCGGTTGATGCGTTGCGCCATAGCAGGTCGCTCTTGCCGTCGCCGTCATAGTCGCCCACCGCAACGATCTGCCAGTCGAGGTCGGTGACAGTTCTCAGGTAACCCTCGGTTTGCTTGATCGTTGTTCCATCCATCGGGTAGAGATAATTCTGGCCG
>QHVB01000068.1 GCA_003222195.1 Gemmatimonadota bacterium | reverse complement strand
GTTATCGTGGCCGTGCCGTTCTTGCCTTCGCTTGTCGCGGTGATCGTCGCGGAGCCCGAGGTCACACCGGTGACCAGACCGCTGCTGTTGACCGTCGCGACGGCGGTGTTGTTGCTCGCCCAGGTGACCACGCGGCCGGTCAGCGTATTGCCAGCCCCGTCCTTGGTCACGGCCGAGAGCTGCTGGGTCGAGCCGGTTCTAATGCTGGCCGTTGCCGGGCTCACGGTCACCGAGGCCACAGGGACGATCGTGACGGTGATCGCGGCCGTGCCGCTCTTGCCTTCGCTCGTCGCGGTGATCGTCGCGGCGCCCGCGCTCACACCGGTGACGAGGCCGGTGCCGCTCACTGTGGCGACGCCCGTGTTGTTGCTCGCCCATGCGACGACGCGACCCGTCAGCGTAGTGCCGGCCGCGTCTTTCGTCACAGCCGACAGCTGCTGCGTGCCGCCAACCGCGATGCTCGCGGACGCCGGGCTCACGGTCACGGAGGCGACCGGCACGGTCGTGACGGTGAGAGTGGCGGTGCCGCTCTGGCCTTCGCTCGTCGCGGTGATCGTCGCCGACCCCACGGCGCTGGTCGTGACCAAGCCGCTCGCGTTGACCGCGGCGACCGCTGCGTTGTTCGACGCCCAGGTGACGACGCGACCGGGGAGCGGTCCCCCGGTCGAGTCCCTGGGTACAGCCGTGAGCTGCGTTGAGCTACCGACGGTGATCGTGGCGGACGAGGGGGTGACGGTGACGGAAGCGACCGGAGCCAGAGTGACGGTGAGGGTCGCCGTCGCTGACCGGCTTTCGCTGGTGGCGACAATCGTCGTGCTGCCGGTGGATACGCCCACCGCGAGACCGCTGGCGTTGACCGTTGCCACCGCGGGATTGCTGCTCACCCACGTGATCACACGGCCGGCGAGCGGATTGCCGGCGGAGTCGAACGGCGTGGCAATGAATTGCTGCGCGCCGCCGACAAAGATGCCCGCCGTCGTCGGAGACAGAGTCAACGATGCGACCGACACCGAGCTTACTGTGACGGTGGCCGAATCTGCGACGGTGCCCGGATTGACGCGCGCCTTGACCCTGTAATCCCCGGGCGCCGCGGGCGCCTGGTAACGGCCGCGGTGGAGACCGCCGCCCATGGCTGTCTCGGTGACGCTGCCTCCGGTAGTGGTCCACATCAGGACCGCGCTCGTCGTGTCACCGGCGGCGTCCAGGGCGACGGCGTACAGATCTGCGGTTTGGTTCGCTGGCACTACGATCGTCGACGGTGAAACAATGACCTTGGACGGGTTATCGGCAAGGGACAGGCGAGACTGGATTTTGCACGACATCAGCGTGAGGATGCCGATCAAGACGACATCCCGCATCAGAGCCAGTCGATGAGACAGCTTGTGCTTGAACGTCATCACCCGAGTCCTCCGAAAAAAAAGGCCGCCAGCGTCGATGTCGTTGCGCTGGCGGCTCGGCGGACGTGGCGATTTCAGTCGCGGTAGTCCCGTAGCTCTGCGTCACCGTCTTTCGACGGGTTTGCTCTGAGCAGCGTCTTGGGTCTGTTTGTGTGTCGCCGCCGGGGGCCATACATAGGTAAAGCCGCCGGCGTACTTCATTGCGCTGGCGGCTCGGCGGACTTGGCGATTTCAGTCGCGGTAGTCCCGTAGCTCTGCGTCACCGTCTTTCGACGGCTTTGCTCTGAGCAGCGTGTCGGGTCTGTTTGTGTGTCGCCGCCGGGGGCCATACATAGGAGAGCCGCCGACGCACTATCATTGCGCTGGCGGCCCGGCGGACGTGGTGACTCGCGTCACGGTAGTCCCGTAGCTCTGCGTCACCGTCTTTCGACGGCTTTGCTCTGAGCAGCGACGTTCTTCAAGGGGGGAACGCAAGCACCGCGCCAAGCCCGGCGACGCCACGAGCATCCAATTCCGGCGCAAGCATTTAGGATTTTTCTTGCGGTGTGACCGGGAATATTGGTCAGATGCGGTTGACGCAATATGCTGGAGTGGTCTGCGTTTTGCCTTGGACCAGGACTATTGATCGACGCCGTTGGTCCAGGTCAGGATCGCGGTGATGTCGGCACCCGGATCGGTACCGTCGGTGCCCTGATTCTTGTATGGACTCGATGCCGCGAGGTGGTGGTCGCCACCGGCGGCGTTCACAAACCCGACCGCGTTCAGGTCGGCCGGGAAGAAGTTGCCGTTCGGGTAGCGCGCGGCCGTCCCCCCGATCACCGCATTCCCGGCAAAGATGTACCCCGGCATGTAGAGATCGAGGGCGGTCTTCTCGCTCGCGTTGTCGGCATGAATGCCGTACTGGCCGTGATTCACGATGTTGTTGGCGAACTCGAACTGCTGCGTCACGCCACTGACAATGGTGATCAGGGTATTGTCGGCGAACCCCGTCTGGTGGTAGAACTTGATCGCGGTCAGCTGGCCGGTGTTGCTGGCGATCTGGAACAGTCGGCCGTCCCCGCCCCAACTGGTGCTGATATCTTGCCAGAGATTGTTGTCGAAGCGCACGCGCTGCACGGGGAGCGCCGGGAAGGTCCCCTTGTCGGTCAGTTGGAGACCGGAGCCCGCATGCCGGATGATGTTCTCCCGGACCCAGACATCCGCGGTCTGGGCCCAAGTGGTCGGGCCAGTCTCGTCGGCCGACCACATCACTATCGCGAAGCCCGTTTGCGCGTTGGCCCAGGAGTTCTCGAAGATGTTCCCCTGAATGAGCACGCGCCGCCCGAGCTTCAGCTCGAGCAGGTTCTTCACGCTCCACGTGCCGCTGGCTCGCCAGGCGAGCGGCTTGAAGAAGTAGTTGCGGCGGATCTCGATGTCCGACGGGATGAGGTTGGTGATCGCGGGATCAGCGCCCCCGAACATCACGTTCTCGCCTGAGCCCTCCAAGTAGTTATTGACGATCTTGAAGGGGCCGGGCCCATTCCAGCCGCAGATCGCCTGCGCGTCTTGGCCGGTGGCGTGGCACTCGCTCAAGTAGGAGTCGATCACGGCGCTGGCGGCGCTGTTGAGCGAGACGCAGCGCTTGAGGCTGACCGTCGCGTTGCCGTGAATGTAGGTCCGATCGAGAATCAGGTCGTGGGCCACCAGCGCGAGCGAGTTCTGGGCAGCGCCGCCGTCGCCGAACAGCACGAGGCCGTAGTTGAGGCTCGGCTCGGTCGTGGTGATTTCCACCCCGAGGAAGCGGTAGTGATGCGCGCCCAGGGCAGTCTGGATGGCGGGCCCCACGTCGGGGCTGACGATCTTCGGCAGCACGGCGGCGTAGGACGGCTTCATGCGCTGCCCTTCGGCGGGCAAGTTCGCATCGGCGGTGGAGGAGCGGATGACGATCCAGCCATTCCCCGCCTTCACGGGCAAGGTGAAGGGGCCAACGAACGTCGCCCCTTCCGCAAGCAGGATCTGATCGCCCGGTTGCGCGTTGTCGAGCGCGGCCTGAAAATCCCCGCCCGCCGGCACCGTGATCGTCGCCCCGGTCGGCGCGGTGTACGCCGTGTTCAGCAACACCGGCAGCGTCGGATCGGGCGCGCCCGTTCCACTGGTCACCGTGATGCTGGCGGTGCCGCTCTTGCCTTCGCTCGTGGGAGTGATCGTCGCGGAGCCTGCGATCACACCCGTGACCAAGCCCGCGGCGTCAACGATGGCGACCGCAGGATTGCTGCTCCCCCATGTGACCACGCGGCCGGTGAGCGTGTTACCGGCCGAGTCCTTCGTCACAGCCGACAACTGCCTCGTGCCGCTGATGGCGATGCTCGCGGAAGCCGGGCTTACCGTCACCGAGGCCACGGGTACGACGATGACCGTGATGGCGGCCGTGCCGCTCTTGCCTTCGCTCGTCG
>QHVB01000067.1 GCA_003222195.1 Gemmatimonadota bacterium | reverse complement strand
TTCGGCTTCTTCGTGAAGCGATATGCGATTTGGCTGGTCGTCCTCGGCGGTCTGACCATGCTCGCGCCGCCGTGGCGGCGCCGCGAGGGAGAGTCTGCCGGCCGGCCGGCCGGCGAGAAGTTTTGCTTCTGGCTGTTCTGGTACCTGGTCGCCTGGCAGTTCGTCATCGTGGGGGTGTACATCAAGCAGGCGTTCGCGTACGTCGGCGCGCTCACTCCGCTGCTCGCGCTCTCCATGGGATGTCTGTTCGCTGACGCCTGTGAGCGCCGGCGCACGGCGCCAGCTCTGCGGACGGCTGCCGTCACCCTCGTGCTCCTCGCGCTCATCCTCTCGCCCTGGGTCCACCGCTCGCACTACATGGCGCGAACCGTCTCACTGGCGGACGCGGCGGTCCCCGGGCTGAACCGCGCGGCCGCGCGGATCGCGGCTCTCATCCCGGCCGACGAGCGGCGCGTGTTCTCGCTGGCGAATCCGCTCCCGCTCCACCTGGCGCAGCGCTTGCCGTATCTACGCCAGTACCACCAGTACTACATGGTGTTCACGAGCGCGCGCGATCCTCGGCTCTATACGAGGTCGGGCCTGTGGGGCATGACCGAGATCGAGCAGTGGCTGGGCTCGGACGCGCGCTACGCGGTCATCGAGCCGAAGGTGATCACGTTCTACGGGGCCCGCCAGCCCTACAAAGAGCCCGTGGCTCGCATCGAGACGTTGCTCGCCGCGCGCTTCGACCTTCTCGAGACGGTGCAGGGCCGGGTCGGGGAGGCGTATCGGATCTACCGCCGGAAGGGAGAGGGCTGAGATGCCGGCCCGACGCACGCGCCGCGTTCCTCGCCACGTGCTGGTCATCGGTGGCGCGGGGTTCATCGGAAGCAACGTGGCCGACGCATTCCGCCGCGAGGGCGCCGCCGTCACCGTGTTCGACAACTTCTCGCGCCCCGGGGCGGCGGCGAACAGCCGCTGGCTCAAGACCAGGCATCGACGTGGCCTCCGCGTCCTCCACGGCGACATCCTCACGGCGGGGCGGCGCCTGCGGCGCCTGGTCGACGACGCCGATTTCGTCATCCACAACGCCGGTCAGGTGGCGGTGACGACGTCGGTCGCCGATCCGCGTACGGACTTCCAGATCAACGCCGCCGGCACGCTCGAGGTGCTCGAGGCGGTGCGGCACTCGCGCCGGCGACCGCCGCTCGTCTTCTCCTCGACCAACAAGGTCTATGGCGGGCTTGACGGGGTGCCGGTCACGCGGCGCGGGATGCGCTACGCGTTCGTGTCCTCCCCGCGCGGCGTCGGCGAGGACGCGCCGCTCGACTTTCATTCCCCCTACGGCTGCTCGAAGGGCGCCGCCGACCAGTACGTGCGCGACTACGCGCGGATCTACGATCTGCCGACCGTCGTCTTCCGCAAGTCGTGCATCTACGGCCCGCGGCAATTCGGCGTGGAGGACCAGGGCTGGGTCGCTTGGTTCACCATCGCCGCCGTTCGCGGCCTGCCGTTGACGATCTACGGCGACGGCAAGCAGGTCCGCGACGTGCTCTACATCGACGATCTCGTGCGGGCGTATCTCGCGGCGTTCCGCCGCATCGACGCCGTCGCCGGTGAAATCTTCAACATCGGCGGCGGCCCGGCCAACACGTTGTCGCTGCTCGAGCTGCTGGCGATGCTGCGCGAGCTGACCGGGCGCCCGGTGCGTGCCCACCACGAGGGCTGGCGGCCGGGCGATCAGGTGATCTACGTGAGCGACGTCCGCAAGGCGGCGCGCCGGCTCGGCTGGGCCCCGAGCGTCTCGCCGGCCGAGGGCGTGCGCCGTCTGCACGCCTGGGTCGCCGAGCACCCCGAGCTGTTCGACCGCCCGCGCGCGAAGAAGCGACGCTAGCGGTCGGGCCGGACGGGGCTTCGGAAGTCGCGGACGAAGAAGCGAAGGTATTCCGCCACGTTTCGCCAGACGCGCATCTTGCTCCGCGAGCGTTTGGCACCGTACGAATACACGACGGGCGTCTCGGCGACGCGAAGCGGGCGGAGCCGGCTGAGCTTGACGAGCATCTCGATGTTCGCGAAGAAGCCGCGCGCCTCGATGAACCGGCGGCCATAGCGCTGGAAGGCCTCCTGCAGCAGCGCTGCTCGGTAGCCGCGGTAGAAGAGCGTGTAGTCTTTCACCGGACGCAGCCCGCAATACCACTGCATGATCAAGTTCGCGCCGAGGCTCCACACGTGGCGACCCAGCGGGAACCCGACGTAGGCGCCGCCCCGAATGTACCGGGAGCCGCAGACGACGTCGTACCCCTCGCGCATCAGCGCGATGATCGGTGCGAGGGTCGCCAGCCCGTTGGTCCCGTCGCCCTCGATCGTGATGATGACGTCGTCGGGCGCCGAGATCTCCGTGGCGTACCGCAGGCCGGTGTCGAAGGCCGCCGCCACGCCACGGTTGGTCCCGTGCGAGAGGATCTCGAGGTGGAGCGTGCTCTTCATCTCCCGCACGATGGCCTCGGTGCGGTCGGTGCTCCCGTCGTCGACGACGATGACGTCGAGGTCCTCGAGCTTGAGATCGCGGAGGGCGCGCAGGGTCTCGCCGATCCCCGCCTCCTCGTTGTACGCGAGCATCACGAGCCGGGTCTTCACGTCGTCGCCCGCGCGTAGACCGTCATGAAGTCGCCGAGATCAACGGAAATGGTGCGATCGCCGCTGCGAAACCGGCGCGCCGCCGCGCGCAGACGCCGCGCCGCCGCCGGTAGGTAGGCGCCGAGCTTGAGGAGCAGATAGTCCCACGAGACCACGTGGGCGTAGCCCGACTGGTCGACCATCTCCCACCCGGCGGCCGCCAGCGCGGCCCGCACCGTTCGCGGCGTGAAGTAGGCCAGGTGCATCCGCATGTACCAGGGCCAGCGTCGCCCGAGCAGGCGGACCACCGCGCTGTCGATGTTCATCGTGGACAACACGAGGTAGCCGCCGCGCGCGGCGACCTCGCGCGCGCGGCGGAGCTCACGCACCGGATCGGCATAGTGCTCGAGCGTATCCCACATGGTGACGACCGCGAAGTCCCGAAACGCGGGGGGCGATCCGCCGAGCGTGCCGTGGTGAACACGGTGGCCCTTGCTGATCGCGACGCCGGCGGCCCACCGGCTCGGCTCGACGCCGCGAACGTCCCAGCCACGCGCCGCCGCGACGTCGAGGAAGACGCCCGTGTAGCAGCCGACATCCAGCAGCGGCCCGCGAATGGGTACGCGCGCTTCCAGCTCGACCAGCGCGCGACCGAAGGTGAGCCGCCGGGCCGCTTCCTGCTCGAGGTACACCGGGTCCTCGACGGCGCTGTAGTAGGACAGGATCGTCTCGTCGTCCTCGCGCGGGCTCCGGAACCTGATCCCGCACGCGCGGCACGCCACGATCTGACCGAACCGGGCGTGGTCGCGGCTGGTGCAGGCGACGGTGGCCGCCGCGGTGATACGCCGCGCGGTGGTATCGCGGAGAACCGCGACGACATCGTGACCGCCGCACAGCGGGCAGGGCACCTCGTGGAGGCTGGCTACGGTTTCCAACGCTTCCGGAGTCTACCTACAAACTGCCCGCTGCGACAAGAATCCCGGCGGAAGTTTTGCGCCTGGACGTTTTGCGCCTGGACGTTGACACGCCCGCGAGGCTCTCCTGCTCGCCGCGCGTTGGCTCAATGTGGGCCTCGGCGTGCTCGTCGTCCTCATGACCGCCGTGCTCGCGCGCCAGCTCGGCGGCAACGTCGCCGGGGCGCTCGCCGCGGCGTTCCTGGCCACTCAAGGCGTCGTCGTCGCCTATTACTCCTACGAAGGCTATCCGGCCACCGCGGCATTCTGCTTTATGCTGGCCAGTCTCCTCTTGTTCGCCGGCGGTGCGGGCGCCGTCGTCGCCGGCATGGCGGCCGCCGGCGCGCTCTTCTTCGTCCGCTCGAACGTGTGGCCGGCCATCCCGTTTCTGCTCGCCTACGGCCTGTGGCGGGCACGCGACCTGCGCGAGCGGCTGCTCGGCCTCGCGGCGGCGCTGCTGCCGCCGCTCGTGTTCTTCCTGTGGGACACGCGCCATCTGAAGATCCTGGCGAACGTCCCGGTCGCTCGGCGCTGGGTCGAACCGCTGGGGTATGTCTCGCCGCTCGTACTCGACGACCGGCAGACGCTGCCGCTCGGCGACCAGCTCTGGGAAGCGGCGCGACTCGTGCGGCGCTACGAGTTCTGGGTGCTGGCCGTGGTCCTGTTGACCGGGCTCGCCGTCTGGCGGTACGGGCCGCGACGAGTCGTGCGAGGGCTCGTCGCCCGCCCGCGCATCGCGCTTCTCACGTTGCTGTTCGCCTACATGCTGGCGGCGCAGTTCGTGGTGTTCTCCTGGAACTGGCGCTGGGTAGGGCTGTACTTCCTGCCCGTCGCGCCGCTCGTCGCCGTGATTCTCGGCCTGGGGTTCGCCGCCCTCATCGAGCGCGCCCGGCCGGGCGCGCCCCGCGCGGTCCTGGCGGTCGTGCTTCTCGCGCTGCTCGCGCCGCCGGTGTACTGGGCCCGCAATCCGCTCCTGCCGATCGGTGAGGCGGGCGCCGCGGATCCATTTGGCGCCGCTCACCGGGCGGGCGAGCACCTGCGGCGGCTCGTTCCCACCGACGCGCGCATCTTCTTTTATGGGCTCAACGCGGTCTATTACCTGTCGGGTCTGCCCGCAACGTACCTGCAGCAGGTCTACCTGCCCGACCCCTTCGCGCATATCCAGGCGGAGGACTGGGTGCTCCGGCGATCGGGGTTCGTGCCCCTCTCGGACATGCGCCGCTGGCTGTCGACGGAGGCGGACTATGCGGTGATGGATCGAAGCATGCTGGAACCTCGCGCCCAGGTTCCAGGGCCGGAGCGAGAGATGCAGGCCTTGCTGGATCAGCACTTCGAGCTGATCGGGACGGTGGAGGAGTTCATTCACACACCGTATCTTGTCTATCGGCGTCGGCCGGCCCGAAATCCTTGACGCAGCAGGCGAATACGTCTAGCCTCTGAAGATCGTGCTATTCATCAACCCGGCGCAAGAGAAGTTCGGCGGCTTCCTGTCTCGCTACATCCCCGTCGGCATCCCCGTCGCCATCGGGTGCCTGGCCGCCTATCTCAAGAAGCACGGCATCAAGGTCCACGTCGTCGACGAAGAGCTGGTCGATATCACCCCGAGCGTGCTCCGGGACCTCGTCGACGGGCTCGAGAAGCCCTATATCTTCGGTCTCTCGTGCCTGACGGCGCACGTCGTCCGCGCGTACCAGCTCGCGGAGATGATCAAGGCCGAGTTCCCCGATTCGATCGTCGTCGCGGGCGGGCTTCATCCGACGGCGTTGCCCGACGAGGCGCTGGCCGCCGGGAACATCGACTATGTCGTCCGCGGTGAGGGCGAGGAGGTCATGCTCCAGCTCCACAACGCGCTCAGGGGCGGGAAGGACCCGTCGAACCTGATGGGCATCTCGTTCGTCCGGGACGGCAAAGTGATGAACAACCCGGAGGCGCCGCTGATCCCGGAGCTCGACGACATTCCGCTGTTCCCCTACGAGCTCTTCGACAACCCGAAGTACGACATGGGGTTCATCACCTCGTCCCGGGGCTGCCCGTACAAGTGCACGTACTGCAGCCAGCGGATGCTCACGGGCACCACCTACCGCTACAAGTCGGCCACGCGGATCGTCGAGGAGCTCAGCATCCTGATCGATCGGTACGGGCAGAAGCAGATCGTCTTCTACGACGACAACTTCTGCTTCAAGGCCAAGCGCGTCGTCGACGTGTGCAACGAGATCATGGCGGCCGGGCTCCACAAGAAGTGCGCGTTCTCCGTCCAGACGCGCGCCGACAACTTCCCTCCGGACCTCGTGCCGATCCTGGCCGCGGCGGGCTTCAAGCACGCGGGATTCGGGATGGAGACCGGCGTGAACCGGCTCGCCAAGCTCATCGGGAAGGGCGAGACGGTCGAGCAGCATCTGGAGGCCGTGGCGCTCGGCAAGAAGCACGGCTTCGACATCTCGCTGTTCATGATCTTCGGGTTGCCCACCGAGACGCGTGACGAGCGGGCGACGAGCTACCGCGTGGTGGCAGGGGCCCGGGTCCAGTCCTCGAAGTACAACAACCTGATCCCGTATCCGGGCACTCCGATCTACACCGACCTCAAGACGACCGATCGCATCCACGTCGAGCCGGGGTGGTCGAACTTCAACAGCACGCTCTCGGTGACGCGATCCATCTTCGACCGGACGCCGCTGCCCTACGTCCCGGAGACGACGTCGGAGTTCGAGCTCAAGCGCGACATCATCAAGTACAACCTCAAGACGTACGTGACGGCCACCGCGGTGAAGGGCATCCTGCTCCGAAACAAGGGGATCGGCTGGTATCAGTTGCCGAGCCGGTGGTTTCTCAAGCCGCGCGAGCTGTACCACGTCGCGAAAATCGGCGTGAACATCGGCGTGAACATGGCCGTCGCGGTCCTCCCGCTGTCGGTCACCGAGCCGATCATGAACGCGCTCAATCCCGCCATGAAGCGCCGGCCGCGGGTTCGCGATTAC
>QHVB01000066.1 GCA_003222195.1 Gemmatimonadota bacterium | reverse complement strand
GGAGATCAAGATCCGGCTCGCGGCCGTCGAGGTACGCCAGAATCGACGTGACCCACCCGTGCAGCTTGC
This sequence comes from Gemmatimonadota bacterium, assembly GCA_003222195.1. Lineage (GTDB taxonomy): Bacteria > Gemmatimonadota > Gemmatimonadetes > Gemmatimonadales > GWC2-71-9 > 20CM-2-65-7. The sequence goes on along the minus strand of QHVB01000066.1, from coordinate 3,829 downwards.
CGCTCTTGTCCTGCACGACTCGCGCCCCGGGAAATTCGGCGAGCAGATCTTGCTCGAGCGCGCCGGCAGTGTCGCCGAGGGCGACTCGGCAGACTCCGCGCTCGGTGGCCGCGACCAGCAGTCGTCCCAGCGATGTCGGCACCGTGACGTAGGCAATGCCCACACCGGCCCCACCGCGCGCATACCTGGCTGGCGTCATGCCGAGGTTCGCGTGCGTGCGCTCGTACACGCGGCTGGAGGAGCCGTAGCCGGCTTCGTAGACTGCGGGACTCACCTGTTTCCTCCGTTTCAATTCCTTTTTGAAGCGCGATACCCGGCGCGCCTCGGCGTAGGCCCGCGGTGTGATCCCGAGCACTCGCTTGAATGCGCGTGCGAGCCGGCGCGCGTCGCCCCGTAACGGCGCGCCGGCCGCGATCGCCTGGCACGCCTCGCGCACCAGCGCCACGGCGGGATCACTTCCGTTCGCAGCGCCGGGATGGCAGCGCCGGCAGGCGCGAAAGCCCTCGCGCTCAGCGGCTTCGGGGATGGGGAAGAACGTCACCTGGGTACGGCGCGGCCGGCGGCTGGCGCAGGACGGACGGCAATAGATGCCGGTCGAGCGCACCGCATACACGAATGCGCCATCGAACCGGCGATCTCTTGCCAGCACTGCCTGCCAGCGCTGCGTGGGGCTCATGGCGCGGAACATACTCCGAGCACCCACAGCACTGCTATCCGGTTTGTGCGCTCAAATCCTCGCCGTCACGGCTCGTCCTTGGAGGGGCCGTAGATGGAGGGGACTTTGCCGCCGGCCATCCGGAGATAGACGGAGAACTGCCCGCGGTGGTGGATCATGTCGTTCAGCATCAGCCAAAGAAAATCCTGACGCCGCACATCACCCAGCTGTTTCGGCGCCGTGTAGAATTTGATCGTGGTGCTCAGCTGCCGGTCGTCGACCTTCCGCACTTCGTCGGCCATCTTCTTGAACGCGCGCTCTACCTCGCCGAGCGTGCCCTGCCAGTTCTCCGGCATCTTCGGCATGTTCGGCGGCGGGAACTTGAACTCTCCCTGGACGGCCGCTGCACCGGCCACGCCTTCGACCGCGAATGTCCAAGCCAGCTCTTTGGCGCTGCGGCAGGTGTCATGGGGCTTCATGGCTTCCTTCGCGCCGGGATAGGCGCGGAGGACTTTCAGCGTCGTGGCAGTCTCACGCTCCCACGCGCTCAGAAAAGCTTGCCGTTCGCTCATTCGTCGCTCCTTGTTGAGTCGTTCTGTAATCTGCCATGTGGGCCAGCCCGTGCGAGCCCCCCCTTGACAACTGTTCTACTGTACCAATACACTGTAACGGCGGGGGGGCGATGTTCCACGATATCGATGCCCGCAGTCCCATTCCTCTCTACGTCCAGATCGCCGAGCGCATCCGTCTCGCGATCGCCACCGGCACGCTTGGCAGTGCCGCGCCGTTGCCATCGGTGCGGCAGCTCGCCGCGGAGTTGCGCGTCAATCCCGCCACGATCACCCAGGCCTATCGCGATCTCGAGGCGCAGGGCTTCGTCGAAATTCGCCATGGCGCCGGGACGTTTGTGAGGGAGCTCGCGCCAGGACGGCGCGCCCGGGAACGCTCGCAGCAGGCCAGCGCGCTGGTTCGTAAGCTCGTCGCCGACGCGCGGCGTTCCGGCGTTTCGCTCGCCGAATTGCATCGTGCCCTCGAGGCGGAATTGGGAGTGAAGACTCCATGACCTATGCCATCGAAACCGAACAGCTGCGTTACCGCGTCGGGAAGGCGTTCGAGATCCCCGCGCTCGATCTTCGCGTACCGACGGGATCGATCTACGGCTTCCTTGGGCCGAACGGTTCCGGTAAGACCACCACGATTCGACTCATCCTTGGCCTGCTCCAGCCGGTGAGCGGCCGCATCACCGTCCTGGGGCGTCCGATGCCGGCGCAATATGCTCGCATTCTCCGCCACATCGGCTATGTCCCGGAGCAGCCGCATCTCGACGCGACCATGACGGTGCGTGAGCTGATCGACTTTCAGGCGGCGTTCTATCCCCGATGGGATCGCGCGCGCGCGACTGAATTGGTCGAGCGCTTCGAGCTCGATGAAGCGCGGCTCTTTGGCCGCCTCTCGAAGGGCCAGAAAGCGAAGCTCATGATTCTGCTGGCGCTGGCGCAATGCGGCGAGCTCCTCGTGCTCGACGAGCCCACGGATGGGCTTGATCCCGTCGTGCGCCGCGACATCCTCAGCGCGTTGATCGCGTACGTGTCCGAGCGCGGCGCGACCATCTTCATCTCGAGTCACCTCGTACACGAGCTCGAGCGGGTATGCGACTGGGTCGCCGTGATGGACAATGGGCGACTCATCACCGAGTCGCCCATGGACAAACTCAAGAACGGGACCAAGCGGCTCGTCGTGGCCGGTGCCCCGGCCGAGATCGGCAATCCACCGTTCCAGCTGCTGACGCGCGAGTCATCGAATGGCGCGGGCGAGTACTGGGTCGTCGGCAATTGGGAGCCGGACATGACGACGTACGTCGAGAGCCTAGGCGCGTCCATTCGCGACGTGATCGATCTGGATCTCGAGGAGGGATTCGTCGAACTGCTACGAGGATTCCGCGCAAAGGGAAGGGCGGTGCGCGTATGAGGGGGATGTTCCGTGCTGTGCTCTATGCGCAATGGAAATGGTCTCGTCTCGTCGTGGTTCTCGGGACGGTGGCCGGATTTGCGATCCCGCTGTTGTCGGTGCAGGGCGCCGCGCGGCCGGATCGCGGCGCGCTGCAGACACAGGAGCTGTTGCGCGCGGTGCAGTCGTGGGGGTCGGCGTATCCACTGCTCGCCGCAGCCCTCGGTCTACTCACCGCCATCGCGGCGTGGGCCGCGGATCACCGGGGCCGTCACATTCATGCCCTGACGCTGCCGCTGCCGCGCTGGCAATACGTGGCGTTGCGGTTCGGCGCGGGACTGGCGCTCCTCACGGCCCCCATTGCCGCGGTGCTGATCGGGGCTCTGCTGGGGACCGTGATGGCGACACTCCCGCCGGGGCTTCAGGCGTATCCGATTGCGCTCACCCTGCGGTTCGCGCTCGCGGTGTTCGTCGCCTTTGCAGTGTTCTTTGCCGTGTCGGCGGGAACGGCGCGGACGGCGGGGATCATCCTGGGCGCGATCGCCGCGCTCGTGCTTGTGCAGGTCATCGTGAGCGGGGCGAACCTGGAATGGGACCTGCTCGGCACGCTCCAAGTCGTGCTGTTGCAAGGACCCGGCCCGCTCGCCGTGTTCACCGGTCGTTGGATGCTGATCGATGTCTAGAACGCTCGCGTCGGTGCTTTTCCTTTGGATGCTGGTGCCACACGCGTGGGCCCAGGACACAGTGGTGATACGTTTGCAGGGCCGCGCGGACAGCCTGTTGCGAGCATGGCGCGACGCACAGGCCATCGCGAATGTCGCCGATAGTCTGGAACGCGAGCGGGCGACGGCTGGTCGCGACACGATTGCCGTCGGTCATCTCCGCATCATTGCGAATCGGTCGCCCCTTCCCCTGCGCCAGGCTGCCGAACGCGCCTGGCCCGCGATCGACAGTCTCTATGGCAGTGCCGCCGCCGACCTGATCCAATACCCGTACATCATCCGCGCGGTCGATCCGGACACAACGGTGCGGCGATCGGTTTACCACGTTGGTCTCGAGGTGCCCTGGGATCTCGATCTGCGGTGGACGACGACGTTGCTACTGGCCAATGTGCCGGTCCCGCCGCTCGACCGGCCGCTCGCCGACTGGCTCGGCGCGCCGCTGCGTCCCTCACTCGATCCGGCCGACGAGCGTCGCACGGTCTATCTGCAGCTCGTCACCGCCCCC
>QHVB01000065.1 GCA_003222195.1 Gemmatimonadota bacterium | reverse complement strand
TACTACCTTTGCCGTCTGCTCGGGGTTAGCGTGCGGGATTTCGTGAGCCAGGCGTACGCGCTTCCTTTCGGACTGTGCGCACCGCTGGTCGTCGTGCTCCTGTTGATGCGTCAGCTCTTCTACGCGCACAACTATGTCCAACTGCTGGTCCAGCTATTGGCGGGAGGCACGGTCTATGTTGCGGGCTTGCTGTGCTTCTTCTTCACCCGCGATCCGATGGGCGTGAAAGTGCGGACCCGGTTCGCAGCGTACGTGCATCAGTCCTTGGGCCATTGACGAGACCGACAATTGGCCAAGGGGAGAGGCCCTGGAGACGATGCCCCGATGATGCTGCTGAAGTGCCTTAAATGCGGGAACAGACTCGGTGTTCACCCGGACCGGTGCGCATGCCCCCAGTGCGGAGCCGAGTGGCCAGTCACGGGAGGCATTCCACGATTCTTTCAGGTACCGAGTGACTATTGGGGTGAAATTGGTCAGAACGAAGCCCGGGAAATGCTCGAGGCATCCCGGCTTTGCCGCCGTCAAGTGCGCGACAATACTAGTCAGCGTGTCAGATTTGGAAAGACAGATTCGGGCCGAGCTCCGGCGGTAGAAAGGCAGGTCCATCCATGAATAGTCCCGACGTCGCGCCGGAGACCGTGAGTGTAATCATTCCTGCTTACAACGCTGCGCAGTATATCAACGAGACGCTGAGTTCTGTCGTTCGACAAAGCTATCCGAAAGTCGAGATCATTGTCATTAACGATGGTTCTTCCGACACGCCGATATTGAAAGAAGTAATCACGCCATTTCTCGAGCGCATCGTTTATGTCGAGCAGGAGAACCGGGGCCCAAGCGCTGCTCGCAATGTGGGCATCCTGCGCTCTCGCGGCGAGTACGTCGCGTTTCTAGACAGTGACGATTTCTGGCTGCCGGAGTACCTCGCGTTTCAGATGGAGCTCTTTCAGCAGAGTCCGCCGCCTGACGTCGTGTACACGGACGGTCTAATCATTGGTGACACCCCTTTCTCCGACCAGCGAGTGATGAAGATACGTCCATCGAGCGGCACCCCAACCTTCGAGAGCTTGTTGGTCGAAAAGTGTCAGGTGCCTACATCCGGTACCGTGGCCCGCAAGAGAGTTCTGATCGAAGCGGGGCTTTTTGATGAAGGCTTTTCACGCGCGGAGGACTACGATCTCTGGCTTCGCGTGGCCTACCGGGGTGGAAGGATCGCCTATCAGCGAAGGGTTCTGTGGGGAAGTCGAGTGCGCTCGGGCAGTTTGTCGTCGCACATTACGGCAATGAGCGCCGGCCGAGCGCAGGTCTTGATTAAGCTTGATAAGACTCTTCGGCTCGATCCTGGAGTCCGTTCCATTTTGCAGGACACGATCACGCGCGCAAAAGCCTACTTTGAATTAGAACACGGTCGCCAAAAGATACTCGAGCGCCGTTTTGAGGAAGCCCGAGGATCGCTCGTGAAGGCCAACGCCTACTTTCGCAGCAAGAAGCTTCGACTCGCGCTGCTCGGGCTCAAGGTGGCTCCAAACTTGACGCGATGGGCCGCCAAGGCCTGGGAAAAGCTGTTGCTTGTAACCTTGCCGCTGAGACTTAAGGGGCTGGGCTCGCAAGACTAGATCAGGGTCGCAGCAACTATTGCCCGAGTCGCGATCGATATAGACGCGGTCCTTCAGAACTTACCTCGACGCGGTCTCCGTCTCCGCAAGCGCATGGAAGTAACGCAGCGGCTCACCAATCGCTTCTTCAATGACTGCTGTCGTGTGAGGACCGTCGACTTTCAGAAGGAGCAGACTCTGCCTTATCCAATACACAACTAGAAAATCAGAAATCATTCTCTCTTCCACACCGATTCGCATCGCATAACCTCGAAGGGGTGCAATTGCTGGCGATCCAGCACCGAGCGCCTTGTGAAGCGCTACTACACTCTGCCCCAAGCCCTTGCGATTGAAGTACTGCTCGTGTTTGACAATGAGATTGAACAAATCGAGGAAAGGCAGAGCTCTCTTCTCGAAGTGGTCCCAATCCAGGACTGCCGTAATCCGCAGTTGCGAAGCATCGAAAAGAATGTTCCCGTGCCAGAAGTCGCCGTGAATAGCGCATCGGAAGCCCTCACGCCGGGGAGCGCCTCTGCCAAGATAATCGGCAACCTCACTGATTTGACGCTTAAACAAACTATTGGAAAGACCTCGGTGTTCGTAATACTCCGCGAGAAGTAATCCGTAGTTTCTCGCACTGTCGCTCAGGACTTCCGACCATGGCCCGCCCTTCTGCTGAGTACGCATGCAGAGGTTCGCCAGGTAATCGCAAATGCTAGGAAAGAAGCTGGTCAAGGTCATCCTAGCCATTAGCTGATCCAAACTGTCCCCTCCGACAAGCGGCTCGAGAAGGAAGGTTTGACCAAGGAACCTGCCGTGGGCGATTGGCCGCGGCATAAGGCAGGCGTCCTGGTACTTCCCAGCTGACGCAGCAATTTCCTCCAGATTATGGAGGGCTGCCTCTGTTCGCTGATCCGCTCTGCCTGATAGTGGAAGCTTGATCATGTAATCTGTTTTGTCGCTTGAAGCACGGACGTGTACCATTCCGGTATTGGTCACCGAATAGCGGCGAATCTCAAGTGGCGTCCCGCTCAGATGGGCGTCAGAAATATGGCTTGTAAGTCGCGCTACGTATGACAAGAACGGCATGTCTCCCGCAAGAACTCCGAACGATTCGCTCATCCACGGAAAGAACGCACGTATCACAAGGTTCCTTGCCCGCTTCAACACCGTTTCCCCTGTGATCGACTCTCGTATCATTCTCTTTTCAGAAAGGTGGATTGCCTTCTCTATCCCGCGATAATCCGGGACAAGGCCCCAAAAGTCCGTTCGCGGAAACCCACCCGATTCGAGCAAGGATCGGTAGCCACTCCGTGAGTAGGTGTAATTCCGGTATGGCCTTCCTCTCATAACTTGAGAATAAAGATTCGCAATCCTTCTGGGTAACAGAGAGACAAATCGCAAACCCGCGTGCTCTTCGTGCTTGCCGAGCACGTACCCGAAGCCAATGCGGTTCTCGATGCCAATAAACAGAAGGCCATTCTTGACCAGGATTCGCCGCAGTTCCCTCAAGAACGCGATCTGTACGGATCGTGGGTCGCCAGAACGGTGGTCAGGCACCCATTCCAAGACTCCGTTTAGGACGATCACGTCCACTGAATTATCTCTCAGGGGGATGTAAGGCGTGTCGCCAGAACAAAATGCGATCACATTGTAAAGCTTTTCCTGCTGCGCGCGTATTTGTGTAAATCTAACGCGCTCCAGCGTAAGATCCGCTGCATAAACCTTCGCGAAATTGCGAGCAAGGCTGGTTGCGATTGCCCCCGAGCCGCAACCGTAATCGAGTGCGGTTCCAGTTTCAAATCTGTCGAGCAAGAACTTGAAACCAGCGCGTATCGGAGAGGCTGTATAATCGTGGAAGTCCATCGTCCCTGTGGCATCGGCATACTCCAATATGGAGGTGTGCCAACCAACCAGCGAAGCTCTGGCGAGGATCTTCTGCATTTGATCTTTCGAGACTTCCCCATAATAGAAATCACGATCGCGCGAAAAAACAGGTAATCCTTCCACGACCGGGAATTGCTTCTGGCACTTGTCGCATCGAAAATGGTCAGGCAGGTCAGTGAGTTCGCTAAGGCATTCTGGGCATCGAAAGAGAGAGATTCTTTTTTTCTCCACAGTTGCTTCGCTCATCAGCCCCATCGCCCTCTGTGCTTTCCGACTTGTGGTTTTGCCTTGTTGAACTGATAGCCGCTCTGTCTAGTCAGCGTTCGTCCTTACAGTCGGTCGCGGCCGGATTGCCCGCCAGACCATATCGGCCTCCTGCCGACTGAA
>QHVB01000017.1 GCA_003222195.1 Gemmatimonadota bacterium | reverse complement strand
AACGCGAACCTCGTACTCCATTGCGGGTAAGCGAAACGGCATCCGGCATCAGCCGGGTGCCGTTCTGCTAATGCGACCGACCTACTTTGTCCTCGCCCTGATGATCACCGGGCTGGCGCCCGGCGTCAGCGCTCAGGCTGTGCCCCGCACCGATACGCCACGTGCCGGTGCACTGCGCTTCACGTTCGAACCGGTGATCACGACGTGGGAGCGTGAGTTCACGGACGGCGCGCACGAGCAACCGATCGGCGCGCCGCTGCCCGCGAAAGTCTTGGTGCACGAGGAGCGTCGGGTGACGCCGTTCGCCTTCGAGTATGGGATCACCAATCGCATTGCAGTCGGTGTCTCCATCCCGCTCGTGCGCGTGAACACCCGCGCCACATATCCGCTCGATAGCACGGGAGCGCCGGCGCCCGACAGCGCCGCCCGCGCGCTCGATTCGCTGCTCCAGGACACGACGTACGCGTTCGATCCGATCGACAACACGAGCCGGCGGCTGCGCTTCTTCGCCGGCGACGTCGAGGTGCAGGCGAAGTACCGGCTCCTGGAAACCCACAGTTTTGCGCTGAGTGGTGCGCTCGTCGTGCGCTTGCCGACGGGCCACCAGGACTCCCCGAGCAACCTGTTCGATCTCTCGACCGGCGATCACCAGACGGACATCGAGCTCCAGATCGCCCAGGAGCTGACGCTGTTCGATCACCTCTGGCTGAACGGGATGGTGCGACTCGCCCGGCAACAGCCCGGCACTCGCGCGAGGCGGGTGGGGCCACAATCGACGTTGCTCCTGCCGCACGCGGCGCTCGCCACCCTCAACTGGGATCCGGGCGATTATGCCGCCATCGATGTCGCCCCGATGCTCCGGCTCGCCAAACACTTCGGCGTGGGTTTCACCGTGGGCTATTGGACGCAGCAGCGCGATCGCTACAGCTATCGTTCAGCGCAGGACTCGATCGATGTCGCGACGCACTTGGGCACGCCAGTGGCCGCGAGCGTGCTGGATGCCGGCACGGGCATCCGCCGAACGCGACTCGGTTTCGCGATGACCTACGTGGGATCAGATGTGGAAGGCAGCTTCTCGATCGAGCAGACCGTCAGCGCGGCGGGTGGGCTCGTGCCGGTGGCGACGGTGTTTCGGATTGTGATGCGGACTTCTCGTTGGCCGTTCTGAGCAGCTCGACCGCGTGACGGCGCGCGGTCGCCATATCGGCATCGCCCAACATCCGCGCGATCTCCTTCACGCGATTGTCACCGTCCGCGACGGCGACGTCGCTCGTTGCGAGACCACCCTTCTTCCCTTTCGCCACCACCAGGTGTTGATCGGCATGGACCGCAATCTGCGGCAGGTGCGTGATCACGAGCGCCTGACGGCCTTCGCGCGAGACGTCCACCAACGCCTCCCCCACCCGACCGCCAACTTCCCCGCCGATTCCCTGATCGACTTCGTCGAACACGAGCGTCGGTACCACATCGTGCGCCGCCAGGACCACTTTCAACGCGAGCATCAGGCGCGACAGCTCGCCGCCTGAGGCGACCCGTGCCAAGGGCCGGGCCTCGAGTCCCTCGTTGAGCTTGACGTCGAAGACGACGGTTTCCGCTCCATCACTGCGGGGAGTGGGGAGTGGGGACTGGGACACTGCGAAACGTCCCTCAGGCATCCCCAGCGTGGGAAGAACCTTGTTCACAGCCCGTGACAGTTTCTTTCCGCCTGCGATTCGTTTGGCCGTCAGAGCTTCGACTGCGCGCCTGAACTCGGCGGCGGCCTGTTCGCGATCGGATGCGATGGTGCGCAGGTCGAGATCGGCCGTATCCAGCAGCTCGAGCTCGCGCGCGGCGGTGTCCCGCGCGGCCAGCACATCGGGAATCGTCGGTCCGTGCTTCTGCTGCAGCCGAAACAGGAGATCGCGGCGCTGCTCGACGGCATTCAAGCGTTCCGGATCTGGCTCGATGTCGCTCGCGTACGCGCGCGCAGCCTGCGCCAGCTCGGCGGCGCCGGCAAAGGCGGCGTCCAACAGCTCCTGCCATTTGCCGAGTGACGGATCGACGCGCAGCAGACTCGCCAGGATCTTCTGGGCTTTGGTGAGACCGGACGCGTCCACCGCTTCCTCGAGCTCCCGCGCGAGCCGGCCAAGCTCCTCGGCGTGCGTCAGCCGTTTGGCCTCGACGTCCAGCGCCTCATCCTCGCCCACTTTCGGTTTGGCGCGCTCGATCTCCTGGAGGACGTGACGCAGGTAATCCGCCTTCTTGCGGACCTCCGCCTGGCGAGTCGTGAGCTCGGCCTCGCGCTGCTCCAGATCCTTCAGCCGTGCATGCGCGTCGCGGACGGCGACGCGTTCAACATCGGCGTCCGCGTACGCATCGAGCATGTCGCGCTGAGCGTCGGGACGGAGCAACGATTGTGTCTCGTGCTGGCCGTGCAGGTCCACGAGCAGGCCGCCGATCTCGCTGAGGACCCCGATCGTGACCGGCGAGCCGTTGACCCAGGCCCGCGACTTGCCCTCACGCAGCACCTCGCGCTTGAGCACCAGCCTTCCTTCTTCGAGCTCGACACCCAGCTCAGCGAATGGGGTCAGCAGGTGCCGATGGACCGCCGCACCGAACTCGAAAGCCCCCTCGACGATCGTCTTCTCCGCCCCAGGCCGGACGATATCGGCAGACGCGCGCTCACCGAGCAGCAGGGAGAGCGCGTCTACGAGCATCGATTTGCCTGCGCCCGTTTCGCCGGTCAGAACATTGAGGCCAGGCTGGAATGGCAGGGTGACGTCGGCAATGACGGCGAGATCGCGAACTCTAAGCTCTGTCAGCACCTATTTCCGCGTCCGATCGCTCAGATCGCCCCAGTGGAGCTTCTTGCGCAGCCGCTTGAAAAAGCCTTCAGGGCCAAGGCGAATCAGATGAATCGGCCGAGCCGCGCGGCGGACGTCCAGGCGGTCACCCGGCTGAATCGGCGTGCCGACCTGGCCGTCGAACGAGACCAGCACTTCATCGCTCCACGGTGGAATCGGCTGAACCGTCACCACCGCCGTGGCGGGCAGCACCAGCGGACGCACCGCCAGCGTGTGCGGGCAGATGGCGGTTACGACGATGGCGTCGACTGTCGGCACGACGATCGGCCCGCCGGCCGACATGGAGTACGCGGTCGATCCGGTCGGCGTGCTGACGATGATCCCATCGGCCGAGTACTGCGCGACCTCGTCCCCATCGACGGAGACCTTGAGTCGAACTACGCGTGCCACGCCGCCCTTGTGGACGACGACGTCGTTCAGCACGAGCGGCTCGACGCGACCCGCCTTGTCGCCCTTCCCGGTGATCGTCGATTGCAGCGCCAGCCGCGGCTCGGTTGTGAAGGCGTGGCGGACAATGGAATCGAGCACCCAGTCGAGCGTGTCTGGTGCCGCTGTCGTCAGGAATCCGACGCGTCCCAGATTGAGTCCGAGGATCGGCGTATCGGCGCCGTTGAGGACACGCGCGCCGCGCAGCAGCGTGCCGTCCCCACCGAGCGTGATGAGGCAGTCCAGATCGCCCGGCGCCTCGCTGAGCGGTGGCGGCACGGCGCCGTCGCGGCTCGGGCCGGGTGCGGGCCACAACGCTTGGATGCGCTCCTCGCTGTACAGCGTGATGCCGACACTCGACGCCTTCTGCTGCAGCGTCGCGAGAAATGCGCCGAGATCCGGGTAGTTGGGGTTCCCGACGACCCCGACGTTCATCGCGTGCTGAGCGACTCTTCGGCGGCGAGGGCGCGGATGCGGGCCGCGATGCCCGCGCCGGTCAGGCCGACGTCCGCGAGCTGCTGCGCGCGCGGCGCGTGCTCGTACGTGCGGTCCGGTACGCCCAGCGCAACGACACGAACATCGGGTGCGGTCGTCTGCACGAGTGCCGCCAGCGCCGCGCCGAAGCCGTTCACGACGGTGCCGTCTTCGACCGTCACGAGCAGCTTGTGAGTCGGGGAGAGCCCCTCGAGGATCTCGCGGTCCATCGGCTTGAGAAACCGAGCGTTCACGACCGAGACGTCGAGACCGTCCGCCGCGAGCAGCTCGGCTGCCTCCACCGCCGGCTTGCACATCACGCCGACCGCCAGGATCGCGCAATCCTTTCCTTTTCTCAGAAGCTCCCACGTGCCATACGGCACCGGCGGCACTTCGGCGGCCGGTGGCGGCTCGGCCGGTGCCTTGTCACGGGGATACCGCAACGCGAAGGGACCATCGGTGTGCGCCAGCGCGCAGCGCAGCAGCCCGATTAGCTCGGCGCCGTCCTTGGGTGCCGTCACGGTCATATGTGGCACCGCCAGCATGTACGCGATGTCGTACAGACCCATGTGGGTCTGGCCGTCTTCGCCCACCATGCCCGCGCGGTCGAGACAGAAAATCACCGGCAGCTTTTGAATCGCGACGTCGTGGATGATGCTGTCGTAGGCGCGCTGCAGGAACGTCGAGTAGATCGCGACGACCGGCCGCACCCCCTGCGTCGCGAGCCCGGCCGCGAACGTCGTCGCGTGCGCCTCGGCGATGCCGACGTCGAAGAAGCGCGCCGGCCATTTCTTCTGGAAGATGTTCGTGCCGGTCCCCGAGGGCATCGCCGCGGTGATCGTCACGAAGTTGGTGTTCTCGGCGGCGAGCTGCGTCAGCGCGTCCCCGAAGACCTTCGTCCACAGCGGCGGTCCGGGGTTCACCGGCTTGAGCTTGCCGGTGATCGGATCGTAGGGCGCGCGGGCGTGATACTTCTCGAGGTCGGGCTCGGGGAGCGGGAAACCCTTCCCCTTCTCAGTGATCACGTGCACGACCCGCGGTCCCTTCAGCGTCTTCACGATATCGAAGGTGTGGAGCATCTGCGCGATGTTGTGCCCGTCGATCGGCCCGAAGTAGCGGAAGCCGAGCTCTTCGAACAGCATGCCGGGCGACCAGAGATTCTTGATGCTCTCTTCCACGTTCTTGGCAAAGTCGACCAGCTTCTTGCCGCCGATCAGGTGCGACGCGCGCTCGATGACGTGCTTGACGCGCTCGCGCATCCGCACGCCGATCGGGCTGGCAATGATGGAGCCGAAGTATTTGCTGATCGCGCCCACGTTGGGGGCGATGGACATCCCGTTGTCGTTCAGCACCACGATGATGTCGCGGCCCGAATCGCCGGCGTTATTGAGCGCCTCGTACGGCAGGCCGCAGGTCATCGCCCCGTCGCCGACGACCGCCACGACCTCGAACGTGTCGCCCTTCAGGTCGCGCGCGGTCGCCATCCCAAAAGCCGCCGACAGCGCCGTCCCGGCGTGACCGGCGCCAAACTGGTCGTGCTCGCTCTCGTCGCGCCGCAGGAACCCGGACAGGCCACCGCGTTGCCGCAAGGTCGCGAGCCGGTCGTTGCGCCCGGTCAGGATTTTCCACGGGTAGCCCTGATGCCCCACGTCCCACACGATCTTGTCGCGCGGAGAGTCGAACGCCGCGCAGAGCGCGACCGTCAGCTCGACGACGCCAAGGCCCGCACCGATGTGGCCGCCGGTCTGCGAGACGACATCGATGAGCCGCTGGCGCACCTCGTCGGCCAGCTGCTGCAGCTGGTCCGGCGGAAGCGCGCGGACGTCCTGGGGACGGTGAATCGATTCGAGAATCAATTAGGCCTCGTCACGATATAGTGGGCGAGCTCGACCAGTATGGGGGAAACTAACCCGGCATCCCGCAGCTGGTCTACGGCCTTGGCCGCGAGGCGCTCCGCCTCGGCGCGCGCCGCCCCGACGCCGAGCAGCGTCACGAATGTCGCCTTGGCGTGGGCGGCGTCCTTGCCGGCGGTTTTCCCCAGCTGATCGGACGTCGCGGTGGCGTCGAGCACATCGTCGGCGATCTGAAAGGCGACACCGATGGCCTCGCCGTACGCCCGCAGCGCCTCGATGCGGCCTGGTGTACCATCCGCCGAGAGTCCGCCGATCACGCACGACGCGGCGATCAAGGCGCCGGTCTTGCGCCGATGCACCTCCTCCAGCGCATCAATCGGCAGCGCCTTCGCCTCCGCCTCGAGATCGAGCGCCTGACCGCCGATCATGCCCCCCGCGCCTGCGGCGCGAAACAGCTCGAGCGAGATCTCGCGGCAGCGCGCTGCCGGGAGCTGCAGCGCGGCAAGGCCGCGTGCCAGCACCCGAGCCGCCAGCGCGACCATCTCGTAGCCCGCGCGAGTCGCACGCGGCACATCGAAGGCGCGATGGGCGGTCGGGCGGCCACGCCGCAGGTCGTCGTTGTCCATGCAGGGCAAGTCGTCATGCACCAGCGAATAGGCATGGACGACTTCAACCGCCGCCGCGATCTCGGCGACGCCCGCGGGTGACGCGCCGTCGAGGGCTTCATGCGCGGCGAATACGAGCGTCGGCCGCAAGCGTTTGCCTTCACCGAGCAGGCTGTAGCGCATGACCTCATCGACGCCGGTCGCCGTCTCCAAGACGCGGTCGACCTGCTCGCGGACATCCGCGAGGTAGCTACGAAGGGCTTTCAATCTCGAGCACTTTTTTGACCTTGAGCTCCGCCTGTTGCAGCTGCTCGCGCGCGACCCGCAGCCGCTCGACGCCTTCCTCGAACAGCTTCAACGCTTCGTCGAGATCGAGGTCTTCGGATTCGAGGCGGCGAACGATCGCTTCAAGGCGCTCGAGCTGCTTACTGAACTCTGCCATTCACCTCTCCGTCCGTCACGCGGAGCCGGAATGCTTTGCCGCTGGGGAGCTGTCCCACGCGTTTCAGGACCTCGCCGTTCGCGTCGCGCGCCACGGCATACCCGCGAGCCAACACGCGGAGCGGACTCAAGGCGTCAAGGCGTGCGCCATGCGCGGTGAGCAATGCGCGGGACTGCTCGAGCCGATGGTCCATGGAACCCACGAGACGGTCGCGGGTGCGGTCGAGTCGCTCCACCACGTGGCGGGACGCGATCCGCAGGGCGCGAGCGAGGCGCTGGCCGAGGACAGCACAATGCTGGACCACCTCGATGCGATCCGGCGTGGCCGCTTCAGCCGCGGCGGACGGGGTCGGCGCGCGCAGGTCGGCGACGAGGTCGCACAGCGTGACGTCCGTTTCGTGGCCGATCGCCGAGATCACCGGCATGGGCATGGCGGCCACGGCTCGCGCGACGCGCTCGGAGTTGAACGCCCACAGGTCCTCGACGGAGCCGCCTCCCCGGGCAACGACCAGCACGTCGACTGGCAGCCGGCGAATGCGGTTGAGCGCCGAGCAGACGGACGCTTCGGCTTTGGCTCCCTGCACCTGAGCCGGTACGACGATCAGCTCGGCGACGGGCCAACGGCGGCCGACGACGGCCTCGATGTCGCGCAGCGCCGCCCCATCGGGGCTCGTGACGACGGCGATACGGCGCGGGAACGCCGGCAAGCGGCGTTTGCGGGCGGGATCGAGCAACCCGTCCTTGGCCAGCGCGGCTTTGGCTTTCTCGAATGCCAGCTTCCAAAGACCGCCCTGCTCTGTCGAGAGTAGCTCGTCTACCAGCAGCTGGAAATCGCCCCTTGGTTCGTACAGGGACGGGCGCGCGAATATGAAGACCTGCATCCCATCGACCGGCGCCGGCAGTCGAAAGTTCTGCTTGGCAAACATCACACATCGTAACTGTGCCGACTTGTCGCGCAGTGAGAAGTACCAATGGCCGCTGCGAGCAGCGGTGAAGTCGGCGATTTCGCCGCGTACCCAGAGAGGCGGCAGTCCGGCCTCGATCACCGCGCGCGCCCGGCGCGTGACTTCGCCGACCGTCCACGCCCCTTCGGCTGAGGCGGCGGTGAAGAGATCTAGCGGTGCGCCCACTGGCGAGCGGCTTGGACCGTATTGTAGAGGAGCATCGTGATCGTCATCGGACCGACGCCGCCGGGGACGGGCGTGATCGCCGACGCGACCTGCTTCGCTTCCTGAAACTTCACGTCGCCGACGAGCCGGTAGCCCTGTTTCTTCGATGGATCATCGACGCGGTTGACGCCGACGTCGATCACGACGGCCCCCGGCTTCACCATGTCGCCCGTCACAAACTCCGGCTTGCCGATGGCGACGATGAGAATGTCCGCCAGACGCGTGTGCTGGTCGATGCCGCGCGTCCGCGAGTGGCACACCGTCACGGTCGCATTGCCGCCCGGTCCGTCCTGGAGCAGCAGCGCCGCCATCGGCCGGCCCACGATGTTGGAGCGTCCGACGACGACGGCGTGTGCGCCCTTCGTCTCGACGCCCGTCCGGAGCAGCAGCTGCTGCACGCCATAGGGCGTCGCGGGCCGAAAGCCGGTCGCATCGCCTGCCGCCACCTTGCCGACGTTCTCGGGGTGAAAGCCGTCCACATCCTTGCGAGGGTCGATGCGGTGCAAGGCCCGGTTCGTGTCGATCTGCTTTGGCAGCGGCAGCTGCACGAGGATGCCGTGAATCTGCGGATTCGTGTTGAGGCGTTCGAGCAGCGCCATCAGCTCGGCTTCGCTGGTGTCTTTGGAAAGCTTGATGGTCTCATGATACAGACCGGCTTCGTCGCACGCTTTTCCCTTCATGCGGACGTACACCTGCGATGCCGTGTTGTCGCCGACGAGTATCACCGCCAGTCCCGGCGTGATGCCCTTCTTCTTGAGCGCCGCGATCTCCGTTCCCAGCTCCGCACGCATTGCGGCGCCGATCGCGTTCCCGTCGATCAGCTTAGCGGGCAACGCCGACCGCCCGTGTTTCGCGGATCACCACGACTTTGATCTGCCCCGGGTACTGCAGCTCGCGCTCGATCTTGCGCGCGATTTCGTCGGTGAGCAGCGCGGCGGCGGTATCGTCCACCGCTTCGGGGGTCACCACGACGCGCACTTCCCGGCCCGCCTGAATCGCGAACACCCTCTCCACGCCCTTGAACTCGGAGGCGAGCTTCTCGAGATCGGTGAGGCGTTTGACGTAGGTCTCGAACGCCTCGCGCCGGGCGCCCGGGCGGGAGCCCGAAATCGCGTCGGCCGCCTGCACGATGACGCTGACCGGCGATTCGTGGGGGACGTCATCGTGATGCGCCGCGATGCAGTTGATCACGATCGGATTCTCACCGTACTTGGTCGCCATCTCGACGCCGAGCTGGACGTGCGTGCCGTCATGCTCGTGCGTCAGGACTTTGCCGACGTCGTGCAGCAGCGCGCCACGCTTGGCCAGATGGACGTCGAGCTTCAGCTCGGCGGCCATCATCCCGGCCAGGTAGGCGACCTCCTTGGAGTGCTCCAGGATGTTCTGCCCGTATGAGGTCCGGTACTTCATCCGGCCGACCAGCTTCACCAGCTCGGCATGCATGCCGCGAATGCCGGTGTCGTAGACCGCCTGCTCACCGGCTTCGACGATGCTCGTGTCCACGTCGCTCTTGGCCTTCTTGACGATCTCTTCGATCCGCCCCGGATGGATGCGGCCGTCCGCGATGAGGCGTTCGAGCGCCAGGCGCCCCACTTCGCGACGCACCGGCTCGAAGCACGAGACCACGACGGTGTCCGGCGTGTCGTCGATGATCACGTCGACGCCGGTGGCGGCTTCGAATGCGCGAATGTTGCGGCCTTCGCGGCCGATGATCCGGCCCTTCATATCGTCCGACGGGAGCACGACCGCCGACACGCTCGACTCCGCCGTCTGGTCGGCGGCGATGCGCTGGATCGCGAGGGCGACGATCTTCTTCGCCTCCCGATCGGCATTCTTTTTCGCCTGCTCGGTGATGTTGCGCACGAGCGCCGCCGCCTCGTCGCGCGCTTCGCTCTCGAGTCGAGCGACGAGCTCGGCCTTGGCGTCCTGGGCGGTCAGGCCCGCGACTTGCTCGAGGCGTGTCCCAATGTCCTGCTCGCGCTTCGTCAGCGCGCGGGCGCGCTCCTCCAGCTGCTGCTCGAGCTTGCGAAGATCCTGCTCGCGGCGGTCGACGCCGGCGATCTTCTGGTCGAGGCTATGGTGGAGGTTTTCGCGGACCGACATGAGCTCTTCTTTGGCCGCCAGCACGACCCGCTGGCTGGACTCGGCCGCGCGGCGCTCGAGGCGCCGTCCCCACACATAGAAGGCCAGTGCCGCGACGAGCACGCCGCTGAGCACGGCCACAATGGTACTGGACAGCTCTGCCATGGATCTATCTCCAACGCGCGGCCTCACCACTAGGGCGGAACCGCGAGGGTTGTCAGCCGGCGGTCAGTGCCTTCCGCTTCGCCGGCGGTAGCATCTTCGCCAGATCGTCGGCGACGGCCGCGAGGCGCGCCGCCACTTCCCGCTCCGTCTGCTTCGCCAGAAACAGCTCGTTCGTAATGTCGAGCGCCGCCAGAATCGCGGCCTTATGGTTCTCCACCAAGGGTCCCTGACTGAGGACTTTCTTCAACGCCTGGTCCACGTATGCGGCGACGTCGCGCGTGTACTCGGGCGAGAGATCGGAGCGGACCGTGTACTCCTCGCCGCCGATCATCACCCGGACGGCGTGCTTCTTCGCCGTCACTTGTGACCCCCATTATCCCGCGCCTGCTCTTCCAAAAATGTGAGCCGTTGCATGAGATCGTGGACGCGGGTGCGCGCTCCTTCGACTCGCTGCCGCAGCGCCTTGTTCTCCGATTCCAACTCCGGGTTCTTGACCGGGCCGCCGCGGGCCTTCAGCTCCGACTCGGCCTTCTGCGCGCGCGAACGCCAGCCCGCCAACTCCTCCGCCACGTCGCGGAGAATCGCCTCGAGCTGATCGATGGCGTCGCGAACATCAGTGGGTGGCCTGTCGCCGCCGTACCCCAAATTGCTCCTCCAGCGCTTTCAGCATCCGGCTGAGCAGCGCATCAATCTCCCGCTCCGTGAGCGTCCTAGCCGGATCGCGGAACGTGCACCGCCACGTCACTCCGCGCGTTCCCGCCGGCAGCCCTGCCCCACGGTACTCGTCCAGCACGTCCAGCCGCTCGAGCAGCGTACCGCCTTCTCGGGCGAGCAGGGCCTCAATAGTTGCTGCCGTCACACCGCCAGGCACCACCAACGAGAGATCGCGCACAACCGGCGGCTGCGTCGGCAACGGCTGATACCGCACCACGCGAGACGGCTCTACTGCGATCCTGACCTCGAGTCCGAACAACGGGCCGGCCCAGCGTGGCGCGTCGGCCTCGAGCGGCTGGGCCCGACCGACCGGCTCACCGCCGCCCTTTTCTACCGCGATCCAACCGGAGCCATTGGCGGCCGGTTGCACGTCGCAGGAGGGGGCCGCGACCCCCACAGCTAACTCAAAGTGGCGCTTTAGGTCCCATATGTCCATATCAGGTAGTTTCACACCCTCCAGCGAAGCGCTCCAATGCGCCGGATGTCGGGCCCCGGTGAGGACGACAGACAGATGCAGCTCTTCCTCCGGTCGCGGTCCCTTCCCCGCGCGAAAGACGGTTCCGACCTCGAAGAGGCGGATGTCGCGCCGGCCCTGACTCCAGTTGTACTCCACGCGGCGAATCAGACCCGGGAACAGACGGCTTCTGAGATAGCCCTCGTCGGCCGACAGCGGGTTCTGAATGGCCACGGCTTCCGGTCGATCCGCGGGACCGAGGGGCAGCGTGCGCACCTCGAGCAGCCCTCCGCCGCTACGCACCAGCTGGTCGCGGATGCGCCGCAACGTCACCTCTCCGGGGGCGTCGGGCACCGTGCCGGGACGGTAGGGTCGCAGCTCGTCGGGGAAGGTGTCGTAACCACGAAGCCGCGCGACTTCTTCGATCAGATCGACCTCGCGCGTCACGTCCGGACGCCACCCCGGGATTTGCACGGCGAGCCGATCGTCCTTGGGTGCGGCGACAAAGCCGACCGCTGAGAGCAGCTGTTCGATCTCTTTCCGCGGCACGGGGACGCCGAGCAGGTGGTTGACGCGGGCCGGGCGCAGGAACACCGAGCGCGGCTTCTGCGGCTCAGGCCAGAGGTCGATCGGTGGTTCGCGCATCTCGCCGCCGGCGACGGCGCGAATCAGGTCGATCGCCCGCGCCAGCGCGTCGGGCATGCCGAGCATATCGATGCCGCGCTCGAACCGATAACTCGATTCGCTCGCCAGACCGAGGGCGCGGCGCGTGCGGCGAATGCGCGTGGGCTGGAAGTAGGCGGCTTCAAGAACGATGTCGGCGGTACTCTCGGTGACTTCGGATTCGGCACTGCCCATGACGCCAGCAACGATCTGCGGCCGCTCAGCGTCACAGATCGCCGTCATTTCGGCCGTGAGCTTTCGCGTAATCCCGTCCAGGGTCACGATCGGCTCACCGGGTTTCGCGCGCCGGACGACGACCGCCGGTCCACGCAGCTTGGCGAGATCGAAGGCGTGCAGCGGCTGATTGATCTCGAACAGGATGTAGTTTGTGGCGTCGACGATGTTATTGATGGAACGCTGACCGATGCTCTGGAGGCGCGCGGCCAGCCAGGCCGGACTCGGTCCGACCTTCACCCCGCGGATCACCGCGATCATATACCTCGGTGCGCCCTCGGGGTCTTCGAGTCGGACTTCGACGCTATCGACCTTGGCGGTTAAGCGGGTCGGCGGTTGGGCGGTTGGAGAGGCGTGTTTCAAACCGCCTAACCGCCTAACCGCCAAACCGCCCGGTATCTCCGGAAGCTTCACCGTCGCCCCAAGACTCACCGCCACCTCGCGGGCGACACCCTTATGACATAGCAAGTCCGGACGATTCGCCGAGACATCGATGACGATCTGCTCATCCCCTACGGGAATCGCT
>QHVB01000009.1 GCA_003222195.1 Gemmatimonadota bacterium | reverse complement strand
CGATGAGCTGACGCGCATGTGCGGGATCTGCGGGATCGCATTCTCAACTCGTTCACGGCGCTCAGTGAATGTCCAAGAACTCGTCAAGATGCGGGATACCATGACGCATCGAGGCCCAGACGGCTGCGGCCTGTTTACCGAGGGACGGGTCGGATTGGCGCATCGCCGCCTGGCCATCATTGACGTTGCGGGCGGCCACCAGCCCATGCACAACGAGGGTGGCGATCTGCACATCGTGTACAACGGCGAGATTTATAACCACCGCGATCTCCGAAGCTCTCTTGAGCGAGGCGGCCACCGGTACCGCACTCGGAGCGATACCGAGACCATCCTCCGCCTTTACCAGGACGAACGCTCGCGCGCCGTCGACCGCCTCCGCGGGATGTTCGCGTTCGCCGTCTGGGACAGTCGTAAAGAAGAGCTCTTCCTTGCGCGCGATCGCCTGGGGATCAAACCCCTGTACTACGTGTTGACTGATGACGGGTCGCTCTACTTCGCGTCGGAAATCAAGGCCTTGCTGCAAGCCGGGGGAACGACGGCGTCGGTGAACTACGAAGCCATTCCCGATTACCTCGCGAATCATGCTCCGTCAGGGACGGACACGCTGTTTCAGGGCGTGCGGCGGCTGCTGCCGGGGCATATGCTGCGGTGGCGGGACGGGGCGGTGGAGATTCAACAGTACTGGGACCTCAGCTTTGGCGCGGAAACCACTGCCCGATCGGACCAGGATCTCATCGCGGAATTCGGCGAGCGGTTCAGCGAGGCAGTGCGCACCCACCTGATGTCGGACGTGCCTCTGGGCGTGTTTCTCTCCGGCGGCATCGATTCGGCATCCATCACTGCGGTCATGAGCCGCCTCGTGGAAGAGCCGATTAAGACGTTCTCCGTGGCCTTCGCGGAGCGGGAGGCCAATGAGTTGCACTACGCTCGCGCCGTCGCTGACGCCTACGGCACCGACCATCACGAAGTCGTGGTGACTCCGGATGAGTTCTTCGCCGCCTTGCCGACTCTCGTGTGGCACGAAGACGAGCCGCTCGCTCACCCGTCCAGCGTGGCGCTGTATTTCGTCGCGCGGCTGGCGTCGGAGCACGTGAAGGTTGTATTGACCGGAGAGGGTAGCGACGAGATGCTCGGAGGCTACGGGCGCTACTCGAGGACGCTCTACAACGTCCGCTTGGGAACCCAGTACCAGCGCATGGTTCCGGCGAGCGTCCGTCGCGTGGTGCAGAATGCTATCGGGCATCTGAGGGGTGGATCGCTCGCCCGGCGGAAGCTCGAGCGCACCTTCCTGTGCGTTCCGCTGGACTTGGAGAGCATCTACTTCGACAACTTCGCCGTCTTTCCGCGCGCGCTGCAAGCGACGCTGCTGACGGCCGCCGCGCGGGAGCGGATCGGAACCGCCGACCCTTATAGGCTGGCCCGAGAGGCCTTGGAGCGAACAGACGCTCGCTCGCTGCTCGACCGATTGCTCTATGTCGACAGCAAGATGTACCTGCACGAGCTCTTGATGAAGCAGGACCAAATGAGCATGGCTCCGTCGGTCGAAAGTCGCGTGCCGTTCCTCGATCACCCGCTGGTCGAATTCGCAGCGAGTTTGCCCGTCGCCCTCAAGTTGCAAGGGACCACGACCAAGCGGGTCCTGCGGGAGAGCATGAAGCGCCTGCTGCCGCCCAGCATCCTGGCTCGTCCCAAGATGGGGTTCCCGGTCCCGGTGGGGTCTTGGTTCCGTGGTCGGTACCGTGGGATTGTCACGGAGCTCGTGCTGGGTGCCCGCGCGCGGGAGCGCGAAATTTTTGACCCTGGTGTGGTACGTCGGATCGCGGAAGAACATTTCAGCGGTCGTGTCGAGCATACCGAAAGATTGTGGGCGCTGGTCAACTTCGAGCTCTGGTTGAGGAGGTTCGTGGACCGCGAAGCAGGTGTTCGGATACCGCCGCAACGGTACACCGGGGCGCTCGCGTGAACATTCTTTGGGTGAAGACCGAGCTGCTCCACCCGCTGGACAAGGGTGGCAAACTTCGCACTTACCACATGCTTCGCGAGCTGAAACGCGTCCATCGCATCACGTACGTCACCCTGGATGACGGACACGCGGCGCCGGACGCCCTCGAGCGGGCCAAAGAGTACTGCGATGAGGCGGTGCGGATTCCATTTCACCCTCGGGTCAGGCGATCTCTCGGTTTCTACGCCGGGCTTGCGTTGAATCTCCTTTCCCCGTTGCCATACGCCGTGGCGAAGTACCGATCTCGAGCGCTGGGGCGCGAGATCAGCGCCCGGGCAGCGTCGGGCAGCGTGGACATCGTCGTGTGCGATTTCCTCGCGCCATCGGTGAACGTCGCGGACGACTTGCCGTGCCCCGCTGTGCTGTTCGAGCACAACGTGGAAGCCCTCCTCTGGAAACGGCATTGGCAGGTGGCGCGCAATCCGCTCTCGAGAGGCTATTTCCGGGCTCAGTGGCGTAAGATGCGCGCATTTGAGGCGCGAGAATGTCGCCGCTATGCCCACGTCGTAGCGGTCTCACCGGAAGATCGGGACCTTGTGTCTGGGGAGTACAGCGTGGACTCGGTTTCGGCAGTATCGACAGGCGTCGACACGGCGTACTTCCGCCCGACCAACGGGCGCCCGTGCGACACCCACAGCATCGTCTTTACAGGGTCAATGGATTGGATGCCGAACGAGGACGCCGTGCGATTTTTTGTCGAGCAGATACTGCCCCGCATTCGGCAAGCGATACCTGATGCGACGTTCACCGTTGTCGGTCGCAACCCATCTCGCGCGCTCGTCGAGCTCGGGGTTCGGCAGCCAGGGGTGATCGTGACTGGTGGGGTCGACGATGTGCGACCCTACATGGAGCAAGCCGCCCTTTACCTTGTGCCGCTGCGCATCGGTGGTGGTACTCGGCTCAAGATCTTCGAGGCGATGGCGATGGGATTGCCCGTTGTGTCGACCCGGATAGGCGCGGAGGGCCTCCCGGTAACGGATGGACAGGACATCGTCCTGGCGGACTCACCTGAGCAGATAGCAAATGCCGCGATCCAGTTGCTTACGGACGCTGCGGCGGCTCGAGCCTTGGGAGAAAGGGCGTCCCGCATGGTCCGGGAACGGTTCGGGTGGGACCGCCCCGCGGCCGAGTTCGATGCAATCTGCCAAGGCGTGCGGGCGGGCGCGCGGGTGCGGGAAGGAGCGTTGCGAGCATGACCCAGACGGTCGCCGTCTTCGGGCTCGGCTACGTTGGATGCGTGTCCGCCGCGTGTTTCGCCAAGGACAGGCAGGTCATCGGGGTCGATGTCAACCAGGCGAAGGTTGACATGATCAACCAGGGCATCAGCCCAGTCTTGGAACCGGGCTTGGCGGATCTCGTGAAGGAAGTGGTTGGAGCCGGTCGGTTGCGCGCGACGACCGACACCGCCGAGGCGGTGCGGGGCGCGGGGCTCTCATTGGTCTGCGTGGGCACACCGAGCAAACCCAACGGATCCCTCGACCTGTCGTTCGTGGTGCGCGTATGCGAGGACATCGGTCGCGCACTCCGGGAGCACCCGGGGAATCACGTGGTGGTAGTTCGAAGCACCGTCCTGCCCGGAACCGCGGCCAATGTCGTGGCGCCAGCGCTGGAACGGGCTTCTGGGCGCGTAGTCGGCGACGGCATCGCGGTCTGCGTGAACCCGGAGTTTCTGCGAGAAGGCACATCGCTGCAGGACTTCTACAATCCGTCGTTCACGCTCATCGGCAGTGAGGATCGGAGCGCCGCGTGCCAACTCG
>QHVB01000054.1 GCA_003222195.1 Gemmatimonadota bacterium | reverse complement strand
GTCAATGGATTGGATGCCGAACGAGGACGCCGTGCGATTTTTTGTGGAGCAGATACTGCCCCGCATTCGGCAGGCGATACCTGATGCGACGTTCACCGTTGTCGGTCGCAACCCATCTCGCGCCCTCGTCGAGCTCGGAGTTCGGCAGCAAGGGGTGATCGTGACTGGTGGGGTCGACGATGTGCGACCCTACATGGAGCAGAGCGCCCTTTACCTTGTGCCGCTGCGCATCGGTGGTGGCACTCGGCTCAAGATTTTTGAGGCGATGGCGATGGGATTGCCCGTTGTGTCGACCCGGATAGGCGCGGAGGGCCTCCCGGTAACGGATGGACAGGACATCGTCCTGGCGGACTCACCTGAGCAGATGGCAAATGCCGCGATCCAGTTGCTTACGGACGCTGCGGCGGCTCGAGCCTTGGGAGAAAGAGCGTCCCGCATGGTCCGGGAACGGTTCGGGTGGGACCGCCCCGCCGCCGAGTTCGATGCAATCTGCCAAGGCGTGCGGGCGGGGGCGGGGGCGCGGGTGCGGGAAGGAGCGTTGCGAGCATGACCCAGACGGTCGCTGTCTTCGGGCTCGGCTACGTTGGATGCGTGTCGGCCGCGTGTTTCGCCAAGGACAGGCAGGTCATCGGGGTCGATGTCAACCAGGCGAAGGTTGACATGATCAACCAGGGCATCAGCCCAGTCTTGGAACCTGGCTTGGCGGATCTGGTGAAGGAAGTGGTTGGAGCCGGTCGGTTGCGGGCGACGACCGACGCGGCCGAGGCGGTACGGGGCGCGGCCGTCTCACTGATCTGCGTGGGCACACCGAGCAAACCCAACGGGGCCCTCGATTTGTCGTTCGTGGTGCGCGTGTGCGAGGACATCGGTCGCGCACTACGCGAGCACCCAGGGAATCACGTGGTGGTGGTTCGGAGCACCGTCCTGCCTGGAACAGCGGTCAATGTCGTGGCACCAGCGCTGGAACGGACTTCAGGGCGCGTGGTCGGCGACGGCATCGCAGTCTGCGTGAACCCGGAGTTCCTGCGAGAAGGCTCATCGCTGCTGGACTTCTACAATCCGTCGTTCACGCTCATCGGCAGCGATGATCAGAGCGCCGCGTGCCAAGTCGCGGAGCTGTACGCGAAGCTCGGCGCGCCAGTTCACGTCGTGGAGACGAAGGCGGCGGAGATGGTCAAGTACGCTTGCAACGCCTTCCATGCGCTGAAAGTCACGTTCGCGAACGAAATCGGAAATACCTGCCGAGCCCTGGGCGTCGACAGCCGGGAAGTCATGCGCGTCTTCTGCGAGGACAAGAAGCTGAACCTGTCGGCACAGTACCTCAAACCCGGTTTTGCATTTGGCGGGTCCTGCCTGCCCAAGGACCTACGGGCGCTGGTGTATCAGGCCCGGCAGCTTGATGTAGAGACCCCGGTGCTTTCAGCGTCGTTGCAAAGCAATCGGCAGCAGATCGAACGCGCCGTCGACATGGTGCTTCAGGCGGGCAAGAAACGCGTCGGCTTGCTGGGGCTCAGCTTCAAAGCCGGCACCGACGATCTCCGTGAATCTCCACTCGTGACGCTGGCCGAGACATTGCTCGGCAAAGGGATGGACCTCGCGATCTATGATCCAGATGTGTCGGCGGCCCGTGTGATGGGGTCGAACCGCACGTACATCGAGCGGGAGATTCCGCACATCTGGTCGCTCATGCGTGGATCACTGCGCGACGTCATGCGGCACGGGGAAACGATCGTCATCGGCAACAAGCTGGAGGAGTACGGCCAAATCGATACGCTGCGACACAACGGACAAATCGTGATCGACCTCGTCCGGATGTTCGACCGTCGTACGAGCGACGACTGGAGGTACCAGGGAATCTGCTGGTAGGCTAGCGATTCAACGACACATCCTAATTGAGAATGGTCTCCAGGTGTTTAGGCCTACGGGCCAACCCATGGCTCACGCCGTGCAGCCAACCTTCGAATTCAACGTCGGAGAGGGATGAGGAGTCCACTAGCCGTGGGAGCAGAAGCGTGCGGGTCTTGGTGTTGGCGAGACCGGGATCGCATGTCGTTGCTGATTGAACGCCGAGGTCAGAGAGCCACGGCAGGAAGCGGTCTCCGTAGACGCCACTGGGGTAGCAGAAGTGATCGGCCGACGGCTGACCGATCCCCGCCAGGAACCTTCGATTGTCCTCTATTTCGCGCCGGAAGAGAGCGCGGTCGTTGGGCATGCGGTGTCGGTGGGTATGCAGTTGTAGATCGACGCCGTCGTGGACCAAGGCATTCAATTCTCCCGGATTCATCAAATGTAAGAGCCGCTTCGCACGTATGAGCCCCGAGTTTACGTCCAAAGACGCAGCCAATCTCTCTAAGAGATCGTCCTTGTCCTGGGCCGACATTCCGTTACGGTCAGCGGTCTGTCGAATCTGATTGCATACGGAAGCGCGAGTTTGCTCGCTGCTCAGATTAAGCAACCCCGGCGTTCCAGTGAATGCCGCTCCCTCAAGGTTCTTGCCGGCCCCCTTCCAGAGAACGTAGGAGCAGGCAACGTCGAATACTGGCCGATTGAACGAGCTGTAGTAGGACGTTTGATAGACCGTCACCGGGAATTGGAACTGGCGAATAACCGGATAGGCCTGGGCGAAGAAATCGTAGCCGCCGTCGTCAAACGTGATGGCGATGGACCTGGGCGGCAGATCATTCCTTCCCAACCTCAACAACGCTTCTCGCAGGGACAACACTGAACAGTTGTTCCTCACGATCAGCTCCATCCGATGCCTAAGCGCTTCCTGAGACATATAGAGGGCTGGGTTCCAGAGGTGCTCATCGTACTGGGAGATTCCATGGTAGCATAGAATGAGCAGGCGACGGGACCTCCAACGGCTGCGCCCCACCGCCGAGAATAGACCTATCCTCTTCGAGCTTCTCAAAACTGCTCGCTTGATCGCTTTCAGTCCCATGGACCCAATGCCCGCTGTCGTGTATCTGCGACGATGGCAGCAAGCTGTGTGCCCAAAGAGAGGTCACCGGCGTTTGGCGGGCAGCGGCCTTGATGACTGCTGGTAATGACATGTGTCAGCAGTGGCCCACGCAGCCCACCTGTTCTGTTGCTGTATACTGACAGAGCGGACACGCAAATTCGCCGACCACGCCGAATCCCGAACCGAAAGGCGAGGTGGAACTCTTTGTCAGACTGATGGTTAGCGGCAGTCGGGCCAATGTGCCGGCTCAATTGGCCCGGGTACGCCCGTTGCTCTTAGACATCGGCCGTGAGCCCCGTCCAGTGGGTGACGTGACGCTCGGGTTCGTGGTCGGCGCCGCCCTCGTCGGGCTGGGGCTTGCCCACCTGGTCTATACGTACGTCGGGTATCCCTGGATCATGAGTTGGCTTCCGGAACGCCCGCCGCGCCCCGGTCTGAGCGTCCCGCCCCGTCTCATCTCCGTGGTCATCGCGGCTCGGGCGAGGCGCAAGGGTGTCGCGCACAAGGTCAAGAGTCTGCTCCGCACCATACGGCTGCCGTGCGAAATCGTCGTGGTGCTGGATGGCCCGGACGCGGAGGTCTCATCCGAGGTGGGTGAGCTGGTCGCGTTGCGGGACAAGCGGATCAACGTGTCGGTGTTGCCCGACCGACGCGGTAAGGCGGCCGCGCTGAATCATGCGGTCGCGATGAGTTGTGGAGCCCGCTGCCGCACGGATTACTGCTCGATGACGTCTGGGTCCCGTTCCAGGTGGTACGCGCGGGCTTCCGCGTCGTCTTTGATTCGCTCGCTGTGACGATCGACGTCCCGTCACCCTCCGATGCCACCGAGCTAGACCGCAAGATTCGCACGCTCACGGGTAACTATCAGTTGATTGCCTGGATGCCCAGCGTCTTGATTCCCTGGAAAAACCGGATCTGGTGGCAGTTCATCTCGCATAAGGTCCTACGGCTGTTGACCCCGTTTGCCGCAGCGAGTGTCCTCATCGGCGTCGTGCTGATGTCCGGAGGTTGGGCCGGACTCATCGTGCTGCTGGCTGCGCTCGGTCTGACGGTCTCCGTTGTGGCACGCCCCGGTGAAGCGCCCGGCGCTCCGGGCAGAGGGTTTCGAGGCACGCTGCGCAGTGGACTCGCCCTCTTCGCTGCCCTCATGATGGCCGCGCTCAACGCGGCACGGGGGCGTTGGGATGTGTGGACCGATCCCGTGCGACCACACCTGGTCGATACTCATCGATCGTGAGGTTGGCTCGAGGTGTACCGGCGGGTGGCGGCGGAGACCGCCGCCACCCAGTCCGGTCGAGTTACTGGTCGACCCCGTTCGTCCAGTTGAGGATGGCGGTGATATCCGCTCCTGGGTCGGTGCCGTCGGTGCCCCGATTCTTGTACGGGCTCGACGCCGCTAAACGGTAGTCGCCGCCCGCGGCGTTCACGAACCCAACATTGTTCATCGTGGCTGGGAAGAAGTTGCCGGTCGGGTAGCTCGCGGCCGCCCCCCCGATCACCGCGTTCCCGGCAAAGAGGTACCCCGGCATGTGGAGATCGAGGGCGCCCTGCTCGCTCGCGTCGTCGGCATGAATGCCGTACAGGCCGTGATCCACGATGATGTTGGCGAACTCGAACTGCTGCGTTACGCCACTGGCAATGGTGATCAGGGTTCTTTCGGCGAACCCCGTCTGGTGGTAGAACTTGATCGCGGTCAACTGCCCGCTGCCGCTGGCGACCTGGATCAGTCGTCCGTCACCGCCCCAACTGGTGCTGATATCTTCCCAGAGATTATTGTCGAAGCGTACACGCTGGGTATACAAGGTTGGGTACTCTGGATGGTCGGTATTGAAATCCGTGATCATCACACCACTCGCCGCATGGCGTATGATATTCTCTCGGATCCAAACGTCCGCAGTCTGCGCCCACGACGTGGTGCCACCTTGGTTGACGGACCAGATGAGCATCGCAAACCCGGTTTGCGACTCGGCCCAGGAGTTCTCGAAGATGTTCCCCTGAATCAGGATGCGCCGCCCCAGCTTCAGCTCGAGTAGGTTCTTGATGCTCCAGACGGCGGGATACCACGCAAGCGGCTTGAAGAAGTAGTTGCGGCGGATCTCGATGTCCGACGGG
>QHVB01000053.1 GCA_003222195.1 Gemmatimonadota bacterium | reverse complement strand
CCGCACCCACCATGCCGAGCGCGGTGAAATGGTTGGCGCGAAGACCGCGGGGCACGCGGCGCGCCAGGCTTTCGAGTAGGCGTCGCTCGAAGTCGGCGAACACGAACGTCAGCTCACGCAAGCCCTGGAGTGCCGCGCGCAGCTCCCGCGCGGACCCGAACCGTGCGGCCGGATCATTCGCCAGACAGCGTTCGAGGATGCGGTCGAACGCCGCCGTTCCCCCAGCCATTCGCTGAATGACGACGCCCAACGCGAAAATATCGGTGCGCGCGTCCACGGCTCGCCCCTGCAGCTGCTCGGGGGACATGTACGCCCTGGTCCCAATGGCCGCGCCGCCGCGGCTGTCGGGCGAGCCGGCCATAACCGCAATACCGAAGTCGAGCACTTTTACGACGCCGCGCGCAGTGATGAAAATATTGCCCGGCTTGATATCCCGATGAATGATCCCCTTGCCATGCGCGGCCTCGAGCGCCTCGGCTGCCTGACTCGCGATGTCGATGATTTCCCCCAGCTCCAGATTCCTGACTCCCATCTCCTGCCTCAACGTCCTCCCCTCGAGTAGCTCCATCGCGATGAACGGGCGGCCATCGTGCTCACCGATTTCGTGAATCGTGCAGATGTTGGGATGATTCAGGGCGGCGGCCGCTCGCGCCTCGCGGTCGGCGGACCACGCTTCGGGGAGAAACTTGAGCGCGATATTGCGCTGGAGCCGCGTATCTCGTGCCCGATAGACGACTCCCATCCCTCCCGCTCCGAGACATTCCTCGATCCGATAATGCGACACCGTCGTCCCGATCATTCGAGACTGGGCTGCCCCCGCTGCCCGTGCCATCGCGCGCGCCACCAGATCGAACGCCGGTGTCTCGAGGAAGTCCTCAGGCCAATTCACGCAGCAGCCAATCTTTCGCCAATCGCCAGTCGCGATGGACCGTTTCGGGAGAGACCTGCAAGACCTCGGCCGTTTCCTGAACGCTCAAGCCTCCAAAGAACCGCAGCTCCACCACGCGGGCCTGGCGTGGATCGACGGCCGCCAGATTCGTGAGTGCCTCGTCGAGCTCCAGCAGATCGACCCGGGGGCTATTCGAGACGAGGATCGCGTCATCCAGGGGAACGTGCCCGGCCGTGCCGCCGCGTTTGAGACTCCTCCGGGCGCGGGCGAAGTCGGTCAGAATCCGGCGCATCAACGTGGCGCAGACCGCGAGAAAGTGCCCGCGATTTTGCCAGTCCACGTCGCGCGCGCCGTGCAGGCGCAAATACACTTCGTTGACGAGCGCCGTGGTCTGGAGCGTGTTGTCCGGCGCTTCCCGCGCCATGTAGGAATGTGCGGCCCGATGCAGATCGTCGTAGAGCAGCGGCATGAGGGAGTCGAGCGCGCTCTCGTCCCCCTCAGACCAAGCGCGGAGGAGGCCTGTTATATCGTGTGCTGACTCCCCGGCCATTGATCAATGATCAATGTCCAATGTCCAATAATCAATGTCGAATGATCGTGCCTCGATCATTGGTCATTGATCATTGGACATTGATCATTCGTCAAAACCCGATCTTCGTACCGAGAAAAAAGGTCTGCCGATAGTACTCCCGCTGAATGTTGTACCGCTGGTCCGGCGTGCCCTGGTAGAACCCGAACACCGCGTTGTTGATGTTGAGCACCTGCGCCTGGATCTGCACCTCGGGCGTCGCGTTGTACACGATCGAGCCGTCGAACTGCCCGTGCTGATAGAAGTAGGTGTCGCCGCCCGGCGCCGGCGAACCGTCTCCGTAGTACTGGATCATGGTACCGTTGAACGTCCATCCCAGACGCGCGGAGATCGGCGACTTGTCGTAGGTCGCGTAGACATTCGCGAAGTCGGGCGACTGCCGCAGCAGCTTGGCTTCACGCCCCGTCGCGGGGTCGACGAGCACGTTAGAGCTCGTGTGTGTGTAATTCGCATCGATCCCGAGGCCCGCGAGCCACCCTGGCAGCGAGACGAAGCGTTGGGTCCACGTCACCTCGAAGCCGAACAGGTGTCCCGCCCCGCCGTTTTGCGGCGCGTAGCCGACATACCCGTTGAACGGGCCCGGACCGGTGTAGGTGAACTGCCGCGTCAGGATCACGTCGCGCAGGCTCTTGTAGAACACGCCGCCCGAGATGACGCCCACGGTCTTCAAGTAGTGCGCCGCCAGCAGATCGTAATTCCAAGCGTACTGCGCCTTGAGGTTTGGGTTTCCCGTCGTAAACCCGCTCAGCGTCGGCTGGCTGGCGCACGTCGCGCAGGTGTTTCCGGACTGGTTCGGGGCAAGGTCGGGATAGTTCGGCCGCGCAATCCCCCGCGTGACCGCGAAGCGAATATTGGTCTCGGGGTCAACGGCGTAGCGGAGCTGCACGCTGGGGAACAGGTCCGTGTAATCCTTGGTGCCGCTCACCGCTGCGAGGACGTCGGGACCGGTCGGGTTGCCGGCCGTGTCGGTCGGCGTGGACAGTGAATGACCCGCGTAGGTCGCGTGAGTCGCCTCGACGCGCACTCCCACGTTCACCTGCAGCGCGCCGACATCGGTGGTGTTCATCACGTATCCGGCCGTGATCCGCTCCGAGCCGTCAAAGCTCCCGAGCGAGTCGCTGGCGGCGCTGATCACGTTGCGGAAGTTCCCAGCGTGCGCGTTCTCGTACCCGATCACCGCGTCCGCGTCGGGCACCGGCCCAAGCGGGTAGCCGCTCGAGAGCGCGGAATAAAAGCCGGGATCGGAGAACGACATGGGAAACTGGGTGATCGCCGGCGCAGCGGCGGCGGTGTCGATAAAGAAGCCCGACTGTGAGGTGAAGACTTTGTGCTCGTTGCGATAGCGGGCGCCGAACTGGAGCTTGCTGGCGTGCCCCCCCAACGTGTAGTCGAGGCGTGCGTTGGCGGCGCCACCCACATCCCGGCCTGAGGTGGTGCGGTCGCCTTGGAAGAAATTCCCCAGGGTGTAGTTGGCCGGATTGAAGGCCGCTTGTGAGTCGGCGGCGCTCTGATACTGAATCCTGGGATAGATGGTCCCGGCAGGTGCCGAGTAGGCGATCGTGAGCGCGGGTCCGCCGTAGTTGAAGTTCGAGTACCGGTAGCCCTGGCTCCGCTGCTTAGTGCCCGCCGCGTCGAGCGCGTAGTCGAGCGTCCACACGCCAACCGTGTGTTTTCCCCCCGCCGTCGCGGCCCACATCTGGTCCTTCGGCGTGCGCGTATTGGTGGTCCGGGTGAGCGACGCGCCGGGAATCGTGCCAGTGCCGGCGGCGCCCGGCGTCGGCGTTCCCGCGATGTCGTAGATGTAGTTGGTGCCGTAATTGTTGAATTGGCTCCAGAGCCCTTTCAGATAGAGCTGATTATTGGCATCGACGCGGTAGTCGAGGTCGCCGCCGAGGCCGTAGCGCTCGCGACCGTAGCGATAGTCGCGCATGCTCCATTCCTGGGGAGCGGCGGTACCACTGAAGACGCCCCACGCCGGCTCGATGTCGTCGATGGCGCGGTTGTTTCGGTCCGCCGAACCGCCGAGCAGGAACCCCAAGCGTCCATCTTGCCCGAAGCGGCCGCCGTAGGCAAAGCCCCCCTGGTACGTATTCCGTCCCGCCAGCGCGGTCTGCCCGTATTGCCCGGCGATGTAGCCGCGCGGCGCGTCCTCCGGCGTCTTCGTCACGAGCGTGACCGAGCCGCCGATCGCGTCGAGAGCGCGGAGACGATGTGTATGGCGTTCTGCTCGACGGCGAGCGCTCCGGCCTTGGTCTCGGCCATGCGCGGCGAGGCGCGCACGACGATGTTCGCCAAGTTCACGGCGGCGGGAGCGAGCACGAAATTGTGGACCGCCGTACCGCCCGCGCGGATCTCCACCCGGGCGGAATCGGGCGCGAATCCGAGCCGGTGGACCACGACCGTGCGCGACCCCGCGGGGATGTTCACCAGGCGGAAGGAGCCGTCTGCCGACGTCACCACTCCCACGGCGGTGCCGGGCACGTCCACCCTGGCCCCGGAGACCGTCACGTTTGCCGAGTCGTGTACTGCCCCCACCAGCACGCCGGTGCCGCCTTGGGCCCGTGCCGGACCGGCGATTCCGAGCAGGCTGACAGCGATGGCGATTGTGGGGATGGTGAAGGTACGGCGGGTGGTCGAATGGATGCCGAGGGTCACGGGTCGCATGCATCCTCACAGGGTGGAGGTGCTGTGGAAGCGCCGGCTCGATGCCAGCGTGACCCGTTCGCTAGAGAAAAAGTCACCCAAAGAAGCAGGTCCTTCGCCCCTTCGGGGCTCAGGATGACAAGTGCGGTCGCTCTCGTGGTGGGGGATTGGAGGGAGAGAGAGAAGGACGGCCCTACCCCTCTCTCCTCTTTTTGTTTTCAAGCAGCCAGCGTTGTCATCCTGAGCGGAGCGCGCGTCAGCGCGCGGAGCGAAGGACCTGCTTTGCCTCGCCAGCGGCCTCCGTTATCTTTTCCCCCGCGGGTGGCTAGCTCAGCTGGTTAGAGCGCCGGTCTCACATACCGGAGGTCACAGGTTCGAGTCCTGTGCCGCCCACTCAATTGCGGATCGGGGACTGCGGATTGCGGATTCTAACACGGAGTTTCGTATACCACACGACCTCTCATTGAAAATCCGCAATCCCCAATCCGCAATCCGCAATTGATGCGAAGAGTTCTCGTTCTCTCCCACACCTATCTCCAGCCCGCCCACCGCGGCAAGTTGCGCGCGCTCGCAGCCCGTGGGCTAGAAGTGACCGTCGTGATGTTCACGCATCAAAACGTCGAGCTGCAGCTCGATTGGTGGCTCTCCTGGAAGCATCGCCGCATGCTGCGCCGCCTCACGGGTCTCATCGCCGGCAGCGATCTCGCCGGCTCGCTGGTGCGCCGCGACGCCCCCAAGCTCCCCATCGCCGTAATCCCGCAGCTCGGCGCCGTCGCGCCGCACGAGCCGCAGCACGTGCCGCACGAGGGTCTCGCCATCGGATTCGTCGGCCGGTTGGTCCCGCAGAAGGGACTCGATAATTTGTTGCAGGCGCTCGCGCTGCAGCGCGCCGCCAAGTGGCGGCTGACGATCGTCGGCGACGGCCCCGACCGCGAACGCCTCGAACAGCTCGCGACCGAGCTGCGTCTCGCCGCGCGCGTGCGGTGGACCGGCGGATTGCCGGCCGAGCACGTCGCGAATCTGTGGCCGGAACTGGACGTCCTGGTGCTGCCGTCGCGCTCGTCGAATGAATGGCGGGAAACCAACGGCCAGGTGCTCATGGAGGCCATGGCAAACGAAGTCGCGGTCATGGGAACGAACAGCGGCGTCATCCCGGAGCTCATCGGCGATGCCGGATTTGTGGTGCCCGACGGAGATCTGCAGGCGATGGCGGGCGCCGTCGAACGCCTGAGCGATCAGGCGACGCGACGCGGACTCGCGCAAGCGGCACGCGCGCGAGCGTTGCGGCTCTACTCCGATGATGCAATCGCGGAACGAACGCTGACGTTCTGGCAGCAGGTGGTCAAGTAACCCATGTCCACGGTCTTGCTGGTTCCGGATCTTCCGCTCGAGCGCTGGGCCGCTATGGACAAGTACGCCCATCGCCTGCACGACTGGCTGGAGAGCAGCGAGTTCGGGTTTCACGTTCGGCTCGCCGCGCACATCGGCGCGTTGACGCGCGACTCCGTGGGTGACCGCGCGCCCA
>QHVB01000052.1 GCA_003222195.1 Gemmatimonadota bacterium | reverse complement strand
TGGGACAAGGACACCGCCAAGCAGAAGACGGTGGTGCTCAAGACCGCACAGGAGCAGCGTCGGACGACCGGCAAGATCTCGATCGAGCTGCCAGTCCTCGAAGCACCTGATCCCAGCCGCCGCTGAAGACACGGGCCGAAATAGGCCTCGGCTCACTTCTAGTCGTGTACTCGACATAGCCCAGACTGCATCAGGGTGCGTGTTAGTATCCGGCTGGCCTGAAGACCCCAAAAGCATCTGAGAAGTGAGCATTCAGGTCAATGTCTCAATTGACGGCGTGGTTGACGCCCGATCAACGTTGAGTCAATGCAGTCTCGGAAAGGAGGAATCGCTTGGCTCTTTCGAAAGGAGTTGTCGCGCTGGCTCTGGTTTTCGTACTGCTTACGTTGTTTCCGGCGCCTTTAGCTGATCAGTCCGGGGTAGCTCCTCAGCAAGAACCGCGTGCGACAGCCACCGCAGTGAACCGTGCTGCAAACCTGTCTAGCGGCGCGACAACCACGATCGTGAACCACGCGACTCCGACGACGGTAAATGCCGCCACGGCCACGACGACGAACACGTCAAGCGGCACATAAGTCGACTCAAGCCTTCGCGACCACGAGTGACGAGGCGATCAGGCCGATCGAGGAACGCGCCGCTGGCTACAACCGTCGTAGCAGAAGCTGATCATTCCCGCCGACATCGCCACGTAGGCCAGCAGGATGAGGGGCGCGGACGCGACGACGCGCTTGTCGTGCCGCCACCACATCACCGTCGTCTGTAGCCACAGGGACACAGTTAGCGGCAGTGCCATCGCAATGCTCGAGAGCAGTCCCTTCGGCATCAACCAGGCCAACCGCGAGCGATTTTTCTGACGGAGCGGGATGCGATCCTTCCCGAACTCGAAGAAGCACCGGACGAAGTCCGACAGGCGCTCGCGATCGCGATGGCCGACGACGATGGCGGGCTCCAGTCGGAGCGGGATCCCGAGCTGAAGGGCGCGCTCGCAAAAGTCGACGTCCTCGCCCGTGCGGAAGCGCGTGTCGAGCGGGCCGATTCGATCGAAGGTCGAGCGCCGAAGGCTCATGTTGTTGGTGACCAGATGACGCGTCACCCGCCCGAACGGCCGGCGATCAGCCGTGATCACCGTAGGGGCGCCGTGGGGAATGTTGGTGACCCAGTGGCAGTACGAATCGGCGCGGGCCACCGGCCCCCGCCCGACTCCCCGGATGCCGCCGCCGACCACCGCGGCGCCGCCGGCCGCGTGGACGCCGGCGTGGCGCGCGAGCCACTGCGTGTCGTCCACGATCGAGTCGCTGTCGAGAAAGACCAGAAGCTCCCCGCGTGACTCCGCGACGCCCCGGTTCCGCGCCCCGGCCGGGCCGAGGTTCGTGACGTTGCGAACGAGTCTCACGCGCTCGTGCGCGCGGACGACCTCCGGCGTCTTGTCGCTGGACGCGTCGTCCACCACGATGACCTCGAAATCGGGATAGTCCTGGGCGAGCACGCCCGCGAGACACGTCTCCACGTCGTCGGCCGCGTTGTACGCGGGAATGACGACGGTGACCGCGGGCTGGGTCATGCCCGCGGGCTGAGGAGCGCCGGCACCTGCCTGGGGTTGAAGAGGATGTTTTCCTGCATGTTGCAGTCGTGGGTGCAGTGGCAGTTCTTGCGCTTGATTCCGGCCACCGCGTCGGTCATCGCCCGGCTGGCCAGGATCTCCTTGATCGGCTGCCGCCGGATGTTGCCCACCGACGGGAGGATCTCGCATGGCGCCACGTCGCCGTTGGCGTAGACCACGAGGTGCGCCTGGCCGCCCAGGCATGGGATGACCTGGGTCTTCTCGGCGAGCGTCCTCATCTGCGCGTCCCACTTGATCGTCTGATAGTTGAGCAGGACTCTGGCGAAGAGCCCTTTGCGCCCGAACTGATAGCTCTCGTGAATGGGCCGCATGCCCTCGCCGATCGCGGCCAGCTTCGCGGGCGACGGCAGCCGGTACAGCGAATTGATCGGGTCGCCACGGAGGAGCAAGAGACCCTGGTAGTCCACGCCGAGGTTGTCCCGAACCCACCGCATGAAGTCCAGCACCTCGTCGGCGTTGCGCTGGCAGACGACCGTGTTGAGCTTCACCCGGATGGTCGAGACCTCGCGCAGGCGCCGGATCGATTCGAGGGCCCGCTTG
This sequence comes from Gemmatimonadota bacterium, assembly GCA_003222195.1. Lineage (GTDB taxonomy): Bacteria > Gemmatimonadota > Gemmatimonadetes > Gemmatimonadales > GWC2-71-9 > 20CM-2-65-7. The sequence continues at coordinate 1,980 of QHVB01000052.1, read as the reverse complement.
AAGCTTCCGGCCTGCCGCATCTCGTCGTGCGTCGACTCGAATCCGTCCAGTGACACCGTGATGATCACCCGTCCCGGCCGCCTCTCGCCGACGCTGGACGCCATCTGCACGACCCGGTCGGGAAACCAACCGTTGGTCGGAATCGACAGCTCTTGCGACCGGAAGAGCGAGAGGACCTCGGGCAGATCCTTGCGAAGGCTCGGCTCGCCGCCGCCGATGTCGAGCCAGATGAAGTCGTTCAGGTCGCGCGACAGCGTCCGGAACTCCTCGAGTGTGAGGTCGTTCGGCTTTTCCTCGAAGTTCACGAAGCAGTGCTGGCACCGCATGTTGCAGATGTTGGTCACGTGAAGGATGGCGTGCGTGATGCGGGGCGCGAACTGGAATCGCACCGCCTCCCGTATCACCGTCAACGCCGTTTGCGGCCGGACTTGCTGCGTCGGCATTACTGCTCCTCTCCCACTCGTGGCTCGTTGACGTCAAGCCTAGCACGAGGCCTTATCGGGGGCCCCGCTCCGGTGTCACGATCCGGACGTCGAGCTCGTGCCGGGAGCCGAGATAGGCGATCTTCAGCCACACCAGCAGGCGCGCCGCCGTGAGCATGACCCGGCTCGCCGTGAAGTACACGCCGTCCCGCTCGCTGACCTGACCTCCCGCGACCATGCGTTGCAGGCGTACGTCCACGATCATCCGGGCGTTGTAGGCGCTGAGAATCTCTTCGAGCGTGAGACCGCGTCGACCGGCCTGGTGCAAGTCGATGAGCAACCGGATGCGTCGCGCCGATTCTCCGAGATTGAAGAAGCCGATGACGTAGCAGTACGCCAACAAGATATAGGTCAGGAGCCACACCGCCGCGAGCTCCAGCGGGCTGAGCCCGGCCGGCAGACGTTCGGCCGGACCGAACAGGGCCAGGCCGGCCACCCCGACGGCGGCGGCGCCCACGCTCAGCATGATCCCCCGCGGCCGCGGCAGCCCGGGAAGGGCGCGCGAGAGGACCACGTGCACGACGATGCAGGCGCCGAGCGCGACGAGCGGCGCCACCATCAGCACGAGCGTCGCGAGGGTCACCGGCTTCAGCCGCCTTTCTCCATCTTCAGGAGCGCGCGATAGGCGATGTAGATCCTGGCGAGAAACGATCCGTTCGGCGTCACGGTGTAGCGGTCGCCGGCGAAGACCACCAGCCGTCCGATCACCAGGTCGGTGAGCCGTGGCACCACCAGCACCTGGTCGTTCAGCGCACCCGTGAGCTCGGGCACGGCGGCGCCCCGGCCTCCGGCCTGATCGATCATCAGCAAGATGGACATGGAGGGGCTGTCGGCCTGGACGGCCGAGTACGTGATCATGTAGGCGAGCGTCAGGGCGACGTACAGCATCAAGAAGTTCCAGTAGTCCCACGCGCTCTGCGGGAGGAAGCGGAGGGCGCCGTCGGCGAGGATCTGGAGGGCGTGAAACGTCGCCACCGAAAGCATCAACACGACCAGCGACAGCACCGAGAGGGCCGTGTAGTGTCCGGGCCGCCGCCAGCGCCAGACCACGAGCTGGGTGACGATCAGTAAGGCGAGGGCGAGCGCCGCGCCGGCGATCGGGCGCATCAGAACGTCCCCAGCATGCGTCCCAGACGCCGGTAGCGACCGCGGTCCGTCACCTTCACTTCCCACCACAGCCGCAGGACCGCGTCCAGCACGATCCTGAGGTTCTTCAGGGTCAGCGCCTTCGACTCCCCGGACTCCCGCGGCTTGATCTCGATGCCGACTTGGACGAAGTCCAACCCCGACCAGACGGCCTTCACGACCGCCTCGGTCTGATACGAGAACCCGTTGGTGCGGATCGGGATCCTCCGGATCAGGTCGGTCTTGAAGACGTTCGTGCCGTTGGTGTACGAGAAGCGGGTGCCGAACATCAAGTTCACGCCGGCGGCGTAGAGCCGGGACAGCCGCCGGCGCCCCCACGACCGGACGCCGACGTTGGTCACGTAGAAGACGA
>QHVB01000029.1 GCA_003222195.1 Gemmatimonadota bacterium | reverse complement strand
TGCACTACAACTTCCCGCCGTTCTCGACCGGTGAGGTGAAGCCGATCCGCGGCACGTCGCGGCGCGAAGTGGGGCACGGCGCGCTCGCGGAGCGGGCACTGCAAGCGGTGCTGCCGCCGTACGAGCAGTTCCCCTACACGATCCGGATCGTCTCCGACATCCTGGAGTCGAACGGCTCGTCCTCGATGGCCACGGTGTGCGGCGGTTCTCTGGCGCTGTTCGACGCCGGCGTGCCCGTGAAGTCCGCCTGCGCCGGGATAGCGATGGGACTGATCACGGATGGTGGGCGCACGGCGATCCTGACCGACATTCTGGGCACCGAGGATCATCTGGGCGACATGGATTTCAAGGTCGCGGGGACACGCGAGGGCGTCACCTCGATCCAGATGGACATCAAGGTCGAGAGGCTTGACTGGAAGGTCATCAGCGAAGCGCTCGAGAAGGCCAAGAAGGCGCGGCTGCATATTCTCGACATCATGCAACAGGCGATGCCGCAACCGCGCTCGCAGCTCTCCAAGTACGCCCCGCGCATCCTCACCATTCAGATTCGGCCGGATAAGATCGGCGACGTCATTGGCCCGAAGGGCAAGACGATCCGCGGGATCCAGGAGCAGACGGGCGCGGAGATCAACGTGGACGACACCGGACTGGTCACCATTTCGGGCGTGGGCGAGGCCGCCGAGCGGGCGCGCGACATGGTGTCGGGCATCGTGCAGGAGCCCGAGGTGGGGAAGGTCTACGAGGGCGTCGTGAAGAGCACGACCGCGTTCGGAGCATTCGTCGAGATCATCCCGGGCGTCGAAGGATTGCTCCACATCTCCGAGCTGCAGCACGGTCGCACCGAAAAGACGGAAGACGTGGTGAAGAAGGGCGATCATTTGAAGGTGAAGCTGCTCGAGGTGGACGAGCGCGGCCGCATGCGGCTGTCACGGAAAGCGCTGATCGAGAAAACCTAGCGTGGTCACCACGCTAGATACGGTCCGCCTGGACCGGGAAATCCACCGCACGGCCGCCCCGAACGGGGTGACCGTGCTCAGCGAGCGCGAGCCGAACGTGCGGTCCGTGGCGCTCGGGGTCTGGGTTCGGACCGCGAGCGCCCACGAGCTACGCCAGAAAATGGGCGTGTCGCACCTGCTCGAGCACATGGTATTCAAGGGCACCGAGCGGCGCACGGCGCAGCAGATCGCGCTGTCGCTGGAATCGCGCGGCGGCTCGCTCGACGCCTACACGTCCCGCGACTCCACCGCCTATCACGCGCGCGTCCTCGATGCCGATCTGCCGCGCGCGCTCGACGTGATCACCGACATCGTGCGCCGGCCGGCGCTGCGGGACAGCGATCTTGCGCTGGAGCGCCAGGTGGTGCTCGAAGAGATCAGCACCGTCGAAGACACGCCCGATGACGAAGTCTTCGATCGCACCTACGAAACGATGTGGCCCGACCATCCCTATGGCTTCCAGATTCTGGGGACCAAGGAGACGGTCAGTGCGCTTTCGGCCGACGATCTCAAACAGCTGCATTCCCGCGCCTATTTTCCGGGCAACTGCGTCATTGCCGCCGCGGGCAACATCACGCATGAGGCGCTGCTGAAGGAAGTGGAAGCGCAGGGGTGGTTCGATGGCGTGGCGGCTCAGACGCCGCCGCCCGTGCCCCCGGTGCCGTCGGCCGTTCGCGGCGTGACGCGCTCGTTCGAGAAGGACACGGCACAGACGCACATCGTGTTTGCCACCGACTCGATTCCCTACGCCGATCGCCGCAAGTACGGGATGCTCGTCATCTCGAACATCTTCGGCGGCGGGATGTCGAGCCGGCTCTTCCAGCGGATCCGCGAAGAGCTCGGGCTGGCGTATGCGATTTACAGTTTCGCCTCGTTTTACCGGGCGATCGGCATGGCGGGCGTCTATGTCGGCACCCAGCCGGGCCGCTCGGAGAAAGCGGTGGAGGCAATCCGGAACGAGTTCGCCCGCATGGCGAAAGAGGGCCTGCGGGGTGAGGCCCTAGAGGACGCGAAACAGCAGACGTTGGGACAGCTGATGCTGTCGCTGGAGAGCCCCACGTCCCGGATGTATCGTTTGGCGAGCACCGCCGTCTACGGCGAGCAGTATCGCAGCCTGGACGAAGTCCTGCGCACGGTCGAAGCGCTCACGGCAGACGAGGTGTCGGCGCTGGCCGAGGAGTTCTTTGCTCCCGAGCGGCAAACGGTGGTGGCATTGGGGCCGAATGGAGGCAAACGGTGATCGTCGGCGTGCCCAGGGAAATCAAGACCGCGGAGCATCGCGTCGCCCTCGTGCCGGCGGGAGCGGAGTCGCTCGCGAGCGACGGTCATGCGGTCTTGGTGGAGCAGGGCGCGGGCCTCGGCTCCGGTTTCAGCGACGACGCGTACCGGGCCGCCGGCGCGGAAATCGTGGCGTTGGCCGACGCCGTGTGGGCGAAGGCCGAAATGATCCTAAAGGTGAAAGAGCCGATCGAGCCGGAATGGGCGAGGCTGCGCAAAGGGCAGGTCGTCTTCACCTATTTCCATTTCGCCGCGTCGGAACCGCTCACCAAAGCCGTGATCAAGTCCGGCTGTGTCGCGATCGCGTATGAAACGGTGGAGCTGCCCAGCAAGGAGCTGCCACTGCTCACGCCTATGAGCGAGGTTGCAGGCCGCATGGCCGTGCAGGAAGGCGCGAAATACCTCGAGAAGGTTTTCGGCGGTTACGGTATTCTGCTGGGCGGAGTCCCGGGTGTGCTGCCGGCGGAGGTGCTGATCCTCGGCGGGGGCGTGGTGGGCACGAACGCGGCCAAGATGGCCGCGGGACTGGGTGCTCACGTCACGCTGCTCGATATCTCGCTCGACCGCCTGCGCTACCTCTCCGATGTCCTTGCCCCCAATGTCGACCTGCTGTTCTCGAACCGCCACAATGTCCTCGAGCAGCTCGCCAAGGCTGACGTCGTGATCGGCGCCGTGCTCCTCACGGGTGCCAAAGCGCCCAGGCTGGTCAAGCGCGCCGACCTCAAATTGATGAAGCAAGGTTCGGTGATCGTAGACGTCGCCGTGGACCAGGGCGGCTGCATCGAAACGACGAAGCCGACGACGCACGACCAGCCGACTTATGTGGTCGACGGCGTCATTCATTATGCCGTGGCTAACATGCCCGGTGGCGTGCCGCGGACGTCGACGCTCGCTCTGACGAACGCGACGTTGCCGTACGCCAAGAGGCTGGCGCGCATGGGCTGGAAACAGGCGTGCAAGCAGGATCCGAGTCTGTTTCTGGGGCTGAACGTGGTCGAGGGGAAGGTCGTGTATCCAGGCGTGGCGGAAGCGTTCGGGCTGTCGCTGGCCGACGCCAAATCTCTCGTCTAGGCACGTTTCGTGTTTCTTCCCACCGTTCTTCTCTTCTTGCAAGCCACTGCGAATGCGGAGCTCGGCTACGTGATGAGCTTGCCGGACGATTTCGTCGCGGTTCCGGCGGTGGGCTTCACCTCGCCGGACGTCGTCGGGTGCTGGGCGGGCGATAACCGCATTCTGTTGTGCGTGCAGCGCATGCGTGCGGTGCTCGGTCGAGAGCATCTGAAGCCCGCCGATTTGCCTCCCCGCTCACAGCTCATGACCGTGAAGTGGAACGGCCTCGACATCGACGCCATCCGCACCGACACCGCACAGGGCGGCGGCGCGATCACGGTCTATACGGCGCAGGTGCCGCTGCGCCGGGAAGCGATCCAAGTGGTGGCCGCCGGTCCCGGCGCTCGCGCCGGCGAAGTCCTGGCAACGCTCAACCAAGTGCTCGGGTCGCTCAAAGGCGAGACCAACTGGCTCTCGTCGACTGAGCGGGCCGGCCGACTGGGAACGATTGCCGGGTGGATCATCGGTATCGCCGTCGGCGTGCTGATCGTCAGAATCGTCGTGACGCGGCGCCGGGCGCAGTCCGTCGCCTGACGGCCGTCCGTTGCTCCACTCACATCTCGTTTCATCAGGAGTCACCATGATGCGTGCAAGTGTGGCCGCGCTCTGCGGTCTTGTGCTCACTATCTCCGCCGCCGCGGCGCAGGACCAGCCGAACCGTCCCGTCGACCCGGCCGCCGCGGCTTCGGCGCGCAAACTGCTCGTCGCCACCGGCGCGACCAAGCTGATGATCGGCAACCTCGAGTCGATGATCGTTTCCCAACGCCAAAACAATCCGCAAATCCCCGCGGCCTTCTGGGATGCATTTCTGGTGCATGCGCGCCGCGACACCACGCGACTCGTCGACATGCTGGTGCCGATTTACGCCGCGCATCTGACGCAGCCTGAGCTCGAAGAGCTGCTGCGGTTCTACAACTCGCCGATCGGTCAGCGCCTGACGGCGGTGCAGCCCGCGATCTTCAAGGAAAGCATGGCGGCCGGCGAGAGCTGGGGGGAGCAGATCGCGCGTATGGTTGGAGACAGCCTGCAGCAGTCGCAAGGGAAAGCGCCCCCGAACTGATGATCCCCGCGCGCGAAGCGCTGGAGCGCCTGCACGAAGGCAACCGGCGTTTTGTCGAAAGCGCCAGCGGCCCCGTCGGTCGTCCCAGCGCTGGGCAGCAGCCGTTCGCCATCGTGCTGGGGTGCTCCGATTCGCGCGTTCCGGCAGAACTGGTGTTTGGGCAAGGGTTTGGCGATCTCTTCGTGATTCGCGTGGCGGGCAACATCGTCGCGCCGTCGCAGGTCGGCAGCGTCGAGTTTGCCGCCGAGCGGTTCGAGACGCGCCTCGCCGTCGTGCTGGGGCACACGCAGTGCGGTGCAGTGGCGGCGACGTTGGAGGAGCTTCGTCAACCGCAGGGCCACGAGTCGCCCAATCTCCGCGCCATTGTCGATCGCATCCGGCCCGCGATCGAGCCGCTGTTCGGCACGGCGGTGGCCAAGGATCCCGCGGCGCTGGCCGCCGAGGCTACACGCGCCAATATCCGGGCGTCTGTTGCACACCTGCGACATGGTTCGGCGCTGCTCGAGCGGCGAATCGAGCGGGACGGCTTATTGATCGTCGGAGCCGAGTACTGTGTCGAAGCAGGTACTGTGGAGTTCTTCGACGACTGATTGACAATCAGAAATCACTTTCAATATTGGCGCCATGAAGCCAGCGATTATCTACGTCGTCGTGGCGGGGATTGTCGTGTTCGATCCGGATGAAGTGACGAAGTACCCGGCCGACACGGCCGTGCTCGTTCGGCGGCCGAAGACGATCCATTGGGTCCGCCGCTGCCTTCATCCCGCGAAACGCTAGGTGCCTTCCGCAGGCGAATCGACGACGCGTACCATAGACGGGTACGAAGTCACGATCTCGAATCCCGACAAGGTCCTATTTCCCAAGCCGAAGTACACCAAGCTCGATCTCGCGAACTATTACCTGGCCGTGTCCGACGGGGCGCTGCGCGGGGCCGGCGGCCGGCCGAACATGCTCGTCCGCTTTCCGAACGGGATCACCGTCCCCTCCTTCTACCAGAAGCGAGCACCCGAATCTCGGCCGCCCTGGATCGAGGTCGTCACACTGCGCTTTCCGTCGGGCCGCACGGCCGACGAGGTCGTGCCTCGCACGCCGGCCTCGTTGGTGTGGCTCGCGAACCTGGCCTGTCTCGAGCTCCATCCCCATCCAGTGCGGGCCGAGGACCTCGATCATCCTGACGAGCTGCGGGTGGACCTCGATCCGGTCCCCGGCATCAAGTGGCCGCAGGTGCGCCAGGTCGCGCAGCTCGCGCGCGTGGTCCTCGCCGATTTTGGGCTGGTTGGTTGGCCCAAAACCTCGGGCTCGCGCGGCATGCATCTCTTCGTCCGCATCGAGCGCCGCTGGGGCTTCGACGAGGTCCGGCGGTCGGCGCTGGCCCTGGCGCGCGAGGTCGAACGTCGCGGCAACGGGCTCGCGACCAGCAAGTGGTGGAAGGAGGAGCGCCAGGGCGTCTTTGTGGATTACAACCAGAACGCGAAGGACCGGACCGTGGCATCGGCCTACTCCGTGCGGCCCGTGCCCGACGCCCGGGTGTCCGCGCCGCTCTCCTGGGATGAGGTGGACGACGCCGACCCGGAGGACTTCACACTCGGCACGATGCCGCAGCGGTTCGCCAAGATCGGCGACCGGCACGCCGGCATGGATGAAAGTGCCGGATCGCTCGAGGGTCTGCTGGACCTATCCGCGCGCCAGGAGAAGGAAGGGCAGGGGGATGCGCCGTGGCCACCCCACTACCGCAAGCAGCCTGGTGAGCCGCCGCGCGTGCAGCCGTCCAAGTCGCGAGCGCGGGCGGAGAAGTATCCTCTGATCGAAGTCAGCACAGGCAAGGATAAGAAGGAAGCGCTGGCCGGCCTGGCGAGATGGAAGAAGCGGCACGCGCGTATCGCGAAACACCTCGAGCCGGCCGATGTGCTCGTGGATCAGATGCGCGGCCGCTCCTCGGCCTGGTATCGTATTCGCATCAACCTGCAGCATGTGCCCGAGAAAATCAGGCCCCGAACACCTTCGCCAGCTCGTAAGCCGGAGTGACTTCGAGCTGGTCGTAACGACAGTCCTTAGGTTTCTTGTCGGGGCGCCAGCGCAAAAACACCGGCGGATGGCGGAAACGGTCGCCCTCCATGTGGTCGTACTTTACTTCGCACACCCGCTCGACGCGCAGCGGCTCCCACGAGAGATCCTTGCCGGCGCTCCAGCGGCTCTGCCCGCCGGGCATCCGACTCGACTCGGCCTCGACGCCGGCCCACGCGCGCCAGGGATGACGCTGAAGTGCGTCCTTGCGCAGCGGCGCCAGCTCTTTCACGAGCTGCTTGCGCATCGCCATGGGAAACGCGGACGTCACACCGACGTGCTGCAGTGTACCTTCGTCGTCGTAGAGACCGAGGAGCAGCGATCCCAGGGTGTCTTTGCCGCTCTTGTGCCAGCGAAACCCGGCCACGACACAATCAGCGGTGCGCACATGCTTGATCTTGAACATCGCGCGCTTCCCGGGCTGGTACGCGGCCGTCGCGGGTTTGGCAATCACGCCGTCGAGCCCGGCGCCCTCGAAGCGCTTCAGCCAATCGACGGCGAGATCGCGGTCACGCGTCATGGGCGTGAGGTACAGCGGGCGCCGGATCTTCTTGAAGAGCTTTTCGAGCTGTGCTCGGCGGTCTCGCTGCGGCTCGTCAATCAGGCTCTTGCCATCGACCGCGAGAAGATCGAAGGCCACGAACGCGGCCGGCGTGGCCTTGGCGAGTTTCGCGACGCGTGACGCCGCGGGATGCAGCCGCATCTGGAGCCCACCGAAGTCGAGCCCGTGCTTGGTGGGCATGACGATCTCGCCGTCCACGACGACGCCGCCCGGCAGCCGCTCCAGCAAGACCTCGTGGAGCTCCGGGAAGTAGCGATCGAGCGGTCGCAGGTCGCGACTCTGGATGAACACGTCGTCCTTGCTTCGGAACACGATCGCGCGAAATCCATCCCACTTGGGCTCGAACAGAAAATCGCCATCGTGCGGCACCTCGTCGGCGATCTTGGCGAGCATGGGTTCGATGGGAGGTGAAACGGTCATGCTGTAAAGTAGCGGGGCTCACGTTTCATTTCTCAACCCGAGGCCGGGTGCTCGTCAGTCCCGGTATTCGGGGTAGCTTTACGCGGATATGACGATACGAACCGCCCTTGTCCTGGCGCTTGCTGCTCCAGCAGGCGGGGTGCTCACCGCGCAGACTCCGAAGAACTACACCCCGGCAGACGTGCATTTCGTGGCCGGGATGATCGGCCACCACGCCCAGGCGATTCAAATGGCAAAGTGGGCGCCGTCGCACGGCGCGAGTCCGGCCGTGCGGGTGTTGTGCGAGCGGATCGTCGTTGCGCAGACCGACGAGATCGCGTTTGCCCAACGCTGGTTGCGGGAGCACGGTGAGTACGTCCCACCAGCCGACCCGCGCGGCCATATCATGCAGGGGATGGACCAACCGATGCTGATGCCGGGCATGTTGACGCCGGAGCAGATGGCGCAGCTCGATGCCGGGCGCGGTCCGGAGTTCGACCGGCTGTTCCTCACGTTCATGATCCAGCACCATCAGGGGGCCATCACGATGGTGCAGCAACTGCTCGCGGTGCCCGGGGCGGCGCAGGACGGCCCGATTTTCCGGTTCGCTTCTGATGTCAACGCCGACCAGACCACCGAAATCAACCGTATGACCCTCATGCTGGACGACCTGAAACGGAGCTCTCAGTGAAATCACGGTTTTCGTGCGTCATTTCCGCCGTCGCGCTGGTGTCCGCTGGTTCTGCGACCTTACAGGCGCAGGCAGGCTATAAGGCGTCGTCGACAACGACACCTGCGACAGCGTCGCCCGGGAAACCGGACCCACGCATCGGGCTTCGGGCCGGCTGGTTCGACGCCGCCCAGGCCGCCTGGAATCTGAACCTGGTGTCGACGACGCCGCCCTCGGACTCGTTCCTCAACAAGACGAACCCGGGCGACTTCAACTTCATCAACTCCGATCTCTCAATCCGGGGCAACTACGTCATTCAGGGGAATTTCTCCGGGATCCAGGTGTGGGATATCTCGGACCCCAAGCATCCGACCCTGAAGCGGGCCTTCGTCTGCCCCGGCTCGCAGAGCGACGTCTCCGTCTTCCGCAACCTGCTGTTCGTGTCCGGTGAGGCACTGAACGGGCGCACCGACTGCGGCAAGCAGGGCGTGACCGATACCGTCAGTCATGAGCGGCTGCGCGGCATCCGCATCTTCGACGCGACGGACATCGCCAACCCCCGCCACCTCACCGATGTGCAGACGTGCCGGGGCTCGCATACCCATACCGTCGTGACCCAGCCGAACGACACGGACAATGTCTATATCTACGTTTCCGGCTCGGCACCGGTCCGCTCTTCGAATGAATTGGCCGGTTGCGCGGTCGGATCAGTGGACAGCACGCCGAGCACGGCGCTGTTCCGTATCGAAGTGATTCAGGTTCCGCTCGCGCATCCCGAGCAGGCTCATATCGTCAGCTCGCCCCGCATCTTTCAGGATCTGGTCGCGCCGCCGCGTCATGGTGAGGCACCCGAGGACATCGCCGCGCTAAAGCGCGAGATCGATTCCACCCGCGCCGGCGGCGGTTACGTGGTGACGTTCGAAGGTCGTGACATCATCCTCGGCCCTCCGTTCGTCAAGTCAGCGCTCGACAGCATCGTCAAGGCCCGCGGGGGTACCGGGGTACCGACAGCCGCCGACACCGCCACGCTGCGGTCGAACGCCCAGGACCTCGTGACGAAACGCATCGAGGCGAATCGTCGGCGTCAGGGCTTCAATCCCAATGCCGGGCCAACCCAGTGCCACGATATCACCGTCTACCCCGCGATCGGGCTGGCCGGCGGGGCCTGCGGCGGCTACGGCCTGCTGCTCGATATCCGCGACGCCGGCAATCCCAAGCGCATCGGCGCGGTATCTGATTCGAACTTCTCGTTCTGGCACTCCGCCACGTTCAACAACGACGGCAGCAAGATCCTGTTCACGGACGAATGGGGCGGCGGCCTCCAGCCTCGCTGCCGCGTGACCGACAAGCCAGAGTGGGGCGCGGACGCGATCTTCACGCTTTCGGGAAGCGCGATGGCGTTCAAGAACTACTACAAGCTTCCGGTCGCCCAGACCTCGAACGAGAACTGCGTGGCTCACAACGGCACCCTGATTCCGGTACCAGGTCGCGATATCATGGCCCAGGGGTGGTATCAGGGCGGCATCTCGGTGTTCGATTGGACCGATCCGTCGCATCCCAAAGAGATCGCGTTCTTCGACCGCGGGCCGATGGACTCGACGAAGCTGGTCGGCGCGGGCTCGTGGTCCGCGTACTGGTACAATGGCTACATCATCAGCTCTGAGATCGCGCGCGGCCTCGACATTCTCGAGCTGAAGCCGAGCGCGCTGCTGTCGCAAAACGAGATCGACGCCGCGAAGCTCATCCATTTCGATTACCTGAATGCGCAGGATCAGCAAAAGCTGGTCTGGCCCGCGAGTTTCGTCGTGGCCCAGGCGTACGTTGATCAGCTGGAGCGGTCCAATGGGCTGGCGGCGGCCAGGCTCAAGGCTACCCGGGATGCGCTGAAGCGTGCGGAGAAAGCGTCGGGCCAGAAGCGCCGGGCCGCGTTGAGTCAGTTGACGACGCAGCTGAACGCCGCCGCCCAGGGGTCGAGCGATCAGGCGAAGGTGCACCTGCTGATCGGCGTGGTGAGCGATCTCGCCAAGTAACGGGCAGTTGACTACGGTCCAGAGCGGGGTTCACGTTGTCTCGTGAGCCCCGCTCGTTCTTCCCGCAAGCGCTACCAGGAGTTCGTCGAGGACTATAAGCACGGGCGGCTGGACGCCGCCGACGAAGACGGGCGCGCGCCGCCTTCGCAGGCCCCAAAACAGGCACGTCGGGCCTTCCTCCGCGAGTATCTGCACTGGTTGCGGCCGCACCGCCTCGCAGTCGGTGCCGTCTTCCTGGTGGCCCTCGCCGTCGCCGGTCTGCAGATGATCGAGCCGCTGTTCATGCGGTTCATCGTCGATCACGTCATTCTCAATCGCAACCTGGATGTCGGCGCTCGGCTCACCCGGCTCAACATGACCGGGATCGTATTCCTCGGCGTGATCATCCTCTCGCATGTGGGCGGCGGCTACAAGGACTACCGCCAGCGCATTCTCAACGTGCGCGTGATGCTGTCGCTGCGGCGCTCGCTCTACGAACGGCTGCTGCACTTGCCGCTGCCGCGGCTCTGGGACATGAAGACGGGCGGCATCCTGTCGCGCCTCACCGGCGATGTGGAAACGACGACCGGGCTGCTGCAGCTGGCGATCGTGTCGCCGGCCATTTCGGTGATTCGTCTCATCATTGCCATCGGAATCCTGCTGGCGCTCAACTGGCAGCTGGCGGTAACGGCGCTGGCGATCATCCCGGGAGTGATGGTCCTGAGCCTCATCTTCACGCGCCGCATCCGGCCGATCTACCGGTCCGTCCGCAAGGACGTGGAGATCGTCGATGGTCGCGTGGGCGAGACGTTTTCGGGAATCCGCGTCGTCCGGGCGTTCCGGCAGGAGATCCAGGAGTTGATCAGTTTCATGCTCGGCCGGCATGCCGTGCTCCGAAAAGAGCTCTTCGCGCACCGGCGCGAGCTGCTGCTCTGGACGTCATGGGGGCTGCTCGAGGCGGGGATCAGCGTCGTGATCGTCTGGTTCGGCGGCTACCTGAACATCGTTGGCCGCGCGTCGGTCGGCGATATCATGGCGTTTCAGTGGTACATGTTCCTGCTGCTCAATCCGGTGTGGAACATCGTCAACTCGTTCTCCGAGATGCAGCGCTCCCTCGCCGCGATGGAGCGGGTGTTCGAGGTGCTGGGCATGGAGCAGGACAAGCCGGATCGCGCGGACGCGCGGGATGCGCCGGCTGAAGTGCGCGAGCTCAAGTTCGAGGACGTCGCGTTCGAATACCGGCCCGGGCAACCGGTGGTGCGCGCGTTCGATGTGATCGTGCCCGGGGGCTCGGTGGTGGCGTTGGTCGGCCGGAGCGGGGCGGGGAAGACAACCGTGACCGACCTGGTCGCGCGCTTCCACGATCCCACCCACGGCCGCATCCTGCTGAACGGCGTGGATATTCGTGATTTCCGGCTGCGGAGCTATCGCGACCTGCTGGCCATCGTGCAGCAGGACGTGTTTCTCTTCGACGGCTCCGTACGAGACAACATCGCGTACGGCCGCCATGATGCGACCGACCGGGAGATCGAGGACGCCGCCCGGCGCGCGAATGCGCACGAATTCATCGTCCGGCTGCAGCAGGGTTTTGAGACGACCATCGGCGAGCGCGGCGTCAAGCTCTCGGGCGGCCAACAGCAGCGCCTGGCGATCGCGCGGGCGATTCTCGCGTCACCCCAGATCCTGATCCTCGACGAGGCGACCAGCAATCTCGACACGGAAAGCGAGCAGCTGATTCAGGCCGCGATGGCCGACCTGCTGGCCGACCGGACGACCTTCGTCATCGCACATCGGCTGTCCACGATCCGTCGCGCCGATCTGATCCTCCTGATGGAAGAGGGTCGCGTGATCGAGCGCGGCGCCCACGAAGACCTCATGCGCGCGCGCGGCACCTACTACGAGATGGTGAAACGGCAGATGGAGTCGCACGCGCGCGACGGCGACGAGGTATTCCGGTGACCGACGTGCGTGCCGCCTTCATCAAAGCGGCCACCTGGCATGGGACGCTCGACGAAGCCGAAGCGTTGCTGGCGAAGCACCCCGAGCTGCGCGCGAGCGACATTCACACGGCCGCCATTCTTGGCGACGACCAGGCGGTCACGCGGCTTCTCGCCGAGGATCCGAGCCGTGCGACCGCCAAGAGCCCGCCCTACGGCGGCGACGCATTGACGTATCTGAGCATGTCGAACTACCTGCGTCTGGATCCGACTCGCACACCGGGACTGCTCCGGGCCGCCAAGGCGTTGCTCGACGCGGGAGCGGACCCCAATGCCGGGTTCTGGGAGACCGGTCAACATGCATCGCACGAGACACCGCTGTACGGTGCGGCAGGTGTGGCCCACAACGTCGAGCTGACCAGGCTATTGCTCGCTCGGGGCGCGGATCCCAACGACAACGAGTCGGTCTATCACTCGCCGGAAACGTACGACAACGCGGCGATGAAGCTGCTCGTCGAGACCGGGAAGCTGACACCCGAGAACCTCGCCTTGATGTTGGTTCGCAAGCACGACTGGCACGACCTCGAAGGCGTGAAGTACCTGCTGGAGCGGGGTGCCGATCCGAATTACTATCGCGAGCGCGGCTGGATGCCTTTGCATCACGCCGTCGCGCGGAACAATTCGTTGGCCATCCTCACATTGCTCCTGGATCACGGCGCCAACCCGCGAACGCGCATCGGGGGAGTCACGGCGATCGAGCGGGCGGCGCGCAAGGGACGGGGCGATCTGCTGCAGCTGTTCGAGCGGCGCGGCTTCCCGATCGAACTCCAGGGTGTGGATCGCCTGATCGCCGCCTGTGCCGTGGACGACGGGCGCACCGTGCGCGAGATCCGAGACCGGGAGCCGCACCTCGTGCGTGAGCTCCTCGCGCAGGGGCCCACGCTGCTGGCCGAGTTCGCGGGGACCTGGAATACCGCCGGGGTCCGCCAGCTGCTCGACCTCGGCGTACCGGTCGACGCGCGCTACACGGGCGATGGGTACTTCGATATCGCGAACGACAGCACCGCGCTGCACGTGGCCGCCTGGCAGAGCCGTCCCGATCTCGTCCTGCTCTTGATCGAGCGCGGCGCCGATGTGAATGCCACGGACGAAAAGGGACGGACGCCGCTGGTGCTCGCTCACAAAGCGCGGGTGGATTCGTACTGGCGAGCGCGGGCGACGCCCGAACCGGAGCGTCTGTTGCGCGCCGCGGGAGCCCGCTGAGCCGTTGCTCGACACGCGGATGCGAGCTACGATTGACGCCCCCTGGAGTCGGGAGGCGCAATGACCGCGTTGTCCGCCCTGTGGTTGCCGATCCTGATCTCGGCAGTGGCGGTGTTCGTCGTCAGCTCGATCATCCACATGACCCCGCTGTGGCACAAGAGCGATTATCCGCGCTATCCCAACGAAGACCGCGTGTTGGATGCCCTGCGGCCCATCGGCATGCCGCCGGGTGATTACCTGATGCCGCGGCCGGCCAACCCGGCCGAGATGCGCTCGCCCGAGTTCAAGGAGAAGATGAAGCGCGGACCGGCGGTCCTGCTGACGGTCATGCCGCCCTGGAGCGGCTCGATGGTCTCCAATCTCTCGCAGTGGCTCGTGTATTGTCTCGTGGTCAGTGTGTTCGCCGCCTTTATCGCAGGCTCAGCAGTACCCCCGGGCGGCCCGGCGTTCAGCGCGATTTGCCGCTATGCCGGTACGACCGCGTTCGTCGGCTACACGCTCGCGCTGTGGCAGATGTCCATCTGGTATCGCCGGGCGTGGGCCATGACGCTCAAGGCCACATTCGATGGCGTCATTTTTGCGCTCGTGACATGCGCGGTCTTCACGTGGATGTGGCCACACTAGAAGCTAGAAGACGACGCGGACCGGGACCACACTGAACGTGGTCGTACCATCGCCGAGCTCGCCGTAGCTGTTCACGCCCCAACAGTAGGCGGCGTGGTTCGTCGTGACTCCGCAGAAGTGTTGGAACCCGGCCGAGATGGATGTGAACGGGGCTGGCTGGGGAATGGCTTTTGGCGTTGCGCTAAAGTAGTCGCCCCAGCACCACGCGAATCCGAGCGCCGTCAGCCCGCAGGTGGATGGACCGGCGGCATAGATGCCGACGAATGGCGGCACGCCCCCGACGCCAATTGGGGTCAAGCGTTGGGTCGTGGTGCCGTCGCCGAGTTCGCCGTACCGGTTGTCGCCCCAGCAATAGGTCGTACCATCGATCGCGATGCCGCAGGTGTGAAACGCTCCGGCCGCAACCGCCAGGAATGTGTGACCGCCGGCCACCGGATTGGGGGCGAGCTTGTCTACGAGGGTACCGTCGCCCAACGCGCCGTTGTTGTTGCTGCCCCAGCAGTACGCTGCGCCGCCCGTCGCGATCCCACAGGCGTGGAAATTGCTCGCGCGCACGTTGTCAAACATCAATCCGCCCACCACCCGCCTCGGCGACAACGAGCCGTTTCGGGTCGAATCGCCGAGCTGGCCGAAGTTGTTGTCACCCCAGCAGTACGCCACGTGCGATCTGGTGACCGCGCACGAGTAGTCGAAGGCGAGATTGAATTGTGAAAACGTGAGGCCGCCGCGTACGGCCACCGGCGTCGAGTGATCATTGAAACTCGAGTCGCCCAGCTTGCCTCCGCCGTTCGAACCCCAACAATAGGCGTCGCCGACGGCGGTGAGCCCGCACGCTGAGCCATATCCGGCGAGGATCGTGTCGAACGATACGGCAGTGTGCACGCGGACGGGTCGCAGGCGGGGCAGGACCGTCGAATCGCCGACTTCACCGCCGGCGTTGCGGCCCCAACAATACGTCGCGACTCCTCGCTGCAGAGCGCACGTATGTTGGTCCCCTGCGGCGATCACATCGACGATGTCCGGTTGGACCCCCGGTCCGCCAGTATCGCTACAGGCACTCCCAAGCACCAACAAGCAGACGGCCAGACCCAGCGTGTGCCGCAGCATAGCTGATTTTCGGGAGGCTTATGTGGAAAGTCAACCGACCACGCACCTAGCGTCATAAGGCTAGCACGCTGACTATACGACGATGTCCGGCGTTCCCGTCCTCTGCTATCACCGCATCGGCGGCCCACTCGAGCTCGGCGTGACTCGGGTGGGCCGCTCGGTCTTCGCGCGCCAAATGACGGCGCTCGCCCGCGCGGGTTGGCGGACGCTAACGCTCGAGGAATTCGCGACGTCACGCACGACGCACGACGAACGACGCACGTTCTTATTGACCTTCGACGACGCGTACGCCTCGTTGGCCGAGCACGCCTATCCCGTCCTCGCCGACCTTGGCTTCACGGCTACGACCTTCGTGATCACGGACTATGTCGGCAAGACGAACACGTGGGACACGCGCTACACCTGGAACCGGCTCCGGCATTTGAGCTGGACCGACATCGAACAGTGGCGCGCGCGAGGCTTTGATTTCGCATCCCACGGCAGGACGCATCGCCGGCTCACTTGGCTGGATGACGCGGCGATCGAGAGCGAGCTCAAGAGCTCCCGCGACGTTCTGATCGGCCGCCTGGGCCCGGATGCGGGTCGTGCTATCGCCTATCCGTTTGGGGCTGTCGACGCGCGGGTCGCCCGCCACGCGCAGGACGCCGGGTACGAGCTGGGATTTGGCGGCGTGAAGGCGAGTGGGAAAGCACTCCATCTGTCGCGCGTGCCGGTCTATTTGTGGGACTTGTGGAACGTGCCGTTTGGACTTCGAACCGATGCCCTTGGTGTCTTGGGGAGTTTCGTCGCGCACGTGGCGAATCGCTGCGCGGTAGGCACCACGCTGATGCAGTCGCTTACACGAAGAACCGCGCCGCCACCGGAATCAGCTGTGGATGCCTGATCAAGGCGTGCGTCAGCACGCGTCCCAGGGTCCGTTTGCTCGGTGCGATGCTGTTCATCGTCCGCGCGAGCGAGTTCAGAAATGCGTCGTCCATGTGCTCGAGCGCCTGCTTGAGCCGGTAGTACTTGAGGTGATCCTCCCCCAGCAGCTCCATCCAGGCATTGTGATACGCTGACAAGCGCCGTTCGCTGGTGTCGCGCGCGCGAATCGCCGCGGCGGCGTGACAGCCGGCGAGCCGGCCCGCTTTCATCGCGTTGGTGATGCCGCCGCCCGACAGCGGGTTGATCATGTGGCCGGCATCGCCCGCGACCAACACGCCGTCGCCGTAGGTTTTTGTGATCGTGGTATGGACGATGACACCGCCGACGGTGTAGCCGGTGCGCGAGCCGCCGGGAAAACGCCGCGTCACCCAGTCGTCGAGATACTGGCGCGCGTTGCGGCCATCCGATTTCAAGGCGACGACTCCCAGTCCCACGTTCGCGACGCCAACCCCTTTCGGAAAAACCCACGCATACCCACCCGGCGCGATCGCGTTGCTGAACTGCAGGTAGATCGCGTCGGGATTGAAATCGATCCCCTGGAGTACGTACTGCGCGCAGGATTCCATGTCCCGCGCCGGCACGCGGGTGTCGAGCCCCGCCCAGCGGCCCACCATCGTCTCGACGCCGTCGGTGCCGATCACCACTCGGGCACGATACACGTCGTCGCGGCCGCGTTCCTTCACCCGCACGTACCAGCGCTCGTCGCCGTTGCGAGACATGGCGGTCGCTTCCGCGCCGACGAGCACCTGGGCGCCCGCGCGCGCGGCCTCGGCCGCCAGAAAGGCATCGAACCGCGTGCGGTCGAGAATCCAGCCTCGCCCGGAATTGGCGAGGATGACTTGCGTGTCATCGGGCGCTTCGAAGATGACGTCGGTGATCCGCCGCGACACCCAGTCGGCACCGTCGGGATTCGCAAACTCGCGCAACCCGGCGTCGCCCACGCCCTCGGCGCATCGCACCGGGGCCCCGACCGCGCGGTCGCGTTCCAGCAGGACGACGTCCAGCTCAGGCGCCGCCAGCTTCGCCTGCCATGCCGCGACGGCGCCAGCTGGCCCCGCCCCGACGACCAGGACGTCGACGTCAGGCATAGGCGACCATCGCCAGCGCCCCAACGGGGCAGGGGGCGATGCACTTCTCGCAGCCGGTGCAGGCCGCGTCGTCCACGGTCAAAGTGTTCAACTCGAGATGGATGGCTTCCGGCGGGCACAGCGGTAAACACAGGCCGCAGCGGTCACACACCGCGAGGTCCACGATGGCGATTGTGTCGGGCGTCACGCGACGCATGGGCGGAAGCCTAGCCGTGCGAAAAACGGCCGTCAAGCTTCACGCTTGCTTGGGGTTACGCATTTCATTACCTTGAGCCGTTCGCAACGGCCCGCCTCACTCTTTTACCGACGATCACGTGCCACCACGCTGGCTGAATTTAAAAATGGGTGCTTGGAGCCCGGCGAATGAAATCGCCGTAGACCTTGGCACCGCTAACACACTCGTCTACGTTCGCGGCGAAGGGATCGTGTTGAACGAACCCTCCGTCGTCGCGATCGAAAAAGCTACCGGCAACATCAAAGGCGTCGGACTCGAGGCCAAGCGCATGCTCGGCCGCACGCCGGACGGTGTGCTCGCCGTGCGGCCCCTCAAAGACGGCGTCATTGCCGACTTCGATGTGACCGAAAAGATGCTGCGCTATTTCCTCAAGACGATCATCGATCGCCATCTCTTCCGCGTCCGTCCCAAGGTCATCGTCTGCGTGCCGAGCGGCATCACCGAGGTCGAGAAGCGCGCGGTGCGCGACTCGGCGCAGTCAGCCGGGGCGAAGGAAGTCTACATGGTTGCCGAGCCGATGGCGGCGGCAATCGGCGTGGGGCTGCCGGTTGAAACGCCGACGGGCAACATGGTGATCGACATCGGGGGCGGCACCACCGAGATCGCCGTCATCGCGCTGTCCGGCATCGTCTCCGACACCTCGATTCGGACGGGTGGGGACGAGCTCGATCAGGCGATTGTGCAGTTCATGCGCAAGAACTACAACCTGCTCATCGGCGAGCCCACCGCGGAGCAGATCAAGATCCAGATCGGGTC
This sequence comes from Gemmatimonadota bacterium, assembly GCA_003222195.1. Taxonomy (GTDB): domain Bacteria; phylum Gemmatimonadota; class Gemmatimonadetes; order Gemmatimonadales; family GWC2-71-9; genus 20CM-2-65-7. The sequence goes on along the minus strand of QHVB01000029.1, from coordinate 128,868 downwards.
CGCGGCCCCGATCGGCGAGGAACGCGAGATGGAAGTGAAGGGCCGCGACCTCGTGTCCGGCATTCCCAAGATCGTGCGGGTACACTCGAGCGAGATCCGCGAGGCCGTGCAGGAGCCGATCCAGCAAATCGTCGACGCGGTGCGTCGCGCGTTGGAGATTACGCCGCCCGAGCTGGCGTCCGACATCGTCGACCGGGGCATCGTGATGGCCGGCGGGGGGGCGTTGATTCGTGGGCTCGACCTGCTGTTGCAGCAGGAGACCGGGCTGCCGATTCACCTGGACGAGGACCCCATGACCTGCGTGGTGCGCGGGGCGGGGCGCATTCTCGACGCTCCGGAGAAATACCGCAACGTCTTGACGACCTAGTCGAATGGCGATCGGCACGGATCGGTACGCCACGCGCGCCGACACGCTGCTTTTCATCGCCTGCGTGGCGCTGTCGGTGGCTGCGCTAAGCCTTCCCGATCAATGGCGCGACCCGCTCGCGCAAGGACTGCGACAGAGCGTGCTCGCGCCGTTTCTGTTTCTCCAGCGCCAGACGGAGCTGCTCGCCGCCGCCCGGTACCGCTACGACGGCGTCGTGGCGCAGCGCGATTCGATGGCGCTGGCAGCCACCTTCATGCCCGAGCTGCGCAGCGAGAACGCGCGCCTGCGCAATCTCCTGGGGCTGAGCGCCCGGCTGGGCAGCGGCTACGTGACGGCCGAGATCCTCCACCAGCCCGAGCCGACGAACCCGCTGAGTTTCGTGGTCTCGGCGGGGAAGAAAGAAGGCGTCCGACCACTGTCGGCCGTAGTGAGTCCGGAGGGACTGGTCGGCCTGGTCGCCTCCGTCGATGAACACACCAGCGTGGTATTGAGTTGGGCGCATCCCGAATTTCGCGCCAGCGCCATCGCCACAGACGGCAGCGTGGTCGGCATTGCCGCGCCGCATGGGGCGGAAGGTCCCAGCGTCTGGCTGCTCGAGCTGCAGGGCGTGCTGTATCGCAAGCAAGTGCCGGCGGGGACCGTCATCGTCACGTCGGGCCTGGGCGGCGTGTTTCCGCGCGGTATCCCGATCGGCGTCGTGATCGGTCCGGCCGGCGAGGAAAAGGGCTGGGGTCGGACGTATCTGGTCCGGCCAGCCATTCATCCCGCCGAGCTGTCGCACGTCATGATTCTGACCTCGCCACGGCCGGCTGGATCGGACCTGCGCAATGCGTTTACGATTCCTCAAGACAGCACTGTTCCGGCCGAGGCTCCGCCGCGATGAGACGGACCGACCGCTATCGCTATCCCTTCATCATGACCCTGCTGGTGCTGCTTCAGTTCACGGTGCGCAGCCGCCTCGGTGGCGATCGTGTGGCGCCCGATTTCCTCCTGCTGGCCCTGCTCATCTACACGATTCGCGCCGAGCCGGGGAAGAGCGCGGCCGCGGGGTTCATCCTGGGGCTGCTGCGTGACGCGTTGACGCCGGCGAGCTTCGGCGCCGGCGCGCTGGCCCATACGATCGTGGGATTCTCGTCGTCGTGGGCAAAGGCGGTTTTCTTTGCCGAGCATGTGTTCGTGAAAGGCTGCCTGTTCTTCGCGGGCACCTGGCTGCGGAACTTCATCCTCCTGCTGGTTTCCGGGCGACTGCAGGGCTCACAGGTGGCGTGGGAGCTGCTCGTGTGGTCGCCGCTGCAGGGGCTGACGACGGCGCTGGTCGGTGTGGTGGTGTTGTGGTTCTTCCGCGGCTGGTTGTACCCGAGACGCGCGGGAGTCCCAGCGTGAATGCGTTTCACCCGTATCTGCTCGATCGGCGCCTCGGCGTGGCGCGCACGGCGGTGTGGATCGTCCTCGGCATCCTCGTGATGTCGTTCTTCCGCACGCAAATCCTCGGGCACGGGAAGTATCAACTGCAGTCCGAGACGAATCGCCTGCGGCCGATTCCGCTGCCGGCGCCGCGCGGCGTCATCTACGACCGCAATGGCCATGTGATGGCGGAAAATGTACCGGGCTACACCGTGTCGCTCTTGCCCGGCCCCGAGGCCAACCTCCGCTCGACGCTGGCGCGCATCGCGTCGATCGCCAACATCGACAGCGCGGTCATGGAGCGCGTCCTGCAGCGAGCGCGCCGCGCGCCCTACCAGCCCGCGCTCGTGCTCGGCGATGCGCCGTTCAACGTCGTCTCGGCGCTCGAAGAGCGGCGCGTTGCGATTCCAGGCCTGCTGATTCAGGCGGAGCCCAAGCGCTCCTATCCCGACAGCGCGGTCGCGCAGCTCGTGGGGTATGTGGCCGAGGTCACGGAGGCCGAACGCACCTCGAAATTCGCAAAAGTGCGGCTTGGCGGGCTGGTCGGGAAAGACGGCCTCGAGCTGCAGTACGATTCCGCGCTGCGCGGAGACGAAGGGCTGCGGTTCGTGGAGGTCAACGCCCGGGGACAGATGGTCCGGGAAGCGGCGGCGGCCGCGAATCTCAATCCGGTTCCCGGGACCGATCTCCATACGACGATCGATCTCGATTTGCAGCAATACATCGCGCGGATGTTTCCGCCCGGACAGCGCGGCGCCGTCATGGCGCTGAACCCCAATACGGGGGAAGTCCTCGCGTTGTACAGCGCACCGACGTTCAACCCCAATGCGTTCGTGAGCGGCATTTCGCCGGCGTACTGGCGGACGCTGAGTGAAAGCCCGACCAGGCCCTTACTCGATCGCTCCATCAAGACCCGCTACCCGCCCGGGTCCACGTGGAAGCTCGCCATCGCCGCCATGGCGTTGAAGCGCGGCATTGTTGGTCCGCGCAGTCATATGCCGATCCCGTGCCGTGGCGGGCTACAGTACGGGAATCGGTTCTTCCGCTGCTGGAACGCCCACGGCCACGGTGATCTGACACTTACCGAAGCGATCGCGCAGAGCTGCGACGTCTACTTCTATCAGTTGGGCATCAAGTTGGGCGTCACGTCGCTGTTGGAAGACGCCAACGAGTGGGGCTTTCGCGGGCGCACCGGTATCGATCTCCCCGGCGAAATCCCCTCGGAATTCCCGACCGGCCCGGAGTACTATGACCGCCTCTACGGCCCGCGGCGCTGGACGTCGGCGGTGGCGCTGAACCTCGCCATCGGGCAGGGGGAAAATGCGCAGACCCTCATTCAGATGGTGCGGCTGTATCAACAGCTGGCCAGCGATGGGCGCATGCGCACACCATTCGTCGTGCGCGCCTCGACAGAGGCGACGCGTGCTTCGCTCGATCTCACCGCCGACCAGCTCGCCACTTTGCGCCGGGCGATGATCGCGGTCGTGGAGCAAGGCACCGCACGCGGCTCGCGCCTCGCCAATCTCACCATCGCGGGAAAGACGGGGACGGCGCAGAATCCGCACGGGCTCGATCATGGCTGGTTCATCGGCTTCGCGCCGGCCGACAAGCCGGAGATCGTGATCGGCGCCATCATCGAGTTCGCGCGGCACGGCACCGCGGTCGCGCCGCTCGTCTCCCGCGCCATCGCGCATTATCTCGGGATCGATGAGCGCACCGCGGCGCAACTGCAGGTCACCGTCCCGAACGACTCCGCGCCGGCGCCCTTCCGGATCCCCCTGGTGCCCGACACCATTCGTCCGGTCATTCCGGATACGACTCGTCCGTCCATTCGGATAGACAGTGCTATCTCGCGTCCGCCAACTCGATAAGGCGCTCGTCATCTCCGTGGCGGCGCTGGCCCTGTTCGGGCTGGCCACGCTCTACTCGGCGGGCCAAACGGACGTGCCGACGTTTGTCGCAACGATCTGGCACCGCCAGCTGGTGTGGCTGGGTCTCAGCTTGATCGTCGCGGGGCTGACCTTTCGCACGTCGCCCCGCATGCTGGAATGGGCGACGCCGTTCGTGTACGGGATCGCGCTCTTTCTCCTGGTGCTCACACTCTTCATCGGCACCGGCGCAGGAACGGCAGCGGGCAGCAAGTCATGGCTGGCGATCGGGGGCCATCGCTTCGGCCAGCCTGCCGAGCTCGCGAAGCTCGCGGTGATCTTGATGCTGTCGCGCCACCTCGCCGCCATGCGCGAACCGCCCGCCACGCTGCGCGATCTGATCATTCCCGGACTCATCGCTGGGATTCCCTGCCTGCTGGTGCTCAAGCAGCCGGACCTGGGCAGCGCCATCGTCTTCCTGGCGATTCTGTTTTTCATGCTGTTCTGGGCAGGGACCAAGCCGTCGCTGCTGCTCCTGGCCGCCTCCCCCGTCATTGGGCTCACGCTCGCGTTCTCGACGGTGGCTTGGGGCGTGTGGATCGCGACGCTGGCGGTCTTGCTGCTGTGGTGGCGTCCGTATGTCTGGGAAAGCATCATGATCATGGCGGCCAACGTCATGGGTGGCGTGCTGGCGATTCCCTTCTGGAACCGCCTCGCACCATACCAGCAGAACCGGTTACTGGCTTTCCTCAACCCCGACGTGGATCCCCGGGCCGCGGGGTGGCACGTCATTCAGTCGAAGGTGGCGGTGGGCTCAGGCGGCCTCCTCGGGAAGGGGTTCACGGAGGGCACGCAAAAACGCCTGGCGTTTCTCCCAGCCCAGCATACCGACTTCATATTCTCGATCGTCGGCGAGGAGCTGGGGTTCGTCGGCGTGCTGGTCGGGCTCGCGCTGTTCGCCTGGATGCTGTTCAGCCTGCTGCGCGTCGCGCGCAAGGCGACCGATCCCTTCTCCAGCCTGTGCGTGTTCGGGATCGCCGGCCTCTATTTCACCCACATCGTCGAAAACGTGGGGATGACGATCAATCTCATGCCCATTACCGGTATTCCCCTGCCGTTCTTCTCGTATGGCGGCTCATTCCTCCTCGTGTGCTCGCTTGGCGTCGGTATTGCGCTGCGTGTGGCGTGGGAGTCTCGCCAGTCTGGCTATGCCGAGCTAGGGCAATAGGTTAGCTCGGCGGGACTGGCGGCGACCGGGCACCCAGGCCAAATTGTGCGCTTCGTCACTACATATGGCGCGAATGGCCTGGTTCAAAAAGGAACGTAAGCCGCGCACATCCGAGCGTGTAAAGCTCGAGATTCCGGCAGACGCCTGGGAAAAATGTGATCAATGTGGGCACGTCGATATTCGCGAACGCTTTGTTCGCGCGCTCAACGTGTGCCCAAATTGTGGCTACCATCGTCGCATCAGCGCGCAGGAATACATCGACCTGCTGGTGGACGAAGGGTCGTGGCACGAGTTGTTCTTCACCCTGAAGTCCGCCGATCCCCTGAAATTCGAGAACTACGCCGACCGCGTGCAGGCCGCCGTCAAGAAGGCGGGGCCGCTCGACGCCATCCGCACCGGCTATGCACGGCTTCACGGGATGGCGGTGAATCTGGGCGTCATGGATTTCGCCTTCATGGGCGGCTCGATGGGATCGGTCGTGGGAGAGAAGATCGCCCGGCTGACTCGCCACGCGATCGACAAGCGCGCGCCGCTCATTCTGGTCTCGGCCTCGGGCGGGGCGCGCATGCAGGAGGGCGTCCTGTCGCTCATGCAGATGGCGAAAACGTCGGTCGTGATCGCCGAGCTGCAAGGCGCGGGTGTGCCGTTCATGTCGGTGCTCACCAACCCGACGACGGGCGGCGTCTCCGCGTCGTACGCGATGCAAGGCGACGTGATTCTCGCCGAGCCCGGTGCAGTCATCGGCTTTGCGGGGCCCCGCGTGATCAAACAGACGATCGGTCAGGACCTGCCGGAAGGGTTCCAGACTGCTGAATTCCTGCTCGACCACGGAATGATCGACGCCGTGGTCCCCCGTGGCGAGCTGCGAGACACGGCCGCGCAGTTGTTGCGTCACATGACCGGCGCCTGGCCGGCCGAGGCTGCTGACTGACCTTCGAAGACGCCTGCCAGTTTCTCTTCGCACGACAAGCGGGTCGCATCAAGTGGAGCCTCGGTCCGACCGAGGGTCTCCTCGACGTGCTCGGTCATCCAGAGCGTCATTTCCCGACCATCCACATCGGTGGGACGAACGGGAAAGGCTCGACCTGCGCATTCGTCGCGAACGAGCTGCGGGCGCAAGGGTGGCGCGTCGGTCTGTACACCTCGCCCCATCTCGTCTCGCCGTGCGAGCGCATCACCGTGGACGGTGTACCGATCGGCGAGGAGGCCTTCGCCGAGTGGACGTCCCAGCTCAAGCCGCATATCGAGCGCCTCGACGCCAGTTTCTTCGAAGCGACCACCGCCATCGCGTTCGCCGACCTCGCGGCGCGAAACGTGGACATTGCGGTGATCGAGGTGGGACTGGGCGGCCGACTTGACGCCACGAACGTGCTCACGCCGCTGGTCACCGCGGTCACGAAGATCGCGCTCGAGCATGTCGATTACCTGGGATCTGATTTGAAGGGCATCGCCCGCGAGAAGGCCGGGATCGCGAAGCCGAAAGTGCCGTTCGTCACGGGCGAAGCCGACCACGCGATTCGCGCCGAGCTCGTGAAGGAGGCAAAGCGCCGTGGCGCGGCGCCGATCATCAGCGTCGATACCACGCTCAGGCCGCGAAAGGACACACGGTTGGGGCTGCGTGGGCGGCACCAGATCGCCAACGCCCTCGTGGCGCACGCGGTGCTGAACGAGTTGCCGCAGCCGTTCGCACCCGCGAGGAAGAACCTGCCCGCGAGCTTCGCGTACGCCTACATCCCCGGACGCTTCGAGGTGCGGGGCAAGTGGATCTTCGACGTTGCGCACAATCCGGACGGCATGAAGGTGGTCGTCGATGCGATCCAATCCGCTGATCCGCCGATCCGCCGGCCTTTGCATGCGCTCGTCGGAATTCGTAACGACAAGGACTGGCAGGCCATGCTCGCGATTCTGCGTCCGGTCGTGGACAAATTGATCCTGACTGTGCCGCCGTCGATTCCGGTGATGCAACGGTGGTCGCTCGAAGACCTGGATGCGCTCTCGCATTTCGATCCCGATTTCCCGCGGGCGCTCGAGGACATTCAAGGCGGCGCGGGGACGGTACTCGTCACCGGATCGTTTCATACGGTCGGCGATGCGTTCGAGCGACTGCCCGGTTTTGCGCCGGTGGGGTAGGGGGGCTAAATTCTTGCGATGCAAGGGAAAGCGCTCCCCGGCTTCCGCGATTTCTACCCTGAAGACCTGACCCTTCGCAACCACATCTTCGCAACCTGGCGCAGCGTCGCCGCCCGATACGGGTTCGAGGAATACGACGGGCCACCGCTCGAATCGCTCGAGATGTACACGCAGAAAAGCGGCGAGGAAATCGTCCAGCAACTCTACTCATTTCGAGACAAAGGCGACCGGGAAGTCGCGCTCCGCCCGGAAATGACGCCGACGCTGGCACGCATGGTCGCGGCGCGGGTTCAGGCGCTCAAGAAGCCGATCCGATGGTTCTCCATCCCCCAGCTGTTTCGCTACGAGCGACAGCAACGGGGACGGCTCCGGGAGCATTTCCAGCTCAACATGGACATCATCGGCGAGGCCAGTCCCCTGGCTGATGCCGAGCTGATGGCGGCCGCCGTCGACATCATGCGCGCCCTGGGGCTCGGCCCGCAAGACGTCCGGTTGCGGGTGTCGGATCGGCGCCTCCTCAAGGCGCTGCTTGCAACTCGGGGCATCACGGAGACACAGCTTCCTGTCGCCTTCGCGGTGCTCGATCGCAGCGAGCGCGTCCCGAAGAACGTGCTTGAGGAGATGCTGCGGGACGCGGGATACGGGAAACGCGAAATGGACGCGGTGTTTCAGGTCGCGTCGCTCCCCGGAGAGGGCGCGCTGGGAGCCGGTGGCGAAGCGGCCGAGCCGCTGCGGCAGGCGGTCGCGGCACTCGAAGCGATGGGTCTCGGCGAGTTCGTGTCGATCGACCTGACGGTCGTGCGAGGGTTAGCCTACTACACAGGGATCGTCTGGGAGCTGTTCGACGCGCAGAAAGCGCTCCGAGCGATCGCGGGTGGCGGTCGCTACGACGCCCTGCTCAACCTGCCAGCCTTGGGGTTCGGCATGGGAGATGTTGTCCTCGGCGAGCTCCTTAAGGAGCGCGGCGTAACTCCCAAGGCGTCGATCGAGCTCGGCGCCTTTTTGATAGCGGTGGGCGGGGAGGACATGCCCTGGGTGCTCAAACTCGCCCATGCCCTGCGGGAGCGCGGAATCGCCGTCGAATACGGGCTGCGGCACACCGGTGTCCGCAAGCAGCTCGAGCTGGCTGCGGCGCGCGCCGCTCCCCGAGCCGTGATCATCGGGCCCGAGGAACGCCAGGCGGGCCTCGCGGTTGTGCGAGATTTGAAAGCCGGCACCGAAGCCAAGGTACCGCTCGACAAGCTTCTCAACGGATATTTCGATTAATGGCCCAAGCCCAGAAAATCACGCCACGCGCCAAGGACTTCAGCGAGTGGTACGGGGACGTGATTGCGCAAGCGCAGCTCGCCGACTACTCACCGGTCCGCGGCTGCATGGTCATCCGCCCGCACGGCTATCGGATCTGGGAGCTCATGCAGCGCGCGCTCGACGACATGTTCCGCGCGAGCGGGCACCGTAACGCCTACTTCCCGCTGTTCATTCCGATGAGCTTCCTTGCCAGGGAAGCCGAGCACGTCGAGGGGTTCGCGAAGGAAGTCGCGGTCGTAACCCACACGCGTCTGCGCGCGACCGGCAAAGAGGGGAAGGATGCCATCGCGGTCGATCCCACGTCCGCACTCGAGGAGCCCCTGGTCGTCCGACCCACGTCCGAGACGATCATCTACGCGATGTTCGCGAAGTGGATCCAGAGCTATCGCGACCTCCCGCTGAAGCTCAACCAGTGGGCCAATGTCGTCCGCTGGGAGCTGCGCACGCGCCTGTTCCTGCGGACGACGGAGTTCCTGTGGCAGGAAGGACATACCGCGCACACCGATGAAGCCGATGCGGAGAGCGAGGCACGGCTCATACTGGAGATTTATCGCGACTTCGCGGAGACCTGGATGGCGATGCCCGTCATCACAGGCGTGAAGACCGAGAGTGAGAAATTTGCCGGCGCACTGCGTACGTACGCGATCGAAGCCCTGATGCAGGACAACAAGGCGCTGCAGGCGGGCACGTCGCACAACCTCGGCCAGAACTTCGCCAAGGCGTTCACCGTGCAGTATCAGACCGCGGCGGGCGGGCTCGAGTACGTCTGGAACACGTCGTGGGGCGTGTCCACGCGGCTCATCGGTGGCCTGATCATGACGCACTCGGACGACAACGGGCTCGTCGCGCCACCGAAACTGGCACCGGTCCAGGTCGCGATCGTGCCGATTTGGAAAACGGATGAGGAGAAACAGCAGGTGTCGGGTGTCGGGTCTCAGGTAAAAACCGACCTCGAAAAGGCCGGGGTGCGCGTGGAGCTCGATCTACGGGACACGATGAAGCCAGGTGCGAAATACTTCGAATGGGAAGGCCTCGGCGTCCCAGTGCGGTTGGAGATCGGCCCCCGCGATCTCGCGAGCGGGCAGGTGGTGCTGGCACGTCGGACCGGTGGGAAGGCTCCCGCCCCAATCCAGAGCGTGGTGGGAGCAGTCACGAAGGCGCTCGACGGGATCCAGGCGGCATTGTTCGCGGCGGCGCGGGAGCGGCGCGAGCAGAACTCGATCCGGGGTGCCACCAAGGCGCAGTTCATCGAGTTCATCAAAGGTCCGGGAGGGTTTGCGTACGGCGGCTTCTGCGGGAGTCCGTCGTGCGAGGCGGAAATCAAGCAGCAGACCAACGCGACCATTCGCGTGCTCCCTGATCCCGAGTTCCGCAGCAAGGAAGCGCCACGGAACTGCATATGGTGTGGCGCGCCCAGCCTGGCGGAGGCCGTGTGGGCACAGGCGTACTAGGGTTCGATCCGGGGTTGCTGCAGGCAATCGCGGATCGCGTCAGGACGCCGACCTATGTCTACAGCACCAACCTGATTCGCGCGCAGTACCACGCGCTCGACGACGCGCTGCACGGGATCCGGCACCGCATCTGCTACTCCGTGAAGGCCAACGGCAACCTCGGCGTGCTCCGCGTGCTGAAACAGCTCGGCGCCGGCGCCGACATCGTCTCGGTCGGCGAGCTGCGCCGCGCGCGCATGGCGGGGTTCGATCCTGACGGGATCGTGTTTTCCGGAGTGGGAAAGACGGCGGCGGAGATCGAAGAGGCGGTTCGCAGCGGCGTGGGTTTCATCAATATCGAGTCCACGAGCGAGCTGGCCACGCTCACCGCGGTCGCGACCGACCTGAAGATGCCGGCGCGCGTCGGCATTCGGGTGAATCCTGATGTGGCCATCGAATCCCATCCGTACACCAAGACCGGCGAGAAGACCGCCAAGTTCGGGATCCCGTTCGATGAGGTCGTGACGGTCGCACAGCGGATCGCGGCTGAGCCGAGACTCGTGCTGCGGGGACTGGCGATGCACATCGGCTCGCAGATCACCGACGTGACCCCCTATCACCGCGGCGCCATCAAGCTGGTCGAGCTGGTCACCGCGATCCGCGCGTCGGGTGTCAACACGCTCGAGGCGCTCGACGTTGGCGGCGGGCTCGGCGTGCGATATCACAACGAGAAGGCGCCGTCCCCCAAGGCGTTCGCGGACGCGGTCGTGCCGGTGGTCGGAGCGGCGGGCCTGGGGTTGCTGTGCGAGCCCGGGCGCTACCTCGTGGCCAACGCCGGCGTGTTGCTCACCCGCGTGCTGTACCGCAAGCACGCGGGTGGCAAGGAATACGTCATCGTGGACGCAGGTATGTCCGACTTCGTCCGGCCGAGTCATTACAATGCCCACCATGAGATCATTCCGCTGCGCGACGGGAAGCGCCCCGAGGAAGTCGTGAACGTGGTGGGACCGATCTGCGAGTCCGGGGACTTCCTCGCGCTCGACCGCAAGCTGGTCGCCGTGGGGCCGGGCGATGTGCTCGCGGTGCTGGGGACCGGCGCCTACGGCTTTGTGATGAGCTCGACTTACAATCAGCGACCGCGTCCTCCGGAAGTCGTCGTCGATGGGGACCGCTATTACGTGGCTCGGCAGCGCGAGACGCTCGACGATCTGCTCCGCGGCGAGACCGCCGAGCCGACGACCTGGTATAAGGCGTGAACCGCATCCTCATTCTCGATTGCGGCTCTCAGTTTACCCAGCTGATCGCGCGGCGGATCCGCGAGGCCAGCGTCTACTGTGAGATCCACCCCGCCGCGCGGGGAACGGATCTCGATTTCATTCGGTCGTTCGATCCGAAGGGGATCATCCTGTCCGGTGGTCCGAATTCGGTATTCGAGCCCGGCGCGCCCACGGTCGACCCCAAGATTCTCGACCTGGGCCCCCCGGTCTTCGGCATCTGTTACGGGATGCAGCTCATCGCGCAGTTGTCGGGCGGCAAGGCGACGCCGGCACAGGAGCGCGAGTACGGCCGCGCCGAGCTCTCGGTCAAGAAGAACGACGGACTGTTTGCGGGATTTGAGCCCGACTCCCGTGTGATCGTGTGGGCAAGTCACGGCGACCGCCTCGAGACGCCGCCACCGCATTTCCGCGTCACGGCCACCAGTGGAAACGCTCCCGTCGCGGGAATGCAGCACGACACGAAGCCGATCTATGGGGTGCTGTTCCACCCCGAGGTCGCACATACGCCGCGCGGCGGCGAGATCCTCCACAATTTCCTGTTCGATATTTGCGGCTGCACCCCCGACTGGACGCCCGGGCACTTTATCGATCAGGAGATTGGTCGCATTCGCACGCTCGTCGGTCCGGAAGGCCGCGCCATCTGCGGGCTGTCGGGGGGGGTCGATTCCACCGTCGCCGCGGCGCTGGTGCACCGCGCGATCGGGAATCGCTTGACCTGCGTCTTCGTCGACCACGGGCTATTGCGCCGCGGCGAGCGCGAGCAGGTCGAGCACACGTTCCGCGCGCACCTCGGCATGGACCTGCGCGTCGTGGATGCCACGCATCGATTTCTCAAAGAGCTGAAGGACATCGAGGATCCCGAGGAAAAGCGCCGGCGCATTGGCCACACGTTCATCGATGTGTTCGAGGACGCCGCCCGGCACGTCGAGGGCAACGTCGGATTCCTGGTCCAGGGCACGCTCTATCCCGACGTCATCGAGTCGACGTCAGCGAAAGGCGGCCCGTCCGCGACGATCAAAACACACCACAATGTGGGTGGCCTGCGTCCCAATCTGCCGTGGAAGTTGATCGAGCCGCTCCGCGAGTTGTTCAAGGACGAGGTCCGCCAGGTGGGCCGTGAGCTGGCACTGCCCGATGAGATCGTGGGACGGCACCCGTTCCCGGGTCCCGGGCTCGCGATTCGTGTCCTCGGGCCCGTGAACGAAGACCGCCTCGATTTGCTGCGCCGCGTGGACGCGATCTATCTGGAAGAGATCCGCGCCGCCGGCTTGTACGACCAGATCTGGCAAGCCTTCGCCGTGCTGCTTCCCATCAAATCGGTCGGCGTGATGGGAGACGGGCGGACCTACGATCACGTCGTCGCGCTGCGAGCAGTAACGAGTCGCGACGGCATGACCGCCGACTGGTATCCGTTCCCGCCCGAGGTGCTCGGTCGGATCTCCAACCGCATCATCAACGAAGTGCGCGGCGTCAATCGCGTCGCCTACGACGTCAGCTCCAAGCCGCCCGCGACGATCGAGTGGGAGTAACGACTCGACAGGCTGTCCTCATTGCCGGGCTCGTCGCTGCCGCCGTCGCGGCGCCATCGATCCGCAACGATTTCGTCGCCGACGATCAATGGGTCGTCGCGAACCGCGAGGTGCTCGAACACCCGCCCTCCGTCGGCGCCGTCCTCAAGGAGCCCTATTGGCCCGCGTCATTCGGGGGCGTGATGTGGCGCCCCGCGGTGATCTCGTCGTTTGCGCTGGATTATCGCGTCTCGAGTAGCCCGCACTGGTTCCACGCAATCAATGTGCTTTGGGCCGTCCTGACGACGGCGTTGTTCGCGCTCCTGGCCTGCGAGCTCGCGGGCCCGGGCGTGGGGCTGGTCACTGGTCTGTTCTTCGCGGTGCACCCGGTACACGTCGAGGCGGTCGCCAACGTCGTGGGCCGCGCCGAGATGATGGCCGCGGCGGGCTATGCCGCGGCGCTCCTGTGCGTCGTACGGGCGGAGCGAAAGCCAGCCTATCTCGCCGGAGTGGCGGCGGGCGCCGCGTCTGCGATTACGTCGAAGGAGATCGCCGTGACGCTTCCGGCCGCGGTCTTGTTGATCTTATGGGCGCGGCGGGCTGACCTTCGACTCGCTTGGCGAGCGGTTGTGGCAGCCACGGTGCCCATTGTGGCCTACTTCATCATCCAGGGACTCGTCGGCATCAGGACGCTCTACGCCGGTGGACTGGCCGTCGGCCTCGAGCACGTCGGGTTCCTCGCGCGAGCGTGGGCGATGGTGCGCCTGTCCCTGGAGTGGTGGCGGCTGTTCCTGTTGCCGGCACATCTGTCCGCCGACTACTCGCCGGGTGAGCTCACCGTATCCACCGCCCTCACATTCTGGCACCTGGTCGGCCTGCTGATCTGGATCGCGGCCGGCGTGTTGGCGTGGCGCACCCGGCGGACCGTTCCCGGCATCGCGATCGGGCTTGCCTGGATGGTGATAACAATCTCCCCCGTCGCCAACATCGTCTTTCCGACGGAGTTCCTGATCGCCGAACGCACGCTGTATCTCGCCTCGTTCGGCATCGTGTTCGCACTGGCGTGGGCGGTACTCGCGATTCGGGCGCCCAGGCTGCGAATTGGCGTCGTCGCCGCCCTCGTGGCGGCCGGTGCAGCGCGCAGCATCGCCCGGATTCCGGCCTGGCACGACGATGAGACGCACTATCAAGCGCTCAAGCGCGAAGCGCCGCGCTCCTATCGTACGCTGTGGCTCGAAGGGAAAGACGAATTCGCGGCGGGGCACTGGGGCAGCGGCGAGCAGCTGTTGCGCCAGTCAATCGCGTTCGCTCCGTCACTCGCGGGGCCGCGCTACGACCTCGGCACGTTCTACATGCGGGCTAAACTCTGGCAACCCGCCATTCAGCAATTACAAGCGGCGGTGGCAGTCGACAGTGCGTTCGAGCCCGCGCGCGACGCGCTGCGCCGGGCGCTGCAAGCCGCCGGCGACACTGTCCGCTAAATGTTCTTTTCTTCTAAGAGCGACAGAAACTCGGCAGGCGTGTTGAGCTTGGCCAGGCGGGCGGGTACATCGGATTCCTTGGCGAACTGGGCGATCTTCCCAAGCACCGGCAAATACTGGTTGGACACTTCGAGCGGTGGGGCAACGATCAGGAAGAAGTAGTTGACCGGCTGATCGTCGATGGCCTTGAAGTCGACTCCCTTGGCACTCCGACCGAACGCACACCGCAGCCGCGTCACAACCAGTGACCGGCAGTGCGGAATCGAGATATGCTGTCCGATGCCGGTCGAACCGAGCGTCTCGCGGCGCTTCAGCATCTTGAACAGCAGCCCCTGCGCTTTGTCATCGAGTTTGAGGAGCCCGACGAGCTCCTTGAGCACCGCGTCCTTGGCGGTGCTCTCGAGATCGAGCTTGATCGCGTCTTCGGAAAAGAACTCGCGCAGGCGCATTTTCGCGGGCGAAAGGTAAAACTTGGTTGCTCCGTACGCAACGCGTTATTACGTTCCAGCGCATGGACTTCCCATACTCCGTCCAGCGCACCTTCCCGCTCTTCCTCGCCCCCATGGCGGGCGTGTCGGAGTCTCCGTTCCGGCAGATCTGCCGCCGCTACGGGGCGGACGTGGTCGTGTCTGAGTTCATTTCCTCGGTCGGCATCTCGCTCGGCATCGAACGCGTGCTCGCCGAGATGCGTTTCGAGCCCGTCGAACGGCCCATCGGCATCCAGATCTATGGCGCCGACGCAGCGATCATGGCCAAAGCGGCGGGCATGGTGACGGAGCTCTTCGAGCCAGATTTCGTCGACATCAACTTTGGGTGTCCGGTCAAGAAAGTCGTCCGGAACAATGGTGGATCGGGGTGCCTCAAGGACATGGGCCTGGTCCAGGGCATCATTCGAGCCGTCCGGGATGCCACGCAGCTGCCGGTGACAGTGAAGATCCGCAGCGGTTGGGACGAGAATCAGCGCGATCCGGTGGACATCGCCCTGCGGTGTCAGGAAGCGGGCGCTCAGGCACTCACGTTGCATCCGCGAACGCGGACGCAGATGTATCAGGGCGCGGCGAATTGGGATGAGATCGCCGCGGTCGCCCGCGCGCTCACGATCCCCGTGATCGGGAACGGCGACATCCGCACGCCCGAGGACGTCGCGGCGATGCGAGATCACACCGGCTGCGCGGGCATCATGATCGCCCGGGGGTCGTTCGGCAATCCGTGGCTCTTCGCGCAGGCGCGCGACGTCCTGGAGGGCCGGGCCAAGCGATCGGATCCGACACCCGAAGAGCGGTTCGCGACGGCGCTCGAGCACGCGCGCCTCGCGCTCAGGCTGCAGGGCGACACCCGCAAGACCGCGCTCGAGTTTCGCAAGCACTTCGGCTGGTACACCAAGGGGCTGCGGGACGGCTCCGAGCTGCGCCAGCGACTCTTCGCCATCGAATCGATGGCGGAAGCGGCGAAGATCTTCGCCGAATATCTCGCGCGACCCGCGTTGATCGCCGCGTGAACCTCGAGCGGCTGCCGTTCGCGACCATCGATCACCTCAGGCCCATCACCCAGGGCCATCAGGAGGTGATTTTTGCTCCAGGCAAAACAGTCGGCCAGGTGGTCGCGATCGCCGAACGGCTCGAGGCGGCTGGCGGCAGCTTTCTCGCGACACGCGCCGACCCGTCGCAGTGGGAGGCGCTCGCGGCACGGTTCCCGCGCGCCGAAGTGAACGAGCTCGGCCGCACGGTCTACCTCCCGCCCGATCCTGAGCCGCCGCCGACGGGGCGGGGCACCATTCTCGTGTGCACCGCCGGCACGAGCGATCTCGCCGTGGCCGAGGAAGCGGCCGTCAGTGCTCGCGCCCTCAAGAATGCGGTGGAGAGACTTACGGATGTCGGCGTGGCGGGCATTCATCGCCTGCTGACGCAGACTGATGTGCTGCGAGCCGCCAGCGTGATCATCGTAGTGGCCGGGATGGAGGGCGCGCTGCCCAGTGTCGTGGGCGGCTTGGTGAAAGTGCCAGTGATCGCCGTACCGACGAGCGTGGGATATGGCGCGTCCTTCGGTGGCCTCGCGGCGTTGCTCGCCATGCTCAATTCCTGCGCCTCAGGCGTCACCGTGGTCAACATTGACAACGGATTCGGCGCGGCTGCAGCCGCGAGTCGCATCAACCATTCGTAAACGCACGCAGGGCGGGGCGCGACGTTGGATCGCGCTCGCGCTGCAGGTCGCGGGTCTCAGCGCTGCCGTCGTCGGAGCCTGGCGGGGTGCGCTTTGGGCGATGCTCGCGGCTGCCGGCGGGGCGGCGCTCGCGTTTGGCTGGACGATTCGCTGGCGGCCTGGGCGCCTGCGTCGCCGTGGGCCGCCCCCGCTCGGGGTGGGCGAGGTACTCGACCTGCTCCGCCAGGCCTACAGCGCGACTGCGGGGTGGGGGGTAGGCGGCGCGGTGGGCCACCTTGAAACGGGCACTCAAGAAATGGACCCCGATCGCCGCCGCCGCGGCGCAGCGCTCGTGCAACTGGCGTCCGTAGATGGTCGCTTGCACGTCGTTCGCGATCCCGAAGCCACGTTCGTGGCGGTCGGCGACTTTCCGTACGCGGCAGGCCTTGCGCTGCCCGGGGCCCGCCATCCGACCACGGTGATCGATGAGATCGCCGGCGCGCTGCGACGGTTTGTCGCCGGGATGAGGGTCGCCGAGGAGGAGAACGCGGTATCCCGTGCGCGGATCGTCGCGGGCCGGGTCTCGCGCCTCGTGGCCGGCGCGGTCACGCTCGAGGGGATTGCGCGGGCGGCGGTCGAGCTGGGTGAGCAGCTCACGCATCGCGCCGTGGCCCTCGTCGTCACGACCGGCGATCGCGCGCAGATCATGGCAGTCTCAGCCGCCGCGGATCGGCGGCTGAGCGGGCTCGAGTTGTCACCGGAGTCACCAGTCGCGCACGCGATCGCAACCGGGCTTCCCGTCGCCACCCGCGGACCGGAGGACCTGTTCGGTCTCGGTGTGCCCGGGCGGCGTCGCAGCGAGCGGGCGGGGATCGCCTATCCGTTGCTCGACGGGGATATTGTGGTCGGAGCGCTGGTGTTGCTTGGCCCACCGCTGGGTCCCGACGTCGCCGCGCTCGAGGATCTTGGCGCGCTGCTCACCGACCTCGGCCCGCGGCTCGCTGCCTTGCGCGCCGTGCACGATGCGGAACGGCGTGCCGTCGTGGATCCCCTCACCGGGCTGCGCAATCGCCGCGAGTTGGAGCGAGCGATGGCGGCCTATGGGCCGCGGGCGTCCGAACCGGCGACGCTCGTTTACGTCGATCTCGATCACTTCAAGCGGCTCAACGACACGCTGGGACATCCGGCCGGTGACGCGGCGCTGCGGCACGTCGCGCGATTGCTCGAGACCGCCGTCCGTGATGGCGACCTGGTGGCGCGCATCGGTGGCGAGGAATTCGCGGTGTGGCTGCCCGGCACCCCGCTGCGAGAGGGGATGGAGGTAGCCGATCGGATTCGGCGCTCGGTCGCGGAGAAGCCGCTGACGTGGACTGGTACGGTGTATCCGCTCACGACGTCGTGTGGCCTTGCGTGCTATCCACAACCCATCGGCGATCTATTGAATCTCCCCGCCGCTGCGGATGCGGCGTTGTATCGCGCCAAGCAGGGCGGCCGCAACCGCGTGGAGCGCGCGTGAGGGCGTAAGCATTGAATAGGGGCTTCGCACCGATTACCTTGCGCCGCGAGGGGGCGACAGGCTTCGACGGGTTTGGCGAGGGTACTGTTGCGTGCCCAGGTTCTCAGTCACCTGGTAAATCAACTGGGACTATACACAAGCCAACTCTGAACTGGCTCTGGCTGCGTAAGCTTCGGCTTCACGCACCTGCGTGAGTGGCAGCCCGCCTGAGGCGGCGCTCACGTATCGCAAAGTCGGGCTGGCGGCGCTTGGGGCCTCAACGAGTGCCGTAAGAGATTAAAGAGGCTTGTTGCTACCAGGGCTGACGGAGCGCCGAGGTAGCGAGACCACAAAGCTCTGTCTACGCACGTAGGAGCGGTATCGGAGTCATGCTCGGACCGGGGTTCGATTCCCCGCGCCTCCATCATTGACAGATTGAGGGGAGAAGGGTGAGGGGAAAGAATTCCCCGGCGCCCTTCTCCCCTCGCTTTTCCCGCCAGATGACTCCTCGATGACTTTCGCGTGACCGCGGACTGACCGGCCCTTCGTAACGTGGCTTTCGAGTCGAGTCCCCTTCACCCAAGAGGTTCTATGCGTCACTTTCCGCTCGCCGCGCTCCACGCCTGCACCGCATGCGCCGTGCTGCTGATCGGCTGCCAGTCCGCGGTCGCACCCGTTCAGCCAACGCCGCCACCGCCGCCAGCGCAGTCGCTCTCGTTTGAGATCAGCGGTCCGTCCCAGATCGATGCCAGCGGGTCCTTCAGCTGGGAGGCTATCGCCTTCGGGGGATCCGGCGAATACCAATACCTGTGGGAGGTAACGCGCCCGGGACAACAGATCACCACAAATACTGGGCGAAAGTTGTCGCTCCTCGTCACGGATACTGACGGAGACCTGGTGTTGAGGTTGACAGTGACGTCCGGCGATCAGAGCAGGGTTCAGAGCCTCAGCGTGAGCAATTGCATTGGTGGATGTCGCCGGTGATGTGCCATTCCGCGACCGGGGTCCGTCGGCACGAAACCGCGGGCCCCGTGTCCGGAGATTCGTCCGCAGCGTGCCTCGTTACGCGCCGCCCCGCAGCTGCTCGATCATTCTCACCACGTTGGAGTCCGGAGGAAGACCGAGCTCGCTCCGCAGCAGATCCGCATGCTGCTGGGCGCATCGAACCGCCGCCGCCCGATCACCGATCGCCACCCACGCATTGGCCAGGTGCAGCACCGTGTCGGTATGGTAGGGATTCAAATCGACGGCGCGGCGCCACCACTCCACCGCCTGCCGTTGTGTCGCCGCAGCCGCCGCGAGCAAGCCAAACGCCTGCGCGCATCGTTCCGCAAGGCGCCTGCGCTGGTCGTCAACCCACCGCTCGAACCCGGGCGCCTCCCGCAGAAAGAAGCCGTCGAGAAACGAGCCCGCGTATAACCGTACCGCCACCTCGTGGGCGCCCGCGTCGAGGGCGTCCTCAAAATCCCACACATCACTCGTGATCATTGCCCGATTGAGACGAAGGGTCTTTTTGCCGAGGAACAGGTTTTCGCTGTCGAGGTGACGTCGCTGGAAATAGACCATCTGGTTCAACCCGTGACGCGCCTGCTCGGTGTCGCTCTCGGGCCAGAGATAGGCTTGGACTTTCTCGCGGTTCAGCCCCCTGTCACGCGCGACGGCAAGCAGCACAAGGAGGGCCAGCCGCCGGCGTCCGGTCGCCGCCCCAGTCATCGTGGCATCGCCGACGAGAAGGTTCAGGCCGCCAAACGTCAGCAGGCGAAGCTGCTCCATCGACGTTTCCCGTTCTTGTCAGCTCAATGCCGCCGGCCAGTATACGTCCGCAGCTCTGCACTGGAGGGCACAACCAGGCGTGGCGCGATCGGGAACGCGACGCCCATGGACCGCGGGGCCGGAGGCGCGGGCGGCGGGAATTGGCGGTCCGGGAAACGGCGGGCGCCGTGGACCACGATCGGCAGATAGTACGGAACGTAGACGGGCTGGGGCGCCGGGGCCGGGGGCTGGTAGGCCGCCTGCGGCGGCATACTCGTGATCGAGACGCTGCCGCTATTCACGCCGCAGAACGAATTGGTGAGCGACGCGTTCGTACAGTCGACCGCGTTGGTTGCAGCGGCCGCGGGAGCTGCGTCGACGGCGGCCACGTGGCGGACGCAGCTGAGGCACACATCCGGCGGGACCAGCGGCCCACGCGCCACGACGGTCCCCTCCCGCGAGTACGTCACAACCCCGTAGTCGTAGGGACGCCCGTCCGTCACCCGGTCAGCGATGTCGAGCAGCGCGCCAAGCGGATCGCCCGCGGTCGGCTGGAGCAGTAACGCATCGTAGTAATTCCAACTTGCTCCGGCGCGCAGGGCCGCGAACTCAAATGGCCAGCGCGACCGGACCGCGACGAACGTCGCCGGGTTGCCTTCGCCAGTCGGCGGCAAGGCGAGCGCCACGGGCGCGTCGTCGGACATCGCCGTGCTGTCGTCGGGAGCCAATGGGAACAGCACCTGGATGCGGCCAATCGCGTCCACGTGCAGGACCAGGAGGTGCCCTGGCTGGCGCAGCGCGACGTAGACCGTGGAGTCGGTGCGCCAGACGCGGACGGGATCTGGGGCGGGGGCGCGCGTAGCGCGCGCGGGGTGTGGATTCCCGGCTGACTGCACCAACAAACCGACCGTCACCGCGAGAAAGGGGAGCATGGGTTCGTTCCTTCTACCCTACAACGCCTTCGGAGTGCTGGGAAGTCCCCACCGTATCCCCTTCTCGTTTCACGGTCTATATTCTGCGCCGACCCTCACCGGAGGCCGCATGGGCGCAGGGATTCAGCCACCCACCGTAGCGCAGGGGAGCGAAGGCAACGCGTTCGTCGACGTCGTCAAAGTCCTGTTCGAGCCCACCGCGGTCTTTGAGCGCGTGCGCGCGCGCCCGAGCTTCTTCGCGCCGTTCCTCGCGATCATCGCGGTGCAATGCGTCTTGTTCTTCGTCAATCTGTCGTATCTCAAGATCGCGGTAGCAGCGCAGGCTGCGGCAGCAGGTCGACCGGCACCCGGCACGGGGGCACTCGCCGCATTCGGCTTGATCGGTTTGATCGTCGTCCTAGGAATCATTTTCATGCTGACCGGTCTGATTCTGTGGGTGCTCGCCTCGGTGTTGGGCGGAGGCGAAGCCAAGTTCAGCACGATGCTGAGTGTCGCGGCGTATTCGGCAGTTCCTTCCGCGATTCTTCTCTCGGTTGTCGGCACGATTGTGCTCTATCTGAAGGGAGCCGGACAGATCACCTCGCCTCAAGACATGCAGCCAGCGCTCGGCTTGGACCTTCTCGTGTCCGGCGCCAAAGGCTTCGTGGGCGCGGTGTTGAAAGGGATCAACCCGTTCAGCATCTGGGGACTGGTGCTCATGGCGATCGGCGTGTCGACGACGCAGCGGACGTCGAAAGGCAATGGCTACACAGCGGCCGTGGCCGCGTTTGTGATCCTGCTGTTGATCGGGGCTGCGCTGTCGGCGGCCTTTGGCGGCTGATTAGACGGTCGCCTTCGTGCGACTGACGACGCCCGCCTCCTCGAGGGCCGCCTGGGCCGCGGCGAGGCGGGCGATCGGCACCCGGAACGGCGAACAGGACACGTAGTTCATCCCCACCCGATGACAGAACTTCACGGAGCTCGGCTCCCCACCGTGCTCGCCGCAAATCCCGATCTTGAGATCGCGGCGCGTGCCGCGGCCGAGCTTCACCGCCATCTCGACCAGCTTCCCCACGCCGGCCTGATCGAGCACCTGGAACGGATCGTCGGACAGGAGCCCGTGCTCGACGTAGAACGGCAGGAACCGTCCGGCGTCGTCGCGTGAGAGACCGAACGTCGTCTGCGTGAGATCGTTCGTCCCGAACGAGAAAAACTCGGCTTCCTTGGCAATCTCGTCCGCGGTCACTGCGGCACGCGGCAGCTCGATCATCGTGCCGACGAGGTACGGG
Organism: Gemmatimonadota bacterium; assembly: GCA_003222195.1. Taxonomy (GTDB): domain Bacteria; phylum Gemmatimonadota; class Gemmatimonadetes; order Gemmatimonadales; family GWC2-71-9; genus 20CM-2-65-7. The sequence goes on along the minus strand of QHVB01000029.1, from coordinate 107,281 downwards.
ACGGCACGCCCCTCGCGATGGAAGACCTCCTGCGCGACCCGCCGAATGATTTCGGTCTGATTCAACAGTTCGCGCACGTCCGCGACGAGCGGAATCATGATCTCGACCGTGACTTTCTTACCTTTGCCGGCCACATGGCCCGCCGCCTCGAAGATCGCGCGCGCCTGCATTTCGGTGATCTCGGGATATGTGATCCCCAACCGGCAGCCGCGATGACCGAGCATCGGGTTCGCTTCGACCAGCGAATGAATCAGCCGTTCGAGCTGCGCAGCCGGCACCTTGGCATGCTTGGCCAGCGCGGCAATTTCGGCGTGGGTGTGCGGCAGGAACTCGTGCAGCGGGGGATCGAGCAGCCGGATCGTGACCGGTAGGCCGTCCATGACCTCGAACAGCCCTTCGAAGTCGCGGCGTTGAATCGGTAGCAGCTTCGCCAGGGCCTTGCGGCGGCCCGCCTCATCGGCGGCCACGATCATTTCCCGCATCAACGTGATGCGGTCGCCCTCGAAGAACATGTGCTCGGTGCGACAGAGGCCGATCCCTTCGGCGCCGAACTCGCGCGCCCGGCGCGCATCCGCCGGAATGTCGGCGTTCGCCCGCACGCGCAGCCGGCGCCGCGCATCCGCCCACGCCATCAGCTGGTCGAATTCCTTGCCGACCTTCGGTGTGACGAGCTTGGCGGCGCCGAGGATCACCCGGCCGGTCGTGCCGTCGACGGTGATCACCTGGCCGCGTTTGACGGCGCGCCCGTTTACTCGGAACCGGCCGGCGGTGGGATCGACATCCAGCTCTTTCGCGCCGACGACGCACGTCTTGCCCATGCCGCGCGCGACGACCGCCGCATGGCTTGTCATCCCACCTCGAGCGGTCAGGATGGCGCGCGCCGCGACGATCCCGTGGAAGTCTTCGGGTGACGTCTCGGGCCGCACGAGAATCACGTCGTGGCCCTTCTTTTTCATCGCCTCGGCTTCATCGGCATCGAACACCACTTCGCCCGTGGCGGCACCGGGGGAAGCCGGCAGGCCTTTAGCGAGCACCGTCACGCTCGCTCGCGGGTCCACCATTGGGTGAAACAACTGATCGAGGTCCTGCGGCGGAACGCGCTGGACCGCCTCCTCCTCGGTGATCAGTCCTTCTTCCACCATCTCGACCGCGCTGCGCACGGCTGCCATGCCGGTCCGTTGCGCGCGACGAGTCTGCAGCATGTACAGCTGGCCGTGCTCGAACGTGAACTCCACATCCTGCACGTCCTTGAAGTGCGTTTCGAGTTTCGTCGCCAGGCGCTCGAGCTCGCGGTAGACCTTGGCGAGCTTGCCGCGTTTCATCTTTTCGATCGGCTCCGGCGTGCGTGCGCCGGAGACGACATCTTCGCCCTGCGCGTTGGTGAGCACGTCGCCATTCAGCACATTCTCGCCGGTGCGGCAGTCGCGCGTGAACGCCACACCCGTGCCGCAGTCGTCCCCCATGTTCCCGTAGACCATGGCGACGATGTTGACCGCCGTCCCCAGGCTGTCGGGAATGCCGTGCACCTGGCGATAGTCTTTGGCGCGGCGGGTGTTCCAGCTCTTGAAGACCGCCTCGATCGCGCCCCACAGCTGCTCCTGCGGATCGTCGGGGAACGGGTGCCCCGTGCGCTTCTTCACAATCGTCTTGAAGTCGTGGACCAGGTCGTGCAGGTCGTCGGCCGGGAGGTCGATATCGCGTTTGACCTTGCGCCGCGCTTTGGCCTTGGCGAGCTCCTCCTCGAACGGCTCCTTGCCCAGGTCGAACACGACGTCGCCGTACATCTGGACGAAGCGGCGATAGGAGTCGTAGGCGAAGCGCTGGTTCTTGGAGCCGGCGATCAGGCCTTCGACCGTTTGATCGTTGAGGCCGAGGTTCAGGATCGTTTCCATCATGCCGGGCATCGAGACCGCGGCGCCCGAGCGTACCGAGACGAGGAGCGGGTTCTTCGCGTCCCCAAATCCTTTCTTCGTGACCCGCTCGAGATGCTTCAGATGGCGATCGACTTCGGCGCGCAGCGCCGGGGGGAACGTGCCTTGCTCGACATAGGCGATGCACAGCTTGGCGGAGATCGTGAACCCGGGAGGGACGGGCAGGCCCAGGTTGGCCATTTCGGCGAGCCCGGCGCCTTTGCCGCCCAGGATGTCCCGCATCGCGGCGGAGCCATCAGCGCGGCCGTTGCCGAAGAAGTAGACGTGGCGTTCAACGGACATACGGGCGATTATGGCGCCCAAAACGTCACGTGGGTAGGGGCGCAGCATGCTGCGCCCCTACACCCATCAAACGGCAATCGTCACCTGTACAGGCGCGGCATTTGTGGCCTTCTGCGTATCGTCGGGGATTTCCGTGGGATATTCACCCGAAAAGCACGCATGGCAGAATTCTGTCGCATCGCCGCCGGCGGCCCGCAACATCCCATCCAGCGACAAATAGCCGAGCGTCTCGACGCCCAGATGCTGGCGAATCTCCTCGAGCGAATGGCTCGACGCGATGAGCTCTGACTTGGTCGGCGTATCGATGCCGTAATAGCAGGGGCCGGTGATGGGCGCCGAGGCGACACGGAAATGCACTTCCTTGGCACCCGCCTGACGGATCATCTGGACCAGCTCACGGCTCGTCGTACCGCGGACGAGCGAGTCGTCCACCACGACGACTCTCTTCCCCTGCAGCACCTCGCGCACCGGATTGAACTTGATCTTCACTTTCGCGTTGCGCGCCGCCTGCGTGGGATTGATGAAGGTGCGGCCGACGTAGTGGTTGCGAATCAACGCGTGCTCGAGCTTCAGACCGGATCGCTCCGCAAAGCCGAGCGCCATCGCGTTGGACGAGTCCGGCACGGAGAAGACGCAATCGGCGCCCTCGGCGGGGTGCTCGCGCGCCAGCTCGCGACCGAGCGCGCGCCGCACGCGGTCGACCGAGCGTCCGAAGATCGTGCTGTCGGGCCGCGAGAAGTACACCAGCTCGAAGATGCAACGCTGGTGTGGCTTCGGCGGCAGCGCGGGCAGGCGATCGATCTCCGGAGGGGACCCCTGAATTCGCAGGAACTCGCCCGGCTGGAGCTCGCGGACGGTTGTGGCACCGATGAGGTCGAGCGCGCAGGTCTCCGACGCGAGGACGTAGCCAGTGCCCAGCTTGCCGAGCCAGAGCGGGCGGAACCCGCGCGGATCGACGATCGCGTAGAGCGTCCGCCCGATCGTCACGACCAGCGAATACGCGCCCTCGACGCGCTCGAGGGCGTCGAGCAGCTGATCCTCTGGCTCGCGGGCTTCGGAGCGCGCAATCAGGTGAATCAGGACTTCGCTGTCCGATGACGTCTGGAAGATCGAGCCCTTGGCGACCAGATCGGAGCGCAGCGCGTCGGCGTTGGTGAGGTTGCCGTTGTGCGCGAGCGCGAGCGGGCCTTCGCGGTAGCCCGCGAGAATCGGCTGCGCGTTGGCAAGGACCGACGAGCCGGCAGTCGAGTAGCGCGTATGACCGATCGCCACGTCACCGGGGAGCCCCGCGAGCACGCTTTCACCGAAGACATCGGACACCAGTCCCATGCCGCGGTGTGAGCGCGCCACGCCTGCGCCATCCACCGCGACCATGCCAGCCGACTCCTGGCCGCGATGCTGCAGGCTGTAGAGCCCCAGATACGTGACGCGCGATGCGTCGGAGACGCCCGCTACACCGATGATGCCGCACATGCGCCGATCAGTCTCCCATGCGTCGAGGAATGGCGCTGAAATATACGTCTCTGAGCCGGGCGACAGGCTCCTCGATCTGTCCGTCTCGCAGCGTGACGCGGAAGCCGCCGTTCACGGGACCTACCGTACCCGCCCGCAGGACCGGGATACCAAGCTCACCGGCCAGCGCTTGGATCGCCGCCGCACGCTCCGGCGAACAGGTGATCACGGCGCGCCCATGGGATTCGCTGAACAACACCTGGTGCGCGGTGAGCGGTGCGCTGTACGCGGTCAAATCGACGTCGAGGCCGAATCCGAGTTCTTGATACGGACCACCCATCGCGACTTCCGCCAACGCGACGCCTAATCCGCCGTGAGAGCAGTCGTGCGCCGATCGAAACAGGCTGCGCTCGGCTCCCGTCACGAGGAGGTCGACGAGTCGCTTCTCGTCCTCGAGATTCACGCGCGGCGGCTGACCGCCGACGAAATCGGCACAGACTTCCCAGTACGCCGAGCCGCCCAGCTCGGCCCGCGTGTCACCGAACACGAACACGGCGTCGCCGGGGGATCGCGCGTGACTCGGCACGGCGCGATCGGCCCGCGTGAGCAGTCCGATCATCCCCACCACCGGTGTCGGATCGACAGCGCCCGTCGGGCTCTCATTGTAGAACGACACGTTCCCGCCCGTCACGGGCGTCCCGAGCGCGCGGCAGGCGTCGGCGATGCCACGGCATGCTTCGCGGAACTGGTAAAAGACCGCGGCACGTTCGGGGCTACCGAAATTCAGACAGTCGGTGATCCCGAGGGGCCGCGCGCCGGTGCAGGCGACATTGCGTGCCGCCTCGGCGACCGTCGCCTTGCCGCCTTCATACGGATCGAGGCGTACGTAGCGACTGTTGCAGTCGGTCTTCACGGCGATTCCAAAATCTTCGTGCCGAACACGCAACACGCCGGCGTCGCCGCCGGGCGGAATCACGGTGCTGGCCTGGACAGTGGAGTCGTACTGTTCGAAGACCCACTTCTTGCTGGCAACTGACGCAGAATCCAAAAGCGCGAGTAAGGCGTCTGAAGGCGCGTAACTGCGTGCGGCGTGCGGCGTGGATGCGCGTAGCTTCGCGACGGCCGGATCTTCTTTCGCTTCTGGATAATAGACTGGGCAGTCCTCGACGAGCTGACGTCCCGGAATCTCGACGACCACTTTCCCCTGCCAGGTGCAGCGATACATCCCGTCGTCCGTGACCTTGCCGATCGGCGTCGCGTCGAGATCCCATTTGGCCGCGATCGCCCGGACTTCCTTCACGCGATCGGCCTTCGCCACGACGAGCATCCGTTCCTGCGACTCCGACAGCAGAATCTCGTACGGCGTCATGCCGGGTTCGCGCGTCGGCACCTTGGACAGATCGATCTCGACGCCCACACCGCCCCGCGCCGCCATCTCGGCCGACGACGAGGTGAGCCCCGCCGCGCCCATGTCTTGAATCGCCACGATGTGGTCCGATGCGATCAACTCGAGGCTGGCTTCCAGGAGCAGCTTTTCCGTGAACGGATCACCGACCTGCACCTGCGGGCGCCGCTTGTCGCTCTCGTGCGTCAGCTCTTCGGAGGCGAACGAGGCCCCGTGGATGCCATCGCGTCCCGTCCGGGATCCGATGGTGAGGAGCACATTGCCGACGCCATGCGCGGCGGCCTTGATCAGGTCCTTCTCCTTCAAGACGCCGACGCACATCGCGTTGACCAACGGATTGCCCGCGTAGCCCGGCGCGAAGTCGACTTCGCCGCCCAGCGTCGGCACGCCGACGCAATTGCCGTAGTCACCGATGCCACGCACGACGCCGGCGAACAGATAGCGGTTGCGCCCATCGTCGAGCGGTCCGAACCGCAGGCTGTTGAGCAGCGCGACGGGACGCGCGCCCATCGTGAATACATCCCGCAGAATGCCGCCCGCGCCGGTTGCCGCGCCCTGGTATGGCTCGACCGCGGAGGGATGGTTATGGGATTCGATCTTGAACGCGACCGCCCAGCCGCCGGGGAGCCGCAAGACGCCGGCATTTTCGCCGGGTCCTTGCACCACCTGGGGACCGGTGGTGGGAAACGTCTTGAGAATAGGCCGGGAGTGCTTGTAGGAGCAGTGCTCGCTCCACAACGCGGAGAAGATGCCGAGCTCGGGGAATGTGGGCGTGCGCCCCAGCATCGCTACGATGCGCGCGTACTCTTCGGATGTGAGATTGTGTTCCTGCACCAGCTCCGGGGTGATCTTCGGATCGGTCACTTCCGGGTCACGCCCTTCGCGACCGCGCGGAATACACGCGCCAGGATGTTCGGCACCGACGTCTTCATCAATGCTTCAGCCTCGCCGGCGTCGAACCAGACGCCATGACAATGCGTGCACTGGTCGATCTGGATGCCGTCCCAATCGTGGGTGATGAGGTCGTAGCCGCATTTGGGACACTTCATGTGATGCTTCTTCCGCTCGCTCTCGGCCGCCGCCTGCTGCGCCGCCGCACGTTGCTGTCGCAGCAGCTCGGCGTCGCGGCGCGCGAAGTATTCGTCCTCGTTCTTATTGTGCGTCATGACTCGCCGGTGCTGGCGGCGGCGCAGGAGGGGGCGCAATGTGCAAGGTGTCCCCGCCCGGATTGGCGATTGGAACCCGGCCGGGAGGTGACGACGATTCGCCGGAGTAGCGGTGGCCGTCCCAACGCAAGATTGCATCGACGACGTGGCCGTTCTCGAGCGTCACCACGTCCATGGTCCCGCAGGTGTATTCGCAGCCGTTGCGGAAGAACAGATAAGTGTATTTGCCCACGCGCCGCACTGCGGCCGGCGCGGCCCACAACTCATAGATCTCACGCTCGGACGTCCCGGGATTGATGGTGCCCGTGTCGTCCGACACATAGGGCACGTCGCGCGTCAGGGCGTGGCCTTGTGGCGCCGCCGGGGGGCGTGGACGCTGCGACGCCGCCTGCTGCCGCTCCACCGCCGTCACCCGTGTTGCTGCGGTATCAGTCGCCGGGCGAACCGGCGGCGGTGGCGGTGCCGGCGCGGTCGAGCGACCCCGGAGTTTGTCCCACGCCAGCTTCAGCTTCGCCTTCGCGGTGTTGACCTGGGTGTTGACCTGATCACACCCTAAGATGGCGACCGTCAACAGCGCGCAAATCGCCAACGTGCTGCGTCGCATTACGAGCCTCCAGAGAGAGGAAGACGCGGGCGCCATCCTGACCGCCTAGGACCTGCGCGTTGCGGCGCTCCGGATGCGGCATGATCCCAACCACGTTGCGACCGGCGTTGCAAACACCGGAAATATCGTGCAGCGATCCGTTCGGATTCTCCGTGACATAGCGCAAGACCACCTGGCCATTGGCTTCGAGCTCGGCCGCCGTCTGCGAATCGGCGACATAGCGGCCGTCGCCGTGCGCGATGGGCAGCGTCAGCTCCGCGCCGCGCTCGTAGCTCGCGGTAAACGGTGTGTCGGTCGCCTCGACGCGCACCCGCACCGGCCGCGAGAGAAACTTGAGGCGCGCATTGCGCATCAACGCGCCGGGCAACAGGCCCGCCTCGCACAGAATCTGGAAGCCGTTGCAGATCCCGAGCACCGCGCCGCCGGCGCGCGCGTGCGCCGTCACCGCGCGCAGCACCGGTGAAAAGCGCGCGATCGCACCAGATCGAAGATAATCGCCGTAGCTGAAGCCCCCCGGCAGGATCACCGCGTCCGCCCGTTGCAAATCGGTGTCCTTGTGCCAGACGTAGTAGGCATCCGATCCCGCCGCGCGGGCCGCGTCGAGCGTGTCCGCGTCGCAGTTCGAGCCGGGGAAGACGACTACGGCGACACGCTGCATTCGTAATCCTCGGTCACGGGGTTGGCGAGGAGCCGGTCACACATGGTGCGGGCCTTCGCGGCGGCTTCTTCGCGCGTCGCCGCCTGCACCTGCACCACCAGGTGTTTGCCGGCGCGGACGCTGGCGACCTCGCCGAAGCCGAGCGCCTGGAGCGCGTGTTGGACGGCCTGGCCCTGCGGGTCGAGGAGCGAGGCACGCGGCATTACGCGGATCTCGACCGTGTAGGCTCCTCCGCTCACGCCACCCCTCCCGCGCCCGTGCCCGGACGCCTGGGTCCGCGGAAGTTCTGCTCACTCTCGTCGATGACGATCGGACCTGCGATCTCTGCCTCCTCATCTTCAGCGGGGGCCTTGAAGAAACCGAGCAGAATGGCCCGGCTCACGCCGTAGATCATGTAGGCGATTCCCAGCGGGAACAGGAACACGTCGTGCTTCCAGATCCCGAACACCAGGATAACAACAATGAGCGTGAGCCCCAATAGTCCGCTGGCGGTGCGGAAGCCGGCCCGGGGCAGCGTCGGATAGTGGACGTTGCTCACCATCAAGATCGTCAGGGCGATCATCAGGAAGGTGAGCACCAGATGCCACGGGAGGGTGTGCAAGGACGCGTACAGCGAGGTTTGCGTAAACGGGAAATAGGTGGCCAGCGTCATCCCCGCCGCCGGCGAGGGCAACCCGATGAAGTACGCCTTGGCGCGACCCGCCTGCGTCACGTTGAAGCGGGCCAGCCGGATTGCCGCAGCCATCACGTAGAAGTAGCAGAAGATCCAGGACGCGCCGCCGCTCCCTCCACCCGCGCTGCCAGCGGCAAACTCGACCTGATACATAAGGAAGGCGGGGGCGACGCCGAAGCTCACAATGTCGACCAGGCTGTCGAGCTCGGCGCCGAACCGCGTCCCCGTGCCCGAGATGCGGGCGACCCGGCCATCCAGCGTATCGAGAATGCCGGCGAAGACGATAAACCACCCGGCGCGGTAGAACTCGCCGCGCGTGGCGAGCACCATCGCCCAGATGCCGAAGAACAGATTGAACAGCGTGAAGAGACTCGGCACCACGATCACGACGCGACGCAGCGGCAGTGGCGGTGGTCTCATGCGTACTCCGCCAGGACGGTGCCACCGACCCGGACGCGGTCGCCAAGTTTGACTTTGACGACCGGGCGCGCCGAGAGGGGAAGAAAGACGTCAGTGCGCGAGCCGAAGCGGATCAGTCCCAAACGGTCGCCCTGGGTCACACGATCGCCCGGCCTTGCGTCGGTCACGATGCGCCGAGCGATCAGCCCGGCGATCTGGCGCACCAGCACGCGCCCCCGCGGGCCACGCAACCCGATCGAGGACTGCTCGTTGTCGAGACTCGCCTTCTCGTGGCCAGCGTGCAGAAACTTTCCTTTGTTGTAGTGGACCAGCTCGACCGTGCCGTCCACGGGATAACGATTCACGTGCACGTCGAAAACCGACAGAAAGATCGAAACCCGCACGACGCGTTCTTTCACGTAGAGCGGCTCGTCGGTTTCGATCACCTGCACCACGTGCCCCTCGGCCGCGGCCAGGACGTAACGCTCACCGCGCGGCCCCGGTCGAATCGGGTCGCGGAAAAAGGCGACGACCCAGGCCGCCACGATCCCCAGCAATATGCCGAGCGGCCACCACAGCCACCCGGCTACCAGTGCCAGGACCCACGCCGCTGCGATGAATGGCCATCCCTCGGGCGCGATCCTCACTCCAGATCGGTTCCAGTGATACGGCGATACGCGTCCCGATACCGGCCACTCGTCGCCTGGACGACCTCGGCTGGGAGCGGGGGCGGTGGGGCTTCGCCGTTCCATTTGCCCTGCTGCTTCAGGTCGGCCAGATAATCCCGCAACGGCTGCTTGTCGAAGCTGGGTTGGCTCTTGCCCGGCTGGTACCGGTCGGCCGGCCAGAAACGCGATGAGTCGGGCGTCAGGATCTCATCGATGACGATCAATTCGCCCTTTGGTGTGGTCCCGAATTCGAATTTCGTATCGGCGATGATGATGCCGCGCTTCGCGGCATAATCACGGCCTGCCTCATACAACGCGAGGCTGGCGCCGCGTAACCGCTCGGCCGGGAGCCGGCCGAGACCACGCACGACGTGATCAAAGGTGACGTTCTCGTCGTGTCCCTGTTCGGCCTTGGTGGCCGGCGAGAAGATCGGAGGATCGAGCTGAGCGCTTTCGACCAGCCCCGTGGGCAACGGTTCGCCCGCGAGAGTACCGGCCTGTTTGTACTCGGCCCAGGCGGAGCCGGAGATGTAACCGCGCACGACGCATTCGAACGGCACAGTGGTGGCGCGGCGCGTCAGCATCGTGCGCCCCTGTAACTCATCGCGGTGTGGAGCGAGCGTGGGAACGCGAGCGACGATCTCATCGAACTCGGCGGTGAGCAGGTGGTGCGGCATCACGGCCTTCAGCCGCTCGAACCAGAATGCGCTCAGCTGGGTCAACACCGCGCCCTTGTGGGGCACCGCGTCCCGCATGACCACATCGAAGGCGCTCACGCGATCGCTCGCCACAAGCAGCAGCGTGGCGTCGTCCACCTCGTAGACTTCGCGCACCTTGCCGCGACGCAGGAGCGGCAGCGGCAATTTGCTCTGCACCAGCACTCCGGTCATACCTGAACCTCCGCCGCGGCAGCCGCGGGGGCAGCGGTTTGAATGGAACGCATCAAGTCTGGCAGCACCCGATCGAGAAACTCATCGACCTGCTGGGGCGCACGGCCGACGTAGGCCGCGGGATCCAGCTCCTCCGCCGTCGCACGAACGCCCAGCTGTTTGAACTCAGGTGTCCGGGCCAGCCGGTCGAGCAGCCCCTGCGACCCCTGGAGACTCTGCGCGCGGATCACCTCGTGCAGCTGCTGGCGGTCTCCGCCCGCCTTCACGCCCCGCATCAAGAGCCGTTCAGTCGCCAGGTACGGCATTGCCGCCGTGACGTGCTGGGTGATCGTCTCTTCGCGCACCTCGAGGCCGGCGGCGACGTTGATGGCCAGGACGAGAATCGCGTCGGTCGCGAGGAAGGCTTCCGGAATCACAAGGCGGCGATTCGCGCTGTCGTCGAGCGTGCGCTCGAGCCACTGCGCGGCGGCGGTATGCCAGGCGTTGCCCTCAAGCTCGATCACGAACCTCGCCAGGCTCGTGATCCGCTCGGCGCGCATCGGGTTGCGCTTATACGGCATAGCGGACGAGCCGACCTGCTCGCTCTCGAACGGCTCGAGCAGCTCGCTCTCATGTTGCAACAGCCGCAGGTCGGTCGCGAACTTCGCAGCCGATTGCGCAACGCCGGACAGGACGGCGAGCACCTGCCCGTCCAGCTTGCGGGTGTAGGTCTGCCCGGTGATCGGAAGCACACGATCGAATCCCAGCGCGCGTGAGACGCGAGTGTCGAGCTCGGCGACCTTCGCGTGATCGCCGTCGAACAGCTCCAGGAAGCTGGCCTGGGTGCCCGTCGTCCCCTTCACGCCGCGGAAGCGCAGCGTCGCGATCCGGTTCAACAATTCCTCGGCGTCCAGCGCGAAATCCTGCATCCACAGCGTCATGCGCTTGCCCACGGTGGTGAGCTGCGCAGCCTGGAAATGCGTATAGGCGAGGCAGGGGAGTGCGCGATGGCGGCGAGCGACTTTCCCCATCGCCACGAGCAACGCGCCGATCCGGCCCAAGAGGAGCTGCATGGCCTCGCGCATCAACACGAGGTCCGCATTGTCGGTTACGAATGCACTGGTGGCGCCGAGATGGATGAAGGGACGGGCGGCGGGAGCCTGGTCGCCGAGCTGGTGAATGTGCGCCATCACATCGTGCCGTAACCGGCGCTCGTATTCAGCGGCCTTCTCGAGATCCACGTCGTCGAGGTGGGCGCGCAGCTGCGTCACCGCGGCCTCAGGGATCGCCAGGCCCAGGTCTTTTTCGGCTTCCATCAGCGCGAGCCAGAGCCGGCGCCATAAACCGATGCGGCGGCGCTCGCCCCACAGCGCCTGCATCGCTGGTGAGGCGTAGCGCGCCGAGAGCGGCGAGACCCAGCTCAAACTGCGGCCTTGGCCCGCGCGACCAGTTTGTTCCAGTCGGCGAGGAACTGATCGAGGCCGCGGTCGGTGAGCGGATGCAGCAGTAGCTTCTTCAGGACATCGGGCGGCAATGTCGCGACGTCGGCGCCGATCATCGCCGCTTCCACAACGTGGCGCGGATGGCGGATCGACGCGGCGAGAATTTCGGTCTCGATATTGTAGTTGTCGAAGATCGTGCGGGCTTCGCGGATGACGTCCATGCCTTCCTGCCCCACATCATCCAGCCGGCCGATGAACGGGCTCACGTACGATGCACCCGCCTTCGCTGCGATGAGGCACTGCACGCTCGAGAAGCACAGCGTCACGTTCGTGCGAATCCCCGCGGCCGCGAGCCGGCGTACCGCGATCATGCCCGCCTCGATCATCGGAATCTTGACCACGATGTTCTCGGCGATTTTCGCAAGCTCCGTGCCTTCTTTGACCATCCCCTCGGCGTCCACCGTCACGACTTCGGCCGACACCGGACCGTCGACGAGCGAGCAGATCTCTTTCAGCACGTCGCGGGGATCGAGGTCGCCGGCTTGCTTGGAGAGCAACGAGGGATTGGTGGTAATGCCATCGATCAAGCCGGCCTGCGCGGCCCAGCTGATGTCTTTGAGACTCGCCGTGTCGAGGAAAAACTTCATGATGTAGACTCCTCGGCGTAGAGGTCCGGGGAATACTGCACCGCCTCCAGATACAAGCCCTGGGGCGGAGCGGGCGGGCTGGCCGCCAGATTGTCGTTCGCAGCGAGCTGACGGGGGAAATCCGCCGGCGGGCGCCGGCCAAGGGCGATGTCGACCATGGTGCCCACGATGAATCGCACCATGTGATGCAGGAATCGATCGGCCTCGACCGTGAACGCCATCCCTACTCCGTCCGCTCGCGGCGCCCATTGCGCAAGCGCCACGCGGCATCGGTAGTGGGTGGTGTTCGCACCGGCCGCGGCCAGGCCGCGAAAACTGTGCTCGCCGACGAGTGCCGCCGCCGCGCCCTGCAACGCGTTGACGTCGAGCGCCTGGCTGAGCGCCCATTCGTAGGGCCGGCGGAACGGCGACGATGCGGCTTCATCCGTGCCGATCAGGTACCGATACCGCCTCGCCATGGCGCTGCGGCGCGCATCAAAGCCCGGGTTCATCAGATGCACCTGCTGAACCCACATCTCGCGCGGCAGCAGCCCATTGAGCGCACGGCGCAGATCCACTGATTGCCACCGGTCGCCCCCCGCGAAGCTGACAGCCTGGCCGAGCGCGTGGACGCCGGTGTCGGTCCGACCGGCGGCCGTTGCGGGCGTCTTCCGACCCATCAGGCGCTCGAGCACGGCTTCAAACTCAGCCTGAACCGTGCGGTCGACCGGCTGCCGCTGCCACCCTGCGAAGCCACCCCCGTCGTATTGGATCACCGCGAGAAAGGGGCGGCTTGTCACGCGGGGAAAGATGCAACTCGTTGTCACTATTTGACAAGGGTGATAGGCTTAATCCTTCATGGACTCTCCCCTGCGCCGCGCCCTGACCGCCCTCGCGAACCGGCAATCGCTCTCCGAGGAGCAGACCGCGGAGGTGTTCGCCGTGGTGATGAGCGGCGACGCGACGCCCGCGCAAATCGGCGGGCTGCTGATGGGCCTACGGGCGAAAGGCGAGACTGCCGACGAACTCGCCGGGGCCGCGCGGGCGCTGCGGCACGCGATGGTGCGAGTCAATGCCGCGCATCAACACCTGGTGGATACGTGCGGCACCGGCGGTGGCTCCGTATCGACGTTCAACATCTCCACGGTGGCCGCATTCGTCGCCAGCGGCGCCGGCGCAGTGGTTCCCAAGCATGGCAATCGCTCCTACACATCGCGCTGCGGCTCCGCTGATGTCCTGGAAGCACTCGGCATTCGCATCGTACTGGACGCCGCCAACGCGAGTCGCGTGTTGGAGGAAGCACGCGTCGTCTTTCTGTTTGCCCCGAGCTTTCATCCCGCGATGAAACATGTGGGGCCTGTCCGGCGCGAGCTTGGTACGCCCACGCTGATGAACCTGGTTGGCCCCCTGGCGAACCCCGCCGGGGTCAAGCGCCAAGTGATCGGTGTCGCCGAGCCCGAGCGGGCGCCCATCGTCGCCGAGGCGCTGGTGAGACTTGGCGCCGAGCACGCGCTCGTGGTGCACGGTCGCGTCGGCATGGACGAGATCTCTCCGCACGGCGTGACCGACGTCTGGGAAGTGAAGGACGGAGCGGTACGCAGCTGGGAGATCGATCCCGAGCGCTTCCGGCTGGGCATCAAGGACGTAGGCCATTTACAGGGTGGGGAACCGGCGGCGAATGCCGAGCGGCTCGAACGGATTCTTGGAAACGGTGCGGCAGGTAACGAGCCTGATCCTGCGGGGCTCGCGGCGGTGCTGCTCAACGCCGGGGCGGCCCTTTACGTGGCGGGAGTCGCCGCGTCCCTCGCCGAAGGGATCGGCCGCGCGCGTGAAGTTGTGGCGTCGGGCGCCGCGCGCGCGGCCCTCGATCGGCTGCGGAAAGCGACGGCTAGTATTTCCGGATGACCCCGACCACCACTCCCTGGACGATGACATCCCGCTCGTTGAGACGCAGCGGCTGGAGCGCATCGTTGGCCGGCTGCAGCCTGATCCACCCACCGGGTTCGCGGTAGAAGCGTTTCACCGTGGCGCCCTCTCCATGGACCAGTGCGATCACGGTCTGGCCGGGGTCGGCCTGATTACGCTCCTGAACGACGACGTAATCGCCATCCTTGATGTGCTCGTCGATCATCGAGTCACCACGCACCTTGAGGACGTAGCTGCGTCCGCGCCGCGGCAGCAGCTCGTCCGGGACCGCGATCGTCTCGTCACCCGTCACCGCCTCGATCGGCGTCCCGGCCGCGACCAGGCCCAGCAGCGGCAGCTCTGTGGCGCCAGTCTGACCTTTGGGCGGCACGATTTCGATCGCCCGGCTCTCGTTGTGAGTTCGCCGGATGTACCCTTTGCGCTCGAGATTGGTGAGGTGTTCGTGGACCGTGGCCAGCGATTGGAACCCGAACTGGCGGGCGATCTCCTCGAAGCTCGGGGCGTACCCCTTTTCCTCGAGGTGTTTCGAGATGTAATCGAGGATCTCGCGCTGGCGCCGCGTGACCGGCATACTGGCTCCCGAAGATTTACCGAACCATAATCTACCCGAATAACGACCGAACGCAAGGATGCCAGATAACCCGCCTGCCGCCTCGCTGGATGCTATCCTGGGCGTAACTCGGGCGCGCGTCGCGACTCTTGGTAGGAGGGCGGCCGAGTTGGAGCGGGCGGCCTCTGCGGCTCCGGCGCCCCACCCATTTCCGACACCTGGAGCGAGCGTCGGTGTGATCGCCGAGGTCAAACGCCGCTCCCCGTCCCAGGGCGCGATTCGGGAGGACCTCGACCCCGTCGCTCACGCCGCCGCATACGAGCGCGGTGGCGCCGTCGCGGTATCGGTGCTTACGGACGAAGCGCACTTTGGAGGATCGATTGAGGACCTCAGGCGCGTCGCAGCCAGCATCGCCCTCCCGGTCCTCCGAAAGGACTTTGTGATCGACGAGCTCCAGATTTCCGAGGCTCGGGCAGCTGGAGCGAGCGCGGTGTTGCTGATTGCTCGTATCCTGACGCCCGCACAGCTCGAGGGGCTCGCCGGCGCGGTACGGCAGCGAGGGATGATGCCGCTGATCGAAGTCCATGCGCCTCGTGAGCTCGACGCCGCGCTCGCTGCCGGCCCCGGCGTTGTCGGCGTGAACGCGCGCGATCTCGACACCTTTGTCGTTGATCTACGCGCCGCCGAGGAAACCCTGCGACGCATACCGCCGGAGGTGACCGTCGTGGCTGAGAGCGGGATCGAGACGCGCGAGGATGTGGAGCGGCTCGCAAACGCGGGAGCCGATTTCGTCCTCGTGGGGACGAGCGTGGCGCGACAGCGCGATCCTGAGAAGGCCGTCAAGGCACTCACCGGGGTGGAGCGGCGAGCCAGACGATGACCGCGACGCAGCTCGGTCGGTTCGGTCCCTACGGTGGCCGGTATGTCCCCGAGACGCTGATGCACGCGCTCGAGGAGCTGGCCAGCGTCTACGACGCGGCTCGCAACGATCCGCGATTCTGGGCCGAGCTCGAAGCGCTCCTCAAGAACTATGTCGGGCGGCCCACGCCCATCAGCGCCGTTCCGCGCCTTTCCGCGCAGGTAGGCGCCCAAATCCTGCTGAAACGAGAAGACTTGAACCATACCGGCGCCCACAAGATCAACAACACCTTGGGGCAGGTGCTGCTCGCCCAGCGGATGAGCAAGCGGCGCATTATCGCGGAAACCGGTGCCGGCCAGCACGGCGTCGCGACCGCCACGGTTTGTGCGCGGTTTGGGCTCGAGTGCGTGGTGTACATGGGCGAGGAGGACATGCGGCGGCAGCGGCTCAACGTCTACCGCATGGAGCTCATGGGGGCGACGGTCGTGCCCGTCACGTCCGGCACGCGCACTTTGAAGGACGCCACGAACGAGGCGCTGCGCGACTGGGTCTCGAACGTCACGTCGACGCACTATATCATCGGCTCCGTCGTGGGACCCGACCCGTTCCCGCGCCTGGTCCGCGACTTCCAATCAGTGATCGGGCGGGAGGCGCGCGCCCAGATGCTGGAGCAGGTTGGCCGGCTGCCGAGCATGGTGGTCGCATGCGTCGGCGGCGGGTCGAACGCGATGGGCATCTTCACCGCGTTTCTGAACGACAAATCGGTGAAGCTCGTGGGTGTCGAAGCGGCGGGGGAGGGAATGCAGACACAGAAGCATGCCGCCACGCTTGGCGCCGGTCGTCCCGGCGTGTTTCACGGCAGCATGAGCTACCTGTTGCAGAATGCCGATGGACAGGTGCAACCGGCGCATAGCGTCTCGGCCGGTCTCGATTATCCCGGTGTGGGCCCCGAACACGCTTACCTGAAGGACACGGGTCGCGTATTGTATGAAGCCGTGACGGACCGGGAGGCTCTGGACGCCTTCGCCGCCCTCTCGCGTTTGGAAGGCATCCTCCCGGCGCTCGAGAGCGCCCACGCGATCGCCTGGGTCATGCAGGCGAAGCGAGCCTCTGACGAACTCATCCTGATCAACCTGAGCGGCCGTGGCGACAAGGACGTCGCCATGGTCGCCGAGCTTACGGGAGCAACGCTCTGACGAATCCCGCTTCGCAAATCCCCGAGCTGGCCCTCCCGCCGTCGCAGGTGGAGGAGCTGATGCAAGTCATCAGCAAGGGGATGCGGGCGACGCAGTTGTACCTGCCGAACAATCCCGTTTACCAGCGCGCCGTCGACAACATCCGCACCGCCTTCCGTCAGATCTGGCAGGCGACGGACGATCTGATCTTCGACATCGGCGAAACGGACATTCGCTGGGAGGATAACGCGATCTACAGCCAGGATCAGCGCAACGAGAGCATTGCGTGGACGCTGTACAAGGACGGCGTGCGCTCGCTCACGTTCAAGCCCGGCATCGAGGACGCCGAGATCGTGCGCTTTCTGTCGGTGTTGCAGCAGGCGAAGAACCTGCAGGCCGACGCGCCCGATGACCTGCTGACGTTGCTCTGGGCGGAAGACTTCCAGTTCGTCACCTATACCTTCCGCGAGCTCGCGAGCGAGAACGCGGTGCCGATCGAGCGCACCGAGAAGGGCGCGCCCACGCTCGGCGGCGGCGGCGGCGGGACCCCGGGCGGCGATGGCGGCTCCCCTGATACCACGACGGTCCGCCGACAGGTAGAGGAAGAAGCGCCGCCCAAGCGCGAAGGACTGGTGTCGATCGACGACTTCGATACGACACTGTATTTCCTCGACGACAAGGAGATCGAGTATCTCCACAAGGAAGTCGAGCGCGAATACGCGCAGGACCTGCGCGGCAACGTGCTTGCGATGTTGTTCGATCTGCTCGAACTGCAGACCTACGGCACGGTCCGCGCCGAGTTGATCTCCATCGTCGAAAACTTCATTCCGTATCTGCTGGGCGCCGGCGACTTCCGCTCCGTCGCATTGATCCTGCGGGACTGCAAAGTCGTCCTGCAGCGGGCGCGCGAGCTGATTCCGGAACATCGGCAGATCCTCGAAGCGCTGCCGGCGCGACTGTCCCAGCCCGACGCGCTGGCGCAGCTGCTGCAGTCGCTCGATGAGGCGACCAGCCACCCGACCGAGGAAGAGCTGAGCGACCTGTTCGGCGAGCTGCGAGCGGACGCGCTCGGGACGCTGATGGGATGGTTGCCGAAGCTGACGAACGAGCGCGTCAAGAGCCTCGTGCAGAACGCCGCGGAACGACTGGCGCAGGCCAACGCGGCGGAAGTACTCAAGGCACTGGCAAGCACCGATCCGGCCGTGCAGCTGGAGATGGTGCGGCTCGCCGGCCGGCTCAAGCTGCCGGGTGCACCGGACGGCATGGGTCCGCTGCTCGAGCGCGGTGAACGGGAGCTGAAGCTGGCTGTCGTGGAAGCGCTTACGACGATCGGAAGCCCCAGCGCAATGCGGCTGCTGGAGAAGGCGATTGACGATCAGGAACGCGACGTCCGCATTGCGGCGGTCAAGTTCCTCGGCCAACGCGGCCATCGCAACGCCTTTCCGCGCATCGAGGCGGCGGTGACGGGCAACAAGCTCAAGGACGCCGATCTCACGGAGAAGATGGCGTTCTTCGAGGCGTATGGCGCCCTGGCGGGCGAGGCGGGGATTCCTACGCTCGAGAAGCTGCTCCTCGCGAAGGGCGGTCTCCTCGGCCGCAAGGGGCATCCCGAGACACGCGCCTGCGCGGCGATGGCACTTGGCAAGATTCGGACACCCGCGGCGCGCGAGGTTTTGCAGAAGGTGACGCAGGATAAGGAACCACTCGTGCGCAACGCCGTGAGCCGCGCGCTGCGCGATGTGGGAGCGGGATCGTGACCGCGCCCGGCGACAAACGGCCCTCGATGCTGGAAACCGTCCAGACGACGGACGGCTTCCTACGCCACGCCGGCCGCGACTTCCTCGTCGTCCTCTACACGGCGTTCCGGTCGCTCAAACTCTATCCGATCGAGAACCAGCAGGTGCAGAAGGCGCTGGACGACCTCGCCGCGACGACGAAGCAGCTCCTGGACGTCGAACGCGAGCTCGAAGTCCGGCTCCAGGGCGAATTCATTTTCGTCAACTCGACGCGGCTGCGGCTCGACCTCGACAACTACGCCTCCTTCTCGCACATCCTGAACGTCCTGCAGCAGTGCGGCATCGGCGCGATGCGGCTCGACGAGGGGGTGGATCGCAAGCAGCTGCAGGTGTTCGTCTCGCTCCTCCTCGCGTACGCCGCGAAAGAAGCCAACCCCAACAAGCTGTTCGAGCTGTCGCAGAAGCTGAGCGATGGTGGCGTGTCGCACATCAGCGTCGAGCCACCGCTCGAAGTCGAAGAGGATGTCGAGGAGGAAGAACGGCAGAAGGAAGCGGCGAAGCGGACGTACGCGCGCTCCGTGGCGGTGACCAAGGAGGTCATCAACAGCATCCGCATGGGTCGGACCGCCAACGTGAAGAAGGTGAAGCGCGCGGTGCAGGCGATCGTGGATCAGGTGTTGAACAACGAATCGTCGCTGGTCGGGCTGACCACGCTGCGCGATTACGACGAATACACGTTCACGCACTCGGTGAACGTCTGCATCTTCTCCGTGGCGCTGGGACGCAAGCTGGGGCTCACCAAGCTGCAGCTCTACGACCTCGGCATGGCGGCGCTGTTTCACGACGTCGGGAAGTCACGGGTGCCGCTGGAAGTCCTCAATAAGGAAGGGGGCCTGACCGAGGAGGAATGGCGGATCATGCAGGCCCATCCCTGGCTGGGGGTGTTGACGCTGTTTGGGCTGCGCGGCTATGGCGAAATCCCGTACCGCGGCATGGTCGTGGCCTACGAGCACCACATGAAAATCGACCTGACCGGTTATCCGAAGTCGATCCGCAACCGGCAACTCTCGATCTACTCCAAGGTCATCGCGGTGGCCGACGGGTTCGACGCGGCGACGAGCCGCCGTGTGTATCAGACCGTGCCGATCCAGCCGGATCAAGTGCTCAAAGAGATGTGGGAGAATCCGCGACGCGGGTATGACGCGGTCGTGGTGAAGGCCTTTATCAACCTGATCGGGATTTACCCGGTAGGCACCTGCGTCATTCTCGACACCTACGAAGTGGCGCTCGTGCACACCGCGAACCCCGACGTTGCTCACGTCCACCGGCCGGTGGTGCGCCTGGTCACGACGCCGGACGGCGCGCTGCTGACCCCCGGAACGATCGTCGATCTCTCGGAGAAGGACGCGAACGGGAGTTATCCTCGCACCATCGTCAAGGTCACCGACCCTGTCAAATACGGGATCAACGTTAGCGACTACTTTGTCTGAGAATGCGTCCCCCATTGCGGCGCGGTGGCGGGCGCTCGGCAAATCGCGAGCGCTGATTCCGTACCTGACCGCCGGTTTTCCCACCTTCGCTGCGTCGCTCGACGCGATCCAGTCCGTCGCGAGCGCCGGCGCGGACTTCATCGAAGTGGGTGTACCGTTTTCGGATCCGTTGGCCGACGGTCCTACGATTCAACGCACGACGCAGACGGCGCTGGAGCACGGAATGACCGTCCCGCGCGTGCTGGAATTGGTCCGCAAGGCCGACGCTCCCGTGCCCGTCATCATCATGACGTATCTGAATCCGGTGCTCTCCTACGGTGCGCAGCGCTTTGCGCAGGACGCGCGCGAGGCAGGGGCAGCCGGCGTGTTGCTCACCGACCTCCCCGCCGGCGCCGATCCTGCCGTCGAACAGGCGGTCACGGGCAGTTCGCTGGCGCTCATTCGCCTGGTCGCTCCCACCACCGACGATGCCCGGCTCAGGGGCGCCCTGGCCGGCGCCAGCGGCTTCGTGTACCTGATCTCCCGACTCGGCGTCACGGGCGCACGCGACACGGTGCCACCCGACCTTGACGCGCAGGTGCAGCGCGTTCGCGCCACCACGCGACTCCCGGTTGCCGTTGGATTCGGGATCGGCACGCCGGCGCAGGCGGCCGCGGCCGCGCGTTCAGCAGACGGGGTGGTGGTGGGAAGCGCATTGATGGATGCGCTGGCGAGGGACGGCCTCTCGGGTGTGCAGCAGTTGACCCGGGAGCTGGCTGCGGCGGTGCACGGATGACGGTCGCGCGCTCCGTCGGGGTCTACAGCCGGGCCCTTGCGTGGGCCGGCATTGCGCTGCTCATCGCCGTCCTCGGCGCCGATCACCGCTGGTTGGGGCAGATCCCCGAGATCATCGTGCTGTTCGGCGCCGCCGTGGCGCTGCGCGGCTTGTCAGTCCCTCTGAGCAAGTACTCCTATCTCACCCAGACCGCCCTCGTGGGGCTCGCCGGCAGCCTGCTCGTCGGCGTGCCCGCGACTGCGCTGGCCATCGCCGGGGCCACGATCGTCACCGATTCGGTGTGGCAACGCAAGCCGCTGCGCGTTGCCTGGATCAATCTCGGCCGTGAAGTCATCACGCTGGTCGCGGCCTACGGCGTGTACGCCGCGTCATTGAGCTGGCTCGACATGCCGAACGGCGCGCCGGTTCTGAGCATCGAGCTCCTGCCAGCGCTTGCGGGGTACGCGCTGGCGTATTTCATGTTCGGCCGCGTGCTCTTCTACTTCACGCTCATCATCCGCGCGAAGCTCGAGCCGGCTGAACGGCTGATGATCGTGCGCTACGAGGTGATCGCGTACGCCGCGACGCTCCTCGCCGCGACCATTTTCGTCGGCGCGGTGGTCGCGTGGTCGTTGGGCGCCTGGCTCCTCGTGGGCCTCGTGCTCACGTTCCTCGGCCTGCTGCTGAAGCAGATGATCGAAGAGGCGATCTCCGCCGAAGAGCTGAACAAGATCCACGCCGTGGAAGCCGTCATCACAGCCAACATCAGCCTCGAAGACTCGTTCCAGCGAATCGAGCGCCTCGCCAACCGCCTCGTGGATTGGGGCGACTTCCGTATCTACCGCCTCCACGATGGCCAACTGACCCTCGTGCACCGCTCGGCACGGGGGCGGGAGGGGCGCGGTGAACCCTCGCCAGACACGAAGCACCTCCGCAACGAGGTGGCGACACACGGCGAGACCGTTGTGATCGACGATGTCACACGTGACAAGCGCGTCGCGGACGCGCCGCTCGACGTGCAGAGCCTCGTGATCGTCCCGCTCAAGTTCGGCGATCAGATCATCGGGACGTTGGAGCTGGAACATCACAAGAAGCACTGCTACCGGCGCCAGGACATCCTCACGATCACGACCTTCGCGAGCCAGCTCGCCACCGCCGTGCACATCACGGACTTGCGCCGGCCGCTCGTCGAAACGGTCGAGCGCATGACCCGCCAGCTCGCCACCATCGCCCAGACGGCCGAGGCGTTGAAACGCATGGCGGCGGCGGTGGCGCAATCGACCGGGGTCATTCGGGAAGGGGTGCGTCGCGAGGAAGGCGAGGTCTCCGGCGGCCTCGAGGCGACCGAAAGCCTGTCCCAGGTCTCGCGCCGCGTGTCCGATGACGGCGCCGGCGCGGCCCGTGCTTCGACGGCGGCGAGCGACGTCGCCAGCCGCAACCGCACGCAGATTCGCGAAGCCATCGAGCGTCTGGTCGCGCTCAAGGCGTTCGTGGGGGAAAGCTCGAGCAAGGTGCAGCAGCTCGGTCAGACGAGCCGGCGGATTACGGGGTTCATTGCGTCGATCCGCGAGCTCGCCGACATGACCAATCTCCTCTCGCTGAACGCGGCGATCGAGGCCGCACGCGCCGGCAAGCACGGCAAGGGATTCGCCGTCGTCGCCGACGAGGTGCGCCGGCTGGCCGAGCAGAGCGCCAACGCCGCGGCCGAGGCCGGTGAGCTGGTTCAGGACATTCACACCCAAGTCGGCGAAGTCGTGGAGCAAATGCGCCGCGGCCAAGTGAACGTCGGCGACGTGGAGGAGCTGTCGGCCGCGGCACTCGAAGCCCTGGACGCTATCGTCGTCGCGACGGCGGAAGCGACCGCCCACGCGGGACGCATCACCGCCGCCGCGGGCGAGCAGAATCAGGCGTTCGCGCGCCTGCGCGAGCGCATCAACGCGGTGGCCAGCATCGCCGGGCAGAACCGCGCCCAGGCCGACGACGTGGCGACCCGCGCCGTGCAGGCCGCCGAAGGGCTCACCGATCTCGAGCGCGCGACGCGTGACCTGGAGCAGGTGGCGACGATGTTGCGCGACTTGACGCGAGGTTTTGCCAACGTCAATTGAAAGAGCCTACGTGGCGCTCGGGTCCAACGTAGGCGATCGCGCGGCGCACCTGGCTCACGCGCGGTCCCGGCTCGGCGCGCTCCCCGGCACGCGGCTCGTCGCCGCATCGCGCGTCGAGGAGACGGCCCCGATCGGACCGATTGCGCAGCCGCCCTATTTGAACCAGATGGTGGTGCTCGAAACGTCGTTGAGCCCGGCCGAGCTGCTGGCGTATTGTCTCGCGATCGAGGCGGAGCGGGGCAGGGAACGCGGCGAGCGGTGGGGACCGCGGACCCTCGATCTCGACATCGTTCGCTACGGCAAGCGCTCCGTGCGGGAGCCGGGGCTGACGATCCCCCATCCCGAGCTGCCCAACCGCGATTTCTGGCAGCGGGAAATCGCCGAGCTGGAAGGGAAACATGTCTAGCATCACGACGCTGACGTTGCTCGAGATGAAGGAGAAGGGCGAGCGCATCGTGGCACTCACGTGCTACGATGCGTTGTTCGCGCGCCTGCTCGATGCCAGTGGCGTCGACATCCTGCTCGTCGGTGACTCGCTCAATCAGGTGCTTGCGGGCGCGCCGTCCACCCTGTCGGCGACGCTCGATCAGATGATCTATCACACGAAGATGGTGCGGCGCGGAACGGAGCGCGCCATGGTCGTCTGCGACATGCCGTTCCTGAGCTACCAGATCTCGCCCGAAGATGCGCTGCGAAACTGCGGCCGGGCGATGAAGGAAACGGGTTGCAACGCGGTGAAGATCGAGGGCGGCCAGCCGATGGCCGCGACGGTGCGCCGGCTCGTCGACGTCGGCATCCCCGTCATGGGCCACATCGGTCTCACGCCGCAGTCGGTGCACGCGCTCGGCGGGTATCGCGTGCAGGGCCGCGACGATGCCGCCGCGGACCGTCTCAAAGCCGACGCGACCGCGCTGCAGGAAGCCGGTGCGTTCGCGATCGTGCTCGAGCTGGTCCCCGCGCCGCTCGCCTCGCAGATCACGAAGTCGCTGTTGGTCCCGACGATCGGCATCGGTGCGGGTCCGGCGTGCGACGGCCAGGTCCTCGTGCTGCACGACATGCTCGGCCTGAACGACCAGTTCTCAGCCAAGTTCGTCAAGAAGTATGCGGCGCTGGCGGAGGACGTCCGTGAGGCGGCGCGGTTGTTCACGGCCGAGGTACGGGAGGGCCGCTACCCGGGACCGGAGCACTCCTTTGGGAAATGATCAATGATCAATGTCCAATGATCATTGAAAATTGATCATTGATTATTGATTATTGATCATTCTGACCGGAGGGAAGCCGTGTCGAAGACGGACGACGAAAAGCTCGCCAAGCTGATCAAGAAAAACATGGCGAAGGCCGCGAAGGCCAAGCCTAAGGCGCGCAAGCGCTATGACCCGACGCTACCGCCGGACAGCACGGACGATGACATCGAGCGTCGTGACTTCTTTTCGGAGATGAAGAAGCGCGAGTTCTAGTTGCGCGAGCTCTCCACCATTTCCGAGATGCGCTCGTGGTCTCGCGCCGAGCGCTCTCGCCGCCACACGATCGGTTTCGTTCCTACCATGGGATATCTCCACGAGGGGCACCTGCGCCTCGTGGATCGCGCGCGCGAGCTCGCCGAGCGCGTCGTCGTCAGCATCTTCGTCAACCCGCTCCAGTTCGGGCCGGCCGAGGACCTCAACCGGTACCCGCGTGACCTCCCGCGCGACCGCCAGCTCGCGCTGGCGCGCGAGGTGGACTGTCTCTTCGTGCCCGACGCCACCGCCATGTACCCGGGTGAGCCGCTCGCCCGCGTCATCCCCGGACCGGTGGCCGACACGCTCGAGGGCGCTGCCCGGCCGGGCCACTTCACGGGCGTGCTCACGGTCGTAGCCAAGCTGTTTCACATTGTCGAGCCCGACGTCGCCGTATTCGGCCGCAAAGATTTCCAGCAGGCGATGCTGGTCAAACGTCTGGTGCAGGACCTCGACTTTCCGCTGACGATCGACGTGGCGCCGACGGTTCGCGAGCTGGACGGACTCGCGCTGTCGTCGCGCAACACCTATCTGAATTCCGACGAACGGCGATCCGCGCTCGCACTCTCACGCGCGCTCCGGACGCTGGAACAGACCTGGCGCGGCGGCGAAGCCGATCCCGCCAGACTCCAGCGTGCCGGCCTCGAGGCCATGCGTGTGCCCGACGTCGTGCCCGAGTACTGCGCCCTCGTGGACGAAGACGTCCAGCCCGTGAGCCGTGTGACGGCGCGAACGGTCGTGGTGGTCGCGGCTCGGGTTGGGAAGACGCGGTTACTCGACAACGTCGTGCTGGGCGAGGGCATCGGCACCGATCCGCGGGTCACGCCGTGAGCCTGCCGGCGTGGGCGGAGGTGTCTCCCGCGCGCCGGGCGCACATCGACCGGGTGGTCGCGCTGCTCGATCAATGGGCGACGGCGATGCACGTCTCGCCGCAGGAGCGGGAGCGCTGGCTTCGCGCGGGCTGGCTGCACGATGCGCTGCGTGACGCGCCGCTCGGAGATCCGCTGGCGCACGGCCCACTGGCTGCCGCCCGGGCGGCAACCGACGGCGAAACGGATCGAGGCGTCCTCGATGCGGTCCGTTACCACACGGTCGGATTCGCGGGATGGGATGAGGTAGGGCGGATGCTATATCTCGCCGACTTCCTCGAACCCGCGCGAAAACCCACGGCCGCGACGGCCGATCACACGCAGTTAGCCCAACGCGTACCGAAAGAGCGCGCTGCGGTCTTGCGAGAGGTTGCGCGCCGCCGGATCGAGTGGATGCTCCGCTCGGCGTGGATGCTTCCGGACGAGACGGTCGGGTTCTGGAACTCCCTGGTCGGGCGGCCCGGCAGATGAGGCTCCTCGTTGTGGTGCTCGCGCTTGCCGCCTGCAGCGGCGGCTCGACGCAAAACCATCCCATTCCCGGCGACAAGGTTGGCACGATCACCGTCGAAGTGCTCAACGCCAGCGGGCGGTCCGGTAACGCGCGGATCGGCACGCGGCTGCTGCGTCACGCCGGCATCGACGTGGTGTACTTCGGCAACGCAACGGAAAGCGGGCTCGACTCGACACGCATCATCGTCCGACGCGGGACGACGAAGGTCGGCGAGCGCGTGCGGGCGGCGCTGGGGCAGGGACGAATCGAAGTGGAACTCGACAGCTCCAAGCTACTCGATGTGAGCGTGCTCCTCGGCGCGGACTTTGCGACGGCTGGGCGCCCCCCCCTCGAGTTCCACCCGTAGCTGACCACAGGCCGCGCTGATATCGAGGCCACGGCTGCGCCGCAGCACCGCCTCGACGCCGCGGTGCTTCAGGCGCCGCTCGAACGCGAGCATCTGCGCCCGGCTGCTCGGTGTGAGATCGGGGGCGCCGCCGGGATGCAGCGGCAGCAGATTCACCAATGCTTCGAGCGGCTGCGCCAGCACTGCCAGCTGATCCGCCGTCTCGACCGAGTCGTTCTTCCCGCCGATGAGCACATACTCCAGCGTCACACGACGCCGAAAGTGCTTCAGCGCGTCCATCACCTCGGCGAGCGAGTACTTCTTTTCGATCGGCATCAGCTCACGACGCAGCGTGGAGCTGGGCGCGTGTAACGACACGGCCAAGCGGAACTGCTCGGGACGCCGGGCGAACCTCGCCAGATTGGGGAGAATACCGACGGTCGACACGGTGATGTGGCGTGCGCCGATGCCGAGCCCGTCCGCCCGATTGAGGATCGTGAGAGTCGTGTCCACGGCGTCCCAATTCAGCAGGGGTTCGCCCATTCCCATGAAGACGACGTTCGTCGGCTTGAGAGTGGGATCCCGCAGCATCAGCTCGCGCACCTGCCCGGCGATCTCTCCGGCCGAGAGATTGCGCCGAAATCCCATGCGCCCGGTCGCGCAGAAGACGCACCCCAAAGCACAACCCGCCTGCGACGAGATACAGAGCGTGCGGCGCTTTCCCTCGGGAATCAGCACCGATTCGATCGCTTCGCCGTCTTCCAGCGCCCACAAGAATTTCTCGGTACCGTCGCCGGAAACCTGATGTGTTTTCAGCGACATGCTGCGTAGCGGAAAGGCTTCAGCGAGCGCGGTTCGCAGGGCGGCAGCGAGGTCTGTGGCCTCGGCCCAGCGCGCCACAGGACGCTGCCAGAGGCGCGGGAAGACTTGCCGCACTCGATACGGCGCCTCGCCGCGCTGGGCGAGCCAGTCTTCCAGGACGAGCTTCGCGGCTTCCGGAGTGAGGCTGAGCAGGTCCAGGCTCATCGAAACCGGGCGTCCACCCCGACGCGATATGCCGAGCCAAGGTCGTTCACGCCGGTATCGCGCGCGAGCGTGATGCGATACTTGCCGATGACGATTCGCACGCCGGCAACGGGTCGCCAGTTCGCGCCGCGATCGCCATAGGCCCCCTCGCGCGCCAGCATCAGGTCGAGCGCGACTGTCTTCGAGAATTCCGCCCCCGCGCCGAACTGGTGATCGGCCGGGAACCCATGTGCGAACGAAATCCCATACCGTCCTCGCACCACCACGCGATCACCCGAGAGCGCGCCGCTCCAAATGCGGCCTTCGATGCCGGCGAAGATATCCTGCGCGGGGTCGTTGGCCTTGAGCGACGAAAAGAAGTGCGTGGCTGCGGCAACGCGCAGTCTGTCGACTCCGAACGTGCGGCTCGCGCCGACATCCATCGTCCAGCGATCAGCGCGGCTCGCATCGAGGCGGGTCTCGTGGAAGGCCAAGGTAGCGCCGACGCTCGTCCGGGCGACGATCCGCGACCACGTCGCGCCGGCCGCGAACGTGTACACCGGAATCACCGCGCCCGTGGGATCGGGGCTATCGATGGTTTGCGAGATGTTGCTCAAGCCCACGCGCCCGAACAGCACACCGAGTTGCCCCAACGAGCCGGCCGGCACTCGCACCGTCGCGATGACGCCCGTGGCGTCGACGGCGGACGGCGTCTGAATGGCGTCGATGCCAAACTGGAGGCGGGCACCGTCTTCGGTTTGCGCGGGATTCCAGATTGCCGCGGACGGCCCGAGCGCGAGGGCCGGGGGCGTGGCCAGGGTCGTCGCCGCGACGCGCCACAGGGTCGTCCCGGTTGCCTGCTGGGCCGTCGCGCGCGGCCCGCCCAGCGCGAGCAGTCCAACAACCAGCAGGCCAATGCGTTGCATGCCGAACGTTTACTCACGGCTGTGGCGCCGTCAACTCAAGTCAACTATCTTCAACCGGTTACGGCACTTGGACATACTCCATTGCGGCTCTCCGAACTGCTGACGCCCGACCGGATCCGGGTCCCCATTCGGGCCCAGAGTAAGGAGGGCGTGCTGCGGGAATTGGTCGAGCTCCTGGTCGGAGGCAACGGGGCCGCTCCCGACGTCCTCCAAGCGGTCATGGAGCGAGAGCGGCAGTTCCCGACTGGCATTGGCTACGGTGTCGCGGTTCCACACGGAAAGACCCCAGCCCTCGCCAATCTCATAGCGGTTGCCGGCACGGCGCGGACGCCGGTGCCGTATGAAACCGTCGATGGGGAGCCGGTCCGGCTGTTTTTTTTGCTCGCCGGTCCGGAGTCGCAGGCGGGTGCCCACGTCAAAGCATTGAGCCGGATCTCGCGGCTCGTCCGGCGCGAACCGATTCGCGCGCGCCTGCTGGCGGCCAGTGATGCAGAAGAGTTCTACCGGATTCTCGTCGAAGCAGAGGGAGGGGGGGGGAGCGCATAAACGCCAGTGTGACTCGGACATCACTCCGAACCCATCGCTGCGGCCAGCTTCGCAAGGAGCACGCGGGACAGCGAGTGCGCTTGGGAGGCTGGGTCCACCGGAGCCGCGACCTCGGCGGAATCGTCTTCATCGATCTGCGGGATCGGGACGGCATCGTGCAGGTCTGCATCGGGCCGGCCTGGGCACCGGCCGAGCTCATCGCGCAAACCCACGCGCTCAAGAGCGAATCGGTCGTCACGATCGAAGGCGAGGTCGTCGCCCGCCCGCCGCAGGGCCGCAATCCCGAGCTGGCGACCGGCGATGTCGAGGTCCACGCGACGGCGCTCCAGGTCGTGGGGCCTGCCGAGACACCGGCGATTCAAGTCGCGCGCGCGAAGGGGGAAGAGCTCGCGGCCGAAGAGCTGCGCCTCAAGTACCGCCACCTCGATCTGCGGCGCCCGGAGCTCCAGGCCAATCTGATCCTGCGCCATCGGTTGCTGCAGCGCGCGCGGCGCGTGTTGAGCGAGCTCGATTTTCTCGAGCTGGAAACGCCGATCCTCACCAAACCCACGCCCGAGGGCGCGCGCGACTACCTCGTGCCATCCCGCGTCCATCCCGGCGAGTTCTACGCGTTGCCGCAGTCGCCGCAGATCTACAAGCAGCTGCTCATGGTCTCCGGCTTCGATCGGTACTTCCAGATCGCCCGCTGCTTCCGCGACGAGGATCTCCGGTTCGATCGCCAGCCCGAGTTCTCGCAGATCGACATCGAGGCGTCTTTCGTCACCCAGGAGGACGTCATCGGCTTCGTCGAGCAGGTGCTTGTCGCCCTGTGGGACGAAGCGGGACACAAGATTGCACGTCCATTCCCGCGGCTCACGTGGCGCGAAGCGATGGAGCGCTACGGGACGGACAAGCCCGACCTGCGGTTCGATTTTCCTATCGCGGACTGGACCACGCAGGTCCAGCCACTCGGTGTGCCGTTCTTTCAGAGCGCGACCAACGGTTCGCGCGTGCGCGGCATCGCGGTGCCGGGCGGCGGCAGCCTGTCGCGAAAAGACGTGGACCAATTCACCGAAGCGGCCAAGACGGTCGGGGCGCCGGGACTCGCCTGGGTCAAGCGGCAGGGCGAGCAACTCTCGGGCTCCGTCGGCAAACATTTCACCGCCGAAGCGCTCGGCAAGATCGGCGTGGGCGATGGCGATGTGGCTTTCATAACGGTGGGCCCCGACCGTGTGACGTCACCCGCGCTCGACAAGGTGCGGCGGGAGGTTATCCGGCGACTCGCGCCGCAACCGAAGGTTGCGCATGCGCTCTGCTGGGTAGTCGACTTCCCGCTCTTCGAACCGGATCCGGAGACGGGGAGGCCCGTATTCGCGCATCACCCGTTCACGTCGCCGCGTCCCGAGGATGTGAGCAAACTCGACAGCGACCCGTTCGCGTGCCGGGCGCTGCATTACGACGCGGTCTACAACGGTAACGAGCTCGGTTCGGGCTCGATCCGGATCACGGATCCCGCCGTGCAGCGCACCGTGTTCCGCCATCTCGGCCTGTCCCCCGAGGAAATCGAAACACGCTTCGGCTTCTTGCTGAACGCGCTCGCGGCCGGCGCTCCGCCCCATGGTGGCTTTGCGATCGGATTCGACCGCACGGTGATGCTCATCGTGGGCGCCGCCTCGATGCGCGACGTCATCGCATTTCCCAAGACGACCGCCGCGCGGGCGTTGTTCGAAGGCGCGCCGGCTCCGGCGCGCCCCGAGGATCTCGCGGCCCTTCACATCAAGGTGGTGCCCCCTCATGAGTGACGACATCGTCCAGCGGCTATCCGTCGAAGGCGTCGATCCGCTGGCGTTGGCCGGCGTGAACGATGCCAATCTGCTCGAGCTCGCCCGGCGGCTGGGTGTGCGTGTCTCGCTGCGCGGGGACAACCTGTCGCTCGCCGGACCCGCGGGAGCGATCGAAAAGGCGGGGCAGGTCGCGCAGGCGTTGATCGACCTGGCGCGCATGGGCGAAACCATCGACGTGCACGACGTCGAGCGGCTGATATCCGACGAGGCGCACGGCGAGCTGGGGCGCCAGGGCGCGCCGGCCGACCCGGTGAAGATCATTCTCCCCGGACTGCGTCGCGTCATCCAACCGAAGACGACGGGACAACGTGAGTATCTCCGATCCATCGCCGAGCACGACATCGTCATCGGGATCGGTCCCGCCGGTACAGGCAAGACCTATCTCGCGGTGGCGGCGGCGGTTGATGCGCTGGCCCGCAAGCGCGTGCGTCGCATCATTCTGGCCCGACCCGCCGTCGAAGCCGGCGAGAACCTGGGGTTCTTGCCGGGCGATCTCCAGGAAAAAGTCGATCCCTACCTGCGGCCGCTCTACGACGCGCTGGAGGACATGATGCCGCGCGAGCGCGTGCAAAAGGCGCTCGAAACCCGGATGATCGAGATCGCGCCGCTCGCCTACATGCGCGGGCGCACGTTGAGCGATGCCTTCGTGATCCTCGATGAGGCACAGAACGCGACGGGCATGCAGATGAAGATGTTCCTGACGCGCCTGGGCGTGAATTCGCGCGCGGTGATCACGGGAGACAAGACGCAAATCGATCTCCCCAACCGGGAGGACTCCGGCCTGCTGCAAGTCGAGCGCATCCTGCCCGGGATCGAGGGGATCGGATTCGTCTATCTCGGCGATGCGGACGTCGTGCGCCACCGGCTGGTGCGCGACATCATCCGCGCCTACGCCGAGGACGCGCAGGGTTGAGATGAAACTCCCCACGCAGGAGAAGGTGCGCTATCACCTGGTGCGCTGGGTGTGGGTCCCGGCGCTCGCGCTGGTCGCGCATGTCGCGTTCCCGTCGGGCAGCGCCGACGTCGCGCCGCTGCTCGAGCCCGGCGCCCGGTCCGACAAGGAAATCGTCGCGCCTTTCAACTTCGTCGTGAACAAGTCGGAAGATGAGCTGCAGCGCGAGGCCGAAGAGCTCGCGGCATCGGCCAAGCCGATCTACGAGTTCCGGCAGCGCGCGTATGACAGCACCGTGACGACGCTAGCGGCCTTCTTCAGCTCGGTGGATGCGGCCGGCGACCAGGGTCCCCAGGCGATCATTCGCGCTGCCAGAGACTACGGCGTTCCCCTTACCCCACAGGAAGCGGCGTACCTCAGCAAGGGTGGCAAGCGGCGGGCGATGCAACAGGCGCTGGTGCGGCTCTTCGACCGCACGCTGGCGCAGGGCGTCACCGGCCCCGGCGTCCTGCAGGGAGAGCAATCGCGCGAGCTGATCGTGCGGCGGGGCTCGACCGAGTCATCGGTGCTGCGGGATCAAGTGCTCACCTTCGCTCAGTACCTGAACCGCGCCAAACAGCTCCATCCCGACGCCGGCTCGAGCGTCGGTGACGTGCTGTACCTCAAGCTCGTGCGGCAGTTTTTCCGGCCAACCCTGATTCCGAAACCGCTCGAAACGGAGCGGCGCCGCAACGAGCTGCGGGGGAGCGTCGATCCGAGCAAATACATCGTGCGTGCCGGCGACCGGATCGTCGCGGCGAACGAGGTCGTGACGAACGAGGCGCACGAGCGGCTCGTCACCCTGCATCAGGAGCTGCTGCGACGCGGCGCCGCGACCACCTATTCGATTCGTGGCGTCGTGGGCCCGCTCCTTCGTGATTCGCTCATCATTGCGATCTTCTGGGTCCTGATGGTCTTCTATCGCCGCGAGACCTACCGCGACCTCCGGCAAGTCGGCCTGATCGGCGCGCTCTTCGCGATTTTGCTGACCCAGGCGGGGTTGGTCGCGAGGTCCTATCCGGCGCACCCGGAGATCCTCTTCATGCCGTTCCTGGCCATGATGATGACGGTGCTGTTCAACGGGCGCGTCTCGATGATCGCAGCGATGATTCTGGCGGTAGTGGTCGGGCTGCAACCGGTCTTCCACGACGTGCCCGCGACATTCCTGTGCGTCGTGGGCGGCGTCACGGCCGCCCTGTCGGTGAAGACGCTACGCAGCCGCAGCAATTTCTACGCGCCGGTGCTCATTATCGCGGCGGGGTACCTGACCGGGGCGCTCGCCCTCGGCCTCGCGAGCGGGTGGTCCATAGAAGAGATCGGTCTGCGCGGCTTCTGGGGCGCCCTGAACGGGCTGGTGTCGGCCGGTCTCACGTTCTTCCTGCTGCCCGTGGCGGAGTCGGTCACGCACATCACGACCGATCTCACGCTGCTCGAGCTGTCGGACCCGAGCCGGCCTCTGCTCCGGCGGCTGTCGGTCGAGGCGCCGGGCACATACGCGCACAGTGTTGCGATGGCGAACCTGGTCGAAGCGGCGTGCAACCGCATCGGGGCGAACGGGCTGCTGGGACGCGTGGGGTGCTATTACCACGACATCGGGAAGGTCAAGAACCCGCAGTACTTCGTCGAGAATCAGATCCCGGGCAACAACCCGCACGATCGGCTGAAGCCGCTGCAGTCGGCGCAGATCATCAAGGCGCACGTCACCGACGGCCTGGCGCTCGCCGCCGAGGCCGATTTGCCGGACGCGGTCGCCGCCTTCATCCCCGAGCATCATGGGACGACCGAAATCACGTACTTCCTCGACAAGGCCAAAAAGATCGATGGCGGGCAGCCCAAGAACATCGAGGACTTCACCTATCCCGGCCCCAAGCCGCGCTCGATGGAAACCGCCATCTCGATGATCGCCGATTCCGTGGAGGCGGCGCTGCGCGTGCTCGAAGATCTGACGCCGCAGAAAATCGAGGAGGCGATCAATCACATCGTCCGTACCAAGGTCAACGCCGGCCAGCTGGACCAAGCCCCGCTCACGCTGCAACAGATGGAGCAGGTGAAGTCGGCGTTCCTCGTGGTGTTGAGCGGGATGTACCACAATCGCATCGATTATCCGGAGTCCAGTGGCGGCATCAGTGCGGCCTGGCAACCGGCAACCGCGCGCTGACCAGTTGATGCGGATCGCGCAGCGAGTGCTGGCGTGGGAGCGGGCGCCTAGGGCGTCGCACGTGGACATTACGCTCTTGTCCGCGGCCGCCATGCACCGGACCAATGCCCGAGCCACGGGCCGCCGCGGGCTCACCGATGTGATCGCCTACTCGTTGCCGCAACCAGACGGCCGCGTGGTGGGCGACGTGTACATCTGCCCAACGGCCGCAGCCCCTCCCCCCCGCGCCCGCCCCCAGGCCCCACGCAACGGCACGCGCGCCGGATTGCGTGAAGAGCTCGTGCGGCTGGCGGTACATGGCACGCTGCATGTGCTCGGCTACGACCATCCCGAGGGCTCAGGCCGCACCCGATCGCGGATGTGGCGGCTGCAAGAACGCTACGTCAAACGAATCCTCCGCTGATGCTCACCGCAGCGGCTCTGCGGCTTATCGGGCTCGTCGTCGGCATCAGCGCCGGCGTCTGGGCGGCCCTCCTGACGCTCGGCGAGGAAGCGGCGGTCGGCGAGGCCCTCCACACGCTCGGTGATGCGCCGCCCATCGCGGCGGAGCGCAGAGTCCCGCTGCATCGCGCGTTGCACATCGCGCGTCTGGCGCTCCTCGTGCTCGGTGCCGTCGCGACCGCGAACGCCGTGGCGTGGTGGACGCGCCCCTGGGCGGAGGCGCTCGTGACGCTGAGCGTCGGCACGCTCCTGCTGTTCATCGTCGGCGACGCGTTGCCGCGCAGCGTGGCGCGCATCGCGCCGGAGCTGTCGGACGCGGCCCTCCCGCTCACCCGCCGGACACTCGCGCCCTTTGGCCCGCTGCTCTGGCTGCTCGCGTGGGCGGACCGCGGCCTGCATGCGGTCGTACACACGCCGCGCCCGCTGCAACCCGATCTCGGCATCGCGCAGCGCGACATGCTGCTGGGCGTCTTCACGCTCGCGGACACCACGGTCGACGAAGTGATGACGCCACGCCTCGACATGACCGGCGTCGATATCTCCGCATCCACTGCCGAAGTGCTGGACGCCTTGCGCCAGAGCCAGCACAGCCGGTTGCCGGTCGTGGACGGCACTCCCGACAACGTTGCGGGGGTGGTGTTCGCGAAGGATCTCGTGCCCATCGCGATGGGCCTCGCCGAGCCCGGCATGCGCTGGCAATCGCTGGTGCGGCCGGCCGCGTTCGTTCCCGAGACGAAGACCCTCGACAATCAGCTGCGCGACTTTCAGGGCACACCAGCGCATATCGCGATCGTCGTCGATGAGTTCGGCGGCACCTCCGGGCTCATCACCCGCGAAGATGTCCTCGAGGAGATCGTCGGCGAGATCCGCGACGAACACGATACCGAGACTGCGCCGACAATCCGTCAGGATGGAAGTCGGCTCTGGGTGGACGGGCGGACCAGCCTCGATGAGCTGTCCGCCGCGCTTGGCACGACGATCGCCCACGCCGAGGTCTCCACGGTTGGCGGGCTCGTCTATTCGGTCCTCGGGCGCGTGCCCCGGCCCGGCGACGAGCTGACGCTCGACGGTTATCGCGTGGTGGTAGAGCGGGTGGAGCAGCGTCGCGTCACGCAGGTCTCCTTCGAAAAGCAATGAGCGTCGCGCTCGTCGTGCTGCTCATCGGGCTCATCCTCGCCGGTGTATCGGCGGCGGTCGGCGTCGCGGCCGCGACCGTCAGCCAACATGAGCTGACTCGCTGGGTGGCGTACAAGTTGCGAGGCTCGCCGGCGACGGCGGGCGTCCTTCAAAACCCCGGTCGGACGATTGCCGCGGCGAACATGCTCACCACCCTTGGCGTCCTCCTCGCGGCGGGCGCGATGCCCGCGTTGCTCGCGGCGACGACCCCGACGTTTTTGGGGATATTCACGATCACCGTCGGGGTGCCGCTGTTCATCAGCGCGGCCTATCTCGTGCCGCGCGTCGTGGGCCGCCGTTGGGCAGAAGGACTCGTCGGGCGCGCCGTGCCGTGGATGGACCAGCTGGGTGTGGTGCTGTCACCGTTCATTCCACGCCGCGAGCGTTCGACGCGCACGACTCTCGAGGCATTGTTGTCGACCGGCGGCACCGAAACGTTGGCAGCGACCGACGAAATGGCGGTCGTCTCGGGGGTCCTCGCGTTCTCGGATCGCCCGCTGCGCGAGCTGATGACCCCGCGCACCGCGATCGTCGCGTTCCCCGAAGGGATCCTGACCGCCGAAGCTGCGCACGTCCTGCAGCAGTCGGGA
The DNA here is from genome assembly GCA_003222195.1 of Gemmatimonadota bacterium. Taxonomy (GTDB): domain Bacteria; phylum Gemmatimonadota; class Gemmatimonadetes; order Gemmatimonadales; family GWC2-71-9; genus 20CM-2-65-7. Next base: position 71,714 of record QHVB01000029.1, on the reverse strand, counting down.
TACAGTCGCTATCCGGTCTATCGCGGCTCGCTCGACGAGGTGGTGGGCGTCGCGCACACGCTGGATCTCCTGGGCCGCCAGCCCGAGGATCCGATTCAGGTGCGCCCGCCGCTGACCGTTCCCGGCACCATGCGGGCCGCGGACCTGATGCTCGAGATGCAGCGTGGTGGGCAGCACCTCGCGGTGGTGTTGGACGAGTTCGGCGGGACCGCGGGGCTCGTCACGTTCGGGGATCTGCTCAACGACCTCGTGAGCGAGCTGTTCGAACCGACCGCGCCGACGCACCATGCGACGCGCATCGTGGAAGTCAGCGGGAACACGGCCACGACCGAGCTAGCGGAAAAGCTCGGTGTGACGCTCGGCGGGCGCGGAGGCGAGGGTGGGGGCGGGGGCGGAGGCGGGGGCGCCCAGTCTGTGGGCGGATTGCTGATTCAAGCGCTGGGCCGGATCCCTCACCCGGGCGAGCGATTCACGCTCAAGGGTCTCGAGTTCGACATCCTCGCCGCCAGTGCAACGCGCGTGGAGCGGGTGGCCGTACGACCTGGACCGAGCCGCGTGCAACCACTCGACCGCCCGGAGTAACCGGTGCCTACCAAGCGCGCAATCACGTATCTCAGCGTTGCCGAGGAATGGCCCACGCTGTCTTCCGCGGAGCGGGCGCGCCGCCTCCAGCGCCTCCCGCATGAGGCAGGACACGAGTTCTTTTTCGACTTAGGCGCTGCTGACCAGACCGGCGTGTTGCTCGCCCTGCCGCCTGGCGAGCGCCGGCATTGGATTCGGCTCCTTGCCCCCGATGACGTCGCCGACGTCATCCAAGCCGCACCCGACGATCAACGGGGCGGGTTGTTGTCGCTGCTCGACGAGCCGACCCGGGCCGAGGTCGCCGCTCTGCTCGCGTACGCCGAGGATGAGGCGGGCGGCCTCATGAATCCGCGGTACATGCGCGTGCGACCTGACATGACGGTGGCCGAGGCTTTGGGATACTTCCGGCGCCAGGCGCAGCAACGGGCCGCTCGGGACATTCCGACCTACGCCTACATTCTCGACAGCCAGGGGAAGCTCAGCGGCCAGATAACGCTGACCGACCTGATTGCCGGGGACCCGGCGGCGAATGTCGGGCACCTCATGCACACCAACATTATCACCATCCCCGAGGAGGCCGATCAGGAAACGGTGGCTCGCCTCTTCGCCGAACACGGTCTGGCCGCCGCTCCCGTCGTCGACGCGACGGGCCGGATGAAGGGTGTCGTCACCGCTGATGACGTCGTCGCGGTCGTCGAAGAGGAGGCGACCGAGGACATCCAGAAACTCGGCGGTTCCGAGGCACTCGATGCGCCGTATCTCAAGATCGCGTTCGGCCGCATGGTGCGGAAGCGCGCGGGGTGGCTCTCCGCGCTGTTCTTGGGGGAAATGCTCACCGCGACGGCGATGGCGTTCTTCGAGGAGGAGATCGCCAAAGCGGTCATCCTCGCGTTGTTCGTCCCGCTCATCATCTCCAGCGGTGGTAACTCCGGGTCCCAAGCCTCGACGCTCGTGATCCGTGCGATGGCACTGGGCGAAGTCCGGTTGCGCGACTGGTGGCGCGTCATCCGGCGCGAAATCGCCGCCGGCGCTGTGCTTGGCACGGTGTTGGGAACCATCGGGTTCTTGCGCATCACGTTGTGGCACGCAATCACGGGGATCTACGGCGAGCACTATATGTTGGTCGCCGTAACGGTGTTCGGGAGTCTCATCGGCGTCGTGACATTCGGGACGATGGCTGGATCGTTCCTGCCGTTCATTCTGCGCCGTCTCGGCTTCGACCCGGCGAGCGCGTCCGCGCCTTTCGTCGCAACGCTGGTGGACGTGACCGGCCTCGTTATTTACTTCACGGTCGCGAGCGTGATCCTCCGCGGAACCCTCCTATGAACGCCACGCCCCCTCCGCCCCCCCCCGCGTTATCCTTAGAGCGTATGCGACTCGATGCAGTGCTCGAAGGCCTGGCGCGGGGCGATACCGCGGCACTCGCGCGTGCCATCAGCCTGGTCGAGAACCAGCGCGAAGGGTTCGAGCGTGTGTTGTCGGAAATCCACAAGCGGATTGGCAAGCCCACCACGCAACGCATCGGCGTCACCGGACCGCCCGGAGCCGGCAAGAGCACATTGACCGAGCAGCTGGTTCGTGTCTACCGCGAGCGGGGGCTCAAGGTCGCAGTGATCGCCGTCGACCCCACGAGTCCCTTTACCGGCGGCGCGCTGCTTGGCGACCGCATTCGCATGGAGGCGGTGAGTCTCGATCCCGGCGTCTTCATTCGGTCCATGGCGACGCGCGGCGCGCAAGGCGGCCTCGCGACCACGACCGAAGAGGTCGCCGACGTTCTCGAGGCGTTTGGATTCGATCGTATCCTCATCGAGACGGTCGGCGTGGGTCAAACCGAGCTCGACGTCGCGGCGACGGCCGAAACGACGGTGCTAGTCCTCGTGCCCGAATCGGGCGACGGCATCCAGACTCTCAAGGCCGGCGTCATGGAGATCGCCGAGCTGTACGTGATCAACAAGAGCGACCGGCCGGGGGCGGACAAGCTGAAGCATGAAGTGGAAGTGATGCTGGGGATACGCCGCGGGAATGCGTTTGCGCATGTGCGGCCTCATCACGGAAGGTTGGAAGGTGAGAAGGTTGGACGGAAAAAGCTTCCAACCGTCCAACATTCCAACGATTGGGAGGCCCCGGTGCTGACTACGGTCGCCTCAAAAGGCGACGGGATCGCAGACCTCATCGCCGCACTCGACCAGCACCACGAGTTCCTCGCGCGCACGGGGAAGCTGGTCGAGCGACGGAAGCGCAGGCTCGCCGCCCGCACGCGCGCGGTTGTGAATCGGGCGATCCGCCAATGGGTATGGGATGAGACAGAGGCCGAAGCTCTCCTCGCCCGGCGTCTCGATGACGTGGCCGCCGGAACGCGTACGCCGTACGACGTCGCCGCGGAGGTCCTCGCTCAGGTGAGGAACGGGACATGACCATCCAGAAGAAGCCGGTGTACACGGCCGCCGACCTCAACGGCTTCGACGCCGAGCGCCAGCTCGGCCGCCCCGGCGAGTACCCCTTTACCCGCGGGATTCATCCCACGATGTACCGCGGCAAGCTGTGGACGATGCGGCAGTTTGCTGGCTTCGGCAGCGCGGCCGATACCAACCAGCGGTACAAGTTCCTGCTCGAGCACGGTCAGACCGGCCTCTCCGTCGCGTTCGACTTTCCCACGCTGATGGGTTACGACTCGGATCATCCGCGCGCAGAGGGAGAAGTGGGGAAATGCGGCGTCGCGATCTCGTCGCTGGCCGATATGGAGACGCTGTTCGCCGGCATTCCACTCGATCAGGTCTCGACGTCGATGACGATCAACGGCCCGGCGGCGATCCTGTTCTGCTTCTACGTGGCGGCCGCCGAGAAGCAAGGCGTGCCGCTCGCGAAGCTGCGCGGCACGGTCCAAAACGACATCCTCAAGGAGTACATGGCCCAGCACGCGTGGGTCTATCCGGTCGAGCCCGCGCTGAAAGTCATCGTTGACATGTTCGAGTGGGGCGCGAAGCACACGCCGCTGTGGAATACGATCTCGATCTCCGGCTACCACATCCGCGAAGCGGGCGCGACCGCGGCACAGGAGCTCGCCTTCACGCTCGCGAACGGCTTCACCTACGTGGAGCGCGGGGTGGCTCGCGGTCTCGATATCGACAGCTTCGCGGCGCGTCTCTCCTTCTTCTGGGACATCCACAACGACTTCTTCGAAGAGATCGCCAAGCTCCGGGCCGCTCGGCGGATCTGGGCGCGACACATGCGCGAGCGCTACAAAGCCAGGCAGGCCCGCTCCTGGATGATGCGTTTCCACAGCCAGACGGCCGGCGTCACGCTGACCGCGCAGCAGCCGCTGAACAACATCGTTCGTGTCGCCTACCAGGCTCTCGCCGCCATCCTCGGCGGCACGCAATCGCTGCATACGAACTCCCTCGACGAGACGCTCGCGCTGCCGACCGAGCAGTCCGTCCAGGTGGCGCTCCGGACGCAGCAAATTCTGGCGCACGAGACGGGTGCGGCGAAAGTGATCGATCCATTGGGCGGCTCCTATTACATCGAAGCCATGACCGACCAGCTCGAGCGCGAAGCCGAAGCGCTGTTTGCCGAGATCAATTCGATTGGCGGAGTCGTCCGCGGGATCGAGACCGGCTGGTTCCAGCGCCAGATTGCCCTATCGGCCGCCGCGTTCCAGCGTCAGGTGGAGCTGGGCGAACAAGTCATCGTCGGCGTCAACGAATTCCTGTCCGACGACGATCACCCGGTGGAGATCCTCAAGGTTTCCAATGACGCCGAAGACGAGCAGCGGCGCCGCCTGGCGCGCGTGCGCGCCGAGCGAGACAACACCGTGGTCGAACAGCGGCTCGAGACATTGCGCCACGCGGCGGAGTCGGACCAGAACGTGATCGGACCGATGCTCGACTGCGCGCGGGCGTACGCCACGCTCTACGAGATCCGGCACGCGCTGGAGCGCGTGTGGGGGGCATACCGTGAACCCGTCTTCTTCTAGTCGATGAGCGCCCCGCCATTCACGGGTGTCGTGAGCGAGCAGGGCGTTCACGCCGCGGTGCAGCGGCTAGCAGCGATCGAGCCTGGCCCATACTGGGTGGTGACCTGCTATCTCAAGCTCGAGCCGCGCGACCGCATGCGCGGCAAGTACCTCATCAAGATGAAGAACCGCGTGAAGGAGGCGGCGAGCGGCCTGTCCCGGCAGTCGGTGTCGCATGCGGACCGCGAGGCGATCGCGGCTGATCTGCAGCGCGTGCTGGACTATCTCGAGGAGCCGAATCACCTGCCGCACACGCACGCCATCGCGATCTTCGCGTCGCAAGGCCTCGATTTGTTCGAGGCGCTGCCGCTGCCTCATGTGCATCGCTCCCGCCTGGCCGTCGAGCACGAGCCGCTGGTGCGCGAGCTCGTCGCGCTCGACGAGGAGTTCGGCACGATCCTTGTCGTCGTCTACGACCGGACCGCGGCGCGCTTCTTCGAGGTCACCGCGTACGACTGCGTGGAGCGACCGGGCCTGGCTGGGATCGAATCCTCGCGCGCGGCGAAATTCCATGGCGGCAACCAGCGGCAGGTGATGGCCCGCGGGGGGACGCCGTCCGGCAGCGCGGGCGAACACAACTACCACATGCGCATTCGGACGGAGAAACAGCGGCTCTACGCGCAGATCGCCGACCGCGTCTTCCAGATCAACCGTGAGAAGCCGCTCAGTGGCATCGTGCTGGGAAGCGTCGGTGTGGACGCCGGCGCCGTCGTCCCGCACCTTCACACCTATGTGCACGATCTGGTCTTCGGCGTGGTGAAGCTCAGCCCCAAGCAGGCGACGCCGGCGCAGGTGCGCGACGCCGCGCTCGCCCTGCGGGAGGAGCGCGAGCGCGCGTGGGAGCGCGCCCACGCGGACGCGGTGAAGGACGGCGTGCCGCGCGGCTGGGCGGTCAACGGCGCGGATCCGACCTTGAAAGCACTCAGCCGGGGCCAAGTCCGTACGCTGCTGGCCGACGGGCAGGACGATGATCCCCGCATCGACGAGGCGGTCGAAGAAGCGCTGAGGCAGCGCGCGCAAGTGGACGTCCTCTACGACGACAAAGCTCGGCGTGTCGTGGACGGCCTCGCGGCGCTGCTGCGTTTCCGCGCTTGATGGCGAAGCGGCGGCGTCCGATTCGGATTCTCGTCGCCAAGCCGGGCCTCGACGGGCATGATCGCGGCGCGAAGGTCGTCGCGGCGGCGCTCCGCGACTCTGGGATGGAAGTCATCTACACCGGTCTGCACCAGACGCCCGAGATGATCGCGCAGGCGGCGATTCAGGAAGACGTCGACGTCGTGGGTTTATCGATCCTGTCGGGCGCGCACATGACCCTGTTCCCGCGCGTGCGCAAACTGCTCGACGCCGCCGGCCGGCAGGATGTACTGCTGACCGGCGGTGGCATTATTCCCCCTGAAGACATGACCACGCTTGAGGCGCAGGGCACGGGCAAGCTCTTCGGACCGGGGACACCGACGGCCGATCTCATCAAGTACATCCAGGAGTGGGCGGCGGAGCACGTCACCGCGTGAGTCGCCTCAAGACGCTCAGCGACGAATACCAGCAGCTCCGCACGCGCCTCGAACAGGGAGGCGGCGCGGAGCGCATCAAGCGCCAGCACGATCAGGGCAAACTGACCGCCCGGGAGCGCGTCGCGGCGCTGCTCGATAAAGACGGCCCCTGGTTCGAACTCGGGTTGCTCGTGGCCTATGACCAGTACGATGGCCAGGCGCCGGCGGCGGGGGTCGTGACAGGAGTAGGCCGGGTGGGCGGCCGGCCGGTGGTGGTCGTAGCCAACGATGCGACGGTCAAAGCGGGCTCGTGGTGGCCGGAGACGATCAAGAAGATCCTGCGCGCGCAGGAGATCGCGATGCGCCAACGCATCCCGATCGTCTATCTGGTCGACTCGGCCGGTGTAAACCTTCCCTATCAGGGCGGGGTCTTTCCCGGACAGTATGGTGCCGCGCGCATCTTCTACTACAACTCGATCATGCGGCGTTATCTCAAAGTGCCGCAGATCGCCGCCGTGATGGGTCCCTGCATCGCGGGTGGGGCGTACTTGCCGGCGTTGTCGGACGTGATCTTCATGGTCGAGGGGACATCGTTCATGGGGTTGGGCGGGCCCAATCTCGTCAAAGGGGCCACAGGGCAGGTGGTCGACGCAGAAACCTTGGGCGGTGCCACGACCCACACTACGATCAGTGCCGTCGCGCACTACCGCACCAAAGATGACAAGGAATGCCTGGCCAGGATCCGCGAGTACCTGGGCCGCTTGCCACACACGACGTCGCGCCGCACGTATCCTGCACCCATGCGGGATACCAAGGAATTGTACGAGCTGATTCCCGTCGATCATCGGATGAGCTACGACGTGCGCGCGCTGTTCGAATGTCTGCTCGATGCCGGACGGTTCGACGAGTTCCAGCCCGACGTCGCACCCGAGATGATCTGCGGGCACGGAGCCGTCGAGGGACGGCAGGTGGCGGTGATCGCCAACTCCCGCGGCGTGATCAAGGGCAGGAAGAAGACTGAAGCGCCCCGCATCGGGGGCATCATCTACACGGAAAGCGCCGAGAAGGTGGCCTATTTCATCGAGAACGCCGACCGCGAGCGTGTACCGCTGTTGTTCATTCAGGATGTTTCCGGCTTCATGGTCGGGACGGAGGCGGAACACACCGGTATCATCCGGGCAGGTGCGCGGTTCGTCGAAGCGATGGCGACGGCGACCGTTCCCAAGCTCGTCCTCACCGTCAATCACGCGTCCGGCGCGGGCTACTACGCAATGGCGGGACAGGGGTTCGATCCCGACTTCATCGTGTCCTGGCCGACCGGCCGCATGGGCGTGATGGAAGGCGAGTCCGCCGTGCAGGCGGTGTACGGCGCCGACGCCGCCAAGCCGCACAACGCCGTCGCGGTCGATGCCATGCGCGCCGACTATGAGCACCAGTTAGACGCCAAATTCGCGGGCGCGCGCGGGTTTGTCGATGCGATTCTCACACCCGAAGAGACGCGTGATACGCTCGCGTTTCTGCTCGAGGTGTCCAGCGAATTCACCGGCCCGCATCTGGGGGCCTTTGCCCTGCCGAGTCTCTCGTGAAGCCTCTTGCAACAGCGTTCCTTCTTTTGGGCGTCGCGTGCGCGAGCTCCAAAGCCGTGACCAAACCCATCAAGCCCGCGCCCGCGGCTCCCGCCCCGACTCCATCGGATGGCAGCCGAGCGTCCACACCGCAGCCGGCGGTCGAGCCGGCCGTGGCCTACATGCTCGGGCTCATGCCGCTCAAGAGTACCGGCGTGGACCTGTTTCGCTCACTGCATCCGACCTACGACGGCCGTGGCGTGCTCATCGCCATTCTCGACAGCGGCATCGATCCCGGCGTCCCCGGACTGATCGCGACCAGCACCGGCGCACCCAAGATCGTCGAGCTGCGGGATTTCTCGGGGGAAGGCCGTGTGGCGCTGGCCGCATTCCCGGCGCCCACCGGCACCGAGATGAAAGGCGCGGCGCGCATCGGGCGCCTGACGGCGGCGACGACGTGGTATCGAGGCGTATTCAGAGAGCTGCCGCTGGGCCGTCCGCCGGCGGGCGACATCAACGGCAACGGCCGCAACACCGACGAATTCCCGGTCGTGGTCGTGAAAGCCTCAGACGGGTGGGTCGCATTCCTCGACACGAACCTCGACGGCTCGTTCGAGGACGAAATGCCGCTGCACGACTTCCGCCAGGGCCACGAGACCATCGCACTCGGCAAGAAGCCGCTCACGATCGTCGCGAACTTCAGCCAGACGGCGGACAGCGCGCCCGTCCTCGACTTGTTCTTCGACACCTCTGGCCACGGCACCCACGTGGCCGGCATCGCGGCCGGTTACAACCTGTTCGATGTGGCGGGATTCAACGGGGTGGCCCCGGGCGCGCAGATCATCGGCCTGAAGATCGCGAACAATGCGCGCGGCGGCGTCACGGTCCACGGCAGCATGATGCGCGCGATCGACTATGCCGCGCGCTACGCGGCGCAGCGCGGCCTGCCGCTGGTGCTCAACATGAGTTTCGGCGTCGGCAACGAGCATGAGGGACGCGCGGTCATCGATTCGATCGTCGACGCCTTTCTCGTCAGCCATCCCGAGGCGGTCTTCGCGATCAGCGCCGGCAACGACGGACCCGGCCTGTCGACCGTCGGCTTCCCGGGGTCGGCGGACCTGGCGTTGTCGGTCGGCGCCGCTTATCCCGGAGCATTTCAGCGGGCGCCGCAGCCGGGCGTGCCACCGGCGCGCGATGTGCTGGCGTGGTTCAGCTCGCGCGGCGGTGAGCTCGCCAAACCCGATGTCGTCACGCCCGGGGTCGCGTTCTCGAGCGTCCCGCGCTGGGACACGGGGAATGAGATCAAAGGCGGGACGAGCATGGCGTCGCCGCACGCCGCCGGACTCGCCGCCTGTCTCGTATCGGCGTTGACACAGGAAGGCAGACGCGGCGTGGCCGCGGACATCATCCAGGCGCTCCGCATATCCGCACGCCCGTTCGCCGGCGCGCGCACCATCGACGACGGGGCGGGGATGCCGGCGCTCGAGGGTGCCTACCGGTGGCTCGAAGGCGGACATCAGGGCTCGATCTACGGCGTGCAAGCCGCACATGGCGTGACGGCCGCCTTCTTGCGGAACGGGTTCGCGGGACCCGATAGCGTCGAAACGTTCACCGTGCGCCACCTCGCGGGATTGCGCGCCGCGGAGTTTGCGCTGCGCTCCGACGTGCCGTGGCTCAGCGTGGACGAGGCGGTAGATGCCGCGCCGCGCGCGACACAGATCCCTGTGACGTACCAGCGGAGCGCGTTGACGGCTCCAGGGCTGTACGTCGGGACCGTGACCGCAATCAATCCCCGCGATCCTGTCGCCGGGCCGCTGTTTACGCTGGTGAACACGGTGATTGTTCCGATGGATCTCAGCACGAAAGCCCTGTTCGACGAGCGGCGCGCCGTGGCCCCAGGGAGTGTGCAGCGCTATTTCCTGCGGGTCCCGCAAGACGATGCCACGCTGCGAGCGACCGTCACGCTGTCTGATTCGCAGACCCAGCAGGCCACGGTGCGCCTCTACGAGCCCAATGGCGAACCCGCCCGTTCGGCGCCCGAAGATATCGAGATTGGCCAACAGGAATCTGGTAGTGCCGTGATCACTGTTCGCGCGGAAGACATGGTGGCTGGCGTGTACGAGCTCGACGTGATCGCCCCGTCGCTCACTCGCGCGACGGCCACCGTCCGTGCCGAGCTGGGCCCGGTCGCCCTGGCGCCGGCCCAGCATGGCAGTCTGGAGGCATCGAGCGTGCTGGCAGGCGCGGCCCAGGCAAGCACGACCAGCGGCGACATCGCGCATCGGCTCGTCGGCGCGGAGCGCAGTTACGCGATCGCCGGGCGCGGTCAGCCGGCTGAATCCCTCCAGGTGCGTCCACCGCGCTGGGCCAAACGGATGGAAGTCGACCTCGCGCTGCCGCCGGACTTGTGGGACGAGCTCACGGACCTGTCCGTCACCGTCTACGATTCGACGGGGCAGCAAATCCGCGGCGGCAATCAACCCGTGAACTACGCATTCGGCCGGATGAGTGTGGCGCTGTCCGACTCGGCTCGCGGCGTTCCGTTGACGGTCGAGTTCTACCCCGCCTTTGCGCGTCTCCCCGGCCATCCATGGCAGGGGGACGCTCGCATTCGTTTCCTCGGCCCGGACACGCCGGTAGGAGAGGGCGGTGCGCTGTCGATCGTGGCGGGGGGACGCAGTATGGTGCGCCTACCCAATGCGCCGCCGCTCGAGATGCCGGAAGGATTCGGCGCGCTGATCGAGACACGCGTGACGACTTCGACCGGATCGGTGGCAGCGCGGCGCACGGTCGTCGCTGCGACGTCGCGCGGCGCAGGCGGTCTCCGGTGACGTCGCCTGCGGCAACGGTGCGGGTCGCGGGCGGGCAGGGTTTTTGGGGAGACTGGCTGGAAGCACCGTACCGGCAGGTGACCGGCGGTCCGGTGGATTACCTGATGATGGACTACCTCGCTGAAGTCACGATGTCCATCCTGCAAAAACAGAAGTCGCGCGATCCGGCGCGGGGCTACGCCACCGATTTCGTCACTCAGATGGAACGCATCCTACCGACCACCGTGAAGCGCGGGATCAAGGTCACGGCGAACGCCGGCGGTGTGAACCCGCGTGCCTGCGCCATGGCGGTCGCCGACGTCGCGCGGCGGCTCGGGCTGGGGGGGAAACTGACGATCGGCGTGGTCACCGGCGACGATCTCCTGGGTCGTCTGGACGGGCTGCTCGCCCGCGGCCACGCGCTCAAGAACCTCGACACCGGCCGTCCCTTGCGCGACGTGCGCGACCGCGTCCTTTCCGCGAACGCCTACCTCGGCGCCGCGCCGGTGGTGGAGGCGCTGCAGCGCGGCGCCCAGGTCGTCATCACGGGGCGCGTGACTGACACCGGGCTCACGCTGGGACCGTTGATGCACGCCTTTGGGTGGGCGCCGGACGCATGGGATCGTATTGCAGCGGGGACGGTCGCGGGACACATCATCGAATGCGGCGCGCAGTGCAGCGGCGGCAACTGCCTCAAGGACTGGAAGCGCATCCCGGACATGGCCAACATCGGTTATCCCATCGTCGAAGCGCGACCCGATGGCACGTTCGATCTCATCAAGCATCCCGCCACGGGCGGCCGGATCGACGTTGCCTCGGTCACGGAGCAGCTCGTATACGAAATGGGCGATCCAGGCGAATACATCACGCCCGATGGGGTCGCCGACTTTACGACGATTCAGCTCACACAAGCGGGCCAGGACCGGGTGCGAGTCTCGGGCATCAAAGGCAAACCGGCGACGGACAAACTCAAGGTCTCGATTGCCTTTTTCTACGGCTACAAGGCCATTGGCACGCTCGTCTACGCATGGCCCGATGCGCTTGAAAAGGCGCGGGCCGCCGATCGCATTCTCCGGCAGCGCCTCAAGGATCTCGGCCTGCTGTTCGAGGCGATCCACACGGAGTTCCTCGGCGCGAACGCCACCCACGGACCGCTCGCGTTACAGGACGTGGATGTCGCTGCGCTTCCCGAGGTGCAGCTGCGTATCGGCGTGCGCGCTCGCGATGAGAAACCGGTGGATCGGTTCACGCGCGAGATCGCGCCGCTGATTCTCAACGGGCCGCCGAGTGTGACGGGCTTTGCCGGTGGACGGCCCAAGCCGGAGGAGATCGTGGCGTATTGGCCCGCCTTGATCGACAAGCGGATGGTGCAGCCGGCAGTCGAGCTGATTCAGGCATGAAACAACGACGGTCGCTCGGCCGGACGGCCGGACGGTCACGGGCGCGCAAGGTCCGGCTCGTAGACCTCGCCCACGCTCGATCGGGTGATAAAGGGGACACCGCCAATATCGGGCTCATCGCGCTCAAGCCGCGGGACTACCCGTTACTCGTGAAGCAGGTGACGGCCGCGCGCGTGGCGCGACATTTTAAGGGCATGATCACCGGCAAGGTCGAGCGCTTCGAGCTGCCCAACCTCTACGCGCTGAACTTCCTGTTGCACGGCGCGCTGGATGGCGGCGGCACCATCTCGCTCAAGACGGATGCGCAAGGCAAGGTCTTCTCCACGGCGCTCCTGCGCCTGGAGATCGAGGTGCACACGTGAGCGATCGCGTCCTCGCACAGGTCGCCGGCGGTGTGATGACCGCGACGCTCAACCGCCCCGATAAGCGCAACGCGATCGATACCGCGATGATCGACGCGTTGCTCGCAGCGCTGGAACAGGCGGATCTCGACGCGAGCGTTCGCGTCGTTGCCATTCGCGGCGCGGGCCGGGACTTCTGCGCCGGGATGGATCTGAACGAGCTGCTCGCGTCCGCCGATCGCACGCTCGAGCAGAATCGCCAGGCGGCGCTGGATTTCGCCCAGGTGTTCGTGCGGATGCGCAAGCTGCCGAAGCCGATCGTCGCCCTGGTCCACGGCCGAGCGCTGGCGGGCGGCTGTGGCCTGGCAACCGCGTGCGATGTCATCCTGGCGGCGGAATCATCGCAGTTCGGCTATCCGGAGGTGCAGCGCGGATTCGTCCCCGCGATCGTCATGACGATGCTGCGGCGCACCGTCGGCGAGAAGATCGCGTTCGACCTTGCGGCGACGGGCCGCCTGCTGGGCGGCACCGAGGCCGCGGCCGTCGGCCTTGCGTCGCGGGTGTATGAAGACGCCGATTTCGAGGACCAGGCGGGGGAGGTCCTGCGTGTGCTCGCCGAAGCAAGCCCGTCGGCGCTCGCGTTCACCAAGCAGCAGTTCTATCAGCTCGACGGCTTAAGTTTCGACGACGGTCTGCGACTGGGCGCCGATGTCAACGCCGTCAGTCGCAGCACGCCCGATTTTCGCGCCGGGCTCAGCGCGTTCTTGAAGAAATGAGGAGCATATGCGCAATCTGAATGTCCCGATGTACGATCCGGAAATGGTACGCCCAATGCGGGAGGAGCTGACCCGGCTGGGCTTTGAGGAGCTCCGAACTCCTGACGAAGTGGACGCCGTGCTCACCAAGGAGCAGGCGCCTACACTCGTGGTGGTGAACTCGGTCTGCGGCTGTGCCGCGCGGAATGCGCGCCCGGCGGCGGCCTTGGCGATTCAGCACGACCGCCGGCCCGCGCGCCTCGTCACCGTGTTCGCCGGGCAGGACGCGGATGCCACGGCGCGCGCGCGCGGCTACTTCACCGGCTACCCGCCGTCGTCGCCGCAGATCGCGCTGTTCAAGGACGGACGGCTCGTGTTCATGCTGGAACGCCGCAACATCGAGGGCCGCAATGCCCGGGACATTGCCGCTGATCTGACCGCGGCATTCGAGCAGTACTGCTGACGCCACCCACTCCCTCGTCAGCGAACCTCGCCGCTGCGATCGATGAGGCGTGGGCGCGTGTGCGCGCCACGCCCGGCATGCTCACCGAGCGCGAAGCCCGCTTTCTCGCCCTCGTCGCAGCGTGTGCTCCTGCGCAGGGCGTCATCCTCGAAATCGGCAGCTTCAAAGGGAAATCGACGGTCGGGTTGGCGTCGGTGGCGATGCGGTACGGGCTCGGCCCGGTGATCACGGTCGATCCGCACTCGGGGCCGTCGGTCACCGATCCCGACGTGGGCCCGCGAGGGTCATCCTGGGACGACTTCCGCGCGTCGCTGCGCGCGGCGGGCGTCGAGACCGCGGTCGACGCCCACCGCGCGTACTCCCGCGATCTGGCGGGCGGCTGGACCCGTCCCATCCGGTTTCTCTGGATCGATGGCGATCACACCTATCGCGGAGTAAAGGACGATATCGATCTCTTTCGCGGGCATCTGGTCCCCGGCGCCATCGTCGCGCTGCACGACGTGCTTCACTCGTTCGAGGGACCGGTGCGCGTGTTCAGCGAGGAGTTGCTGGGCTCAGACCTGTTCGGAGCCGCGGGGCTGTGCGGATCGATTGGCTGGGCGCAATACCGCCCCAGCGATGGGAAGCGGTGGCGAAACGACCGGCTCCACCTGCGCCGCGGCGTGGCGCGCTTGATTCCGTTCGTGAAGGACGGCCGGGAGCCCAAGGGTTTCGCGAAGCTGCGTTACAAGTTGTGGCGCGGGCTCGTACCCCACGCGGCCCCCGATCCGGCCGCGTGGGTCCGAGCAGTCAGCTAGAGGATTTTGCCCCGGCGCACCCTGAAGTCCACGATCTGCTGCGTCCAACTCCAGAGCGAGTCCTGCCGTTCCATGGCGACACCTGCCACTTCGTGGCGGTGCCAGCCGGTCATGACGTTCTGATCCTGCGTCCAGATTTTCACGCGATTGCGCGGCACGAGCTTCTCCCAGTTCTGCGCCACCTGTGGCTGCGCGTACAGGAGCCGGACCGTGACGTTGCGTGAGAGGTACTCGATCGGGCTGACGTCGATCTTCGCATAGAGCTGCGCGGCTGGCATGCGTCCCGCGCCCGGGAAATCGGGGACACCGTCGGAGAACAGCACGATGTTGAGCGGTGCGAGCACCAGGTTCTGGCGCTTGATGTGCACCGCCGTGCGCTGGAAGAACGCGTTGAAATCCGTGATCGGATCGTCTTCGGGGAACCAGGCGCGTAAATCGGCTTCGATCTGTGCCGGCGTTTTCCCCGAGAGATCCTGAATGGGGTGGAAGCTCTTCGGCTGGCCGACGTGCTCGCCGCCGAGGGAACCGACGAAGACGTCGGTGGTCACCTTGAGTCCACCCAGACCATTCACGTGGCCGTAGATGTACAGTGCGGCGTATCGCATCGCCTCGTCGAAATAACCGCTCTTCCGGAACGACCCGGAGATGTCGAGACCCACGACCAGGGTGTTCCGCGGCGGCGGAGCGTTCGCCGGCGGTTTGCAGCCGGCGAGAGCGAGGACCAGTAGCCCGACTACCGCGCGCTTCACCGGGCCACCTCGCCGCTCACGCGGGCCGGGAAATGCGTCGCCGCCATGACCTCGTCGATCGATTTGAAGGGCAGCGTGAAATGCCCGCGCCCGGTGAAGACGACGAAGAGGAAGTTGAGGCCTGCCGCAACCACCTGCAGGACCGGGAGCGACGCCAGCTCGAACACCTCGCGGCCTTCCTTCCGGAACCATTCGCGCTCCGCTTTCAGGGCCGCGATCGGACCCTTCCAGTAGTCCGCCATCTGCGGGGCCGGGCCGTGGCTCCCCGCACCCTCGACTACAAACGCCTGGCGGCCGAGCAATGCGATCAACGCCGGCGCGCCAAAGCGGCCAAAGAGGAACCACGTCATACCGCGCACGCCCACCCAGGCGAAGAACGCGAGTCCGATCGTCTCAAGGGCTGTGAGCTGAACGCCCTGCTGCGCGAGCCACGGCGTCATGGCATCGACCAGCTCGCGATACAGGAACAGCACCTCGAACATCGCCACGGCGATTTCGATGGCCACCATCGAGACAATCTGCCCGTACTTTTTGCTCTTGAAGGCTTCGTTCAAAACCTGAATGCAAGCGAAGCTGCCCGCGACCAGAACCCACAGGAACAGCCAAAGCAACGTGATGAACGCGAACCCGTTGACGTCGTAGCCGGTGAGCTCGCCGAGCAACTCGCTCGCCGTAGGCTTCAGCGTGAAGGTGAAAATTGTGGCCTCGATCATCGACCAGAACACCAGCATGAAGAACGCGGGCCAGGGAACGCCCGGGCGGCGCGACGTCGCGTCCAACACGGCGAGCGGGGAGGTCACCGCGCCTTTCAGCGTCCCCCAGACGAGCTGGACGGCCGTCTTGAGCAATCCCCAGACCCAGCCGACCAGCACAATGAGGAATCGCACCAGGCCGGCCCAATAGAACCAGACCATCCGCAGTGCGTCCCACCACGCGAGCGCGACCGACTGCAGCAGCGTCACCGAGCGCCCCAGACGGAATGGGATCGTGTAGAGCGCTACCATCGTGCCCCAGATGCCGGCGATGAATACGGCGGCGGGCACGAGCAGGAGAATCCCCGTACCGGCGAGGCTCCAGAAGGTCTGACCCTGGAGCACGAAGCCGAACACCCGGGCCTGGAACGGCACGATCCACGCGAGCCCAGCCATCACCCACTCGAACAGCTGCGAGAGGATGAAGCTCCACTGCTGGGTCTGGGCGGCGTTGGTGACAGCGTCTTGCATCGAAAGAGCCCTCCCGCAAAAGAGGACGGCGTGCGCTACGA
Organism: Gemmatimonadota bacterium; assembly: GCA_003222195.1. Lineage (GTDB taxonomy): Bacteria > Gemmatimonadota > Gemmatimonadetes > Gemmatimonadales > GWC2-71-9 > 20CM-2-65-7. The sequence continues at coordinate 55,486 of QHVB01000029.1, read as the reverse complement.
GGCGGGCACATTGTTATAAACGGGACGGGACAAGTCAAGGAAAGTCGGGTGACGGACGTCACGCCGAGCCTGCGACTTGCGCAAAACGCCCATGAAAGGCTAATCATCTGACGTGGCGGATGACCCGAAACGCTTGATCGTCGTGGGCGATCGTGTGTTGATCACTCCCGAGGAAGGGGAGGAGCGCACGAACGTCGGCCTCTATTTACCGCCGTCCGCCATCGAAGGCCGGCAAGTGCAGGGCGGGCGGATCGTCGCCACCGGCCCCGGCACCCCGATGGCCGAGCCCGCCAGCATGGACGACGAACCGTGGAAAACGCACGCCGGCGGCGCCGAGGTGAAGTACCTGCCGATGCAGGCCGAGGTCGGCGACTACGCGCTGTTCTTCCGCAAGGCGGCGGTCGAAATCACGTTCGAGGGGAAGACGTATCTCGTCGTGCCGCAGGCCGCCATTCTGGTACTCGTACGAGGGACGCATGGCTGACATCGGGTGGGCACGCAGTCGCGGGGATCGCGCCGAGGGCCAGGGCCTCCGCCGTGGGGCGTGGTATCGCGTCGTCGAGACTCCCCCGAAGGAGTATGTGGTCCTCGACGTGCACCACGTGGAGGTTCGGATTCCGAAAGGCGATCTCGAGATTCGGAACGAGCGGCCCAACGGCTGGAGCGTGGTGCGCGAGCCCCACCTCGTCTGTCCCGGATGCCATTCGCGCACGGTGGTCCCTGAAGGGAAGAAGGAAGCGAAGTGTCACGAATGCGGCAGGACGTACCCGATCGACTGGAAAGACGCGAGCTAGAGCTCCGGCGGGACGTAGGGCGTCGGCACCGGCTTCTTTGCCTCGGGATTCGCCTGTCGTTCGCACAAATGCTCCAGCAGCTCGATTTGACGCTTCTGAATGTGCCAGAGCTCGTGCCACTGCTTGAACCTGAGCGAATCCAGTTTGTCGTGTAGATCCCGAATCTCGATCTCTGCCATCAAGTTGATCTCGTAGTCCTGATTCGCCTGCACGCGGTCTTTGTGCGCCTGGCGGTTCTGGCTCATCATGATCACCGGCGCCTGGAGCGCCGCGAGCGTGGACAATACGAGATTCAAAAGAATGAAGGGATACGGGTCGAACGGATGGCTGGCGAGCACCCAAACGTTGACCCCCATCCAGATGACGAGAATCCCTCCGAACAGGCTGATGAATCGCCAGCTCCCGCCAAACTGCGCAACCCGATCGGCCACGTGCTCGCCGAACGTCATCTGTGTGTCCATATCCTGATGCACGAGCTTGCTCACCCGACCCCGGCGCGTGACCTTCGACACCACCGCGTGCTCGAGCTCCGACAGCTTCTGATACTCCGCCTCGAGATACCCGATGAACTTCTTGGCGCGGTACTGCTCCAGACAGTGCGCGCAGATGCCGCGCTTTCCTTCCCATTCGGGGCGGTCTTGCTTGATGAGATCGATGATCCGGTTTTCCAGCTTCTGGGGAGAAGCGAGTGTGCGACCTTCGACCACGCTGTCGCACAACGAACACGTCACTTTGGGCATGGCGGTGGTCTCCTAGGGCCGCGCGGGCGTCGGCGCTTCAGCGGGTAACTGCATGTGCAAGTTGTGAACGAGGAACGCCCAGCGGTCGGTCTGCTCCTCGATGACCTTCGCAGTCGGCTTTCCAGCGCCGTGACCAGCCTTCGTCTCGATCCGAATGAGCACCGGCTCCGACCCGCCCTGCGCGGCCTGCAGCGTCGCCGCGTACTTGAACGAATGCCCGGGCACGACGCGGTCGTCGTGATCGGCAGTCGTGATCAACGTCGGCGGATAGTGCGTCCCGGGCTTGATATTATGGATCGGCGAATAGCGATACAGAAATGGAAAATGCCCCACGCTGTCGGCTGAACCGTACTCCGTGACCCAGGCCCAGCCGATCGTGAATTTGTGGAAGCGCAGCATGTCCATCACGCCGACCGCCGGCAGCGCCGCGCCGAACAGCTCGGGCCGCTGATTGAGCACGGCGCCGACCAGCAACCCGCCGTTCGAGCCGCCGCCGATCACCAGCTTCGCCGGTGAGGTGTAGCGCTCTGTAATCAGATACTCGGCCGCGGCTATGAAGTCGTCGAACACGTTCTGTTTGCGGTCGAGCATGCCGGCTTGATGCCATTCCTCTCCATATTCCGATCCGCCCCGCAGCACGGCCTGTGCGAACACGCCGCCCATCTCCAGCCACGCCAGCACACCGATGGAGAATCCCGGCGTCATGTTGACGTTGAAGCCGCCGTAGCCGTAGAGGTAGGTCGGGTTCGCGCCATTCTTTCGCAATCCCTTGTTGTACGTCAAGAACATCGGCGCACGGGTGCCGTCCTTGCTCGTGTAGAACACCTGCACGGTTTCGTACTTCGACGGATCGACCGAGATTTCCGGCGCCTTGAACACGCTCGACGTGCCGGTCGTGAAGTCGTGGCGGAAGATCGTCGTCGGATAGAGGAACGACGTGAACGCGTAGAACATCTCCGTGTCGCGCGGCTCGCCGGTCACCTGCACGATCGAGCCGAGCGTGGGGAGCGGAACCTCGCCGAGCGACGTGCCATCCAGCGCGTAGGTACGCAGCAGCGAGTACGCATCGTGGAGATAGCGAATGACGAACGTATTGTGGACGATCTGCGAACCCTCGATCACATCCGGAGCTTGCGGGACGAGCTCTTTCCACCGACTCACCTCGGGGCGGCGCACGTCGACGGCGATGATACGACTCCGCGGGGCTTGGTTGTCGGTCTGAAAGTAGAAGACCGACCCAGTGTTTCCCACGAATCCGTACGAAGCATCGAAATCGTCGAGCAGCCGGACCACCGGCGCGTCGAGTCGCGGATGTTGGGGATCGCCGAGGTCCTGATAGTAGATGCGATTGCGGCGGTCGGTCCCGAGCCAGACCGTGTAGACCGCGTAGCGTCCGTCGGCGCTGACTTCCACGGAAAAGCCCCAGTCAGGATGATCGGGCCGTTCGTAGATCAGCCGGTCAGCCGACTGATCGGTGCCGAGCTTGTGGTAATAGACCTTCTGGTCGTGGTTGACCTGGAGCAGTGGATCGGTGCCGGCCGCCGGCTCGGGATAGCGGCTGTAGAAAAACCCCCCGCCATCATGCGTCCACGCCGCGCTCGAGAACTTAATCCACTTGAGATGATCGCTGCGGTCCTGCTTCGTCGTCACATCCCGGACCCGGAATTCCTGCCAGTCCGAGCCGCTGCCGGACGTACCGTAGGCCAGCGTGCGCCCGTCTTCCGTGAACGCGAGGATCGAGAGCGCGACCGTGCCGTCGGGCGACAAAGTGTTGGGATCGAGCAGTACGTCGGGCGGCGCCGTCAGGGAGCTTTGCGAATACAGCACCGATTGGTTCTGCAGTCCGGAGTTCCTGAAGAAGAAGTAGCGGCCACCCTTCTTGAACGGCGCGCCGTATTTCGGATAGTCCCACAGCTCGGTGAGACGGCGCCGGATCCGCTCCCGTTCCGCGATCTGCTCGAGGTAGGCGGAGGTGACGCGGTTCTGCGCCTCCACCCAGGCGCCCGTCTCGGGCGAGTCCACATCCTCGAGCCAGCGGTAAGGGTCGGCGACCTTGGTGCCGTGGTAATCATCGACCACGTCACTCTTGTGCGTCGGCGGGTAGGTGAGCGTCTGAGCGAGCATGAGGGTCATGAGCAAAGGAGTCATGACGCGTAAACGTGCCCCGAGCCGCGTTTTGGGGGTAGGGGGCCGCAGCGGGCGATGCTGTTTCGTGCGACATGCCGACCTGCTTCGTGGGACTCGGGGGGCTCGGCGGGCTCGGCGGGCTCGGCGGGCTCGACGCCGCGCGCGCAATCCTCAGCGAACGGTTCGGTCACGCCCGTTTCCGCGTACACCAGCTCAAAGTGCTCGGCCCGCTGCTCGCGGGTCGGAATGTCCTCGCTGTCCTGCCCACGGGTGCCGGCAAGTCGCTCTGCTATCAAGTGCCCGCGCTGCTCAGCACCGGACTCACGCTCGTGATCTCGCCGCTCATTTCCTTGATGCAGGATCAGGTGGGCGCGCTGCGGCGCCGCGGGATCGCGGCGGCATATGTGAACAGCCAGCTCGATGCCCAACAGCGCCGTCTCGTGCTCGACGCCGCGACGAGCGGCCGGCTCGCGCTGCTCTACTGCGCGCCGGAGCGGCTGGGATCCCTGACGCGCCGGCTTACAGGCGGTGGGACGCGCGTGAGCCTGCTGGCCATCGACGAGGCGCACTGCATCACCGAATGGGGCAACGAATTCCGGCCGGTGTATCGGCGGCTCGGCGTATTCCGATCGCTGCTCGGCCGGCCGCCGACGATCGCGCTCACGGGCAGCGCGACGCCCGCCGCCCGAGCGGACATTCTCCACGTGCTGCGGATGCCCGACGCGGAGGTCATCGTCACGTCGTTCGATCGCCCCAATCTCGTTTTCGGCACGCGCCGGATGCGCGACGATCGCGAGCGATTCGCCGCGATCCGTGCGCGGGTCCGTGATGCGCCAGGCGCCTCCCTGATCTACACGCCGACACGACGCCTCACCGAGCTGGTCACGCGCGCGCTGCTCCGGACCAGCGTGCGGGCTGCACCCTATCACGCCGGGCTGAGCGCGAACACTCGCCGGCGAGTGCTGCGGGCCTTCCTCGCCGATCAGGTCCACGTGATCGTCGCCACGAGCGCTTTCGGCATGGGAATCGACAAGCCGGACGTCCGGCAGGTGCTGCATTGGGGCGCGCCGCCGACCCTCGAGGCCTACTATCAGGAGGCGGGCAGGGGCGGCAGGGACGGCAAGGCATCAGAGTGCCTCGTGCTGTGGCGGCCCGAGGACCTTGCCTGGGGCCACATCAGTCCAGCCATGAGACGCTATGTCGAGTCTCGGACAAACCACCGGGCGATGATACTGGAGTACTTCGGGGAGCCCTGATGATATTTCGGCATGCACGATAGCCTCTACTTCTCCGACCACCATCTCCAGGTTCGCGAGATGGTGAGAGACTTCGCCAAGAACGTCGTCAAACCCACCGCCCGCCAATACGACCTCGAGAGTCGGTTCCCCTGGGACAACGTGAAGCAGATGGCGGAGCTCGGCCTCTTCGGCATTCCGTGGCCAGAGGAGCTCGGTGGCTCGGGGATGGATTACCTGTCCTACATCACCGTGATCCACGAGCTCGCGAAAGTCGATGCGAGCCACGCCATCACGGTCAGCGCACACACCACACTCGGCACCTCGCCGATCGTGGATTTTGGCACCGACGATCAAAAGCGGCGCTTCGTGCCCCCGCTCGCGACCGGGAAGGTTCTAGGCGGCTTCGGGCTAACGGAGCCGGGAGCCGGTTCGGACGCGGGCGGCACTAAAACCAGCGCCGTCGATCGCGGCGACCACTACGTCCTGAACGGCTCGAAGATTTTCATTACGCACGCGGGTGTGGGCGAGATCTTCTGCGTCACGGCCCGCACCGATCCGAACGCCAAACGCACCCACGGCATCACCGCCTTCATCGTTACCAAGGACACCTGCGATCTCGACGAGACGAAACGCGTCGGGATCGGTCATGCGCCCCCCTCCGAGCTGCCAAAGAACCGGGGCGTGCTCTCCGGGAAGAAAGAAGACAAGCTCGGCTGGCGCGCCTCGGACACGCGGGAGCTGATCTTCCAGGACGCAGTTGTGCCGAAGGAGAATGTGTTGGGGCCCGTGAACAACGGGTTTCGCCAGTTCCTCCACACTCTCGATGGCGGCCGCATTGGCATCGCCGCCTTGGCACTGGGACTCGCCGAGGGAGCGCTGGAGGAGTGTCTGACGTATACGTCCACGCGCAAACAGTTCGGCCGGCCGATTGCGAGCTTCCAGGGCGTGCATTTCGCCCTCGCCGACATGGCCACCGAAATCGAAGCCGCGAAACAACTCGTCTACCACGCGGCCTGGCTCAAGCAGCATGGCCATCCGTTCAAGCGAGAGGCGGCGATGGCCAAACTGTACGCCTCCGAGCTCAGCATGCGGGCCACGACCAAAGCGGTCCAGCTCCACGGCGGGTACGGATACACGACCGAGTATCCGGTCGAGCGAATGATGCGCGACGCCAAGATTTGTGAAATCGGCGAGGGAACCAGCGAAATTCAGCGCGTGGTGATTGCCCGGCAGCTCCTGGGCGGTTTGATAGATTGACCTAAACTCCCACTCGTCTTAGGTTTACCTCATGCATTGGTCTCTGGCGTCTCTCAGCCGCCTTTCCAATCGATTGATCTCCCTGCCGGTGCCGCCGCAGCTGCGCGTGCCCGGTGAGTTGGACTATTGCTGGGAAAACCACAGGCTCCCGGGGGGCGGGTGCTTCCCGCCGGGACGCGAGGGTACCTGCTTTGAAGCGCGAGATACTGATCTCTGGAAGCCCGCGGGAGACCCGCGTGGCCATTCTCGAGGACGACCGCCTTGTTGAGCTCCTGGTCGATCGTCCCGATTCCCGCCGCTCGGTCGGCGATATCTATCTCGGCAAGGTCGAGGCGGTGCTGCCGGGCATTCAGGCGGCTTTCGTCGACATCGGCGCCGAAAAGAGTGCGTTCCTCCACGCCTCGGACCTGATCGAGGCGGACGAAGACGAAGACCCCGAGGACCGTGAACCCGACGACGCGGACGACGAGAACGGGAACGGGGGGGGCAACGGAAACGGTGGGGGAAACGGCAGGGGAGAAGGGAAGGGCGGTTCTCAGACGATTGCGAATCGCCGTGGCCCCCCCCGTGAGCGGACCCGGCGTCGCCCGGCGCCCAACATCGCCGACGAGCTGAAACGCGGTCAGACCAAGCTCGTCCAGGTCATCAAGGAAGCCATCGGTACCAAGGGTCCGCGCGTCACCGCGCAGGTCTCACTCGCCGGCAGGTTCCTCGTTTACATGCCGTTCGCTTCGAAGGTGGGCGTCTCGCGCAAGATCGAGGCGCGCGACCAGCGCGCCAAGCTGCGCGAGATGGTGACGAAGCTCGTCCCCGCCGATTCGGGCGGCTGGATCATCCGCACCGTCGCCGACGACCTCACCGAGGCGAGCTGCAAACGCGAGATCGACCACCTCCTCAGCCTCTGGAAGAAGATCAAGCGGAAGCAGGCGTCAGGCCGTGCGCCCGCGCTGCTCCAGCGCGAGACGAGCCTCACACGGGGCATCGTGCGCGACCTGCTGTCCGACAGCGTCGACCTGCTCCTCGTCGACTCCAAGCTCCTGTACAACGAAGTCGAACAGTACTTGAAGCAGATCGACCCCGAGCTGTTGCCCAGGGTCAAGCTGTACACCGCCGAGACGCCGCTCTTCGACGAATACGACGTCGAGGCGGAGATCCGCAACCTGTTCAAGCAGCGCGTGGAGCTGCCGACGGGCGGCTATCTCATCATCCAGCCGACCGAAGCGCTGATCTCAATCGACGTGAACACCGGCCGGTACACCGGCAAGCGCGACCCCGAGAGCACAATCCTCCGGACCAATCTCGAGGCGGCGCGGGAAGTGGCGCGCCAACTCCGGCTGCGCGACATCGGCGGGATCATCGTGGTGGACTTCATCGACATGGAGACGCGGTCCAATCGGGATAAGGTCCTCCAGGAGCTGCGCACCCACCTCGGTCGAGACCGCGCGCGCACGCGGGCGTTCGCCGTGTCCGAGCTCGGGCTGATTGAGATGACCCGCCAGCGCGTCCGCCCCTCGCTGTGGCAGTCGATGACGATCGAATGCCCGACATGCAGCGGCACAGGTCGCGTGTTCCGGCCGGAGGTCGTGGTGCGACGGATGGAGCGCTCCCTCAAGCGGGCGGGCGCCGATCACAAGGAACGCCAGCTGTCAGTCCGTCTGCACCCGGAAGTCGCGCTCTACCTTGTGGAGCAGGAGCCGAACTTCCTGCGGCAACTCGAGAAGCAGACGGGGCTCGAGCTCGAGGTCCGTGACGACCCAATGATGAGACTCGATGAGTTCCGGATGATGGCTCGGCCGGCGGGTCGCGATGTGACTGAGCAATATGCTGTGGCGTGATGGGTAGGGGCGCAGCATGCTGCGCCCCTACATCCCACGACCTTGACCAACCGATTGTCCCTGTTTAGGTTCCGGCCCCTATGTCATACGCGATTTTCACCACCGGTGGCCGCCAGTTCCGCGCCGAGCCGGGAGTCACGATCAAGGTCCCCCTGCTCGACGCGAAGCCGGGGGACGAGGTGTCGTTCGATCACGTGCTGATCGCGAGCGACGGCAAGCAGGTGCAGAGCGGCAAGCCGCTGATCAAGGGTGCCAAGGTCACGGCCGAGGTCGTGCGGCACGGCAAGGACAAGAAGGTCCGGATCTTCCGGTTCGCGCGCCGCACCGGCTATCGCCGCCACGCCGGGCATCGGCAGGACTTCACCGAAATCAAGATCGCCGACGTGAAGGTCGGCTGAGGATCGCATGGCTCATAAGAAGGGTGTCGGCTCTTCGCGCAACGGGCGCGACTCGAATCCGAAGTACCTCGGCGTGAAGCGGTTCGGCGGAGAATTCGTGACCGCAGGCAGCATCATCGTGCGGCAACGCGGGACGAAGTTTCATCCTGGCCGGAACGTGCGCCGGGCCTCGGACGACTCACTGTTCACGGTTGTCGATGGGCAAGTGAAATTCGAGCACAAGAACAAGAAGCGGATGCAGGTCAGTGTTTACCCAGTAACGACTGAGGCCGCCAAGAACTAAGGCGGCCTCGATGGTTTTTAGTATTTCGGTGGCAGCGTTCTGTATCTCTCGAGTAGCTCAGTCTGGCGACTTCGTAATGGAATATCCCTTCCTCGGATAAAGACATGCTCGACCCCGGTCGAGAATTCGAACGGGTCTCCGCTCCACACGACGACGTTCGCAACCTTTCCAGCATCGAGTGATCCGTACTGACCCGCTACCCCAAAAATCTCGGCCGGCGTGAGTGTCACCGCCCGCAGCGCCTGCTCCCACGTCATCCCATTCGCGACGGCATTGCCGGCCTGCTGCCGCAAGTCGCGCGTATTCTCTGTGGTGGTCTCCATCAGGGCGACCTTTGCGCCGCCCTTCGCAAGCAGTGCGGCGTTCTCGTAGCGAATACCGAGCGCGTCGTACGACGGAATGTTGTCGAGCGGCTCGACCAGCACGGGCACCCCCGCCGCGGCGATCTCACCGGGAATCATCCAACCTTCCGCCGCGCCGGCGAGAATCAGCTTGAGCCGGTACTCGCGTCCGATCCGGAGCGCCGTTTCGATGTCGCTGCGGCGATTGGCCACGACGATCAACGGCAGCTCGCCACGCAGCACCGGCTGCAACGCTTCGAGGTCGGCGGCGCTGGCACTGAGATCTTCGATCTGGCGGCGCCGGTAGTCGGCGCGCCGCGTCGCATACTCCCGCGCGTCGTCCAGCAGCCGGCGCAACCGCGCGGTGACGCCGGCGCGCGACCCACCGCCCGCGTCTTTCGCGGCCTCGCTCAACCCGGCGACCATCGCCGCGGGTGATTTCACGCGCATGGCCTCGATCGTGGCGCCGTCGAGATCGATGAGCGCCGCCTGGCCCCAGATCATGCTCTCGCCCGGAAGTGCGAACGATCCAGGAACCGCCAACGTGGTCGTGACACCTTCGATCCGGTTGACCGCGATGAGTGTCGACGCGGGGTTGAGGCCCTCGAGGACGTTGAACGCCGCCGCCACATCATTGCCGCGCTGCGTGTACTCGTTGGTGCCTTGTACCACCTGGATCTCCCGCAGTCCCATCTGGCCGGCGCCGTCTATCAGACCCGGCGTGACCCACTTGCCCGACGCGTCGATGCTCGTCGCGCCTGCGGGCACCGCGAGATTGGTCCCCACAGCCGCGATCCGCCCGTCACGAATGAGCACCGTGGCGTTGTTGATTTTCGGGCCCGACACCGGGTACACGGTGCCGCCGGTGATCGCAATGGTCTGAGCCAGCAGGAACGCGATCATGGCTGCCCCAGGCTGAAGTCGGTTTTCGGTTGGTGCGCCGGATCGTTCCGATCGTAGACCAGCCAACCGTCGTTGTAGACCTGCACGGCCCGTGCATAAACCGACAGAGGATCGGCCGACCAGACGACCACATCGGCCATCTTGCCGGGCTCGAGCGTCCCGACGATCGAATCGAGTCCCAGGACCCACGCAGCATTGGCGGTGAACCAGCGCAGCACCTGGTCGCGCGTAATCGGAATCCCGGCACGGCGACCCGCGTACATCGCTTTCGCCGCTTCCTGATTCAGCCGCTGGATGCCTCCGGCATCATCCGAGTGAATGTCCGCGCGCGCACCCGCCTGCTGTAACAGCGCCGCATTCTCGTGAATGCCGTCCATCGCCTCTTCCTTGAACCCCCACCAATCCGCCCAGACCGCGGACGCCGTGCCTTCCCGGGCCAGCACATCCGCGATCTTGTACGCCTCCACGGCGTGATGGAACGCGCGAATCTTGAAGCCGAATTCATGGGCAAGATCGAGCATCTGCATCATCTCGTCGGCACGATAGCAGTGGTTCTGGACGTAGATGTTGCCGCGCAGCACCTCGGCGAGGGTCTCGTTACGCAAGTTCCGCTCGGGCCGGTCGCCCTGATGATCCTTGTTCCATTTGTCCCAGCGCTGCCGGTAGGCCTGCGCCCCGATGAACGCGGCCCGATAGCCCGCCATGTTGCCCATGCGGGTGGACGGACCGCCACGATTGCCGTATGTCCGCTTGGGGTTTTCGCCGCAGGCCATCTTCAACCCATAATGCGCGCCGGGAAATTTCATCTCCTGCACCGAGCGGGCAGGAATCAGCTTCAGGACGGCGCTCCGGCCGCCGATCAGATTCGCCGACCCGGGCAGCGCCTGAATCGTGGTCACGCCACCCGCAATCGCGAGGGGTATCTGCGGATCCTGCGGCCAGAACGAATGCTCCGCCCAGACCTCGGCGGTCACGGGATTCGTGGCTTCATTGCCGTCCGATTCCGCGAAGGTGCCCGGCGCTGCGTACACACCGAGATGCGAATGCACATCGATCACACCCGGCGTCACCCACTTGCCCGTGCCGTCCACCACGGTCGCATCACTCGGCGCGTTCACATTCGTGCCGACCGCGACGATGCGCCCATCGCGAAACAGAATCGAGCCACCTTGGATTTCCTGACCGGCCGCCGTCATAATGGTCGCGTTACGAATGAGCACCGGAGGATTGGCGTGGCGCTTGTAGGTCGAGGGATACTGTGGGCCGATGCCCGTCGTATCCTGAGCGACAGCGGGCGCAGAAGCGGCCGGGGGAGCCGCCGCCGTCGTCCGCGCACCGGCCGACGCGCATCCGCCTGTCGCGAGGAGCCCCAAAGCGATCAGTGAAAACCGCATGCCGAAATCCTCCCGGTTATTTCACGAGTTCAAACACCAGCGGCGCCCCGGTCGGTGCGATCCGGACGATCCGCCGCGGCGCTTGCTGGGTCACGTGCATCACGAGCGGCAGCTGCATTCCCGACAGCTCGAGGCGATACGCCGGGAAGGTCCCGGCCGGGACGGCCACGTTCTCGAAGGCAGCGACCTTCACGCTGACGACTTTCGTCGTGCCCTCGCCGGTCGAGAACACGTTCAGGTTGAACGTCTTCCCTTGTTCGAGCGGCAGCGCGGTCAAGAGCAGCGCCAGGACGTTGTCGTCGATTGTGCCCGCGGGGATGGTCGTATCTACTGTGATCGATTTAGGCGTGCCGCCCGGTTGCGGGCTCATCGACGTGCCTTTGACGCGTCCCTCGGCGTAGCTCAGATGGATCTCCGTATGCTGACCCTGGACCGTGCCGGTTTGATCGGTGCGCCGCATCGAGAGATCGCTGTTCAACACCACGCGCGACAGCTGCTGGAACTGGCCGATCGTCGTCGCTTCCGTATAGACGATCGAATCGCCCATCACGTCGACCTTCGCCGCCTGGCCGCCGAGCACGTTGCCTTGGACCAACGCGTGGAAGGTGTCGCTGCGTGCGACGATTTGACTGCGATCGAACGCGACCGGCCCGCCTTTGGGATTGAGCTCTGCGGGATCCGTCGCCTTACCCGCGATGTCCACGAGGCGCACGGGGGCGATCGCTTTGAGTCTGTCGTACAGCGCCTTGGCGTCGCCGACGACAACGATGGTGAAAGCGTCGCGGTGAATCGCGCGTTGCGCCGCAGCACGCGCGCGCGCCGCGCTCACCCGGGCAAGCCGCTCGCGGTAGTGTTGGACGTAGTCCGAACCCAGCCCGAGGAGCCGAGACGTCGACACCACCTGGGCGATCTGCCGCGGCGTTTCGATCGTCAGCGGGAAGGAGCCCACGAGAAATCCCTTCGCCGCCACGAGCTCGCTGTCGGGAATCGCTTCCGTACGGATGCGATCGATCTGGTGCAGCAACTCCGTCAGCGCGCTGTCGGTCACTTCAGTGCGCCCCTCGAACGTCGCCTGCCAGAAACCCACACCCCGGTTGCGGCGCAGTGCCGCGTAGGAGCCGTAGGTCCAGCTCTTTTGTTCGCGCAGTATGATGAAAAGGCGCGAGTCCGAGCCGCCGCCCAACACGTGAGTCGCGATGCGCGCCGCGTAGTACGTCGTGTCGGTCGGCAGGAACGTGGTGTTGCCGATGACGATGTTCGATTGGACCGAGCCCGGCCGATTGACGAGCAGAATATCCGTGCCTCGCTTGGCCGGCGGGGCGGGGAATGCCGGCGCCGGGGGCGCGGCGCCGTGCCAGCTGCCGAACGCCTGCGTCGCGAGCTCGCGGGCGCGCGGCAGAGTGATGTCACCCGCGACGACGAGCAGTGAGCCAGTCGGCCGCAGCCGTCGTCCCGCGAACCCGACCACATCGTCGCGCGTAATCGCCTTGTACGCGGCGGCGCTCGTGTTCCGGCCGTAGGGATTGCGCCCGTAGATCTCCTGCTGGAACGCCCGGCCGGCCACGTTTTGGGCCTGTGACAGCTCGACTTCGAGCGCTGACAGGAATCGGGTGCGCGCCAGCTCGAGCTCCTGATCGGGGAACGTCGCGCGCCGGGTCACGTCGCCGAGCAGCGAGAACGCCAGCTCGGCGTGATCGCTCAGCACGTCGGCGGACACCGCGAGAAAATCGTCTCCCGCGCTCGCCCCGATGCTGCCGCCGACACCTTCGATCGCCTCGGCGATCTGCTCGGCGTTCTGCGTGGGCGTGCCCTTGGTCAGCAGCTCCGCCACAATCGCCGCGACGCCTTCCTTGCCGGCGGGATCATAGGCGCTCCCCGCGCGGAAGCTCAGACTGACCGACAGCGTCGGCTGTTCGTGATTCTCGACGAGGAGGAGCGTCATTCCGTTCGGCAGCGCGACTTCGCGGAATGGCGGAAACTGGACCGGGCGCAGCCGTACAGGCGCGGGCGGACGCGTGGGGAAGGGCTCCTGCGCGGAAAGTTGGAAGGTGGGAATGTTGGACAGTGTCCACACTGTCAACATTCCCACCTTCCAACCGTCCAACCGTCCAACGTTCCACGGCTTCATTGGCCACCTCCGGACGTCGGACCCGCACCCGCGCGGACGATCAGCCGCGTCAGATTCGCCGGCGCGAGATACGCGTTCGCGACGCGCTTCACGTCGTCGCTCGTCACCGTCAGCAGGTGGTCGAGATCGGTGTTGATCTCATCGATCGTCGAATGGAACGTGAGATAATGGTGCAGCTCCTCGGCTTTCCCGAAGGTCGTCTCACGGTTGTCGATGAATCCCGCCCGGAGGATGTTCTTGGCCTTGTCGAGTTCCGCCGCGCTGATGCCGTTCGCGCGGATGGAATCGAGCTGCTGACTGAGCAGGCTGTCGAGGCGGTCGGCCGAGACACCCTGATTGACGATGCCATAGGCGGCCAGCACGCCTGGACCGTTGCGTGACCCATAGGGATTCAAGATCGAACCCGCCCCGACCGCCGCCTTGTCGCGCCGCACCACCGACACATTCAGCCGGGAGCTCTCGCCCTGGCCGAGGATGATGTTGAGGACTTCGAGGGCCGGGGTGTCCGCGCTGCGATGTTCGGGAATGCGATACAGCCGCATGACCAGATCGAGATTGGCGTGGGGGTCGTGCACTTCCCGCCGTTGCGCCGCTTTCGCCGCCGCCGTCCCGGCGTCACAGCGCGGCGCTTCGGGCGCGGCATGACTCGGCACGCCGGCGAAGTACTGATTCACCAAGCGCCGCAGCTCGCCCGGGCTGAAGTCGCCGACCACCACCAGCGTGGCGTTGTTCGGCGCATAGTACGTATCGAAGAACGCCTGGACATCCGCCAGCTTCGCCGCGTCGAGATCGGCCATCGAACCGATCACCGTGTGCGCGTACGGGAAGCACGTCGTGCTGTCGAACGGCCACGTGAGACCGTCGGTAAACGCTCCGGCGTAGGGCTGATTGTCGACGCGGAGCCGGCGCTCCTCCTTCACCGCCTGGCGCTGATTCTCGAACTTGTCCTCCGTGATCGCGAGCGACCGCATCCGATCCGCCTCGAGCCACAGCGCCAAATTGAGGCGATTCGACGGCACCGTCTCGTAGTAGTTGGTCCGGTCCTCGGCGGTGCTGCCGTTGTAGTTGCCGCCGGCCCGCTCCACGAGCTGCCCATGCTCCGATTTCTTCACGTGCGCCGAGCCCTCGAACATCATGTGTTCGAAGAGGTGGGCGAAACCGGAGCGGCCGGCGCGCTCGTTGCGCGAGCCGACCTCGTACCACACATCGACCGTGACGATCGGCGTCGAGTGATCTTCGGAATAGATCACGCGCAGCCCGTTCGGCAGCGTGAACTGCTCGAAGGCGATGCGTCCAGCCGGCGGCGAGGGGGAAGCAGCCTGGGCGAGCAATGTTCCAGGGAGAACCAGCAGGAGCGCGAACAGTGTGCGCATGGGTTCAGGACTCCACGGGGAAAAGCGCGAGCGCGTTGGTTTCGAGGATCGCCTGTTGCTGCTCTATCGTCAGCGGCAAGGCCAGGAATTGATCGATGTTTTGCCGCAGATCTTTGACGCCCGGGCTGGGCCAGTCGGTGCCCCAGAGGACGCGGTCCGCGATCTCCGGCAGGCGGGGAAAGTACTCCAGCAGCTTGGAGGGCGGAATGCCCGAGACATCGAGCCTGACTCTCCCATGACGTCGCAGGATGAAAAACGCTTCCTCCATGTACAGCGGCCGTCCGCCGTGCGCCATCACGAGCTGCAGATCAGGAAAATCGATGGCGACGTCGTCGAGCTCCATCGGATTGCCGTACTTCGATCGGGCCCCGGGGAAGATCGAGGTGCCGGTGTGAATCATGACCGGCAGGCCGCGCTCCTCGCAGCGCCGGTAAATCGTGCCGAGCGCCGTGAGCCCATCGGTGTAGGCGTTGGCGGGGAACGCCTGATGCGGCGGATGGATCTTGATCAGCCGGATGCCTTGATCGATCAAGCGATCGACATCGCCGGCGGGATCCCGGGTGAAGCGCGCGTGCACGCCGCCGTAAGGGATCAGGCGCTCCGGATTGGCGCGCGCATATTTCGCCGCGAACGTGTTCGTCGAATCGTCGAAGCCCATGATGTCGGGGCTGGGATAGTTCACGAGGCCGACGCGCCACACGCCCGAACGATCCATCACCTCGAGCAAGGCCCGCGGATCGTCCATGACGGAGATCAGGAAGTTCCAGTGGTCTTCCTTCCCCTTGCGCATCGCCTCCTGAACTTGAGGCTTGAGGTCGCGCCACGGCTGGATGTGAATGTGAACGTCGGTGATGCGGCTCAATCGCTCCAGGTGTAGAACCCCTTTCCCGACTTCTTGCCCAGCTCTCCCTTCTTCACTTTCTCCCTGAGAATTTTCGGCGGCTCGTACTGCGGCTTGCCCAGCGTCGCATGCAGGTATTCCGCGATCGCGAGGCGCACATCGAGGCCGACCAGATCGGTCAGCTTCAGCGGCCCCATCGGATGGTTGTAGCCGAGCTCCATTGCCTTGTCGATGTCCTCCGCGCTCGCCACGTCCTGCTCGAGCATGCGCATCGCCTCCAGCCCGAGTACGACGCCGAGGCGGCTCGATGCAAAGCCGGGCGAATCGCGGACGACAATCGGCTCCTTGCCGAGGCGGCGGGCGAACTCGACAGCGCGCTCGGCGGCCGGGCCGCTCTCCCCCCCGTGGGTGATCACCTCGACGAGCTTCATCACCACCACGGGATTGAAGAAGTGCATGCCGACCAGACGTCCTGGCTCGGTCAGCCCCGCGGCGATTTGGCCGATAGAGAGCGACGACGTGTTCGACGCAAGCAACGCACTCCGCGGCGCCGTCCGCTCGACGTCCGCAAACAGGCGCTGCTTGAGTGCCAGGTCTTCGACGACCGCCTCGATGATGACGTCGGCATCGGCAATCGCCCCGCGGAGGTCGGGCTCGGCGTGCAGGCGGTTCACGACCGCCGCTCGGTCCGACTCGGTGAGCTTCCCGCGCTTGAGACCACCTTCGAGCAAGCTGGTGATCTGGACGATCGCACGCCCCAGTGCATTCGGCCCCGAATCGGTGAGCCGCACTTCGCATCCCGCCAGGGCCGCGACGTAGGCAATGCCATGCCCCATCGTCCCCGCACCGATGACCGCGACGCGCGTCGCCGTCATGCCGCTCGCGCAGCGTCCACGACGCGACGCGCGCGCTCGGGATGGTTGGTGCAGATGCCGTCCACGCCCCAGCGCACGAAACGCTCCATGTCACTCGGATTGTCCACGGTCCACGCGATGAGCGTCGCGCCCAGGCCGTGTACCGCCTGCAGCAGCCGTTCATCGATCGTCGATTGCTCTGGCCAGAGTGTCTGAGCCCCGGCGTCCTCGAGGAGCTGTTTCGCGGACGGCGACCGGACTTCCGAAAGAATTCCCCGCTGCAGGGTCGGCCGCTTCTGACCCAGTCGCCGGATGACGGGCTGGAGGAAGCTGTGTACCGCGTACCCGGCCGGGTTCGGGCCGCGATCGAGCGTTGCCAGCAGGCGATCGTCCCACCGGGAATCGAGCCCCTTCACTTCGACGAACACTCTGAGGGTGCCCAGCACGTCCAGCGCCTGGGCGAGCGTGGGGATGGGCTCGCCGTTGGCAAGCGGCACGCCGGCAAGATCGCGCGCCCGCGCCTGGGCAATGGGCAGCCCCAGCACGGATGGGTCGTGGTGGACGACGATCTCGCCGTCGAGGGTGGAGTGGACGTCGAGCTCGACGCCGTCGGCTCCCAGCCCGGCGGCAGCACGAAACGCGGCCAGAGAATTCTCCAGTTCGACACTGGAGGCGCCCCGGTGGGCGATCACCAAGGGCTTCACTGCTGCAGGCTGTCGGCTTTCTTGGGCTCGATCCAGTCCGGCTCTTTCTCGATGTCGTGCACGATGGCGATGTCCTCGGGGCGCGGCAGCACCGATTCCAGATACGCAGGGTACTTCGCGGCATCGAGGGGTTGCCCGTCCACTGTGAACTTCTGGTGCGCGTACATCCCGATTCGCCGGTTGAACTTGAGGTCGGGGACCTTGAGCTGCCGCTCGCGCTCCGGGATGAACATGTTGAGCCGCTCGACGAGCTTTACGATCTCCTGGCGGTACAGATTGCGCGCCATCTCGTTCAACTTGCTCTTGTCGGGCTCCGCGGCGCCGTTCGTGGGACTCTCCCGCTCGTCATACCGTCCCTTCAATCCCCAGACATAGGCCCAATGCGCCGACGAGGAGTTGTCGGTGCCGAACAGATCGAACGCCGTGGGGATCCACTTATAGAAGAAGCGCTGGATGACCTCGGGTGGCATCTTCCCGGCCTTCACGATGCGGAGCAGCCCGTTGTTGCCGGTGCCCAGGTGGTACGACTCCTCCTTGAGCATCGGGCCCATCGAGCGAGACAGCGGATCGAACGCGGAGACGGAGAGCATTTTCAGCTGGAACTTGCCGTCGCGGTCGATGAACTGCGTGTACGTGAAGAAGTCGAGCCAGTTGTCGACGATCTCGTTGAACGAGCCGAGCAGCCGTTCGCCTTCGTCGGCGCGACGTTCGAGCAATTTGGCGGCTTCGCGCTTGCCCTCGTCGCCGAAGTGCGAGCAAAGCAGGTAGGACATCTGCCAGCCGTGCCGCATCTCTTCGGTCATCACGCGCTGCAGGGACAGCAGGTCGTAGTCTGACGGCGCATGGTGCAGGAGATTGCGCTGTTGTTCGACCGACGCGAACTCGGTGTCACCCTGATAGACGATGAGGTTGAGCAGCGCGTCGCGGATGCGCTGGTCGGGGATGTGCATCACGGTCGGCCATTTGCGCTGCCCTTTGTAGTGGCCGAACTCGATGTGCGGGACTTCGGGGTCCCCAAACTTTGCCTCGAACCCGTACTTGCGAAGATCGCCCTGCGGCAGGCCGATCGAGTCCTGCCAGTACTTGAAGTAGTCGATCCAGTCGTCGAAGTTGTGGAGTTTGCGGACCATTCAGCGATTCCTTATGAGTTGGCGTGCTTCGGGAGTGGCAAACAGCACTTCCTGATCAGCGATTTCGACGTCCAGCATCTCTTCGAGCGTGCTGTGCAGCGAGCGGTACAGCGCCGCTTTCGTCTTGCGGACCGCGAGCGGCGCCATGCCGGCCCACCGCTCCGCCAAGGCTTTTGTCTCCGCAGCGAGCGACGCCTGCGGCACGACGCGATCGAACAAGCCCAGCTCCGCCGCTTCCGCGGCCGGCACCATGCGCGCGCTCCACACCAGCTCCAGCGCCTTCGAGATGCTGGTCAGGCGGGGCAGGAAGTAGCTCCCGCCCCAGTCCGGCCCCAATCCCAGCTTGTGAAAGACCTGTCCGATGGACGCCTGATCCGAGGCCAGACGGTAGTCGCACGCGAGCGCCAGGTTTGCTCCGCCGCCGGCCGCCGGGCCGTTGACGGCGGCAAGCACCGGCTTCGGCGCATTGCGAATCGTGAGCGCGATGTCTTTGCCCGCGCGGACGAGCTGTTCGCCCTGGCTGCCGAGGACGCCGAGATCGGCGCCGGCGCAGAAGGCGCGCCCGGCGCCCGTCATGACGATGACGCGCACCGCGTCGGCGGCGGCCAGCATGCGCAGGGCCTCGAGCAGATCCTCGCACATGTCGGGATCGAACGCGTTGAGCTTGTCCGGCCGGTTGAGCGTCGCCGTCGCGACGTGATCGATGATTTCGACGAGGACCCGCTCGTACGCCGCCATCAGACGCGCTCCACGACCATGGCGATCCCCTGACCGACGCCGATGCACATGGTGACCAAACCGAACTGCGCGTTACGGCGCGGTAAGGCGTGAAGCAGCGTGGTCAACAGCTTGGCTCCGGTGCATCCAAGTGGATGACCCAGCGCGATACCGCCACCGTAGATGTTGACCCTTTCGGGATCGAGCTGGAGCTCGCGGATGCAGGCGATCGCCTGCGCGGCAAAAGCCTCGTTGAGCTCCACGAGATCGATCTGATCGATCGTGAGACCGGCTCGCTTTAGAACCTGCTTAGTCGCCGGAATCGGCCCGAGTCCCATGCAGCCGGGATCGACTCCCGCGACGGCGGTCGCAACGATTCTTGCGAGCGGTTTACTCGCTTTCGCAGACACGAGCAGCGCGGCGGCGCCGTCATTGATTCCGCTGGAGGTCGCAGCGGTGACAGTTCCATCTTTCTTGAAGGCGGGTTTCAATTTCGCCACGGACTCGAGTGTGGTTCCTGCGCGCGGATACTCGTCCTTCGCAAACGTTGACCCATCCGGCAGTGTGACAGGTACGAGCTCGTTGGTGAACACGCATTCCTTGAGCGCCTTCTCTGCCCGTCGCTGGCTCTCTACGGCGAACGCATCCTGCTCGGCTCGGCTGATCTTGTAGCGCTCCGCCACCACCTCGGCCGTTTCGCCGAGCGAGATCGTCCATTCCTTCTTCATGCGCGGATTCACGAAACGCCAGCCCACGGTCGTATCGGCGACCTCCGGCGTCTTCCGGCTCCATGGCTCGCCCTGCTTGAGTATCACGTACGGGGCGCGCGTCATGCTCTCGACGCCGCCCGCGATGAACGTGTTCCCCTCGCCCGCCTTGATCGCCTGGGCCGCGCTCGCGACCGCCTGCAACCCGGAGCCGCACAGCCGGTTCACGGTCTGTCCGGGCACTTCGACCGGCAGTCCCGCAAGGAGCAGCGCCATGCGGGCGACGTTGCGATTGTCCTCGCCGGCCTGGTTCGCGCAGCCGAGGATGACGTCGTCGATCGTTGCGGGATCGACGCCGGAGTGTTCCACCACTGCTTTGATAGGCACTGCCGCCAAATCATCCGCCCGCACGCCGGCCAACGAGCCACCATGCTTCCCAACAGGAGTCCTGAGAGCCTCAACAACAAAGGCTTCCCTCACAGGGCGACCCACACAGTCTTCGTTTCCAAGTATCCATCCAACGCTTCGCGACCCAGATCCCGTCCAAAGCCGGAAGCCTTGAAGCCGCCGAATGGAGCGCCCGAGTCGTAGAAGTTGTATGAGTTGATCCAGACCGTCCCAGCGCGAATCGCCTTCGCGGCGCGGTGCGCCTTCTGGATGTCTTTCGTCCAAATACCGGCCGCGAGGCCGTAGATGGTCTGGTTGGCGAGCTTCACGCCCTGCTCAAAATCGTCGAACGTCAGCACCGCGAGCACGGGACCGAAGATCTCTTCGCGCGCAATCGTCATCTCTGGCTGCACGTGATCGAAGACCGTGGCTTCGACGTAGTAACCTTTCCCGTTGGGCTTGGCGGCCTTGCCGCCGGCGACGAGCTGCGCTCCTTCATCCACGCCCTTCTTGATGTAGGAGAGCACCGTCTCCTGCTGCTTCTTCGAGACCAGCGCGCCCAGCCGCGTGTTCTTATCGAGCGGATCGCCGGGAGTCATCTTCTTCGCCCCCTCGGCGAGCTGCTCGATCACGTGCGCGTGCACCGAGTTCTCGACCAGAAGGCGCGAGCCGGCGGCGCACACTTCGCCTTTGCCGTAGAAGATGCCGGTCTGCGCACCGCGGACCGCGGCCTTTAGGTCGGCGTCGGCGAAGATGATGTTCGGACTCTTGCCGCCGAGCTCGAGCGTGACGCGCTTGTTCGTCTCGGCGGCCATTTTCATGATCTGCCGCCCGACTTCCGTCGACCCCGTGAAGGAGATCTTGTCGACGTCGGGATGGCGTACGAGGGCCGCGCCAGCCGTCGAGCCCCCACCCGTCACCACGTTGAACGCGCCCGGTGGCAAACCCGCTTCGAGTGCAATCTCGGCAAAGAGCAGGGCAGTGAGGGGCGTTTCGGACGCGGGCTTGAGGACGACGGTACAGCCGGCCGCCAGCGCGGGCGCGAACTTCCAGCTCGCGATGTTGAGCGGGAAGTTCCACGGCACGATCGCACCGACCACCCCAATCGGCTCGCGCAGCGTGTAGGTGAAAAACGGCCCTTCGACCGGCAGCGTGTCGCCGGCGATTTTATCCGCCCACCCTGCGTAGTAGCGCAGCGTGTTGATCGCCATCCCGATTTCGATCTTCGATTCGAACAGCGTCTTGCCGTTCTGCGCCGTCTCGAGCCGGGCGACCTCGTCGAGCCGGGCTTCGAGCAAATCGGCCGCCTTGAACAGCAGGCGACCGCGTTTGCGGGCGGAGAGATCGCGCCAGGCGGCTGACTCGAAACAGGCTTTCGCGGCACGCACCGCGTTATCGACATCCGCCGCGTCACCGGCCGCCACATCAGCGAGGTTCTCCTCGGTCGCCGGGTTTTCGACGGCGAACCGCTTGCCGCTGGCCGCCGGCCGCCACTCGTTATTAATGAAGAGGTCGGTCTTCACTTCCCCTTGAACTCCGCCATCCGCTTCTCCTGGTTCGCCGCGATGCCCTCTTTGGCGTCATCGCTCTGGAACAGCTGCTGCTGCAGCTCGCGTTCGATGGCCAGGCCGCTCTCGAACGGCACCTCCGCGCCGGATTGGACGGAGCGCTTGATCAGGCCGACCGCCTTGGATGCCTTGTGGGGTGGGCAGAATTGCTTCGCATAGAGCAGGACCTGCTCCCAGAAGTCTTTCGCGTCGAATACCTCGTTCACGAGCCCAATTTCTTTGGCGCGATCGAAGGAGAACAGCTCGCCCTTCACCATCAGCTCGATCGCCAGAGACTTGCCGACGATGCGCGCGAGTCGCTGGGTGCCGCCCGTGCCCGGGAGCACGCCCAGGTTCACTTCCGGCAGGCCGATCTTGCCCGCGTTCTCCTTGGCGATCCGCAGATCGCACGCCATCGCGATCTCGAGGCCGCCGCCCACCGTGTGCCCGTTCAGCGCCGCGATCGTCAGCTTGGGTGTTTGCTCCAGGCGGTTCAGCGTTTCATTCGCGTGCAGACAGAAGAAATACTTGAACCGTGGCGTCACCTTGTTCAGCATGCCGATGTTGGCACCGGCGGAGAAGAACTTGTCGCCGTGCCCGCGCAGCACGATGACGTGGACGTTGTCGTCGAAGCGCGCCCGCAAGATCGCTTCGTCGAGCTGGTGCATCATTTCGTAGGTGTAGGTATTCGCGGGGGGATCGTCGAGCTCGATAATCGCGAGCCCATCCTCGGTGCGGTATTGAATCAGCATCTTGACTTGCGGTTCGGTCATGGTTGCCATGGAATTATTTCGCCTCCGGATGAGTCTCGACGAAGCCGCCGAGGAAGATGCTCGCCATGAGATCGGCCAGTCGCGCGGGATCGATGTGACCGGCCGGGTCGTACCAGTTGTAGATCCAGTTCATCATGCCAAAGAGGATATAGGTCGCGGCACTGCGGTCGACAGCGCTTTGCTCGGGAGCCGCGTCTTTGAGAATCGTCTCGAGCAGGTCCACATAGCGCCGCTTGATCGCGCTCACACTGCGCGGCGACGCTTCATGTGACAACACCTTCATCTCGGCCATGTGTTGCGCGAAAAACGCGACGTGGTGCCGGATGAACGCCTGCAGCCGCTCCTGCGGGTCGCTCGCCGTCACGACCGCCTGCCGCGCGCCTTCCAAGACCTGCGTGAAGCAGCGCTCCTGGATCAACGCCAGGAGATCTTCCTTGCCGCGGACGTAGTAGTACATCCCGGCCAGGGACATCCCGCTCGCGGCGGAGAGGTCCCGCATCGTGGTGGGGTGGTAGCCCTTGTCCGCAAAGACCCGGGCGGCACGGGCGAGCAGGTGGTCTAAACGCTCGTCGTATGGTCGCATAATTTCGAACGATCGTTCGAATTTGAAGCTAAGCCCAAGCGCTGGGACCGGCAAGGGCCTTAATATTCCGTCACTTCCCACGTCCACCGACAAACGACATCGATGGCGCACCCTCTGCCGCTATCCGAGACATCCAGCGACGCCGCGCTGATACTCGCGTGGCAATCGGGAGATGAACAGGCGGCGGCCGAGCTCGTCGGGCGCCACGCCCGGCCTCTGGCGCGTTTTCTCGCCGGGGCGGGAGCGCCCGAAGCGGACGTGGACGATCTGGTGCAGGAGACGTTCATCCGCGCGTTTCGCAGCGTGGACCGGTTCCGCGGGCAATGCCAGTTTCGCACCTGGCTGCTGACGATCGGCGGCAACGTGCTGAAGGATTTCGGGCGCCGCGCGGCGCGACGCAAAGTGATGCCGTTGGATGAGGCCGTGCGCGATGTCACCGGTGACCCGCACGAACATGCCGAGGCGAGCGAAGCGGAAGAGTTGCTCGCGGCGGGATTGCAGAAGTTGCCAAGGCTGCAGCGGGAAGTGTTCCTGCTGCGGGCACAGCAAGGACTCGAGTACGACGAGATCGCGGCGGCGTTACACACGACGCCGGGGGCAGCGAGAGTGCATTACCATCACGCAGTGCGGAAGCTGAAGGAGATCGTTGAATGAACGACGAAGCGAGGCTGGAGAATCTGGCCAAACGGCTGGGGGCGCGGGCCGCGGAGCGACTCGATGTCGAGGCGACCGCGCGGAAAGTGGTCGAGCGGCTGCGTGAGCAGCCGGTGCGCCGCATCGTCTGGATCCAGCAGACGTGGCTCAGGATTGCGGCCGCCCTCGTCGTCCTCGTGGGAGGCTCAGTGGTAGTCTCTCGGCTAACCCCGACGCGCTCCGGCGACAGTCCCGCACACGGCGCCCACTTCGTCGCCGATGACTTGAACGATCTCTCGACGGAGCAGTTGCGGGACGTCCTCGCGACGTTCGACGAGCTCGTAAAGAGTGACAGCGTTGCCGCACCGGAGGGCAATACCGATCTCCGCGACCTCGATGCGCGCCAGCTGCGTGCGGTGCTGCGCTCCTTGGAGGGATAAATGACGCGGTATCTGGTTCTCAGCCTTGCCGTCCTGCTCGCGCCGAGTCTCTCGGGTCAGCAGCGCGATAGTGTGCGCCAGCGCGGCGATTCCGCGGAGGCGCGACAGTTGCGCGCGCGGATCGATTCGGCGTTCGGACGTCGCGTGCAGGAGGATCTGAAGCTGACGCCCGACCAGTCGTCCAAGCTGCGCGCCACGCAGGAGAAGTTCGGCACCCGCCGCCGCTCCTTGATGCAGCAGCAGATGGAGCGGCGTCGCGCGCTCGACGATCAGATGCAGCCGGGCATCGCCGCAAACTCCGACAGTGTGCGGAAGCTCATGGACGGCATGCGCGCCGGCCGGGGGGAGATGGTCCGGATCGAGCAGGATGAAGATCAGGAAATGTCCGGCTATCTCAATCCCGTGCAGCGCGCGCGGTATCAGCAGATGCGCGAGCAATTCATGCGGCGCATCGTCGAGATGCGGATGGAGCGCCGGGAGCAGCGGGGAATCGCACCGCGTCGTGGGATGGGCGCGCCCGGGCCGCGGCTCAGGGGTGGGCGGCGGCGCGGGATCTAGCAGAGGAACTCTAGACTGAGTGCGGCCGCCACGTGTTGCTCCGTGGCGGCCGCATGTTGTTTCCGTAGGTATATTTCGCGCGCTGAGATCGGCCCGAGTGGCGGAATGGCAGACGCAACGGACTCAAAATCCGTCGGGGGCAACCCCATGAGAGTTCGACTCTCTCCTCGGGCATCAGCCATGTTCTGCTGCGTGCCGCTGGCGCTCACGCAGCTCAGCTCTGCGCAACTCACGCTCCGCGGCACCGTCAGCGCCGCGGAATCCGGCGAACCCCTCGGCTTCAGCATCGTGACGCTCTATCCAGGCTTCGGCAAGCGATTCACCGACGCCCGCGGCGGATTTTCAATCGACATCGCGCAGCCGGGTACCTACGTCCTCAGCGTTCGTCAAATCGGCTACGCCCCGCTCGACACGCAGCTCGTCATCGCCGGCGACAGCGCGACGAGTGTGCGGATCGTGCTGCACCACCTCGCGATTGACCTTCCGCCCGTGACGATCTCCGCCGGCCAATGCACGAATCCCGGCGCGCCCGATTCGAGCGACAGGACGTTACGGGCCGTGTTCGACCAGCTCCAGGAAAGTGCGCGGCGCTTCGAGCTGCTCGCCGACACCTACCCGTTCCGCTACACGCTCGAGCTCACCGACCGGATCGTTAACCAGCGCGGGGACACGGGACCACCGGTGGTCCGGAGGCTGCAGTTCTCCAGCAGCGACAACCGTCACCACCCCTACGCGGTGGGCCGAGTCGTCGAGCGGGCCTGGGGGGCGTGGGGGTCGCCCGACAGCGTGCTCGTAATCCACAGCGCCGAGCTCGAGGATCTAGGCAACCCCGACTTTGTCGCCAGCCATTGCTTCCATCTGGTGGGGCGCGACACGATTGGGGGAGAAACGCTGGTGCGCATCGACTTCGAGCCGGCCACGCGCATTGGATCGGCGGACATGGCGGGGGCAGCCTATCTCGACTCGACCACCTACGAGCTGCGCTACACCACGACCTCGCTCACACGACCCGAGCGATCCGCGCTGCTCAACGTGCGGGCGGTGAGCTTCCGGACGCGCTTTCGCGCGATTGCCCGCAACGTATCGCTGCAGGATTCGCTCAGCGCGATCACGCTGTACCGCTTCGGTCAGGCGCCACGCATCCAAACGCAACGGACGGTAGACGTTCGCTTCCGGCGCCAGGCGCCGCCGCCCTAGACACTTGCGCGACGAGACCCGATTGGGGGATATGGGGGCCTCTCAGGAGGGCACCCATGAGTCTGCCGGTCTTATTCTTGCTGCTTCAAGCGGCCACCACGACGGCCCCTCAGACGCCCACGGCGAGCGTCCCCGCATGGACCGTCCATCTCAGCGGCGACATTCGCTGGCAACAGACCACCCCCGCCGGCGCGCTCCTCGTCTCGACTGACGGCGCGCTGGCGGCAGTGGACATCGAGCGCGGGCAGATCGCCTGGCAGAAGCCCGAGCTGGGCGGGCTTCCCGTCGACAGCGTCCACATGATCGAAGGTTCACTGCTCATGGAAGCGGCAAAGCCCGGCTTGTCACTCATCTTCGATCCCGTGACCGGCACGGTGCTCTTCGATTCGCGCCGCCTCGGCCTGACGCGCGTCGTCACGCGGCGCGTGCTGCCCCAGACCGGGACGCTGCTGGTGCATGGTCAGCGCGCCTCAGGACCTCCGCTCGTCGCCCTCTACGACCTCGCCACGGGGACCCAGCGCTGGGTCAGCGAGTCGCTGTTCCAGCAGACCGAGCAGAAGCGCGGCGGCCTCGGCGGCCTCATGCAGGGGCTGGTGCGCATGGCCTCGGCCGCGACGACGCTGGAAGTACTGCAAGCGGGTCCGGACGTGATCGTGGTGCACACGCTGATGGGCCTGCGCGCACTCGATGCGAAAACCGGCGCGATCCGCTGGACGGCAACCATGCCGATGGCGCGCTCGGGCGCAGTGCCGCACAAGGTGCGACTCTATCCGTCGCTCGCCAAGAACGACCGCATCTACGTGAGCTACGACGACCGCCTCATGGCCTATCGCCTGGCCGACGGCCAACCGCTGTGGGCGAAGCCGGCCAACATCGATGGCTGGATCCGCGACATCGTGCAGCATCCGGCGGGCATCATCATGCTTCCCGAAAGCCCGCCCCCCGATCAGGCGACGGGCAACGTCCGCATCATCAACGGCGTGGTGCAGACCGGGCTCAACGTCGCGCGCTTTGACGACGGCGCGATGATCGCGGCGAAGCCGCTGCGCATGCGCGGTACGGTGAAGGACGCCCTGATCGCGGGCGACGCGGTCGTGCTCGCCGTCGACGCGGAGTCCCGCACGTTCGTGAACGTGCTGAACGTGGCAACCGCGACCCTGCGACTCGAGAAGGACGTGAAGATCAAAGGCCAGCTGACCTATGCGGAACTGATTCCCGCGGGACTGCTGTACCTCTCGCGCTCCGATGCCGCGACGAACGGCGAAGCCAACATCATCGACCTGTCGAGTGGCGCGCCGAAGTACAAAGACGCGATCGAAGGCACCAAATCATCCACCATGGTGCATGCGGTGGATGGTCGCACGTTGTACGTATTCGCGGCCAAGGACCGCCATCTTTATGCAGTCGATCGGCAGGACGGCACGTACCGCCCGCTCGGCGGCGAGATCAAGCTCCAGGGCGACGAGGACCCGACCGTGCTCGAAGTGCGCACGGCCGGCATCGTGCTGAGCTCCTCGCAGAACGTGGTCATCGTTGGTCGCGACGGGCAGATCAAACAGCAGGTGTATCATCCCGCGCCGCAGCTGCCGGGGCTGCTACGCGCGCTGTACCGGATCAATTCGGTGCGCGCGGGACTGTACGGCGCCGCGGCGTCGTCGTATGGCGACGCGTTTGCACAGATGTCGCGCCAGGCGACCGATACGACGGCCAAACGGCTCACCAGTCAAATGGCGGCCGCGTACTCGCAGGGCGGGGCACAGCTGACGGGCTATTCGACCCAGGCCAGCGCCATGGCCTCGAAACGCTTCAAGGCGTCGCTCGCGACGCCGAGCTCCGTGTTCATGCTGACGCGCTCGCCCGATGGGAACGGCAACGTGCTCCTGCAAATCGACAAGGACAGCGCGCAGCCGCGCTCACGCGTGGACCTCGGCAAGCAGCGCGAGCCTGTGTATGCGGTCGACGACATTGCGGGCATGCTGTTTCTGCAGACGACGGCCGGAACGCTGGCGGGCTACAAGCTCTAACGGATCAGGGAGTCGTGACGGTGGAGATTGAGAACGCCGAGCTGGTCACTGTCGCGGCGCCGCTCGAGCTCGCGCTCAGGGTGTAGGTCCCTGCCTTATCAATGGAAAGACTCGAAAAGCTCGCGATCCCGTTGACTGGTCGCACCACCGTCGTGCCGCTCAACGTCGCGCCAGTCGAATTGGACGCGAGCGCGACGCTAACCGTGCCGGTGAACGAGCTATCGGTACTGCCGAGGGAATCGCGCACGACGACTTCGACGGGTGGACTGATGACCTGACCGACGTTGGCGGAGTTTGGCTGGACGAAGAACGCCAACACCGGCGATCCACCATTGCCGCCACCACCGTTGCCACCGGTGATGCCCCGTAAGCCGGAACCGGTGCCCGTGCAGCCAGCGGCGAGTCCGGTGAGTAGGGTTACGATGACGCGTGAGTGTGTAATTCGCATGTCTGTCCCCTACCCATAGTACCCGGCGCCGTTCCCGCAGGTCACGTTTTTGTTGTAAACTGTGGCGATGCGATCCCAGATTGAAGGCCGTCGCGGCGGGGCCGTCGGCGCCAAAATCGACTATCGAGACGGCCGCTGGATCGTTCCCGACCATCCCATCATCCCGTTCATCGAAGGCGATGGCACCGGACCCGACATCTGGCGCGCGGCATCCAAGGTATTCGACGCCGCCGTCTCCACGACGTCCGGGGGCAGGCGCAGCGTCGTCTGGCACGAAGTGCTGGCCGGCGAAAAGGCGTTCAGCCAGAGCGGCAACTGGCTCCCGTCAGAAACGCTCGACGTCATCCGCGAGCACCGGGTGGCGATCAAAGGTCCGCTTACGACGCCCGTGGGCGGCGGGATCCGCTCGCTCAACGTCGCGCTCCGCCAAATCCTCGACCTGTACGCCTGCATCCGGCCCGTCCGCTACTTCGAGGGCGTGCCCTCGCCGATGAAAGAGCCCGGCAAACTCAACATCATCATCTTCCGCGAGAACATCGAGGACGTGTACGCGGGCATCGAATACAAGGCCCAAAGCGCCGAGGCGGACGCGGTCATCGAGTTCCTCAGCCGTCGGTTCGGCGCCAAGATCCGCGAGGGGAGCGCGATCGGGATCAAACCGATGTCCAAGTTCGGGTCGCAGCGGTTGATCACCAAGGCGATTCAGCACGCCATCCGGCGCCGCCTGCCGTCCGTCACGCTGGTGCACAAAGGCAACATCATGAAGTTCACCGAAGGCGCTTTCCGCGACTGGGGATACGAAATCGCGAAGGAACGCTTTGGCGATCACACGGTACCGGAGGCGGAGGGCGGCAAGCGCAAAGCAGACGCCGGCAAGGTCACGATCAAGGACCGCATCGCGGATTCCATGTTCCAGCAGTTGTTGCTGCGGCCGGACGAATATACCGTCATCGCCTCGCCCAATCTCAACGGCGACTACCTGTCCGATGCAGCCGCCGCGCAGGTCGGCGGCCTGGGCCTCGCGCCAGGCGGCAATGTGGGTGACGGCTATGCGGTGTTCGAAGCGACGCACGGCACGGCGCCCAAGTACGCGGGGCAGGACAAGATCAATCCCAGCAGCGTGATCCTCTCGGGCGTGATGATGTTCGAGGAGCTGGGCTGGGACGACGTCGCCAGTGCGATTGTGCACGGACTCGAAGGGGCGATCGGGGCGCGGCGCGTCACCTACGATCTCGCGCGGCAGATGCCGGGCTCCACCGAGGTATCCACCTCGGCCTTCGCCGACGCGATCATCGAGCACCTCGCATGAAGACTGCCATCTCGACGAAGACGATCAGCAGCGCAGAAACGCCACTGCTCGCCATCATGGTGTCGCAGGGCGGCGCGCAGCCGCTCAAGGACAGCAGTCTCGAGCGCGCGTTCGCCACGGGCGACTACAAGGGCAAGAAAGACGAAACGCTGCTCGTCTACGGCGTCGCCAAGGCGGAGCGCCTCCTGCTCGTGGGCGTCGGCAAGACGAGCGAGGTCACGCGCAGCGCCATCCGCCGCGGCGCGGCCATCGCGGCCAAGCGCGCGCGCGGGCTCGGCACGAAGGCGCTCTCCATCACCGTCGCGAAAGAAGCACGGGCGGGCCTCGGCGCCGCAGAGCTGGCCCAGGTCCTGATCGAGGGTGCGGCACAAGGCGGCTGGCAGTTCACCGAGCTCAAGAAGCAGCCGGAGGACCCCAAGCCAGAGCTGGAATCGGTCGAGCTGATCGTCGAGCCGGGCGACAAAGAGGAAGCTGAGGCGGGACGCCGCATCGGCGACGCGATCGCGGCCGGGTATCTGTTCACGCGGAATCTGCAGATGCAGCCGGGCAACGTTTGCACGCCGAGCTACCTCGCCGACCAAGCCCGCAAGCTCGCCGAGAAGTACAAGTTCGGCGTGACGATTCTCGATCTCGCGCAGATAAAGAAGGAAGGGATGGGCGCGCTCCTCGCCGTCGCGCAAGGCAGTGCCGAAGAGCCACGGTTTATCGTGCTGGAGTATCAGGGCGGAAGTGGCGCGCCGATCGTCCTCATCGGCAAGGGCGTGACGTTCGATTCCGGCGGTATCTCGATCAAGCCGGCGCTGAACATGGAGGACATGAAGTTCGACAAATCGGGCGCCACGGCCGTGCTGGGCACGTTCGAGGTGCTCGGACGGCTCAAGCCAAAGATCAACGTCGTCGGACTGATCCCCGCCACCGAAAACCTTCCGTCGGGCACGGCGATCAAACCGGGCGACGTCGTGAAGAGCCACCTCGGCAAGACCATCGAAATCATCAACACCGATGCGGAAGGGCGGCTCATTCTGTCCGACGCCCTCTCCTACGCCCGGCGCTTCAAACCGGCGGCGGCGATCGATGCCGCCACGTTGACGGGCGCGGTCGTGATCGCGCTGGGCCACCACGCCATCGGCATGTTGGGGAATGACGAAGCGCTGCTCGCCGAGGTGCGCGACGCCGGTGAGCGGGCCGGCGAGCGCTGCTGGCCGCTGCCGCTCTGGGACGACTATCGCGAGCTGCTGAAATCCGATGTGGCCGACGTCAAGAACTCGGGCGGTCGCGCCGCCGGCACGATCGCCGGCGCGTGGTTCCTCCGCGAGTTCGTGGACGGCAGCTTCCCGTGGGTGCATCTCGACATCGCCGGGACCGCGTACCTCGAGGGGGAGGGCGTGAGCCACGCGAAGGGCCCCACGGCGATCGGTGTCCGGCTATTCACCGAATTTCTGCTCAAACGCGCCGGCGCCTGATCCGCGCGGGGGGGGGCCTCCTCGCCCTCGCGCTGCTGCCTGGCATGCTGGCGGCCCAGGTCGACACCACGCGCCGGCGTGAGGGGCGGGCCCGGACCGACACGACGGTACGCGATACCACGACAGCAAGAGACACGACCGCCCGCGATACGAGCGCCGCGTTGCTCCCCGTTTTCGGCCCCGCCATCGTCCCCGGTCCGCTTCCGAAGCACACGCGTTACACGTTCACCAATGATTCCATCCTGCTCTCCGGCGCGCGTACGCTCAGCGATTTGCTCATCCATATCCCTGGCATCTACATCGCGCGGGGCGGCTGGTACGGTCAGGCGGAGATCGCCCTCTACGGCGGCCGCGGCCCGGCATCGCTGGAGGTGTACTGGGACGGCGTACCGATGGTGCCCCTCGGACGCGACTCGATCTACCTCGATCCCGCCCGCATCCCCCTGGGCCCCGTGGAACGTGTGGATGTCATCGTGCTGCCGGCTACGCTGCGGGTGTATCTGGTCACGGCGCAAAACCGCTCGACGGCGCCGCTCACGCAGCTCGGCGTCGTCACGGGCCAGCAGGATATCGCCGACTACCGCGCCGGGTATGCCACGCGAACGCGCTCGGGACTCGGCGTCTCGTTTCTCGCTGACTGGGCCAGTATCGGCACGGGTCCCGTCGCAAACACCACGACGTCGTTTGGCACCAGCGATATCTGGTTCAAAGCGGAGTACGTCCCGCCCGACGGGCTGGTCGGCGCATCGTTTCAGATCGCGAGCTCCAGTTGGCACCGGGCGAGCGGCAACCAAGTGGAGGGTTGGCGACAGGATCGCCGCGATCGCCTCCTAAGCGTCTTCGTCGCGCAACGCGACGACGGCCGGGGGTGGCGCCTCACGGCGACACTCGGTACCAGCGGCATCAGTCAAGACACGTTAGTCGCGCGACGCAACGTGTCCGCCGCGAACCTGGTGGTCAGCCAGGCGTGGCGCAACGCGACCATCGCCGGTACGGCGCGATTCGGCGCCGCCGGGCTGCCACAACAGCTCGAGGCGCAGGCGGGCTGGATGCCGCTTCGTCCGTTCACGCTCGCCGGAACTGTGCGGCGGACCGTGTATACGGGAAATCGCACCGGCGTCCGTGCCTTTGGGGCTGCAGGGATCACACTTCTGCTCGGATTGTCGGCGCGCGCCGAAGTCGCCTGGCAGGACGACGCGCAGTCACCGTTGGTCACGACCGATCAGTTGCAGCGGACGCTGGACGTCGCTGGCTGGATCGGGCTCGACAACCGCCTCATCACCCTCGAAGTCGGCCGCGGCCGGCGCGATCCGTTCGCACCCCTCGGGTTCGCGGCCGGCATCAGCACGGTGGATTCGCTGAATCCGACGCCGCGCACGGAATTCGTCGCGGCACATGGGTCGCTTCGCATCGCGCCCGGATTTCGGCTGTCCGGCTGGTATTTCGATCCGGTCGTGGGCGGTGGCGACTTCGAGCCGCCGCGACACGGCCTCGTGTCCCTGAGCTTCTATTCGAAGTTTTGGCGCGTCTTCAAGAGCGGGATCTTCGCGCTGCGCGGCGAGGTCGCGATGGAATCGTGGAGCCACGCGACACTCGGCGGCATCGATCGCGCGACGGGGGCCCAGCGCGCCATGACCGGATCGAGCTTCGTCAACACCAACTTGGAGATACAGCTCGCGGGGGTCACGATTTTCTGGGCCGTCCAGAACATCAACGTCATGCGCTCGAGCTACGTGGAGGGCCTGGGCTATCCCAAGGCGGCCCAGCAGTATGGCGCCCGGTGGTTCTTCACTAACTAGCGCACCTGACTACATTTAAGGCCCTGTGCCACGCAGTATGACAGGCTTCGGCTCCGCCGAGGATCGGGTGCTGAGCGGACGGCTGCGCGTCGAAATCCGCACGGTCAATCACCGCTATTTCAACCCGCAACTCAAGCTGCCGGCGGAAATGGCCGGCGTCGAGATCGAGATGCGCGAGCGGCTGCGCCAGCTGCTCGAGCGCGGTCACGTGGCCGTAACGGCCCGCTGGATTGAGGGTCCCGCGCCGGATCGTGCGGTAACGGTGGATCTCGCTCGGGCCAGGCAGGTTTTGGCGGCCGCCCAGCAGCTCAAGAAGAAACTGAAGCTGAAAGGCACCGTGGACCTGGCGTTTGTCGCCCGGCAGCCCGATGTCTTGACCGCCGCGAACGGGACCAGCGAGCAGCCGGTCACGTGGTCCCATGTGCAGGGGATCGTGGAGCGCGCGGTGCGCGACGTGGTAGCGATGCGCGAGCGCGAAGGACAGACGCTCGCCGCCGAGCTGAACAGTCGGCTCGACGCGCTGGAAGCCGCGGCACGCGTGGTCGAAGACCAGGCACCGGCCCGGCTGAAGTCCGAGCACGAGCGACTGAAGCAGGCAGTCGCCGAGCTGACGGCGGCGACAACTGTCGACGAGCAGCGTCTGGCACTCGAGATCGCCCTGCTGGCCGACCGCGTTGACATCACGGAGGAGCTGGTGCGGTTCCGCTCCCACGTCGCGGCGGCTCGGGCGGCGCTCAAGTCCGAGCAGGCGATCGGAAAGCAGCTCGGCTTCCTGGCGCAGGAGCTGCTGCGTGAGGTGAACACGATGGGCTCGAAGGCGAACGATGCGCGCATCACGCAGACGGTGATCGGGATGAAGGGCGACCTCGAGAAGTTCCGGGAGCA
This sequence comes from Gemmatimonadota bacterium, assembly GCA_003222195.1. Lineage (GTDB taxonomy): Bacteria > Gemmatimonadota > Gemmatimonadetes > Gemmatimonadales > GWC2-71-9 > 20CM-2-65-7. The sequence goes on along the minus strand of QHVB01000029.1, from coordinate 21,676 downwards.
GTTGGAGAATTTGGAGTGACTCCGCGCATAGTCGTCCTGTCGGCGCCATCAGGTGGCGGCAAGACGACGATCGCGAAAGCGGTGCGGGAGCGGTACCCAGACCGTTTCGGTTTCTCGGTGTCCGCGACGACTCGAAAACCGCGACGGGGGGAGCAGGACGGGGTCGATTATCACTTTTGGAAGCCCAGTGCTTTCTTGGAGGCCGTGAATCAGGGAAAGTTCTTGGAGCATGCGGAGTACGCCGGGGAGTTGTACGGTACGTTGAAAAGCGATGTGAAGAAGATTCTGGGCTCAGGCCGTCATGTCCTGCTCGATATCGAAGTCCGTGGAGCCGAGCAGGTCAGACAACTAGAGCCGAACGCGACAACGATCTTCATTCTCCCGAGTGATCCCCGCGTGCTCATTCAGCGTCTGGTACACCGGGGCAGCGAGTCCCCGCAGGAGATTCAACGGCGGTTGGAGCGGGCCATTTACGAGTTAGGACATGCCCGGAACTTCAACCGCTGGATTCGCAATGATGATCTGGAAGACGCGGTTCGCGCGGTGGTGCAATCCGTGGAGCAGAGCCCCGTGGAGCTGTCGCGCGATGAGCATGACTTTGCGTGGTTAAATCGTTATCTAGACGGTATCCAGGTCGAGAAACAACGATTATATGATAACCTGGACCAACAGAAAGGCTGAGCAATGCGGATCGTGACACCAGCAGAAGTCGCAGGACAGACCCAGAACAAGTACCTCGGCGTCCTCGTGGCGGCCAAGTTCGCGCGCTTCGTCAACGATTTCCCGCGCGACCGGTCGGTCGACTGGGAAGAGAAGCTCACCACGCGGGCATTCGACGAGCTCGTCCGCGGCGGCCTGAAGTACCGCCTGGTGCGGCGGCGGCGCCAGCAGGAAGCCTGATGTCGCTCGCCCGCCGTCACGTCGTCCTCGGCGTGTCGGGCGGAATCGCCTGCTACAAGAGCTGTTTCCTGGCGCGCCGGCTGACCGAGGCGGGCGCCACGGTGGACGTGGTGCTGACCGCTGCGGCCGCCGAGTTCGTGCGGCCGGTGACGTTCGAAGCGCTCAGCGGCCGGCCGGTCCTCTCCTCCCTCTGGGAGCGCGGCCGGGCGCTGGCACACATCGACCTCGCCAAGGATCCCGATCTCGTCATCGTCGCACCGGCCACGGCGAACATCCTGGCGCGCGCCGCGATGGGCATGGCGGACGATTTGCTCACCGCCTTGCTGCTCGCCCGCGCCGATCGACCGGTGCTGGCCGCGCCCGCGATGAACGACGCGATGTACGCGAACCCTGCGACCACCGCGAACATCAAGGCCCTGGCGGCGCGCGGCTGGCACTTCATCGGACCCGACATCGGCGCGCTCGCGGAAGGGCCGAGTGAGCGGCCGGGTCGCATGAGCGAGCCGGACGCGATCTTCGCGGCGGCCGAGCGCTTGCTCGCCGGCAATCCCGCCAACAGCAAATGGTCGGGGAAGCGTGTCGTCGTCACTGCGGGACCGACCCGCGAGCACCTCGATCCCGTGCGTGTGATCACGAATCCGTCGAGTGGACGGATGGGCTATGCGCTCGCCGAGGCCGCGCGCGCGCGCGGGGCGGACGTCGTGCTGGTCACGGGACCCACGGAGCTCGCGCCTCCTGCGGGACTCGCGACGACACGCGTCGAGACGACGGAAGAGATGCAGCACGCACTCGAGTCCCTGATCCCCAATGCCGACGCCCTAATCATGAGCGCCGCTCCCGCCGACTATCGCCCCAAGACGCACGCTGCTAAGAAACGCCCGCGCACGGCTGGTCCGCTCACGGTGGAGCTGGAGGCGACGCCCGACATATTGGGTTCGCTCGAGCGGCGCAAGGGGATGGTCGTGGTCGGGTTCGCCCTCGAGACGGGGAACGGGTTGGCGCACGCGCGCTCGAAGATGCAGAATAAGGCGCTTGACTATGTGATCCTGAACGACGCCACTGAGCCCGGCGCCGGATTCGAGGTCACGACCAATCGCGTGACGATTCTCGGACGCAACGGCAAGCAAGTCGACCTGCCGTTGCTCTCCAAGCGCGACGTGGCCGACCGAATTCTCGACGTAGTGGAAGAGGCGCTTTGACTGATAGCCGGGCTCTCGCAATCGAATACTTGAAGCAGCAACGGTTGCTTGGCGGAGATTCGGTGATCCTTCCTGGAGCCAGGAGTCTGGAGCCAGGAGTTGGGGATCCGCCCGGGCCGGCCTCGGTGGTCGTTCAGGCTCCTGATTCCAGGCTCCCGACTCCTGGCATTTCATTCGATCCACCCAGCGCCGATCTCTTCGCCAGCGACCCCATCCAGCAAGCGTCGAGCCTCCAGGACCTCGCGTCGCTCATCGCCACCTGTGAGCGGTGCAAGTTGTGCGAAGCGCGCACCACCACCGTTCCTGGCGAGGGACCGGCGAATGCCCGGCTGGTCGTGATCGGGGAAGGGCCCGGTCGCACGGAGGACGAGACCGGACGTCCATTCGTCGGCAGAGCGGGCGAGCTGCTCACGAAGATCCTCGAAGCCATCAAGCTCCCGCGGGATCACGTGTTCATCTGCAACATCGTGAAATGCCGGCCGCCCGAGAATCGGCTGCCGCAGTACGATGAGATCGCCGCGTGCCTGCCGTTTCTGTATCGCCAACTCGAGCTGGTGAAACCCAAGGTCATTCTGGCAATGGGAGGGACCGCCGCCCAGAGCTTGCTCAACACCAAGCAGTCACTCGGTGCCCTCCGCAATCAGGTTCACCGGTTCCGCGGCATCCCCGTGGTCGTGACGTACCACCCGGCCGCGCTGCTCCGGAACCCCAATTGGAAGAGACCAACCTGGGATGACGTCCGTATCGCCGCTCGCCTCCTCGACAACTGACAGGGCGGGCGAGTACGCCGGTCGCCAGACTCCGTGGAGCAACGAGGCGGAGCAGGCGGTCTTAGGCGCGATGTTGCTCGACCAGGACGCGGCGCTCAAGGCCGCGGAGATCCTGGACGACACGATGTTCTACAAGGAGAGCCATCGCCTGCTGTTCCGGTCGATGCTGTCGTTGACCGAACGCGGCGACGTCATCGATCCCGTCACGCTGCGCGACGAGTTGAGCCGCCGCGGCGATCTCGACCGGGCCGGCGGCATGGAATACATCGCGGCGCTGATCGACGTCGTCCCCACGGCGGCGAACGTCGACTATCACGCGAAGATCGTCCGGGACAAGGCGGTGATGCGGCGTCTGGTCGAGGCGGCGACCGGCATCATCCAGGACATCTACGAGGGACACGGCACCGCGGGCGAAGTCCTCGACAACGCCGAGCATCGCGTTTTCCAGGTGGCGCAGTCGCGGCGTGCCGAAGAGTTCGTGCGCATCAAGGAGCTGATCTGGCCCACGATGGAGCGCATCGAGCAGCTCCAATCGGGCGCTGGCGCGCTGACGGGAGTCCCGAGTGGTTTTGTCGATCTCGATCGGTACACGGCCGGCTTCCAGCGCTCTGACCTGGTCATCATCGCCGCCAGGCCTTCGATGGGAAAGACGGCGCTGGCGCTCAACATCGTGCAACACGCGGCCATCGAGCACAACACGCCCATCGCGTTCTTTTCGCTCGAAATGTCCAGAGACCAGCTCGTGCAGCGGCTCCTCTGCTCCGAGGGACTGGTCGACGCCCAGCGGCTCCGCCGCGGCCAGCTGCGCGACGACGACTATCCAAAGCTCGCCCGCGCCGCCGGCCTCCTCGGCACCGCGCCGATCTGGATTGACGATTCCGCCTCCCTGACGCCGCTCGCGATGCGCTCGAAAGCACGGCGGTTGAAAGCCGAGCACGATATTGCGCTCGTGATCGTGGATTATTTGCAGCTGATGCAGGGGCTGGGCGACGCCGAGAACCGCCAGCAGGAAATTTCATACATCTCGCGCTCGCTCAAGGCGCTCGCCAAAGAGCTCGACGTGCCGGTCGTCGCCATCTCGCAGCTGTCGCGCGCCCCGGAGCAGCGCGGCGGCGAGCACCGGCGGCCGCAGCTCTCCGACCTGCGCGAGTCGGGCGCGATCGAGCAAGACGCCGACGTCGTCTGCTTCATCTATCGGCAGGAGTTCTACGACGGGCCCGTCGATCCCAAGACGAACGAGAGCATCGAAGGCATCGCGGAAGTGATCGTCGGCAAGCAGCGCAACGGCCCGACCGGGACGGTGAAGCTGCACTTCAAGAAGGAATTCACCCGCTTCGACAATTACACCGCGCGCGAGGCTCCCGTCAGTGTCTAAAGGCAAGTCCGTGTTTCGCTGTACCGAATGCGGCGCCGATCAGCCGAAATGGGGCGGGCGGTGTGACGCGTGCGGGGCGTGGAATTCCTTGGTGGAAGAGGCGCTCCTGAATCGGCGGATCGGCGGATCGGCGGATCGACAAGTTCCATCCGACCATCCGCCGATCCGGCTATCCGACATTAGTGGAGGCCAGGTTGACCGCTGGCGCACCGGGTTGGCAGAGTTCGATTTCGTACTTGGCGGGGGAATAGTCCCGGGCTCCGTCACGCTCGTCGGCGGCGAGCCGGGGATCGGCAAGTCCACGCTGCTGATGCAATGCGCCGCGCGGCTCGAGAGCCAAGGGGTGTCGACGCTGTACGTCTCGGGCGAAGAGTCGCCCGACCAGCTGCGCCTGCGCGCCGACCGGCTCGAGGAAGACGCCGGCAGGATCCACGTGCTCGGCGAAACCCGGCTCGAAGCGATCCTCCATCACGCGGCGCAGCTGAAATCGAGTGTCGTGCTCCTCGATTCCGTGCAAACCACGTACACCGACGAGCTCGAGGGCGCGCCCGGCAACGTGGGGCAGGTCCGCGAATGCGCCGCACGCTTGATGCGCTTCGCCAAAGAATCCGGTCCGGCCGTCCTGCTCGTCGGGCACGTAACCAAAGGCGGCGGCATCGCCGGCCCGAAGACGCTCGAGCACATCGTCGATACCGTGCTGTACTTCGAGGGCGAAACCACGCTGGACCACCGGATCCTGCGTGCGGTGAAGAACCGCTTCGGCTCGGTGGACGAGATCGGTGTCTTTCGCATGACGGGCACGGGCCTCGAGCCCGTCGCCAATCCCGCCGCCGCGTTTCTCGCAGGGCGCACGACCGGCGCGTCCGGCTCGGCGGTGACGGCGCTGATGGAAGGCACACGCCCGATGCTGGTCGAGATCCAGGCGCTCGCGTCAAAGGCGGGATTCGGGACGCCGCAACGCGTCGCCACGGGACTCGATCATCGCCGCCTCGCCTTGCTGCTCGCGGTGCTCGAGCGGCGCGGCGGCCTGCCCTTCGGGAATCTCGACGTATTCGTCAATGTGACCGGAGGCGTTCGTCTGATCGAACCCTCGACCGACTTGGCGATTCTGGCGGCCCTTGTCTCCACGGTCCACGATCGCCCGGTACCCGCCGACGCGCTGTTCCTCGGCGAGGTGGGCCTCGGTGGTGAGATTCGTCCCGTGGCCGGCGTCGAGCGGCGCCTTGCCGAAGCGGCGCGCCAGGGATTCCGGCGCGTCTACCTATCGGCGCGTTCTCGCGGTACCAGCGACGAGCTCGAGGTGATTGGGTTGGAGGGAATCGGTGAGCTCACCCGCCGCCTCGCCGCCTGACGTCGGCGTCGTCGTGGTCGCAGCCGGGGCAGGCGTACGGGCCGGTCCAGGAGAACCGAAGCAGTTTCGTCCCATCCTCGGCGTGCCCATGCTGCTTCGGGCGCTCCGGGCCTTCATCGGACACCCGGAGGTGCGCCAAGTCGTCGTCACGCTCCCGCCGGGGTACGTCGACCGGCCGCCGGACTGGCTCGGCAAGTTGCGCGGCGACCGGCTGGGGTTCGTACCGGGCGGTGCGCAACGTGTCGACTCGGTCCGCGCGGGACTCGACGCGCTGCCGGACGACGCGACGATCATTCTCGTCCACGATGCGGCCCGGCCGTTCGTCAGCCGCGGGACGATCGACGCCGTAATCGCGCGGGCGCGCGCCGGCGTCGGCGCCGTCGCGGCGGTCCCGGCCTCCGACACGCTCAAGGAAATCAGCGAGGGCCCCCACCGCCCGACGCCGCGCATTACTCGCACCGTGGATCGCGAGCGCATCTGGCGGGCTCAAACGCCGCAGGGATTCCCTCGACAGATGCTACACGACGCTTACGCTCGGCTGGGCGCCGCCGCAAATGGCGGGCCGCCAAGCGATGACGCCGAGGTGTGCGAGCGCGCGGGGTTTCCGGTGGAGCTGATTCCCGATTCGCCGTACAACTTCAAGATCACGACGGCCGACGACTTCCGGATCGCCGAGGCTCTTGCGCGTGAATTGCGGTGAAACCTGTCCCGTTCCAGTCGGACTCGGAGGTCGCCACTGCAATTCCCAAAGTGGTGACGCATCTGCAGGGCGGAGGGTTGCTGGCCTATCCCACCGAGACGGTCTACGGGCTCGGCTCGCGCGCCGTGCAGGCCGACGTCGCCGCGCTGGCGGCCATGAAAGGGCGCACCGCCAGCAAGCCGTTTCTCCTCTTGATCAGCGATCGTGGCATGGCCGAGGCGAATGGTCTGGCATTCAACACGTCAGCGGATGCGTTGGCGCGCGCGTTCTGGCCGGGCCCGCTGACGCTCGTGCTGCCCGGTGGCTCCGGCCGGCTGCCCGATTTGCTGCGCGGGCCGGACGGCGGCATCGCGGTCCGTTGGACTTCACATCGGGGGATCGCCCAGCTGGTCGCGGCAATGGGCGGGCCGCTGACGTCCACCTCGGCGAATTTGCCGGGCCAGCCGCCTGGACCCGGCGCCGACGCGATTGCCCGGGACTTCGCGGAGCCCGTCACGCAGGGCCGTCTCCTCGTGCTCGACGGCGGCGTGCTGGGGAACCGGCCACCGTCGACCGTGGTTGACTGCACCAAGCCCCGGCCCGAAATCGTGCGCGAAGGAACGTTGAGCGTTCACGAGCTGCGCCGCGCCGTGGGCCGTCTCGCGCCATGATTCAAAACGTCCTGTTCGTCTGCACCGGCAACATCTGCCGCAGCCCGCTCGCCGCCTCGCTGCTCGAGCGCGCGCTCAAGGCGCGCGCGCTCGAGGTCACGGTCGCGTCGGCCGGGACGGGCGCGTGGGACGGCGCTCCCGCCTCCGAGGGCGCGTACCTCGTCGGCTTGGAGCAGGGCCTCGACCTCTCGGGGCATCGTGCGCGTCTGCTCACGCGCGAGCTGGTCGAGCGCGCCGATCTGATTCTCACGATGGCCCGGCATCATCGCGCCCGCGTCGACGAGCTGGGCGGCGAGGGTAAGGTGTTCGTGTTGGGCGAATACGCGGGCCGCGGCGCGGATGAGGTCAGCGATCCGTTTGGCGGCGACCTCGGCGTCTATCGCGACACCTGCCAGGAGCTCGAGTCCCTCGCGGCCGCGGTGGCCGATCGCCTCGCCGCTGAGAGCAAGCGTGGAGATCAGCGCTAAGACGCGTCTCCTCACGGTCATCGGCGATCCGGTGGCCCATTCCCTCTCTCCCGCGATGCACAACGCCGCGTTCCGCGCGCTCGGCATCGACGCCGTGTACCTCGCACTCCGCGTTCCAGCGGAATCACTGCCGGCGGTGCTGGCCGCGCAGGCCGCGATCGGCGGGGCGGGCAACGTCACCGTGCCGCACAAGGAGGCAGTCGAACAATCCGTCGCGCGGAAAACGGATGTCTGCGCGCGCGTCGGCGCGTGCAATACGTTCTGGACCGAAGACGGGGGCCTGGTCGGCGATAACACCGACGTGTACGGCGTGACCGCCGCGCTCGACAAGATCGGCGGCACTCATAAAGGAGAGCGGTGGCTCGTGGTGGGAACCGGAGGATCGGCGCGCGCGACGGCGGTCGCCGCGGCTGAGCGGGGCGCGACGATCTTCGTGCGCTCGCGCGACGCGGCGCGCGCCAAGGCATTCGCCGCATGGGCGAACGGCCTCGGCGTGGTCACCAGAGTCGCCAACGGGCCGGTCGAGGTCGACGTGGCAATCAACGCCACACCGCTGGGACTCGCCGGTCACGATCCACTGCCGGTCGACGTGAACCACGTTCCCGGCGCGCAGCGAGCGCTCGACCTCGTGTACGCTCCGGGTGAGACGCGCTGGGTACATGCACTCCGGGAACGGGGAATCCAGGCAGCGGATGGACGCGAGATGCTCGTGCAACAGGGCGCCGCGGCGTTCGAGCGGTTTTTCCCAGACACGACGGCACCGAGGGAGGTCATGCGCGCCGCGGTTCAGCGGGCGCTCCGTGCTTAGCGCGGCAGTCGAGCAGCTGCTTCTCCCGGCGGAATGCCTGCTCTGTCACGCGTTGTTGACTCCGCGCGACGCGAACCGAATCGTGTGTCCCCTCTGCCGCCAGCGGTGGAAAGCGGTGCGACCGCCGTGGTGCCAGCGCTGCGGGCAGCCCGAGCCCCACTTCGGTCCGTGCCGGCTGTGCGCGCAGTGGCCGGCCGCGCTTCGATCAGTCAGATCCGCGAGCTGGTTGGAGGAGGGCGCTCGCCACGCCGTTCACGCGCTCAAGTATGGCGGCCTGCCACGGATCGCCGACGATCTGGCGGCCGCGATGACCGGCACGCGCCCTCCGTCCGACGGACCGTCGGCCCTGGTCCCGATCCCCCTCGCACCCAAGCGCTTGCGGGAGCGAGGCTACAACCAAAGTGATATGCTGGCGCGCGCGCTGGCCCGACAGTGGCGGATTCCCGTGCTCGCCGACCTGCTCGTCCGCATGCGCGAGACGCCGACGCAAACGACGTTGACACCGGAGACTCGCCTGGCGAACGTCGCTGGAGCGTTTACGGCCGGCACAGCAGCTCGTTGGGCAACTCTCGTGCTGGTGGATGACGTGTTTACGACCGGGGCAACGCTCGCCGAGGCAGCGCGGGCCCTGGAAGCGGCCGGTGCGCGGCGTCTCTACGGCGTGACCTTCGCGCGCGCCGCAATTCCAGACTTCACCTAAGGGGAGAGACATGGCAGTTCGGGTAGGCATCAATGGGTTCGGACGCATCGGCCGCAACGTGTTGCGCGCCGCCACGATGGCCAAGCAGACCGACATCGAATTCGTCGGCGTCAACGATATCACGGACACGAAGACGCTGGCCCATCTGCTGAAGTACGACTCCGTTCACAAGCGCTTCCCGGGAACGGTGGAAGCCAAGGGCGACGCGCTGGTAGTGAATGGCAAGTCGATCAAGGTCTCGGCGATCAAGGAACCTGAGAAGCTGCCGTGGAAAGACCTCGGCGTGGAGTTCGTGCTCGAAAGCACAGGCCGCTTCACCGACAAGGAGAGCGCGTCGAAGCACCTCGCCGCAGGCGCCAAGAAGGTCGTCATCTCGGCGCCCGCCAAGGGCGAAGACATCACGATCTGTATGGGCGTGAACAACGAGAAGTACGATCCCGCCAAGCATCACATCATCTCGAACGCCTCCTGCACGACCAATTGCCTCGTGCCGGTCGTAAGAGTCGTGATGGACAATTTCGGATTCAAACACGGGTTCATGACGACGGTGCACAGTTACACGAACGACCAGCAGATCCTCGATCTGCCGCACAAAGACCTGCGGCGCGCCCGCGCCGCTGCGCTGAGCATCATTCCGACGACGACGGGTGCCGCGAAGGCGACGGGCCTGGTCATCCCGGAGGTGAAGGGGAAGATCGATGGCGTCTCGCTGCGCGTGCCGACCCCCGACGTGTCGATCGTCGATCTCACCGCGGAAGTCGAGCGTTCGACAACCGTCGAAGCCGTCAACGCCGCATTCAAGAAAGCCGCAGCCTCGGGGCCCCTGAAGGGCATCCTCGACGTGAGCGACGAGCCGCTCGTGTCGGTCGATTACATCGGCAGTCTCTACTCGAGCGTCGTGGACTCCATGTCGACAGCCGTGATCGACGGCACCCTGGTACACGTGTCGTCCTGGTATGACAACGAGATGGGCTATTCGGCGCGGTGCGTTGACCTGCTGGCGTACCTCGGAACGCGCCGTTGAAGAAACGCAGCCTGCGGGATCTCCCCCCGCAGGCGCTGGACGGCAAGCGCGCGCTCGTGCGCGTCGACTTCAACGTCCCGCTCAAGAACGGCAAGGTCACCGATGACACGCGCCTCCGTGCTTCACTGCCCACGATTCGCTATCTGCGCGAGAAGGGCGCGCGCGTTGTGCTGCTGTCGCACCTCGGCCGGCCCAAAGGCGGTCCCGAGCCACAGTTCTCGCTGAAGCAAATCGTTCCCGATCTCGAGCGGCTGCTCGGGGCGCCGGTGGAGTTCATCCCCGACCCGGCCACGGGCGTGGCCGTGACGCGACGGCTCCCGCGCGGCGCTGTCGCGCTGGTCGAGAACACGCGGTTCTGGCCGGGTGAAGAAAAGAACGACCCAGAGCTGGCGAAGACCTTCGCCGCCCTGGGCGATCTGTATGTGAACGACGCGTTCGGCTCGGCGCATCGCGCGCATTCGTCTACGGAAGCGGTCGCGCATCTGCTCAAGCCCGCCGTCGCCGGGTTCTTGATGGAAAAGGAGCTCCAATATCTCGGCAACTTGCTGCGGGATCCGAAGCATCCCTTCGTCGCCGTGCTGGGCGGCGCGAAGATCTCCGGCAAGATCGACGTCATTCGCTCACTGCTGCCGCGCGTGGACGAGCTGCTCATCGGCGGGGCGATGGCGTGCACATTCTTCGGGGCTATGGGCCTGGAGGTTGGGGCCTCGCTGGTCGAGCCTGACCGCATTGCGCTCGCCAAGGAGCTGCTGGCGACGAGCGGCAAGAAGCTGATCCTGCCGCGCGGCGCCGTGATCGCGCCGTCGTTGGAACGCGCCAGCGAGCATCGCTCCGTGCCGGCTGACGCGATTCCCAAGGGCTGGGCCGTCTTCGACGTCGACGAGGCCACGCAACACGATTTCCGCGCCCGGCTCCTCCGCGCCAAGACGATCTTCTGGAACGGCCCGATGGGCGTGTTCGAGACGCCGCCGTTCGATGCCGGGACCCGAGCCATCGCGACGGCCCTCGTGGAGGCGGGCAAGAAGGGTGCGGTGACCGTCGTCGGGGGCGGGGATTCGGTCGCGGCGGTCGCCGGGATGGAGGATAAGCTCACCCATGTCTCCACCGGCGGCGGAGCGTCGCTCGAATTCCTCGAGGGGAAGCAGTTGCCGGGCGTGGCGGCGCTGGAGGACGCGTGAGACCGTTGGTGTTTGCCGCCAACTGGAAGATGAATCTCGGGCCGGCCGAAGCCCGCGACTATCTCGCGACGTTCCTGAAGGCGTATTCTCCCCAGCCGAACCGCCAGGTCTGGTTTTTCCCCCCTGCGGTCTCCCTGGAAGCGGTTGCGACCGGACTCGGCAATCGGGCCGATCTTCTGGCCGGCGTGCAGGATGTCTACTGGGAGCCCAAAGGCGCGTTCACCGGCGCGACGTCTGCGCCGCTCGCCGCCCAGGCGGGCGCCAAAGCAGCGCTGATCGGGCATTCCGAGCGCCGCCATGTGTTCGGCGAGACGGACGAGCAAACGGGAAGAAAGCTGGCTGCGGTCCTGGAAGCGAAGCTTCATCCCGTGCTGTGTGTGGGCGAGACGCTCGAGCAGCGTGACGCCGGCCGGACACTGGAGGTGGTCACGCGGCAATTGGAGACCGCATTGTCTGGAGGGGGAGGGGCCCGCGCGGCGACCGCACGCGTGACCATCGCCTATGAGCCGGTGTGGGCGATCGGCACTGGCCGGAACGCAACGCCTCACGATGCCGCAACGGTGCACGCTGCGATCCGCGCGTGGCTGGAGCAACACGAGGCTACCGAGACGCGAATCCTGTATGGTGGCAGCGTCAATCTGAAGAACGCCGCCGACCTCTTGGCCGAACCGGAATTGGATGGCGTTCTCGTCGGCGGTGCATCGCTCGATCCCACAGGCTGGGGCGAGCTTGTGCGCACCGCCGCCGTCTAGGTATCTTGCCCCGCGCATGTACGGAATTCTCGTTGCCATCCTGATCCTCGACGCACTGATCCTCGCGACCGCCGTGCTGCTGCAGGCGGGGCAGGGAGGCGGGCTCGCCACCATGGGTGGCGGCGCCGGCACCGAAACGATCATGGGTGGCCGCCAGGCGACCACCTTGCTTACGAAGGTGACGTGGTGGACCGCGGGCATCTTCCTGTTTCTCGCCTTGGTCCTGACGTTCATGTCGACGTCGGGCAACCAGGTCCGCTCGGTCCTCGAAGGTCAGGGGCAGACCCCAACGCCGGTCGCGCCTTCGCACCTTCCGATTGAAACTCAGCCGACGGCGCCTCCTCCTCCGCCGCCGCAGCCCCCAAGCAATCGCAGGCCCTAGTTCCAAACCCGCTTACGTCCTGCTAGAGGACGGCGCCTGGTTCCCCGGAACCGCGCCGCTTCCGTTTGAGCCGGCCTACGCGGAAGTCGTCTTCACCACCAATCTCAGCGGGTACCAGGAGGTCTTCACCGACCCCTCGTATCTCGGCCAGATCGTAGTGATGACCGCGCCGATGATCGGCAATTACGGAATCAATCCGGAAGACGTGGAGTCCGATCGGCCGCGCGTCGCGGGTGTGGTCGTGCGCGAGTTGTCCCGAACGCCTTCGAACTGGCGCGCGACCGGGACGCTGCTCGACTGGCTCGCCGGCGCCGCCGTGCCGCTCGTCGCTGATGTCGACACGCGGCAACTGACGCGCTACATCCGTTCACGCGGCGCGATGCGCGGGGTCCTCGCACCCGGCGAGAAACCGACCGATGCCATCAAAGCCGCACTCGCTGCCTCGCCGTCGATGAACGGACTCGATCTCGCGAGTGTCGCGACGATTCCCACTGCGTACACCGAGGGGCCGAGCGACGCGGGGCATCACGTGGTCGCGTTCGACTTCGGGATGAAGCGCAATATTCTGCGGTTATTCGTGCAGCAGGGTTGCCGCGTCACCGTGGTCCCGGCCGCCACCACTGCCGATCACGTCCGCGCCCTCAAACCGGACGGCGTGTTTCTGTCGAACGGCCCCGGTGACCCCGCGGCGGTCGGTTACGCGATCGATACAATCCGGAAGCTGGCCGACGGGAACGTTCCGATCTTTGGCATCTGCCTCGGGCACCAGCTGCTTGGCCTGGCGATGGGCGGGGAAACCGTGAAGCTGCCGTACGGCCATCGCGGCGGCAACCATCCCGTGCGCGATCTTGCGACCGGACAAGTACTTATCACGTCGCAGAACCACGGATTCGCGGTTCGTGGCGAAACGCCTGGCGTTCCCGGCGCCAAGTCGCTTGAGGTCACCCACCTTAACCTCAACGACGGAACCGTCGAAGGCATCAAGCACCGGGAGTACCCTATTTTTGCCGTCCAGTACCATCCGGAGGCGTCACCGGGGCCCCATGACGCCCAGGGACATTTTCAACAATTCCTACAAGCCCTTGACGCCAAATAAGTAAGCCCGTATGATAGCCCCCGACTTTTGCCCCAACCCGGCAGAATTTCGGGGGGACCAATGACGAAGGCCGATCTGGTCGAAAAGGTCACCGCGCAAATCGCTCGAACCGCCGGTCCCCTCATTTCAAAAAAGGACTGTGCGCGGGTGGTAGACTCCTTTCTCGACGCCGTAAAAGCCGCGCTTGCTGAGCAGCATAACATTGAGATACGTGGATTTGGGACGTTCAAAATCCGCCAGCGGAAGACGCGGATGGCGCGTAACCCGCGAACCGGTGATCCGGTCGAAGTCGCGGCGCGCCCCGTTCCTGTCTTCAAGCCCAGCAAGGAGTTGCGCGCGATGGTCGCGGACGCCAGCGCAAAGGTTCCGTCGTAAGCCGCTGCGTTGCGACAACTTGGGACAAGGGCCTCGGCACCAAAGCCGGGGCCTTTCTAGTTTTAGGTGTCTCTCAACTTCTTGCCCGGAGTGATGATGCGTCGTTTTCACTGCCTGCTGCTCGTCCCACTGCTCGCGTCGCCACTCTCCGGGCAGGCCGTCCGCTACGAAGTCTCGGTCGCGCAAAATCAGTTCCACGTCACGGCGGACTTTCCCACGACGGGCAAGGACACGCTGTTCGTCTCATTGCCAGCGTGGAGTCCCGGCAACTACGAGATCCAGAACTACGCGCGCTACGTCCATGGGTTCGGCGCGAAGAATGCGTCGGGCCAGGCGCTGCATTGGGATCGCGCCGATAAGGACACCTGGCGCGTCGCCACCGGCAAGGCTGACCACGTCGTCGTGAATTTCGATTACTCGCCCGACACGATCGATCTCTCCGTCGCACGGACCGTGGAAGACTTCGGTGAGTTCCTCGGCACCAACCTGTTCATGTTCGAAGAAGGGCAGCTGGCGCGACCCGCCGAAGTCCGGTTTCGGCTCCCGGCGGGCTGGCAGGTGACGACGGCGCTCAAGGGTCCGGCGAACGGCGTCTATCGCGCCGCCGATTACCACGAGCTCGCGGACGCGATGACGTTTGTCGGCAAGTACAGCCTCGATTCGCTCCAAGCGGATGAAAAGTGGATCCGTATCGCCGTCTGGCCGGCGGCCGACTACACGCCGGCCGTCGCGCGCAACCTTCGCAACGGCGTGGCCAAAATGGCGCCGGTGCAGAATCGGATCATGGGAACGGGCGACGCTCCGTACGACGTCTACACGATCTTCTTCAACGTCATTCACGGCCCTATCGGATTCGGCGGCGGGCTCGAACACAGCTCCTCGCAGTACGACATCATGCCTGCGCTGGCGTTCGCGGATCCTTTGGGCAACCTCGGCGACTTCATGTATCCGCTGCTGTCGCACGAGTTCTTCCATCTCTGGAACGTCAAGCGCATCCGTCCCGCCGAGATGTGGCCCTACGACTATCACGCCGAGCAGTACACGCCGCTGTTGTGGTGGTCGGAAGGAGTGACCGACTATTACGCCGATCTGACAAATCTGCGCTCAGGTCTGTGGAGTCCGAACCAGTTTCTGGAAAACGCCCTCTCCAATATTCAGCAAGTCGAGGACGCCCCCGAGCCCTGGAGTGTGGAGGACGGCAGCGAAGCGACCTGGATCAAGGAAGTTTACGTCAACAGCTCGCAGCTTTATTATCCCAAGGGCTCGCTCCTGGGATTCCTGCTCGACATTTCGATCCGCGACGCCACGGACAACGCGCACAACCTCGATGAGGTGATGCGCGCGCTGTACACGCGCTACTACCGCGAGAACAAAGGATTCCAGACGGCCGATCTCCTGAACCAGCTGCGTGCCACGGGGATGCCGGATGTGGATGGGTTCTATCGCCGCTACATCGATGGCCGCGATTCGCTGCCCTACGAGACGGTGTTCGCGAAGGCCGGCCTGGTATTCCGGCGCAACCCGGTCTCCTCGCTGTTCCTCGGTATCTCAGCCGCGCCCTCGCCGAGCGGCGGCGTGTTGATCCAGGCGGTGACGCCGGGAAGCGCGGCGGCCGAGGCGGGCATCGAGCCGGGGGACGTGCTCACGCGGATCGGCGACATCCCGGTGTCCGCCAGCCAGGACTGGGGCACGGCATTCCGCTCGCGCTATCAGGGCAAGGTGGGGCAGCCGCTCACGATCACGGTGCAGCGCGCGGGCCGCACGCTGACGCTCAACACGACGGTGCGCGAGCGGACGACGTCACGTCTCAGTCTCGACCGCGCACCGAATCCCACGCCGAAGCAGGCGAAGATCTGGCAGGGCCTGGCGTCGGGGCTATAATCAAATCATGGCTCAGGTGACGGTTCGCTTCTTCGCGCGCTACGCAGAGCTGACCGGCTGCGACACCGCGGCCGTGGCAGTGCCGGCCGCCGCGACGGTGAACGACGTGCTCGATCGTGTGCGCGAGACCGTCCCCGGCGCACGCAGCCTGCCGCCGCGGCCGCTCGCGGCGTTGAATCTGCGCCAGGTAAAGCTCGATACGCGCGTGAAAGATGGGGACGAAGTGGCACTCCTTCCTCCACTCTCTGGCGGCTGATGAATCCGCTTACGCGCGATCCGATCACCGTCGAATCGCTCCTGCGGGTGGTACAGAGCCCCGAGCGCGGAGGCACCTGCGTCTTTCTGGGCACCGTCCGCAATGACGGTGACGTCACCGGCATCGAATACTCGGCCTACGACGAAATGGCGGTGGCGGAGATCACGCGGATGCTCGACGAAGCGCGCGAACGTTGGCCCGAGGCGCGAGTCGCGTTGCAACACCGGCTCGGGTTGATCCCGTTGGGCGAAGCGAGCATTGCGATCGCGGCGGCCGCGCCGCATCGCGCCGATGCATTTGCCGCGTGCCGCTACGTGATCGAAGAAGTGAAGAGGCGCTTGCCAATCTGGAAGAAGGAACTGCACACGGACGGCACGGCGACATGGGTCGATCCGTCAGGCAAGACTGTGGCGGGAGGATTGCGTGATCGCTGATCGCCTGGCGCGACCGCTCGGCAGTCTGCGCGTCTCGGTCACCGATCGGTGTAACCTGCGGTGTCGTTACTGCATGCCTGAGCAGGAATACGTCTGGCTGCCCAAACAATCGATTCTGACGTTCGAAGAGATCGCGCGCCTGGTGGAGATTTTCACGGCGCTGGGCGTCGAGAAGGTGCGCCTGACCGGAGGCGAGCCGCTGCTGCGGCATGATCTCGCGACGCTCACGGGAATGCTCGCCAAGAACCCAGCCATTCGTGATCTCGCGTTGACGACCAACGGCCTCTTGCTCGCCAGGCAGGCGGACGCGCTCAAACTGGCCGGTTTGGGCCGCGTCACGGTGAGTCTGGACACGCTGCGACCCGAGCGGATGCAGGCCCTGGCTCGCAGCGATCGGCATGCCGATGTCCTGGCGGGGATCGCGACCGCACGGCGCGTGGGGTTCGCCCTGAAACTCAACACGGTCGTGATGCGGGGCGTGAACGAGGACGAGCTGATCGAGCTGGTCGAGTTCGCGCGAGCCCACCAGGCCGAAGTCCGGTTCATCGAGTACATGGATGTCGGCGGCGCGACCGGGTGGAGCACGGACCAGGTGGTGTCGCAGCGCGAGATGCTCGAGCAGTTGTCCCGTCACTACGGCACTATCACCCCCGTGGGGAGCGGCGAGGTGGCAGCCCCAGCCGAGCGTTTCCGTCTGCCTGACGGCGCGACGTTCGGCATTGTCGCGTCCACGACGGCGCCCTTCTGCCGCACGTGCGACCGCAGTCGCCTGACGGCGGATGGCACATGGTTCCTCTGTCTCTATGCCGAACGCGGCATCGATCTACGCGAGCCTCTGCGCCGCGGCGCGAGCGACGCGGAACTATCGGATCTCATCGCCGCGACGTGGCGAGGGCGGACTGATCGCGGCGCCGAGGAGCGGCTCGGCGTAGTCAATCGCGCGCCGCTGTATCAAGTCGACGGTCTCCGCGCTGATCCTCATCGGGAGATGCATACGCGCGGCGGTTGACCAAGGGTTTTCCCTTGTGACTTGTGGCGCGCTGATCTCTTGCGGGTGAGCCTGCCTTCCCTAATGTCACGATGTGAAGCTCCGCCACGCTGCTACCTGGTGTTGGATCGTCGTTAGCGCCGCCGCTTGCACGCACACCGACGTCATCGCACCGACCAAGACCATGGCGCCCAGTTTTGCCGTCTACGTGCCCCCGCCGGGGGAAGGCGGTGTCGTCTGCACGGGTTATCTCAAGGGACGCGCCTTTGGCGGTCCCGCGGGCTACATCGATTACGGCCACTTGTGCGAGACGTCCCTTGACATCGTCTCGCCACCGCTGCAGGCGGTCTACGAAGACGGGCATACTGGTCCGTACGACCTGACCGTCGCGTTCTCACAGCCCGTGGCTCACCTCGTCGTCATGCCGGTGGACATCTGGCACTGCGGCGCGGACCCCGGCTCCATCACCGCGTACGCGCCGTCGGGCGTGAGTGTGACGCTGGCCTTCACAGCGGATGAATCCGACTGTGGCGTGCGGCACGAGGAGCACAACGTGTACTACTTCGGCAGCGGCACGCTCCCCCAATCTCTCGTGATCACCGGTCTCGATAGCGTGACCCGCGTGGTCATTCGACCTACCAGCGACATGTCCTGGGTTTCGAGTGTGTTCTATCCCGATCATGTGGTGACCAGCGAGGGTTTCATCGGCACGGTGTACCTGCTCTCGTTTCGCGAGCCGGTCACCACCGCGGATGTGACGATCTTCCGAGCCCAAGGACCCGATGCCGGGGGGTCGTTTACCAGTCGCCCGGGCGAGAATCGGCTGAGCCTCGGGGCGGGCGTGACGCCCGCCTCGCTGGCGCCCACCATCCAGTGGGAGATCGTCGACGACCCCACCGACGCGGTGACCACGTTCGAGCCCAACGGCGTCACTCCGCCGTTTGGGAGCAACGTGGAGGCGTTGGTTCCGCCGCAGGATGCGGGCCGATGGGCCGCGGTCCCGCATCCGGGGAGCTTGAATCAGAAGTCGCTCGCGTTGCGGGTGACGGCGGCGGTTGATGCTTCAGGAACGCTGGTGCGGTCGGCCCCGGCGCTCGTGCGGCAGGATGAGATCGATACGATTCGAGAGGAATACATCGAACTGGGCGTCGCCCAGGGCGTCCCGGGTCGGGGGCAGTTTGGGGTGTCTGCAACTAACACGGGCGACTATACGGTGGCCGTGACCAACGGCGATTTCAATTCTTTATTCGTTGCCCTGCAACTCGCGCTGCAGCCGTTATCGCTGCGGGTGAACAGCGGGTACCGAAATCCCGTGCACAACGCTTACCACGTTGGCAAGGCCTCAGGAGCGGTGTCGGACAGTTGGCATCAGTACGGTTGTGCCGCGGACCTACAGACCTTTCCGACATTGCCCGTGTTCCCCACAGCCGCCCAGCTAGCCGCCGCACAAAGCTACTGGGATGCTGTCGCGGACCAAGCCTTGTCGTTGGGGTTCATCGTGGAGCAACGCGACCCCGATCCTCAGCACGCGGACGCCTCCTTCAGTGGCGTCGGACACGTTCACATCGAGCTCAAATGTCCTCTCGCGCCATGACCAGGATCAGCATGGGTACGGCAGCGCTTGGTCTCCTGCTCACGCTTCCGGGCGGAGCCTTCGGCCAAAACGTGGATTCTTTAGTCGGCGTCCTCGGCTCCCCTAGTGTCTCCGCCCGGGCCCAGGCCGTCGCACGCCTTAATCTCGTGCCCATCCAGTCGCTCTCGTCGGCTGCACGGCAGGCGCTGGTCCAGCTCCTCGAGCGAGAAGCCACAGGCCAGGTGCCCTACGACCAAACGACCGGAAAGGACGATGAGACATACTCGGAGTACGTGATCGATTTGACGCGTGGCGTGCTCCGGCTGCAGGACGCGTCCGCCGTCCGCGGGATCGCGTTCCTGGGAATCGAGACCAGTCGCGCGGCGCAGGAGTTCGTCGCGAGCCGAGGGGCAGCGGCAATCCCCGTTCTGAACGAGGTGTGGATTTCCAAAGCGACCGCGCGACCGGCGATCATCACGACGTGGGGCTACACCCTGGCCAGCACGACCAACGGCCTCGCGCCGGACGATCGGGCGGCGCTGCTCGGTCGGATCATACAGGCTGTGCCCGCATACCCGATCCCCGCGGCGCGCGCCGCCCGCACGGCATCGCTCATCACCCTTCTTGCGCCGCTGCGCCAAATCGCAGACACGATCGCGGATCCCGTAATCAAGAATCGATTGCTCGCTGCCGCTGCCGAGCTCGAGCCGCGGATGGCTGCCGCGTCAGCGCCGGACGTGCTGGCCCAGTTGGCCGAGGTTATTGCAGGGATCTGCCAGGGAACCTCCGGTGCACGCCAGGGGACCTGCACGTCGACACAAAGCCTGACGACCGACGCGCAACGTCACATCGCCGCCGGGAGGACGAACGCCGCTCACAGTGTTCTCGCAGCCCTGCAGCAACGCGCCCAAGCTGCCTTAAGCGACGGGACGTTGACCGCACTCGAAGCAACAATAATCGCGGAGAACGCGAGAGTCGCCGACTCGAAGCTGTGATTGCCCGCCACACCCGGCGTCCCTAAGTTTCCCGCACCATGCTGACTAAGATCACGGTCGTTGGCGCCGGCAACGTCGGCGCCACCACCGCCCAACGCCTCGCCGAAAAACAGCTCGCCCGCACCGTCGTCCTGGTCGATGTCATCGAAGGCGTCCCGCAAGGGAAAGCCCTCGACCAGTACGAGTCCGCCCCGATCGAAGGCTTCGATACACGCATCGTCGGGTCGAATGACTACGGCCCGGCGGCCGGATCCGAGTTGGTCGTCGTCACGGCCGGTATTGCCCGTAAGCCGGGCATGAGCCGCGACGACCTCGTCCGTACCAACGCCGATATCGTCAAGCAAGTCTCACAGCAAATCAAGCAGAATTGCCCAAAGGCCATCGTCGTGGTGGTGTCGAATCCCCTCGACGTGATGTGCTGGGTCACCAAACAAGTGACCGGCTTCCCGCGCGAGCGCGTGATCGGCATGGCCGGCGTCCTCGACACCGCCCGCTACCGCACCTTCCTGGCCGAGGCCCTCGATGTCTCCGTGCAGGACATCCAGGCGATGGTCCTCGGCGGGCACGGCGACACGATGGTGCCCCTCGTCTCCTACACGACCGTCTCCGGCATCCCCGTCACGCAGCTCCTCGACAAAGCGAAGCTCGACAAGATCGTCGACCGCACCCGGAACGGCGGCGCCGAGATCGTTGCTTTCTTGAAGACCGGGTCGGCCTACTACGCACCGTCGGCGGCGGTGGTCCAGATGGTGGAATCGATCGTGCTCGACCAGAGACGGCTGCTGCCGTGTGCCGCCTGGCTCGAAGGCGAGTACGGGTTGTCGGGGATGTACTGCGGCGTGCCGTGCAAACTCGGCAAGAATGGTCTGGAGAAGATCGTCGAGGTCCAGCTGACGGCAGACGAAAAGAGCGCATTGAAGAAATCGGCGGAGGCGGTGAAACAGACGATGGCGGCGGTGACGCTATGACGACATCCGTTCGTGACCTGCAAGAACGCAGCTTCGGCGCCACGCTGCGCCGCGACGCGTGGTGGATTGCCCCCGCGCTCACGGCGCTCGTCCTCGGCGGCTTCGGCGTCTACGCGACCTGGGCGGCCTGGGTCAACCGGTTCTACGAATGGGGACCGTACCTCTCGCCGTTCTACTCGCCCCTGATCCAGACGACCTGGTGGCCGCTCTCGCCCGCTTTTCTGATCCTGATTTTCCCCGGCGCCTTCCGCGTCACCTGCTACTACTACCGTAAGGCCTACTACCGGGCGTTCTTCCTCGATCCCGTGGCCTGCGCCGTCGGCGAGCCACGCCACGGGTACAAGGGTGAGAGCAAGTTTCCGTTCATTCTTCAGAACCTGCACCGCTATGCCATGTACGCGGCGGTGGTTTTCATTTTCATCCTCTCCTACGACGTCTTTCTCGCGACGCGTTGGCCAGTGAACGGCGTGCTGTCTGATGGCACCATGGCGGCGGGCCCGCGCGAATTCGGTGTCGGCATCGGCACGCTCGTGATGGCCGTAAACGTGATTCTGCTTTCTTGTTACACGTTCGGCTGCCACTCGCTGCGGCACCTGATCGGCGGGAACGTCGACTGCTTCTCCTGCGTGCGGGGCGGGCGAGCCCGCTTCGAGACGTGGCGCGGTGTAAGTGCGCTCAACCGGCATCACATGCTGTTTGCCTGGTGCTCGCTCTTTTCGGTCGCACTCACTGACGTCTACATCCGCCTCTGCGCGATGGGCGTCATCCACGACGTGCGGCTGTTCTAGTGGCCGCGTCCGACCTTCGCAGTCACACCTACGACGTCGTCGTCATCGGCGCGGGCGGCGCCGGGT
>QHVB01000002.1 GCA_003222195.1 Gemmatimonadota bacterium | reverse complement strand
CGCTTTCATCAAAAAGCCCCGCTTCGATCAGAACTCTCTTGCGCGCCACGGTACCGGATGTAGGCACCTGACATTTTTCGACCAACAAGCTCTCGAACGTTGCAGTGCCGCTCGATGGGCGTATCTTCATCACTCGCTGGCCGGAGAAAGGGGTGTCACCAATGATTAGACCGTCCGTGTACACGAGGTCAGGCGGCGGACTTTGCTGAAAGAGCTCCATCTGAAACGCGAGGTAATCCGGGAGCCAGAAGTCGTCACTGTCTAGAAACGCGACGTACTCGCCGCGAGAGCGCAGGATGCCCACATTGCGAGCAGCGCTTGGGCCCCGGTTCTCCTGCTGCTCGACATAAACGATGCGCTCGAGAAATGGCGCGATTACTTCTTCCAATAACGGCGTGTCGGGAGAACCATCGTTAATGACAATGATCTCGACCTTCGGATAGCTCTGTCTAAGGACAGAACTCAGCGCCTCGTTGATGTACTGCGGAACGTTGTAAACAGGAATGATTACACTCACGGTCGCCTGCCCGACGTCGGGACTATTCATGGATCGATCTGCCTTTCTACCGCCGGCGATCGGAGCGAATCTGTTTTTCCAAATCTGAGACGTTGACTAGTATTGTCGCGCACGTGACGGTGGCAAAGCTCCTCAGATAATTGGTGAAGCGCAACCACTGTTCCAGTGCTTTGATTCCTTGCGAAATCAGAATCCGGGTTCGTAACCGAGGACCCCTCTCGCCTTAGCAATGCGCAAATAAACAATCCCCTTGGCGAATAGAGGGTCACGTCAATGACCCAACGACTGATGCACGTACGCTGCGAACCGGGTCCGCAATTTCACGCCAATCGGATCGCGGCGGAAGAAGACGCACAGCAAACCCGCAACATAGACCGTGCCTCCTACCAATAGTTGGACCAGCAGTTGGACATAGTCGTGCGCGTAGAAGAGCTGACGCATCACCAGGAGCACCACGACCAGCGGTGCGCAAAGTCCGAAAGGAAGCGCGTACGCCTGGCTCACGAAGTCCCGCACGCGGACTCCGAGCAGGCTGCAAAGGTAGTAGGGCAGAAAAATCAGGCTCGTACACAGCATGGGGACAGCGGTACCGACGGCAACGCCAACGATTCCAAAGCGGCCGATCAGCGCGATGCTCAAGATCAGGTTTGCCACTCCTTCAATCAGCAGGGCGATGGCCAGCGCCTTGTGCCGCGCCATACCGAACAGGATCCGCGACGAAGCCGCCTGGCAACGATAGATAGTCCGCGGAACAATCAGCAGCAGCAGAATGGTGTAACTTGAAACATACTTGGGACCTACCCAAGCCTCGATGATCGACGGGCCAAGAATAATGAGCATCGCAGCAATCGGAAAGATGACGATCGCGCAAGCACGGTTGCCGATGATGAAAAGTTCGCGCATCCGGCTGGCATCACCCGTCGCGTCGAAGTGGCTCGACATGGGCATGAAGGTGTCGGCCATGCGGCAGCACTACGGTAATGAGAGCGACAGTCAGGAGTCCGCGGCCACGCTCTAGCGCGACGACAATCAGCACGGCTCGTAGCAGGTTCGACGCAACCTGGATCAGGTTCATCGAGTAAAAATTCTGCACCCCTTGCAATACGCCGCTGAATACGCTGAGAGGAAAACCGACGGCGAGCGCGGTGCCCACCATCAAGAAAAGCAGCCGCGCTGTTCTCAGCGATGCGGGACCGATGTGGAAAATGCGATCGATGTACCAGGAGCCTACTCCGGTTAGAACTAACAGGGCCACCGCCAGGCAGCTGTAACTGAAGAGGCTGGTATTGATCAGGCGGGTAAGACTGTCGTAGTCGCGAGTGGCTGCATACTTCGCGACATACTTAACGATGGACGACCGAATGCCCAGATCAAAGAGTCCGTAATAGCCCGTGAAGGAGAATACCAGAACCCAGAGTCCGAAAGCATCATCCCCGAGTTTGTGCAGGATGATGGGCGAAAGAAACAGCCCGACCACGATCGACACTGCGAGCCCGAACCAGTTCGAACTGATGTTCCGCACAACCCGTGCTTGGGGCGTGGTGAGCATCGGTGGAGGCGAGTCAGCGCGATCAGTCACGCGTTCTGACAAGCCACGACAGTGTCGCTCGCGGGCTCCGGCGTCACGTCCGTGATCACCTATTGATGGACGTACAGGACGGCATCGCCGCTAGTGGGCGCCGTGAAGGAGCGGGCGCCGCCGCCGGTGGTAGTGGCGCCGGCGGAGGTCTGCCCGGTACTCGGGATGAACCATTCGATTTTGAGCGTGCCGGAGGTCCCCGAGAGGTCCACGGTCACTGTGCCCCCGGTGGGCAGGTAGACGAGATACGCCGCGCCCTGGGCGACGGGATTCGCGAGGCAATAGCCGGTCGATGCCAGATCCCCCCGCGGTCGCATCGCGAGGAGGTTCAGGCGATCGGCAAAAGTCAGCGTATAACCCATGGCGACCCGGATCTGCTCCCAGCGGGGATCATTTGGATCACGTTGTATGGCGACCGGGAACGCGCCGTCATAGGGATCCATGAATAGGGGGTTGAGCCCCCGCGTGAAGCTCGTCCACACCCAGGGCTCTTCGAGGCTGGTGCTGCAACACAGGTGGTCGCTGTCGAACAGAATGCCCTTGCTCCCGTCGGCCGCGGGGGGAGCGGTGGTGTCGCCGTTGGGCGAGACCCAGTCGGCCGCGCTCGCGAACAGATCGGCGTTGCTGCCGCCCGGCCACAAGGCCGTCATCCCCACCGGATGCTGCTTCGGCTTCGTGGCCTCGTAGTGCTTGACGTAAACGATCATCGAGTCTTGCCACGCCTCCGCCCCCGTGCGGCTCTCGTTGCTGATCTCGTAGAGCACGTTATCCAGGTCGTTCACGGCGTCCACAACTTTGCGGACGTATGCCTCCTGCAGGGCAGTGATCTCCGGGACCTGCAAGGTATGGGTTTCCAGGCCCTCACCATCGTTGTTTGGATCGCCATCGATCCCGTTGATGTTATTGGCGCGATGGAACGGGTGCCCCGGCCACGGGTTGCCGATCCCCAGGCCCTTGTCCTCGATCGACCAGCCGTTGAACAGCATGATGGAGACATAGATCCCGCGCTGTCCGGCGTCGATGACGTGCCGACGCAGCCGGTCGAAGTACGCCTGATTGAACTTGGTGAGGTCGAACTTGAGCTTGCCGTCGAGCGCCGTCCCCGGCCCGGGGCGTTGGTAGGCCATGGGGTCGAACCAGTAGTCCGAGGGGGTCTCGGCGCTCCACTTGGCCTGCTCCCAACGGTACAGCCGGATGATGTTGTGATGGTGCGCCTGCAGGAAGGCGAGGTAGGCGCTCCAGCCGAACACCGGCGGAGGGTCGGTGAAGCCCGCGTCCTGGAAGTTCAGCCACGTGTGCGAGCCGGTGAGGTAGATCGCCCGCCCGCTGCCGTCCGTGAAGTACCGGGGGTTGTCGGGACTCACCCGCAATGGCCCCGCAAAAGCCGGCTGCGTAACGGGGGGGCCGACCGTATTCTGGTCGGCACAGGACACCAGCATCATCACGAACCCGAAGGTGGCAGGCAGGGACGTTAGTCGGGTCCGCAGCATAGGGCTTGCCTTCAGGCGTAAGGGCAGAGGGCAACGCGGCAAGCTCCGCGCCACGAACCGGGCCCACAGCCGCTGTCTCGTGGTCACGCTGTCTTCGAAGCTGTGGTTGGCGTGTAACAGTTTGCCCCGTCCCGACGCTACCGGCATCCCCCCCGATTCGATGTTTCCCTGAGTGCGGACCAGCACCTGGCTCCGAGACATTGGGACCGATGGCTGTAGCAGATCTGTAACACCTAGGCGTGGTCGTGGCGCCCGCCAGTACGACGGCGCCGGCAACCCATTGCAGGTTAGAACGTTAGCTCAACGTCACCGTAGCTCATCCGTAGTCCGCGTCTTGCATGGGCGTGCTTCGTCGACGGAGGCAACGCCACATGTCGGGAGACAGAGTGACTCCACCGGTACTCGGCCTACGGGCGGGTGACTTTGTCGAGGTCCGGAGTGAGCGGGAGATTCTCAGCACGCTCGACGAGAACGGCAAGCTCGACGGGCTGCCGTTCATGCCCGAGATGCTGAAATACTGCGAACGCCGGTTTCGAGTATTCCGCCGGGCGGATAAGGCGTGCGACACGCTTGGGAACTACACGTCGCGCCGGATGATGCACGCCGTGCATCTGGAAGGCTTGCGCTGCGACGGGGGGCATCACGGCGGGTGTCAGGCGGGGTGCTTGCTGTACTGGAAGGAAGCGTGGTTGAAACCGGCGGTAACTGGGTCCGCTCGGCCCCTAGCGCAGCGGGCGCCCGGCGCCGGGCCAGCGGCGGTCGGCTTGAGCGTGGCGGCGCTAGAGAGCGCCGTCACGCGCCCGGATCCCGCCGCTGCTGAGGGCCGGCTCTACGTGTGTCAGGCCACAGAAATGTCCCGGGCAACGACGCCACTGGCCTGGTGGGACCCCCGCCAGTACCTGCGGGAGCTGCGCTCGGGGAACGTCGGGCTCTGGGTTTTCGTCAAGACGCTCGCGACGGCATGGTTCAACGCCGTGCAGCGGCGTCGTGGCGGGCTCGAGTATCCCCACGTCGAGGGGAGGCTCGAACAGACCCCGTCCCGCCCGCTCGGGCTACAACCGGGGGAGCGCGTCCGCGTTCGCTCGCGGGAGGAGATTCTGGCGACCCTCAACACGAATCACCGGAACCGCGGGCTGTGGTTCGACGTGGAGATGATCCCGTACTGCGGTGGCGAATACCGCGTACTTCGGCGGGTGACGCAGATCGTGGACGAGCGGACGGGGAGAATGACTCATATCTCCGGCGACTGCATCATTCTCGACGGCGTGGTGTGCCAGGGGTGTCTGAGCCGGAATCGGCTCTTCTGCCCGCGGAGCATCTATCCATACTGGCGAGAGATCTGGTTGGAGCGAGTCCCGTGACGCTACGGCTGCGGCCGGGCGGACTCCGGGATCTCGTGAGTGGATGAGCACGTCACTCGCAGAACTGGCGGCCCGGCGGGATCTCCTCTATATGATCACGTGGCGCGAAATCCGGATCAAATACAAGCAGTCGGTGATGGGAATGCTGTGGGCGATCTTGATGCCCGTAGTGATCGTCGCGGCTGGAGTGGTCGTCCGTTACGGATTCTCGTTGATGGCCGGCACCTCGCTCACGCCTGCGGATGTGGCTTCGGTCAGTGTGCGCGCTGTTCCCTGGGCATTCTTTGTCTCATCCGTCCGGTTTGCGACCAGCAGCTTGATAGCGAACACCGAGCTGGTCACGAAGATCTACTTGCCTCGCGAGATCTTTCCAGTCGCGGCCATGCTCTCACAGCTCGTGGATTTCGGAGTAGCGTCGCTCGTTCTTCTGGTCATTCTCACCGCGCTAGGTGTCGGCGTGAGCGTGCAGCTGCTCTGGGTGCCCGTCCTCGTGGTCATCCTCGTGGTGCTCACAACGGGCCTGGGTATTCTGCTGTCCGCCGCCAGCCTGTTCTTTCGCGACGTCAAGTACCTCGTTGAGGTCGTCCTCACGTTTGCGATCTTCTTCACGCCCGTCTTCTACGATGCGCGCATGTTCGGTCGTTGGGCACCAGCCCTGATGCTGAATCCGGTGGCACCGATCTTGGAAAGCTTCAGCAGCGTTGTCGTGACGCAAACGGCTCCACCCCTCTGGTGGCTCGGCTACAGCGCAATCGCCTCCTTGCTCACCTTCGTGGCGGCGCTCTCTGTTTTTCACAAGTTCGAGCCA
>QHVB01000016.1 GCA_003222195.1 Gemmatimonadota bacterium | reverse complement strand
ATCGCGGGCAGCACTTCGAAGGTCTCGGCCCACCCCACCATCGCGCGCACCAGCCAGAACGGCACGATCATGCCCGTGATGGGGAGGATGCGGCCGATCATCGCGCTCAAGTCCGACTCCGGCAGACCCGAGACCGCGGCCAGCGTGTGCACGGGCGTGCCGATCGCTCCCCACGCCACGGGCGACGTGTTGGCGATCAAATTGAGTGCGGCGGCGTGGAACGGCTTGAACCCGAGGCCGATCATGAAAGCGCCCGCGATCGCGACCGGCGCCCCGAACCCCGCCGCGCCTTCGATGAAGGCACCGAAGCAGAACGCGACAAGCAGCAGCTGCAACCGGCGGTCGGCCGTGATGCCCGCCACCGATTCCTTCATGATCTCGAACTGGCCCGTGAACACGGAGATGTCGTACAGATACACGGCCGCGAGCACGATCCACGCGATTTTCAGGACGCCGAACCCGACGCCGTACAGGAAGCTCATGCCGGCGAGCGAGACGGGCATCCCGAAGACCGAGACGGCCACGAGCACCGCGGTCCCGGCCCCGGCGATCGCACACCAATGGGGCTTCACCCGCAGCCCTGCAAGCAGGCCGAACAGCACGAGGATCGGTAACGCCGCAACGAGCGTGGATAGGATCCAATTGTGCAGTGGATCGTACACCTGGGTCCATGCCATGGCTCAGTCCTTTACCGTTGGGCCTCCAAAACGACGCCCTCCGAGCGCGGCAGTCAAGGTCGCAAGGAGGCCTTGACGCGCGCGCGTCGACCATGCCAATGTGCAAGCGGCACGAGCGGTACCGAATCGCGTCACGGACCTGCTGCTAGAGGAGGTCGCAATGCGTTCGACACTTCTTTGTTGGCTCGCCGTAGTCGCCGCACTCTCCACCCCCGCACTCGCGCAAGACGTCAAGACGACCCAGGGTGTCTCGATCACCCTTCGGGGCATCGTGGACGCCACGTTCTTCGCCGACGACGCGCTCTTCCAGCTCGGCGGCGGGCAAAAGGCGAATTACGTCGTTGCTGAGCGCCCCAAGTGGGTGCATGGCGGTGACGCGCGCAACACGCGCTTCACCGTGGCGCTCGCCGGCCCCGAGGTCAGCAAGGGGTGGCGCGGCAACGCCACCGCGGAGCTGGACTTCTTCGGCACGTTCGTCGGAGCGGGCGCCTTCAGCGACGAGCAACCACAGCCGCGGCTCCGCCTCGCCTACGCCGACCTCACCAACGGCCGCACCACGCTTCGCATCGGCCAGGACTGGGACCTGCTGTTCGGCAACGTCCCCGTTTCGACGTCCCACATCGCCTTCCCGCTGGGGCACGGGTCGGGCGGATTCGTCGGCTGGCGGTTCACCCAGGTGAGGTTTATGAAGACGCTCAGCGCGCCGGCGGCGCGAGCGACGACGCGGTTGCAGTTGGCGGTGCTCAGCGGCTCCTGGAGCAACGATAACGGCTCGGACACGTCGGCCAGCGCAGGCGAGCGTGCAGGGCCGCAGGTCGAAGGACGGTTCGACTACAGCACTCCGAAGTGGAGTGCGTATCTGGTGGGCCACGTCGATAACAAGGTCAGCCCCAACATCAAGAGCTACATGATTGAGCTCGGGGCCAACACGACGCGGGGCGACCTCACGCTTCAAGGCAACGCATACATCGGCAAAGGGATGGCGCACCACATCGCGCAGATCGTCCAGTTCGGCGACTTCAAGGGATGGGGCGCGTGGCTCCAGGCCGGTTATGCCCTGAACACCAAGTGGAGCGTCTGGGGCTTCTACGGCACCGACCGCCCGGATTCGACTCAACTGGCCAATCTCGCAGTCGCCGGTGTAACGGAGGCGAACGGGACGACGACGATTCCGGTTGCCAACCGACGCTTCAGCAGCTGGACGTTCACCCCGATGATCCGTTTTAAACCGGCGGGCCCGTACTCGGTGGGGTTCGAGTGGCTGCATAACGAGGTCAAGCTCGGCAGCGGGAATATCCTGTCGGGCAACCAGGTGCTCCTCAGCGCGCGGTACGATTTCTAAGCCTAGGGCCGGTCCGGGGAGGATTGCGCCTCCCCGGACGGGCCGTATATCACGACCGGTAGGAGGATCCATCCTATGCAGGTCAGTCGACGCGATTTCCTGCGAGTAACCGCCGGCGCGGGTGCCGGCACCGCCATCGGCGGGCTCGTCGGCCTCGGCTTGACGCTCGCGCCGGCGCGGGCCCAGGCGCAGGAGCTGCGCATCCGCGACGCGAAGGCGGTGCCGAGTATCTGTCCGTTTTGCTCGGTCGGATGCGCGACCCTCATTCACGTCAAGGACGATCGGATCGTCAACATCGAAGGCGATCCGCGCAGCCCGCACAACGAAGGCACGCTCTGCCCGAAGGGCGCGGCGATCTACCAGCTCCACGTGAATCCGAACCGGGCGACCAAGGTCCTGCACCGCAAGCCGGGTGCCTCGGGCTGGGAGGTCGTGGAACTCGAGTGGGCGATGGACCGCGTCGCGGAGCTGATCAAGAAGACGCGCGACGACACGTTCATCGAGAGCCTCCCTAACGGCAAGGTCGTGAACATGACGCCGGGCATATTCGCGCTCGGCGGCGCGACCCTCGACAACGAGTTCAACCACGTCTGCCAGAAGTTCTGGCGTGGCCTCGGAGTGGTCGCCATCGAGAACCAGGCCAGGATATGACACAGCTCTAGCGTCCCCGGTCTGGGGACACGGTTTGGACGCGGCGCGGCAACGCTGTATCCGCGCAACCTCGAGCATACCGACTGCTTCGTGATCATGGGCTCGAACATGGCGGAGTGCCACCCCGTGGCGTTCCGCTGGCCCATGAAGGCCAAGCTCAACGGCGCGAAGTTGATCCACGTCGACCCGCGCTTCACCCGCACCAGCGCCGTCGCGGACCTGCACGTGCCGATCCGCGCGGGCTCGGACATCGCTTTCCTCGGCGGGCTCATCCACTACGTGGTCAACAGCCGGCGCTGGAACGCGGACCCCTTCTTCAAGGAGTTCGTGGTCAACTACACCAACGCGGCCACGATCATCAACAAGGACTTCAAGGACACCGAGGAGCTGGAGGGGGTGTTCTCCGGCCTCAACACGTTCAGCGAGCCGGCTTCCTGGCCGTACAATGGCAACCAGGGCCGGTACGACTCCGCTTCGTGGAGCTACGACCGGGGTCCCAAGCCACCCGGTCCTGCCACGGCGGATTTGATCGCGCGGCGGGCGGGCCCGCCGTTCGACGATCTCGTCCGCTCGCTCAAGCTGGGCCCGGCGCAGAAGGATCCGACGCTCCAGAATCCCCAGTGCGTGTTCCAGATCCTGAAGCGCCACTTCTCCCGCTACACGCCGGAGATGGTGGAGCAGATCTGCGGCTCCCCCAAGGAGAAGTTCATCCGGGTGGCGGAGGCGCTGCTCGAGAACTCGGGCCGCGACCGGACCAGCGCGTTCGCGTATGCGGTCGCCTGGACGCAGCACACCTACGGCGTCCAGATGATCAGCTGCTGCGCGCTGCTCCAGCTCCTGCTTGGCAACATCGGCCGGCCGGGCGCCGGCGTCATGGCGCTGCGCGGTCACGCGGCGATCCAGGGCTCGACCGACGTGCCCACGCTGTACCACAGCATTCACGGATACATGAACGCGCCCTCGGCGCTCCGCCCCCACGAGTCGCTGCGGGCGTACATGGCCGCCGAAACGACGCCGACCAGCTACTACGGCAACACGCCCAAGTTCCTCGTCTCCTATCTCAAGTCCATGTACGGCGAGGCCTCCACCGCGGAGAACGACTTCGGGTACGACTGGCATCCGAAGATTCTCGGCGACCACTCCCACATCGCCTCGTTCGCCGCCATGGCTGACGGCAAGGTCAAGGGAATGGTGTGCGTCGGCCAGAACCCCGCGACCTCACTCAACGGGGGAGCGACCCGCGGCGCCCTGCGGCAGCTCAAGTGGCTGGTCGTCAAAGACAACTGGCTCACCGAGACGGCGACGCATTGGTACCTCGGGCCTGAAGTGAAGAGCGGCGAAGTCAAGATCGGGGACAACCAGACCGAGATCTTCTTCTTCCCGTCGACCCAGATCGCCGAGTACGACGGCAGCTTCACGAACACGCAGCGCATGCTCCAGTGGCACTCGTTCGCCACCAAGGCGCCGGGGGATTGCCGCACCGACACGTGGTTCTATCACAATCTGGCGAAACGGATGAAGCGGCTGTATGCGGCGAGCACGGCTCCGCGCGACCAGGGGTGGAAGAATGTGTTGTGGGAGTTCGACCCGGATCCCGGAGAGGCTCCCCTGTATCCCGGCGAGCCGAGCGCGCGGAAGATCCTGCGGGAGATCAATGGCTACGTCACGGGCAACCCCGCGCAGCATCTCAAGGGGTTTGGCGAGCTGAAGGACGACGGCTCGACGACGTGCGCGTCGTGGATCTATAGCGGGTGCTTCCCGGCGTGGGATCAGAACATGACGGCGCGGCGCACGCCCGATCCCCCAGGGGTCCCGGGCGCCCACCTGGCGTGGGGCTGGGCGTGGCCGGCGAATCGCCGCGTGATGTACAACCGCGCCTCGGCGGATTTGAAGGGCAAACCGTGGAGCGAGCGGAAGCGGTGGGTGTGGTGGGATCCGACGTTCGTGAACCCGCCCGACCCCAAGACCGGCGTCGCGCCGCCTCATGGCAAGTGGGTCGGCTACGACGTGCCGGATTTCGCCGCGACCAAGGCGCCCGACGCGCAGCCGAAGCCCGACGGCATCGGCCTCGACGCCCTCTCGGGCACGCAACCGTTCATCATGAGGGCCGACGGCAAGGGCTGGCTGTTCGTGCCGGCGGGCTTGGTGGACGGCCCGCTCCCGACGCATTACGAGCCGCACGAGTCGCCAGTCCAGAACTTGTTGTATCCCAAGCACCAGATGAGCCCGGTCCACAAAGTCTGGGCGGCGGGCAAGCCGTACAACCAGCTCGCGTCGGTCGGCGACCCGAAGTTCCCGTACGTGATCACCACGTATCGCCTGACCGAACACTACCTCGCCGGCGCGATGAGTCGCTGGCTGCCGTGGCTCGCCGAGCTACAGCCCGAGTTGTTCATCGAGATGGGCAAGGGCCTCGCCCAAGAGAAGGGCATCCGGAATCTCGACTGGGTCGTGATCTCGAGCCCCCGCGGGCAGATCCGCGCCAAAGCGCTGGTCACCGACCGGATCGGTGTGATGAACGTCGCCGGGAAACAGATTCACCACGTCGGGATGCCGTGGCATTGGGGCTGGGCGGGACTCTCCACCGGCGCCGTGGTGAACGATCTGACATCGTGGGTAGGTGACCCCAACGTGTCGATTCACGAGGGCAAGGCCTTCGTGTGCAACGTGGAGAAAGCCTGATATGCCAGAGGCCATGGGGTTCTTCACCGACACGACGATCTGCATCGGCTGCAAGGCCTGCGAGGTCGCCTGCAAGAACTGGAATCAACTCCCCGCGACGAATGGCGGCGTGACGGAGATGTCGGGCGACAGCTACGACAACACGAGGAAGCTGGACGGGACGCACTGGCGGCACGTCAAGTTCATCGAGCAGTTCGAGGGTCCGTACAACGGCCGCTGGCTGATGATGAGCGACGTGTGCAAACACTGCGTCCAGGCCGGATGCCTGGAGGTCTGCCCCACCGGTGCGATCATCCGCACCGAGTTCGACACCGTCGTGATCCAGTCGGACGTGTGCAACGGCTGCCGCGCCTGCATCGCCGCCTGCCCCTTCGGCGTGATCGACATGAACCCGGCCGCGGGAACGGCGCAGAAATGCACGCTCTGCTATGACCGCATGGAGGTAGGACTGGAGCCGGCCTGCGCCAAGGCCTGCCCCACCGATTCGATCCAGTTCGGGCCGATCACCGAGCTGCGCACCCGGGCGCAAAAGCGTGTGGACCAGCTCAAAGCCCAGGGCGAGAAGCGCGCCCGCCTGTACGGCGACGATCCCAATGGCCCGCTCGGTGGCCTCAATTCGTTCTACCTGCTCGTGGATGAGCCGGAGGTCTACGGTCTGCCGAAAGATCCGAAGCTTCCCAGCCGGAACCTGAACCGCAGTGGCACCTTCGCGGCCGCGAGTGGCGCCGTGGTCGGCCTGCTGGCGCTCGTCGGTCTGCGCAAGCGGCGCATGGATGAGATGAACTAATGTCCGACACCTTCGTCACGGCATCGCCTCACTGGAGATGGCTCATCATCCTCTACTTCTTCGTGGGGGGCATCGCCGGCGGGGGCTACTTCATCGCCGCGCTGCTGCAGTGGTTCGGGCGGGGGCGGCCTGAGGATCGGCCGGTGATCCGCACCGGGTATACCCTCGGGTTCTGGGGCGCCATCATCTCAGGAGCGCTGTTGACGCTCGATCTCGGGCGACCGCTCCGGTTTTGGCACATGCTGTTCCAGTCGGAGCACTTCCCGAGCCTCATGTTCAAGAGCTGGTCGCCGATTTCGTTCGGCGCGTGGGCGATCCTATTGTTCGGCGCGTGCGCCACCCTCTCCATGATCGGCGCCTGGTCGGAGGAGGGCCGGGTTCGCACACGCGGCGCGCAGCTGCTGCAGAGCGGCACCGTGCTCGCGAAGCTGGTCGCCGGTCTCGGCGGGCTATTCGGATTCTTTGTGGCAGGTTACACGGGCGTCCTGCTGTCGGTGACGAACCGGCCGATCTGGGCTGACAGCCCGTGGCTCGGCGCGCTATTCCTCGTCTCCGGCGCGTCGACGGGCGCCGCGGCGTTAATGCTCTTCGGTCGCCGCAGAGGTGCGTCCGAGGGTTCGATCCGCTGGCTCGGCTCGTTCGATGCCCAGGCGCTCATCGTCGAGCTGGTGATCCTCATCATCTTCATCGCGTCCCTGTGGCCGATCAGGCAGGTGTGGATCAGCTTCTGGGGACTGCTGCTCCTCGTCGGCGTCGTCTGGGCCGGTATCCTGTGGCCGCTGCAGCTCCATTTCAGACCGAGCGGCGGCGCGGGCTTCCGAAACCCCGCACTCATGGTCCTGCTCGGCGGATTCCTGTTACGGGTGGTTGTCCTGTTCGCCTCCAACTCCATTGCCGTGCACCGCGTGGCCTCCGGTGGAGGCTGAGACCGTGACGGCACGCTGGTGGATGCCACTTGTCGCGGCGGGCGTCGCCGCCTGCACGCCGAGCCCCGAAGCGGCGCGCGTGCGCGGCGGCGGGCCGGGTGCGGACCCCGGCAATCACGGCGCGGTCGTGCAGGTCCACGCGGGCGCGAAGATCTATTATAAGACGCCCTGTCGAACCCCAAAGGTGAAATGCTCTGGCCCCTTGCCCGGCGCCGGCACGTAGCCCCCGACCAGGCGCAGCGGCTGGCGGACGTTCGGCAGAAAAACCCTGAATCCGAAACGTGGCTGGCGTTGGTCGAGGCGGCCCTGGCCGAGAGTCAGGACGCCGCGACTTGGGACGCTGCGCTACCGGCTCCGGTGGACCACCGTCCCGCCCGCGCGCCGCTACTCGACGGCGCTGTAGTCGGCGTCCACCGCCGCTCCGCGAGCCGCTTCGTGCGCGAGCTCGCGCGGCTCGCCGGTCTCGACGGCGCGGCTCATCGGCTTGACGCACTCGATCTGCTGGAGGCCGCGATCCGTCAGGATGACGCGCGCATCGATGCGCTCGCGACTGGCGATCCGTCCACGCTTCGCGTCGTGGCACAGGTCGCGGCCGTGCCGCTGCTCCGGGCATGCGCCCGGACGATCGGCAAGGACGTATCGGCGGCTTGGTGGGAGGGCTATTGTCCCCTGTGCGGCGCCTGGCCCACGCTCGCGGAGTTCCGCGGCCTCGAGCGGAAGCGCTGGCTCAGGTGCGGGCGCTGCGGCATGGGGTGGGAAGTCCCGTGGCTGCGCTGCCCCTTCTGCGCCGAGACGAGCCACGAGAATCTGGGATACCTGGCGCCCGAGGACGGGGAGACCACGCGCAAGGTCGAGGTCTGCGACACCTGTAAGGGATATGTGAAGGCCGAGCCTACTGTGAGCGAGCTCCCCTGGTGGGGCGTGCTGTTGGACGACGTCGCCACTGTGGCGCTCGATGTCGCGGCCTTGGACCGCGGCTATCATCGGCCCGAACGACGGGGCTTCGACCTCGAGGTGAAGGTTGTCGAGGTTGGTGGAGGTTGGTGGAGGTCGTGACGGAGGCTCAAAGACCTTCCAGCGTCTGCCGCGAGCTGCTCGCTGCCCTCGAAGCATCGGAAGGTCGGCGGAAGCGTCGCAAGCGTGACACGACGCCCGATGCGATCGGCCTCGCCATCAAGCGCGATCTGCTCGACCGCGCCGTCGCCGCCGACCCAGACCCGGATGCGTTCGAGGCGTGGCTGCTCGAGCAGTGCGCGGCCGCGGGACCCGCAGAGGGCGGCATGCGTGCGATGGCGTTGTCGATTTTCGAGGAGTGGCGCCTGGCGCTGGCCGCCGGGTCGTTTGGGGATTGGCTGGCCCAAGGCGCGCCGTCAGACGACGCGAGTCGCGAAACCTGAAGGGAGAGCCCTGATGCGCAGCCTCCTGTTGGTGAGTGCACTCGTCCTGGCGACAGCGTGTGGAGGACGCAGGGCGCCGGTGGCGTGGGACAAGATCGCCAACTCGGAAGCCGTAAAGGTCCTCCGGGACGATCAGAGCCCGTATCGGATCATCTATCACGCGCCCGTAGACTTGGCGAAGAAGTCGGGGAGCTGATACGCCTCACGTAAGCGAAAGCCAGGTCCTGGACGCCCTGCGTGTTGTCACGGACCCGGATCTGGGACGCGACATCGTGTCGCTGGGGTTCGTGAAGAACGTCCAGGTTGCGGACGGATCGGTCGGGTTCACCATCGAGCTGACGACACCGGCGTGTCCTGAGCGCGAGCGGATGCGGCAACTGGCACGAGAGGCCGTCTCGGCACTCCCCGGAGTCGGCGGGGTGGACGTCACCATGACGGCCCGCGTCCGCGGATCGCCCGGTGCAGTCAAGGAACGACTCATCCCATCCGTGAAGAACGTGATCCCCGTGGCGAGCGGCAAAGGCGGCGTCGGGAAGTCCACGGTCTCCGCGAATCTGGCGCTCGCGCTCGCCGCCACCGGCGCGCGCGTGGGAATCATGGACGCGGATGTGTATGGCCCGACTATCCCCACGCTGATGAACGCGCACACGCTGCCGAAGCCGACGATCGAGGGCACGGTGCCGGCCGAGCAATACGGTGTCAAGATCATCTCGATGGGCTTTTTCCTGCGCGAGGACGACGCCATCATCTGGCGCGGGCCGATGCTCCACAAGACGATCCAGCATTTTCTCGGCAATGTGCAGTGGGGCGAGCTGGACTATCTGATCGTGGACCTGCCACCGGGGACGGGGGACGTGCAGCTTACCCTGTGCCAGGCGATTCCCCTTACCGGCGCCGTAGTCGTATCGACGCCGCAGGACGTGGCCCTAAAGGTCGCGCAGAAGGCGATCGCGATGTTCAATCAGCTGAACACGCCCGTGCTCGGCATTGTCGAGAACATGGCGTCGTACGTCTGCCCGAGCTGCGGCGCGCACGATGAGGTGTTCGGCTCGGGCGGCGCCCACCGCGCCGCCGACCGACTCGGCATCCCGTTCCTGGGCGAGATTCCGCTCGCGACCGAGATCCGAACCAGCTCCGACGCTGGGCGGCCGATCGTACTCGACCCGACGTCCCAATTCGCCAAGGCATACCTCGGTGTGTCGGAAAAGCTCGCCGCGCAGGTCAGCATCCGGAACATGCAGCGCGAACTTACACCGCTGGTCCAGATCACCTTCTAGCCTTCAAGAGCCAGCCTCTGGTCTCTGGCTAGTTACCGACCGAGCTGGAGGCCGAAGCGACGATGATCTCCCCGGTCGTGAGGCCGGTGAGCGCATTCTGCAGGACGACGTGGATCATGTTCACCGTGATCCCTGCCGCGCCGCTCGCGATCTGCTCGTTGAGCACGACGTAGCCGACGCCCGGCAGGTTGACGCGCGTGTTGGGCGCCGGCAGGTAGTCCCCGCTCCCGAGCGGCACGCCGTTCACTGCGAGGTTGGTGAAGCCGGAGCCCTCGGCGTTCCAGCCCGCCGCGCCGCTTACCCAGCTCGAGGTCGCGGCGATCACGGTCTCGGCAGTGATCAGCCCATTCAGAACGTTGACCTTCTCCAGGTGCGCGGTGCTCTGGGCCGTCGAGGCCTGCATGTCCATCGCGCCCGAGGTCATCGTGGTGAGGGCGTCCACCCTGACTTCGGGTGCCGACAGCGCGTCCACATCGGCGGCAACGAAGCCTCCCCCGAAAGGCAGCGTGACCTGGCCGCTCTGGAGGGTGGTGGCGGCTGTTCGCACCGCCGCGCCCAACGCCTGGCCGCTGACCGGCGTCTGCGCGTGCAGCGCGCCCGCGACGAGGCTCAGCGCCACGACCAACTTCGTCAGGCCCTTCATGGTCTGTCCTCCATCATTGGCGGACCTGTGTGTTGCCGCCCTTCAGGTCCGTGAGGCCGGTGTTGACGGACCCGTCGACGCTGATCCCGAAGCGATCGGGTCCCGCCCCGTGACTCGAGCCGGGCTGGCCGTTGTCGCAGGCGGTCGCGGTAAAGCGGTGCTGGTCACCGTTGTTCACCCGCGCGCTGCCGGTCCACGTGATGCACACCCCGCCGCGGGGATCGGGTGACGACGTCACGCCGTCGATCACCACACTATGGATCCGCGTCATGGGAGACGTGCCGCCGTGGTAGACGACCTGCATGTCTCCCTGGAACGGGGGCCCCGAACGGCTATCCACGTCGAAGCCGAACGTCGTCTTCCCGATGGCCGGGTCGATGCGGCCGCCGCCGCTGACGTCTACTCGTACCTGCGGCGCCGCGATGTTGAACGGGGTGCTCGTGGCCCCGGTCAGGCCGGTGGCGGTAGCTACCAGCGTGTAGCCGTTCCCAGCCCTGTCGATGCTCAGGTCAGAGAAGGTCGCCACGCCATTCACTGCCGTCACGATCTTGGTTCCGGAGAGCGTCCCGCCAGCGGGGTTGTTGCCCAGCGCGATGGTAATGTCGGCACCAAACCCTACGACCGTGTTCCCCGCGTCATCCTGAGCGGCGACCTGCACGGCCGGCGAGATCGTGCCGCCGGCGGTGGTGTTGCTTGGCTGGACGGTGAAGACGAGGTGCGTCGCCGGCGGTGGCGCCGGGTTGAGTGCGAGCACGCTCGCCAGCCAGGTGCCGGGTTCCGGGTTCTGGTCGAAGGACCACGTCCACTGCGGATCGGCCGAGCCCCCGCTGGCTCGGACGGTGTACTCCCCGTCGGTCTTCCTAAGGAACCCGTCCTCCATCGGACCGACGGTGAGGGTGGTAAAGTCCGGGGGCGTGATGAGGTCAACCCGCCGATTCGACAGCGTGACGCCATACGCGAGCGCGCCCGCGTTGAGCGCGATGGCGCCGGGATGGGCGATCGTTTGCGTCGAGCCGGAGCCCGCATCCGAGCGATGCTCGCCCAGGGCATCCGGGAACACCGGATCCACGCCGCTATACGAGGAGATCATGACCCCGCCGTCCACGACCACATCCGAGAGCGTCGCTTGCACCACCAGCGTCCTGAAGCCGTCGGGGAAGGTCCCCTCGGGAAAGTTCTGCACGTTCGTGGCGACAAACGTGGCCATCGAGATCCCGTCGCCGACGATGTACTCGACGGGCTCGTACCTGTTTCCGACCGGCGTCCCGTCGGCCAGGACGTCCGTGACATCTATGACGGTGGCTGTCGTACCGAGCCAGAAGAACGTCGCAACGATCGCGGTTCCGAGCCGGGGGTTCGTGGGGTTGAACCCCTTGCGGAGCAGCGCTCTGTTGGTCTCGTTGAGCGTGCCGTTTTGTTGGTCGAGGGCAATGGGGCTGGCCGCCATGGCGAACGCCGCTGCGGTGGGACTGAAGCGGTCGGGACTGACGGAGTCACGACACGCAACCGGCAGCAGGGTGGCTGCCAGAAGGCTGGCAACGACGTCGAATGTGGTCCGCTTGGACATGATCCTTCCCCCGGGCGGGAGTGCGCCACCCGTGTGGTCCTGCAAGGCAAGGTTCAGGCCAGCGGACGCGTCGGAGTCCGGAGCACCGCACGCCGCTGCTGCGCCGCCGCAGCGCGGCGCATGTGCCGCAGGCTATGGAGGCGGAGCGTCACCTCCCCGCTTGGCATCGAGGCTCCACGGCCCGGGCGGAGTACCGTATTGAGCAGCGCGTCGCTAATTATCCGGAACATGCAGCGCGAGCTGACGCCCCTCGTCCAGACTCACTTCTGAAACGACTCTCGCTGCGCGCCCACCTCAAGCCGCGCCACAAGCTGTGGCTCAATTGGAATGGCGCGTTTCTCATGGGACCGCGCTACCTGCGTTTTCTGGACGCGGTGGAGCGCACCGGGACGATCCGGGCGGCTGGTGAAGTCGTCGGCTGGAGTTACCGCACGTGCCTGAACCGCATCCGCGCGATGGAGCATGCGCTCGGCGCCAAGGTACTCACCACGACCCGCGGCGGCCGCCGCGGCGGCAGTGCCCGGCTGACGCCGGTCGCCCGCCAGCTCACGCGCTTGTTCGCGCGGTGGCGGCGCCGCGCGCTTCACTCGAGTGAAGCTGCTTTTCGAAACGCTCTAACACGATAGGCACCACCTTGCCTATCGATGGGACGCGCCGTAGCTTGCGCACCGGCGCTCCATGTTTCCGTCGAAGAAGGCGCTCGTCCTCTTGTGCCTGCTGCCTGGCCTTGGTGCCACGCTGCAGTCGCGCGATGTGGTCCTGGCCAGCACCACATCCACTCGCGATACCGGACTCCTCGATTCCCTGCTGCCGATTTTCGAAGCGCGCACCGGATACCGTGTAAAACTGATCGCCGTAGGAACCGGGCAGTCGCTCACGATGGGACGGCGCGGCGATGCGGATGTCGTGCTGGTGCACGCGCCGGAAGCGGAGCGCGCGCTGGTCGACTCAGGCTACTTCGTGCGCCGGCTGCTCGTGATGCACAATGAGTTCCTCATCGTCGGCCCGGCAGCTGACCCCGCGGGCCTGCGCGGCATGCAGGATGCCGCGGCAGCGTTGCTGCGGGTCGCGGCGCGTCGCGCCCTGTTCGTATCGCGTGGTGATAATTCGGGCACCGAGATACGGGAGCGGATGCTGTGGCAGAAGGCCGGCCGGGCGCAGCCGCATAGCGAACCTTGGTACATCGAGGCGGGCCAGGGAATGGGTGCGACGCTCCAGATGGCGAGCGAGAAGCGGGCCTACACGCTGACGGACATCGGCACCTATCTCGCCTGGAAGAGCAGAGTCGAGCTTGTGCCGCTCGTCGAGGGCGACCCCGAGCTCTACAACGTGTACCACGTCCTCGAGCCGAATCCCAAAAACGCGCCCCGCATCAACGTGGCTGGCGGCCGGGCGTTCGCCGATTTCATGGTCGACACCGCCACGCAGCGGTTGATTGGGGATTTTGGCAGGACGCGATTCGGTCGGCCGCTGTTCGTCCCCGACGCCGGAAAAGTAGATCGGCGGTGACGCCCGGCCTCGTCCTCCTCGTCATGCAGGCGGCCGGGGCGCAGTATCCCCTGGCTCCCTCGCCCGTGCTCGACTTGCACACCTTGACGCGCGAGCTGCGGTTGAGCGGCTACGTCAGCGCCCGGGAGACGCTGCGGCGCGATACCCTCACCGCCGTCATCAACCGCGCCCGCCTGACAGCTCAGGTCCTGCCTGCGCCGTTCGCCGCGCTCCGAGTGCAGGCCGACTTCGCCGCCACGGGCCTCGCCCGCGCCGACACCGTCCCCGCGATCGTTCTTACCGACGCGTACATCGAACTCGTGCCACCGGCCACGATCGCCCGGACCGGCACATACGCGCTGCACCCTGCGCTCGTCGTCGGCCAGTTCCGGACGCCGTTCTCGCTAGAGTTCCTCACGCCGTTTTCCTTGCTTCCGACCGCAAATCGCTCGCAGCCGATCGACCGCCACACGACGCGGCGGGACATCGGCGTCCTGGGGCAGCTCGCGGTGGGCCACACGGTGACCTTCACGGGGGCGCTCGTCAACGGGGAGGGCCCGAACCGCCTGACGAATCCAGATGGCAGGGAAATGGCGATCGGGCGCGTCACGGTATTCCCCCTCTCGCGCCTGGCGGTGGCTGCCAAGTACCTGGGACAGGGGCGCGATCACCGGTGGGGCTACGACCTTCGCTGGATGGATCACGGCGCGCTCGTCGAAGGCGAGTTCCTGGCGCGCCGGGGACCATTCACCAGCACGACGACAGTCGATGCGCGCGGCGGGTACGCGCTCGCCGCCTACCGGATTCGGCCCTGGCTCCAGCCAGTGATCAAGTGGGAGCACCTCAGTGACCGGCGCACCACCGGCGCTACGACGACCATAAATCTCCTCACCTACACGACCGTCGGCATCAACGTGCTCTCGAGCGGGGAGGGCATCCGCCTGCTCGTGGACGGGATCTACAAGTCTGAGCCTGGCGTGTTCACCGGCGAGGAGCTCGAGGTTCAGCTTATTGCGATTTTTTGACCTTGCGCCAAGATCATATGGGCATGGCCGGCCCTCGTACGCCGAATGATGCGCTGAAGCCCGGCTCCCTCCCCGCGCTCCTCGTGGTGCTGACGATAACCACGGGACTGATCGACGCCGTCAGCGTGCTGGGACTGGGGCGCGTGTTTACCGCCAATATGACCGGCAACATCGTCTTCCTGGGGTTCGCGTTGGCCGGCGTGCCCGACTTCTCGGCGCGCCGCTCCCTCGCTGCGTTGGCCGCCTTTCTGATCGGCGCCGTCATCGGCGGCCGCCTCGGTGCGCGGCTCGACCACTCGCGGCAGCGCTGGCTGCTCAGCGTAGCGGTGATCGAGTCGGGCCTGCTCTTCGCGGCCGCGCTCGCCGCCACGGGCTATGATAGTGGCGCGCTCACGCCCGTCGCGCGCCTGTATGCACTGATCGCGCTGACTGCCCTGGCCATGGGAATTCGGAACGCCACGGCGCGACGGCTCGCTGTCCCCGACCTCACCACCACCGTGCTCACCCTGACCCTGACCGGACTCGCCGCCGATTCGTGGTTGGCCAGCGGCGGCAACCCGCGCTGGAGGCGTCGTGTCGCCTCCGTGGCGGCCATGCTGGGCGGCGCAGTCGTTGGAGGATTGCTGGTGCTGCGCGGGGGTGGGCGGCTCGCGTTGCCGCTGGTGCTCACTGGCGCGATCACTTTGATCGCGACGCTCGTCTACATCGCATTTGCGGAGCGCCCAGCCAACACGAGTTGACGTTGGTGGTAATTCCGGTGCTGTGTTTCCTGTGGCGGGCCGGGTGCTCGAGCAGTCAAAGGACGTGATGCGCCCATGAACCACGAACACTCTCATCATCAAGGGCACGAAGGTATGGCAACCCATGCCGGTCACGGCGGCATGGTGGACGATTTCCGGCGCCGCTTCTGGATCTCGCTGGCGCTGACCATTCCGGTGCTGGCGACGTCCGAGATGCTCCAGCATCTCCTCGGGCTGCGTGGAGTCCTCGCGTTTCCGGGCGCGCGATACGTGGAGTTTGGCTTCGCGTCGGCCGTCTACTTCTATGGTGGTTGGCCCTTCCTAACCGGCCTCGTCGCCGAGCTGCGACAAAAGTTGCCGGGCATGATGACGCTCGTCGGCCTGGCGATAAGCGTGGCCTATCTCTACAGCGCGGCCGTCGTCTTTGGCCTTCGCGGAACGGTGTTCTTCTGGGAAACCGCGACGCTCATCGACATCATGCTGCTGGGCCACTGGATCGAGATGCGTTCCGTGCTGGGCGCTTCGCGGGCACTCGAGGAGCTCGTGCGATTGCTTCCCGCCGAGGCGCACCGGCTGCGCCCCGACGGATCAACCGAGGACATTCCTGTCACGGACCTGCGGCAGGATGATCTGGTGCTGGTTAAGCCCGGCGAGAGGATTCCCGCGGACGGCAGGATCACCGAGGGTCGGACCACCGTCAACCAGGCACTGCTGACGGGGGAGTCGCAGCCCGTGGAGACGGGTCCCGGAGATGCGGTGCTCGGTGGTGCGGTAAACGGGGAAGCGGCGATCACTTTGCGCATCACTCGCACGGGCGCGGAGACGTATGTCGCGCAGGTGATCGAGTTGGTGCGCCGCGCACAGCAGACCCGATCGCGCACGCAAGACCTCGCCGATCGCGCCGCGATGTGGCTCACCGTGATCGCGATTGCCGCGGGCGTGACGACGCTGGTCGCGTGGCTCGCGGGTGGACGCAGCTTTGATTTCGCACTCGAGCGGATGGTCACGGTCATGGTGATTACGTGTCCGCACGCCCTCGGTCTCGCGGTCCCGCTCGTCGTCGCCGTTTCGACCGGTATCTCGGCGCGGAACGGGCTGCTCATCCGCGATCGTGCGGCCTTCGAGCGCGCACGCGCGCTCGACTCCGTCGTTTTCGACAAGACGGGCACGCTCACCGAGGGACGATTCGGCGTTACAGATGTGATCTCCCTGGAGGGCCGCAGTGAGACGGAAATCCTGCGCCTTGCCGCCGCACTCGAGAGCCGCTCCGAACATCCCATCGCGGCAGGCATCGTGCGCGCCGCAACGGAACGAGGCATTAGCTACCAGGC
This sequence comes from Gemmatimonadota bacterium, assembly GCA_003222195.1. Classification (GTDB taxonomy): domain Bacteria; phylum Gemmatimonadota; class Gemmatimonadetes; order Gemmatimonadales; family GWC2-71-9; genus 20CM-2-65-7. The sequence continues at coordinate 715 of QHVB01000016.1, read as the reverse complement.
TGCGTCCGAAGTCAGTGCGATCCCAGGGAAAGGTGCACGGGGAATAGTGGAAGGCGTGGAGACTAACGTCGTCAGCCCGGGCTACCTGAAGGAGCACAGCCAGACCGTGAGTGACGCCCGCGTCAAGCGCGTGGCGGAGCAGGGGAAGACGGTCGTCTACGTCTTGCTGGACTCAAGAGTGGTCGGAGCGATTGCACTCGCGGATATCATTCGCCCCGAGTCGCGCGAGGCGCTGCAGCGGCTGAAGCAGATGGGCATCCGGGCGATGATGCTCACCGGCGATTCCCAGGCGGTGGCGCGGTGGGTCGCCCAGGAGTTGGGACTCGACGAGTATTTCGCGGAAGTACTGCCGGATCAGAAGGCTGCGAAAATCCGGGAGGTCAAAGCGCGTGGCTTCACGGTCGCGATGGTGGGCGATGGTGTCAACGACGCGCCCGCGCTGGTGGAAGCTGATGTGGGCATCGCGATCGGCGCGGGCACCGACGTCGCGATCGAATCCGCTGACATTGTGCTCGTCCGCTCCGATCCGCGTGACGTACCGGCGATTGTCGGCTTAGCGCGCGCGACGTACCGCAAAATCGTACAGAATCTGTGGTGGGCCACGGGATACAATGCTGTGGCTATCCCACTCGCGGCCGGCGTGCTTTATCGAGCGACAGGCGTTTTGCTTTCGCCGGCCCTTGGCGCGGTATTCATGTCGGTCTCGACCGTGATC
>QHVB01000028.1 GCA_003222195.1 Gemmatimonadota bacterium | reverse complement strand
CTCGAGTCCTGAGTTAGTAAAGAACAAGACCGAGGTCTACGAGCGCAGGAATCTTTCCGCCAACTGCTGCAAACGCTCGTTCCCCTCAGCCCGTGCGTCCGTCAGTATCCGCTCTACATGCGTCTTGAGCTTCGGCTCCCCCCACCGATACCCCGTGGCCAGCTCCGCGCCGTACGAATCGCCGACATTGGTTTCTCCCACACGTTGAACCAGCGCCATCTCGGTGCGATATCTTCATCCCACATGAAATCCGATCTCGCCACGCTGCCGCTCCTCGCCATCCTGCTGCTCGGCGTCTCCGGTGGCCAGCTCGCGGCGCAGCATTTCCACCGGCTTCCCGCCACACCGCGGACCGTAGCCTACGGCTATTACAGCGCCGCGGCGACGCCGGTGCTGCGCATCGCCTCGGGTGACACCTTGGAGGTCGAGACGCTCATCACCAATCGGCCCGACCGCCTCGAGGCCGCGGGCGTCGCGCCGGCCGACGTGCAACAGTCGCTGCGCGATATCGTCACCCAGGTGACCGACAAGGGCCCCGGCGGACACATTCTCACGGGGCCCGTCTATGTCGAAGGTGCCGATTCGGGAGACGTGCTCGAGGTGCGCATTCTCCAGATCGACCTGGCGATCCCGTACGGGTACAACGGCTGCAGTGGGTTTCTGCCGGTGAACTGCGACAGCACGCACCGCACGCGGATCATCCCGCTCGACCGCCGCCGCCTGGTGGCGCAGTTCGCGCCCGGGATGGAGATCCCGCTGCATCCCTTCTTCGGCAGCATAGGCGTGGCGCCGCCCCGCGATTCGGGTCGAGTGAGCTCAAACCCGCCCGGCATCCACGCCGGGAATATTGACAACAAGGAGCTGGTCGCCGGGACGACACTGTTCATTCCGATCCATACCGCGGGTGCCTTGTTCGAGGTCGGTGATGGTCACGCGGCGCAGGGAGACGGGGAAGTGGATCAGACCGCCATCGAGACCTCGCTCGTCGGCCGCCTCCAGCTTGTCGTCCGCAAGGACATGCACCTTGCCTGGCCTCGCGCCGAGACGCCGACGCACTTCATCGCGATGGGAATGGATAAGGACTTGAAGACCGCGACGCAGATCGCCGTCCAGAACGCCATCGACTTCGTAGCCGCCCGCCGCGGGTGGTCGAAGATGGAAGCCTATCGCTTGGTCAGCGTGGCGTGCGACGTGCGCGTAACAGAGTTGGTGGATGGTAACGTCGGGGTGCATGTCATGATTCCCAAATCGATCGTGGGGAAATGATTCATGTTCGATGACCGCCGCAGTTGCCTCTTGACCGGCCGACCGCCGCAGTTGCTTGTTCTCCTCGCCGCTCTCGCCATGCCGGCTGCGCTATCCGCGCAGGCCGACTCGGCCCCAGCCCCCGACCCCATACCCCAGCTGGTCGCGCGCCTCGACCTGGAGCGCTACAAGGCGACCATCAAGGGACTCACGGCCTTCGGCGATCGGCGCCAGGGCACCGACCGCAACCGCGCCGCCGTGGACTGGATCGAGGCTCAGCTCTCGAGCTACGGCTGTAGAGACGTGGCGCGCCTCAAGTACGACTTTCAACCGGCGGCTCCCACGCCACGGACGGGCACGGGAGCGGTACGCGACACGGCCCGCGCCTCAGGGGGCGGCCGGTACCGCGGTCTCCGGGCCCGGACCGGCGTCAACACCGATTCGCTGAAGCAGCCCGACGCCCGTCTACGCGCGCTCGACGCCCAAGCCTCCACGGCGGGCGCGCGGGAAGAGGTGTACTGCACCAAGATCGGCGCGACGCACCCCGCGGAGATGTACATCGTCGGCGCGCATATGGACGGCATCGGGTGGGGCGAGGCGGCAAATGACGACGGCTCGGGCACGGCGCTCGTCATGGAGCTGGCCCGCGTCTTCTCCAGCGCCGACGTCCGCACCGATCGCTCGATCCGGTTCGTCCTCTGGAACAACGAGGAGACGGGGCTCAACGGCTCACGCGCCTACGTCGAGCAGCGCCGCGCACTCCAGGGCACGAAGGACGAGCCCAAATGGCTCGGTATGATCCAGCACGACATGATGCTGTTCGACCATGGCATGCCGCGTGCCGACGGGACGCTCGCTGCCACGCAGCGGCCGGAAGCGGACGTCAACATCGAGTTCCAGACCAGCTCGAAGTTTGCGGCGCAGGCACAACAGCTCGCCTGGGTATTCCAAGTGGCCAACGAGAAGTATGCGACCGATTACCCGGCGTCGGTCGGCTCACACATGACGAACACCGACTCCGCGCCATTCCAGGATCTCGTGCCGGCCATCAGCCTGCGCGAAAACGAGCGCGGCACGCAGATCGGGGCAGGGTGGGATCCGAACTGGCACCAGCCCACCGATCTCTACGCGACCTATGACGACGCGGACTTCCGGCTCGGGCTGAACGCCGCGCAGACGACGCTCGCGGCGCTCGCGGGGTTGGTTGGGGCGACGATTAGGTAGTACTGCGACTTTTTGCTGTTTTCTTTTCTCACGGAGCGACCCGCACTTGTCATCCTGAGCGCAGCGCGCCGCAGGCGCGCGGAGCGAAGGACCTGCTTTTCCGGGGCGAGGGCCCATGAAGCAGGTCCTTCGCGCCTGCGGCGCTCAGGATGACACGCCGATCGCTCCGCAGGGATAATGAGGAGGGAAGAAGAAAGAAGGACCCAGTGACTCAGGGTACCGGTGGGTTCTGCTTGCCGATCTCGTACTCATGCGGTGGCTCGGCGACGATCCAGTAGCCGGTTTAATGCGCAACACAGGGGTTGCGTATCGCTCCACCCCCGGGTTAAGATACGCAACATGACGGTTGCATATCACACACGGACGGCGCTCGCGGCGACACTCGGCCTCGCCGCCGCGGCCTGGGTCGTCACGGTCCGCCAGATGCACGGCATGGACATGGGGGTCGCGACCCAGCTCGGCTCGTTCGCGTTCTTCGTTGCCCTCTGGGCGGCGATGATGGCGGCGATGATGCTGCCCGGCCTGGCCCCGGCCGTGTTGCGTCGCGCGCGCACGCGTGGTGCCGTGCGCGCCGTGGTGCCGTTCGTCGCGTCCTACCTCGTCGTCTGGACGCTCGTCGGCGCCCTCATCTACGCGCTGTATCGTCCGCACGGCACGTGGGTCGCTGGTCTCGTCGTGATCGCGGCCGGTCTGTACGAGCTCACACGGCTCAAACAGCACTGCCGCCGCTGCTGCCGGGCGCGCAGCCGCTCGGGATTTGAATTCGGGCTCTACTGCGTCGGGTCCAGTATCGGACTGATGGTGATGCTGGTGGCGCTCGGCGTCATGAGCGTCACGTGGATGCTGGTGATCGCCGCCCTCGTGTTCGCGCAGAAGCTGCTGCCCGCCAAAGCCGCCATCGATGTGCCGCTCGCGTTCGCGATCGTCGCACTCGGAATCCTGATCATCGCCGCGCCCGGGTTCGTTCCCGGCCTCATGCCACCGATGTAAAAACGTAGGGGCGCAGCATGCTGCGCCCCTCCTAACCCAAACCTCCACGCAAGTCGAAAGACACGACATGCCGAAACCAACGATCGTATCGCGAGACGAATGGACCGCCGCCCGCAAGCGCCTGCTCGTCAAGGAGAAGGAGCTGACCCGTCAGCGCGACGCACTGAGCGCCGAGCGTCGCAAGCTGCCGATGGTGGCGATCGAGAAGGAATACGTGTTCGAGGGGCCGGACGGACGCCGCACACTCGCCGATCTATTCGGCAAGCAGCGCCAGCTCGTCGTCTACCACTTCATGTTCGGTCTCCCTCCCGATTGGGACGACGAGGGGTGTCCGGCCTGCTCGTATGTGGTCGACAACTTGTCTGGCAGCCTCATGCATCTCGCCGCGCGTGACACGGCATTCGCTGCGGTCTCGCGCGCGCCATTCGAAAAAATCAAACCCTTCAAACAGCGCATGGGATGGACATTTCCCTGGCTGTCCTCGTTCGGGACCGATTTCAACGATGATTTTGGTGTGACGCTCGACGCGAAGCACACCGTCTACAACTACGCGCCGGTCTCCGCCCAACCCGAGGGCCGGCCGCACGAAGGCGAGCGGGAAGGCTTAAGCGTGTTCTTTCGCGACGGCAATCGCGTCTTCCACACCTACTCGACCTACCAGCGCGGCCTCGACCATTTGCTCAACACGTACAACTTGCTCGATCTCGCGCCGCTCGGCCGTCGGGAAGAGGACGGCATCATGCACTGGCTGAAGTACCACGATGAATACTGACCGGATCGAGAAGCGCGTCGTGCTCCGCGCGCCGCGCTCGCGCGTGTGGCGCGCCATCTCCGATGCGAAAGAGTTTGGCACGTGGTTCCGAATCACGCTTGACGGGACGTTCGCAGAGGGTAGGACGGTCAGGGGCAGCCACGAGCGATTCAAGGTCGAAATGCTAGTCGAGCGGATCGAGCCCGAACGGTATTTCGCGTATCGCTGGCATCCGTACCCGAACGATCCCGCAATGGACTATTCGGCCGAGCCCATGACGCTCGTCGAGTTCACGCTCGAGGAGGTTGAGGGCGGTACTGCGCTCACGATCGTCGAGTCGGGGTTCGATCGGATCCCGCGCGCGCGCCGGGCCGAGGCGTTCCGCATGAACACCGAGGGGTGGGGCGGGCAGATCAAGAATCTGGAGCGGTATGTCTCGTAGCAGCGGCGGGGCGGCCTTGAAGGTCACCGACGCCGTGCCTGTGTTCACGGCGCTGGCAGACGCGACCCGGCTCAGGTTGCTGGGCCGTCTGTCCGTGGACGGGCCGCTCTCGATTACGCGACTCAGCGAAGGCACGGGGGTGACGCGCCAGGCGATCACCAAGCATCTCTACGCCCTCGGGCGTGTGGGCCTCGTGCACCATGCTCGCCGCGGGCGCGAGCGGGTGTGGGAGCTGGACGCCAAGCGGTTGGAGAAGGCGAAACGGTACCTCGATCAGATTTCTGCGCAGTGGGATGCGGCAGCGGAGCGGTTGAGGGCATTTGTGGAGGATCAGTGAGACATCTCGGCTTGTGGTGGGCTCGCCACACTAGACGGTGAGCGTTGTAGGCGGTACGCTGATCTTACCTGGCGCTCGCCGCGTTGACTTCGCGGCCCCGCCGGATGGTCCCGCGAAACGCGGAGGCTTTCCTGGCGCAACGGATTCGGGTACTGATCGTCGACGACAATCGCCTGATGCGAGGGGGGCTGAGTGGGCTGCTCAAGGCACAGCGCGACCTGCAGGTCGTGGGAGCCGTCGCCGACCTCGCCGCCGCACTCCGCCGCCTGCCTGTGGTCACACCTCACGTGGTGCTCGTGGACGCGGGCTTGGGCAGCACGGATGGATGTCGCTGTGTGGAGGAGATTCGCCAGAGCGCGCCCGCGACTCGGGTGATCGTGATGGATTTGCTGCCGGCGCCGGAAGAGGTCGTCGCGTATGTCAAGGCCGGGGCGAAGGGATTCATCATGAAGGACGCGACGGTCGGGGATTTCGTGGGCACGGTGCGATCGGTCGCCAACGGATCGGACGTGATTCCCCCCGTCCTGGCCGGGACGCTCCTGTCGCACATCGCCGAGGACGCGGTGGTGCATCAGCGACCGGAAGCGGCGGACGCAGTGCGGATGACGAAGCGAGAGCAAGAGGTGATGCAGTTGATCACCGAGGGCTTGGACAACAAGGCCATCGCGCAGCAGCTCCGCGTCGCCGGCGACACGGTGAAGTCCCACGTCCGCAACATTCTGGAAAAGTTGACGCTGCACAGCCGGCTCGCGATCGCCGCGCATTCGCGCAGGAGCGATGCCGCCCGACGGCCCCCCCCCGGTTAACCGACGCGCCGCGCCCGTCTGCCGGGCATGACGCGCGGTAACGACACGCGCGCGGGCCCCGTGATCGCAAAGCCCACCTTCAGGCGCTTCAACTCCGCGTCGATCGCTCGGTCGACCGCGCGGATCTCATGCGGGGCATCGGTTACAACGAGGATGTGGGTGATGTGGGCATCTTTGACCATCTGCCCAGTCCACAGACGTCCGTCCCGCCGCGCTGCCAGCCGCGCGCGGCGGAGCAGCATCTTGACCTTCGCAAACAGCGGCTCCGGCTGCGGCGGATCGAGCTGATACGCGTAGGCCCAGCGCTCGGGAGCCCGCGGCCGTTGTTTCGGAGCCATGAGACCGTCCTCCTTCGATTCCGTCCGGTTACGGCCGGAATTGCGTCAGTTTGACCGCGTAGCTGTAGCCCCTTGAGCCGTTCCCGTAGCCCATCGCGGCGGCCAGCGGAAGGCCGACGTTCGGCGAGATACACAGGTCCATGACGATCTGGTCGTTTTGGCGCAACACGCCCCGTAACCCCTGAACTCCGGCGTACCGACACGTCGACTCCACTTTGAACCCTGTGTTCTGGCCCCCGCTGCCGTTCGACCAACCCTCGCCCACCACCCACGGATGTCCCATGAACAACCCAGCGTAGGTCGGTGAGAACAGAGCAAGGGCCGCCGGACCGAGCTGCGCCATTTGCGTCCCCGAGGGGCCTGCGTTCGGCTCCAGGATGAATGTCGATGAGAAAGGCTTCTGCCCCATCTGGCCCTGCACTCGCAGCTGTGTCCGAGCCCCCCCCGCGTCCGATGCGTCGAGCTCGTAGAACCCCGACTGCGTCTGGCCACCCAAGTTGACGATCGCGTCGTAGCGGAAGTGCTCCGTGCCCTTGAACGAGTACCCAGTCCACGTGAATGGTCCCGAGACCGGACCGGTAGAAACCGCGGGGAGCGCGCGGACGCCCACCCCGGATGGTGTCGACAGGGCGGGAGCGGGACCCTGTGCCTCATTCTGCGGGGGCGGCGCGCTGGCTGGCGCAACCGGACACGCGCCCACGCAGTCGCCCACGCGGGCGAGGTCGCCCGTCAGCGTCCCCGTCGCTGAGCCCTCATCGGCTGAGGTGATCTTGATCTTCCCTACCGACGTGGTCGTGCGGCGCAGCAAGGCTCCGGTCGCGGGATCCTTGATCTCCCGACCTGGGCGCAGCACCGCGTACTCCGCGCCCACCTTCACCCCGGCCGCCGTCCCGACGTTGATGACCAGCTCGCTCCCGGACACGTCGGCGACAAGCGCCGCTATGACGGCGACAATCTCCGTGTGCGGAATCTTGGGCGCCGCCGCTGCCAGCGTCGCGACGAGGCTGTCCACCGCCGTCCGCGTCGCTTCGCCGAGGAGGGTGCTGGCGAGGTTCGAGCTCCACATGTCTTGGCCGCCGAGGTCCCGCGCGCGGTCCTCTTCCTGGCTGGTGAAGTGGGCGCGTTTCGATTCGCCCCTCCCGTGCGCCACGGCCAGAATCTCCCCGGTCCCGATCTGCACGATCCGCGCGTCGATTGCTACTGTGGCCTTGGTCTCTCGGCGCATGCCCAACTGGATGTTCTTGTCCTCGCGCTGGAACTGGGTGATGGACCCGATAATGATCGCGTCGACGCCGAGCAATCGGCCGAGTTTGGCGGCGCTGGAAGCATCCGATCGGCTGTCCTGCTGGAAGTTCTGCTCGTTCAGGATGCGGTCGAGTTGGGCGCGCTCCATGACCGAATAGGTGCCGTTCTGCGCTAGCTCGGAGACGAGCTGGGCGGCGACGCCTTTGCCGATGTCCATGTCCGCCCCCCAGACGCCCGTCACGGTGCTGTGCACGGTGGCGTAGTCGAAGTCGAGCACCGCCACCCGCCTCCGGGCCGCGGTGGCGGCGGCGGGAGCCGGGGCCGGGGCGGGGGCGGGGGCGGGGGCGGGGGCGACCTGAGCGTCCAGCGCGGGCACGGCCAAGGCGGCGAGGCAGAGAGCTAGGGCGAGGCGTTTCATAGGACGGCTCCTTCTATATGTGAGTCCAACGAGCATTCGGTACTGAACGGTCGGATTTATTCTCCCTCTTCGAGGGCTGCCGGGTCTCAGCGATAGCGCAGCGCTCGCCACACCATGCTGCCGATGCTCGATCCGAGCTGGAGTGCAGCACCCAATCCGCTCGGGTCGTCGGTCGAACCCGTGTGACGGGACACGATTGCGGTAATCAGTCGTCCGCACGAACGCGAACGCTCCAGTCTGGTACGCGCACGATGGCGGCGGTATCGCCTGAACTGATCACAGAGCGGTCAGAGGGGACATACCAGAGAGAGGTACCCTTTTCGGGGTAGAGCTTGCGCTACCCGGCCTTTTCGCGCGGTCCTGCAAACGATCGTGTAGAAGGGGCGCAGCATGCGGCGCCCCACCGGCCGCCTGATCCTTATCTCACCGGCTGATACGTATTGATCACCACGCCGCTGGGGTACGCCGTCGAACCGGTAACGCGCAGCGGCTTCCGATCCTTGAAAATCCGCATGCCGCGCCCGATCGCGACCGGGTTGACGAAGATGTTGAGCTCGTCGATCAGATCGTGCTCGATCAATGCGCTCACGAACGTCGCGCCACCGTACACGACGATGTCCTTCCCCCGCTGCTCCTTCAGCCGCGTAACCGCCTGGACCAGGTCGCCGCTCTCCACACGCACATTCTTGCCCGCGACGCGCGTGAGCGTCTTGCTGAACACCACTTTCGGCGTGTCCACCATCCTGCGCGCGAACATGTATTCAGGGCTCTGTGGTTGCACGGCCTCCCAGTATTCGATGAATCCCGCAGTCATCTTTCTGCCGAGCAGGATGGTGTCGCTCGTGTCGGTCAGCTGGACGATGCGCCCAATCACGCCCTCGTCCAGGTTACGGGTCATCCAGTCGAGCTGGCCTTCCGGGCCGGCTACGAACCCATCCACGGTCATCTGCACCTGCAGCTTGAGCTTGCGCATCGCCATAAAAGAATGTCCTGGTGGTTGGTCTCACCTATGCGTCGAATCAGTTATCTCGAGATCGACATGGTGGCGGCGAGCGGGAGCCTTAGCCGGCGGCGCTGGCGCGCCGGTGAGGCTATACTCCGTCCCGTGATAGCATCCGCTCAACAATCGGAGGGTAATTGACGCCTGCACAACTGAAGCGCGAGTTGCAGCGCATCTCGTGGGGGAACGCGCGACTCGCCGAGAAACTCGGCGTGTGGCCAACTGAAGTCCGGGATTGGCTCTCGGGGAAGGAACCCGTGCCGGAGGTCGTGGCTTCAGACATACGCCGTTTGCCCTCCGCAACGTAGTCGAGGCCGGATTAGGATTCGCTCCGTCCACGGTCGTGAACTGAAACGCGACGGCCTTGCGCCAGTACTCACCGGCGACCGATGATTTACGATCCCCCGCGCGAGGGTTTCTATGCGTCGAGCGGACCTGGCTCACCTCACTTCGCTGACCATTGGCTGCGCGCTGTTCGCAGCTTGCGGCGACAGTACTTCTCCCCCCGTGCCGCGCACCACCATCGCGGCCGACGCGCAAGCGCCCAACGCTACCACCAGCTGGGTCAATAAGGGCGGTTCCAACTGCCTGATGGTCACTTCGCAGGACAGCACGACCTTCCCCCTCGACTTCTCCGGGCAGACCGGTTGGTGGTTCTGTCCGAATCAGTCGTCCGGGTTCGTCTCCCCTGACGGGTACGCCAGCTTGTACCTCGCCAGGGATCCGCTCAATCCGGGCTCCTCGCTGACCCTCGAGACTATATCGGTCGTGCGCGGACCAGAGGTGCCGACGTCCTACAATGCCGACGGGAGCGTCGCCACGTTCACGCGCACCGACTCGCTGACCTGTGACAATGGTGGCAGCGTGGCCCCGATCTGGACTGGACTGGCCACACAGAACTTTGTGCGCAGCACGTACCGCTGCTGCTCGCGGTACTTCTGTCGCACGTGTACGAGGATCAGCAATGTGGGCGGCAGCGGAACGCTCACGGCGAATCAACCCGCGCCGCCCCCGCCTCCGCCGCCGCCTCCACCAGCGCCGGTGGCGTCGGTGGCCGTGAGCCCGGAGTCGGTGACCGTGATGGAGCAGCAGGTGGTGTGGCTCTCGGCGACCCCGCTCGATTCCGCCGGGAACCCGACCGACCAGCCGGTGACGTGGGCGACGAGCGATACGACGGTCGCCACGGTGTCCCAAGAGGGCATGGTGACGGGAGTCGCCGTGGGTCAAGTGACCATCACCGCGACAAGCCAGAGCCAGAGTGGCGCGGCGGCGGTCACCGTGACGCCGGAAGCGGAGGGGCCCGCGGACGTCAGGGCCGCGGTCGCCCTGCCGCGGGCAAGATTGAAGATCGCGACCCACTAGCGTTTTGACGCTGAATCAGGAAGACGGTAGCGTTGTCGCTCCTTCCGTCGCGGAGAACGTCGTGAGCGCCAAACGAGCCGCCACCTGGTATCGCTGGGACGATATGCCCCGCGAGGACCTGCACGAGAAGCTCTCACGTCGCCTGATCACCGGTGACCAGCTGATGCTCGCGCACGTGTACCTGAAAAAGGGCTGCGTCGTCCCGAAGCACTCGCACATGAACGAGCAGCTCACCTACATCCTTGAAGGCGCGCTGCGGTTCCTGGTGGGGGACGATGGCGCCGATGAGATCGTGGTGCGGGCGGGCGAGGTGCTCCATCTGCCCGGCAACCTGCCCCACGAGGCCCATGCGCTGGAGGATACGCTCGACGTGGACGTGTTCTATCCGCCGCGCGAGGACTGGCTCAAGAAGACCGACGCTTACCTCAGGAAGTAGTCCCTCGCCCGAATGCGACACCGCGCCGCTCCGGCCCTGCCAGCGCCACCACTGCGCACACGATGAACACCAGCGCCGCCGAGAGCGCCATGGTCTGCGCGTAGCTCGTATGCGCGGCGAACAGCGCCTGCACGTGGGGGATTTGACTCGCGATCGCCACGCCGCACTGGTAGGCGAAGCCCGGTAAGAAGCCACGCACGCCGTCCGGCGCGAGCTCGTTGATGTGCGCCGGAATCACTCCCCAGGCACCCTGCACGAAGAACTGCATCACGAAGGCGCCGAGCACGAGCAGCGTGGCGGGTGCGAATGCCCAGATCGGGATCGCGAGCAGTGCTCCCACGAGCGCCAGCCCGATGGTGCGCCGGCGGCCCAGCCGGTCGGAATAGAGACCGCAGAGCACACCACCCGCGAGCGCGCCCACCTGGGAGAACGCCGTCAGGGCGGCGCGTGCCTGCGGTCCCCAACCCCAGTCCCGCTGGAGAAACGTGGGATACATATCCTGCGTGCCGTGCGAGACCATGTTCATCAGCGCCATCAGGCCCGTCAGATAAAGGAAGACCTTCCAGTTCCGCCCAATGGCCCGTCCCAGGTGGGACCAGTTCTCGTGACGGGTCTCGCGCCACACCTCCGACTCCTGCACGCGGGCGCGCACGAAGAGCGCGAGCAGCGCCGGCAGACCGCCGATGAAAAACAGCGGCCGCCAGCCCCAATGCGGGAAGACGATCAGATAGCACAGCGCCGCGAGCAGATAGCCGGCCGCATAGCCCTGCTGCAGCAGCCCCGACATCACGCCGCGCAGCCGCGGCGGCACCTTCTCCATGACGAGCGACGCGCCCACGCCCCATTCCGCGCCCATGCCGATCCCGAACAAGGCGCGCAGGATGAGAAAGGTGGTGTAGTTCGGCGCGAGGCCCGACAGCACCTCGATCACCGAATAGAACACCAGGTCGACCATCAGCGGGATCTTGCGGCCGTAGCGATCGGCGAGGAGGCCAAAGATGAATGCGCCGACAGGCCGGAACGCGAGCGTCACTGTGATCGAGAGGGCGATCGCGGCGTCCGACTTGCCGAATTCCTTCGCGATCGCCGTCAGCGTCATCACGACCAGGAAGAAATCGAACGCGTCGAGCATCCAGCCGAGGAAACCGGCGGCGACAGTCGCGTTCTGATCGCTCGTGGCAGCGCGTGGCGTGGTCATGGTACCGTGGTCAAAGGAGCCTCTAGATTACAGCCTTCCCCTCACGCGTGTGACCCCCGTCACGCCCGAGTCCCCGCACCTCCCGCCATGTTCGGGGTGCTGCTCAGAGCAAAGCCGCCGAAAGACGGCGACGCAGAGCCACGGGGCTACGGTGGGTTGACCGCCTTGCTCGCCTGGCCGCCAGCGATTTCACACGCTGGCGGCCTTTTTTGTTAGGGGAGGGACGAGCCATGAGACTCGCGCGGATGAAGCTTGGTGCGGTGATTGCCGGAACGCTCGTCCTTGGCTGCGGCCTCTCGAGCTCACCCGTGATTGCGCGTGTCGACGGCATCCGGATCGCTCCCGGCCGCGTCTCGCTCCTGCCATTCCAAGCTGCGCCGCTCACGGTAGTGGTCATCACTTCGCGGGGCATCGATAGCAGTGGCGGGGCGGTGGCGCTGCAGTGGTCGACAACCGGTGGGACGATTGCCCAAAACGGCATCCTCGCCGGCGTCCACTACATCACGTACACATCGCCCGCGCAGCCGGGCAACTATCTGTTCGTTGTCACGACAGCCACCGGCACGCCAGCGGACACCGCCAGTATCGCCGTCACGGCAACCCCGGTGCCGGTACACTCGGTCGCGGTCGTACCCGCCACTGCCAGCCTCGTCCTCGGTGACACCACGACCTTCAGCGCGACGCTGATGGACTCGACCGGTAGCGTGGTCTTCGGGCGGGCGATTACGTGGTCCTCGAGTGACGGCGGCGTCGCAACGATTCTTCCCACGGGCTTTGTCCGCGCGATCGCGGTGGGCACCACGACAATCACGGCGACCAGCGAAAGTCACAGCGGCACAGCAACCCTCACGGTGAAGTCGGGGCCGTAAGACTGCTCACGGCTCGATTGTGAGCTCCCCGCTCGCTGGCGATGTCCCAGTACCGCGACCGAGGAGGCCCAAAGTACCGTTCATCGAGCCTCCCCTCCAGGCTCCCAAGACTCGGGGGAGTCTTGGGAGCCCTGGCGGTCTCGTCACCACGCGATCGCGTAATTCGAGAGAGCCTCAACCAGCCATGTGATCAGCGACATCGAGCGTCACCTCCCTTCCTGATTGGAAGTGTCAGTGACCGGTTCCACGGTGCCCTAACGTCACCGCGCGCCCGGCCGTCGCTTAGACGAGCAGCAACGTGGCTATCCAACCTCAGCAAGATCTCAACACGTTGTTCCGGAGAGGCTTAGGGTTGTTTCAGCTCAAGGTTTTCGGATCTCCTCAGCTCGTGCGTGGCGGCCACTCACCCGTTCACTTCCGTACCAAAAAACATCTGGCCGTTCTGCTCTACCTGCATTTCGAGGGACGCACGCGGTCGATCCCACGCGATCGGCTGGTCGATCTGCTATGGCCCGAAGTTCCGCCCGAGAAAGGACGGCATTCGTTGTCGCAGGCGCTGCTCGCCATCCGGTCTCGCCTGGGCACAGACGCGGTGACTGGTCGGGAGCACGACGTGCAGCTACTCGCCGAGTTGCCGTCGGACTTGTCCGCCCTGCGCCAAGGTGAGGTCGCTACCGTACGTGTGGCAGAGCCGCTGCGGGGGCTCGACGAGTGTGCTGGCGCCGAATTCGCCCATTGGGTGGACGGGGCGCGGGTCCGTCTCAAGGCTCAGGCACGAGATGCCCTCCGAGCGGCGCTCCAAGCGGCGCGGGCCCAAGGCAACCTGTCGGATACACACCGTCTCGCGACAGCGCTCTGCGACGTTGACCCGCTCTGTACCGACGCGGTCTACGCGCTCGCCGAGCGGGCGCTGCTCGACGGGGATACGGTGGCCGCGGTGCGGCTGCTCAAGGATCACATCCGGCGCGCCCAGGCCGAGCTCGGAACCAATCCGAACCCCGAGATCGCTCGGCTGCTCCGGCGTTTGGAGCGCGGGGAGCGACCCACGTTTCTGGCTCAGACGTCTCCGCTTCCCGAACGGATCAGCCGGCCGCACCACTTCGTGGGCCGAGCGGTCGAGCTGGGACAACTCGAAGCGACATGGAATCGCGTTGCTAGCGCCGGCTACCAGACGTGTCTGATCACCGGCGCGCCGGGCATCGGAAAGAGCTCGCTGATCCGGTGCTTCGCCACGTCACTGGAGGCGCGCGCCTGGCCCGTGTTCGTAGTGTCGTGCCAGGAAATCGGTCAGGGCATTCCGTACGCTACGGTCTCGGAGCTCATCACCGCGCTGGGACGCGATCCGGCGGCCGGCGGCACGGAGCCGCTCTGGCTGGCGGAGGCGAGCCGAGTGTGTCCAGGCTTGCGGACGATTTATCCGGGTATCCCCCAACCGCCCGACGCGCCCACTGAGTCGATTCGCCTGCGCGTGGCCGAGGCGGTCGTTCGGATGATGGAAGCCGTGGCAGACACCGGCCCAGTGCTGCTCGCGTTCGATGATCTGCAATTCCTCGATCCGGCGAGCCGGGACGTGCTGTTCCTCGTCACGCGGCGACTGGAGCGGATGCCCACACTCATCCTAGCGACTGCGCGGGCGGGTGAGGCAGAGTTAGGGCCCGAGGAAACGGCGCGCGGTGGATTGGGCTGGCAGGAAACCATTCAGCTTCAACCGCTCGATCGACCTCACGTCCTGAGCTTGATCCACGATCTCTCGGCGGACCCCGACGATGTGAGCGCTGAGATCCGAGAGACGATCGTGCGGCTGGCGCAGGGAAATCCGTACCACATCGAGATGCTGCTGTCGCACTGGCGTACCCACAAAGCGACGTCGCTCGTCGCGGCGGAGACCTCGGGCGATGCAGCCGCGATCTCCTGGGCGCCTCCGGAGGACCTGCGCACCGCCTTCGCTCGGCAATACGGCGGTCTTTCGACCGACGTCCAGCATGTCCTTCAAGTACTCGCGGTCGCGGGAAAAGCGATGGCACCGAGCGAGCTGGGGAGTCTGGTGGGGCTCGACAGCGGCGCGGTCGAGCGGGCGGCGCTCGAGATGCTGGATCGCGGCGTCGGTCGCGTGGAAGGAGGGCGGCTCTCGTTCAAGAATGAGTTACACCGGGCGTACGTGTACTACGCGATGGGGGAGGATCGGCGCAAATACCATCACGCGCAGCTGGCCCAGCTGCTGGCGGCTTCCCAGGACCGAGACCACCTCCAGCCAATGCTCGAGCTGGTGCATCATTTCAGTTCCGCGGGCATGCAGCAGCAAGCCATGGAGACAGCGCTGCAAGCTGCCGAGCTCGCCATTGCGCGAGGCGCCCCGCGGGAAGCCGAACGGGTCCTGACACGGTTGCTGCACGCGTACGACGTGGCGCCCGGTTCCAGGCTGCGCTTACTCCTGGCGCATTCGCTGGTCGCGGCGGGTCAGTACCAGCGTGGGCTCGATGCCCTCGCCGAGTGGCTGCCTGATGCGGCATCCTCGACCGATCTTGCGCTGGCGGCGTTGCTGCGTGCCGAGGCGCTGCAACGCGCCCGTTTGGGGGACGACGACGCAAGCATCATCGCGGCGGCGCAGGAGGCGATCGTACTGGCCGAGCGGGCCAACGCGGACAACTTCCTGGTCCGAGCCAACCACATACGAGCGGAAGCCAGCTTGGATGGAGGGGACCTCGACGCACGCGCCGCAGCGGAGACCCTGGCGGACAAAATAGCCGCGTCCCACGCAAGCCCCGAATGCGTTGCCCTGGCCAACCTCACGCTTGCGTACGGGGCACTCTCGCGCGGCGAGCTCGTTCACAGCGTGGCAAGACTCACCGAGGCTGTTCCCGTGCTGGAGTCGCTCGCGCTACTGGTGGAGCTGCGCCGGGCGTTGAACACGCTAGGCATATGCCATAAGGGTTTGGGAAGATTCGATGATGCGACACGGACCCTGAGTGAAGCCGTGGCAGTTGCCGAACGGTGCGGCCATCCAGGGGCAATCGCCCACAGCCGCATGGTTCTCGCGAACCTGTACCACGACCTCGCCAGCTTCGATTTGTCGGTGAATTGCTTCCGTGCGACGCTGGCCCCACTCGCCGCGCTGGCTTCGCCACGCGCCGCGGTCGAGGCGTACTCCAGCATTGCCAGATTGGCTGTTGTTTTAGGCAGCGGGGCGGAGGCGGAAACCGCCGCGCAACGCTGCGAAGAGGGTGCGCAGCGCTCGGGACTGTGGCGGCACAGGGTTACCGCCCTCTTGACCAAGGCGGAGGTGTACCTCTGCAACAGCCGGCCGGAGTTGGCCTGGCCGCTCGTCGAGGAAGCCGCAGGTATCACTGGAGATCGTTCCCATCTCCTGCCGGAAGCCGGACTGTACGAAAGGCAGCAGCGTCAGTTCTACTGGGCGACCCGAGGCTACGAAGCGATGAAATCACTTGACCGACCGGCTCCCACCGCGTTGTTCGATTCACTGGTAGACGCGCTCGAGGTCAGGATCTTCGATGAGGCGGTGGCGCACATTGCAGCGGGGGCGGGCGGCATTGCGGCGCGAGCGCCTGCGCTGGACGAAGCTGTTACCACGGGGCTTCTCGGGCCGCTCGCCCGACTGGTGGCGGTTGGCGTTCATCATCCCGCCGTGCCGCAACGTCTGAACGAGGAGTCGGCCGCCCAGCTTGTGGCGCGGGTCTTTCCTCATCCTGAGCGGGCTGTGGTCCCGCGCTCGGTTGGGCTTCTCGCGACTGGCGACGAACCGCCGGTCGCACGCCTCGCGACTTAGCTCCTTGCCGGAGAACGGTTTCGGACGCAACGTCAAGCACCCGCCGGATCGTCAGCCGTTTCCTTTTCTTCAAGGGAGAACTCATGCTCCGTCAACTTTGCTGCGCCATCACTGCGCTGGTTGGCTGCGTCACGATTGCCGCCGCACAGCAGGGAGCCGGCGCGGCAGGCACGTGGAACGCGACGACGACGATCGGCGCCAAGGACAGCGTCGGGCCGACCTACGTGCTGAAGATCGCGCCGGACGGCAAGACCGCCACCATCAGGTTCGTGCGTCGCGATCCGATCCCGACGCGCATCGTGGCGATGGCGGGGGACAGCATTGTGATCGAGACGGGCCCGTATCCGAGCGTCTTGCGGCCGGGGCAAACCGTGACCTTGCTGCGCACCGTCGTGCACTACAACAGCAACGCCATGACGGGAACGTTCGAGGCGAAGTACTCGAACGGCGACGTCGTGAAGGGGAAGACCAAAGCGAGGCGAGCGAAGTAGCACCTAGCGGCCGATGCGCAGTTGTGATACAGGCGGCGGCGCCGGCGGCCGCGAGAAGTCGAAACAGTCCGACATGTCGTCGGCCGCGCGATCCCGGGCGTTCAATGGCGCCAGGCCGAACGTCGTCTCACAGAACTTGAGCAGGCTCACGTGCGAATGCAGGACGCTCGAGATGTGGCCCACCTTGGCGTAAGGACTGAGCACCAGGCAGCCCACCCGGGTCCCGTACCGGAATTGCGTCCCGTTCCACGCTGGGTGCGAGCCGTCGTCCTTCCAAGCCTCGACATTCGGCGGGTCGACGTGGTCGAACCACCCGCCCCAATCGTCCCACGTGATGAAGATGGCCGTCTTGGACCACAGACCGCCCCGCACGACGGCGTCGACCTGCTGCACGGTCCATTGCATGCCGTGCGTCACGTCACCCACGGGCGGAGGGTCGCCATCGGGGGGATGTTCGCTCGCATCGTGGGGAGCGTACACCCACGAAACGGAGGGCAGGTCCCCTGCTGCGGCGTCCTTCGCGAACTGATCGGAGGTGAAGGTTCGCCGCCCGTGGAGGTCGGCGATGAAATCGAAAGCGTAACCGCCATAGTTGGCCCACGTGAGCTTGGCCTTCTCCAGACGCATTGGCAACGACGGCAGCTTGAACAGCGGTGCGCCCACCGGTAGGCGATACCGCGGGGGGTTCGAGATGATCGGGGAGTCGGCCGTGATGAGCATCAGATGATTCGGGGTGGACGGTCCCGCGACATCGGTGAAGTAGTGATCACACAGCGTGAACTGCCGCGCATAAGCGAAGTAAGCGGGGATGTCCTGCTCGGTGAATTGCGCACGCACCGCGGTGGTATGGCGCGTGAGCCACGCCCCATGGCGGTGGTCGGGATCCTGCGGCGGCGGGTTGGCGGAGTGTGGTAACTGAGTGCCGTCAGCTCCGGAGAAAGTCCCGAAGTAGTTGTCGAACGAATGATTTTCCTTGATGATGAGCACGACGTGGTCGACAGGCATTGGCGCAGCTCTCGCGCGGACCGGTTTCTTTCCGGTGACCATAGGTCAACCCCCTCGCAATCGGTCCCGCCTCTGAACGCACCAGGATTGAAAAAAAGCGACCCCTGAGTGCGCTCAGGGGTCGCTCGTGATGAAGTGCCTTACGGTTTTGCGGGGGCCGCCGGCGGCGCTGGCGGCTGCGTCTCTCCTGCCCGTTCCGCCGCTCTCGTATCCTTTTTCGCCTGCTTCTCCGCGTCCGCGGCTTCCTTGGTCGAGAGACCCAGGCCCTGGAGCGTCTGGCCGATGCTCTTGCCACTCTTCAAGCCGTTCAGAAGCGCATCGGTCGTGATCGCAGAATTCTTCGTGCTCAAGTTGTGCGCAAGCATGTTGGCGGCGACGAAATTCCCACGCGTCAACTTGGGGTTCGCCTGCTTCGCGGCTTGATACGCGCTCTCCAGTGCGTCCGGGGTGGTGCCGAGTTTTGCGGCGATTCCCCGGAAGCTACCGGGACTTGTCGCCTTGGGTGCCTCATTTGATGGATGAGCGACCGCGGTGTGTCGCGTCGCCGGCGGCGCCTTCCGTTGTGCGGCAGCGACACCCGTCGCGCCGAGCGTGAGGCCCGCCACCAGGGCGATGTCAATGACGAGATGGGAAATAGGCTTCATAGCACTCCTCCAAGTAAGCCGACGCGTTCACCGCCGGCGGTCGATGTGCAGCCGTCCGATGAGGGGACTCGCCCAAGCGGCAACGAGTCACATCTGAACCCCTGGTGTGACGCGTTTCGAGACGGCGGGTCTCCCAAGGATGCGGCTTTCCCCTCGTTGGCTTGCGCTACTGCCAATGCTGTGCAGCCCGGCGCTTGGCGCCCAAACGTCGCTGTCCGCCGGCCTAACGGCCGGATCGGCCAAGCTCACCGACCGGCGCTCCGAGCAGGCCCTGTCCGGCGTTCTGATGCTGCAGGCGACGCCGTGGCTGAGTCTCTCGGCGCTGCCTTCGATTGTGCACGTCAGCGATACGGTCAGTGGGCGCGCCGTCACGAGCAACGGCCTAGGGGACCTTTCCCTCTCTGCCGCGGCGCTGCATTCATTCCCGGCGGCGGGCACCCCCGCCATTGCGGCGGCTTTCACGGTGGTACTGCCGACTGGAAACGCGTCCTGTGGACTCGGCACCGGCCAAACGTCGGTCGGGCTCGATGTCGGGGTCGCCGCCTCACCGGATCCCAAGCTCCACCTGTCCGCCGATGCAAGCCGCAGCCTCAGCGGCCTCTCCAGCCAGTCAACCCTGAGCGCGCCGCACGCGACCTCGGTGCTGTTGGGAGGCGGCTATGACGTCTCCCAGAACTGGCGGGCAGACGTCTCCCTTGGCATCGACGTAGGGCAATCCGACTCGACGCAGGCGCTGAGCCGCGTCCTGGCGGGCGGGGCAACGCGGCGATTTGGCGCGCTGGCCGTCACCATGGACGGAAGCGTCGGGCTCACGTCCGGATCTCCGAAATGGGTTGTCTCCCTCGGTATCGGGACGGCATTCGCAAGCACGTCCCCGGTGGCGCCGAGCGCGCCGCTGCGGCGTCTGAAATCGAGCTTCACGGGCGGCGTGAACCGCCAGGGTGGGTCGGGGAAGATCGGCTGCCGCTAGCGGCGAGATCTCGATTCTGTCCCTCACAAGGGTGGGATCGTCAGCTCGACCTCGTCACCGGGTTGGACCGAGATCGTCTCCGTGCGCGGGTTACCGCGTCCGCCGATCGGGTGGAGCTCGAAGCGGAGTTGCGGCGAGCTTCTGACGATGTCGGCGGGGATCGTGAAGGCCTGGGAGGATAGCCCCGCGACCATCCCCAGCCGGATGCGTTGACCCTCCCGCAGAACAAATACGTCCGTGTCGAGGAAGTTCTGATTCCGCACTTTCAGGGTGGTCGGCGCCTGCGGCTCGGGCGGCCCCGATTTCACCGCATGGCCGCACCCCGCGCTCAGCAGCGCCAGGGCGAGAAGTGCGCCTCTCATCGTTGACGCCTTTCTTGCGACGTATTCCATTTGACACTCCCTTCGACGGCCCTCTTGGAGGACACGTGTATACATCATTGCTGCTTGCCATCCAGGTACTCAGCGCCTCGCAAAATAAGCTCTCGGTGCATTGGGAGGAGCTGACGGCGGCCGATTTCAAGGATGGCATCGCCCGGGCGCAAGGCACCTGTCTGCTGCCGTTCGGCATCATGGAGAAGCATGGGCCGCACCTCCCCCTGGGCAACGATCTGCTCAACGTGCGCTACGTCGCACTCAACGCCGCCCAGCAGGAATACGCCATCGTCTTTCCGGAGTATTACTTCGGGCAAATCTTCGAAGCCAAGCACGAACCCGGCACGGTGGCCTATAGCAGGGGACTGCAGCTCCAACTGCTCCAGGAAACGACCGACGAGATGGCCCGCAACGGCTGCAAGAAGATCATCATCGTGAACGGTCACGGCGGCAACAACAGTTTGCTTCCGTTTTTCGCGCAGACGCAGCTCGAGGCCCCGCATGACTACGTGGTCTACGTGCTAGGAATCGCGCGCAGCGGCCCGGGTGAGCCGAAGCATAAAACGAATCCGGCGACGGATATGCATGCCGGCGAGAGCGAAACGTCCGTGAGCATGATCGCCCGACCCGACCTCGTACATCTCGATCGCGCGCCACAGGAATCGGGTGCCGATCAGGCGCGCCTGAAGCTCCCGGACGGCCTCTACACCGGCATCTGGTGGTACGCGCGCTTCCCGAATCACTATGCGGGCGAAGGTGCCGCCGCGACCCGTGAGCTCGGCGATTTCGAGGCCAAAACGTGGATCAACGGCGTGGTGCAGGCGATCCGCGGCGTCAAAGCGGACCAGGAGAGCCTGCGATTGCAGACTGAGTTCTACGAGCGGAGCAAGCATCCGCTGGAGACGCCGCAGTAGCGGCCTAGAACGTCACGGTCTGTATGGAATGCGCGGGTGAGCGCACCGTCACGGCCGCGTCCCCGACGCGAATGTGATACTCGCCCGCGCGTCCCGTGGGATTCATCACCACGATCGCCACGCTCCCATTCGGATTCACGAACCCGGTCGTGAGGAACATGCTGCGACTCGGCGCCACCGCGATCCGCCTGGCGCCGGGACGGATGAATTTCGAGAAATGCCCGATGTAGTAGTACGAGTTGGTGTAGATCAACGTCCCGGTCCGCGTGTCGGCGTGGATTGGCGCGAAGCAATAATTGCCGACATGGTTCGGGCCGCCCTTCTCATCGAGCAGGATGTTCCAGTCGGTCCACCCCTCGGCACCCGAATTGAAATCGTGAATCATCGAGCGCCCGTATGCTTCGCCGAGACTCCAGCGTCCGTACGCGGTCGAGTCAAAACTCGCCGGTGTGCCTTCGGTGAAGATGATGTGCTTGGCAGGGTAGAGCCGGTTCACCAGCGCGACGTTGTCGTACATCTGCGTCCCGCCCGACCAGTCTTCGTACCAGTGAAAGCCGATGCCCCACGCGTACTGCGCCGCCCTGCGGTCGTCGAAGATCGCCTGCGCCCGCTGCACGATCAGGTCCCGGTTGTGGTCCCACACGATGATGTTGACATCCTTGAGCCCGCGCCGCGCCATGACGGGTCCGAGATAGTCGCGCAGAAAATCACGTTCGGCCTCGGGCTGGTAGATGCATGACTCCCACGTCTGCGTGGCCATCGGCTCGTTCTGAATCGTGATCCCCCAGACGGGCACGCCCGCGCGCCGATAGCTCTCGATGAACTTCGTGTAATAGAGGGCCCAGGTTTGGCGGTACTCGGCGCGCAAATGCCCGCCGTGCAGCATGTCGTTGTTGTCCTTCATGTACGCCGGCGGACTCCAGGGACTGGCGAACAGCTTGAGCCCCCCCCGGGTGCCGGTCGCCGCCATCGCGCGCTTGATGAGCGGGATCTTGTAGTGGAGATCGTGCGCGATGGCGAAGCTGCTCAGCGTCGTGTCGCCCTCGGTGACATAGGTATACATGTCGCTCGAGAAGTCACAGCTGTTGATGTTGGTCCGCCCCAGCGTGTACCCGATCCCACGCTCGGGACTGTAATACGCGGTCATCACGTCTTCCTGCCGGGCGGCAGGCAGCTTCGCGAACGTCTCGGCAGCGGCATCGGTCAATGCGCCACCGATCCCGATCATCGTTTGAAATGTCCGCCGCGGATCGACGAAGACATAGATCTGCGCTTCGGTGATAGGCTCGGCTGCCTTGAACAGCAGCGTATCGGTGGGCGCGAGCCGCAGCGGGGTGCTATCGGCCGTGGTGTAGACGACAACGCGCTTCCCCAACGCCGTGGAGCGCCCTGCGGGCCTGGCTTGAGCGGTCAGTGCGGTGACCTGCGATGCGTATCCGATAAGGAATAGCAGCAACCACAGTGACTTAGCCTTCATGATCTCGCTCCAGGCCTCGGTTGTAGGGTAAGACTCACATTACCTCAAACGCGTCCGAACATCTTCATACGATCAGGACAGGGAGCTCCCCATGCCGCGGTCGTCGAAGGGCGAAGCGTTGGTCTGTCCGAATTGCCACCAGCCCGTAGATCCTGCCAAACCGAATGCGATGTTGAGCGCCGTAACCAAAGAGTGGCAGCACAAGGATTGTTGGCATGCGAGCGCGCCTGTTGTGCCGCCGGAAGCAAGCGCGAACAACCCGAAGCGCCAGTCGAGATAAAGCACTAGCGCCGCTCCCGCGCAAGCTTGGCGAGTTGGTGCCGTGCCAAACCAAGACTCCCGCGTTCGCGGTCGAGCACCAGGTGCACGAAGCGCTCGTGACCGCCGTCGAGGAAGCGGATCACGTGGTACTGCTTCCCCAACGTCAGCATGATATCCTCGATCTCATCATCGAGCTGCCCGGCGTTCGTGCCCCGCAATGCCGCCAGGGCCAGCTCTTTGGCCATAGCCGGCGACTCTTCTCCAACCTGAGCCAGCACCACCCCGGTTGTGGCGTCCACGACGGCGGCGCCGAGCGCGCCGTCGATCTTCCGGGCCTCGTCCAGGATCCGCACGGCGCGCACATCCAGCCCCGCGCCGCGGCGTGAGCGTTCCGGTGCGGGTGCCGGCATGGGCTGGCCGGTTTCGCGCCCACGTTCATCGAGCAGCCGGGCCGCTTCCATGAGCACGTGCTGCAGCGGCGCGTCGACCGTCCGTTGCCGCGCGCGCCGCTTGTAGAAGATCTCCACCGCCGGCTCCGGCCAGCTCAGAACCTCGTATGCCGCGGCGAGCCCCTCGAGATGACCGGTGTGCGCGTGGACGAGCTGCCCGTCGTCGAAATAGAGGCGGCCCTCATGCTCCGAAGCCGCCACGACGACGAGGCCGCTCTTGCGCTCCACCTCGAGCAGCTGCAGGAATCCGAAGAGCGTGATCCCGCTGATGCGACCGACCGCCTTCGGGTCGAGCACCCGCTGTAATTCATCCGCCAACACCACGACGTCCACCGGCTTCGAGAAGATCGCCGCGATGCCGTAGGCGAGCAGTCGCTGCCGCAGCTGCGCGTCAATCGCCCGGCCGGTCATCACCGCCACCGGCAACCGGATTTCCTGCTCGAAGAGCTCAGCGAGGAGCGTGAGCCCGTCCATCACGGGCATTTCCAGATCGGTCAGGATTGCGTCCACCTGCTGCTCGGCCAGTACGTCGAGGGCACGCCGCCCATGCTCGGCGGGAACCACCGTGAACCCGCCAGTCCGATTGAGCGCCCGGCTCAACGCGCTGCGCACGAAATCGTCGTCGTCGACGAGCAGGAGGGTGGTCATCTCCTACAAAATGGGGAATATTCCCGCGATGCCCAAGGAGCCGGTCCGTTACCTGGTCTTCTCTGCCTCGCTGCGGACCGGTTCCTTCAACACGAAGCTTGCGCAGCTGGCGGCGAGCGCCATCGCGCAGCATGGCGGAACGGTAGATCTCGCCGCGATGAGCGCATTTGACAGTCCCTCGTACAATCAGGACGTGCAAACGCAGGGTGGCTTTCCACCCGGCGCGAGCGAGCTGAGTCGCCGGCTGGAGGCGAACGACGGGTTCGTCATTGCCTCACCCGAGTACAACGGCTCGATGCCGGGAGTGTTGAAGAACCTGATCGACTGGGTGTCGCGCTTCAAGCCACAACCCTTCAACGGCAAGCACGCGCTGCTCCTGTCGGCATCACCGTCGATGGTGGGCGGCAATCGTGGACTTTGGGCGTTGCGCGTGCCGCTCGAGCACCTCGGGGCGCGCGTCTATCCGGACATGTTTTCGCTCGCGCAGGCGCATCAGGCCTTCGACCCGCAGGGCAAGATCGCCAATACTCAGCTCGCCGACCGGCTCGACCAAACGATCTCCGGGTTCATGGAGCTCGCCGAGGCCGCGAAGAACTACCCCTGCGCCAAAACTGCCTGGGTCGAGTTCCTGGGCGAGCATCCCAACTCCCCGATCGATCGGGTGGACAAGCCCGCGTCGTGAAGTGCCTTTACGCTTCTCGCTTGCGCCGGGGCGGCTTCTTCTCTTGCGGGCGCTGCTCGATCGTCTCCTGCGGTCGCTGCTCGATCCCGGCAACCACCACCTGATTACGACCCGCATTCTTCGCCTTGTACATCGCCGCGTCCGCGGTCGCGATCAGCTCCTCCGGCGTATCGCCGCCGTCCGGGTACTCCGCGACGCCGATGCTGAGCGTGAGCTTCCCTTCGCCGAGGTCCTGCTCGGCCACACGCCCGCGAATGCGCTCGGCGACGAGGGTGGCCGTCTCCGTGTTTGCCTCGAGCAGCATCACCACGAATTCCTCGCCGCCGTAGCGCGCCACACAGTCCACCTGCCGGGTCGTCTTGCGGAAGACCTCCGCGATCTTCACGAGTGCCGAGTCACCGGCGAGGTGCCCGTGCGTGTCGTTGTACTGCTTGAACCGGTCGACATCCGCCAGCAAGACCGCGAACGCGCGCCGCAGGCGGCGCGACCGCTGCACCTCGCTGGCGAGCGTGCCCATGAGATGCCGGCGGTTGTACAGCCCGGTCAGGGAATCGGTGAGCGAGAGTTTCTCCAACTCCCCGTGCGCCTCTTTTTCTCGCAAACGCGACACCAGGGTACTGAACGCCCGCGTCAGGTACCCGACCTCGCCGCCGCCGCCCGCGGGCAGCTCGACCGACAGGTCACCGGCCGCTACGCGCGCCGCCGCTTCGGTGAGCCGCTCGAGCGGGCGGGTGACGAACAGACCGACCATGTACGCGAGGAGTCCAACGCCCAGGATCAGCGTCGAGAGCAGGAGCACCGTCCGGAACCGCAGCACCCCAGCCTCACGCGCGGTTTCGGCACGCGGCGTTTCGGCCACGGCCGCCCAGTGCAGTTGGGGAATTCGCCGCAGTACCGCCACGACCTCACGTCCCTTCGGTCGTGACTGCACGATCGTCTGGCCCTCTCGCTCGCTAAGCTCTCTGGTGGTCGTCTCAGGCAGGGTCGTCTTCATCACATCCGCGGGGCTGCCCGCGGAGCTGATGATGACGCGCCCCTGCTCGGTAATCAGGTAGAGGTCGCGCGAGCGGTCGGGCGACAGTTGCCCCAACATGTCACTGAGGCTGTCCAAATTGATTTTGGCGCCCAACGCGCCCAGGAAGAGGCCGTCATCCTGACGAATCGGTACGGCGAGGACGATCGCCGCTTTGCCGATGGTTGCGTCCCAGAAGGGCTCGCCCACCAGGGCATCGCGGGTCCGCAGGTTGTTCAGGCGGTCGGGCGTCAAGCGGAAGCCCGTCCGGCTGCCACTGCTCGTGAGGACCTGTCCGTCGCGACCGATGATGGCCAGTCCTTCGTGAGCTGGAAGGTTCTGACGGACGGAATTGAGGTAGTCGCGGAGTCGGTTGAGTGACTGGGCCGCATTGCGGCCGGAGGCTCTCGCCAGATTATCCGAGACGACGTAGGGGCTCGCGCGCAGGCGCAAATCGTAGACCCGCTGGTCGAGCCAGACGTCCACCTCGCGCGCCATGTCCGAGCTCAGCGTGCGGAGCTCCTGCCCGACGCGATCGCTCAGCGAGCGGCGATTCCGTCCGTACAACATCACCGTCATGACGAGCGTGGTGAACAGCGTCGCCAGTACCGCGAACGCGACAAACTTGCCCCGCATAGTGTCGAGGCGCAGCGTGCGCAGCGATCGAGTGGTCTTTTCCCAAATATTCACGGCAGCAACATTCACTTTCCGCACGCCGGTCTCAATAGTTGCCGCCTTGCAGCAAGTCTCACAACGACTTGTAGGCCATGGCGCAGGGTTGCCGCGCCCCCGCCCCCCCCCCCGCGCGGCCCCCCGCCCCCCGCCCCCCGCCCCCCGCCCCTCGCCCCCCCTTTTAGCTTGTCGGCTTGCGAGAGCTGGACTGTTCCCAGTTGACGAAGAGAAACCCGCCCGGGGCGTCGAACTTCGGCTCGCCCGGACCGGGCAGGATCTGGAGCTGGAGCTCTTCGATCTTATTTCTCGAGCAGTCCCAGCACGCGAGCGCGAAATCGCCGTCCCGCCGCGTGCGCGACAAAAGCATCACGTGGACCATGGCGTTGTCCGTCACTAGGGTGCCCTTCCGGTAGAGATGCCCGAACGCCCAGAGCGCGACTGCACTGTTGATCGTCGGCACGAGCGGCGTATGCACCTGCGTCACACCATGGTAAAAGAGGCCGAGGATCACACCACCGAAGCGCGGGTGATGCGGAACGTCCTTCGTCTGCACGCGATCCAGCACCAGCCTCCAGCGCGCCCCGTCCTGCGTCGTGAACTCGGCGATGCCGTCGACTGAGTCGCGCGTGGCGCCTTTATCCCACGCCGTGAAGCGAAACGTTCCCGAGATCCTGCCCACATTGTTCGAGTACGGGCCGTTCTTGACCTGCGACTCGAGCCCCTCACGCTCGTCCCCGAACGCCTGCAGGATCGGCGCGGCGCTGTCGGGGAAGGGGAACGGGCCGGGGAGGATCTGCACCACGGGCCCGCCGCCCGTGACGCTGATCGCCTGAACCGCCGGCGCGTCCCCCATCGCGGAGCCGTCGTAGCCGGTGGATTCGGAGGTCCTGACGCTTCCTACGGTCAGGCGCGCTTCCATACCCAGCTTCTTGTGCGAGCCTTCACCGACCGGACAGTACACCTCGTAGCGGCCGCGCTTGAGTGTCAGGGTGAGCGTGCCGGTGGCGCCGGGCTGGATCGTCTCGATCTCCTTCTCGATCCCTTGCCCCTCGACTTCGATCGCGTGCGGGATCTGCCCGCTGTTGGTGACGACGAACGTCACCGGTCCCTCCGCGATGTTCTGCTGCGACAGTTCGACCTTCCATTCGGAAAGGCGGACGTTGACCTGGGCCGGTTCGCGTGGTCCGGGCAGGAGTGCCAGCAGGAGCATGATCCGTTTCATTTTGCGTTCCTCCGTCGAGCGTGAAAGAGACTGACAAGCGTCGGAGCAAAGACTCGCCCGGCTGCGTTCTTATTCCCGGGAATAATTCGAGCGAGTCTTGAGTCATCACTGGAAGGAGTCGACTTGGAGTTCGCAGCGGTCGTGTTACCGCACCTCGATGCCGCGTACACATTGGCGCGCTACTTGACGCGCAATGACGCGGACGCGCAGGACGTCGTGCAGGACGCGGCGCTGCGCGCACTCAAGTATTTCGGCGGGTTTCGCGGAACGACCGGACCCGATGGTCGCGCGTGGTTTCTCGCGATCGTGCGGAACACGGCGTACACCTGGCGACACCGGCAGCAGGGGGACGGGCTTGTCACCCAGTTCAACGAGGAGCTGCATAGCGACGCCGGCACGGCGGCCGATCCTGCGGCAGCGGTGGATCTCCGGCAGGCTATCGACGCGTTGCCGCTCGAATTCCGCGAGGTGATCGTGTTGCGGGAGCTCGAAGGATTGTCCTACAAGGAAATCAGCGACGTCACGGGCGTGCCCGTCGGCACGGTGATGTCGCGGCTCTCCCGAGCCCGCAAACGCTTGCAAGAGGCGTTGACATGACGCATCCGAATCTCGAACCCCAGCTGGACGCGTATCTCGACGGTGAGCTTGCCGACGCAGAGCGGCGCGAGCTCGAGTCGCATCTGGCGCACTGCCCGGAATGCACGCGCTTCCTCGACAGCCGGCTGGCGCTGCGCTCGGCGATCAAGGCTCGCATTCCGGCGTTGCGCGCACCCGACACACTGCGGCGGCGCGTGCGGAGCCTCCAACGCCGCGCCAGGATGCCGGTGTTGTGGCGCTCCCTGGCGGTCGCCGCCTCACTCGCCGTGGTCGCGTTCGGCGGTTGGCGGTTAGGACGTCAGCGTGGTGGGGGAGAGACAATCGCCGACGAAGTGTTCACGAGCCACGTCCGATCGCTGATGCCCGGGCATCTGACGGACGTGCAGTCGTCGGACCAGCACACTGTGAAGCCCTGGTTCAACGGCAAGCTGGACTATTCGCCGCCGGTGTACGATTTCGCCGGCCGTGGCTATCCATTGTTGGGCGGCCGCCTCGAGTACGTTGGCGGACGGCCCGTCGGCGCGCTCGTCTACGGCCGGCGCCAGCACCTCATCAACGTGCTGTTATGGCCGAGCGATCGCGGTGCCGCGGGCGCTGCGACGGAGACGCGACAAGGATATCACGTGTTGCACTGGGCCACGCCGGACTACACGTATTGGGCGGTGTCCGACCTGGGCCTCGCCGAGCTGCGGGAGTTCGAACAACTGCTGCAGCAGGCGGATTCGGCCGCGGCTCCGCGCTAGCGGTTGATCCAATACGACAGTTTCACCAGGAAGCTGTTGTTCGGGGGCAAGTTGAACAGATCGTTCAAGTCGCCGTTGAAGCTGCGCGCCCCCTCGCTCCCCGTCGATCCCTGACGACCCTGACTCCAGACGACGAACAGCGTCGATCCGGGCCGATACTCCCAGCGGAACACGACGTTGGAGCGGAACTGCTTGAAGTTGAATCCCCCGATGTTGTTCGTGAATGACGTATCGCCGTAGGCCTGATACCGGCTGGCGTAGTCGGCCGCGCGCGGGTTCGCCGACAGCTCGCGCACGTTGCTGAACGTGCCCTTCGAAACGAACGGCTGCGCGTACACCTGCAGCGACATGCTTGCGGTGAACGGATACGTGACGCGCATCGTCAGGGCGAGCTGTTTCTGCTCGAGGTGCCCAAACAGGTAATGCCTGACGTTGGTCGTGTCGGTCGCGGAGCCCAGCGACTGAATGTCGTTGGTTCTGCGCGAGTAACTCGGCGACAGCGCCGCGGTCACGCGCGACGCGATCTTGAAGTCGATCTCCGGCCCGAAGCTGAAGTTGCGCGAGCGCCCGCCGTCGGCACGGAACCAGTTAAACCAGAGGTAGGGGACGATCATCTTGCGGTCGTCGCCGTTGATGCCCAGCCAGGGGGCGAGGTAGGAATCCTGGCGCACCGCCGGGCCCCCTCGTGCGCATGAGTAACAATAGGTCGTCCCGAGCTGTCCGATCGTTCCGCCAAAATGGAGCGACCAGGTGTTGAGGAACGTCGTATGCGTGTTGGTATTGAAGGCGCGCTCCTCGGGGAGCCCCGCGGTTGTCCAATACTGCCACCAGTTGAAATTCCACTGGAACCGCTGGTACAGCTTGCGGGTGTGGCGATCGAAGTATCCCGCCCACGTGCTCCACGCGATCTGATCGGCGCGCTGCAGGTAGCCGAGATCGTTGATCTCGAACCCCGGGGAGCGGTGCTCGAGATTCGACTGGAACAGCAGATGCGCGCCGCCCACTTTGCCGAACTGCAGCATCTCCGCATCGCCGGTGAGCGACGTGCGCGTCGAGTCGAACCGCAGCGCGTCGGGACGCTGGTAATAGTGGGTGGCGTCCCGCTGCGTCGCGGCGATCGCCTGCGCGCTCCCCGCGACTCTGCTGAAATCGATCGACCCGGAGAGCTCGTAGCGGCCGCCGGGGAA
Source organism: Gemmatimonadota bacterium (assembly GCA_003222195.1). GTDB lineage: Bacteria > Gemmatimonadota > Gemmatimonadetes > Gemmatimonadales > GWC2-71-9 > 20CM-2-65-7. Next base: position 204,268 of record QHVB01000028.1, on the reverse strand, counting down.
GCGGTGCCGGAAATCCATCGCCCCGACATAGGCGCTGGAATGCAGGTACGGTGCGCTCCAGGAGTCGTTGTTCCGATCCACCGAAGTAATGATGGCGCCCACGGTCGACTCGCCCTTGCGGAGATCCTGTCGCAGTCGCAACACCCCGTAGTTGGTGGTGGGTTCGATGGTCGCCCCGCCCGCACCGGTGACATGTTGAGTCACGGCATCGAGCGCGCCGATCGCGAGGCCGCTCGGCAAACGGCCGGTGAGCTTCGCGGCGCCGAGGATGGTGGTGAACGCCGGCGATGTGGTGTCCGAGTAGGCACCGGCCAGCTCCGGCGCGCGTCCGATGCGCCGCGAGTACACCAGTCCTTCACCGGTGCTGCAGTCGTTCACCGCGGTGCAATTGACGTTGACCTGGAAGGTCCCCGCGCCCTGCACGAAGAAGGGGCGCTTCTCCTGGAAGAACGTCTCGAACGCCGAGAGGTTGAGGACGCCGGGGTCGGCCTCGACCTGGCCGAAGTCCGGATTGATCGTCGCGTCGAGCTTCAGGTTCGAGGCGACGAGATACTTGAGGTCCCCGCCGACGGTCACGTCCTGGGTGCGCCCGAGGGTATTGGCGCTGATCTGGGAGACGTTCTTGGTCACGAGATACGGCGCCGCCTCGAGCCGGCGTGGCGCCTCGAGCCCCTCCAACCCATCGATCTCGCCGAACTGTGAGACGAACCCCGCCTGCGACTGCCGGAAGAGCGGCCAGCTGACGCGCTGCGAGTAGCGGTAGAGATCGCGGTCGACCGTGAAGCCGAACGTCTGGATCCGCTGGCGCCCGTACGGCAGCTGCGAGAGCGGGATCCGGAACTCCGCCGTCCAGCCGAGCGAGTCGATGCGCGTCGCGACATCCCACACCGCGTCCCAGGCGAAGTCCTCGTTGCCGTCATTGTAGATCTGCGCGTCGAGCTTCACGCCGGACGGGTTGACGCCGAACTCGAAGCCGGTGCGGCGGTCGTGATAGGAGTCGAGGAACAGCCAGACCATGTCGGACGGCGTGAAGTAATCGCGGCGGGCGAGGACGGTGATGATGCTGTCAGGGTGCGGATCAAAGCAGCGAACGAAGACATAGAGGTTTCCGGCGTCATACGCGACTTTGGCTTCCGTCGGCAGCTTCGGAGCGAGGCCCTCGCTCGGCCGCCATTCCTGGAATTCGGTGATCGGCTTCGCCAGGCGCCAGACGGCGTCGTCGTCGCGCCCGTCGATCGTCGGCGGTTGCGCGGCGCGGGTTGCGGTGACGCTCCTGGGAGCCGCGGACGGCGGGTCCGCGGTGCGAGATCCGTCGGTTGACTGCCCGACAAGCGTGACGGCTGCGAGGAGCGGTAACGCACACAGCATAGGTTTTCCGGGGTGGTTTCCTGGTTGGATGACGGAACTTGAAAAATGGTTGTTTCAGGTGGGCGAAACGCGAACGGCGAGCCGAGGTCAAAACGGCTCGCCGTACTCGGTCGACGAGCGTTCCGAACTGCTACTTGGCGAGCGCTCGCACGACCCCTGCCAGGGCACGCACCCGCACCGCGTCTCGGGAGCTCGCTGCATCCCGGTCAAATGCGGCGGCGAGCGACACCAGCGCGGCGCGGCTCGTCGTCCGTTCCGCACTGGCGAGCATGGTGCGCGCGGCGCTGATCCGATCGGCCGACAGGCCGCGCGAGCGCTCCAGCTGATCGAGATACGCCCGCGCCACCACGAAGCTCGCCGGCCATGTCAACCGCTGCTGATCCTGCGGGTTGTGAGACGCGACTTTCACCAGCTTTGCGGCGTCGAGCTCGTTTTGCGTGAGCATCGCGTTCGGCTGCAGTTCGAGCACGTCGAGCCCGCGCGCGATCTCCGAGCTGTAGATGTAGCCGTTGTACCAATAGGCCCCCCAGCTGCCCGCCATCTCGAGCTTGGTCGAGTCCATGGGACCGCGATCGAAGAAGGCGATCTCCGTCGGATGGGCGGGATCGGTAAAGTCGAACACGGAGACGCCGCCCTGATACCAGCCTTGCACCATGATGTCGCGGCCGGGGACGGGAATCAGGTTGCCGTTGTGCGCCACGCAATTCTCGGTGGAGGTCTGCGGGGCCGGCAGCTTGTAATAGCCCTTGAACGCGAGCCCCCGGTTCGCCACCGCGAAGATCGCGTCGGCGCCCCATTGCGGCTTGTCAGTGACGCGGCAGCGCGGCGCCACGCCGCCGCCCCACTCGTCGGTGAACAGCACGGTGGCGGCGTCATTGTTGAACGTTGCCGAGTGCCAGTAGGCGAAGTTCGAATCGGAGGCGGCCGCGACACGAACGGGGTGGGCGGGGTCGCTCAGGTCGAGCAGCAAGCCGTAGCCCGCGCACGCACCGCCCGCCAGGCCGACCTCGGGATAGACGGTGATGTCGTGGCACTGATCGGGCCCAAGGGGCAGGCCATTGGGACCCAGTGCCGGCTTGAACATCGCATCGACGATTCCCTGGATTGCGCCGCGGAGCGCGGTGCTATCCGCCGCCGTGGGTGCACCGGTCCCGCCCCGGCTCTTCACGATGCTGTCGAGCATGGCGTCGATGTAGCGCGGGGGGATGGCCATGGGCTCCCCCCCCATCGTGACGACGTACGCGCCCTTCGCTCGCGCGGAATCCGCTTCGCGTGCGGCGGCTGCGGAGTCTCCAGCCGAAGGACCGTGACTCGGGGGAGCAACCAATGCCTCGAAGATCCGCGGCCGGCTCACGACGCTGGCCGACTCGGGATGAGCGAGCGGCACGCGGATGATGTCGATCCGAAACCGTGCCGAGGACGTGTCCTGGGCGGGCAGGGCGGATGAGCACCCCGCGAGCTCCTCGGCCGGACGCACCGGGGCCTGGCCTGAGACATAGATGTAGACGACGGTCGTGTCCTTCGGATCGGTGACGAGCGTATGGGTATGCGAGCCCCGACAGGTCTGGACGTTGGTCAGGATGCGCGGATGGTTGAAATCGCTGATGTCGATGACGCGCACGCCGCGGAAGCGCTGCGGGCTGGCATGCTCGCTGACCCCCTGTGTGCCGCAGTCCACGCGGCCGTTTCCGGACTCACCTGACAGGAACAGCAGGTTCTTGTAGACGGACACGTCGTTCTGCTGCTCTGGGCACGTCTCGGCGTGTACCAGCGTCGGGTGCGCGGGGTCGGCCACGTCCCACACCGAGAAGCCGCGGAAGTTGCCCTGAATCACGTAGTGGCCCTTGAACGCGAGATCCGAGTTCATGTAATCGAAGTCGCCCGCCGTCGCGGGAACGAATTCCGGTGCCGGCCGGCTCGTCGACACCAGCCGGAGGTTCCAGGCGGCCTGAGCGGCATCCCACCAGCCGGCGCGCAGGCCGACGCGAGGATCGGGCGATGGAGCATTTTGGGCGTTCAACGCTGGAACGACGAGGACTCCTGCTGCGAGCAAAGCTCGCCATACGCGCTGCGTGACCACGAGGTTCGATCTCCGATCGACGGGACGATCAACCTAAGCCTTGGACGACCATCCCGCGAGGCTCCCAAAGTGCGGTTGGAAGGATCGGGCGACTGGCAGGTGTGGGCAGACGAGAGCACAGGCCAGGAAGTGCTGTCGCGCGGGAAAGCCGGCCCCGGGCGCTGGTGGTGGCACATCCGTCGCGGGGGTCACGCCGCCAGCGCCCAAGTAGTCGCTACGCCCTCGGGGCCGCCGGCTTAGCGGCGTAGATGAATTCGTAGTAGTCGCGCATCGTCAGCCCGGCGGCCGCTTCCGCGTCCACGATCACGATCGCGTCGCGGTGCAGCTGCAGCGCACTGGCCGTCACCATGCTGGTCACCGGTCCTTCGACCGCCTGCGCGATCGCCTTTGCCTTGCTCTTGCCGCCCGCCACGAGTACCAGCTTGCGCGCGTCGAGAATCGTGCCGACCCCCATGGTGATGGCGTACACGGGCACATCCTCGCGGCGGTCGAAGAATCGGGCGTTGTCATCGATCGTCTGCTTGGAGAGCGTCTTGAGGCGAGTGCGCGAGCTGAGTGAGCTGGTCGGCTCGTTGAACGCGATGTGCCCGTCGGTACCGATGCCGAGGATCTGCAGGTCGATCCCGCCGCAGTCCGCGATGCGCTTCTCGTACCACGCGCAAAAGGCAGGATAGTTGCTGGTCGTTCCGGACGGAATGTTGATGTTGTGCGGCGGGATGTTCACATGCCGAAAAAAATGCTCGTGCATGAAATAGTGATAGCTCTGCGGGTGATTCACGGGGAGGCCGACGTATTCGTCGAGATTGAACGTCGTCACGCGGGAGAAGTCGAGCTGCTCCTTCTGGTGCAGGCGAACGAGCTCCTGGTAGAGACCCAACGGCGTGGAGCCCGTCGCCATGCCCAGCACGGCGTTCGGCTTGGTGTTGAGCAATTCCGCGACGATCTGTGCGGCGACCTTGCTCATCGCCGCATAGTCTCGCTGAACAATGACTTCCATCGACGGCCGACCTCTCGCCCCCTCTCCACAATGGAGAGGGGGATAAAGGGGGTAAGGGCTACATGCTGCGGCGCTGCGCCGTGGGCGGTAGGACGCCGTTCAGCCGCAGGTAGTTGGCTTCCTGGCTGTAGTGATCCGCCCAGTCGCCCACGGTGATCAAGATCGCGGCCGCACGGGAGAAGGGATTCGGGCCGAACAGCTGAATCGGCTCATTCAACTTTGAATCGTCGAGATGCGCGAACGCCGTCTCGCAGAACGTAAACGTCTCCTTGAGCCGCGCGACGAGCTGTTCCTTGCTGAGCGTGCTATCCGCCGCCGTACGCTGCGGCGCCGCGACGCCCGCGGTCTTGCTGCACAGGAGGTCGTTGCCTTCGTTAGCAAGGTGGACCTGGATCTGCGCGAAGCTCATCTGCGCCGGTGTGGGCCGATAGGTGTACTTGTCCGCCGGCATCGCCTCGGCGGCAGCAATCAGAATGCGCGAATACCGCTGCTGCGCCTGGCGCAGCGCGTCCGCAACGGGACTCGTCGACGTCGCAGCAGACGCGGCCGGAGGGGCGGGGGGAGCAGGCGCCTTCGTCGCTTGGGCGGCGAGCGCCCGGGGCAGAACGGCGCACGCAATCAACAGCACATAGGGTCGAACCTGCATGGGACACCTCCAATGAAAGGAACCACAGCGAGCAAATTCACGGCGTGGATTCTGTGTCAAGTGCGCGCGACGCGCTAGTCGCCCCGTACATATCGGCCAGCGTCGCAGCGGTTCGTCGACGTAAGAGATTTGTAAGGAGGCGATCGTGGCCCTGGCTGTACGACGTGGCACCAGCACGCTAACGTTTCCGATTACCATGCCGTTCACCACACGCTCGCTGCACTTTCTGCGAGACCTCGCCCACAACAACAAGAAGCCGTGGTTCGAGGGGCACCGTGACGATTACGAGGCGCACATCCGCGCGCCGATGCGCGCCCTGATCGAGGAGATGGACGTCCGGTTCGCCCGCTTTGCAGCCGAGCTGACGGGAGACCCGAAGCGGTCGATGTTCCGGATCCATCGCGATATCCGCTTCTCGCAGGACAAGTCGCCGTACAAGACGCACGCGGCGTGCTGGTTCCGACACAACGCGGCCGATCATCGGGTGGGCGGCGACGCCGAAGCGGGCAGCGCCGGATTGTACTTCCATCTCGAGCCTAAGAAATCATTCGTCGGGGCCGGGATCTGGATGCCGCCGCGTCCGGCGTTGGACAAGATCCGCGACGCGATCGCCGACGATCCCAAACGGTTCGGGCGAATCGTCGAACGTCCGGCGGCGCGCCGCCGGTTCGGCGCCCTCGATGACGAAGCAATGCTGAAACGGATGCCGCGAGGGTTCAGCGAAGCGCATCCGGCCGCGCGGTGGCTGCGCTATCAATCCTTTACGATCGGCCGACAGCTGAGCGACCGGGAAGTGCTGTCGCCCCGTCTGGCCGATGGTCTCGAGAAAGACTTCCGGCTCATGTTGCCGTTCGTTCGCTGCCTGAACGCGGCACTCGGCCTAATCCCCAACCTGACTCGCGCCTGAGGTTGCCATGATCGATCGTCGAGCCTTTCTCCAGGATGCAACGGCCGCCGCCGCCGCCCTCACCCTGCCGCCCTTCGTGCGAACCCAACAGTCCGAGCTCGCCCCCATCTTCGCGCAGATCGAACGCCGCCACGACGAATCGGTGCAACGGCTCCAGGAATGGATGCGCCAGCCGTCGATCGCGGCCGAAAACCGCGGTATGAATGAAGGCTGCGAGCTGACGATGCGGCTGCTGCGCGACGCAGGCTTCCAGCAGGTCACGAAAATCCCCAGCGACGGCCAGCCGGGCATCTTCGCGACGCTCGACGCGGGCGCGCCGAAGACGCTGGGTATCTACTTCATGTACGACGTCAAACAGGTCGACCCGGCGGAATGGTCATCGCCGCCGTGGGACGCGGCGCTCGTGGACAAACCAGGGTTGGGCAAGGTCGTGATGGGGCGCGGCGCGGTGAACCAGAAGGGCCCCGAGGCCACATTCCTCGCCGCGCTGCACGCGATTCGCGGCGCCGGCCGCAAGTTCCCGGTGAACCTCGTGCTCGTCGCCGAAGGCGAAGAGGAGATCGGCTCGCCGCACTTCCCGCAGATCGTGCGGCGGCCAGAAGTGCTCGCGGCGCTGAAGCCCGGCGTCGGCATCTTCATGCCATCTGCCGCCCAGGGCCTGGACGGCCAGGTCACGATCACCCTCGGCGCCAAGGGCGTGATCGAATGCGAGCTCGTGTCGAGCGGCGAGCGCTGGGGACGCGGTCCGCGCGCCGACATTCACTCGAGCAATAAGGCCAGAGTCGACAGCCCCGCGTGGCACCTGGTGCAGGCACTTGCGACGCTGGTGTCACCCGACGGCAACGATCCCGCGATCGACAACTTCGCCGACAAGGCTCGGCCGCTCTCCGCGGACGAAAAGGCGATGATCGCCGCCGCCGCCGCCCGCCTGGACGAGAACGCCGCAAAGCAGCTCCTCGGCGTGCAGCACTGGGTCCACGATGCGAGCTGGACGGAGGCGCTCGAAATGCTGATGTCGCGCCCCACCGTCAACATCGAGGGACTTGTCGGTGGCTACACCGGTCCCGGCGGCAAGACGATTCTGCCGCATCGCGCCGTCGCGAAGCTCGACTTGCGGCTCGTCCCGGACATGACGGCCGCCGACGCGCTCGCCACGCTCAAGGCGCATCTCGTCAAAGGTGGCTTCGGTGATATCGAGGTCAACATGACGGGCGGCTACGATCCCACGAGCACGGCGCGCGACGCGATGGTGATTCGAGCGCAGGAAGCGGTGTACCGTCGCTCGCGGATCGAGCCGATTCTGCTGCCGCGCAACGCGGGCTCCTGGCCCGGCTATGTCTTCACCGGTGAGCCGTTGAAGCTCGCGGCCGGACACTTCGGCCTCGGCCACGGGAGCGGCGCCCACGCCCCGGATGAGTACTACGTCATCGAGTCCACGAATCCCAAAGTGCAGGGCATCGATGGCGGCACGCGCTCGTACGTCGAGTACCTGTACGAGGTGGCGCGAGTGCGCTAGCTCAAGGCCAGCGTCGGCGTGAAGCCGGGCGCCCGGCGTGCCTTGGTCGCCTGCTCGAACGCGTACGCCACCCGCAGCAACACCGGCTCGCTCCAGGCGCGCCCATAGAACGAGACGCCGAGCGGCAGGCCAAAGTGGAAACCCGCCGGTACCGTGATGTGCGGGTATCCCGAGACCGCGGGGAACTGCGAGCTGCCGGCGCCGCCCCCACCCCCCCCGCCCCCCGCGAGGTCGACGAGTGACGCGATGCCGCCCGAGGGCCCGAGCATCGCGTCGAGCTTGTACTTGTCCATCGTCGCGTCGATGCCCTTGGTGCGGGTCAGCTCGATGCACTTGCCGCGCGCGTCGAGGTAGGCCTGCTCGGTGAGCGGCCCCCGGGCCTGCGCGGCGACGAACGTCTCCTGCCCGAAGTAGGGCATCTCGCGGTCCTCGTTTGCCGCGTTGAACGCGATTAGGTCAGCGAGGGTGCGCGGCTTTACGGTGACGGGCATCGTGGCGAGATAAGCGTTCAGATCCGTCTTGAATTCGTATTGCAGGACGTCGCGCTCGTTCGTGCCCAGCTGGCCGGCCGTTTCGATGGGGGCGGGGTCCACGACCTCGGCGCCCTGGGTCTTGAGTACCGCGATCGCCTGCTCCAGCACCGTGTCCACGATCGGATTGTTGCCGATGCGCGCCTGGACACCGATGCGCGCCCCCTTCAATCCGCTCGCGTCGAGAAACGCGGTGTAGTCCTTCGCGACATGGGCTTGGGCGTCTGCCGTCGCTGGATCGCGCGGGTCCACGCCGGCCAGCGCCGTAAGCAGCGCGGCGGCGTCGGCCACGGTGCGCGCCATCGGTCCCGCGGTGTCCTGGCTGTGGGCGATCGGGATGATCCCCGCGCGGCTCACCAGGCCCACGGTCGGTTTCATGCCGACGATGCCGCAGGTGTTCGCCGGGCTGATGATCGAGCCGTCCGTTTCGGTGCCCACCGCGACCGTGCACAGATTGGCGCTCACCGACACCGCCGACCCGGAGCTCGATCCCGACGGCGTGCGATCTAGCACGTAGGGGTTCCGGCACTGGCGACCGCGGCCGCTCCAGCCGCTCGACGAGCGACTGGACCGGAAGTTGGCCCACTCCGAGAGATTCGCTTTGGCCAGAATCACGGCGCCCGCGGCGCGCAATCTTTCGACGATGGACGCATCGCGCGCCGCGACGTTGCCCTCCAGGGCGAGGGAGCCCGCGGTCGTCTGCATCTTGTCGTGCGTCTCCATGTTGTCCTTGACGATGACCGGGATGCCGTGGAGCGGACCACGCACCTTGCCGCGGCGCCGCTCGCCGTCCAGCGCGTCCGCGGTCGCGAGCGCGTCAGGATTCGTCTCGAGGACCGCGCGCAGCGTGGGCCCCTGGCGGTCGAGCGCGGCGATCCGGTCCAAGTACGCCTGGGTGACGCCGCGCGCCGTGAGGCGTCCGGCTTTCATGCCGTCCTGGAGTTGGGCGATCGTGGTTTCCTCGAGCGCGAACGCCTGAGGCGGACGTGGCTGAGCTCGTTCGGTGCCGGGCAGCACGATGCCAGCGACGGCCAGGGAGGCGAGCTCCGCGAATTCGCGGCGCGAGAGGGGGTTCGACGGATTAGTTGGGGTCATCTTGGTCCTCGGAGACTCTCTCGTCGACTGCCGGGAAACTCATCCTCTAGATTAGCATAAAAAAACAACGGCGCCCTCGTTGGAGAGCGCCGTGTCCTACTGCGTACCGCGGTGGTTAGAGCTTGACGACGTTCTGCGCCGCCGGGCCCTTTTGGCCCTGCACGACTTCGAACTCGACTCGCTGGCCTTCGGTCAGGGACTTGAAGCCCTGTTCCTGAATTGCGGTGTGATGCACGAAGCAGTCCTTCTCGCCGTTCTCGGGCGTGATGAAGCCGAACCCCTTCGCATCGTTGAACCACTTCACGGTACCGGTGATACGTGCCATCTGATGAAACTCCTGTGCTAAAAACTGTTCCCGGCGTCGCGCGTCGTCACCATGCGGTGCGCCGCGAACTGTGATTCCGGCGCCGGTGAGCGGGGCCTAAACGAAAACGGACCTGAGACGCTGTCCCAGGTCCTCTCTCGGTCTGGCTTGTTCGCTCGCCACAACAATCTCCAGTTGGACCGGAAAAGTCAAGCGGCGATCTGGGATCCCTCAGACCCTCCACCCATGCCGCCGCGCGACGTCGCGCAGCGTCCTCCAGTAGGCACGTGCTCCGAGACTCGGCGCGGTGGCCGTGACGATCTCCCTCGGGTCGATTGGGCAAAACTTGCCGATGACGTCGGGGACGGTGTAGACGGGCCCTGGCGTGGGATCGGGCTGGGTGAAGTCCAATTCATCAGCCAGGTTGTTCGCCGTTGCGTCGCGGACGGTGAGCGGGTCCAAACCCCAACGCCACTCGATCATTCGCAGCACGGACGTGTGGTCGTACACGACGTGCGACGTTTGCCCGCGCCGCGCGAATGGTGAGATCAGCAGGGTGGGCGTGCGAAAGCCGAGCCGGCCGTCCGCGTTGCCGGCGGCGAGGTCGGCTGGCGGAATGGGCGCCACGGGCGGTTCGACGTGGTCGAAGAATCCGCCCCACTCATCGAAGTTGATGACGAGCACCGTCCGGCTCCACGCGGGGCTGCTTGTCACCGCCGCATAGATGCGGTTCATCATCGCTTCGCCCCTGCGCACATCACCATGCGGATGGTCGTCCGCCCCGGTCCCGGTCAGCTCCTGGAGGAAACTTCCGTCGACGAACGCGACGTGCGGCAGCGTCCCTGCTGCGCAGTCAAGGAAGAAAGCGCCGATCGGACGGCTGATCGGCAGGTACTTATGGCCCCACAACCCGAGGAACGGGACATCAGTGAAATAGTAGCGACCGTCCAGTCCCTGCGCGGCGAGGCGGTCCCAGATCGTCGGGAGCTGCGACAATTGCGGGGTGTTTGCGATCCGATCCGTCTGGCCCGCGTGCTGGTAAATGCGGTTGGGGAACGTCGGTCCGAGGATCGCGCAGAAGTATCGGTCAAAGGAGGTCCAGTCGAAGACGGCGTGACCGAGGAAACCGAGATCCTCTTGGCGGTAGTAACCGATCGAGAACACGTCATTGACGCGCAGCCACCCGTCACACGCTCCGCCGTCGTATTCCACCCGTCCGCCGGCATAGGAGTGATCAGGATCCTTATAAGCACAGCCCTGGAAGTCTGGCGCGAGAGGAAATGTCGAGTGCGGGACGCCCGCGGCATCGAGGTAGGTCTGCCCCGCCTGCCGTCCGTCGGCACTGGGCAGCCAGCCGAGGAGGTGGTCGAACGAGCGGTTCTCCATCATGAAGACGACGACATGCTCGATCCCGGTCGAGGCGGGGTCGGGCCGTGCGACGAGTGAGGATGTGATGGACGGCGAATCGGGGCCGGCGTGCCGGCAGCCGAGCGCGATGGCGCCGGCGGCGCTCGCAGTGCTCGTCAAGAACGTGCGGCGGTTCATGGCAGGACTTAGCGGATACCCGCGACGCCGTGCGGGGGTCCGTCACGGTGGAATCGCCGCAGTCGTCAAGGACGTTGAGTCGCAAACTTTCTCCGCTCCGCCTTGTGCGCGCGCCAGTCGGCTGCGGTCTTGAACGCGATCAGAATGATCAGGGCCGGGACTGGTGAGCCAAGCAGTATCACGATCCACCCGCCGAACAACACCGTCAGGTGCAGCACAACGATCCGGCCGTACGGCTGCCCCATGAGCGTATTGAGCGACGCACGCTGAAACTCGCCGTTCTGGAGATAATTCCAGTAGAAGGAGAGTCCGTGACTCGCGGTGAGGCTCAGGAGCCCCCAGCCCAGGTGATTGGCGCGGATCGCGGCGGGCACGGCAGTCAAAAGATCGAAGGGTTGGGCGCCTTTCGGACCGAAGAACGCGACCACCAGCACACCATGTACGTATGTGAAGCCGCCGAAATGCACGATGAAAAAGGGGATCAGAAACAACTTGCCCAACCAGGAAACCGGCTCGCTGGGCTGTGCGAGCAGCATTTTGGCGACGTTGAAACCGCCAACGACCACGTTCTCGAGCCAGTACAGCAGGAGTAACGGGAAGACGGTCCAACCGAGGAACAGCACCCCCACGATCGGGATCGCGTTGGCCAGGACGAGGGCCAGGAGTGACGGGCTCACCGACGGAGAATATGGTTCAAACGCCCCGGGCGTGACTGTCGTCCAAAGAGTATGACAACACCTCTCGCCCTTCTCGTGGCGCTCTTCACACACCCGCATCCCGTGGTGAAGCCGGCCGTCCAGTACACGCTCCGCGTGGACAGCGCCGATCTCTCCGGCTGGTCTGTCGAGATCCGCCTCCGCACCGTCTCGGACACGTTCCGGCTCGCCATGGCGGCGCATCCCGAGTACGACGACCGCTACTGGCGTTACGTGCGCGACTTTGCCGTCGAACCCAGCTCGGCAACGTTCACGAAAGTCGACAGCGCCGTCTGGCAAGTCGTCGCGCCGCGCGGGGTAGTCTCGGTGCGCTATCGGATCGCGCCGCCGCCGGCTGAGCGGTCGCCACGCGCGGCATGGCGACCGTTTCTCGCACCGACCGGTGGACTCGTCGGCGGTCCCCACGCGTTCATGTACTTACTGGGCGCCGAGCGGATGCCGGTCATGGTCACACTCGATCTGCCGGCTGGCTGGGCGATCGCCACCGGCCTCGGACGAACGGTCGATCCTCACCGGTTTGTGGCCGAGAACGCCGCGACACTCGTGGACGATCCGATTCTGGTCGGACGCTTCCGGGAGTGGCGATTTGTCGAGGGAGGTATCCCGCATCGCGTCATCTACTGGCCGTTGCCCGATGCCGTGGCGTTCGACACCGCCGCGTTCGTTTCGAGTGTGCAACAGACGGTGCGCCAGACGATTGCGTTGTTCGGTCACACGCCCTATCGCGACTACACATTCCTCTTTCAGGATGGCGCCTACGGCGCGCTCGAGCATCGCAACTCGGTCACGATCGGTGCGCCGAGCAAAGACCTTGGGAGCGACCCGCATGCGCTTCTGATGGAGACGGCGCACGAGTTCTTTCATACCTGGAACCTGATGGCGATGCGGCCGAGCGAGTATCGCGACGTCGATTACCGTACCCAGTCGCCAGTGTCGACCCTCTGGTTCAGTGAAGGCCTGACGATGTTCTACGCTGACCTGCTGCTGCGCCGCGCGGGCATGCAGCTCCACGACTCGACCCGCATCGCCCATCTCGAGCGGCTCATGTCGAGCTACCAAAACAACCCGGCGTACACGCGGTTCTCGGCCGAGCAGGTGAGCCGGGTTGCCTACAACTCCGAACCTGGCGCCCTCGGCGACTACAGTCCGAGCACGCACCTCCAGGGCGAGCTGATCGGCACGATGCTCGATCTGATCATTCGCAACGCCACGCACGGGCGGCGCTCGATGGACGACGTGATGCGACTGCTCTTCAATGGTACCTCAGCCATCGATGGCCGAGTGGTCGAGCAGGCAGTCGAGACGGTCTGCACGTGCGACGTGACGCCGTTCTTCGAGGCTCACGTGCGCAATGCCGCTGCGATCGATTTCGATCGCTTTCTCGGCTTGATCGGCCTGAAGACGAGCGTCACGCGCGCGCCGGCGGTCTCCAATGGCGAGCCCGAGCGTGATCTTCGCATCTATGGTTGGGAACCGGACGGCGACAGCGGCGTGAAGCTGATCGTCACAAGTCCCGCGAGCGTCTGGGGCAGGGCGGGCCTGCACAGCCGGGATCGCCTCGTCGCCATGAATGGCGCGCCGGTGAGAACTTGGAGCGAGCTGCGGACCAAGCTGCTGAGCCTCCGGATGGGTGACACGGTCCGCGTGGAAGTACAGCGATCGGACGGCCCGTTTGCGGCGAGTGTGAGAGTTGCGGGATTCGAGCGTGCGACGGTACGGATCGAAGGCACGCCGAACGCCATCGGTCAGGCGTGGCTAGGTGGCAACCCGTAGCTCCTTGATCTGCTCCACCGCCACCGGATTCTCGAGCGAGGAGAGATCGCCGAGATCGTCCTTGCCGAGATAGGCGGCGCGGATCACGCGCCGCAGAATCTTCGCGTTGCGCGTCTTCGGCAGATCGGACACGAAGCGCACCACATCGGGCCGGAGCGGCCGGCCCAGGCGCTCGGCGATCGTCTCCCCGATCTCGTGCGCCACGGCAGCCGAGCTCTCGTAGCCCGTCCGCAGCACCGCGAACACCACGATCGCTTCGCCCTTCAGCTCGTGCGGCACCCCGATCGCCGCGGCCTCGAGTACCGCCACATGTGCCGTCGCGGCAGACTCGACCTCCGCGGGCCCAATCCGCTTGCCGGCCACCTTGAGCGTGTCGTCGGAGCGGCCCTCGATGTACCAGAATCCGTCTGCATCGATGCGTGCCCAGTCACCGTGCACCCAGACATTGGGGTAGCGGTTCCAGTAGGTGGCGAGGTACTTGTCGGGATCCCGCCAGAACCCGCGCGTCATCCCTGGCCACGGCTTGCGAATGACCAGCTCGCCCACGGCGCCGCGCAGCGATCGGCCGTGCGAGTCGGCCACATCGGCAGCGATTCCCGGTACTGGACCCGCGAACGCAGTGGGTTTGAGCGGTGTCCAGGTCGTGCAGCCGAGAATTCCGCCTGAGCACTCGGTGCCGCCGGAGTAGTTGATGAGCGGCGCGCGTTTCTCACCGACGACGCCGAAGTACCACCACCACGGCTCTGGATTCCACGGCTCGCCGGTAGAGCCTAGCACAAACAGCGAGGAGCGATCGTGGCGGCGCACCGGCTCTTCGCCCGCCCGCATCAGACCACGGATCGCCGTCGGGGAGATGCCGAGGTGCGTCACGTGATGACGCTCGACGATCGACCACACTCGACTCGCGTCCGGATAATCGGGTGCGCCGTCGTACAGCACGATCGTCGCGCCGTTGATCAAACCGCCCGCGATGAGCCACGGACCCATCATCCAGCCGATGTCGGTGAACCACCAGAGCACGTCGCCCGCTTGCAAGTCGAACACGTGCGCCTGATCCTGCGCGGCTTTCACCGGGAAGCCGCCGTGTACGTGCACCGCGCCTTTCGGTCGGCCGGTCGTGCCCGACGTGTAGATCAGCATGTAGGGATCTTCGGGGGACGTGTCGGCGATTGTCTCGTCGCTCCCCTGGCTCATGATGTAATCCCACGATACTTCCCGATGACGGAGCCGGATGTCACGGCCAAGCCGCGGGACGACGATGACGGTGCGCACGCCGGGTGCCCGATCCACCGCCGCGTCGGCCGTCTCTTTCATCGGGACCACCTGCCCACGGCGGCGGAAGCCGTCGGCCGTGATCAGGACGGTCGCATCGCAGTCACGTAGCCGGCCGGCGATCGCGTCGCTCGCGTATCCCGAGAAAATCGGCGTGAAGATCGCACCGATCGCCGACACTGCGAGCGTGGCGATCGCACATTCGGGCGTGAGCGGCAGGAAGATGCCGACGCGATCCCCGGCACGAATGCCGAGCGCGCGTAGACCGGCAGCGCAGCGGCGCACGGCGGTCGCCAGCTCGCCGTACGTGATCCGCGCCGTCACGCCTTCCTCACCTTCGAAGATGATGGCGGTGCGTGACGGGCTATGGCGCAGCGCCGACTCGACGTAGTTCATCCGGCCGCCAAGCCACCAGGTGGTCCACGGGATGCCGCGCGAGGAGTCGAGCACGCGGTCGTAGGGCGTGCGCCACACCAGGCCGATGTCGCGGTCGACGGCGCGCCAAAACGGCTCTTGGTCTTCGATCGACCAACGCTGCAGCGACGCGTAGTCATGGTGGCCGTGGGCTTCGGCGAAGCGGCGCAGCCGGCTGCGCTGGAGATAAGGGTCGGTGGGAGACCAGGCGAACGTCATAGGCGGCGGATGGCCACCGCCTCGATCACGAACGTCACCTGATCCGCCACGCGCACCGTGCCGCCGGGCCCGCCACGATACGGTCGGATCCCGAAATCCGTCTGCTTGACGGTAAACGTGGTGTTCGCGCGCAGGGTATCGGGCCCGATGAGAACCTGCACCACCAGCGGCACCTCACGAGTCTGACCCCTGATCGTGAGTGCCCCCTGAAGTCGCAGCGTGTCTCCCGCGCGCTCCATGGCTCGCGCGGTCAGTGTGATGTCCGGATAGTGCGGTACGTCCAGCACTTCCTCGCGCATTGCCGCGGTGACCTTCCGGATTTCCGCGGTATCGGGGGGCGTCAGGACCTCCAGTCGGTCCGTGGCGACCGAGACAGTTACGTGCGACGCTGCGGGCTGGTCTGGATAGAGGACGATGAGCCCCGAGAAGCCAGACGCTCGAATCAGGTGCTCGTGACCTGCAAAGCCCAGCAAGCCGGCCTTGCCGGTGCGTACCTCGAGATGGCTGGTGGTAGAGAGATCATAGACGACGGAGTCTGGACCGGCAGCTTGCACGAGCGCGAGCAGAACCAGCGGATATACGTTGCACATCGGGAACAACTTACTCAGAGGAACCCTTCGCTGTACCTTTGAGAAACCTGCTTTCTAAGGAATTGCGATGCTGGCCGACCTCAGTATCTGGCACATCCTGATTCTCGTCGTGGTCGTCATGCTGATGTTCGGAACGAAGCGAATCCCGGAGATCGGCGCGTCGATCGGTAAGGGCATTCAGGAGTTCAAGCGCGGGCTGCGCGAGATCGGCAACACCGACGAGACGTCCCAGACGCCCCCGTCGCAGCAAGTCCCACCTCCACCCACAAGCGCCGGACCGAAGCGACTCAGCGAATAACACAGGCGGTGCACATGCGAATCTCTGTCGTAGCGCTTACCCTCGTGGCGCTGCTGCCGGCACGTGCCACCGCACAAAACCCCGATCTCAGCGGCGCGTTGCGCTGGCGCACGATCGGCCCGTTCCGAGCGGGACGCGCCCGCGCACTCGCCGGTCTGCCGGGCCAACCGACGGTGTTCTACATCGGATTCGACAACGGCGGCCTGTGGCGCTCAAGCGACTACGGCTCCAACTGGGAGCCGCTGTTCGATCGTGAAGCGACCGGCTCGATCGGCGCCATCGCCGTCGCGCCGTCCAGTCCCAACATCATCTACGTCGGCACCGGGGCGGGCATCATCCGACCCGATCTCGCCACCGGCAACGGGATGTATCGCTCCAACGACACCGGCCGCACGTGGACGCAGCTCGGTCTGGCCGAGACCCAGATGATCGCGTATGTGGACGTCGATCCTACTAACCCCGACCGCCTTTTCGTCGCGGCACTCGGCCACCCCTACGGGCCCAACGCCGAGCGCGGCATTTATCGCTCGACGGACGGCGGCCGCACGTTCGAGAAGGTGCTCTACAAGGACGAGTACACGAGCGGGAACGAAGTCCGGATCGTTCCGAGTAATCCCAACACGGTGTATGCGGCGCTGTGGCAGCAGCAGTCGACCTTTTACGAGTACGCCGCGTTCGGACCGGACTCGACGTGGCCGGGGGCGGGCGGGATCTACAAGTCGATCGACGGCGGTACGACGTGGACGCAGCTCACGAACGGTCTACCGCCGGTGCTCGAAGCGAACATCGCCATCGCGCCGTCCAATCCGCAGGTGATCTATGCGATTATCGCCTCGGTGAATCCCGCGGGCGGCTCGGGACCGGTCAGTTTCTACAAGTCGAGCGACGCCGGCGCGCACTGGACACTGCGCACCCGCATCCCTGGCGCGGCGGTTGTCGGAGACACCACCACCGCCACCGCCGATCAACGCCCCCTCGGCCGCATCGGTGGCGGCGACCTGCCGCCGATCGTCGTCGACCCCAAGAACGACAACGTCGTCTACAGTGCGTCGATCGTCATGTGGCGCACGGAAGACGGTGGCACGAGCTGGTCGGCGGTGCGTGGCTCGCCCGGCGGTGATGACTATCAGCGCATCTGGATCCACCCCACCGATCCGAACCTGATCCTGGCGGTGTCCGATCAGGGCGCCGTGGTCTCGTCGAATCGCGGCGAATCGTGGAGCAACTGGTACACGCAACCCACCGCCGCCGTGTATCACGTCACGACGGACAACGGGTTTCCGTATCGCGTGTGCAGCGGGCAGCAGGACTCGGGGTCGATCTGCGTCGCCAGTCGCTCGGATGACGGTGAAATCACGTTCCACGACTGGCATCCGGCGAACATTCAGGAATACGGCATCGCCGCACCCGATCCGCGCGATCCCGAAGTCGTGTTCGGGAGCGCGCGCCGCGGCGTGTCGCGCTACGACCGCCGCACCGGGCAAACCGCGCAGGTGGGGCCCGATTCGGCGGCGCGCGGCGAGAAGTTCGGCCGCAACGTGCGCACTATGCCGCTCATCTGGTCGCCGGTGAATCCGAACGTGCTGTACTACACGTCCAACGTCGTCTGGAAGTCGGTCGACCGCGCACACACCTGGACCCGCATCAGTCCCGATCTGGCGCGGCAGACGTGGACCGTTCCGGCGAGTGCGGGGCGGTACGCGAGCAGCGTCACGCCGGCGCCGCGCGGTGCGATCACGGCGCTCTCGCCATCACCGAAAAGCGGGGCGGTGCTGTGGGCCGGCACGGACGACGGGAACATTCAGGTCACGACGGACGGCGGGGCGACCTGGAAGAATGTCACGCCGGCGGCGATCAAGCCGTGGACGCGCATCTTCAACATCGAAGCGGGGCATTTCGATGCGCGGACCGCGTACGCGGCGGCGAACACCCTCCGCATCGACGACATGCATCCGCATTTCTGGCGGACGCACGACGACGGCAGGACGTGGACGGAAATCAATCACGGCATCGCGGATAATGCGGTCGCCAATTCCATTCGTGAGGATCCGCGCGTGCCGGGACTCCTCTATGCCGCAACGGATGCGCAGGTCTGGGTCTCACTTGACGACGGCGCGAATTGGCAGTCACTGCGGCTGAACATGCCCGCGATTTCCGTGCGCGACATCCAGGTGAAAGACGACAGCACCTGCGTCTGCGCCGATCTGGTGGCGGGGACGCACGGCCGTGGCTTCTGGATTCTCGACGGTCTGACACCGATCCGGCAGCTCGCCAGATCGCGAGGTCGCGCGGGCACCTACGTCGTCACGCCGCAGACCGCGGTGCGCGTGCGCTTCGGCACCAACGAGCCAACCCCCTGGCCACCCGAGCTCCCGGCCGCTCAGAATCCGGCCGCGGGCGCGATTATCGATTACGCCCTGGCTGCGAATGCCGCTGGATCGGTGAAACTGGAAATCGTCGACGCGTCAGGACGGCTGATCCGTTCCTACTCGAGCGACGATCCCGTGCTCGATCCCGATCCGGCCCTCGATCCGGCGTCCTACGATCGTGTGTGCCAGAAGAATCCAGGGGCGGCTGATTGCGGCTTGCCACTCTATTGGCCGGCGCCACAACAACGTCTGGCGACTCACGCCGGACTACACCGCTTCAGGTGGGACACGCGCTATCAGCCGATCGGTGATAACCCGCGCACGGGCGAAGTCGAAGCCACGGGCGCGGTACCGCACCGCAGCGAGCGCACGCCGGTCACCCCGTGGGCAGCGCCGGGTCGCTACACGGTTCGCCTTACAGTAGAAGGAAAGTCGTACACGCAGCCGCTCACGCTGCGCCTCGATCCGCGCGTCAAGACGCCGCCAGCCGGATTGCGCCAGCTGGCCGCGCTCTCGCGCGAGATGTACGACCTGGCCGCGGCGTCCCATGCCGCGTATCTCCAGGCGCGGGCCCGTGTCGATTCGCTGAGTGGCGCTGCGCGCGCGCAGGTCGAATCGCTGGCGCCGGCCGCGCCGGCGCGTGCGCCACGCGCCCTCGCTCGTCCCGGCCAACCCGCTCCCGCCACGCCTCCGACCTTGGAAAGCGCGAGTCGAGCCGCGCTCGCGGCGGCGATGGCGATGCAAGATGCGGACGTGGCGCCGACCGCGGCGCAGGTGGCGGCCTGTACGCGGGCGCGCGCGCAGGTCAACGCGGTGCTGGCGCGGTGGAGACGGCTGGAGCCCCCCCCCCGGCGGTCGCGGCGGCGCTGATGTCGCAGCGAATCGGCGCGGCAGGGGCGGAGTGGGTGAGCGCGCCGATGGCGATCAGGGAGGCCCCCGCCTCCGCGTAGGCGCGCACTGTTTCGGCGGTGATCCCGCCTGATGCCTGGATCGTCACGCCGGGTCCGGCGCGCCGCACCCAGGCGGCGAGCACTTCTGGCGGCTGATTGTCGATGAGCAAATGCGTCACGCCCGCCGCGAGCGCGGCCTCGAGCTGCGACTCCGATTCTACTTCGACGATGATCGGCACGCCCGGCGGCGACGTTTGCAACGCATCCCGCAGCGAGCGGCCATTCAGCAGCGCCCAGTGGTTGTCCTTCCAGAGGATCGCGACCGCCAGTGAGGCACGGTTTTCGACGCCCCCGCCGATGGCCACGGCATACAGCTCGAGGTTCCGCAAGCCGGGCGTGGTCTTGCGGGTGTGAGTGATTTTCGCGGGGGTGTCCTTTACCGCAGCGGTGGCCCGGCGCGTGAGCGTCGCCACGCCCGAGAGCCGCTGCAGGAAGTTGAGCGCCACGCGTTCGCCGGCCAGCAAGGCGCTCGCGACGCCGCGCACCGTCGCCACCGTCGTTCCCGCCTCGACCCAGGAGCCCTCGGTCGTGCTCAGCGTGATCGCTGCCCGCCAATCGAGCTCGCGAAACACCGTCGTGAGGAGCGGCAAACCGGCGATCACGAGCGGGGCCTGAGCGACGAAGCGCGCCTCCGCCGACCGATCGGCGGCTGGTCCGAGCAAGCGCGTCGTGATGTCATCGCGCGCGCGATCTTCCGCGAGCGCGCGGCGGACCTCGAGCAGCCCGAACTTCGGTGACTCAGCCAATTGCGAGCATCCGGTCGATGGCGCGGCGCGCGCGCACGGCGATCTCGGGGGCGACCGTCACTTCGTACTGCAGGTCGCGGAGCGAGTCGCGCAGGTTCTCCAGCGTGATCTGCTTCATGTACCGGCATTCGGCGCCCTCGCGAGCCGCGACGAATTCCTTGCCGGGGTTCTCGCGCCGCAGGCGATGCAGCACGCCCGTTTCCGTGGCGACCACGAAGCGGCGCGCGGGCGAGACCCGGGCGCGCCGCATCATCTGCTCGGTCGACACGATCTGCGTGCGGCCTCCGGCGACGTCACCTTCGGTCTCGGCGTAGTACATCGCGCTCGTCACGCAGCCGCACTCCGGATGCACCAGAAACTCTGCGTCGGGATACTCGACGCGGCGTTGCTCCAGCATCTCGCGCGTGAGCCCGGCGTGCACGTGACACTCACCCATCCAGACGTCGAGCTGCCGGCCGGTGACTTTGCGCAAGTAATTGCCGAGAAACACGTCAGGGAGAAAGAGGACGGGGACGTCGGGCGGGAGCGCGCGGATGACCGCGACCGCGTTCCCCGAAGTGCAGCAGTAGTCCGCCTCGGCCTTCACGTCGGCCGCGGTATTCACGTAGGCGACCACGACGCCGTCCGGACGCGCCGTGCGCCAGGCGCGCACGTCGGCCGCTTGAATCGTGGCGGCCAGCGAACAGCCCGCGGTGCGGTCGGGAATGAGGATGCGCTTGTCGGGGTTCGCGATCGCCGCGGTTTCCGCCATGAAATGCACACCGCAAATCACCAGGATCGGGGCATCGAGCTCCGTGGCGCGACGGGCCATCTGCAGCGAGTCGGCCACGACGTCGGCGAGGTCCTGGATTTCCGGACGCTGATAGTTGTGTGCGAGGATCGCGGCACGGCGAGTGATGCGAAGTTCATCGATCTCCGCGAGGAGGTCACGGGTCGGTGAGGTGATTGTCGAGGCGCCCATCGAATGCTGCTCCCATTGTTGTGGTGCCAAAGGCTGGGGGGCCGATTGGGTAACGCCTCGATCCGTCGCAGGTGACGGACCGCTCCCAGCCTGGGACACGTGTCGCCGCGTGTCAGTTCAGAACAATAACTAGCCGGCTGATGGTAGGAAGGGGCGGAGTAGTCAACGCGAGTGATCCGGGCTAGCTTCGCCTGCAGTGCGTTCTAGACCTTGAAGGGAGGGGAAGCGTATGCGTTTCTGCACGATCATCCTGGTGGCGAGCATGCTCGCCACGCCGCTGGGTGCCCAGCGACCCAATACCACCGCCGCGGCGGCCGATCGCGATACCACGGCCAAGGCGACACCGATCCCGAACGAGGCATCCTCGGCGACGGATCACACCATCCGGTTCGGTGGCCAACTCGTCCCCTATCGCGCCACCGCCGCCACGATGCTCCTCAAGAACGACAAAGACGAGTCGATTGGCGTCCTCTACTACACGGCCTATACCCGCACCGACGCCAGGGACCCGAGCCAGCGGCCCATTTCCTTCATCTATAATGGCGGGCCCGGCTCGGCATCCGCGTGGTTGCACATGGGTGCCTTTGGGCCGCGGCGCATCGTGACTACGGACGCGGCGTTCACCCCACCGCCGCCTTACCAGATCGTGGACAATCAGAGCAGCCTCATCGATGTCACCGATATGGTGTTCATCGATCCCATCGGCACCGGGTTCTCGAAGCCAGTGGGGAAGGGGACCGGCAAGGATTTCTGGGGCGTGGACGAAGACGCGAAGTCGCTCGCCCAGTTCATCTCGCAGTACGTAAGCCGCAACGGCCGCTGGGCCTCACCCAAGTATCTGATCGGTGAGAGCTACGGCACGACGCGATCGGCGGTGCTGGGCGATCGGCTGCAGCGCGATGGTGTGACGCTGAATGGGATCGTGCTGATCTCGTCGGTGCTCGACTTCGAGACGCTGCTGTTCTCGCCCGGGCATGACCTGTCCTACGTCCTGTATTTGCCGAGCTACGCCGCGACCGCCGTCTTTCACAAGGTGATTCCCGCACCGAGCAATGTCCCGGGATTTCTCGCCGACGTGCGCCGCTACGCACTCGGCGAATACTCGGCGGCGCTCGCGGCCGGCGCGACGCTCGCCGCGGACCGCAAGGCTGCGGTCGCCAAACAGCTGGCGGCGTACACCGGGCTGTCGGAAGACTATTTGCTGAAGGCCGATCTCCGTGTGCCCCTGCGGCAGTTCATGGCGGAGCTGCAGCGCAGCCGGGGCCTAGTCACCGGACGGCTCGACTCGCGGTTCTCGGGCCCGCTGCCTGATCTCCTGAGCGAGAATGCTCCCGGAGACCCGCAGTCCTCGGCGGTGACGGGCGCATTCACCGCCGCCGTGAACGCGTACCTACGCGGGGAGCTCAAGTTCGACACGCAGGACCGGTACAGTCTCGGTGGTGGCAACCAGGGACAGTGGAATTGGACGCGCGAGGGCTCACGCGGCTGGGCGGCGACGACCTATGTGGGTTCGGATCTGGCGCAGGCGCTCATCACGAACCCGTACCTGCGCATCGAGATCGAGAACGGCTACTATGACCTGGCGACGCCGTTCTTGGCGACCGAATACACCGTGAGTCACCTCGATGGGTTGTCGCCCGCGTTGCGCGACAACATCAAGCTCAAGTACTACGACGCGGGCCACATGATGTATCTGTACGAGCCGGCGCTCACGGAGCTGAAGCAGAATGTGGCGCGCTTTATTCTGAACCCGACGCCCGCGACCGCCCGGGCCGCGGGATCCAACTGACACCGAGGAACCGAATCGTATGACCAAACCGACAATCGTTGTGCTCCTCAGCGCGGCGCTGACGTTTCCAGGCGTGAGCTCGGCGCAGACGTTCAAGGTCGCCAAGTACAGCATCGGCGGCGACGGCGGTACCGATTACTTGACGGCAGAGCTGGGCACCGGACGGGTGTTCGTTTCCCGCGGCACGCACGTGATGGTGATCGACGGCGCGACCGGCAAGGTGCTCGGCGATATCCCCGACACGCCGCGCAATCACGGCATCGCCCTGGCGCCCAAGTCGGGGCACGGGTTCATCACCAGCGCCGGCGACTCGACCGTAACCATGTTCGATCTCAGGAGCCTCGCCGTGATCAAGAAGATTCCGGTTCCCACCGGCGGGCTCGACGGCATCATGTACGACGACTTCTCCGATCGCATCATCCTCACGAATCACAGCCGGCCGGCAGGTACCCTCGTGGCCATCGATCCCAAGAGCGGTGCGATCGTTGCGACGGTGCAGCTCGAGGATACGGGTCCCGAGGGCGCGGCCAGCGATGGCAAGGGCAAGATCTTCGTGAACAACGAGGGTACGAGCACGATGCAGGTCATTGACGAGGCGACGATGAAGGCGGTCGCGTCGTGGCCGCTCGCGCCGTGTGACGGCCCGACCGGAATCGCCTACGACCGCGCCACGGACCGGATCTTCTCCGGGTGCGGGAAGTCGTCAGTCGTGGTGGACGCGCGGACCGGGAAAGTCGTCGCCACGATCGCCAACGGCGACGGCGTGGACGCGCTAGGGTGGGATCCCGCGCAGAAGCTGATCTACATCCCCGCAGGACGCGACAGCAACGTCACGGTCGTGCGCGAGGACTCGCCCGACAAGTACACGGTCGTGGCAACCGTCCCCACGATGCGGGGCGCCAAGACGATCTCGGTCGATGCGGAGAGACACATCGCGTATCTCTTCCAACCCGAGTACGGTCCCGTGCCTCCGGGCACGCCGCCGCCGCAGCCGGGCCAGCGGCCGCCACGGGGACCGGTGATCGGAGCGTGGTTCTTCGCGATCACGCACTGATCACTCGGTGATGCCTCCCGGGAGAATGCTCTTGCGTCCAAACTTCTCCCGGACGCGATCGATGGCTCGCGTGAGCCCTCGATCGCGTTCCGTTTCTACATCAGATGTCTCCAGGGGCAGTTGAGACAATCTCTCGGCCGGCGCGAGTCCCGAGAGCCGTACGCCGACGAGCCGCGCCGGGACGCGCCGTGCCTTTCGCAGGC
Organism: Gemmatimonadota bacterium; assembly: GCA_003222195.1. Lineage (GTDB taxonomy): Bacteria > Gemmatimonadota > Gemmatimonadetes > Gemmatimonadales > GWC2-71-9 > 20CM-2-65-7. The sequence goes on along the minus strand of QHVB01000028.1, from coordinate 179,926 downwards.
TCGCCAGGAGGTCGTGGGCCACCCGCAGGATCACGCGGTCCGACACAACGGGCTCGGGCAGCGTGCGCTGCGCCGAGCGCGTCTTGAAATCCCAGTCGCGCAGCCGCACGGCGACGGTTCGCGCGGTCAGTCCGTCGCCGCGCATGTCGGCCGCGGCCCGCGTGACCAGCCGCAGCAGCTCGCGCTCGATGTCGGTGTCGTGGCTGAGATCCTTCCCGAACGTCTCGTCCCGGCTGATGCCGCGGTTCATCGTACGATGCACGACGTCCGCGTCGTCGCTGCCGTGGATGCGGTTCCACAGCCATTGCTCCTCGCGTTTGCTCATCCATTGGCCGAGCGACTCACGGTCGTAGCGGAGCGCATCCGCGACCGTGACCAGGCCACGGGCCGCCAGGCGCGCCTGGAACTTGGGGCCGACGAGCGGGATGTCGGCCAGCGAGCTGGACCGCAGGAAATCCTGCTCGGACCCGGGCTCGATGATGAGGATCCCCTCGCCACCCCGGCTCGGCTTCGCGCGATCCACCGCCATCTTGGCGATCAGCTTGTTCGTCCCGCCGCCGATCGACAGCGTGAGTCCCGTGGCGGCGCGAATGCCCTCACGGATGCGTCGCGCTGTCGCCAACAGCGGCTCGTGGTGATAGATGCCTTCGGTGCCCGAGAGATCCAGATACCACTCGTCGATACTCGCGCCTTCGACGGCGGGCGTGTACTGCTGCAGGGCTTTGCGGATCTCTGCGCTCTTGCGGATACACTCCTTGAACGGGACCGGGACGCACGTCGCGTCCGGGCAGAGCCGCAGCGCGCGGGCGATCGGCATCGCCGAGCGGACGCCGAACTTCCGCGTCTCATAGGACGCCGAGCAGACGACGCCGCGGCTTTCGCGCGAGCCGCCGACGATCAGGAGGGTGGCTTTGCCAGCGCCGTCGGGATCGACCGCGCGAGCGACGGCGACGTAGAACGCGTCAGCATCAGCCAGGAGAATGCGACGCATGCCCGAAAGTATCCCGAAGCCTAGGCTACGTCCAGACGGACGCCTTCTTTGCCCACGGCGTGTCCTGGTAGCGCCCTTTGAAGGCCTGACCCGTCGCCTTCAACGACGCGGGATTTCCGGTCGCCTTGTAGGGTGAGACGCCCGCCCAATAAAGCGCCTCGGCCGCCGCGTCGGTATTCGGCAATTGCTCCACGATCTCACGAAACCGGCGCTCGGCCTCCGCCCATTGCGCCTGGTCGAATCCGATGCGGGCCCGGCCCAGCATCAGTTGGGCCAGGAAATCGTCCGTGGGGAGAAACCCTTCGATGCGATGATGCTCCACCCCATCGGCGTCCAGCAGCAGAATCGTGGGCGTCCAGGGGGCCCCGTAGCGCTCGCTGTACTGCTTGAAGGCGTCAGGATTTTGGCGCGGATGCACGCGCGCGGCGAGGAAATTGTCGTGTACGAAACGCGCCACTCGCTCGTCCGGCCACACCTCGGCATCCAGCCGAGCACAGCCACTTCACATTGGAGCGGCGTTGAAGTCCAGCAGTACTGGTTTCTGGTGCGCTTTCGCGTCTTGTAGCACGCGATCGACATCTTGCCGAAAGTCGATTTTCATGGGTCCCCCCCGTGTCTTCAATAGTACACCGATTCGCTTATGTTTTTCGCACTATGACCAAGGGCACAATCGGCATCCTCACCGGTGGTGGCGACGTCCCCGGCCTCAACCCCGCCATCCGCGCCATCACGATGCGCGCGCTGCGCGACGGCTACAACGTCATCGGCATTCGGCATGGGTGGGGCGGTCTGGTCGACTACTCGCGCGAGAAGAACGCCGACAACAGCGAGCAGATCATCCCCCTCACCGAAGCGATCGTGAACCGCGCAGGACGAACAGGTGGCACGTTCCTCCATACCTCGCGCGTGCGGCCCAGCCACCTGCCGAAGGACCGAGCGCCGCCGCACCTCACCGGCTACACCGAGAAGATCAACGACATCACCAAGGATGTCATCAAGAACCTCGAGCATATCGGTGTCGATGTCCTGATTCCCATCGGGGGCGATGACACCTTGAGCTATGCCAAGCGGCTCCACGACGAGGGGCTGAAGGTCGTCGCGATTCCCAAGACGATGGACAACGACGTCTACGGCACCGACTACTGCATCGGGTTCAGCACCTGCGTCACCCGGACCATCGAGTTGACGCACCGGCTGCGCACGTCGGCGGGCTCGCACGAGCGGTTTCTCGTGATCGAGGTCTTCGGTCGTTACGCCGGGTTTACCGCGCTCTTGCCGACGATGGCGGGCGCGGCGGACCGGTGCGTGATCCCGGAATATCCGGTCGAGGTGGAGCATCTGGCCGAGCTGCTGACGGTGGACCGCAACAAGAATCCGAGCCGCTATTCTGTGGTGCTGATCTCCGAGGGCGCGCGCCTGACTTCGCACGAGGGGATGAGCTTCGAAGGCGAGGAGACGGATATGTTTGGGCACCGCAAGCTCGGCGGGATCGGTGATCAGATCGGAACGGCGCTGAAGGAATCGTCGGTGAAGTACAACAACGGCCGGCGCATCGACGTGGTGAACCAGCGGCTCGGCTACCTGGTGCGCTCGGGCGATCCCGACGCGCTCGATTCGATCGTGCCGATGGCGTTCGGCAACCTCGCGCTCGATCTGATCCGCAAGCGGGAGTACGGTCGCCTGGTCAGCATCCACCGCGGCTTCTACGACAGCGTGCCGCTCGCGAGTGTGACGTCCGAGAAGAAGGTCGTGGACGTTTCGAAGTACTACAACACCGAGCGGCTCCGGCCGATCTATCAGTTCGATGGCGCGCCGCTGTTCATCATGACGAGCGACTGGAAGACGCCGCGCCCCGATTGATCAATCGCGCCCAGTGGGGGCTAGCGACTCCGCGTCACGCGCAGGTTGGCGAAATGCCCACCCGAGCCGTCACCAACCCAAAGCCCAACGGAGCCGCGCGTCCGATCGCTCAACTCATTGACGACCAGCACGGGCGTCTTGGCGTCGTTCACGAACACGCTGACTTTGGGCCGCTCGATCACGACGCGCACGTGAAACCACTGATCGCCGTCGGGCTCCGGCACGATGGGGGCTTCATATTGACCGGGGTGCTCTGAGCGCAGCCGTTGCCACGGCCAGCGAGGGTGGGAGACGTACTGCACCGCGTGGCTGTGACGAGTCGAGTCCGACGCCCGGAAGTTGAAGGGTCGGAAGTAGACAGCGTCGTAGTTTTGCCCATCCACCACACGGAAGGCGACGCCCACGAAACTGCTCTGCGGCGGCTGGCTCTGTCCCAAAATGTCGGCTTCGATGACACCGTTCCCGAAGTCATAGCCTTTGAGCCAGACAAGCCCCATGATGGGGGCGAATTCCAGCTTCAGGGCGCGCTTTCCATTGGTGTCGACCACTGAGGCGGTGCGGCCGGCGATCTGCCAGCGCGGATCCTTACCGACTGTGGTGACGTCGAACGTGTCCTGGGCGGCGGCCTGCATCAGGCAGGCGAGTACCGCAAGCAGCATCATCGGCAACCTCCCGTTTCAGCCTGTGAAGTGACAAACTCTGTCATGCTCAACGTGGGTCTGGTGGGATTCGGTTTCGCCGCCAAAGTCTTCCACGCGCCGGTCATTCGCGCGGTCGATGGCCTGCTCCTCACCACGATTGTGCAGCGCCACGGTCCCCCCGACCAGCGCTATGCGGATGTGGAATTCGTCCGGAGCGTTGACGAGTTACTGACACGCAAGATCGACCTCGTCGTGGTCGCCACACCCAACACGTCGCATTACCCCATTGCGAAGCAATGCCTGCTCACTGGCCGTCACGTCGTGGTCGACAAGCCCTTCACGCCGACCCTCACCGAAGCCGAGGAGCTGGTTCAGGTCGCCAAGCAGCAGCGTCGCATCGTCACCGTATACCAGGATCGCCGCTACACCGGCGATTTTGCCACCGTGCAGCAGGTGGTGGGAGAGGGCGCCCTCGGCCGCGTCGTCACCTTCGAATCCCATTTCGATCGGTTTCGCCCTGAGCTCAAACCGAATGCGTGGCGCGAGCAGGCCCACCCGGGCTCCGGCGTCTGGTTCGACATCGGCCCGCACCTGTTCGATCAAGCGCTGCTCTTGTTTGGTGTGCCGGAGGCGATCGTCGCCGACATCCGCATCGAGCGCGACGGTGCCGTCGTCGACGACGCGTTCGACGTCACGTTGTATTACCGGCATGCCCGAGCGGTGCTGCGCGCGTCGATGTTGCGGCCCCCCCACGGCCCAACGTGGATCGTCAACGGTACGAAAGGATCGTTCATCAAATACGGGATGGATCCGCAGGAGGCGGCGCTCAAAGAGGGCCGCACGCCCGACGAACCCGATTGGGATTCGGAGCCCCCCGATCTGTACGGCAAGCTCGTCACGGCTGACGCAACGCGAACAGTGCCGACGCTGCGGACGAGTTTCGCGCACTATTATGAAAACGTGCGGGATGCGATGCTCGGCACCGCCGAGCTGGCCGTCTCGCCCGAATGGTCTCTTGAGGTCATGCGCGGACTGGAATTGGCCGTCGCGAGTAGTCGCACCCGAAGCGTTTTACCATGGAGCCGATGAAGAAACCCTGGGGGTACGTTCTCCTCGGCGGCCTCGTCGCCGGCGGTGCTCGCGGGACGCCCGGCGGAGGCGCACATTCCCGTCGGTGCGTGACATGCCGAACCGTCCTTACATCCTCGACGAGCTGACCTGGAAGACCGTTCGCGACACGCGCTACGAGGTCGCGATCCTGCCATGGGGCGCCACCGAGGCCCACAACTACCACCTCTCATATACGACGGACAACATCCAGGCCGAGGAGGTTGCTGCGCGTGCCGCCGAGCGTGCGTGGCAGCGCGGTGCCAAGGTCGTGGTCCTGCCGGTTGTGCCGTTTGGCGTAAACACCGGCCAGCTCGATATCCCGCTCTGCATCAATATGAACCCGAGCACGCAAGCGCTGGTCCTGCGGGATGTCGCGCTGTCACTCGCGGAGCAGGGGATTGGGAAGCTCGTAATCTTCAACGGGCACGGCGCAAACGATTTCCGCCAGATGATCCGCGAGCTCCAGCCGCAGGTCTCCTTGTTCCTCTGCGTCGTGAATTGGTACAAGGTGCTCGACCTGAAGGGCTTCTTCTCGGATCAAGGTGATCACGCGGGTGAGATGGAGACGAGCGTGATGCAACATGTAGCGCCGGAGCGCGCGCTGCCGCTGTCCGAAGCCGGGCCCGGGGCGGCCCGGAAGTTCAAGATCTCGGCCTTCCGTGAGGGCTGGGCCTGGGCGCCGCGGAATTGGCGTCAGGTGACGGATGATACCGGCTCCGGCAATCCCGCGGCGTCGACGGCGGAAAAGGGGAAACGCTACGTCGAGGCGGTCAGCGGCAAGATCGCGGACTTCCTCGTGGAGTTGGCGAAGGCCGATACCACAAGAATGTATGAGTGACGAGCCTGGCTACTGCCCCGTCGCCGCCGGCCCGCCGAGCCAGCGGGTGAGCCACGCCGCCACTTCCTTATAGAAGTATCGACTGTTCTCCCCGCGCAGAATCCAATGATTCTCCTCCGGCCAGATGATCAGCCGGGACGGAATCTGCTGGCGTTGCAGCGCGGTCCAGAACTCGAGCGCGTTGTTCATCGGGACGCGGAAATCGCGCTCCCCCACCGACACCAGCACCGGGGTGTGTAGATTCGCGGCCCGCCGCATCGGGCTCTGCGTGTGCCAGATCGGGTGGTCTTCCCATGGCGGCCCGCCTACGTTGCGCTCGCGATCGTAGTTGAAATCGCTCGTCGCCCATTGGGTCTCGAGGTCCCATTCGCCGGCATGGCTCACGAGAGCGCGATACCGCGTCGTCGTCACGGCGAGCCAGTTGGTGAGGTGCCCGCCGTAGCTCGCGCCGGCCGCCACCTGGCGCGACGCGTCGATGAACTTGAATCGCTTGAGCGCCGTATCCGCTGCCTCGTTCAAATCGTTGGCCGGCCCTTCGAGCGGATCGAACTGGATATCCTGCGAGAATTTCTCGCCGTACCCGGTCGAGCCGGTGTAGTCGGTCATCAGCACGACAAACCCCGGGACCGTGGCGCCGAGGAGGTGCGGATTCCAGCGTAAGCCAAAGTTGTCGGTCCACATGTTCGCGGCGCCGCCGTGTATCAGGACGAACAACGGATACGTGCGAGTGGAGTCGAATCCGGGTGGCAGCGCGTAGAAGCTGTGGATGCGTTTGCCGCGGCTCGACGTAAACCAGAACTCGCGCAGCGGCTGCCAGTCGATCTTGGCGGCGCGGTCGGTATTGAACTTGGAGAGTGGTGTCGAGCGGCCCGTGGCGGGATCGATTCTCACGATCTCCGGTGGATTCGTCGCGCTCTCCCACACGGCCGCCACCTTGAACGCACTCCCAGTCGTGGACGTCGCAACCTGCAAGCCGCCGAACGTCCCGCTCGTCATCGTGCCGACCTCCTGCTCCTTCGCCCCGCTGCTTGCGCGGAACAGCCGCTGATGGCCCGCGTCTTCCGCCAGAAAGAAGACGGTGCGGTTGTCCGGAGCCGGAGTGTAGGTGCCGACCGAATGCTCGGCGCCGCCGGCGACCACGCGGGGAGCGGCATCCGCGTTGCGCGGCCCTCCCCAGGTCCACGCCACCAGCCGCCGATTGTTGAAGGTGTGCTCGTTCGTCGGCGTCAGGATCGCGTACAGCGCCTTCCCGTCGGGACTGAACTGCGGCGCGTCGTAATCGTCTCGGCCCTGGGTGAGGCGCTGTGGCTCTCCGCCCGTCGCGGTGACACGCCACAAGGCCTGCACGACGTCGCCGTGCGTCCAGTCGGTGCGGTTCGTCGTGGCGGCGAACACCACACCGCCGCCGTCGGGCGTCCACGCCGCGGCGAGATCCTCGCCGCTGGTGCCGAGTTGTCCGCCGAACCCGGCGCCCTGCACGAGCTGTGAGCCCGCGAGCAGATCTTTGGCCTGCGCACCAGGGTCGAGGGACTGCACGAACAGATGCGGCCGCCGGTCATCGAGCCAATGATCCCATAGGCGAATCGGTGACGCGTCGTACACGCGCGCGTTGTACTTGCGAGCTTTGCGCTCGGCGGCCGCGGCGCGGTTGGCCGAGTCCGTCAGCGCGCCGGGATAGATCATGCTCGTGAACAGGATCGCGCGACCATCGGGACGCCACAAGGGGCTCGAGGCGCCGGTAGAAATGTTCGTCACCCGCTGCGCCTCACCACCACCGCTCAGGTCGAGCACGTAGATCTGCGCGATGTCGTCGCCTTCGCGTCTCGTGCTGAAAGCGATGCGGCGGCTGTCGGGACTCCACTCCGCGCCGCTCTCGCCGGCTTTGGTGTTGGTCAGCCGGCGCGGCTCGGCGCTCCCGTCCGCCGGCACCAGCCACAGATCGCTGACCTGCTCGCCGTCGGTATAGGAGGGCTCGGTCACGCTGAAGACGACCCAGCGGCCGTCCGGGCTGATGGCGGGAGACGAAATGCGCTTCATCAGAAAGACATCTTCGTGCGTGATGGTGTGACGTCCTGCCTGCTGCGCCGCCAGCGGCGCGGAGAGTGCAAGCCAGAGAACGAGAGAGAATCGGCGCATGACTACCTTCTGGATGAAGTGGTTAGGCGGCCAGATATCTTCGCGAAAATCGGTGACCTTGGTTTGGAGCAGGTGGGCGCGGGCGAACGAGGCGTTTGAAGTCTTTATTGGCAGGCATTGGAAGGTCCTTTGGGTAAGCCACGGGCACACACCCCCCAGCGGTGACGCTCGCGGCGTCCAAAGGTTCCTGCGATCGGTGCCTTCAACCATGGCGGCCCCGGCGGGCTATCGCAAGGTGGTTTAATATCACCAATCAATATTCGGGAGTTACTCGATGCGTCGGTTTGCTGCCGTTCAGGTCTGGACAGTCTTGTTCGTCTCACTCGCAACCACGCTTCCAGCCCAGCGAGCGCCAGCTCGTCCCTGGGTCGATCGCTGGTTCGTCACCAGTGACAGCGTCCGGCTCCATTTCCTGAGCGGCGGGAGCGGTACCGGACCCACCATCGTGTTTGTGCCCGGCTGGACGATGCCCGCCGACATTTGGGAGCCGCAACTGCGCTATTTCGTGCGCTCGGCGCGCGTGGTCGCGCTCGATCCGCGGTCCCAGGGAAGCTCGCAGCGGACGCCTGACGGCAATTACACCGATCGCCGCGCCCAGGATATTCACGAGCTCATCGCGCACATCAAGGCTCCGCGGGTTGTCCTCGTCGGCTGGTCGATGGGCGTCCCCGAAGCGCTCGAGCTGGTCAAGCAGTTCGGCACTCAGGACATCGCGGGGCTCGTGCTGGTCGACAACTTCGTATACATCCCGCCGAGCTCGCCGGTTGCGACGTTCATCGATACGCTGCTGTTCCATGTGCTGCGCGATCGGCCAGCGTTTACGGCGAGCTTCGTCCGCGGCATGTACCGGACCCCGCAGGACTCGGCCTACATCGCCGGCATCACTCGCGCGTCGCTCTCGACACCCACGGCCACGGCCTACACCCTGCTCGCCAGCACGTTAGGCACCGCGCCGCGCGACTGGCGCCCCGCGTTGGACAAGGTGGATCGCCCGCTGCTGTTCGTCGGCGGTGCGTGGATGAAGGAAACGGCCGACACGGTGCGCAATCACGTCAAGGACGCGCAGGTGGAGATCTTCGAGAATGCCGGCCACGCCCTCTTCGTGGATGAGTCCGAACACTTCAACATGGTGTTGGAGAACTTCCTGCGGCGCCTGCGCTGAGCTACAGCCGGAACAAGTAGCTCAGCTTCACGAAGAAGGCATCGCCGGTGCGTGTCAGCCCGCGGAAGCGGAACGCGTCTTCATCCAGCATGTCGCTGCCATAGCCCGCGAACACGACGGTTCCCGGGACCGGCTGATAGCTGATCAGGGCATCGACGTGGAAGAGATTCGTGGCGGTGGCCGTCGTCCGCGTCACGCCGCTCGGCCCCGCGATCAGAATCGGTGCGTTGGTCCGCGAGTCGTCGCGCAGCGAATCGGTCTGGTCCTGGATGTACTGTCCGACGAGCCGGATGAAGAGGGGCCGCGAGAGCTGGTATTCGAGCTTGGCGCGGGCCACGCGACCGACATTCATGAGACTCCCGTCCGTGCGCCGGTTCACCTGTTGCCAGAAATAGCTGAACGAATTGCGCAGCCGCTCGGTGGGCCGGTAGGACAGGTCGAGGCTCATGAGCTGCAGCCACGCCGACGCCCATTCGAAGAAGTTCTCGTCGTGCCCTTGCAGATAGAATCCGTTGCCGCTGAAGTGCTTCCACTGCGGCGTGCCGATTTGGACGATCCACTCACCATTCGGGATCGTCGGCTGGCCGACGAACGGAATCGTGTCGAGCCCGCCCCCCGAGCGACGCACCTCGAGTCGATAATTTGCGAACAGCGCCGAATCGTAACCAAACGATTCGACGAAATACCCGGCGCCAACGTTCCAGCCGCCGCGCAGCGTGCTGTTGACGTTGAAGTGCAGCTTCTTGTCCTGCATGTGCCGGCCGTGAATGAAATTCTGGTACTGCCAGATGCCGTCCACGACGATATCGCCGGTCAGCCGCTGCAGGAACGCGCCTGGCTTGCCGTACGTCGTGTGGCTGGGGTCCAGGTACGAGTGGACGATGCCGTTGCGGCCGATGAAGCCGCTTGCACTTTGGAAGTTGTCGGAGATGCCCGCGAACGAGCTTCGCAGCCCCCACACGCGGTGCTGAATCGTGAGCTGCGTGAGCCAGAGCGGAGCCGTCGTGGTGACGCCGCCTGACCGGGTGCGGCTGCCGGCAAATTGCAGATTGAGTCCGTAGATGTCCTTGAACACCAGGCGGCTGTCGAACTCCGCGACGCGGTTGTAATCCCCGCCCTCGATTTGATCGGTGTACGCCAGACCCAGGCGAGAGCCGTGACCCAGGCTGTGCTGCAGCCGCAGGATATTGAAAATGGGATTATCCGCGCCGCTGGCAGACGCGAACTTGCCATCGACCGCGGACATGAACCCGACGTCGGTGCCTGACGCATTGCCGGTGAGCTTGACCGCCGCAACCGGCTGCACGATCCGCCGGGTGTAAATGAGATTCTGCGGCACCTGGAACAGCTCGCTGGCCTCGAGGAAGAAGGGTCGCTTCTCCGGGAAGAAGAGCGCCTGGCGTGGATCGAACGCGAGCTGGCCGGCGTCCGATTCGACCTGCGAGAAATCGGGTTTGATCGTGCCGTTGAGATTGAGGTTGTCGGAGAGACCCCAACGCACGTTGCCGCCCACCTGCGGGTTGCCGGTGTCGTAGCTGTAGCGGCTCGCGCCCGGTGCGCCGGTCGCTCTCCCGGTAGCCTCGGGGTTGATGTCCATGACCAGCCCGCGATGCATTCCGGCGAGGCCGACCAAATTCCCGGACTGCCCGATGAACGTTGCGTTGGCGCGCCTGGCCGGGAACCAGGTGTCCTCGAATCCCGAGTGCTTCACCTGACGCAGGATGTTGAGGCTCCAGTCCTGCGGTTGCTTCGGTTGAAAACCCAGACTCTTGAACGGGATTCGGACCTCGACTTCGTAGCCCCAATCGGTCACCCGGCCCCGCGACTGGAAGACGTAGTCCGGACTCAGATCCGGCTGCTCGCGCCCGATCAACCCGCCACCGATGTACCCGCTTGCGGTGATGTTGGCGCCTTCGATGATCGCGCCGTCGCCCTGCACGCCGAGCGGGTTAACGGCGAACATCAGCGCCTTCTTGCCGTCGTGAAATGTGCCGAGCAGGATCTGCACGTTGTCGTCGCCGAAGATCTGGTCACGGTTGGCGAGTGTCGCGGTCGGCCGGCCGTGCAGCTCGAAGGCGCGAATGCCGAAGTAGATCGCGGTGGCGGAATACCACACCAGCACCTGCGTCGAATCCGCCGCCGAGACGCCGTCGTTGGGCGCGTACTGCGAGAAACCGGTGAGGAGGGCAGCGTGCCTCCACGCGGAATCCGCGAGCTCGCCGTCGATCACCACCTCGGCGTCGAAGCGCGGGATCCGCACGTCGAGCTGGCGCTCGCGACCCGAGTACACGACGATGGAGTCGGGCACGCCACAATGCAGCAGGATACACAATGTCAGCAGCATGTCCGATAATAATGGCGCCGGGTCGGCGCGGGGCTACATGCGGCGAGTTAGGAATGTGTTAGCCAGCTCGAGCACCGTGCCGTCCTCCCACGGCCGGCCGACGATCTGTAAAGCGAGCGGCAGGCCCTTCGCATCAAAACCTGACGGAACGCTGATCGCCGGCAGGCCAAAGTAGTTCGCGAACATCGTGTTCTCGGCCGAGAGGGCGAGTGGATTGCCCTCAGCCTGCTTGACGGTGGGAATGCTTCCGTTCGTGGTCGGCAACACGAGCGCATCGACCTCGCGAAAACTGTGCGCGGCGACCGCTGCACGGTCGGGCACGATGTTCCGCACGTCGAATCCGGGATTGTCGAACGGCGCAGGCGCTTTCTTCAGCTGATAGCCCAGCGTGCGAAGGCGCTCGACGGCCGCCTCGAATGCCACGCGGACCGATTGCGTCGGCTTGATGTTGGTGACGACGCCAACGCGCGGCTCCCGGATCGTTCTCGTCTCGCGGGCGGCCAGTGCCTTTACGAGAATGGTCGTATCGTCCGCGCTCCGCGTCGTGATCGCCGGATGTGCGAGCAGCAGGATCGCGGGATCAGCCTGCTCACCCTCCAGAATGCCGCGCGCGCTGAGCAGTCCATAGGTGCCCTTGAATCCGACGACGCCGCAGCAAGCCGCCGGCAAGCGGCACGAGCCGATCGCGTCGGTGTCGATGGTCGCGTAGCACAGCCCCGCGGCGACGGCCGCGGCCGAGCCGCCCGACGATCCGCCGGCGATGTAGTCGGGGTTCAGCGGGTTGCGCACCGGTCCAAATACGCTCACCAGCGACGTCGTCCCCATGCCGAGCTCGTGCATGTTCGTCTTGCCGATGATGATCGCGCCTGCACGCTTGAGCCTCGCCACCAGCTCGGCGTCGCTGGAGGGAATGCGATTCAGGAATTGTCGCGCCGCCGCGGTGGTCCGGACGCCCGCGGTGTCGTAGAAGTCCTTGATTCCGATCGGCATGCCGTGCAGCGGGCCGAGCCAGCGCCCAGCGTTGATCTCTGTTTCAGCACGCCTCGCTTCTTCCCGCGATTCGTCGGCCAAAACGGTCGCGAAGGCGTTGAGCTTAGGGTTCAGCTGCTCGATGCGTTGCAGACACGCAGCAACGACCGTCACGGGCGACACGGTTCGCGCCCGGATCTGATCGCTGATCTCCTGGATGCTTCCGTGCGCCGACGGTGATATCATCAGAGATGGTCCTCTCTCTCATTCTACTGCTCCAGGTTCCCGCGCAGGCCCCGCAGCCCGCGCGGTCCCCGCAGCCCGCGCCAGTCGCTCCGCGTCGTGAGATCACCGATCCCGGAACGATCGCGACCAATCAGCGCGTGACCCCCGCCGGCGTGCAGAGCGTGTTTACCGACCGCGTGTTCGGCGTCCGATTCGGGCGTCCCGGCGAGATCTGGGTCTCCATCCACGGCGCCGCATACCGGCTCGGCTGGCGCGACAACGCCGTGCTGGGGAGCTCCCCCTTCGACGGGCGCGCGGGCGTGCAGAGCATCGCGATCGATCCTGTCACTCGTCGCACCCTCGTTACAAGCGTGGGCCTCTTGCCGGCAGAACTTGCCCTAAGCCGAACCCCGGGATCAGAGCGTCTCGCGCAGACGAAGGCCGTCGCGCAGCTGACTGCCTACGACGGCGACAGTGTCGTGCCGCGGTGGACTTCGCCGGAGCTCGGTGACTACATCGCCGGTGCTCCCGCTGTAGCGACTCGCGCCAACGCATCCGGACACCGCGTGGTGGTGGTGCCCCTGCCGGCTAACGACGCCCTCGCGATCCTCGACGCCGACAGCGGCTCGCTGCTGAGAACGGTGCCGCTCGGTGTGCTGCCGGTGGCCGCGGTGGTGAGCACAGACGGATCGGTCGCATATGTCACCAATCTTGGCGGCGCCAAGCCCGGCCCGCGGGATCGCGCCGCGAAGCAATGCTGCGACCCGTTTGCTGAGCTGGTCCGGGTCGACGGCCGTGGGATTGCCCAGCCGGGCAGCGTGACTCGCGTCGATTTGGTGAAGGGACAGGTGACCAAAGTCATTCCCGTGGGCCGCCATCCGACGGGCCTCGCCTGGGACCAGCAGGGCGGGCGGCTGTACGTCGCGAACGGCAACTCGGACGTGGTGAGCATCATCGACACGCGTCGCGACACCGTCTCCGGCACCATCGCGATCGCGCCATTCCGCGAACGCCGCATCGGCCTCGCGCCCACCGCGCTTGCCCTGTCCCCGGACGCGACCACGCTCTTCGTCACGCTGGGCGGGGCGAACGCGGTTGCCGTATACGGGCTGCCTGGCGGCCAGCTCCGCGGCCTCGTGCCCACGGGATGGTACCCGACGACGATCGACGTTAGTGCAGACGGCCACACGATCGCCGTTGGATCGCTGTTCGGCGTGGGATCGGGGAATGGGCGGACCTCGGGCCTCACGGGTCGCTACGTCCATTCCTATCGCGGATCGGTCAACGTCATCGCCGAGCCCTCGAAAGCGGAGCTGGCGGCCTACACCACGTCCGTGGCTCAGAACAATCGCCTCACGCTGCGGACCGGCAGCGCGGGTCCAGCACTCACCGCTCGGCGCAACGTCCCCGCCCGCGCCGTTCCCGAGCGCCCTGGTGAGCCCTCGTCGATCGACCACGTCGTCTACATCGTCCGCGAGAACCGCACCTACGATCAGGTGTTCGGCGACATCGGGAAGGGAGCGAGTGACTCGTCGCTGGTGCAGTATGGGCGCGATGTCACTCCCAACACGCACGCGCTCGCCGAGCGATATGTACTGCTCGATCACTTTTTTGCTTCGGGCGGGAACTCTGCGGACGGCCACAACTGGCTGACCCAGGGCACCGAGACCGAGTACCCGATGTGGCCGCTCTACACGGGGCGCAGCTATCCGTCGGAGGCGGTTGATCCGCTGGCGTATTCGTCCGGCGGGTTCTTATGGGAAGCGGCGCAAGCCAAGGGGAAGACGGTCCGAATCTTTGGCGAGTACGCGCCCTCGCCGGGGTGGGATAGCGCGGCGGTACGGTCTACGATGCTGGCGCAGTACCGCGATTCGCAGCCCCACAATCCCGCGTTCTTCCGCGCACAGCTCGCGAGGCTCTACAACACGCGCGCCGAAATCCCCTCGCTCGACCGCGCGCTCGTGCGGGACTATCCGAGCTGGACTCTGACGGTTCCGGATGTCGCAAAAGCGGATGTGTTTCTCGAATACCTGCGGGAGTGGGAGTCGCGCCGCTCCATGCCGAATCTCGTGCTCATCATTCTGCCGAGCGATCACACCGACGGTACGAGCCCGGGTTGGTGCACGCCGAAGGCCTGCGTCGCCGACAACGATCTGGCCCTTGGCCGGATCGTGGAGGGCCTGTCGCATAGCTCGTTCTGGAAGTCGATGGCGATTTTGGCCGTCGAAGACGATGCCCAGAACGGCGTAGATCATATCGATGGCCATCGCACGGTGGCGCTCGTCGCGAGTCCGTTCGCCCGGCGTGGCGTGATCGACCCGACCTTCTACAGCCAGCCGAGCATGGTCAAGACGATCGAGCTGATTCTGGGACTGCCGGCGCTCAGCCTCTTCGACCTGGTCGCGACGGATATGCGGGCCAGCTTCATCGGCCCGGACGAGTCGCCCGACTTCACGCCCTACACCGTCCTCGAGCCGAAGCAGTCGCTCTACGAGGTGAATCAGCAAGTCGGGCTCATCACGGGACCACATGCGGCGGAACGGCGGCGCGCGGCGCTGGAGTCCGCGCGGATGAATTTCGGCGACCCGGATGCGGCGCCGTCGGAGCGGCTCAATCGCATCCTGTGGCACGATGCCCGCGGCTGGGATGTGCCGTATCCCCCGGTGACGCGGTCGCTGTTCTTCCCGATGGGGGTGGATCTCAGCGACGATGAGCGGGAGGAGCGGGAGGGCCAGGAGCGCGTGCGAAGGAGTCCGAAGCCGTAACCCGCGGCTGCCGGCGTGCGACGTACACGCCGGCGAGGCAGAGTGCGCCGCCCAGCACCGCGATGCGGCCCGGCGCTTCGCCCAGGATCAGCCAACTCATCACGATGGTGATCGGCGGTATGAGGTAGGCGGTCGCCGCGAGTCGCCCCGCCGATCCGCGCGCCAGCGCGTAGGCCCATGTCGTGAAGGCGATAGAGGTGGGAAAGACGCCGAGGAAGAGCAGCCAGGCGACGCCGCCGGCGGGGGCGGCGCGCAGCTCATGCGTGAGGCGCGGCGCATAAGGCAGGCAGACGAGCGCCCCGACGGCGCAGCAGGTCCACGTGACCTGCAACGCCGAGATCCGATTCAGTACCGGCTTCTCCGCGACAACGCCGATGGCGGAGGCGAGCGCGGCGACCAGGCAGAGAATCACTCCCACGATCGACGCTTTGCCGGACGAGGTCGCGAGTCCGATCACGATGACACCCGCAAACGCGAGCGCGCCGCCGAACAGCAGATTCGGCGTGGTTCGCTCTTTCAGGAACACCGCCGCGAGCGCGATGATGAAGATGGGAGCGATCAGCACGAGCATCGACGCGGTACCGGCGTCGACCCTTCGCTCGGCCTCGTTCAACACAACTTGATAGGTGCCAAACCAGAGCAGACCAGCGAGGACGAGGAGCGCTAGCTCGCGTCGCGTTGGACGGATCGTCGGACGAGAGAAAGCGAACGCACCCAGAAGGACGCTGCCCACCGCGAGTCTCCCCAACGCGAGCGGACCCGGGGAAAATGACCGGCCCGCCGCCCGGATGCCGACGAAGGCCGCCGCCCAGAGGACGACGGAGACGAGCGCCGCGAGCAGCGGGAGGTGTTTAGACCGGTTCAGCGTGAAGCCGTGGCGGTTGCGGCGATCGAGACTAAAGCACCATCGCGGCCGACCGATTGCACGCCGAGCACCGTGATGATCGGGCCGTTTGGATTGAGATACGCTCCGGCCGCGTCGCGAATCGTGTCGAGGTCGGCGGGTCGATAATTGACGACATAGATCGTCAGCGCGGTTACATCACGGGGCGTGGCGCCCGCCGCCTGCAGCACCGCGGCGAGATTTGCGAAGGCGCGAGCCGCTTGCGCATGCAGATCCGTCCCCGCAAGCGTGTTCGTGCTATCCACGCCGAGTTGGCCCGCGACGTACAACGTCCGGCCGACGCGGACGCTCTGTGCGCCCAGCGGCGGCGCCGCGACTCCGGCCGCGGCCGGTAACGCGGTCTTGATTTCCGGAGGACTGGCGCCCACGCGCGGACCCCCGTACTCACCGCGGAACGCCGCTTCCTGCCAGCGGAGCTCGTCTTCCCGCCGCTTCCGTTCGGCGGCCTGATCCTCGCCCTCCCGCCACTTCTTGTAGGCCTTCATCTGGTCGCCATTTAGAAAGTGGCGCAGATCGCTTTCGAAACGGTCCTGGCGATCGCGCAGGTACTTTCCCAATTCTTGCAGCCGCTCGGCGTAAAACATCGCGGCCGCACGGTCGCCATCGTCGAGCCGCTGGTTCATCTTGGCGATCGCCGCACCCGCGCTGTCGCGCTCGGGACGTGTCGCGACCATGAATGAGTCGTACGCCTGCGCGTAGCGTGTCGCTTGATCACCGCTGAGGGTGAGAAGAGCGCGAGCCAAGGCCGTGTCCAGCGGTCCCACGAGCTCCACGCCGGGAAGTTTGGGCGCGCCTGGTCCGTAGCGGGTGACCGGACCCATTCCGCCGCGACCATATCCGCCTTGGGCCGTGGCAACCGGCGGAGCGAGTAGCAGCGTTGCGGCGAGGAACATGTGCGCGGCGGAGCATTTCATAGATGCGTTCTCCACAGTTGGCATGCTACCCGGTGATGCGTGAACCGATCCGGGCGTCGCGTTCCAGATTACTTGAAAACCCTACTTCAGTCGCGGCAGCTTCGGAGGCTTGGGTCCGTGGCGGACGGCACCGCGCAGCGGGACGTATTCGAGCGGCGTGCCGGTGCTCGCACAGCGCAGCATCAGCCCACCGCGGCTCATGTCGCCGCGCCCAGCGAACGTAGCGGGGAAGTAGAGCCGTTCCTCGAAGATCTCGAGCAGTGGTCCGACGTATTTGTCGGTGGCCACACTGCCCAGCAGTACGACGCGGTCGTCGGGCCCCATCCCGCGCTTCAGCGCGGTGGCGTCGCGCGCCAGCGGCTCGCGAAACGCCGGTTCGCCCTCATCGACCGGCACCTCGGCCATTCTGCGCAAGTCGTCAACGCGAATCAGCATATCAGCGGGAAGGAGCCCGCGCCCCGGCGCAATGACGTACCCTCGCCCGAATCGGTTGGCATATGCCAGCTTGCCGCGGAAATACAGGCTGCTCATGAACGTGAAGACTTCACCCAATGGGGCGCCGCCGTTCGCCAAGCGCTCCCTTAGCGGACTGGTCTGGCTTCGGAGCAGGAGCTTGGCCCGCGTACCCGAGCAGTTCGCGGGCGACAACAGGAACACCGTCAACATTACCGCTCCATGTACCGCCGCAGGAAAAACGTCGCCGCGCCAAAGATCACAATGATCAGGATAATCCAGATAATACGCGGCATGCCGCCGTCCTCCGGAAGTTGTCCCCGGGGAAAAAATATTGCACGCCAAAAGCTGGTTTCACATATTAACCCATGTTTGGGCTCGGTGGTGGTCTCTTCACGTTCGCGGCGCTGTTCTATTTTGCCGCGGACTACGAGCACCTCTCCGGGTGGAAATGGGCCCTGGCGAGTGCCGCGGTCACGGTCACGGTCAACCGCCTGTTCCCCGCCTCCTTCATTTTCGTGCTGCCCGCCCAGTTCGCGCTGTTTCTGGTGATGTGGTGGGCGCATACCAAAAACAAGGTGCAACGCGAGGGCGACCGCGAGAAGGATCAGGCTGCCGCCCGCCGCGAGCGGCAGGAACGCGTCAGCCGCGCCCGGGCGGAAACCGCAGCGAGTACGGATTGGAACGCGCAGGAGCGAGAGCGCGAGGCCGCGGCGGCGGCGGCCCTCAAGGAGCGCCAGGAGCGGGTGCGGCTGGCACGTGAAGCGCGAGAACGCGAAGAGGGGCAGCGAGGATCAGGAAGCTAGATCAGATCCGTCCCTGTCCCAGGGTCCAGGCAGTCGACATCCCCAGCCCAATCCACAGCAGGTCCAGCAGTCCAAACGTCGCCAGCAACAAAACCCCGAATCCCAGCTTGTCTAAGAATCTGTCGTAGTGTTTGTGCACGAGGCGCTTACGCTCGTCAAACGACGACGCCTTCGCGGCAGCCACGGCTTCATCGATCATTTTCTCGCGGAGCTCGTGCCCCGGGCCGAAGCCGAAGAACGTCGTGTCTGTGACCAAATCGGGACGGGCGTTGATCGTGGCCTGCAGCTCGGGCGAAAACGACTTCTGTTCGGTCTTCTCGAGGAGGAACAACATGGTCAGCGCTGCCGGATCGTTCGCGAGCTCCTGCCGCAGCATCGGCTGCAGGGCGACCACGACGACGACGACTTTGGCGAGGAGAGCCGTGACGAGCGTGAGCCCCGCCGCGAGCGCTCCCGTCGCTTTCGTCGGCGGCTTGGCCGCCTTGGCCACCACGATCCCTAGCAGCCCGCCGACACCCCACGCGGCGATGCCGACGGGGTGGTGGGTCACATACACGAGGCCTACCCACGCGACGATGATCCCGATTGCCGCGAGCAGGCCGGCCAGGAGGGGCGATCCACCGTCAGGCTTCGTGCCGGCTTTCCCACCGTAGACGCGGACCGTAGTCATGCGCCATACGATAGTGAGCGATGTTCCGGTTTGCACGACGGATTATGACTTCTGGCGCGCTCCTCAACGTGTCGTCAGGACCACCGGGGCGTGATCGCTGGTTCCAACGTCGGCCTGCACGACACAGCTGGTTGCTTGTAGGGCGATGCCCGGTGAGGCGAGCACGTAATCGAGCCGCCAGCCGATGTTCCGCGCGCGCAGATTGCGCCACGGCGCCCACCAGGTAAACAGATTCGGGTTGTCGGGATCGAATTGGCGGCCCAGATCCGCCAGCCGCGTTTCGAGCAGTGCTTCGAACAGCGCGCGCTCCTCAGGCCGCTGCCCGACGGCGTTTGGCTTGCGCTCCTTGGGATGCACGTCCATCTCCGCGCGCGCGATGTTCAGGTCCCCGCAGAGAATCAGTTCCCGGCCTTCGGCCCTGAGGCGCGCTGACCAGTCGATAAGGCTTTTCACGAACGCCAGCTTCGCCGGATAATCCTTGCCACCGTTGGGTACGTAGGTCGAGGCGATCACCAGATCGCCATGCTCGACCTGCACGATCCGCGATTCCATATCGAAAGGCGGGTGGCGGAACACCGGATCGACGGCGAAGAGATCCTTGCGGACGTGCAACGACACGCCGGAATAGCCTTTGAGGGTGTGCCAGTAGTCGTGATAATCCGCGACCCGAGACTCGGCCGGGATCTGCGCCGCGGTGGCCTTCAGCTCTTGCAAGCAGACGATGTCGGGCCGATCGCGCCGCAGCCACTCGCCGAGCTGCGCGGCCCGGGCCCGGATGCCGTTCACGTTCCACGTCGCGATTTTCACGTCGGAATGATAAGCCCCTTGACGCCGCGGGGACGGGCTGTACATTACCGATCAGTTATGAAACCATCTGGTTATGCTCTAGACACGACCTTCGCCGCGCTCGCCGACCCGACGCGCCGGGCGATCCTGGTCCGGCTGGCGGACGGCGAGGCGACGGTCACGGAGCTGGCTGCGCCGTTCGATATGAGCCAGCCGGCGATTTCCAAGCACCTCAAGGTCCTAGAGCGCGCCGGCTTGATCACCCGGGGCCGGGAGGCGCAGCGCCGGCCCCGCAAGCTCGAGCCGCGGCCACTCACGGAGGCGACCGATTGGATCGAGCGGTACCGCAAGATCTGGGAGGCGAACTTCAAGCGCCTCGACGCCGTGCTCGAGGAGCTGAAAGGGAAGCAGAAAAAGACCGTGGACGCGCTGATCGAGGAGACAAAACCCAAGCCGAGGAAAAGGAAGGCGAAATGACCAAGACGGGCGCCCTGAAGATTACGACCCCGACCGACCGGGAGCTGGTGATGACGCGGGTGTTCGACGCGCCGCGGGCTATGGTGTTCGACGCGCTTACCAAAGCCGACCTGGTAAAGCGCTGGCTGCTGGGTCCTCCCGGCTGGACGATGCCGGTGTGTGAGATCGACGTCCGCAGCGGCGGGAAGTATCGCTATGTCTGGCAAAACGCCGACGGCCGGAAAATGGGGATGGGCGGAACATTCCAGGAGGTCGTGCAGCCGTCGCGCATCGTCGCCACGGAGGTGTATGAGGACTACTGGACAGGCGGCGAAACGCTCGTCACCACGGAGCTCGTGGAGACGCGCGGCAAGACCACGGTCAGCACCACCGTCCACTACGCGTCGCGCGACGCACGGGACGCCGCCCTCAAGATGGGTGCGACAAAGGGCCTGGAGGCGAGCTACAACCGGTTGGACGAGCTGCTCAACGAGGAGACACACTAATGGCTAGCCAGAAGATTACTCCGTTCCTGTGGTTCGACACACAGGCCGAGGAGGCCGCGCAGTTTTACGTGTCGATCTTTCAAAACTCGAAGATCCTGCAGGTCAGCCGGTATGGCGACGCCGGCCCCGGGCCCAAAGGCTCGGTCATGGTCGTCAACTTCCAGCTCGCCGGTCAAGAATTCACGGCGCTGAATGGCGGCCCGCTGTTCAAATTCAGCGAGGCCTTCTCATTCGTGGTGAACTGTGAGAATCAACGGGAAGTCGACGAGTACTGGAGCAAGCTGACCTCGGGCGGCGGCCAGGAAAACCAGTGCGGCTGGCTCAAGGACAAGTTCGGATTCTCCTGGCAGATCGTGCCGACCGCGTTCGCCAGGCTGATGAGCGACAAGGATCCGGCGAAGGCTAACCGCGTCGTGCAGGCGCTGCTGCAAATGAAAAAGATCGATATCGCCACCCTCGAGGAGGCCGCCAAAGGCACGGTGCCGGTCAGCCGTTGACCGTTCGCATTCCCCCCTCGGGGTAGCGCGCGCCCGCGGGGGCCCCGACATCTTCGAGCTGCGCCACGTCGGCGTCCGACAACTGCATGTTGAGGGCGCCGACGTTTTCTTCGACGTATTTGCGGTGCTTCGTGCCGGGAATGGGTACGATGTCGTCCCCTTGGTGGAGCAGCCACGCCAGCGCAAGCTGGCCGGGCGTGCAGCGCTTGTTGCGCGCGAGCTCCTCGACTCGGGCGACGAGATCCAGATTCCGCTGGAAATTCTCGCCCTGAAACCGCGGATGGTTCTTCCGCCAATCACCCTCGGCGATGTCCTCCGGCCGCTTGATTTGACCGGTGAGAAAACCGCGGCCCAGCGGGCTGTAGGCGACGAAGCCGATGCCGAGCTCGCGCACCGTCGGCAGGATTTCGTCCTCCACGTCGCGGCTCCACAGCGAGTACTCGGTCTGTAGGGCACTGATGGGGTGGACGGCATCCGCCCGGCGCACCGTCTGCGCAGACGCTTCCGAGAGCCCGAGGAATCGCACCTTTCCGTCGCGGACCAGGTCTGCCATCGCGCCAACCGTATCTTCGATCGGAACCGACCGATCTACCCGGTGCTGATAGTAGAGATCGATGTGATCGACGCCGAGCCGGCCGAGCGAGCCGTCGCATGCGGCCTTGACGTATTCAGGGCGGCCGTTCTGTCCGGCCCACTTGCCGTCCGGAGTGCGGACATTGCCGAACTTCGTCGCGAGGATCGCCTGGTTGCGACGCCCCTTGATCGCTTTCCCAACCAGCACCTCGTTCGTGTACGGCCCGTACACGTCGGCCGTGTCGAGGAAGTTGATCCCCAGGTCGAGCGCGCGATGGATCGTCGCCGCCGACTCGGCGTCATTGCGCGCCCCATAGAAATCCGACATCCCCATGCATCCCAGACCCAATGCTGAGACGCGCAGTCCCTGCGACCCAAGTTGACGCTGTTCCATTGATCTCTCCCTGTTGCGGCGGTGCGACAATTCTCCGGTTTTACCCGGTGACGCCCGCGACGGCTCGGTGGGTATCCTAGGCGAGACTAACTCCTGCCGCCGAGGTGGCCTATGAATGTGTTCGGCCTTCGGGCTGTCTGTAGTATCGCTTTCCTTGTCGTTGTGGTTCCCGCGGGGGCGCAGGTCATCCCGATCAAGACGATCCCCATCGCCCAGGGCGATCAGTTTCAAATCTATCCATCCAACAATCTGGGTCTGGGCGGCGTCTCGATCGCGCTGGCGGATTCGCTGGGAGACCCGTTCGCCAACCCGGCCACGACGGCGCGCCTGCGTGGCTCGTGGATCTTCAGCGCGCCTACCGTCTACAGTGTGTCACGCAGGGCGGGAGGCGGGCGTTCCCTGCCGCTGGCGATGCTGGCACGCCAGGCGACCTGGTACGGCGGCCTCGCACTCGTGTTGCAACAGGTCGACCCGAGTCGCCCTCCCGATCAGGGTGGTCTCGCGGTCCCGTGGGTGCCAGTGGCGCCGCCAGCCGATAGCCCAACGCCAATACCCGGTCCCGATATGCGGGCGCATGGCAACGAATACGCGTTCGGCATGATCGGACGGACGTTGCCCGGCAACCTCTCCATTGGCGCGAGCGCGCTCTGGACCGGACTGCACGCGCTCGACGGGGTCGACCTGCTTTACAGTGGAAGCATTCGCGTCAAACAAACGGGCCATGCGATCGACGTGCGGATGGGCGCATGGAAAGAGTGGCCGGGTGAGCGCGGTGCCCGGTCGCTCGAGGCGATCGTTCTGCACAACCGCTTCGCGGCCACGCACAACGTCCTCTATGCGGATCAGGTCTGGGATCCCGCATTGCAACGGACCGTCGCACAACTGCGCACTGACCAGAACTTTGATCACACGAACACCTGGGGCGCACAGCTGAAGTACCAGATACCGCTCGCCACACCCGGTTGGCGCATCGGCTGGATCCTAACCGTCAATCGCGCGACGCATCCCAAGCTGCCGAACTACGAGATCACGAACGTGGCCGTGATCCCCTGGGATCCGGGCCGCTCGTATGCCTACGATCTCGGCGTAGGGCTGTCCAAGGTGCTGGGCCGGGAGACGTTCGGCGTCGATGCCCTGTATGAGCCGATTCGAAGCTACACGTGGGCGGACGCCATCGCGCCGACCGCCACGCTCGGCGGCGACACCATCGCGACCGGCGGCAAGACAGTCGAAAACCGCTTCCGGTTCTCCAACGCGGTGTTCCGGATCGGCGTGGGACGCGACATCGATCTCCAAGGCTCGCCCAAGATGGTCGGCCTGCAGTTCGGGTTGATGATGCGGTCCATCAGTTATCGACTGGAGCAGACGAACCATGTCGAGCTCACGCAGCGCGCGCTGCGGACAGGGTGGCTCGAGTGGACGCCGACTTGGGGCCTGACGCTCCGCTTCGCGGACCTCGAGCTGCGCTACCGGGGCCGCGTGACGAAAGGCGCAGGCCGTCCCGGTACGCAGTTCGAGGTCGGCGTTCGCGCCGTCGCCCTGGCGAGCGGGACGATCCTCGCCGCCCCCAGTGGTCCGCTGAGCCTGGTCGACGTCAATACGTCCACTCATCAGATCTCGCTGTCGCTGCCGCTGCACTGACCCGCGAGGAGGTGCCGTATGACTCTTTCCGTCCGACCGCTGTGTGTTGCGGCACTCGTGCTGGCGGCGGCGTGCGACGAGGCGCCACCCACGACTAGTTTTCCGGAGTCGCTGGATGCACAGCTGCGGCGCAGCATCGGTCCGTGGGGTGTGGTGCCGATTGCCGCGGCGCCGCAGCAGAATCCGGCGCTCGTCGCGCTCGGCCAAGCGCTGATGTTCGACAAGATCCTGAGCGGCAACCGCGACATCGCGTGCGCCACCTGCCATGAGCCGGCGTTGCACATGACCGACGGTTTGCCGCTGGCGATCGGCACCGGAGGCAGCGGCAGCGGGACCGGACGCACCCTGGGTCCGGGACGCAGCTTCGTGCCCCGGAACGCGCCCTCCCTTCTCAACAGCACGATCGGCCTGTCCTACGTCTTCTGGGACGGCCGCCTCAGCCGCGGGGGTCCCCCGCCGCCCGAGGTCGGCCTGCCGGCCGGCCTGCCGAATGTGATCGCCGCACAGGCCATGATGCCGGTCCTGAACCGGCGCGAAATGCGCGGTGATCCTGGCGACCTCGATGTGTTCGGAAACCCCAACGAGCTGGCGGAAGTCCCCGACAGCCAGCCGAGTCAAATCTGGAGCGCGGTGATGCAACGCCTGCTTGCCATCCCGGAATACGTCACCCTCTTCAACGCGGCGTTTCCGGGCGTACCGCAATCCAGTCTGACGTTTAGCCACGCCGCAACGGCGATCGCGGCGTTTCAGATGGCCGCGTTGATGAAGACCGATTCGCCGTTCGATCGATACCTGCGTCACGCCGACAACGCCCTGAGCGTCGAGGAGAAGCGTGGCGGGATCCTGTTCTTCACGCGGGCGCGGTGCGTAAGCTGCCACAGCGGCCCCTTCCTCGGCGGGCAATCCTTCTCCAACAGCGGGGCCCCGCAGCTCGGCCCCGGGGTGGGGAAGGGTGCACCGCTCGACCTCGGCCGCGGCGAGCTTCCCAACAATCAGGTCTATCGGTTCGCGTTCCGCGCGCCGCCGCTCCGCAATGTCGAGCTGACCGCGCCCTACTTTCACGACGGCTCGTTGCCGACGCTCGAGTCCGTGGTCGCGCACTACAGCGACGTGCCGAAGTCATTGCGCGAATTCACCCCCGCCACGCTCCCGGCGGCGCTGCAGAGCAGCTACCACGGCGACCAGACCACGATCGACGATATCCTCCGCACGCTCGACTTCCAGCTTCGGACTCCGCTGCAGTTGACGGAGACGGAGCAGCAGGAACTGGTGGCGTTCCTCAAGTCGCTTACGGACCCGGCGGCGCGCGACCTCACAGCATTGACGCCCGCCTCCGTGCCCAGCGGTTTACCCGTGCGGTAGGACACCTGTCCGCGTCGGGAGACCGACGGCGGGCGCGGACCAATCGCGTTGTGCACGGGGTGTCGCACGATGTGACGCCGTTGCCGGGCACGGTTTTTGACCAATCCTCCGGGGTGATTCCCGTACCACAACCGGAGGAACGATGCTTCTCGCCCTGGCCCCCCTGGTGATTTCGGTGCTAGCGCCACTCCCGCCCCGTGACCCACCGATCAAGGTCAAACTTTCCGATGACGTCTTTATCCGCGGCGACCGT
This sequence comes from Gemmatimonadota bacterium, assembly GCA_003222195.1. GTDB lineage: Bacteria > Gemmatimonadota > Gemmatimonadetes > Gemmatimonadales > GWC2-71-9 > 20CM-2-65-7. Next base: position 154,670 of record QHVB01000028.1, on the reverse strand, counting down.
GCGCGCGTGAAGGTGAAGACCAGCGACAGCGGCTACCTGCTCGTCCTGCGTGCTGATGCGCAGGGTCACATCCGCGTGCTGTTCCCCTTGGAGCCCAGCGGCGACGCGGCAGTGCGCGGCGGTCGCGAGGTCGAGATCCAGGGTCGTGGCAATCGCGAGGCCTTCACGGTCGATGACGCAGACGGCTCGGGAAAAATCCTCGCAGCCGTTTCGAGCCAACCATTTCGGACCGACTCGTTCGCACGCGCTGGGCATTGGGACTACCGCGCGCTCGCCGGGGGTGACAGCGTGGCGGATCCCGAAGCCACATTGCTCTCCATTGCGGACCAGATGTCGGCTGGTCACTTCGACTACGATGTCGTCACTTACACGGTCACCGCTCACCCGCCGCTGCGGCGCTCGCCGTGGGGGCCCGGCTGGCGCGGGGGCTGGGGTGGTTGGGGAGGGTGGGGTTGGGGCTGGGGTGATCCCTGGTTCGGATGCCTGCGGTGTCGTCGGTGGTGGTGACAATCGGGACGCAAAAAAAATAGGGGCGCAGCATGCTGCGCCCCTACGTGTTTTCGGCTGATTCGCTAGAACCCTTCGGTAATACTGAACCGAACCAACCAGTTCTTCTGCGGCCGGTCGAATGGATGCACGATGTCCATCTGACCGATCGCATAGCCGAGCAGGTTGAGGCGGAGCGAGACGCCGGTACTGCGAATCAGTTTGCGCGTCCCGCCGAAGATCTGGGCCTTGGCGCTGTCCGTCCACGCAACGCCGGCGTCATAGAAGATGCCCGCCTCGATAGGCAGGGCGCCGTAGTAACCGCCCCCGACGCCGAGCAAGCCGAAGGGCGGGAAGCGCAGCTCGATATTGCCGACCAGGATCTTGCTGCCGATGAGCTGATCGAAAACGGGGCAGGTCGTGCCGTTGCCGTTGCCGCACTCGCTGGCGTTGAAGCTGCCGATGTCATAACCGCGTACCAGACTCGAGTATCCGATGAAGAGCGGGTACATGCGGTTGTCTTCCGCGTCCCGGCCGTAGCGGCCGACGTGCAGCACGCGGGCGGCGATGGTAAATGGCCGTGCGGGCATTACGTATTTGCGGTAGTCTGCCAACGCCGTGACGAATCGCAAAGTGCCGAAGGTCGGGTCTGCTTCGATTCGCCAGCGTGAGCCGAGGATCGGGCTGGTCGCCCCGTAGAACGAGTTGTCGTGCACCAGGGCCGCGCTCGTCGTTGCCAGCGTCAGTGCCCCGGGGACCGGAAAGTGGATCGTCGAATCGAACGCGACCGAGCCGTCGGGGTTGAACCCATGCTTCTGCAGCTCGTGATCGAACGAGATCTGCTGCAGGCCCGCGGAGAGCTCGACGCGCCGCGACCGGTTGAACGGATACGACACGATCCCGCTCAGCTCGCGGTTGGTCTGCTTGAAACGCTCGATCTCCTCGACCAAGACGAGGGTGTTGGGATCCTGGTAAGCGGCAAAGCCGCCAGTGATGTACGGGATCTGCTGCGCGCCCACACTCCAGTTCAACCGCGATTTCCGGTTCCCGTACGCGACCAGCGCTGCGAAGTCGGAGACGCGCCCGTTCACCTGCGCCATCGTCACCAGATTATGATCCCCGAGCATGTCGCTCCAATACAGCGTGATGCCGCCACCCACGTACGTCCCAAACCGGTCAGCTGCGATCGCGAGGCTCGGCTGGGCGATGAAATCGAGCGACAGCTTGGCGTGATATGCCTTGACCGCGTCGTTGATGGTGACGGCATTCCGCGGCGGCAGACCCGGAGCCGGATCCTTGATCAGCTCCGCAATGCCGGTGCCGATCTGAGCGCGATCGAGGGGGGGAAGCGCGGCGGCCGTTTTCGGCAGGTCGATGACCGGTCCACCTTCGAGCGCGTGCGGGTCATCAATCGCCTGAATCGCGTAGCCTCCGCCGGAATACACGCTGAAGACAGCCCGCCGGGTCTTTTGCGCCACGCTGAGCGCGGGGCTCAGGGATGTGATGCCGCTGACGCCACTGAAGACATTCGTCACCTGCCTGAGCGTGCCGTCGGCCAGCGAGAGCCGGAAGACGTTGCTGATGCCACCCGGATCGCCCACGAAGTAGAGGCTCGTGCCGTCGGGACTCCACTGCGGGTTGATGTGCTTCGCGTGCTCCAGGTGGGCGAGCCGGCGAATCGGGGCACCGGGGTGCGGTGCCATCACGGCCAGCTGATAGTCGCCGTAGGACAACTCGTCCAGCGACGTCGTGAAGCGATCGGTCACGAATGCGATCAGGGAGCCGTCAGGCGACCATGCCGGCTCGAGGTCGGCGTAGGGATCATCGGTCAAGCGCTGCAGCTCGCCACTCGCGAGATCGTACGTAAAGAGATCGGTAACCCCTCCGACTTGTGCGCTGAAGGCGATCATTTTTCCGTCGGGTGACCACGTCGGATTGAAGATCTCGCCGAGGGACGGAAATTTGATCTCCTTGATCAGATCGCCGTTGTCGCCGTTGACGATCCGCAGCTCCGGGCGTCCCGTCACGACGGCACCGAACACGAACCGGCTGCCGTCGGCATCCCACGCGCCCGCCGAATTGATGAATTGCATGCTCTCGAGGTGCGGGTCGCGCGTGGCCGAGACGAGCTTCCGGATCGTGCGCCCGTTGTCCGCATCGGCGAGGTACATGTCGATGGAGAACAGCCCGGCGTCCGACAGGTACACGAGGTGGCGGCCGTCAGGGCTCAACGACGGTGCGAGGTTGTAGTGCTGTTCCTTCCCGGGGCTGACCAGCAGCCGGGCGCCGGATGTCGACACCGGCAAGAGCCGCGCCGCCATGCTTTGCGCGCGGTCGGCCGGCAGCGTGATGCCCGTCGCTACGGCGACCGGCTTCGCTGCATCGATGAGCGCGCGATGCCAGTCCGCGATGAGACTGTCCGCGGGCCGGTGCGTCATCTGTTCCAACGCGAACTGCACGTTCCCGGTCCGGCCGGCCGACCGCAGCAGTGCGCCAACGATGTCGTCGCCGTACGTCCCACCCAGGTAGGACCAGAAGGACTGACCCCAGCGGTACGGGAAGTATCTTGGGTTCTCGAGGTCTCGGAACTTCGGCAGCTCGCCGCGGCGCACCGCGTCGCGCATCCACATCGTCGTGTTGGGGTCCACGTTGCCGAGCGAGACGTACTCGGCCATCCCTTCGATGAACCAGAGCGGCACACGGTTCAGGCCTGTGGCCATGTTCCCGCGGCCGACGCCGGTGATGTCGTACTGGAATGCGTGCGTGAGCTCGTGTCCGATCACGTGGTCGGTTTCATACAGCGACGCGCCCATCGGGAGGATGATGCGCCGTTTCAAGCTTTCGGTGACACCGCCCGTGCCCTCACCTGGCTGCTCACCCAGCACATTGGTTTGCTGGAAGTCCGGGGCGTCGGAGTACAAGATCAGCGGCTGTCGGCCGCTGAGCTGATGCCGGAGGACCTGGGAGATGCGGGTGTACCAGCGCTCCGCCATCCGACCGGCCTGGGCCGCCGCCGCTGCTTCACGATCGTAGAAATAGATGTCGAAGTGTTGGGTCTTCAGGATTTTGAAGTGGAAGCTTTCGTACTGGACAGCGTTGCGGCCGAAGTATTGTGCTTGGCCTCGGGACGCGGCGAGACTCAGCGCCCCGAGCAGGAGCGTGACGCGAGCAATGGTGTTCATGTCTTAGGATTACCCCCGTACACCGGGTTCGGCCACACGTCTGGACCTCGACTCGTACCTGAACGTACAAGTTCCCACGTTTGTTCAGACCTCACAAATCTCGGCAAGGACACTCCATGACCGTCGCCACGCTCTTCGCACTCGCGCTCGCTCTGCAGGGCTACGCCCAGACACCGGCGACTTGGAAGGGGGTTGACAGTGCCCTGGGCCGGTCAGGGATTCTGCAAGGAGAAACGTACCGCGTCGGCTTTCCGCGCAATGATCTTCACGTCACAGTCGGCGCGGTCACGGTACGACCGGCCCTTGCGTTGGGATCCTGGGTGGCGTTCAAACAGACGAAGGACTGCCTAGCGATGTTAATGGGCGACTTGGTCCTCCTGGAATCCGAAGTGGGACCCGTCATCGATGCACTCCAACGCGGCGGGATCGAGCAGACGGCCCTGCATAATCACCTGGTCGGAGAAATGCCGCACGTCATGTACCTCCACATCTCCGGCCGCGGACGGGCAGTCGCCCTCGCGACTGCGGTACACGATGCGCTCGCGCGGACCGGGACCCCTCCCGCTGCCGCAGCGCCGACTTCAGCACCCGCCTTCGGTCTGGATACGACCCAGATCGCGCTGATCATCGGGGCACACGGGCGTGTCAACGGTGGCGTGTACCAGATCGGCGTCCCGCGCGGGGGGCCCGTGAGTGTCGACAGTCTGGAAGTACCGCCCGCGATGGGCGTGGCCACCGCGATCAATATCCAACCGACGGGGGCGACCGGCGCCGCGACGACTGGTGACTTCGTCTTGATCGCCAGCGAAGTGAACCCGGTCCTGCGCGCGCTGCGCGCCAACGGCATCCAGGTCACGGCGTTGCATAGCCACATGTTGAATGAGTCGCCGCGCCTGTTGTTCATGCATTTCTGGGGCGAGGGGGACGCGCTCAAACTCGCGCGTGGCCTGCGGGCGGCGTTGGATGAGGTGAACATCAAGCGGAACTAAGCGGTCTGAATTGACCGGGTCCCGACTTGCCGGCCCTCGGCGGGCGCACCATGTTCGCGTCGTGAGCGCGCCGCTCGCCCCAACTGCTGCAGCCTCAGTGGCGTCTACCTCCCGCGTCGCGTCGATCGATCTGATTCGCGGCGCGGTCATGGTGCTGATGGCGATCGATCACGTCCGCGTCTATTCCGGTCTGCCGGCCGGTGGCCCGACGGCGGGCATCTTCTTCACGCGCTGGATCACACACTTCGTCGCGCCGGCGTTCATCTTCCTCGCGGGGACCAGCGCGTTCTTCTACGGGCGCAAGCACACCGATCTGCCGCGATTCCTGTTCGTCCGCGGCGTGTGGCTGGTGCTGCTGGAGCTGACGGCGATTCGCGTCGCGTGGACGTTCAACTTCGACTTCGCGAACTACCTGCTGGCGGGCGTCATCTGGGTCATCGGCTGGTGCATGATCCTGATGTCTACGCTGGTGCGGCTGCGGCCGCGGACCGTTGGCATCGTCGGGGCCGCGATCATCGCGCTCCATAATGCCGTGATGATGCCGCTCATCACCCACACGCAAGGCTTGGCCGAGCTGTGGAAGATTCTGTACGTCGGTTTCTTCAATGGGCCGGTGGCCGGAACGCCGTTGATCGTGCTGTACTCGATCATTCCGTGGATTGGTGTCATGGCGGCGGGGTACTGGTTCGGCACCGTGCTCGCGCTGGATGCGGCACGCCGCAACTCCATTTGCCTGCGCCTCGGTCTCGGCGCAACGGCGCTGTTCCTCGTGCTGCGCGGGTTCAACATTTACGGCGATCCGCGGCCCTGGAGCGCGACGCCACCGATGCCGGCGCTGCTCTCGTTCCTCAATACGACGAAGTATCCGGCGTCCTTGCTCTTCCTCTTAATGACGCTCGGCCCGACGATCGCGATCATCCCGTTGCTCGATCGCGCGCGCGGCCGCGTCGCGCAGTGGCTCACCGTCTTCGGCCGCGTGCCCTTCTTCTATTATGTCCTTCACATCCCACTCATCCACGCGCTCGCGCTCCTGGTGTCTCTGATTCGCCTCGGCACCGTGAGCCCGTGGCTGTTCACGAATCATCCGATGGCCAACCCGCCCGCGCCCGAAGGCTATACCTGGAGTCTCGGGCTCCTGTATCTCGTCTGGGCCGTCGCCATCGTGCTGCTGTATTTCCCCTGCCGTTGGTTCGCCAGTCTCAAAGCTCGGCGCACCGACTGGCGGTGGCTCAAGTACATCTAGTTCGTCTCACTGCCGGCAGGGCGCGTTTGGATCCGTCGGCTTCGGCACATCCCGTTTGGGTCGCTCGGGCGCATTCGCCACGGCGAGCGCGCCGTCGTGCACCATCTGCGTGACGCGGGCGAGGTCCTGGTAGCTGATGTACTGGGCTTCGTCCGTGACCTGATGGTAATCGAGGTGCTCGCCGCGCGAGAAGGACACTGACGGAATGCCGTAGCGCGCGTAGCTGTAGTGATCGGCGCGGCAGTAGTACTGCAGGGGATGGCCCGGAGCATCGTAGGTGTAGTCGAAGACGAAGGGCCGCGGCTGTTTGGCGTTCGCCGCTTCCAGCAGCTCGCCGAATTCGCGCGAAATCCGCTTCGCCCCGATGACCTCGAGGTACGTCGGGCCGCCGGCGCCCGTGCCACCGCGCGGGAAATCGGATGCGGTGCCACGCCCGATCATGTCCTGATCGATCTCACCCACGATCGAGTCGATCGGCACCGTCGGGTGATCGGAGTACCAGCGCGAGCCGAGGAGTCCCGCTTCTTCGCCCGTGTGGCTGACGACCAGGATCGAGCGGCGTGGCCGGTCAGCTCCCTGCGCGCGGGCGAACGCTTCGGCGATTTCGATGATCGCGACCGTCCCAGAGCCGTCGTCATCGGCGCCATTGCGGATCGAATCGGGGCGGGGAGGCCGGATCGCGCGCAGGCTGTCGAGGATCGCGCGAATCTTGGCGTTTTCCTCGCCGGTAGCCGGGCGATTAGGGGAATCGGCGCCCATCGGCCGGACGATCCGGTTGAACGCGCGCAGCGAGTCGTGGTCCACGGGATGGTGATCGAAGCCGACGTGGTCGTGATGCGCCGAGAGCGAGACGTATTCGTTGCGTAGCGCCGGGTCGCTGCCGCGCAGAATGCCGACAACGTTGCGCGCCGGCCAGGCGACGGCGGCGCGCGCGAAATCGTACTGGCCGCTGACGGTCGTCCCGGTTGCGGTCCCCGGCGCGATCGCGGCGGGTTCCTTGCCAAGGACCGCGGCAGCCGCTTGCCGGCTGAGCCAAACCAGCGCCAGCGCCCGAGGGTTGCGTGACGTATCGGCAACGGGGCGGCCTTCGCGAATGCGCGCGATCTGTTCGCTGCCGAGCTGATCGAGCGCGACGATGCCGATCGTGAGCGCGTCGCGATAGCGGCCGAGCAGCGGTCCAATGGCGCGGCGATCGAACCCTTGCGCGACATCGAGTACAACGAACTTCCCGGCGACTCCGGCTGGCGCCATGAGGTTCGTGGTGTCTGCGACCGAGCCGGCGTATACGACCGGCACCTGCGCGAGCACGCGGGGTGGGACCGCGAAGCTGACGGGCAGGAAGTCGGTGCCGAGCCGGAGCGACGCACCGCTGCTCGTCACCAGGCGCGAGGTGGGATCCACTCTCACGTCCCAGAAGGGGACCTTCTGGAAATACGTGCCGCTATCGCCCGCCGGCTCGAGCCCCAGCCGCCGAAACTCGGCTGCCACGTATGCTGATGCCTTGAAGGCGCCCAGGCTGCCGGTTTCGCGGCCCATCATCGAATCGTCCGCAATGAGGAACAGGCGCTGGCGCAGATCGGCTGCCGTGATCGCGGGTTCGCTGACCCACCCGGGCGTTTTCGGCGGGAAAGTGCGCGGGGCGCGAGACCCGGGAGTCTGACATATGGCGTTGACCGGCATGACGGCGATCAGAGTGAGCAGCAATCGCTTCATTAATATCTCCTCAGGTTAGAACGCGCCCCCGCCGCCTCCACCGCCACCGCCGCCAGAACTTCCCCCGCCGCCAAATCCCGATCCTCCCGAGCTGCGCGGCGAGGACGCCATCGTCGTGGCCGCCACGGTGGACAGGTTGGTCATGCTCGTCGAGAAATGACTGACGTTGAAATTCATCACGCTGGGACCGACGTACCATTGTGGCGGCTGCGTGTAGATCCCTTCGAACGCGCGGGCGAATTGCTTCTCGACGCCGAAGGCCATCGCGTATGGGAGATACTTGTCGAAGAGCTCCGGATGGCCGATGATGACGCGCTTCAGCGTATCGCCCTCTACGCGACGAAGAAATTCTTCGAATCCCAGCACGTTCTCGAGGGCGCGCGTGCCCGTTTCCGTGCGCGCGGGCATTATCTGGGCGAAGAGCGCGATGATGATGAACGTGATGACGGCCGCGATGACGAACGGCAGCGGCGTCAACAGGAATGCCTTCGCCAGAAAGCTCCCACCCACGCCGATGAGGATGCCGAACACATAGGCCCCTCCCATCCAGCGCAGTTTGACTTTGTCCGGCCGGTTCCTGAAGAACCCCTTGCCGGTGAGTTGATCGAAGATGGCGTCACGAACATGATCGAGCTTGGTGTAGAAATCGTCCTTCAGTTCATCCAGCGACACGTGATCGCCGTGCTCCATGAAGATACCGTTGAACACCACCACCTCGTGCGGGGCGAGGCCATCGCTGGTCTTGAGGCGATGGAGCAGGTATGTCGTCCCGCCACCGAACAGCCCGAAGAGCTTCGGGTTTTGCTGCTCTTCGATGCGCAGGTATCCACGGACCGCCAGGTCGACGAGCGTCGCGGTGATGTCCCGCATGGCGGCGCTCTCGTCGATCAGCGTGCCAGCTTCGGCGGGGGTCATGCCGTGCGGTGGGTCGTACTGTACGGTGATCGGACGCTGTCTAGGATCGACACCCGAACGCCGCCAGCGTGCGAACGCGAACAGCAGGACCGGGAGCGGGATCAGCAGCGGCCAGTTGCTGCGCATCGTTCCGAGCGTGCGCACCAGCAGGCCGGGCGGTGTGACGACACCTTTGTTCCACCCGACCACGGCCGTCAATCCTTCGTGATACTCGAGCGGATGCGGCATGACGATCCGCACGCTGTTGCCATCGATCGTGACGGCTGCGTCCCGCGCGGTCGAGCCGTACACGCCGTTGAACGCAATCGCGCGCACGCCCGCGGCGCCTGGTGGCAGTTCGATCTCCGCCGTCGCGGCGCGAATCGGCACCTCCCATTCGTCGCCGGTGACGTTCCAGTAGAGCTCATCGTGCTCGTCGAAGAATCGCAGCCCGTTCGTCGCGTGGTACCGCAGCACGAGCGTCCGGTCGGCGTTCGCGGCGCCTGGGATCCAGACCTTGTACTTGAGGTACGCGCCCTGGCGATTGGTCTTGGTCCGCAGATTCCGCCCGGCGTCGTCCTGCGCGCTCTGCAGCGAGACGCCCAGTGTCCAGTTCAGTCCCTGCGGCGTCCGGTATTTGACGGGAATGGTGCGGTACAATCCGTTCCAGGAGCCCACGAATCGGGCCGTGATGGATTCGGTCACGTCGATGCTGGCGTCCTGATTGACGCGAATGCGGGCGTCGAACCGCTCGATGGAATACGACCGTTGGGCGCCCAGCGACGCCACGCCGCACGCGATGAGGAGGAGTGCCAGCGGAACCGTCGGGACCGCACGCTCGGCTGGATCGGCGAGGCCGAAGAACTCCCGCGGCCGCAGTCGCATCATCGCGGCAATGATTCCCGCGGGGAACTGGGCGATGGCGGTGTTGAAATCCCGCACGACGGCGTTGTAGTAGCGCCGCGCGTTCTGGAGATGGTCTTCGACGTCGGTGAGGGTCGTCTGCAGGGCGGCGAAGCTCGCGGCCGCTTTGAGCTCGGGATAGGCCTCGGCGACCGCGACCACGCGCCGCAGCGCGCCGGCGAGCGGGTCCTCTTCGCGGGCGCGCGTCGCGGGACCAGCGCCGGTCGCTTGCATCGCCCGGCCGCGCGCCGCAACGAGCGCTTCGAGCGTGCCGCGCTCGTAGCCGGCGTGGCCCTGCACGACGGCGACCACGTTGGGGATGAGATCGTGGCGGCGCTTGAGCTGCACGTCGATATCCGACCAGGCGTTGTCGCCCAGCTGGCGCAGCCGAATCAGGCGGTTGAAGGTGAAGACCGCCCAGCCGACCACGAGGATGCCGATGATCGCGGCGAGAGTCATGGGTTCCTACGCTAGCTCGACAAAGGAGCGAATGCGAGGATGATCTGTGAGAGAATCGTGCGGCTCATCGTGCCCGCGTACGCACAGCGCCGTCCGCATGCCCGCGGCGCGCGCCGCATCGAGCTCCGCCGCGACGTCGGAGACGAAGAGCACGTCAGCCGGCCGGCGTCCGAGTGCTCCGGCGATCTTGCGATAACTGCCCGCTTCTCTTTTTGGCCCAGTCGTCGTGTCGAAGTAGCCAGAGAGAAATGGCGAGAGATCACCCGCGGTGGTGTTTGCGAAGAGATTGCGCTGCGCCTGGACGCTGCCGGACGAAAAAATGGCGATCTGCTTGCCGGTTGCGCGCCACCGCTCGAGCGCCGGTCTGACGTCCGAGTAGACTTCGCCTTTCCCCTTGAGCTCTCCGCTCTGGTACCCTGCCTCCCAAATGCGACCCTGGACTGATTTCAGCCCTGTCGATTTGCGGTCACGATCCATCAGCCAGTAGACGTAGGCCTCGGGATTCCATGGTGGTACGCCCGCTGCTTGGGCCGATTCCGCGGCGTGTTCGGCTCGCAGGAGCGCGATATCGGCGCGGACCTCAGGGTCGTCCGCGTGCTCCGCGAGATAGTCGTGCACGTGCGCGCGTGCGTAGGGGAACAGCACCTGATGGACGAACTCGATGGGGGTAGTGGTGCCCTCGATGTCCAGCAGGATGGCGCGGATGTGGTTCAGCGTGTCGCGATCGGGATGTACGTCGGTCCCCAGCACACGGGCTGGAAGCCCTCATCGGTCCCGCTGTTCGTGTAATGCGGCGTCCACCCGGATTTGTCCTGGAATAGCCGGATCGCGCGGATGTCCCGATCGGCGCAGAGATCGAACCAGTGCCAGGTCCCCCGCGGCACCCGAATCAGATCGCCCGCCTCGACTTCGATGGCGATGACGGGCCCCTCGCGCGGGTGAATGTGAAACAGCCCACGGCCGCGGATGATGAAGCGAACTTCGTCCTCGTCGTGGAAGTGCTCGGTACTGAACTTCGCCAGCATGGTCTCGAGATTCGGCGTCGCCGGCGTAACATCGATGACATCGGCCGTCACATACCCGCCACGTGCCTTCAACTTGGCGATTTCCGGCGCGTACGCGGCGAGCACCGCTTCGGCCGGCGCATTTGCCGCGGCGCGCTGCGACAGCGGCCAGCGCTCGTAGTCGATGCCGAGCGTGGCGAGATATTGCGTGACCTCGGCCTGATTGGTCAGCGTGCGTTGCTCGGCGGGAATTTTCACGGTGGCCATGCTATCCCTCGCTTTCGTCCCATCGCCTCGAACAAGAATTCGAGGATCTCCACGTGCCGCTTGGCCTCGGCCAGGTCGCGCCCCCACGTGTAGAGACCGTGGCGGCGGATCAGGAATCCGTGCGCCGCGGAGTGCTTTTGCAGGACCGATTCGACCTCGGGTACGGCGGCTGCCCAGTCCTGCGTATTCGGAATCACCGGCAGTCGCTCGCGATGCTCGTGCGTGCGCACTCCGTCCAGACCCTTCAGCATCTCATAGCCTTCAATCATGAGGGTGCCATCAGCTCCCTCATCTGACAGAATCGTGCTCCAAGTCGAATGCGTATGCAACACCGCGCCTGCCCCCCGCGATCGCACGATTGCCAGATGCAACACGGCCTCGGCCGACGGCGTTCCAGCGCCTCGGACCACCCGCCCCCCAGCGTCGATTTCGACGATGTGATGCGGTTCCAGCAGTCCCTTATCTACGCCGCTGGTCGTGATCGCGAGGGTCACCGGATTCGCGCGGACGACGGCGCTGAAATTGCCGCTGGTCCCGAGGGCCCACCCGCGCTCGTAGCAGTGCCGCCCGACCTCGGCGAGCTGGCCGGCAAGCGCTTCAAAAGATGGCATGCCGAAGAATACTAATTCGGCCGGAGCACCTTGATCGTCGTCCCGTTGCTGTCTCCATCGGGATCGTGGTTGAACGTCCGGTCGTAGGTCCGTCCGGGGTAGGTCACGCTCACGACCGTCATGTTCACGGAGGCCACGCTCTTCTTCAAGCTCGGGAACACGACAATGCAGGTCCCATTGCCGCCCAGCTCGCCCGTGGTGCAGGTGTCGGAGTTCAAGCCGATCTGACTCCAGTGACCGACCACGGTGGCACCGTTGAGCGGATTGTGATCGGCGTCGTGTACGGTGATCTGGACCGTCGCCGACCAGGAACTCCCGCTGCGTGAGGTCGTGGCGTCGAGATCGCCGACGTGAATGATCAGCGACACCGAGTTCAGCGTCACGCTGGCCGAGGCCTGATTGTTCCCGACATTATCGTCCGCGAGTGCGTGCTGCGCCTGGAGGACATGCGTGCCGAGCGAGCTCGCGGTGGTATTCCACGGGAATACGAGCGTCGCCGCGGCGCCGGCTCCCAGCGCTTGCAGCGTCTGGGTTCCAATCACCGTGCCATCGGTGAGGTCGGTGAGCGTCACGGCGACGCCGGCGGGAATGTCCTGATTCCCGACGTTCTTCACGGCGACCGACACGTTGACCGTGTTGCCCTGCGTAGCCGTCGGTGGGGCCCCGACGCTCGTGATGGCGAGATCGGTCACCGGAGCGGGCGGTGGTGGCGGGGGAGGCGGCTCGCCGCCGTCGATCCGGACACCAAAGTGGTTGAGCACCAGATCGATGCGGTTGGCGATCGTCTGGGTGCTGCTGCCCGCGAACAACAGTCCCACGGGACGGTTGGAGCCGTCGTCCGCCACGATCAGCGAGCCGGAGTCGCCGCCGCCGGAGAATGTGCCCGGCTCGATGATCAGCTGATCCACGAACGTCGCCTGCTTGACGCAGAAGATGATGAAGACCTCGTAACAGACGTTGACCGTGGCGTTGATTCCGGTGATCTGGCCGTGCGTCGCTTTGGTCGTGCGGCCGTACTTCTGCACGGCGAGGCCGAGCAGGGAATTCCGGTCGTCGAAGACGCCGTCACCGTTGGCATCACCGTAGATCGCAGAATTCGGCAGGCCGTAGCCTTCGTCGGCAGGCGTGGCATTCGCGAGATTGTCGGCGCTCGAGAGCGCGATCGCGGCGTCGATCGTGTTGGCGCCGCCCGAGAAGTCGATCGTCTGGAAAGCGGCGAGCGTGCCGATCTGATCGGCAGGCGCCGTACCGCCGTCGAATGGGCCGGGCTGCAGCGCGGGATCGCCGATCGTTGCGCCGTTGCTGTTCGCCAGCACGTGATTGTTGCTCAGCACGTAGACGTTGCCCGTCGCGTCCACAACGCGGGCGCCGATGGAACCGGCCGTTATCGCCGGGTGACCGACCGAAAAGCCCAGCGGCGCGGGCCGCTGCCGCTTGGTGGGGTCGGAGCGCACGAAAAACATGCCGGTGACCTCCGTCGACACCGGCACGCCGTCCAGAACGAGCGGCAGACCCGTCACGTTCGGCTGCGCGAGCAACAGTCGAACCGTGGGCTTCCCGTCCGGCGCGAGTCCGATGGCAGTGCCCACGATTCCCGGCACGCGGAGCAGGGCCGGCGTGTGGCGCTTCTGCGCGGCGAGTGCGGCGCGAAAATCGGGCGTGATGCGGGTGAGAGCAGGCGTGGCAGCACTGGGGCCGAGCAGGTCGCGTGAGGAGTCAGAACAGGCGGTCCACAGACCGGCGCCGATGACGAGCAGCGCCGCCAGGCGGGTGCATCGCATAAGGTCCTCCCCGAGGGGGAGTCGATTCTACGCCCCGCTGTCGGACCGCGCCACTCGGCGTATTCCTAGGCTGCGCCCCCGCCGAGCTCGAGCGAGCACGCCCCGAGACGGGCCGGCCAGCGCGGTGTGAGCGAGATCCCCTGAACTGTTTCCTCAAACCCACGCTCGCTGCGCGCGACCGTGGTGATCTTGGATCGCCAGACTTCGGCGTCAGGCTGAAGGCGGAGCGGCACCTCACGTGCCAGCGACAGCTCAGGCGCGAACACCGCGTTCGGATGTGCCGCGGCATTCCAGGAATAGGCGACGTCGAGACATCCGGCGACGTCGAACTTCAAGCGTTTCTCGAGGTCGTTGCCCTGGAGCACGACGGTGATGGCCTCGCGTGTCGTCGAGACGCGCGCGGTCATCGGTACCGCGGCCCACGACTGAATCGGCGTGTATCTGGCGGCGGCGTAGTCGTCCGCCGTCACCTCGGCACCCAGCAGACGTTCCACCAGGATCGCGCGAGTCTCTGGATCCACCGGCGGCAGCGCGCTGAGGCGTGACGCCTTCTCGATGTCGTGGATGCTGGCGGTGCCGTCTTTAGCTTCACCATGCCCCTGCGCCGAATCCTTGGCGATCTCGTGATACGATTCGCGCCGCCGCGTGAGGACATCGGCGAGATTCGTGAGGCTGTCGAACCGCGTCAGCATTTCGACGGCACCGCCGCGGTGCGGGCTGACCACGGCCGAGAATCGGGCGGAGTGGATCCAGAGCTCGGGGTAGCCATCGTAGTCGAAATCGAGCTCTTCGTACGCGAGCGGCTCCCCCTGGCGCAGCTCTCGCTCCGCAATGGCGAGCTGCTGCCAAATTGCATTGCGCAGATGCGGGAGATACAGCCCGCCGAACACGCCGTGCCAGTAGGCATCGTTGCACTGCGCTCGCCCGATGGCGCGCCGTGCCGCCGGCGGATCGCCGCGGCTGTGGGATAGGCTCGAGAGCGCCACCATCGTCTTGTGCATGCGGTTCGACTCTGGGTACTTGACCAGGAAATGATGCCAGTGTCCCCCCCGGACGAACGATGCCGACGCCGCCAGATCCTTGGGGCCGAGCTCCTCCTCGAGTTTGGTGAGGTCGCGCTGCGCGGCCGGCGGCAGCGCCCACTTCTCCATTTCGCGGTAGGAGGCGGTGCCGAGATACGCGAGCCCGCCGGACGGGACCTGCCGGAACGCTTCCTGCCCGGTGGCAAGCCTGATTTCTCCCGCCGCGATCAGGCGCTCCATGGTCGCGAGAAACGTGTCGAGCCAGCCCGACCCGTACACCCACTCCTTCGTGCCCGGCCAGCCGCCAAATTTTTCCCCGTCGTCGGCCAGAATGGCGAGCTCATGGCCCTCGCCGCGCAGCTGCCGTAGATACGATGCGGTTTCCTCCGGTGGCCGGAACGGAATCAGGTAGCGCAGGCGCTCGTCGATCGCGAGCAGACCGACCCGGCGGCCGTCGGACTCGGTCAGATGCGGACGGTGCAGTTCCTCGTGACGAAATCCGCTGACCAGGAAGTGCCGGTCGTCGACGAGCGCGTACTCCACGCCGGCCTCGGCGAGATCGGCCGTCAGCTCCGGCTGCCAGACGCGCTCGGTGAGCCACAGACCGGTCGCCTCGACTCCGAAGCGCCGCTTGAGATACTCACGCATGCGACCGATCTGCTCCAAACGGTCGGGGCGGGGCAGCGCGGCCAGGATCGGCTCATCGAATCCGGCGAGCAACAACTCGAGCCGGCCATCGGCGGCGAGCTGGCCGATCATATCGAGCCAGGACGTATTGTGCCCTTCCAACCACTCGAGCAGCGGTCCGGAGACGTGAAGCGTGAGTGGAAAGAATCCGGCGGCGGTCGCGCGCTCGATGATCGGGCGATAGACGTCACGCACATGATCGGCCATGACGTGGTCGAAGTTGCCCACCGGCTGGTGCAGATGGAGCCCAAAGACGAAGCGCAGCGGCTGCGTCACGGCTGCACCGGCTGAAATGCCTGGCGGAACACGTCGGCCGCGGTTCCCGCGGCGGGATCGTTGCTGCGCGCCTCGCCGAGTTTTGCGATAAAACCCGCCTCGAGCCGGCCACTCTCCGCACCGGAGAGCGCGATGGCGTGGGCCGCGTAGCGCAGCACCTGCCGCGCTTCGATTCCGGCGATGTCGTCGAAGAACCAGCCGCACGACGTCATGGCACGCAGCACTCCCCGCTCCATCTCGACGAGCGGCGGTGCGAGGGGGCCCCCGGATCCTGCCGCGGCATCTCGGAATGCCCAGGGCCCACCAGGCAAGTCGCGCCCCTCGCGCTCGTACAGCGCATGGATCTCCGCGGCCAGCCAATCG
Source organism: Gemmatimonadota bacterium (assembly GCA_003222195.1). GTDB lineage: Bacteria > Gemmatimonadota > Gemmatimonadetes > Gemmatimonadales > GWC2-71-9 > 20CM-2-65-7. The sequence continues at coordinate 138,790 of QHVB01000028.1, read as the reverse complement.
ATGGCAGCCCGTAGCGGCGCCCGCCACTCCTGCTGACTCGGCACGTCGTGATGGATCCGGCAGCCGCAGGCCGTGCGCCAGCGATCGATGCCGTGTGTGCAGCTCCACGAGCTGGGCGCGACGATTTCTACCGTCTCGGTCGGGGCGGGGGGATGCGCCGCGAGCGCCGCGGCGAAGTTCGTCAGTCCTACTTGCCGGCTGTGCTGCAACCGGTGGAGTGTGGTCGCAAGCCCGCGGCTGCCGCCCTTGTGGTGATGGCCGAAGGTCTCACCGTCTACCGCGACCGCCGCGATGGAGCCGCGTGGCGTCCGCTCCAGTCTGTCGGTCCAGCGATCGGGATCGCTCTGCAAGCCGCCGAACGCCACGTCGTGCGAATGCCCGCCGTCGTAGACGAACACCGCGATCGACCGGCCGTGGTCGAGCGACACCTTTCCCGGCACCCCGTGTGGCGGCGGCTTGGTGACCTGGTGCGGAGCGAGAACAGTAAAGGCGAGCCGGGCGGCGGCGAGGACCTCGAGCGTCTCGCGATCGACGGCTGTCTCGGGGAGCCAGAACCCCACCGGATCTCTCCCAAAACGCCGCCTGAAATCGGCGATGCCCCAGCGAACCTCGGTTTCTTTATCCCGGCGTGTGGCGAGGGGCAGGATGATGTGATGATACGGCATCGCGAGCGCATTGCCGTGGCCGAGCCGGTTCACGCTGGCGCGGTCCGCGCGAATGACGGCGGCGGAGACGTCCGGCGCTTCGCGTTCCAGCCAATCGAGCAGCGTGGGACCGAAATCGAAGCTCAGATACTCGTAGACCGACGCGAGCGGCCGGTACGATTCGCGCGTGATGCGAATGTTCCAGTCGTGATCGGGCGCGGCCGACGGCTCGGCATCGACCTGTCCGGTCCACGGGTTTTCCCGCGGCGGCTGGTAGAAATGCCCGTGGATCACCACGAGTCCGGGTTGCGGCGAGGTCATCCGACAACTTCGGCGATACTGCGCAGGACGTTGGGGAAGAGACTGTCCTGCGCGCCCAGCGCTTCCACGCGCGCCATCGTTGCATCATCGATCTTGCCGTCCCCCAGCGCGCGCACGAGATCCTCCGCCTGCCCGCAGTGCTCGTCGAACCGCTGGCTGGCGTAGTCGGCAGCTTCAGCGGTCGAGATGATGAACTGCCAGTCCGAGGCCTGCGCGAGCAGCATCGATCGCGTGGCCTGCGCGAGGACCGCGCGCGGCTTCGGGCCGCCCTTGAGCGCCTTAGGCGCAACGGCCCAATACGCTTCCTCGAGTGCCCAGAGCCGCTTCCAGGTCCACGACGTCTGTTCGTTGAGCCACATGGAAAAGTCGCCGTTCTTGCCCCACGAGCCCTCGGTGAGCTGAATCGTGGGCCCCCCCCGTCCTTTTCCGTCGCTGGTGATGTGCTGCCGCGCTGTCACCGGCCGTACACCGTTGCGGCTCAGGCGGCGGTAGAGCTGCTCGAGAAAATCGACGCCCTCAAACCACCAGTGCCCAAACAACTCGGCATCGAAGGGCGCGGTGATGACCGGCTGCGGCCCGCGGGACTTGCGCTCCTGCTCGAACCGCGCGGCGGTGTCACGCAGCACGCTCGCGAAGTGCTCGGCATGATTTCGTGCGGAGGCATCGGCGGCGCGCGGCTCGTACGGGCGTTTCCCGCCGAGGTCCACGTTGCTTCCGGTGACGCGCCAGAGCCGCAGCCCATCCGGCCAGCGAATCTTGTGGAACTCGAGGTACCACTCGTCGCCCGGATACCCCTGGGCACGGGACCACACCTGTGCCGATGCTTTGGGATCGCGCACGAGTGCGTAGAGATCATGGGCCCGCCGCTTGGACGACGCGACGCGGTATGCGAGGTAGGGTGTGCGTTCTCCGCTGAGCGGGACTTCCTCGATCTCGGGATACCCCAGCGCGGCGCCGCCCCGCACCAGGTGCGTATCGACGAAGAAGTAGCGATACCCCGCGGCGGCGAGATGCTCGTCGGTCCCCACCCGGTAGGATTGCGGGCGCGCGCCCGCCGGCCCCCAGGGTCCGCCCGGCCGATACGCGCATTCGGGCAGCCAGCAGCCCGTCGGCGTGCGGCCGAACAGGCGTTTGTGTTCCGCTACGCCGACGGCCAGCTGCAGGTTGATGCTCTCGTCGCGGGCGAGCAGCGGCAGAAAACCGTGTGTCGCTGCCGAGGAGATCAACTCGATGCGGCCACGGTCCTCGAACCCGCGCAGCGCTCCGACGAGATCGCCATTCAGGGATCGGAACAACCCGAGCAGGCGCGTCAGCCGTTCGTGCCAGAACTTCGCGATCGGCACGAGCTGTGAATCACCCGACGCGGAGAGGTGGGCGGGGGCGCCGGCCGCGCCTTCGAGGCGCCGCTCCATATACGCTTCGAACTCGCTGACGAAAGACGGATGCGCGAGCTGGTTCGCGAGGACGGGCGTGATGCCCAGGGTGATCGGGGCCGGGATCTTCTCTTTTTCGAGGGCCTGCAGCGCTTCGATCAGCGGCAGGTAGCTGTCGAACGCGGCCTCGCAGAGCCACACGCTGCCGTGCGGCCAACGGCCGTGGTGCAGCACGTACGGGAGGTGGCCGTGCAGCGTGAGAACGAAATCCATCGCGGGAGATTTAGCGACGGGCGTTGACGCCTCGTCCACCCTTACTGGTCGTGGACCGTTTGCGTGGCTTGCGCCCACCTTTCTCCGCGGCGGGCGTCTCCGCAATGGCTCGCGTCGCGGCGGCGCGGCTATAGACCGCCGCGTACGCTTCGGCCGGCTGGCGCCACGAGAAATCCTTCCGCATGGCGCCCCGCGCCAGCTCCGTGAACAAGCGACGATCCTGATACATCGTCACCGCCCGCTGGATCGCGAGATCGAACGCCTCCGGACTGTAGGCCTCATACAGAATGCCCGTGACGCCGTCTTCGATCGTGTCGGCCAGGCCACCGACCCGCCGCGCGACCGGGAGCGCGCCGTACAGTTGCGCGCGCATCTGCGTCAACCCGCACGGCTCGTACAGCGAGGGCATCATCAGAAAATCGGCGCCGGCGAGCAGACCGTGTTCGAGCGCGTCCGTGAAGTTCGTGTTCACGCCAACCCGCTGCGGGAAGCGCGCCGCAAGCTCGCGCAGCGCGGTCTCGAACTGGGCCTCGCCGGCGCCGAGGAAGAGGAATTGGGCGTCGAGCAGCCGCAGCGATTGCGACGCGACGATTTGATCGAGACCCTTTTGCGAGACGAGCCGCGCGCTCATGCCGAACAGCGGGATATCGGCCCGCCGCGGCAATCCCCACGCCCCTTGCAGCTCGGCCTTGCAGCGGACCTTTCCCGACATGTCGTCCGGTGTGAACCGCGCCGGGATGTCATGGTCCGTGGCCGGATCCCACTGGTCGACGTCGATGCCGTTCCGGATGCCGACGAGACGATCACCGAGGTTCCGGAAGGTGTACTGGAGACCGAAGCCGCCGACGTCGGTGAGCAGCTCGAACGCGTGCGTCGGACTCACGGTCGTCACCATATCGGCGTATTTGAGGCCGCCCTTCAAGTAGTTGAGACGGCCGTACCACTCCATGAAATCCGGCGACCACATGTCGTCGGGCAGATGGATGTCTTTCAGCACCTCATAAGGAAAGACGCCCTGGAAGCCGCCGTTGTGCACGGTCAAAACGGACGGCAGCCGCTGCAGATCGGGCTCAGCGCGATACACGCGACGCAGGAACACCGGCACCAACGCGGCATGCCAGTCGTGCGCGTGCATGATCAGGTTTCCTTCGCCGATGCGCCGCGCGATCTCGATCGCGGCGGAAGCGAACAGCGCGAACCGGCGTGGGTTGTCCGGATAGTCGCCGCTCGAGTCACCGTAAATGCCCGGCCGGTCGAACGACGGGTTGTGTTCGAGAAACAGCGTCTTGGGGTACGTGTCCGCCGCCTCATGCCAGCAGCGCACTTCCTCGCGCCGCCCACCGCTCTCGACGGTGAACGGCTCCCACAACGGCTCGAGCTTGCCGGCATGGGCGCGGGCTTCGCGATACAGGGGAAGGACGACGTGGCTCTCCGTTCCACTGGCCGCCTGATAATCGGCGAGGCCGGCGACCGCCTGTCCCAGGCCGCCCGTGCGGGCATACGGCCACAACTCGGCGGTGAAATGGAGAACGCGGGTCTTCAACGGACTCTCCCCTGCGTTGCTACGGTGGTGGATCGCCGGGAATCGCTTCCCCGACGGCAGCGGGAACGTAATACCGTGTGACGTAGCCTTGGAGCATGCGGCGCGTCGTGAAGCGCTCCACGGCGACAGCCATCGCTTCTTTCATCATATGTACCCATTCCGCGGAGGGCTTGCCAGGGACTCGATCGTAATACAGCGGGACGACCTTGCCCTCGAGGATCTCGAAGAGGTGCTCCATGTCCTCCTGGTCGGGCTCGCCTTCGGTTTTTGGCAGGGGGATGGCCCAGCCGTTGTCGCCGGTGAATCCCTCGGCCCACCACCCGTCCAGCGTTCCCAGTTGCGGCGCGCCATTGAGCGCGGCCTTCATCCCGCTGGTCCCGCACGCTTCCAACGGCACTCGCGGCAAATTGAGCCAGACGTCTACGCCGGCGACCAGGCGTTGTGCCAGATGGAGCTCGTAGTCCTCCAAAAACGCGATCCGGCCCTCGAAGCTCGGATTCTGGGCGGCCGAAAACACGCGCTGTAGCACGCGTTTGCCGGGCTCGTCGGCCGGATGGGCCTTGCCCGAGAAGATGATCTGCACAGGACGTCGCGGATCGGTCAGCAGACGCCGTAGCCGCTCGGGGTCGTGCAACAGGAGATCGGCGCGCTTGTAGGTGGCAAACCGGCGGGCAAATCCAAGCGTGAGGACGTTGGGCGACAGCAGCGCTCCGGCTCCTGCGAGTTTCGCCGGGTCCTTCCAGGTGTCGCGCCAACGGTGACGTGCCTCCTCACGGACATAGTGAAAGAGCAGATGACGGAGGCCTTCGTGGACGGCCCAGAGCCGTTCAGCGTCGATTATTCGGACCGCCGCGGCGACCGCGGCGGGCTCAGCGTCCGCTTCCCAATCGGCACCGAGTGATTCGGCCAGTAGTTCGCGGAGTGGCCGTGCCATCCACGTGGAGAGGTGGACGCCATTGGTGACGTAGCCGATCGGGATTTCGTCGACGGGCTTGTCGCTCCCCCACACCCACCGCCAGATGCGGCGCGACTCTTCGCGATGCCGCGCCGACACGGCGTTCACGCGTCCCGCGAGCCGCAGTGACAGCAGCGTCATCTCGTAGTGTTGATCGCTCGGGCCCGGTTGCCCGAACGCCACGAACTGCTCGCGGGTGATGCCCATCGTGTTCCAGAACGGTCCGGCGACCTGCTCGATCTCGGTGAATGAAAAAACGTCGTGCCCCGCCGGCACGGGGGTGTGCGTCGTGAAGATGCTGGTCGCGCGGATCTGTTCCTTTGCCTGTGGGGGCGTGAGTCCCTTTTCGATCAGCTCGCGCATCCGTTCGATGTACATGAAGGCGGCGTGGCCTTCGTTGGCGTGCCAGATCGTGGGCTGAATGCCGAGCGCGCGCAGCATCCGGACGCCGGCAACGCCGAGCACCCACTCCTGCCGCAGGCGCGACTCCGTGCCACTGGCATAGAGTCGCGCGGTCAGACTGCGATCTGCCTTGTCGTTGCAATCCAGGTCGGTGTCGAGGAGGTACACCGGAATGCGTCCCACCATGACGCGCCACACGCCCACCTGGACCTGGCGGCCGGCGATCGTGATGGGGACGAGGCAGGGGTTGCCATCGCCACCGTTCACTCGGAACACGGGATTGACGGTGGGATCGACCGGATCGACGGAATCGCTTTGCCATCCATCCAATCCGATCTGCTGATCGAAGTAGCCGCCGTGATAGTAGAGACCCACGGCGATCAATGGCACGCCAAGATCCGAGGCTTCCTTACAATGGTCACCCGCGAGCACGCCGAGCCCCCCCGAGTAGATGGGGAGTGAGCGGTGCAGCGCGAATTCGGCGGAGAAATAGGCGATGGCGCGATCGAGCAGCTCGGGATAGCGGCTCGCGAACCAGGTGCCGTTGCGCTGCGAGAGCAGCTCAAAGCGGCGGACGACCCGATCGTAGCGCTCGAGAAAGATCGGATCCTGTGCCTGTTGCTCGAGTCGCGCGGGAGACACCTGGCGGAGGAATTGGACGGCGTTGTGCCGCGTGCTCCTCCACAGGCTGTGGTCGATCCGGTCGAACAACTCCCGCGCGTCCAGCTGCCAACTCCACCAGAGGTTCTGGCTGATGTCAGCGAGCTGCCGGATGCGCTCCGGGATAGTGTTCAGCGCCGGCGTGGTCGGGGGCGAGGGCGCGGCCGGTGGCTGGGCCGGCGCCTGAGCTGGTTCAGGTGGTGGCATCGGGTTGAGACATACTAACGAGGGAGATTGTAAGGCTCCAGTCAGGAGCGCAACCTTTTTTCTCCCCAGCGCGTCCAAACTGGTATCCTAGCCCCCGTGACTACCATGCCGAGACTCACCGTCCTTCTCGCGGTACTGTGGGCCCCTTCCTTAATAGCGCAGAACATCCATCCAACTCCCGCACCGGACGTCACCGCCGTCCCGCTACGGGAGGAGATCCATCTCGATGGCAAGCTCGACGAGGCGGTCTGGCGCACGGCCCAGCCGGCCACCGGTTTTCGGCAAAGCCAGCCTCACTCCGGGGATCCGGCGACGCAGCGCACGGAGGTGAGGTTCGCCTACGACGACGCGGCGATCTACGTGGGTGCGCGCATGTACGACGATTCGGGCGCTCGCGGTGTGCGCACGCGCCTTGTTCGACGCGACGCGGACATGAACTCCGACTATCTCGAAGTGATTTTTGATACCTATCACGACCACATCGGCCGGCTCTTCTTCCAGGTGAATCCATCAGGCGTGAAGTACGACGCCAACGGTCTGGGCGGTGGCGGCGATCCATCGTGGGACCCAGTCTGGGAGGTGCAGACCAACATCGACTCGCTGGGCTGGACCGCCGAGATGCGCATCCCGTTTTCGCAGTTGCGGTACCCCAACACGTCCGAAGAACAGACCTGGGGGCTGCAGATCTGGCGCCAGGAGAACCGGCTGAACGAGCTGTCGCAGTGGGCATGGTGGGGACTGGACGAGACGGGGGGTCCGCCGCGCTTCGGGCATTTGCGCGGTCTGGTTATTCGCCACGCGCCGGGTCGGGCTGAGGTGATGCCGTACGTGGTCGGACGCTCCTCGAACGTGCCCGGCAACCAGGGCGATCCGTTCTTCAATCCGCACGCGCTCGATGGCCGCGTGGGCGGCGACGCCACGCTGCGGGTCACGTCGAATCTCACCTTGAATGCGACGATCAACCCTGACTTCGGTCAGGTCGAAGTCGATCCGGCCGTCGTGAATCTCTCCGCGTTCGAGACATTCTTCGACGAAAAGCGACCGTTCTTCGTCGAGGGTGCGGGCTACTTCGGCCTGGGCGGGCTGAGCTGCTTCTTCTGCTCCAACGTGTCGAGCTTGTCGATGCTGGCGACGCGGCGCATCGGGCGGCCGCCGCAGATCTCGCCGTTCCGGGGCGGCCTTGCGATACCGGTCGAATTCGCCGACATGCCCGAGAATTCGACGATTCTCGGGGCCGCAAAGCTCACGGGACGTACGCCGTCCGGCTGGTCCATTGGTGCGCTCGATGGCGTCACGCGGCGCGAGCGGGCGCCCGTGCAGTTCATGGACAGCACACGCGGGCAGTTCACCGTCGAGCCGACGACCAACTACTTCGCGTCCCGGGTGGCCAAGGATCTGCGGGGCGGCGCCACGCAGATCAAGGCGATGGCGACGTCCGTCTACCGGGATCTCGGCGATCCCTATGTCGCCAGCCGGTTGTCGCATCACGCCGAGGCCTTCGGCATCGGCACGGACTCGTGGTGGAGCAAGCGCACTATTCACCTGATGGCGCAATTGGCGGGCACCGACGTCGCGGGAGACACGGCGGCGATGCGGCGCATCCGGTTCGGCTCGGCGCATTTCTTCCAGCGGCCCGACCGGTCCGACACCGCCGACGCCTTGCGTCCCCGTACGTCGATGCAGGGGCTCGGCGGCTACGCGCGGATGGCGAAGGAATCCGGCCATTGGCTCTGGGAGGTCTCCACCAACTTCCGCACGCCGGCATACAACAACAACGACGTCGCGTTCTTCTCGCGCGCCGACTACTGGTGGGTGTCGGCCAACATTTTCCCGATCTGGACCAAGCCGACCAAGTGGTATCGCCAGCTGTATTTGATCGCCGGCGGGCAGCAGCAATACAACTTCGACGGCGACCTCAACGACCGGCAGGTCCAGACGTTCGCGCAGCTCCAGACCTTGAGTTACTGGTGGCTGACCGGATTCTGGATTCACCGGCCCAGCGTGTTCGACGACCGGTTGACGCGCGGCGGCCCCGTGGTGCGGCGGCCGGCGCTCAACTACTTCCACGTCGGCGTGCAGACCGATTCACGGAAGAAAATCTCCGGGAATTTCAATGCGGACCGGAGCTGCAACAGCGATGGCGACTGCGATCATTCGTTCAGTCTCTCGCTGCAGCTGCGACCCCGCTCGAACGTGTCCATTTCCCTTGGTCCATCGATCGGTCACTCGGAGACCGGAACCCAGTTCGTGGGCAGCTACGATGATTCCAGCTATGCACTGTTCTACAACAAGCGCTATGTATTCGCACACCTGACGCAGAATTCGGTATCGATGGACACGCGGTTCAACGTCACGTTCTCGCCCACGCTGACGCTCGAGCTGTTCCTGCAACCGTTGATCGCGTCGGGCCAATTCGCCCGCTACAACGAGTTTGCGGCGCCGCGCTCGGCGCGCCGGCTCGAGTATGGGCGGGATTTCGGCACCGTCGTGGTGACCCCCGCGGCGAATCCCGCGCGCGATCCCGCGACGATTACGCTCGATGCCGACACGCTCGGCGGCGGGTCGCCGAGCTACACGTTCTCCGACCCGACATTCACGTTCCGGTCGCTGCGCGGGAATGCGGTGCTCCGGTGGGAGTACCGCCCGGGATCGACGCTGTTCGTCGTCTGGACGCGCAGCAGCCAGATTCCCGATCTGCCGCGCGGCAATATGCAGTTCGGCGACGACGCGAGCGCCCTGTTCCAGGGCCCCTCCGAGAACATCTTCCTCGTCAAGATGACCTACTGGTTGGGCTTCTAAGGAACCCTGAGGGAGGCGGTCTGGTTACCGTGCTCGTAACCAGACCGCTTTCTGTGAGGATTCCATGTCGATCCGAGCCGTCAAATCGATTTCGCAGTCGCTGCCCACACTCGAAGGCGCCGGCGTAAAACTGCGCCGCGCGTTCGGATTTGGCAGCACCAGCGAGTTCGATCCTTTCCTTCTCTTAGATGACTTCCGTAACGAGCATCCCGAGGATTACCTGCCCGGATTCCCGTGGCATCCGCATCGCGGCATCGAGACGATCACCTACGTGTTGAGCGGCAGCGTCCAGCACGGTGACAGCCTCGGCAATAAGGGCTCGATGGGTGCCGGAGACGTGCAGTGGATGACCGCGGGCAGCGGCATCCTCCATCAAGAGATGCCCAAAGGCGACGAGCGCGGCCGCATGCACGGCTTCCAGTTGTGGGCCAACCTGCCGCGCAGTCTCAAGATGACCGCGCCGCGCTATCAGGACATTCACGCGCGGGAGATCCCGGAGGTCGTCGACGACGATGGCACACGGGTGCGCGTCGTCGCCGGCGACTTTTGGGGCAAGCGCGGTCCGGTCGAGGGCGTCGCGGCCGATCCGCGGTATCTCGACGTCTGGATTCCGCCACGCGTCCGGAAGACGATTCCGGTCGAGTCTTCGCGGCACGCGTTCGCGTATGTGTTCGAGGGCGGCGGCACATTCCGCGATGCCTCGTCGCCGCAGGGCGTTCGCACGGATCGCGTGTCGGCCGGCGGGCGCGATGCGGGCAGCGAAAGCCCGCAGGAGACGGGCAACCGGTCCCTCGTCGTATTCGACTCCGGCGATGAGATCACGGTCCAGGCTGGCGAGCAGGGGATGCGCTTTCTTCTGGTGTCCGGGCAGCCACTGGAGGAGCCCGTCGCCTGGCAGGGACCGATTGTGATGAACACGCAAGAAGAGCTACAGCGCGCCTACGACGAGCTGCGGCGCGGGACGTTCATCAAGCGCTAGCGAGGTTTGTTTTCGGGCGGTTATCGTTCACGCCGCCCTATGTGGACCTTCCTTCGCCGCCGTACCCTCACGCAGTGGATTGTCGTCGCCATGTTCGTCGGCGTGGCGCTCGGGGTGTTCTTCCCGGCATTCGCGCGCTCGCTCCTGCCGATCTCCACCGCGTTCATTCGTATCATCAAATCGATCATCGTGCCGCTGATTTTCGGGACGCTGGTCGTCGGGATTGCGGGCCATGGCGACGACATGAAGCGCGTCGGCCGGCTCGCGCTGAAATCCATCGTCTATTTCGAAATCGTCACGACGCTGGCGCTGTTCATCGGCTTGCTCGCGGTCAACGTCCTCAAACCCGGTGTCGGCGTCACCGCCGCTGGCGCCGCAGTGGCGGCGACGCCGGCGGCCGCGGAGCCGGTCACATTCGCCACGGTGCTCGAACACCTTGTGCCGCAGAGTTTCTTCGACGCGGCGGCACGCAACGAGATGCTGCAGATCGTCTTCTGGTCGGTGCTGTTTGCGATTGGCCTCACGCAGGTGCGCGGCCGGTCTAAAGAGACGATGCTCGCGTTCTGCGACGCCGTGGCCGAGGTGATGTTCAAGTTTACGGGAATCGTCATGAAGTTCGCCCCGTTCGCCGTCGCCGCGGCCCTGGCGGTGACGGTGGGCCAGCCGGGTGGACTCAGAAAACTGCAGAACCTCGCCATGGTCGTCCTGACGCTGTACATCGCCCTCGTCGTGTTCGGACTCGTCGTGCTGTATCCGGTGGCGCGGCTTGCGCGCGTCCCCCTGGGCGCGTTCCTCGCCGCGGTGAAGGAGCCCGCGCTGATCGCCTTTTCGACGGCATCGTCGGAAGCCGCGCTCCCCAAAGCGATGGAACGGATGGAAGCGATCGGCGTGCCGCGGCGCATTGTCGCTTTCGTCATGCCGACCGGCTACTCGTTCAACCTGGACGGCAGCACCCTCTACCTCTCCGTCGCCTCGATCTTCGTGGCGCAAGCGGGCGGTGTGGCCCTGACGTTGGGGCAGCAGCTGCTCATGATGCTGACGCTGATGTTGACGAGCAAAGGCGTCGCCGGCGTGCCGCGCGCCGCGCTGGTGATTCTCATGGGGACGGTGGCGTCGTTTCACCTGCCCGGCGAAATGGCGGTCGCCCTCCTCGGCGTCGATGTCCTGATGGACATGGCGCGGACGACGGTGAATCTCATCGGCAACTGCCTCGCGACCGTGGTGATGGCGCGTTGGGAACACGAGTACGACGAGTCGAAAGCGCAGGCGGTCAACGCAATCGCCGGCTAGCAACTAAAAAATCGCTGCGCCGTATATTGTCCGCGTGACTACAGCGGAGATGCCTGCCGATCTCACAGCGGCGCTCGCCGACCGCTACTCGCTCCGCCGGGTGTTGGGCCGGGGCGGCATGGCGACGGTGTACTTAGCCGACGACCGCAAGCACCACCGCGCCGTCGCGCTCAAGGTCTTGTTGCCGGGTCTCGCCGCCTACCTCGGCGCCGAGCGCTTCCTCAAAGAGATTCAAATCGCGGCGCGGGGCCGCGGTTCTGATCGTCATCCCGGTATGGCTCGGCGTGACGTATTGGACCGCACGGACCGTCTATAAGCGCATCTCGACACGCCGCAGACGCGAGCTCGAGAACCTGACGAACCGGCCTGGCGGCGCTGGTCGAGCAGCTCGTCGAGACGCCGCACAGACTCAAGCCTTAGCCGCTGGGCTAGAACGCCGCGCGCCACTCCAAGCGGGCGCCGTGCGGGCTGAAGAGAAACCGCGGCGGACCGAGGCCAAAGAAGCGCCACCGCCCGTCGATGAAATTGGCTGCCGTGACGCCCACTGTGGCGCCCGCCAGCACATCCGACAGCCAGTGTCGATGGTCGTTCAGCCTGGACCACGCCGTCCCAGTCGCCCCAGCAAACAGTACTGCACTCGCCCAGGGCTGACGGATCTCGCCCGCCAATGAGGTAGCCAGAGCGAACGCCATTGTGGCGTGGCCGGACGGGAACGAGTCGTGATGCGTAAACGGCTTGAACGTGTACTGGGTGGCGGACTCGTCAGGACGCAGCCGTCCGGTGACGACCTTGCCGCCTGTCGTGATTACTCCCGCGAGCACCACCGACGTCAGCACGCGGACGCCGCTGCGCGCGAGGTTCTGGTGCCCGCTGATGAGCCCGGCAGTCACCAGCGCGGCGGGAACACCAAACACGATCACAGGCTCCCCACCTCTCCGGAACGCGCGCGCGAGCGCGTCGCTGCTCGAGGACCGGTGGTCCTGGATCCAAGCGTCCGTGCCGCGGTCGATCGCACTGACGGCGCCGAGCGCCCCCGCGGCGATGGCCACGTGCCACCAACGAATGGAAGGCGTGCTGGAAGAAGCGGGTCGCTGCGCCGGCGCACTCGCGGGGAGCGCGATCAGCCAGGCCAGGACAACAGTTTTGGGGCTCAGGGGGTCGCGCGTTCTACGGCTTCGACGTCGATCGTAATGAGCACGTCGTCGCCCACGATCTGCGCGCCTTCCATGAACCGATCGCGAGGAGAAAAGACTTCATGGGCGGTAAGATAGCAGCGCGAACACGCCGATGACGGCAATCACCAGGCCAAGCGCGATCTTCACCGCGGCGCCTGCGGCGCGTCCCACCACGGCGCCCCACCCGGCGCGCGTGGCAACGCCGGCATGACGTGAGTAGCTGTATTCGAATAACGCGGCGCCGATGAAGGACCCGACGAATGCACCGATGACGCTCCCGATCACCGCGACCGGCACGCCGATCACGGCACCGATCAAGCCGCCGATGAGGGCGCCCCAACCGGAGCGCGTCGACCCGCCGTAGCGCTTTGCATACCGAAAGCCGATCCAGTTCTCGATGATTTCACCGAGAAACGCGAGGCCCAGCACGATGGCAATTGTCGCGACGCCGACCGACCGAAACCCCGTGAGCCAACCATAGGCGAGAATCCCGCCCACCATGACCCAGAGGCCCGGCAAGCCGAGCGGGATCATCGCGAGCCCAATGACGCAAAGCCCGATCAGCAGACCGATCGCCAGCAGGGTCATGGCCTGGTCCTCACGTTCAGGTGCGCCCAGATCACACGCGAATAGCGAAATACGGCCGGAATGCAGAGCACATGGATAGCTACTACGCAGGCGACTGCCCAGGCGATTCCAACGCGCGGGACGAGGAGCAGCTGGGCCAGAACCCCGAGGACGGCGAGATACATGACCCCCAGCACCCAGCTCACATACATGGCGCCCTGAAAGAACCCCTGCTCGCGCTCGAAGCGATGCCCGCACACGGGACACGTAGCGTTCATAGTGAACCGTCCCGCAAACATCTTGCCCTGCATGCAGACGGGGCACCGCTGGGCGACGATTGCGCGCAGGCGAGGTGATACACGCATATATTGCTGGTCAATCTTAACGAACACCTGAAGAGGCGCTGATCCTTCTCGCCGTTCTCCTCCAAATCTCGATTCCACCGCCGCGCGGATTCGTCAACGACTTCGCCGGTGTCCTCGATGCGGCGTCGAGCCGGCATATGGAGGCCGTCATCGCCGAGGTTCGGGACAAGACCAAAGGCGAGATCGCGGTCGCGACGCTGACCGACATCGGCGACCGCGCCGCCAGCGACGTTGCTGTGCAAATCGGGCGGCAGTGGGGAGTCGGCGCCAAAGCGGAAGCCGGCGACCGCAGTAAAAACCTCGGGGTCGTCGTATTACTGGTGCCGCGCAAGAGCCATCGGCCCGGCACGGGCGACGTCTTCATCGCGACCGGCCGCGGCGCCGAAGGATTCTTGACGGATGCTCGCGTTGGCAGGATCCGCGAAGCGATGCTTCCACTGCTCGCCCAGGAGGACTACCGCAAGGGTTTATCCCTCGGCGTCGACCTGATTGCCCAGGCGTTTGCCGCCGAATTCGGGGTGACGCTCACAAGCCCCGAGTACGCGATGCCGCCGCCGGCGTCCGACGCCCGGCCCCAAGTCACGATCCCCCTCGGATGGATCATTGCGGTCCTGATTCTGCTGTTGATCATCACCCGCGGCCGCCTGCTCTGGGTGCCGTTCTGGATCTTGAGTCAGGGCCGCGGCGGCAGCGGTTGGGGTGGGGGTGGGGGTGGCTGGGGAGGAGGAGGGGGCGGCGGTGGCTTTGGGGGATTCGGGGGCGGGGGAGGATTCTCGGGTGGCGGAGCGGGAGGAAGATTCTGATATGGCGCGAATGACAGTGGACGATTTTGCGGTGCAACTGACTGACGCCCTTGGCACACGGCTCGCCACCCTGCTGCTCTACGGCTCGGCTGCCCGCCATCCCGCCGAGGCGGCCGCCGCGATGAACACCTTGCTCATCGTGCGCGCGGTCGGTGGGTCCATGGACGTCGAACTGTTCGGGAAGCTGGCCAAGCCGGTACGGAAGTGGATCGCCAGCGGCCACCCGCCGCCGCTCATGATGACCGATAGTGAATGGCGAGACTCCGCCGACGCATTCGCGATCGAGTACGAAGACATCCGCGAAGCACACCGCGTTCTGGCGGGACGTGACCCCTGGGCCGGTATCAGCGTTCGTCGTGAGCACCTCCGCCGCCAGCTTGAGCACGAGCTGATGGGGAAGCTCATGCACCTGCGGCAGGCGTTCGCCGCCTACTGGAGCCAGCCCAAGCGGCTGGCCGAGGTCGTACGCGAGACGCGCTCGAGTTTCTTGACGATGCTCCGCGCCGTGCTGCGCCTCGCGGGTCGTCCGGCGCCGGCCGCCCGCGACGCCCTGGTGCGTGACGCCGCCGCGCTGGTAGGATTCGCTCCTGATAGCCTTGCCGAGCCGGCCGCGTATCTCGATGCGGTCACGCGCACGGCGGAGTACGTGAACCGTATGGAAAGGAACCCTTCGTGAACGCGTATCCACGCCGGACCGCGATTACCTTGCCGTTGGCGCTTCTTGTCATAGCGGGTTGCGGCTACAACACGATTCAGACAATGGACGAAAAGGTGAACGCCGCTGAGTCGCAGATCAAAGTCCAGCTGCAGCGTCGCGCCGATCTGGTCCCCAATCTCGTCGAGACGGTGAAGGGGTACGCGAAACAGGAGCAGACGATTTTCATTCAGGTGGCGGAAGCGCGTGCGAAGCTGGCGGGTGCGGTGCAGAGCGGCGATCTGCAACAGATGGCGGCCGCCAACGCCGCACTCACCGCGCCGCTCGGCCGGCTGATCGCGATCGCGGAGAATTATCCCCAGCTCAAGTCCAACGAGAACTTCCGCGCGTTGCAGGATCAGCTGGAAGGGACAGAGAACCGGATCGCGGTCGCCCGTCAGGACTACAACGAAACCGTGAACGGGTACAACGCATACATTCGCCGCTTCCCACAGGTGCTCACCGCGAAGGTGCTCGGGAAGAAATCGCGACCCTATTTCGAATTGCAAACGCCCGGCGCCGCGGAAGCGCCGAAGGTCGATTTCTCGCGCTAGGAGACGGCTAGCGGACGAACCTGCGGCGATCGCCCTTCGGGGCGGTCTTCTTGTGCGCGTGCGCCGCGATCTGGAGCCGGCTGTGCAACGCCAGCTTTTCGAGGATGTTGTGCACGTGGCTCTTCACCGTGTACGTCGCGATGTTGAGCCGTTGCGCGATTTCCTTGTTGCTCAGACCTTCGGCGATCAGATCCGTGATCTGCTGCTCGCGCTTGGTCATCCGCACCGACGCCATCATCGGCGTGTTGCGCAGCACCGACGCCTGCTTCGCGATGTGGGAGAGCAGCGTGCCCGTCAGCGCGGCGGGAACGACGTCGCCGCCGTTGGCGACCTGCCTGATGGTGTCGACGAGATCCTCGAGCGCCGCGTCTTTCGCGATGAACCCATTGGCGCCCCGCTTGATGAAGTCGATGACGTCTTCCTCTTCCGGCAGCATGTCCATCATGATGATCCGAGAATGCGGCGCCGCTTCCTTGATGCTTTCGACCAGGCGCTGGCTGCGATTGCGCCCGAGTGCAGCGTCGACGAGCACCACGTGTGGCTTCTGTTCCTGCAGCCGCTGCAGCGCGGTCGAGGCGCCTTCAGCGGAGGCGACAACTTTGAATCCGGATTGGGAATCCAACAGCGCTGCGAGACCATCACGCAGCAGACGATTGTCTTCGATGACGAGGATCTGGATTCGCTTGGTCATGGACTGACGGCCCTCGTTCCGGGACGCGACGGGTGTAGATAGGTTGGTCAATTTCCAAGGCATTAGTCAAGGCGGGGCCGGAAGGTTCCGCTTGCCTTTTCCGGGGTCGGGAGTGAATGGTAGGGGTCGCCCGCGCCCGAGGGGAGGGTGGGACCGTGTCCCAGATCCACTGCCACTTTTGTGGCGGCGTTATCCAGGATGCCGCGACCATCGAGTACCGTCCGCCGCGCGCCAGCGCGCAGTACGCGATGCCGCAGGCATCCCCCTGTACCTGTTCGCCCCCCATCGTCTACGAGCACCCGCCCATGCTGGGTGGCCCCGATGAGGATCAGACGCCGGACGGCGAGGCCGCCTGACAACAGCACGGCGCCCGGTTGGGGGCGCCGTGTGCCTACAGGTTCCGTGGGTGGCTACAGCTTCACGACGTTCTGCGCCGCCGGACCTTTCTGGGCCTGCACGATTTCGAACTCCACGCGCTGGCCCTCGGCCAGCGACTTGAACCCCTCACCCTGGATCGCGCTGTGATGCACGAAGCAGTCCTTGCCGCCGTTCTCGGGCGTGATGAAACCGAAACCCTTGGCGTCGTTGAACCACTTCACGGTACCGGTGATGCGTGCCATCTGTGCGTTGCTCCCTAGCGTGTACGGTTCCGGCGGCGAGCTGCCTGGCTCTTGCGCCGCCGTTGAACGGCGGGACTCTCGTAGAAGCGCTTCTTCTTCATGTCCTGGAAGAGCCCCGCTTTGGTGATCTCGCGGCGGAATTTTTTCAAGACGACTTCCAGCCGGTCGGTCTCCTTCAGCGTGACTTCCATTGGCCCTTCCCAGAGTGAGAAGCTCGACCCAGAAAACGACGCGAGGACCGCACGCGACACAGGTCCTCGATCAGTCCACTGGTGTCCAGCACACGGCACCATGCCGTGGCCCCTTCGCTCGCCCGAAGGATCACCAGCGTACAAAGCGAAGTCAATGGCCGACGGTTGAACGAACGCACCTCCGCGTGCAACTTAGTCGCCCTATGCGCCCCTTCCTTATTGTGGCCGTTGTCCTCCTGGCCGCGTGTCACCATCCGCATGCGAGCAACCCGCCCCCGGTCCGGGCACCGCGTGATAGCGCGCGCGTGTCGCGGCAGCCGGTGTTGGTGCGCGACACCGCGCTCGAGCAACGCGCCGCCCGCCTCGAGCTGAAAGTGCTCGAACAGGATGCCCAGGTCGCCGAGCTGCAGAGCCGGTTGGACGACGCGCGACGCGAGGTCGTCCGGTCAATGGCCAAACTGCAATCGCTGGCGACTCGCGCCGAGGCGGCGTCGGGAATGGCGGAGGCGGAGATCGCGTTGCAGGCCTTGCGTTCGGCAAATGGGAGCAACTCGCAGCCGCCGCCGGAGTACGCCCAGGGGACGCAGCTGCTGCAGCTCTCGACGGCGGAGTTCGACCAGCAGAACTACGCCGGCGCGCTGTACCTGTCGAGCGAGGCGAAGAACGCCGCCGCCGCGGGACGGGGACGGGTCGCGAGCAACGATCGGGGCGGTGGCGCGATGCGCAAAGGCGAGACCCCCTTTGCGCTGCCGCTCCGGCTGCAAACGACGGGTCGCGCCAACGTCCGAGAAGGGCCGGGCGCAGGATTCAAAGTGGTATTTACGCTGGAGGGTGGCACACCGCTCGTGGCCTACTCATACGTGGATCAGTGGGTGCGCATCAAGGACGACGGCGACCGGTCCGGCTGGATTCACCAGAGTCTCATCGACCGGCGACAATAGGCCCCTTGGGACGCGCTGCAGCGACGACGCGGTCGCCGCCGGCGCGCTTCGCGAGATACAGCGCGGCGTCCGCTTCCGCGATCAATTGGTCGGGGGCATCGGCGTGCATCGGAAATGCGGAGACACCCATACTGAGCGTGATGCGACCCGCCGGCAGTTTGTCCTTCGCCAGTTTCTTCCGAACCCGCTCGGCGAATTCGGTCGCGCCGTCAAGCTCCGTCTCCGGCAGCATGATGAGGAATTCCTCGCCGCCATAGCGCGCCACGAAATCCACGTCGCGGCTCGCCTCCCGCATGATGGCCGCCACCCGCTTCAACACCTCGTCACCGGCGGGATGGCCGTGCTCGTCGTTGTAGCGCTTGAACAGATCCACGTCGGCCATCACGACGGAGAAATGATGGCGCAGGCGTCGGGAGCGGCGGACCTCGTTCTCGAGGACTTCCATCACCCGGCGGCGGTTGAATAGCCCGGTCAACGGATCAGTGGCTGAGAGCCGCTCCAGCTCCGTGCGACTGTCGCGCAGCCGGGCGACCATGTCATTGAAGACTTCGGTCAGGTAACCGACTTCGCTGCCCCCGCCCGGAGTCACGGGGAGGCCGACATCGAGGTCGCCCCTGGCCACTTTGGCGGCGGCTTGTGCGAGACGGTTGAGCGGCCGCACGATGAGCAGGCTTAGCAAGTAGGCGAGCGCGCCGACGACGGCGAGCAGCAACAACACGATGCCGAGCGTGACGTTGCGGAGGTGGGCGACCTGCTGGAACGCTTCGGCCGTAGGAATCTCGGCTACGACCACCCAGTTCAACGCGGGCACCATGCGCACACTGCCCACGACGCGGTCCCCCGTGAAACCGCCGAACTGGATCGCGCGGCCTTCACGAGCCAGCAGCCAGTTGACGGCGTCGCGCGAATATCCCTGCCGCATCAACTCCCGCGAGCTGCCTTTTGAGCTGACGATGAGCCGGCCGGTTCGGGTCATGAGGTAAATCTGGCCGGTTTCGCCGGGAGCAAACCGCCGCAAGGTGTCGGCGACGGTTCGGAGGTTCACGCGCGAGGCCAGGGCGCCGAGGAGGCGGATCCCGCTGGTGCCGCGTCCAGCCCCGCGCGCCGATTCGATCGGGACCGACACGAACATCTCGGCGTGCGTGCCGGCGGAGTCCCAATACGGTGGACCAGGGGCCCAGTCGTTTCTCGTCAGCTCCGACGCCCAGTCCGGGGCGAGCGGCACGGGTCGCGGCTGCGCGGCGCTGGTCGCGACGACGTGGCCGTGATGATCGAGCACGAGCAGCTCGGCGTAGTCGGCGAACCGGTCGCGCACCGAGTTGAGGTAATCGGTGAGGCGCTTGAAGTAGATGCCGGAGTGCACCGGCTCGCCGTTCACGAGCGGAATGCGCTCGAGGTTCTCGGTGACCTCATAGGAGCTCGCGAATACGCGCAGATCGTAGCGGAGCTCCTTGGTCCAGAGATCCACTTCGCGCAGCGCTTGCGCGCTCACCCCCAGCAACTCCTCTGAGGCTTTCGCCTGGAGGGCGCGCTTGTTCTCGATGTATGAAATCCACACCGTCGTCAGCGACGGGAGCAAGGTCGCGAGGACGGCGAACATCAGCATCTTGGTTCGGATGCTCGAGAACTGTGGAAAGCGGAGAAAAGTCAGGGCGTCGTCCCTCCGTTGGCTGCCACAAGATTCATCCACAGCAAGTTACCGCAAGATGGGCACCCCAATCGTGCTGGGAATCACGTGACCTGGCGCGCTGGAAATCACGGAAACAGACTTGGTGGCCCCTACCGGAGGCCTTCATGACGGACGGTTTGAGTCGGCGCGCTTTCCTCACGTACGGTGCTGGTGCGGTTGCCGGATCGATGATGTCCCAACAAGTACGGCCGTGGCCGATGGTAGGGGCGCAGCATGCTGCGCCCCTACCGCGCACGTCCGATTTCGACCTCGCAGAAGCGACCATCACGCAACTGCAAGACGCGATGCGCTCCGGCGCGCGCACCTCGCATTCCATTTGCGCCGCGTATCTCGCGCGCATCGCCGAGCTCGATCCCAGGCTGCGCGCCGTGCTGGAAACGAATCCTGACGCGCTCGCGGTCGCCGACCGCCTCGACGCCGAGCGCAAAGCGGGTCACGTGCGCGGGCCGCTGCACGGGATTCCGGTGCTGGTCAAGGACAACATCGCGACGGTCGATCGGATGATGACGACGGCCGGGTCGTTGGCGCTCGCCGGCGTGACGCCGCCCCGCGACGCGCCACTCGTCGCCCGGCTCCGCACGGCCGGTGCCGTGATCCTCGGCAAGACAAATCTGTCCGAGTGGGCGAACATCCGCTCGAACCAATCCTCCAGCGGCTGGAGCGCCCGCGGCGGGCAATGCGCGAACCCCTACGCGCTGGACCGCAACCCGTGCGGCTCGAGCTCCGGGACGGGCGCGGCAATCTCCGCCAACTTTGCGGCCGTCGGGATCGGGACAGAGACCGATGGCTCCATCGTGTGTCCTTCCGGCGCTTGCTCGCTCGTGGGCGTGAAGCCGACGGTCGGCCTGATCGACGGCGCGGGAATCATTCCGATCGCACACAGTCAGGACACGGCCGGACCGATGGCGCGCACGGTCGCCGACGCGGCCGCGCTCCTGGGTGTGCTTGCGGGGCGGGACTACAGCGCGAGCCTGGACCCGGCCGGTTTGCGCGGCGCGCGGATCGGCGTCGCCCGCAAAAAGTTCTTCGGTTACAGCCCCGAAGCGGATGCGTTGGTCGAAGCCGCGATCGCCGTGCTGAAGTCGCAGGGTGCGGTGATTGTCGATCCGGCGGACATCCCGCATGCCGGCGAGTACGACGACTCGGAGCTCATCGTGCTGCTGTACGAGCTGAAGGCCGACCTCGCCGCCTATCTCGCCACGTGGGCGCCGGGCGCGCGGGTCAAGACGCTCGCAGACGTGATCGCCTTCAACGAGGCGAATAAGGCCCAGGAGATGCCGTACTTCGGACAGGAGCTGTTCCTGCAAGCGCAGCAGAAGGGGCCGCTCACTGACCAGGTGTACCGCGACGCGCTGGCGAAGGATCAGCGTCTGTCGCGGACCGAAGGGCTCGACGTCGTCTTCGCGCAGAGCAATCTCGACGCGTTCGTGGCGCCCACCGGGAGCCCACCGTGGCCGACGGATCTCGTGAACGGCGATCACTTCCTGGGCGCGAGCTCCACGCCGGGGGCCGTGGCCGGCTATCCGAGTATCGCGGTGCCGGTGGGTTACACGTTCGGGTTACCGGTGGGGATGTCGTTCCTCGGACGGGCGAACAGCGAGTCGACGCTCTTGAAGCTCGCGTATGCGTTCGAGCAGGCCGCCAAGCCCCGGCGGGCGCCGCGGTTCTTGCCGACGGCTCAGCTTTAACGCAACGGCGCGCCGGCCGCGATCCAGCGCGCGAGGACGTCGCGCTCTGCGTCGGTGATCCCGGTCTTGTTCGCGAGCGGCATCGTCTTCGTTTCGATGGCCCGCACGCGGATGCGCTCCGCCATGCGCGCAACACTCTCCGGCGTATCGAACGTGACGCCGCCCGGCGCAGGTCCAAACGTGCGGTCGCTCTGATATTGCGAGTGACACGGCTGGCAGCGCTGCGCGATCACGGACCGCACCGCCGCAAAAGATGGCACCGAGTCGGTCGCGGTGCGAATGCGCGCAGCAGCACCTTTGGGCGTTGAAAAGAACATGGCACCGAAGAGCGTGAGCGCGGCGGGAAGCAGCGCCCAGCGGGCCGATCGGCCGCGCCCGATCATGGCGTGGCGCACGAACGCGCCCGCGACGCCGAGCAGCAACAGCACCAGCCAATTGAGCGGACTCGCATACGTCGCTGGAAAATGATTCGACAGCATGATGAGCAGCAGCGGAAACGTCATGTAGCTGTTGTGGACCGAGCGCTGCTTCGCGCGTTCGCCGAGGGTGAAGTCGGCCGGGCGACCGGCACGCGTCGCATCAAGCATCTGCCGTTGGGCGGGAAGAATACGCTCCCAGACATTCGCGACCAT
The DNA here is from genome assembly GCA_003222195.1 of Gemmatimonadota bacterium. Lineage (GTDB taxonomy): Bacteria > Gemmatimonadota > Gemmatimonadetes > Gemmatimonadales > GWC2-71-9 > 20CM-2-65-7. The sequence continues at coordinate 116,733 of QHVB01000028.1, read as the reverse complement.
GATCGTGCCGAGCAGCGCTCCAACGTGCATGAAGGCGGCGCGGCCGGAGAATAGCCGGCACACCAGCACCGTGACGGCGGTCAGTAGCCCGAGTGAAACCGCGGCCGCGATCGGCGGACGGCGTGCGAGCGGCGAGCGCCAGAGACCGTCGTAGATCGGCCAGCCGAGCACAATCAGCCCGATTCCCACGGCTATCGCCGCACCGCGACTGATGCGGGAAACGTTCGGATCGAGCAGATAGGCACTGCCGAGGTAGAAGACGAGGATGAGCAGGGCGATGCCCGTGATCCAAGTCAGCATCGCTTCCCATTTGAACCAATGCAGCACGGCAGGGACTTCGCCCGGGCCCGGGCGGCGCTTCTCGACTTGATAGAAGCCACCGCTGTGCACCATCCACAGGTCGCCTTCGACGCCGGGCTTCGCGTGTTCCGGTTTGGTCAGTGCGCGGTCCAGCCAGATGAAATAGAAGGAGCTGCCGATCCAGGCGATGCCGGCCACGAAGTGCGCCCAGCGCAGTAGGAGGTTTGCCCAATCGGCGAGCCAACTCGTCATGGGGGCACTAATCTCACCGGGACGGGCTGTCTGGCCAGACCCACAGAGATAGTTTTAAGGCATGCTCGCACTCCTCCTATCGATGCTCATCCTGCCGGCGGATACCGTAACGGGCCACGTCGTGGACAAGGCCGGCCAGCCCATCCCGCAGGCCAGCGTCGAAGTCACCGACCTCGGCACGATCGTCACGACCGCCGCCGATGGCGGGTTTCGGATCGTGCTGGCGCCCGGCCGCTACACCCTCACCGTGCGGCGCACCGGGTTCGCTCCGGCGGTGTGCGAGATCTCGGTCGGTACGGGGCAGCCCGCACTGGCAATCGTGCTCGCACCCAGCGCGTTCCGGCTCGAGCCCGTGACTGTCACCGCGACGCGGCAGCCGCTCGCTTCCCAGCTCTCACCCCTCCCGACCGCTGCGCTCGCCGGCGATGAGCTGCGACGCGCGCAAAGCGTCTCACTCGCGCACGTCGTCGCAGCGCTCCCCGGCGTCAACGCGATCACGACGGGCTTACAGATCGGGAAACCGGTGATTCGTGGCTTCTCGGGCCCGCGCGTGCTCGTGCTCGAGAACGGCAGCCGGCTCGAGGACTACTCGTGGAGCGATGAGGACGGCCCATCAGTCGAGACCGCGTTCGTACGCCGCGTCGAGCTGATTCGCGGGCCCGCGAGCGTGCTGTACGGGTCCGATGCGGTCGGTGGCGTCATCAACGTGATCCCCGCAGCGCTGCCCGACGCCGCCGGCGGGCCTGGGTTCCTGCGCACGGGATTCACCCTCTCGGCGGCGAGCAACAACATCGAGCTCGCCCCCGGCGCACAGGTCGAAGGCGCGCGCGGAAACATGGGCTGGCGCGTCGCCGCGATCGGCCGGCATGCCAGCAACCTGCACACGCCGGCGGGCGAGCTCGACAACACGGGCTTCGGCGCGTTCAACGGCGAAGCCGCGGCGGGATGGCGCTGGCCGTCGGGCAGCTCCCTGTCGGCCCGCGTCGTCCACTACGGCGGCGAGTTCAAGCTGCTCGAGGCGAATGCCCCGCCGGGCGAGACTGGCGGTCCCGAGCGCAAGGCTGGAGATGAACGGGTGCAGATCACCGGCCAGCGGCCGTGGGGACATTGGCGGCTCGAAGCCAAGGCCCAGGTGCAACGCCACTCGTTGATCGAAATAGCGGACGACTCGACCGGTAAGGAGTCGGAGCAATTCAATCTGCTGCTCCAGACCGGCTCGCTCGATCTGCTCCTGCATCACGGCGGCACCACATTCGGCATCACGACCGTAAGCCAGCACAACGACGCCACCGGACGCGAGCCGATCGTTCCCAACGCGAGCACGCTGTCGGGCGCAGCCTTTGCATTCCAGCAGTGGAGTCCGGGCTCGGGGCGCTGGACGCTGCTCGCCGGGCTGCGCGCGGACGCCCGGCGCCTCAGCGCCGATCACAACGATTCACTGGGTGTCGTCGCGCAGGATCGCAACTCCCAGGCGTGGTCCGGCAACGCCGGCGTCGTCTTCTCACCCGCGTCCGGACTGTCGTTGAGCCTCAACGTCGGCAGAGCGTGGCGCGCGCCGACCCTGTTCGAGCTGTTCGCCAACGGCCCGCATATCGGTGAGGCCCGCTACGAGCGGGGAGATTCGACGCTGAAGCCGGAGACCAGCCGCGGCGTCGACTTGGGCGTGCGCTGGAGCGGGCGACGGGCCCGCTTCGAAGTCGCTGCTTATCACAATCGCCTGTCCGACTTCCTCTACATCACGCCGACCGCCGTCTTCATCGATTCGCTCCGCGTCTATCAGTACGGACAGTCGCAGGCCGAAATGCTCGGCGGCGAAGCGTTGGTCGAAGCCGAAGTCGCGCGGGGCCTGGTCGCGCGGGGCCGCGTCGAAGCGGTACGGGGGACCAATCTCACGTCGCACGAGCCGCTGCCGCTCCTGCCGCCGCGGCGCGCGACGATCGGTTTCGGCTGGCGCGATCGTTTCAGCATCGATGTCGACGCCTATGCGCGGCCGGATCGCCCCAATCCGCTCGACATTCCGACCGCGGGCTACGCGCTCGTCCACCTCGGCGCCGGCGCGGACGTGCGCCTGTTCGGACGGCCGATGCGGCTCGACATCGCGCTCCGCAACGCGATGAACCAGCGCTATCGCAGCTTCTTGAGCAGATACAAGGAGTTTGCGTTCGATCCGGGCCGCAATCTGATCGTCCGGCTCTCGAGCGGGTACGTCGACTAGCGCGTGACACCCGCGGCCGTGGTCGCCGCGTCGAGAATCGCCCAAATCCGATCCGTCCATTCCCGGTGCTCCGGCTTCATGAGCACGGAGCGCAGGCAGACGATCGTGTCGCAATCGCGCGTCATGTCCCCGACGTCGATCAGATGCACCGGCAACGTCGCGATCGCGAGATGGAGCTGACGCTGCGCCGCTTCCGCAAAGATCCGCCGTGACAGATTCGACGCCTCGCTGACACTTTTCACGTGTGGAGCCCACACGAGGATGTCGAGCTCGGGCGAAGTGCCCGTCACGAACCGCCCATCGCGACGCAGCCGGGCGTGCAGGTCGAGCGCGGCCGCGCGCCCGGCAGCCAGACCCTTCGCGAATTCTCCCCCGCGCTCCAGCGGAAACAGTCGCTGCGTCGCCCACAGCGCGACGGCCGCGGCCCCGGGGCGCGAACATTCGAGCGCGATCTCGCCGAGGTGCATCTCATCCGACGTGAAGTACGTGTAGGGCGAATCGTGCCGGTAGAAGCGCCCAACCGATGGGTCGCGAAACAGCACGCACCCGCACCCATACGGCTGCAGCCCGTGCTTGTGGGGATCGATGACGGCGGAGGCCGCTTCGCGGATGCACTCGAACGCCGTGTTGGTGTCGGCTTCGAGGTTGTCAGACAGCAGGAAGTAGCCGCCGTACGCGGCGTCGGCGTGAATCCGGAAGTCGTAGCGGCGGCGCAGGTCGACGATGGCCGCGAGTGGGTCTACGGCACCGGTAGCCGTCGTGCCCAGCGTGGCGACAACCGTCCCGACGTCGCCGGCGCCGAGCCGGCGCTCGAGGGCGTCGACATCCATGCGGCCGCGACGGTCACAGGGGATCGCTTCGAACGGCAGTCTGAGCACGCCGGCAATGCGCTGGTGCGTGTAATGCGCCTGCGTCGACGCGAGGATCGTCTTGCCTGGATGCAGCTGCCCGGCGATCCACAGCGCCTCGAGGTTTGCCATCGTACCGCCGCCGCACAGATGACCGAGGTGCGTGTCCCAGCCGATCATCCTGGCCAGATCAGCGACCGCTTCCTTCTCCATCGCAGAGCTGGCGCGGCCGCCGTCGAGGGCGTGGTTGTTCGGATTGATCGGGAGCGCCATCTCATATGCACGGCGCGCGACGTCGTGTGGGGGTTTGAGCATCTGCCCCGCGTACAGCGGATCGCCGTATGGGTAGTTGTCCTTAAGGCGTTCCGCGACTTCCTTCAGCACATCTTCAAGCTCCTTCAAATGCCCTCAGGTAGGTGCGATCCCATGCGGCGGGGATGCTTTCGCGCGGCGAGTAGGGGCCGGGCGCGTACACGCGCGAGCTGATGCCAAGCTGGCTCTGCTCGCAAATGTGCCAGTCCTGCCGGTTGGTGCGATCCCAGAATTCCTCGGCGTCCTGAATGTTGTAGCCGGCGGCGGCCGGCGCGTCGGGATGCACCATCCATTCGCAGACTACGCGCGACGCGGTAGCCGACACCGGCCACACCGTGTAAAAGACGCCGTAGTCGGGATGCAGGCTCAGCATCATCGTCGGAAAGAGCGCGTAGTAGAACGCGCGGCGCTGATCGGCAGCCGGCAGTGTGCCGAGGGGCAACGCACACGCCCGGCCCGTCATCGTCGCGCTCTCGTTGGGCGCCTTGATCTCCATGTAGCCGCCCAGGAACGGCCCATCGATGAGATCGTTGGCGCCGCTCGTGTAAGGCAGCTTGGTCGACAGCTCCGGATGAATCGTCGGGCAGTGCAGACATTCGTTGTAGTTCTGCAGGATCAGCTTCCAGTTCGCGCGCACGTCGTATTCGATGCGCCGCACCGTCTTGAGCAGCGGCAGGTTGTAGTTCGCAAATCGGTCCTTGAGCGGCGCGAACCATTGACCGGCCGGGATCGCCCCGGTGTCGTGATTGACGAAGAGAAACCCTTGCCACTCATAGAGCGCGACGGAGTGGAGCGGATAGGCCTTCTTGTCGAAGCCTTCCACTTCGTTCATGTGCGGCGCGCCGATCAACCGGCCGTCGAGCGCGTACGTCCAGGCGTGATACGGGCACTGAATCGTTTCGGAGAGCCGGCCTTTCGGCGCTTCGCACAACCGCGTCCCGCGGTGACGGCACACGTTGTAGTAGGCGCGCCGCTCACCCGATTGATCGCGCAGCACGATGATGCTTTCGCCCGCGACCTCGGCCACGACGTAATCACCCGGCACCGCGAGCGACGCATCGCGCCCGACGCAGATCCACTGATGGCGGAAGATGCGCTCCTGCTCCTCCGCGAACACCTCCGGCGCGGTGTAGTAGCGCCCGGGAAGCGTCCGGGCACCCTGCCGGTAGCTCTCGACGGTCCTGAGGAATGTCATAGCATCTCGCGCGCCGCGTTCCGTCCGGCGGCTCCGGGAATCCCGCCACCCGGATGTGTCCCCGAGCCGCACAGGTACAGCCCCTCGATCGGGGTGCGATAGCGGCTCCAGCCGGGGACGGGACGCATGAACAGAATTTGGTCGAGAGTGAGCTCACCGTGGTAGAGGTGCCCCTCGGTCGAGCCGTGCTGCAGCTCCTCCTCGTCCGGCGAGTGCAGCTTGACCTGGCTGGGCTGCGCGCCCAGGACCTGCGCGACGCGCAGCTGCAACGCCTGATGACGCTGCACGTTCGCGGCTCCATCCGTATACGGCACATACTGCACGTGCAGCTCGAGCCGGCCGTCCGTCTTCTGCACTTCGACATAGGGAGTCGCCGAGTCCCGGCCGTATTTGGCATCGTCATAGGCGTGCTCGAGATAGTCGAGCGACGGCGCAATGCAGAGCGTGCTGTACGCCGGTGTGCTTTCCAGGGTGAGGGTGCCGCGCGCGACGACGCCACGTGCCTTGATGTTGTCGACGGCGCGGCCGAACTCGGGGTCGAGCTCGATCGCGACCGGCTGGAGCGTGCTGCGTGGATCGGCGCTGGACACGACGAGCGGCGCGAGAATTTCCTCACCGCTCTTTTCGAGCACGACACCGGTGGCCCGGCCGTTCGGCGCGAGGACGTTTGCCCGCTCGCCGTGCCGGACTTCCACGCCCGGCAGCGCTGACAGCGCCTGCGTCACGTTGGAGCGGGGGGGGCGGAACACACCCGCCGGACTGCCGGCGTGATGGTGCAGGAAGTTGAACGCGGTGCCGCCGGCGCGCGGCCCCTGTTTCAGGTGCCAGATGCCGAGCGCGCCGAGCAGGCCTTTGAGCACGTCGCTCTCGAACCAGTCGTCCAGCAGCTCCGTGATGGACATCGGGAGGATGCGCGCCAGGTCGATGACCGTTTGTTTGCCGCGGCGGCGGACGTAGAGGCCCAGACCGGCGATGCGCGCCAGCTCGCGGGCGTCGGTCGACTCGATGTCCGGAGGCGGCACGAGATAGAGTCGCTCCAGCACACCAGCGAGTGTCCGCATGCGATTGCAGAACTCCGGCCATTTCGCGGCATCGGACGGGCTGATGTGCCGAATCGCCTCGACCGATCGTCCGATGTCGCGCGACAGCTCGAGTGTGCCGCCCCCCCCCCGGCCGCCGGCGAGCGGCACCGTGATCCACGGATCCGGCTGTTCGATCCGCAGGCCGGCGCGGGCCAGGCCGAGATCGCGGATCACGACATCGGGTACCCAGCCGATATCGGCCGATGGATCGGCCGCATGGCGCTGCTCGACGACGAGGACGTGCTTGCCCGCCCGGGCGAGGTAGTGCGCGGTGACGAGGCCATTCGCCCCGGCGCCGATGACGAGCGCGTCGTAGCTCACTTGCCGTCCTTCAGGATGCGCATCGCCGCGAGGCGCCCCGAAGCGCCCATGATGCCACCGCCCGGATGCGTGCCCGAGCCGCATTGAAAGAACCCGCGCACCGGCGTCGCGAACTTCGCCCAGCCCGGGGCGGGGCGGAGAAAGAACAGCTGGTGCAGCGCCAGCTCACCCGCGAAGATGTTGCCTTCGGACAGGCCGGTGATCCGCTCGATGTCGAGCGGCGTGATGACCTGCCGGTGCAGAATCTGGGATTTGAATCCCGGTGCGAAGCTCTCGACCGTGTTCACGACCGCGTCGCCGAACGCCTCGCGTTTCGCGTCGGTCCAGCCGCCGTTCAGGTTGTACGGCGCGTACTGCACGAAGATCGACATGACGTGCTTGCCGGGAGGCGCCATGCCCGGATCGATCATCGAGGGGAACACGATGTCCATGTACGGGCGGCGCGAGAACTCGCCGTACTTCGCGTCATCATAGGCGCGCTCGACGTAGTCGAGGCTGGGACTGATTGAGATCGCGCCGCGATGCTGCCGGCCCACGCCGGGCATGCAGGTGAAGCTCGGCAACGCGTCGAGCGCGAGATTCACTTTGCCCGACGAGCCGCGGAACTTGAACCGTTTGATGTCCGCGACGAGGTGGGACGGCAGGTGCTCAGGCTCGAGCAGCTGGAGGAATGTGCGACGCGGGTCGAGGCTCGACACGACGATTCCCGCAGGCAACTCGTCCCCGTTTTCGAGCACGACGCCAGTGGCGCGGCCGGTACGCACGAGGACCTTCGAAACGCCGGCATCGCACCTGATCTCAGCCCCGAACGAGCGGGCGGCTGATGCGATGGCTTCGCTCACCGCGCCCGTGCCCCCTTTCGCGAATCCCCAGGCCCTAAACACCCCGTCCAGCTCTCCCATGTAATGATGAAGGAGGACGTAGGCGGTACCGGGGGAGCGTGGTCCCAGAAACGTCCCAATGATTCCGCTGGCCGACTTGGTGGCCTTGAGCACATCGGTCTCGAACCACTCGTCCAGAAAATCCGCCGAGCTCATCGTCATCAGCTTGACGAGCGCGTGTAGCCGCTCCGCGCCCAGGCCGCGGAAGTGTTTGCCGAGCTTGAGCAGGCCGGCGAGATCGCCCGGGGCGAACGAGGTCGGATCCGGCGGCACCATGCCCAGGATCGGCTTCACCGCTTGCGCCATGAAGTGCATCAGGCGGCCGTACTCGTCGTACGCTTCCGCATCGCGCGGCGAGTGGCGATAGAGCTCGCGGCGAGTCTCGTCGTGGTCGGCCCAGCCGGCGAGGTAGTCGCCGTTTTCCATCGGCGTGACCGTGCTCTCGAGCGGCAGGATGTGCAGCCCATGCCGGGGCAGATCGAGATCGCGGATGATCTCCGGCCTGAGCAGCGAGACGACGTAGGAGAACATCGTGAACTTGAAGCCAGGGAAGATCTCTTCGGTGACGGCCGCACCACCGACCCGCGGCCGGCGCTCGAGGACGAGCACCGATTTGCCCGCGCGCGCGAGGTAGGCCGCGGTGACGAGCCCGTTGTGCCCGCCGCCGATGACGATGGCGTCGTACTGTTTCATCCGCGCTTGCGCTCAGGGTTGAAGAACGGGAGCGCCGTGACGTGCGCCTTCGCCTGCCTCCGGCGATGCTCCACCGTCACTTCCATGCGGACTTCGGTTCCCGGCTCTGCGTGCGCGGAGCCGAGATGTGCGAGCGCCATGTAGCGCTTGAGCAGCGGTGACCAGCCGCCGCTCGTCGCGTAGCCCAGCTGCTTATGGCCGCCGCGATCGTAGATCGGTACGCTGGTGCGCCACGCCTGGCTCGGCAGCCGGGGCGGCAGGCCGACGTCGGCGTACAGCTGCTCCAACGAATCCCAGTCGACCGTGAGACCGGTGAACTGCCACGCCGGGCCGCGCTTGCCCTCGGCAGCGAGCGCCGCCTGCCCGTTGTAGCGTTCCTTGTCGGTCGCGACGGTCCAGCCGAGGCCGAGCTCGAGTGGTGATGACTTCTGAGATTCGATCAAGGCATGGCGCGACGAGAAGTAGTCCACTGCGATCAGCAGGAGTCCTGCTTCGATGCGTGCGACATCGAGCGCCAGCATTCCCGCGGGCGTGATGCCGTACGGCGCGCCGGTCTCCGCGATCGCATCCCACAGCGGGACGGCTTGCGCCGCATCTACCCAGACCTCGTAGCCGAGGTCGCCGGTGTAGCCGGTGCGCGAGATCGTCACCGGAATTCCCCGGATCTTGGCACTCGTCAGCCGGAAGTATTTCAGACTGGAGAGATCGCGCTCGGCGGCAAGCTGCAAGATCTCACGCGAGCGTGGGCCCTGGAGCGAGAGGGCAGCCGTGCTCTCCGAGACGTCCTGAATCTTCACATCGAGACCAGACGCGTTCAGATGCAGCCACCGCAGCGTGGGATCGGCCGAGGTCATGCGGTACGTCTGATCGCCCAGGACAGAGATCGTACCGTCGTCGATCTGTTTGCCCTCGTTGTCACACCAGGGCGTGTACAGCACTTGGCCGACCTTGGCTTTGCCGACGTTGCGCGTGACGACGTGATCGAGCAGCCGCGCGGCGTCACGGCCGGTGACCAGGTACTTGTACAGCGGCGAGACATCGAACAGCGCCGCGGAATTCCGAATCGCGTGGTATTCGCGATCGTGCGAGAGCTCGTAGGAGCTCGCGACGACGTACCCGGCCCAGCGCCGCCAGGCCTGACCTTCGGACAATGGACCGGTGCGGGGATGAAACGGCGTGGTGCGGAGGCTCACGTGGCGCGAAATGTAACTTTCCCCTAATGCGGCTGCATCTCATCGAAATCCACGATCTGCCGTCCTGTCCGCCGTCACTGCGGGACGCGCTGACCGATTTCCTGGCGTTTACCGTGAACCTCGGCGCCGCCTACGATCCTGTGGGGCCGCTGCTGCGTCGAGCGGTCGAACGCACCCACGCGCGGCGGATCGTCGACCTTTGCTCGGGCGCGGGCGGTCCATGGCGCAGGCTGGCAGGTCAGGTCGGAGTGCCGGTACTGCTTACCGATCGGTACCCGCATCGCGCTGGCGTGCAGAACATGGCGTTCCACGCCGGGTCCGTCGACGCGCGCACCGTGCCCGAGCAACTCGACGGCTTCCGCACGATCTTCACCGCGTTCCACCATTTCCGGCCCGCTGAAGCACGGGCCATTCTCGAGGATGCGGTCCGGCGCCGCCAGGGCATCGGCGTCTTCGAGATCGCGCGCCGCGCGCCGCTCGAAATGGCGGTCGTTGCCTTCACCTGGCTCGGCACACTCGCGCTCGTGCCGTTCATCCGGCCCTGGCGGTGGTCGCGATTGCTGTGGACGTACCTGCCGCCCGTCCTGCCGCTCGTCGGCACATTCGACGGGGTCGTCTCGTGTCTGCGCACCTACTCCGTAGCCGAGCTGGCGAATCTGGTGCGGGGGCTGGACACGTACGATTGGGACTTCGGGAACTTTCGGGGTTCGCGATCGCCGCTCCGTGGGACCTATCTGATCGGCGTACCGAAACGTACAATTTAGACAATCCCTCCGGAGGCTTTATGCGTTCCGTGTTTCTGGCCGCGCTGCTCGTCGTTCCATCCGCCGTTCGGAGTCAAGAAGCTGCATCCGACACTCTCCTCACCGTCAACCACTATCTCGATTGGGAGCAAGTCGCCGACCCGCAGGTCTCTCCCGACGGATCGCGGATCGTGTACACCCGCCGCTGGGTGAACAAGATCGAAGACCGCTGGGACGCAGGGTTGTGGATCATGAATGCGGACGGCTCGAAAAACAGATTCCTGGTGAAGGGCTCCAACGGCCGCTGGTCCCCGGACGGCACGCGGATCGCCTTTTTCGCCGACGGCGACCCGAAGGGGACGCAAATCTTCGTGCGCTGGATGGACGCCGAAGGCGCGACGTCCCAGGTCACGCGCGTCACCGAAACACCGAGCAACCTGAGCTGGTCGCCGGACGGCCGCTCGCTCGCGTTCACGATGCTCGTGAAGAGCGAGACGCCCTGGAAGATCAGCATGCCCATGGCGCCCGAAGGTGCGAAGTGGACGCCGGCGCCGCGCATCGTCGATCGGCTGCATTACCGCCGCGACCGCACGGGTTTCGTGGAGCAAGGCACGACGCAGATCTTCCTCGTGCCAGGCGAGGGTGGCACGCCTCGCCAGCTCACGAGCGGCGACTTCGCCACCGCCGAGCTCGGCGGCTTCAATGCGCCGAATTACGACTGGACGCCCGACGGCCGTACGATCGTGTTCGACGGGCTGCGCGAAGCCGACGCCGACTATCGCTATCGCGAGTCGTATCTCTATACAGTCGACGTGCAGAACGGCGCGATCAAGCAGCTCGTCAGCAAGAAGGGGGGCTGGACCGGCCCCGTCGTCTCGCCCGACGGTCGGACCGTGGCCTTCACAGGACACGAGTACGGGACCTTTTCGTATCGCGCCGACGAGGTTTGGACGGTCGGCATCGATGGCTCCGGGATGCGTACCCTCACGACCTATGACCGCGATCCCGCCGCGGTGCGTTGGAGTCCCGATGGCAGCGGCGTCTTCTTCGCGTTAGCGGAGCAGGGGACGAGCAACGTGTACTTCGCGGGTCTGCACGGCGGCAATCGGAAGGTGACCGACGGCGACCAGATGCTGTCGCTGGTGTCGATCGCGCGCGACCTCACCGGCGTCGGCATCCGCTCCGACGCCACGAATCCGGCTGACGTCGCTCGGTTCAGCCTGAAAGTCGGCGGGCGGTCGCCCACCACTCGACTCACCAGCGTGAACGCCGACGTGCTGGACCGCATGCGGTTGGGTTCAACAGAGACGGTCTGGTATGCATCGACCGGTGGCGCCCGCGTGGAAGGCTGGATCATCAAGCCGCCGAGTTTCGATCGGAGCAAAAAGTATCCGCTCATCATGGAAATTCACGGCGGGCCGCACGGCATGTACAACGGCGCGTTCAGCTATCAGCTCCAGAACTTCGCCGCCGACGGCTACGTGGTCCTCATCACCAATCCCCGCGGCAGCACGGGCTACGGCAGCGCCTTCGGGAACGCGATCGAGCGCGCCTACCCGAGCGTGGACTACGACGACCTGATGGCGGGAGTCGATACCGTCGTGGGCCGCGGCTACATCGACACACAGCGCATGTATGTCGGCGGCTGCTCCGGTGGCGGCGTGCTGTCGAGCTGGGTAATCGGCCACACGACGCGGTTTGCGGCAGCGGCGGTGCGTTGTCCGGTGATCGACTGGATGAGCATGGCGGGGCAGACCGACGTCCCGCTGTTCACCTACGGCTTCTTCGATGCGCCGTTCTGGGAGAAGCCCGAGCAGTGGATCAAGCAGTCGTCGCTCGCGTACGTGGGCAACGTGAAGACACCGACGCTCCTCATGACCGGCGAGCTGGATCTGCGCACGCCGATTCCCCAGACCGAGGAGTACTACTCGGCGCTGAAGATGCTGAAGGTGCCGGTGGTGATGCTGCGCTTCAACGGCGAGTATCACGGCACGAGCTCCAAGCCGTCGAATTTCTTGCGGACGCAGCTCTACATGCTGAGCTGGTACCAGCAGCACCGGCTGGGACCCGAGACGACCGCAACCGTGGGAGGCGAACGGCAGCCCTAGGAGATCGACCTAACACGTTCCGCACACTCCCTGGTTGACAGCCAGGCCCCCAATGCTAGTTTCTTAGCAGCAGATGCTGGTTTTTTAGCATCGACCGTCGGGGGCCTGGCAATGTCCAAAGAAACGAATGCGCAGCTCAGCCGTCGGGAACGCGAGATCATGGACGTGATCTACCGCATGGGTCGCGCGACCGCCGCCGAGGTGCTCGATCAGCTCGCCGATCCGCCCGGCTACTCCGCGGTCCGCGCGCTGCTGCGGGTCCTCGAGGAGAAGGGACATCTCCGCCACGAAGAGGATGGCCAGCGATATGTCTTCCTGCCGACTGTTCCCCTGGAGCGCGCGCGGCAATCGGCGCTGCGCCAGCTGCTGCACACCTTTTTCGACGGTTCCACGGAGCAGGCCGTAGCGGCGCTGCTCGATCTCTCTTCGACACGCCTTTCCGATGCCGAGCTCGAACGTCTGAGCCGGCTGATTGCCGACGCGCGGAAGGAGGGCCGCTGACATGATCGCCATCCTCGCTGACGCCTTCGTCAAGGCGACCGTCCTCCTCCTGCTGGCCGCGGGTGTGACACTGCTCCTGCGCCGCTCGGCGGCGTCGCTGCGACATCTGGTCTGGACCCTCGCCTGCGGCGGTGTCCTCGCGCTGCCGCTCGCGTCGGCGTTGCTTCCGAACTGGCGCGTCGCCGGCTGGCCGCGCCTCGATGTGCCGGTGGCGTTCGATCTCAACGAGATGCCGGCGCAGCGTCACGCCGCGGCAGCGGCGACCGATCCAACTCCGGCCGCGAAGCCCGCCCCTCGAGCGCCGAGCTCCGCCCCGTCAGTCGCGACCGACGTAGAACCGGTCCGGTGGCGGATCAGGCCCAACTGGACTGCATTGGTTTTCCCGGTGTGGCTGAGCGGCGTGGCGGCCGTGCTGATTCTGTTAGCGGTTGGGATGGCCCGAATCGCCTGGCTCGATCGGACCACCGCGCCGCTGCGAGACGAGCGGTGGCTGCTGCTGGTCGAGGATCTCTCGCTCGAGCTCGGCCTCACCCGGCACGTCCGTCTCCTGCAGGCGGACGGACCGGCGATGCCGATGACGTGGGGCATTCGGCGGCCGACGATTCTGCTTCCCGCGGAAGCCGACGCGTGGAGCGCTGAGCGCCGGCGTGATGTGTTGCTCCATGAGCTCGCACACGTGAAGCGGCACGACTTCCTGATTCAACTGATCGCGCGGACCGCCTGCGCAGTCTACTGGTTCCATCCGCTCGTCTGGCTGGCCGCCACGCGGCTGCGGGAAGAGCGCGAGCGCGCGTGCGACGATCATGTGCTGCGCGCGGGCGCGACTCCGTCCACCTATGCCACGCACTTGCTCGAGATTGCCCGGGACCTGCGCGCGGCGCGCGCGACTGCGCTCGCCAGCGTCGCTATGGCGCGGCCGGCGCAGCTCGCCACGCGCTTGCTCGATGTGCTCGACACGCGGCGGCGTCGCGACACGCTGTCCGCGCGGTCCGCGTTGCCGGCGTGGATCGCGGCGATCGTGGTGGTGGTGCCGCTCGCGGCGGCCGCGCCCCGCGGCATCGAGCCGACGTCGGCTGCCAGCTCACTCGATACGATTCCGCCGCTGCCTTGGCCCTGGATGACCCATGTGCGCGGGACGGGATCCGGGACCCCCGCCCGTCGACCGGCGGTGGCAATCGATTCGCTGCGTGGCTGCGGCGGCGACGACTCGCGGCGCTCCACCCATAGCCACTCAGGCGACGGCGACGTCGTCACGCTCAGCATCACGGTCGGTGGCTGTGCCGTCAGCTTCGACGGGGATGGGAAGTTCACCTTCACTGATGACTTCACCGACATCGCCACGCTGGCCTCGGGCGGGCGGGTCGTCATCCAGGTGGATTACGGGGCTCACGATCGTCGCCTGACGATTCGACGCGGCGGCGGCGGACTCGAACACGTCTACAAGGTGGATGGCGACGTCCGTCCGTACGACGACGAGGCCAAGGCGTGGTTGAGGGAGACGCTGACGTTCCTGCTGCGGCGCACCGGCTTCATGGCCGAGGAGCGCTCCCGTTGGATTCTTGAGCGCCGCGGCATTCACGGGCTCATCGACGAGTTCGGCGAGCTGACCGGCGACTATACGCGGCGCGTCTACTACCAGGCCGCGGTCGAGAGTGGCAAGCTGGATGCGGCTGGGTATGAGCGCCTCGTCACGATGGCCGGTCAATCCATCGACAGTGACTACGAGCTATCGGAGTTCCTCATCGCGGTTGCCCAGAAGCAACCGCTCACCGAAACGATGCAGGCGGGGTTCATCACGGCCGCGAAGAAAATCAGCTCCGACTACGAGCGCCACCGCGTGCTCAAGGCCGCGCTGTCGCGTCCGGGTCTCACTCCGGCCATGGAAGCGGCGATGCTCGACGCCGCCGGCGACATCAGCTCAGACTATGAACTGGCAGAGCTGTTGATCGAGGTGAACACGGCCCGCCCGATCGATGAAGCGGCCCGGCCCGCGTTCTTCAAGGCGGCGAACAAGCTGCAGTCCGACTACGAACACCGGCGCGTCCTGGATGCGGTCGTCGCGCGACAGGGGACCAGCCCCGCCATGCTCGGCGACGTGCTCACCTCGGCCAAGACGATCAACTCCGATTACGAGCTGGCGGAGCTGCTCACGAAAATCGGCGGGGCCTACGTGCTGGACGAGGCGCTGCGGCCGGCGTTTTTCGCCGCCGCCAAGAACCCCAACTCCGATTATGAGCACGGCCGCACCTTGCTCAGCATCGTGGAGCGTGGCGAAGTCCCGCGGCCGGTCGTGCTGGCGGTGCTGGAGTCGGCCAAGAGGATCTCGTCGGATCACGACCTGTCGGAGCTGTTGATCGCGCTGATCAGCAAGGTGCGGATGGATGACACCATCCGGGCGGCCATCCGCGAAGACGCCGGATCCATCAGCTCGCAGTACGATCGCGGTCGGGTGTTCGAGGCGCTGGCGCGCGATTGAGTATGGTGGCGTTGTGCATCGCGGCCTCCGTCGCATTGCAGACGAGCGAGGCACCACCGGCCAAGCAGATCAGGGCGGTTCGGTTACAGGGTACGTCCATCACACTCGATGGGCGGCTCGACGATCCGGTGTGGTCCCGCGCGTCATGGATCAGCGACTTCATACAGAAACGGCCCCGCGAAGGCGCGCGCCCCGGCGACAGCATGCGCATCGCGATTTTCTACGACGACGATGCGCTGTATGTCGGCGCGCGGATGTTCAGCCGCGATCCGTCCAAGATCCAGGCGCCGCTCTCACGCCGCGACAATACCTTCCAGTCTGAACGCATGTGGGTGTCGTTCGACAGCTACCACGACAAACGCACCGCGTACTCGTTCGGTGTCTCGGCGTCTGGGGTGCGGGCAGACTGGTACCATGCGTCAGACGATGAAAACGACGCCAACTTCGGGTTCGACCCGGTCTGGGAGGCGAAAGCGAACATCGATGCGCTCGGCTGGACCGCGGAGATGCGCATCCCTTTTTCGCAGCTCCGGTTCACCAATCAACCGGTGCAGGTGTGGGGCTTCAATGCTAATCGGTGGAATCCCGTCACGAGCGAGGACGACTACTGGATCCCGGTACCCACCGACCGCACCGGATGGTCGTCGTTCATGGGACAGCTCGTGGGCATCGAGGGCATCAAGCCGACCCGCCGGCTCGAGCTCATGCCCTACGGCGCGGCCGACACGCGCTTTCAGGGCGGCGTCCCGGCGGTGGATCCGTTCAATGGCGGCGCAAACCTCGCCGGCCGCGCCGGCGCCGATGTGAAAATGGGACTCGGTCCCAACATCACGCTCGATGGCACGGTGAATCCCGATTTCGGCCAGGTGGAAGCCGATCCCGCGGTGGTGAATCTGTCGGCCTTCGAGGTGTTTTTCGATGAAAAGCGGCCGTTCTTTACCGAGGGCAACCGGCTGCTGCGCGGCAACGGGCCGAGCTACTTCTACTCCCGCCGCATCGGCGCGCGGCCTGGCTGCAACGCGAGCGGCGATTTTGTCGACTGCCCCCAGAATGCCACGATCCTCGGCGCCGCCAAGGTCACTGGACGGCTCGCAACGGGAATGTCGCTGGGTGCCCTCGCCGCGGTCACGTCGCGCGAATGGGCGCAGACCTATGACACGACGACGAAGACGTTCGGACGCACGATCGTTGCGCCGCCGGCGGGATATGGCGTTGTGCGTCTGCAGCAGGAATTCGGCGCCTCGAAGTCGGTCGTCGGCGTGACGCTCACCACGGTCCACCGCGGCCTCGACAGTCTGCTGGCGCCAAACTACACGCGGCACGCCTACGCGGGGGGCGCCGACTGGGTGCTGCGCTGGGATCGTGGTGCGTACGAGCTGCGCGGCTGGCTAGGGTTCAGTCACCTGCGCGGCGACACGAGCGACATCAACCGCGTGCAGCAATCGTCGGTGCATTACTTCCAGCGCCCGGACGCGCACTACCTGACCTACGATCCGGCGCGAACTACGCTCACCGGATCGGTTGGATCGATTTGGTTCCGGAAGACAAAAGGGAACTGGTTATACGACCTCCAATACGCCTGGGAATCGCCGGCGTATGACCCCAATGATGCGGGAAGGCTCGGCAATGGCGATGGCCGAAACGGGTTCGTCGGAATGATCTACCGTCAAACCAAGCCGCGCGCCTGGTTCCAGAACTACAACTTCGCCCTCAGCGCGTTCTCGGAATACGACTATGGTGGCGACCGCCAGGTTCTGTTCAACGAGGTCTACGGCCAGGTGGTTTTGAAGAACTTCTGGGATCTGAGCTCCTACGTCGACTACCTGCCGCGTTCACTCGACCATTCCGCCACGCGCGGCGGTCCCGAGATGGCGACGCCGGCCTCGTGGAACTGGGTCGTCCGCCTCGCCAGCAAGTTCGGCGCGAAGAACTCTTGGGTCGGGCGCGTCTACTACGGCGAGGACGAGCTGGGCGGTCAGACGTATCGCCTGAGCGGGGAGGTCTCGATCCGGCCGTCGACCCGCTTCCTGTTCTCGGCTACTCCGAACTATCTGCGGGCAATTTCCCCGCGTCAGTACCTGACGACATTCACTGGTGGCGGCCCGGCGGCGACCTACGGCTCGCGCTACGTCTTCGCGCGCATCGACCAGAGCACGTTCCTGATGCAGCTGCGCGCGAACTACACGATCGGTCCTGATCTCACGCTCGAGCTGTATGGCGAGCCGTTCGCGGCGAGCGGGCGCTACTACGGGCTCGGCGAGCTGGCGGCGCCGCGCACGTTCAACCTGCGTGACTACGGGACGAGCGGCACGACAATCGCGCGCAATGCGGCCGGCGACTACACGATCACCGACAATGGGGGAGCGGACACGCTGCGGATCTCGAATCCCGACTTCAACATCCTCTCGTTCCGCAGTAATGCGGTCCTGAGGTGGGAGTGGAGACGGGGCAGTACGCTGTACCTGGTATGGGCACAGAACCGCTTCGGCTTTCAGCCGATCGCGCGGCTGGTGGGATTCCGGGATCTCGCCGATTCGTTCGGGGCCCAGGGCGACAATTTCTTTGCGCTAAAGGTCAGCTACTGGATTCCGGTGAACTGATAAGCGCGGCAGGTCCCCGTTTTCCATCGTCAACAACGATCTCTTCCGTTCTGTGCCCCAGCGATATCCTCCCAGCTCCCCGTCCTCTCTCACTACCCGATGGCAGGGGATCACGAGCGCCGCGGGGTTCGACGCGCAGGCGCGCGCAACGGCCCGTGTTGCCGTCCGCTGCCCAATTCGCTGCGCGATTTCGGAGTATGTCCGCGTCTGTCCAAATGGGATCCGCTGCAGCTCCTGCCACACTCTCCGCTGGAATGCCGTTGCGCGAATGTCGAGTGGGAGATCAAGATCCGGCTCGCGGCCGTCGAGGTACGCCAGAATCGACGTGACCCACCCGTGCAGCTTGCCGCTCTTGTCCTGCACGACTCGCGCCCCGGGAAATTCGGCGAGCAGATCTTGCTCGAGCGCTCCGGCATTGTCGCCGAGGGCGACTCGACAGACTCCGCGCTCGGTGGCCGCGACCAGCAGTCGTCCCAGCGATGTCGGCACCGTGACGTAGGCAATGCCCACACCGGCCCCACCGCGCGCATACCTGGCTGGCGTCATGCCGAGGTTCGCGTGCGTGCGCTCGTACACGCGGCTCGAGGAGCCGTAGCCGGCTTCGTAGAGTGCGGGACTCACCTGTTTCCTCCGTTTCAATTCCTGTTTGAAGCGCGATACCCGGCGCGCCTCGGCGTAGGCCCGCGGTGTGATCCCGAGCACTCGCTTGAATGCGCGTGCGAGTCGGCGCGCGTCGCCCCGTAACGGCTCGCCGGCCGCGATCGCCTGGCACGCCTTGCGCACCAGCGCCACGGCGGGATTGCTTCCGTTCGCAGCGGCGGGATGGCAGCGCCGGCAGGCGCGAAAGCCCTCGCGCTCGGCGGCTTCGGGGATGGGGAAGAACGTCACCTGGGTACGGCGCGGCCGGCGGCTGGCGCACGACGGACGGCAATAGATGCCGGTCGAGCGCACCGCATACACGAATGCGCCATCGAACCGCCGATCTCTTGCGATCACGGCCTGCCAGCGCTCGGTGGGGCTCATGGAGGAAAACCTACTACGAGTGCCCACCCGAGTTCTATCCGGTTTTTGCGCTCAAATCCTCACTGCCACGGCTCATCCTTGGACGGACCGTAGATCGAGGGAACCTTGCCGCCCGCCATCCGGAGGTAAACGGAGAATTGCCCGCGATGGTGGATCATGTCGTTCAGCATCTGCCAGAGAAAATCCTGCCGGCGCACATCGCCCATCTGCTTTGGTGCCGTATAGAACTTGATCGTCGAACTCAGCTGTCGATCATCCACGTTGCGGACCGTGTCGGCCATTTTCTTGAAGACGCGCTCCACTTCGCCGACGGTGCCATGCCACGTATCGGGCATTGCGGGCATGTTTGCGGGCGGAAACTTGAACTCGCCCTGCACCGCCTGCGTGGCGGCGACGCCTTCGAACGCAAATGTCCACGCCAGCTCCTGTGCGCTGCGGCAGGTGGCGTGGGGCTTCATGGTTTCCTTCCCACCGGGGTAGGCGCGCAGGACCTTCACCGTCGTAGCTGCCTCCCGCTCCCAAGCGTCGAGAAACGCCTTTTTCTCGCTCATGTGCTCTCCTCGTTGAGTCGTGCTTGAAATCTGGCACAACGGCCAGCGCTTGCGAGTCGTGCGCAACTGTTATACTGTACCAGTACACTGGCACGCGAGGCCGCCTGCGTGTTTCACGGCATCGATCCTCGGAGTCCTATTCCTCTATACGTCCAGATCGCCGAGCGCATCCGTCTCGCGATCGCCACCGGCACGCTCGGCAGCGCCGCGCCGTTGCCGTCCGTGCGGCAGCTCGCGGCGGAGCTCCGTGTCAATCCTGCCACGATCATCCAGGCTTATCGCGATCTCGAGGCACAGGGCTTCGTGGAAATTCGCGGGGTCGATCTACGGCTTCCTTGGGCCGAACGGTTCCGGGAAAACGACCACGATTCGACTCATCCTCGGCCTGCTCCAACCGGTGAGTGGCCGCATCACCGTCCTCGGGCGTCCGATGCCGGCGCAATACGCTCGCATTCTCCGCCACATCGGCTATGTCCCGGAGCAGCCGCATCTCGACGCGACCATGACGGTGCGTGAGCTGCTCGATTTCCAAGCGGCCTTCTACGCGCAGTGGGATCGACCGCGGGCGGAGGAGCTGGTCCAGCGCTTCGAGCTCGATCCCGGCCGTCTGTTCGGCCGTCTGTCCAAAGGCCAGAAGGCGAAGGTGATGATTCTGCTCGCGCTCGCGCAACGTGGGGAGCTGCTGGTCCTGGATGAGCCGACCGACGGACTGGATCCTGTTGTGCGGCGCGACATCCTCAGCGCGCTGCTCACGTACGTCTCCGAGCGCGGTGCCACGATTCTCATCTCGAGCCATCTCGTGCATGAGTTGGAGCGTGTGTGCGACTGGATCGCAGTGATGGACAATGGGCGACTCATTACCGAGTCGCCCATGGACAAAATCAAACACGGCACCAAGCGGCTCGTGGTGACCGGTGCCCCGGCCGAGATCGGCAATCCACCGTTCCAGCTGCTCACGCGCGAGTCAGCGAATGGCGCGGGCGAGTACTGGGTCGTCGGCAATTGGGAGCCGGACATGACGACCTACGTCGAGAGCCTGGGCGCGTCCATCCGCGACGTAATCGATCTGGATCTCGAGGAGGGATTCGTCGAACTGCTGCGGGGATTCCGCGCAAAGGAAAGGGCGGTGCGCGTATGAGGGGGATGTTCCGTGCTGTGCTCTATGCGCAATGGAAATGGTCTCGGCTCATCGTGGTGCTCGGGACGGTGGCCGGATTTGCGATCCCGCTGGTGTCGTTGCAGGGCGCCGCGCGGCCGGACCGCGGCGCGCTGCAAGCCCAGGAGCTGTTGCGAGCGGTGCAGTCGTGGGGGTCGGTATATCCACTGCTCGCCGCGGCCCTCGGCCTGCTCATCGCGATCGCG
Organism: Gemmatimonadota bacterium; assembly: GCA_003222195.1. Taxonomy (GTDB): domain Bacteria; phylum Gemmatimonadota; class Gemmatimonadetes; order Gemmatimonadales; family GWC2-71-9; genus 20CM-2-65-7. The sequence continues at coordinate 96,077 of QHVB01000028.1, read as the reverse complement.
GCGTGGGCCGCGGATCACCGGGGCCGTCACATTCATGCCCTGACGTTGCCGCTGCCCCGGTGGCAATACGTGGCGTTGCGGTTCGGCGCCGGACTGGCGCTCCTCACGGCGCCCATTGCCGCAGTGCTGATCGGGGCGCTGCTCGGGACCGTCATGGCCACGCTCCCGCCGGGGCTTCAAGCGTATCCGATTGCGCTGACCCTGCGATTCGCGCTGGCCGTGTTCGTCGCTTATGCGGTGTTCTTTGCGGTGTCGGCGGGAACGGCGCGGACGGCGGGGATCATCCTGGGCGCGATCGCCGTGCTCCTGCTGGTGCAAGTCATGGCGAGTGTGGCGAACCTGGAATGGAACCTGCTCGGCGCTCTCCAAGTCGTGCTGTTGCAAGGACCCGGTCCGCTCGCCGTGTTCACCGGTCGTTGGATGCTCATCGATGTCTAGAACGCTCGCGTCGGTGCTTTTCCTTTGGATGGTGGTGCCTCACGCGTGGGCCCAGGACACAGTGGTGATACGTTTGCAGGGCCGCGCGGACAGCCTGTTGCGAGCATGGCGCGACGCACAGGCCATCGCGAATGTCGCCGATAGTCTGGAACGCGAGCGGGCGACGGCTGGTCGCGACACGATTGCCGTCGGTCATCTCCGCATCATTGCGAATCGGTCGCCCCTTCCCCTGCGCCAGGCTGCCGAACGCGCCTGGCCCGCGATCGACAGTCTCTATGGCAGTGCCGCCGCCGACCTGATCCAATACCCGTACATCATCCGCGCGATCGATCCGGACACCACGGTGCAGCGATCGGTTTTTCACGTGGGTCTCGAGGTGCCCTGGGATCTCGATCTGCGGTGGACGACGACGTTGCTACTGGCCAATGTGCCGGTCCCGCCGCTCGACCGGCCGCTCGCCGACTGGCTCGGCGCGCCGCTGCGTCCCTCACTCGATCCGGCCGACGAGCGTCGCACGGTCTATCTGCAGCTCGTCACCGCCCCCTCACAAGCGGTGCGAGCCTGTTTTTTGGGAGTGCTCGCCCGCTGCGCCGACGTGTTGGCGCTCGGCGATACCAGCGGGCTGCTCGAGCGCTGGTATCCGAGTCCCCCCGAGCGTCGCGCGCTCGTCACCGAATCGTTCGGGGACTTCTTCAATCACGGCGCGAATGCCCAGGCGTTCCAAGCCTGCCTCGCGCTGAGCGATGCGGCATGCACCGGATTGCTGCGGACCTTGCCACCCGGTACGCTGCCGAGACCGCTCGCTTATGCCGCGCGCGCCACGATCGTTCGTGAGGCGCTGCGGCTGGGCGGACGAGACTCCTACCGGCGGCTCCTCGAGTCAGACGTCCAGATCGGTGAACGTCTCGCCGCGGCGGCGGGCGTCGGCCTGGACTCGCTGGTCGGAGCGTGGCGGAACGCCATTGTAGCGGCGCGGCCGACGGCAGTGGCCCTCCCGTGGTGGGCGGTCGGCGCGGCGTTCGGCTGGCTGGCATTCTTTGGGGCGTGCGGAATGCGGAGCTCGCGTTGGCGCCTCTAAGGCGCTGGGTTGCCGTCACGTTCGCCGGCTGCGCCGTGATTGCGCTGGCGTACGTACCGCCGCGCGGAGCCATGGCAAGTGGCCCACGATCCTTCACGGCCCAGCTCCCAGAGCTCACGCCTGCACGCCAGCGAGTACAGGCGTTGGCCGACGAATGGCGTAATGCCGACGGAGCCGTGCGCCTGCTGGAGGACCGCCAACACGTACGAGGATTGTTGGCGAGTCACGAGAACGACCGTTCCGGAAGACCCACAGTCCTTGTTCGTGGGGCGGAGGATTCTCCGGCCGCAGTTCGATACATCGAGGCCGCGCTGGATACCGCATGGCACGCCCTGGGCCTGGGCGAGACGAAGGTCCGCGTCGCCGTTGTCATCGAGCTGGCGCGGCCGCCCAACGTGGCGGACCGCCCCAAGCCCGCAGACCTCGCGGCGTATCTCGCACCAGACTCGACGGACCGTACGACGTGCATCGCCTTGCTGCCCGCCGGCCCCTACTGGACGCGGTTCCTGCTAGGGAAGCTGGAAGCGCGCTCCGCGGGGTTCGGCGGATTCCCCCGGTGGTTGCAGGCAGGCCTCGGGCCCTGCGCGTTCTACGCGGCATACGGGACCCCGGCCAAGCCAGTGCGACGCTGGTTGGCGGCACGCAACTGGGACCTGGCCTTATACCTTGGCTCGCGCGGCATCGCCGGTGAGCGTTTCACCTCGCTGGACCTCCTGGGCGATTCCCGTCACTCATGGCACTGGGACAACGTTTACTCGTTTCCGCCCGCGACGGTGGCGTGCCTCGCCGGCCGATCGTCCGGTTGTCGCGCCGCGGTCCTCGAGGGATCAGATGCGGCGTCTCCGGCTGCCGGGCCGCAAATCGTGCGTCCCGAGCGGCGCTGGTGGCGTGTGCAGCGTCTGCTCCCTGGCGAGCGGTACCTGTCGGATGTCGCCCGCGAGGTGGGACGCGAGCGCTTCCAAGGTTTTTGGGCCTCATCGTTACCAGTGGACACCGCGCTCGCGGCGGCCCTCAAGCAACCGGTCGGCAGATGGACCGCTCAGTGGGAGCGCCGGTTCATCGCGCCGATCCCTTTGGGTCCAGCGCCGCCGTGGGGTGCTACCGCGGTGGCGCTGCTGCTCGGTGCGGTCGCCGTTTTGGCTATGATGCTGACGGCATCGCGGCGACAGGTCCGATGACATCGCGGAATCTCTCCGCCACCCTGGTGGTACTCGTGATCGGTGCGGCGATCCCGCGCCCAGCGGTGTCGCAAAACCGTTGGGAGCGAGAAGTCCACGGTCGGTTGCAGCGTGCAGTCAGCGCGGTCACGACGAACGCGGGTGGCTCGCCGCTCCTCACGAAGACGGGGGAGCTGAACGAGGAGGAGGCGGAAACGTTCGTGGTGACCCTCGAGCGGGGGGTGGCGTATTCCATTCTCGGTGTGTGCGACAACGATTGCTCGCGGCTCCAGCTGCTCCTCGCCACCCAGAGCAACGAGCTTGCCATCGACCGCAACAGTGAAACCTTCCCTGTCCTGCAGTTCACGCCCAGCGCGACCACGGTGTACCGCCTCCGCGTCGTCATGGAGGGATGCCGCTGGAATCCTTGCTGGTACGCGGTTGCCGTTGTGCCCTTGGGCAAAAACCCGCCTTAGCAGATAGTTTTCGGACGTGCGCGCGGGCGTCCCCATCACCATCCTGGCCCTGGCCGCCATCGGCGGGCTCACCTGGGCCGTCGTGGCGTTGCGCCGGTCACTCGCCCGCGAACGGAGGCTGGCCCGCGTCGACGACCTGACCGGCCTGCGCAACGCCCGCGCTTTCCATGAGGCGGCGGGGGCGGAAATCGAGCGGGCCCGGCGCTACCAGCACCCCTTCACCGTGGCGGCGGTGGATCTCGGGTCCCGGGTGGGGGACGAGCTGGTGCGGGCGGCCGCCACGGTCCTGCGCGGCGCGCTCCGCGCCACCGACACCGTCGCGCGCCTCGGCCGGGACGAGTTCATCGCGCTGCTGCCGGAAACGACGGCCGCATCCGCCCGCATCGTCCTCGACAAGCTCCGCGTCGGCCTGGCTGATCTCCGGACCAGCGACGGCCGCCATGCCATCCCTGCGATTGGGGGCGTGACGTTCCTCAATCCCCCGCAGGCGGTCGAAGAGATCGTGCGGGCGACCGACGAGCGGATTATCGAAGCGCGGTCCACGGGCGCCCCCTCGCACGTCACCTGGAACGCCGCGCCGCCTCCGGTTCCCGGTTTCGAAGGGCGATGACCCGGCAGAACATCGCGAGCGGCGCGCCGTGGGAGCCGGTCGTCGGCTATTCACGCGCGGTCCGGGTGGGACGCGTCGTCCATGTTTCCGGCACGACGGCGACCGATGTGAGCGGCAAGATCGTGGGAGCGGGTGATCCCTACGCCCAGGCGGTCCAGGCGCTCCGGAACATCGGCCGGGCACTGGAGCAGGCGGGCGCGGGTTTCCGCGACGTCGTGCGCACGCGCATGTACGTGACCGATATCGAGCATTGGCAGGCAGTCGGGCGGGCGCACGGCGAAGTGTTTCGCGACATTCGTCCGGCCTCCACCCTGGTCGCCGTGACGCGACTCGTCGATCCAACCATGCTGGTCGAAATCGAGGCTGAAGCGATTCTCCCCGAATGAAAATTGCCGTCAGCGGGGCCACGGGACTGATCGGCACCGCGTTGCGCACGGCCCTCGAGCAGCGCGGCGACGACGTTGTACCGCTCGTCCGGCGGCAACCGAAGCCGGGTGAGCACGTCGTCGCCTGGGATCCCGAGCGCGGCACAATCGATCGAGCCGGGTTAGAAGGGATTGACGCCGTCATTCACCTCGCGGGCGAAAACGTCTTCGGCCGCTGGACCGCGGCGAAGAAGCAGCGTATCCGCGCGAGCCGCGTGGCCGGCACGAAGCTCGTGAGCGAGACACTCGCGAGCCTGCAGCGCCGCCCCGCGACCCTGCTGGCCGCCTCCGCGATCGGCTACTACGGGAACCGCGGCGCTGAACCTGTCACGGAGGCCAGCGCACCCGGAGACGATTTTCTCGCACAGGTTTCGCGCGATTGGGAGGCGGCGCCCGCGGTCGCGGCACGAGGGGGAATTCGCGTGGTCAACATGCGGATCGGCGTCGTCCTGACGCCGGCCGGTGGCGCGCTCGCCACGATGCTCCCGCCGTTCCGCTTGGGGCTCGGCGGCTGGGTGGGCAGCGGCAACCAGTACGTGAGCTGGATCGCGCTGGACGACATCATCAAGGCCATGGAGCATGTCCTCGACCGGCGCGATCTGACGGGACCAGTGAACCTCACCGCACCCGCGCCCGTCACGAACCGCGAGCTCGCAAAGACACTCGGCAAAGTGCTCGGCCGTCCCGTGCTCGTGGGCGTTCCCGGCTTTGCGCTCAGCCTGGCCTTCGGCTCGGAGGGCGCGGACATGTTGCAGAGCGGACAGCGCGTGTTGCCGGAACGCCTGACGGCCTCAGGGTTTCGTTTTTCGTTTACCGAGCTCGAGCCCGCGCTCCGTCACTTGCTTGCCCCCTCGGAACGGGCCCGGTAGTATCGAGCCATGACGCTTCCCGACGCGTACCGCGACGAACCGGAGGAAAATCGGCACGAGCCAGACGTCTCCAAGCGCTCGCGCGGGGTCGCGCTGCTGTTGTCGTTCTTTGGCGGCGTCTTCGGATTGCATCGCTTTTACGTCGACAAACCGCGCACCGCGATCGCCATGCTCTGCACGTTTGGCGGCATGGGGGTTTGGTATCTCTACGATCTGGTGCTCATCGCGGCGGGAGAATTCCGAGACAGCGACGATCTCCCGTTGCGGCAGTGGGGCGTCGCGGAAGGAACGTACGCGCAGCACCGGCTCGTCGGGCGCGCGGAACAGCGCGTGAACGAGCTCGAGGAGCAGTTCGACGCGCTGCGACAGCAGTTCAACGACCTGGCCGAGCGCGTCGATTTTGCGGAACGCATGCTCGCCCAGCATCGCGAGCCTTCTCGCCCACAGCTCCCCCGCGGATCGTAGACCGCATGCGCATCGGAGTGCCGAAGGAAGTCGCCGCCAATGAGCGGCGGGTGGCCCTGACGCCGGAGGTCGCGGGCCGCCTGACAAAGGGCGGCTACGAGGTAGTGATCGAGCGCGGCGCGGGATCGGCCGCGTTTTTTCCGGATGAGGCGTATGTAAAGGCGGGTGCGGGACTCGGGACTAGGGACTCGGTGCTTGGACGGTCCGACATCATCGTTCAGGTACAAGCTCCCAGTCCCGAATCCCTCGCCCAAATCCCCGAAGGCACCGCGCTCGTCGCCTTCTTTCAGCCCGTCCCCGACTTTCTCCGCGCCCTCGCCCACCGCAAGCTGACCGCCTTCAGCCTGGTGTTGTTGCCGCGCATCACGCGGGCGCAACCCATGGATGTGCTGTCGTCCCAGGCGACCGTGGCGGGCTACAAAGCGGTGCTGCTCGCCGCCACGGCGACCGGCCGGCTCCTGCCGATGCTCGTGACGGCGGCCGGGACGGTCCCTGCCGCGCGCGTGCTCGTGCTCGGCGCGGGCGTCGCGGGGTTGCAGGCGATCGCCACAGCGCGGCGGCTTGGCGCAATCGTGTCGGCGTTCGACGTGCGACCAGCCGTGAAGGAACAGGTGCAAAGTCTCGGGGCCACGTTCCTCGAGATGGCGATCGCAGAGCATGCCGAGACGGCCGGCGGCTATGCGAAAGAGTTGTCGGAGGAGACGCATCGCAAGGAGTTGGAGTTTCTCGCAAAAGCCGTCAAGGATGCCGACATCGTCATCTCGACGGCGGCGATCCCGGGCAAAAAAGCCCCGATCCTGATTACGGCGGCCGCGGTGCAGGGGATGAAGCCGGGAGCGGTCATCGTCGATCTGGCGGCCGAGACCGGTGGCAACTGCGAGCTGACCGAGCCCGGTTCCGAGATCGTGCGGAACGGCGTGTCCATTCTCGGGCCGCTCAATCTGGCCAGCACGTTGCCCCTGGACGCCAGTCAGATGTACGCGAAGAACGTGGCTGCCTTCCTCGGGCACATCGTGCAGGACGGCAAGCTCCGCCTCGATTTCGAAGACCAAATCATCCGCGACACGTGCGTGACGTACGCCGGCGAGGTGCGCAAATCATGAGCGACTTCGGATCGATGGTGTTCGTGTTCGTGCTGGCCACGTTCATCGGGCTCGGCGTGATCCGCCGCGTGTCGCGGCTCCTCTATACGCCGCTGATGTCGCTCACGAACGCGATCTCGGCGATCGCGGTGGTCGGCTCGATCGTCGTTACGGGCGCCGACCATCCGCTCACCATCCGGATCCTGGGCGCCGTCGCGTTGTTCGCTTCGATGACGAACATCGTGAGCGGTTTCATGATCACGGACCGCATGCTCAAGATGTTCAAGAAGCAGTGATGCATCTCGTCGGTGAGCTCTCCGCCGTCCTGGCGACGGCGCTGTTCATCTTCGCGCTGTACTGGATGAACGATCCCAAGACCGCGCGCCGCGGCGTCATCGCGGGCGTCGTCGGGATGACCGTTGCGGTCCTGGCCACGTGGATCCAGCCTGAGATCATCCATCACGCGTGGATCGTCGGCGCCATTGCCCTGGGGTTCGTCGTCGGCGTCCCGCTGTCGCGCGTCCCGCTCACCGCGGTGCCGCAGCGAACCGCGCTGTCGCACGCGTTCGGTGGTCTGGCGGCCGGCCTCGTCGGGACGGCCGAGTATTTCTTGTGGCGCGGCGGCTCCGCCACCGCCGAGATGACGCATTTTCGGATGAGCGCGCTCGCGGCCGAAGTCATTCTCGGATTCCTCACCTTCACGGGCAGTCTCATGGCCGCGGGGAAGCTGCAGGAGGTCCGCTGGATCCCGCAGCGGCCCGTCACCTATCCCGGCCAGAACTTCGTCAACATCGGCGTCCTCGCGATCGCGGTGGGACTGGGGGTCGCCGTGGCCGTGCATCCCGGCGCGCCGTGGGCGCAGCAGGCGTTTCTCGTCATCGCGGCGCTCGCGCTGATTTTTGGCGTGCTGCTCATCATTCCGATCGGCGGCGCCGACATGCCGACCGTGATCTCGATCCTCAACGCGTACGCCGGCCTATCGGCGGTGGCGATGGGATTCGTGCTCGACAGCAAGCTGCTCGTGACGGCCGGCGCGCTGGACGGCTCGAGCGGCCTGATTCTCTCGATCATCATGTGTCGCGCGATGAACCGCTCGTTCACGAATGTCCTGTTCGGCGCCTTCGGGAAAGCGCAGCCGGCCCTCGCCGCTGGTGAGCAGAAGGAGTGGAAGCAGGAGACGGTCGAAGGAGCCGCGCAGCTGCTCGAGCAGGCGCGCAACGTGGTGATCATTCCGGGTTACGGGATGGCGGTGGCGCAGGCGCAGCACAAGGTGCGGGAGCTGTACGACGCGCTCACCAAACGCGGCATCATCGTGAAGTTCGCCATCCACCCGGTGGCGGGCCGCATGCCCGGCCACATGAACGTGTTGCTTGCCGAGGCGAACATCCCGTACTCGGCATTGGTGGAGATGGACGAAATCAACCCCGAGATGCCGCAGACCGACGTCGCGCTGGTGCTCGGCGCCAACGACGTCGTGAACCCCGCCGCGCGCTACAACAAGGGCACACCAATCTACGGGATGCCGATCATCGATGCCGACAAGGCGAAGACGGTGCTCGCGGTGAAGCGCAGCAAGAAACCCGGCTTCGCCGGCATCGACAACGAGCTGTACGTGCAGGACAACACGTGGATGTTGTTCGGCGACGCGAAGGCTGTGCTCTCGGATCTCGTCAAACAATTCGGGAGCGGCGGCATCCATTAAATCAGTAGGGGCGCAGCATGCTGCGCCCCTACTGTCCTATCTTCTGCGCTCAGATCAACCGAGCGTCAGTGCCCGCCGCAGGACGCCGGATCCGCGAGGCAAAACGAGTTCGCCAGCCGTTCGCTGATTGTGATCGGCAGGAACGTGCCGGGTTTGGTGATCGCCTCTGAGCCGGCCTGCCACAGGTCCGCGTTCGTGCCAAAGCGATATTCATCGAACAGGCGCTTGCCCTGCATGAACAGATTGCGCTGCCGTTCGTAATGGAGCATTGCTAGCGCCGTCGGCCCCGCACCCGTGTAGGCGGTCAGGCTATCCAGAGCGCGTTCGGCATTGATCGCATTCTGGAATCCCGCGTTGTCACCTCCAGCCAAGGCTGCCTCCGCCACGATCAAATGCAGCTCGCGGGCGGAGAGGAAGGTTAACGATCCGTAACGCGTCTTTTTGAGGAATCCTTCCGTTTTGTTCAACAGGAAACGCGCGAGCTCCGGGTCGCCCTTGTTGTCGAGCGGATCCTTCAATCGGAGGCTATCGACGGCCACGGTTTTGCCGCCGCTCGCGCAACCCGACACTGTGCAGATTGGGTAGACGTATGTCGACCCGATGCGCATTTCCAGCCGCTCGTTCACCTCGAACCCGATATCGGTGCTGATCGTCGTCGGGTCATAATGGAACTGGTACCGCCAGTCCGCGGTACCCGCGAGGGCAAGCGCCGCGCTCGCATCGGCCACGGCTGCGGCGTCATTGACGAGCGGGCTCGCGACCGGAACACTCGCCGGCGCGGGGTTCAGCTTCGCCCACAGCGCGAGGTAGTAGCGCGCCACGGCGCGTTCCGCCGTGAGCGTCAGCTCGAGGTCCTTATCGCCCGTCGCCTGAGCTATCGCAATGCCGCTCGTCGCGTATGCGATCGCGACTTTGTACACGGAATCCATTTTCGCGGCGCCGAGCGGCGCCGCCGCGGTCGTGCGATCGGAGCCGATCGGGAAGTTGTCGAACAGGTTGCCAATTATCGTGTAGATCATCGCGCCGGACAGGTACGTGCGCGCGAGATCGTTGCGATCGGGTAGCACGTTCGCGGCGTCGAAGCCCTTCAGCCGCTTGATCGTCTCGTCGGACCACCAGCGCGCCTCCCCCACGTAGAAGAAGGCCGCGTCCACGAATTCATTGGTGGGCTCCGAGATCGTTCCCTGATCCAGGCTCTGCCAGGCGTCGCGCGAGCCGATCCACGTGAGCTCGTCGGTCGCGACGGAATAGGGCGTTATGATCTGACCCCAGGCCCGCGCGACCGTCGCCAAGACACCGCTTGCCTGCGACGCCGCGGAGGCCGGGTTGCTGAGGTCGGTCTGATTGACGTTGTTCGGGTTCTTCACGTCCAGCAGGCTGCTGCACGCGGCGAGTGCGCTCAGGCACGCCACGCCGAGCAGCCGGTATGAGCGATTGGTCTTCATGGTATCACTCCTCTCCGGTGCCCGGGTTAGAAGCCGAACCGCACGCTGAAGGTGAAGCGGCGCGGCAATGCGAGTCCGAACGCATCGATGCCCTCGCCAAAGTTGGACTCGATGCCGTTCAGGTCGGAGCTGGCGGCGCCACGGCCATATTCGTTCAGCTCGGGATCGATGCCGGTGTACGGAGTCCACAGCATGAGATTCCGCACGGACGCCTTGAGCGACACGTAGCGCAAGCCGAGTCTCCTGCTGGCCCACGCTGTCGGCACGTTGTAGGTCAATCCCAGCTCACGCCAGCGGACAAACCTGCCGTTTTCGTTCTGGTTCAGTCCGTCGTACGGCGTCAACGCGCGGAGCGTGAGCCATTCCTTCGCGGCATCTACGCGCTGCTGCGCCGTGCTCGTCGGGTTCAGCAAAGTGGACTCCACTCGTGCGGCGCGCTCTGAATTGCGCCCGATAGAGGCGTTCGAGTTCCGGAATGCGAACGTCAGGTCCGTGATCGTGTAGTTGCCGCCCTTGTATTCGAATAGGGACGACACCTCGAAATTCTTGAACATCGTTGCGGAGAATCCGAACGAGCCTGCCCAGTCGGGCGCGGACTTCCCCAGGTAGTGATCGAGGAAGTCGCCGTTCCCGTTCTCATCCACGCGAATCGGCAGGAGACTGCTCAGCGACCGCGGGGTTGCGAGAGCTGCAAGCAGATCGGCGTCGGTGTCGAATTGGCCGTCGCCGTTCAGGTCATATGGGTTCTGACCGGGCTGCAGGCAGGCGTACGTTGCCCCTGCCGGCCGCAGGCTGCACGGCCCCACGAGCTTCGCGCCGAAGAGCGCGTACGGCGAGTATCCCTCCTTCACGAAGTTGCGATAACGAGGATAGCTGCCACCGACCTTCAGCGGCGGCGACCCGCCGAGACTCGTCACGATCTCGTGCAGGAACGCTGCATTGCCGAACAGCTTGAGCGAAAACTCGGGCCGGTTGACCGGCAGAACGTTCAGGCCGATCTCCCAGCCGTGGGCATCGATCCGGCCGATGTTGGAAAGCTGTACCGCCCGGAAGCCGCCCGAGGGAGCGTACTGCCGTTGATACAGCGCATCCCGAGTCACGCGATTCCAATACGTGACCTCCACGCCCGCGCGGTCATTGAGGATCCCTATCTCGCTTCCGACTTCCCACTCCGTGGCCTTCTCAGGCTTCAGGTCGGGGTTGCCGAGGTTACTCGGCGCGAGACCCGGCCCCAGCTCGCTGGTGAGCGGGGAGAACGTCGTGAACTTGTCGAATGCCCCGGGCTGCAGCCCCGACTGGCCGATGGCGCCGCGCACGCGCAGCGTCGAGAAGTTTGACCGCAGCGCGGAGCTGTTCCAGCCCGAGAGTGAGCTCGGTTGCAACGAAATGCTCGCCTTGGGATAAAACACGCCCTGGGAGGTCTTGCCGAACGCGCTGTTGCGGTCGTACCGTCCACCGACGGTGAGAAATGCCCAGTCCCGATACGCGAGCTGGTCTTGCGCGAATACGCCCGCGTTCACCGTCGAGAGGAATCGCTCGTAGATACTAGGTGACGATCCCGCGCCGACGACCTCGAGCCCGGGGCCGGGGAAGTGCTCGCCGCCTTCGCCCACATCTTCCACTTTCGCCACAAAGCCCTGGCCGCCGCCCGTAAGTGTGGACTGGAAGTACTCGCCGAGCTTCGTCGTCCACGTGGCCTTCGCTTCGGCGGTGATTTCACGGCGCGTGCGGTCGTCGAGGAACTTGTATCCGTCAGGATCGAGGCTGATTAAGTTGTCGACGTTGTAGCCGAACGGCGCGAAGTCGGTGCTCACCTGGTTGACAACGTCGACCCCAAGCGTGGCATCGAGGGAAACCTGCGTCACCGGCTGATACGCGAGATTCACGCTGCCGGTGAAATGCTTGGCGTCTTGCTTGATCTCCTCTTGCATGTCCTCGCGCACGGTGCCAAAGGCAGCCTGTCCAAATGGGTTGCCCGGCGCGAGCGGGCTGTTCGGGTTCCCGTCCGTTGTGCAGGAGCCTTGGCCGGTCGGCACACCGCCGGTGTAGCACCTGGCGAGCTCCGGCTTGCTGAAGATGGCCGAGGAAATCGTGCCGTAGATGTTGTTGTTGTTCGACGGCGTCATGTGGAACCGATCGACGTAATCCGCATTCACCTTCACCTTCACGTTGCTCGCCGGCAGGATCACGATGCTTGCGGAACCCTGGGCGAAGCGATCGAGATCATTCGCCGGCCCGAGACGGCGGTTTCCGAACGGACCGTCGTCATGGCTGTAGCGCCCGTTCACGTAGTACGTGACGGCGCTCGTACCGCCGCTCACCGCCCCCGAGAACGTGTTCGCGTATCCGGTTTCGAACAGGTTGTTGGTGACAACGTTACGGGAGAAGGGCACGAACGCCTGGACGGTCGTTCCGTAGAACTGACCCAAGCGCGTGGCCTGTGTATCCGAGCGTGCGAAGCCCCAATTCGGCATGTAGCGATTCTTCGGGAAGCGCGAGATGCCCTGCTCAGTCATGAAGTCGAACGATGGCGCTCCGCGCGACCCCTGCTTCGTGAATACCTGAATCACACCGGCCGACGCTTCCGTCCCGTACAGCGTCGCGGCCGCGGGTCCCTTCAGGATCTCAATGCGCTCGATGGACTCGGGGTTGATGTCGTCCAGGCGCGACGGATAGCCGCCGCCGCCCGTACCGACGAAGTCGCCGAAGCCGCCACCGCGGTCGACGCGGACGCCGTCCACGTACACGATCGGCTCGTTCGGCTGCGACAGGCTCGCCGCGCCGCGGATGCGAATACGCGCGCCTTCGCCCGTCAGCCCGCCGGACGGCAGGATGCTGACGCCGGGCTCTCGGGCCGCGAGCATCTCGGACACGTTTTGGACCGGCGCGTTCCTGAGTTGACTCGCATCGACCGTCGCGATCGTGTTGCCGAGTTTGCGGCGCTCGGTCGCGACGCCCGTGCCCGTGACGACGACCGCATCGAGTCCGATCGCGACCTGTGGCATCGCGAAATCTGCGGTCACCGGAGCATCCGGGGTCACGGTGACGACCTTGTTGCTGCTGCCGTAACCGACGCGGCGGATCCGTAGGATCACTTGGCCGAGCGGCACGTTGAACTGAAACTGCCCGGCGGTGTTGGTGAGGGTGCCGAGGTCGGTCCCGACCACCGAGATCTGCGCGCCGTCCAGCGGGCGTTGCGTCGCGGCGTCGGTGACCGTGCCTTTCACAGTGCCGGTGGTTTGCGCCGCGGCGAGGACCGCGCAGCCGCACGTGAGTGCCACGCAGGCACCCAGAGTGCGGAGCGCATTCGTCCGACGAAGCGGAGAGATCATCTCCACCTCCTGTTTGGGGAAAAACACAATTGAACAGCGCATCGGCATAGCGATCGCCTGCTGTTCACGCGTGACTCGACAGTTGTTGACTGCCTCGACAACATCCGACCGAGGACGGCGGCGAACCCGGCCGGTTGGTAGGTAGGGCTAAGCTGACGCCGGTTCGCAGGGTCGTCAAGGAGCCTCTAGATTAGCGGTATGCGGGTCGCCGTCATCCTGTGTCTCGCCGCCGTCGCGTGTCAGGGCTCGCAGTCCGTTGAGATCCCGCCGCCGGTGGATGCCTCGCTAATCGCGATGTCTGGCGGCCTGCTCCACACCTGTGCGGTGACCACTACCACCCACGTCTACTGCTGGGGCTGGAACCGGGACGGCGAGATCGGTGATGGATCGACGACCGATCGGCCTTACGCCACGCAGATTGGCAATACGCTGATGCTCGGCCTCCCGGCTACCGGTGCGGCGCATTCATGCGCGGTTGGAGCCGGTGGAGACGCGTACTGCTGGGGGCTGAACCTGACTGGTCAGATCGGCGACAGCTCGGTCGTCTCTCGAACGATGCCGACAGCCGTCAAGGGGAGCTTGTCCTTCGGTCAGGTGGCGGGCGGCGGCACGTTTACATGCGGGATTAGCGCAACGGATTCAAGCGCGTACTGCTGGGGGTGGGGCCGCGACGGTGAACTGGGCAGCCGACCCATCCAGACCTGTCCGACCTCGGGTGGCCCTGAGCCGTGTACCCGGGCACCTAGCGCGGTCGGCGGCGGGCTGCGCTTTCTCGCGATCACCACGGGCGCGCGACACGCGTGCGCCCTGGCGGTCGATAGCACGGCGTATTGCTGGGGCGACAACAGCGCGGGCCAGCTCGGCAACGGAACGGTGGCCGACACCGCGTTGCCGCTCGCGGTTTCCGGAGGTCTGAAGTTCAAGCTGTTGACGTCGGGCTTCAGTCACACGTGCGGCCTGACGGCCGGCGGTGATGCGTACTGTTGGGGCGACAACACCTGGGGGCAGCTCGGCGAGACGGTCACGGGCCAGGCCCTGCAACCGACAGCGGTCACCGGCGGTATCATCTTTCTGGCGTTGAGTGCGGGAGCGGAGCACACATGCGGTATCGGGACCGGCAACACGACGCATTGTTGGGGAGAGGACGCAACCGGCCAGCTCGGCGCGGCGACCACCGAGACGTGCACGTCCGCGTCTCAGCGCACGATCGCGCCATGCAGTCACACCCCGCTTCCTGTCAACACGACTCAGATCTTCGCCTCGATCTTTGCCGGTGGCCACCACACGTGCGCTATCACGACCGGTGGCAAAGCCTACTGCTGGGGCGACAACCGCAACGGCCAACTCGGTACCGGCAATACGAGCGGGAGCGACGTGCCGGTCCTCGTCGCGAATCAGCCATGACCCGCGGCCTGGTGCGGGCGGCGCTCCTGGTTTTCCTGATTCCCGTGTCAGCGTGCTTGACATACACGCCGATCGGGAATGTCACGCCCGCACGCGGTGCGGAGGTCGTTGCGACGATGGCGCCGCTGGATGCGCGCGTCGGCGAAATCACGGTACACCGCGTGACCAACGTCCAAGGGCGCGTGGCGTTCGCGGATGCGGACTCGCTCGTGATCGCGGGCACGCGCTTCACATCAGACGCGGGGACCGCATATCAGAGCATCGGCGACTTGGTGACGATTCCGCGCACGCAACTACTCGAGCTCAAACAAAAAAAAGTCTCGGGCTGGAAGACCGCGATCGCACTTGGCGCGAGTGGCGCCGCCGTCGCGGCGATCCTCGCTGGCGTCGGGCCCCTCTCAGGCTTCGGCAGCGGCGGCGGTCCGCCGAAGCCCCCGCCTTAGCGTTTCCAGCTGTTGTTGTCCCGCGCGATGTCCGGATAGATCTTGCGCGGATCGATCACCACACTCGCCAACCGCTTTGCGGTAGCCACGCGATACGTGAAGCGACTGCCGAGATCCCACATCTCGACCGGCAGAGAACGCGTCTCGGTCGAATTGTCGGCGTAGCGTAGCTCTAGCGTGACCGGCAGCACCATCTGACCGCGATTCGATAAATAAAGGAAAGCAGAGTCGGCGCTGGACCGTACCGAGTCGACTGCTTGGTCGAGCCGGGCCGTCGTGTAGATCCAGTTGCGCCAGAACCAATCGAGATCACGGCCAGTCAAGTTGCTCATCGTGCGAAAGAAGTCCGCGGGCTGCGGATGCTTGCCTTTCCAGCGGCGGACGTACTCGCGGAACCCGCGATCGAATTCCTCCCGGCCGAGCACCGCCTCGCGCAGAATCGAGAGCATCAACGCCGGCTTCTGATACGCGGTCCAGTAGAGCTGGCGCACTTCATCGGGCTTCGTGATCATCGGCTGCTCGCTGCCGGGGATTGCCGTGGCGTCGTAGGCGGCCAGCAGCTCGCGCCGCACGGTGTCGGCGTACGTGGTCCCCTTGAAAAACGCCTCGGCCGCGTCGTAGTCGGCGAAGGTGTTGAAGCCTTCGTCCATCCACGGATAGCGGCGCTCGTCGGACCCGACCTGCATGGGAAACCATTGATGGCCGAGCTCGTGCATAAGGACCCAGAACTGATCCTCCCGCTTCTGCAGCGAGGGACAGTAAATCACCATCGGGTACTCCATGCCTTCGACGAGTCCCTCGACCGCGGAGACTTGCGGCCACGGATACTGGCCGAGCGCGCCGGAGAAGTGCCGGAGCGTGGCGCGCACCATGGAATTCGCCTCTTCCCACGGAGTCGCGTCGGGATGATAAAACGTCTGGACGAGGATGCCGTCCCAGGTGCTGGCATCCCAGCGCAGTCCCGAGCCCGCCGCCCACGCGAAATCCCGCACGGCGCTCGCGGTGAACCGCCATGTCTTCGTGCCGGGCACGGGCCGGGTCGTGTTCGCGATCGCTTCCTGGCGCGTGATGACTTGCGCGGTTTGTCCGGGCGAGGTGAACGCGCGCGCGAGCCTGGTGCGCTCCTGCGCAGAGCGCACCGCGGATGGGTTGGCAAGCATGCCCGTCGCAGTGACGAGGAATCCGGCAGGCACTGTCAGGCTCACGTCGAAATCGCCGAACTCGAGATAGAACTCGCCCGCG
Organism: Gemmatimonadota bacterium; assembly: GCA_003222195.1. Taxonomy (GTDB): domain Bacteria; phylum Gemmatimonadota; class Gemmatimonadetes; order Gemmatimonadales; family GWC2-71-9; genus 20CM-2-65-7. The sequence goes on along the minus strand of QHVB01000028.1, from coordinate 79,909 downwards.
CCGAGGAAGGGCAGCGTGTTCCAGCCATGCACGTCGTCGTAAACGGCCATGCGCGGGTACCACTGGCCCAGCTCGTAGAAGCGGGACCCGACGTGCCCCATGCGTCCCCCGCCATACGGCGGAATCGGGAAATGCCAGGCAACGTCGAATGTTACGCCGAGGTTGGGTGCGAGCGGCCGCGGCAGCTCGACGCGCATCATCGTGCCCAGCACTTTCGTCGTGAGCGGCCGTCCGTTCGCGGCAAAGCGATCGACCGTGATTCCGCCGACGAACCCCTTCGCGCTGAAATCGAAGACCACGCCGCCGGCGAACAGGAGCGGCGGCAGGTTCAGCACCCTGGAGATCGAGTTGGGGGGGGGGGCGAAGATGTTTTGATCGAGCTGCAACCAGACGTAGTTGAGCGTTTCCGGCGAGCGGTTGACGTAGTAGATCCGGCCTCTGCCGCGCAACATGTTCGTCGCGGTGTCGAGCGTTGCCTCGAGTGTGTAGTCGGCGCGTTGTTGCCAGTAGCGCGGGCCCGGTCCTCCCGTGGCGCCGCGCACCGGCGTGGGACTCGGCAACGCCAGCTGCCGAAACGGGGAGGAGTCGGCGACGGACTGTTGAAGCGCGAGCAGCAACAGGAACATGCGGTTCTCCTAGTGAGTCGCGATTACACCTGCGGCACGATACGCGATGGCCATCACGGTGAGCATGGGATTCACTCCGGACGCGCTCGGGAACGTGCTCGCGTCCGCCACATACAGGCCACGTATACCCCACACCCGGTGTTCTGAATCCACCACCGACGTGCGCGCGCTGGCGCCCATGCGGCACGACGCCATCTGATGGAAGGTGACGAGCAGTAGCTCGTTAGGTCCCCAGCCCGCGGCGTCCACTCGCTCCAGCCACTCGTCGCGCGCGCCTTTCGATCCAGGGCGATACGTCACCGTGCGTGCAAGGGGCGCCCAGATCTCGCGCGCGCCCGCGGCTTCGAGCACCTCCGCAGCGGCGCCCATGGCGCGGCGGAGATGCGCGCGATCGTAGCGAGACAGGCGGTAGTCGATGACGGCGACGCCATCGCGGTCGACGCGCACGCGGCCGCCGAAGCGGTCACGCAACAGGATGCCTACGAGGGCGGTTTTCGGCAATCTCGCCATTCGATCGCGATGTCCCGCCCCCGATTCCCACGGCGCCGCGAGCGCCTGCAGGGACGGATGGACCGGTGCCGTCTCGAACTTGAATCCATAGCCCGCGTCCAAATCGGCGAACTGATCCGAGTAGTGAGCCTGAACGGTGCCCGTCCAGGGCCGCACGTCCTCATCCATGTCCGCGAGGACGGCCGTTGCGGGATGCAGCGCCAGATGTCGTCCGAGCGCCGGGAGCGTCACACCGGAACGGAGCAGCAAGGCCGGTGAATGGACCGATCCGGCAGCCACGACCACGGCCTTCGCTCGCACGTGTAGTGCGTGCGGTCCAACGCGCGCCTGAATGCCGCTCGCTACCCGGCGTTCGATGACGACGCGGCGTACGTCACACCCCACCACGATCCGTGCGCCCTGCGCGGCCGCGTCCTGGAGGTAGGTGATCAGCGTCGACTGCTTCGCCCCACGGCGGCATCCCATCCCGCAGTAGCCACAGGAATCGTCTTCCGAGCAGCCGCGTACGTCACGCGGCAGGAGTCCGTGGTGCCAACGCAGCTGTGCGAGGCCGCGAATCAAGATCTGGTCACGCCCCGAGGGCTTGGCGTGATCGGTGTTGACGCCGAGGCGGCGCGCGACGGCGTCGAGGGCGCGCGTGAACTCGGCGCTTTCGAAATGCGGAAGGCCGTGCTTGCGAGCCCACTCGCCGCGAACGGTGTCCGGGGTATGGAAGCTCGTCGTGTAGTTGATCACGGTCCCGCCGCCGAGCGTCGATCCCTGCAGGACGACGAACCCGAGATCACTTGTCGCCAGCAGGCCGCCGGCGTCGTACATCGTTTCGAGCGCTTCCCCCTCCTGGTGTGTGAAATCCGCTTCGTTGCGATAGCCGCCCTTCTCCAGCACGATGACGTCCTTCCCGGCCGCGGTGAGCTCCGCTGCCACCACGCCTCCGCCTGCTCCGGAGCCGATCACGACGACGTCGCAATGCAGAGTTGCGTCAGTCCTGATGGTGACAGGGCGGATCGGTTTCGGCGTATTCGGCGCAGGGCCCAACGGACCCGGATACCCGATCGCGCGCGCAACGCCCGGTGTAGTGTAGTGCGTGACCGTCGTGAGCCGCTTCAGGGCCTGAAAGGCTTTGCGCCGCTGCAGCAGGCGGCTGGACGCCCAGCCGCGCAAGCAGCGCTCCCGTTCGTCAGGGGACATGCGCGTGAAGGGTTTCGGGATGCGGCTGAGGAGCAGATTGACGGCTGCGACGTCGAGCAACCGCAGCAACCGATCGAGCTCGGCGCGATCGGCCCGGCGGGGGAGGGAAGCGATTTTGCGCCCGACGCGATCGCCGAGATCCGCCGCGCCGTCGGTTACCAACGTGGCCGCGACCGCACGCAGCACGTTCTGCGCGGCGGGCGAAAGACTCAACGCTCTTGTACGAAGGTAAACTTGAACCCGTCGGGGTCGCTGATCATGAAGAGGCGGTCACCCCACGGCATATCCTGCGGTTCCTGATCGAGCACGCCGCCCCGCGCCTTGATTTCCGCGGCCAACCGATCGAGGTCCTGTGCCGTGTGACACCAGACCCGCGTTCCTATTCCCTTCTGGCGATCGCGACCCTTCTTGAAATCGTCCTGGCCCAGCATGAAGGTCACGGCGCCCGCATGGATCTCGCAGCCCGCGAGTTCACCGTTCTCGCGCCATTCATCGCCGATGACGAAGCCCAGCACGTCGCGATAGAACGCCATACTGCGCCGGAGGTCGGTAGCGGTGAACGACGGCGTGAGTTTGCGGAGGCGGAGCGTCTCGGGCTGGCGTCGCGGCCGTGGGCGCTCGTTGGGACGCTTCTTGGTGGCCATGTGGATTAGCTCCAAAAACTCGGGGTCTCAAAGCGTAGCGAACCAGGCGACGTCTCGCCAGATTCCCCGAGTCGTTCACCCTACAGCCAACCGGAGACCGTGATGGCGACCAGCAATGCCGTAGCGACGTGGGAAGGCAAGCTCAGAGACGGAAAGGGAAACTTTAAGGGCCAGAGCGGAGCCTTCAGCGGGGCATTCAGCTTCGGCACCCGGTTCGAGGGGAAGAAAGGCAGCAATCCGGAAGAGCTGATCGCGGCGGCGCACGCCGGCTGCTTCAGCATGGCGCTCTCCGCCGCGCTCGAGAAGGCGGGCCACCCGGCGACCCGCATCGAGACGCGGGCCGCGGTCACCATCGAAACCGTCGACGGATCGCCCAAAATCACGCGCAGCGTGCTCGACGTGCGCGGCAAGGTCGATGGAATCGATCAGGCCGCGTTCCAGCAGGCCGCGGAGGGGGCGAAGAAGAACTGCCCCGTGTCGAAAGCGCTGCAGGGCAACGTCGAGATTACGATGGACGCGAAGCTCGTCTGACGAGACGCAAGCGCTGGATGGTGTACCTCCTGCGCTGCCGCGACGGCTCGCTGTACGCTGGAATCACGAACGACCTCCCCCAGCGGCTCGCGTCGCACCGCAGCGGCAAAGCCAGCGCGTACACGCGCTCGCGCCGCCCCGTGACACTCGCTTATCGAGAAGCCGTGCCTGACCGCGGCAGCGCGCTCCGGCGCGAGGCCGCCATCCGGCGACTCTCGCGCGCCGCGAAGCTCGCGCTGTGCAGCGCCGCGACGTAAAGCTCGCGATCGGCGCCGTGATCGTTGCGGCACTGTGCGTCAGTGCCGGGATCTGGCAACTCGATCGCCTGGCGCAGCGCCGGGCTCGGAATGCCGTGTTGGAGGCGAGGCTCGCACTGCCGCCACTCGAGGTCCGGCAGGGACTCGCCACTGACAGCGCGCGCTGGCGACGCGTGGTTGCCAGCGGCGTCTATGATTTCAACGCCGAGCAGACCTGGCCGGGACGCAGCTTCGAGGGAACACCTGGCGTCGCACTGATTACGCCGCTCCGCCTCGCGGACGGGTCCGCCGTGCTCGTCGATCGCGGCTGGGTGTATTCGCCCGACGCATTTCACGTCGATCACAACTCGTATCGCGAGCCGGCTACGACGACGGTGACCGGAATTGCGCTGGTTCCGCCGCGCGGGCGGGGCGACGTCGGTGGGACGGGGTTCCTCCCGTTTGTGATTCAGCTCGCGGGGCGGGATCCGGCGCGCGGGCTCCCGCGCCGCTGGCCACCGCCGGTGTTCGACAACGGCCCGCATCTGTCGTACGCGATTCAGTGGTTCAGCTTTGCGCTGATCGCTCTGGTGGGGACGGCCGTAATGATTCGTAAAGGTCGTTGAAGAGGTCGGTCCCGCGCTCCACGCGCGCCTCGTCGCGTGCGTGGCGTTTGACGATTCCCACGATCATCCGTTCAAAGCCCGGCGTCTCGTCTCGTCCGAACTTTCCATCCTTGACATCGACGTCGTGTACCATCTCGGCGATGGCGCGCAGCGCTTCGTCCCGCTCGAGCCCAAAGCGCTGCAGCAACACCTCGAACGTGCAGCGGTCCCCTTCGTGGGTGTACTCTCCGTCGAACATATCGAAGCTCACCGCCCCTTCACGGGCCGCGCCGAAGGCAAAACGGGCCTTGGGGTCGATGAAACGCTTGATGAGCCAGGCGCTCGCAATCCGGTCCACGTGGATGTCCGGCCGTGTGACCCACAGGGCGCCCCGCTTCGTCGGGGACCGATCGCGCTTGCCGTGACTCGTCGCTTGCGTCTTGAGTTTCACCATAGCCGCCTCCGCCGCCTTGCGTCCGCCAGCCCCGAAGTGATCCACCGCCGTGATTTCCCTGAGTCGCCTCTCCAGTCGCGTGATTTCGGCCGCGGATGTGCCGGTCTCAGCCGCGCGCGTCACTTCGCCGTACTCTGCATCCCGGGCGGTCCGGAATAGGCCCTCGATTTGCTGATCGGAGAGCCCGTCGACGAACAGCGCCCGGCACACCGACGCCTCGCCGCCGCCTGCGGTGATCTCCTTGCGCAGCCACTGGAAGTCTTCGGTCGCTTGCGCGCTGAAGGGCAGCGCATACACGGAGTTCTTGATCGCGACCGCGCCCAGTGCCTGCAGGCGGCGCCAGATCTTGACCCGGAAGTAGTCGGGCTTCGGCGGGAGCTGGTGAATGAGCAACAACCAGCGGCCCTCTTTCACAGCCAGAAGCTCCGGATGGACGTGCCGATCGGGGCGCCCCAGGGGGCGACGTCGGCGCCGAGCGCGCCGGTGACGGGATTGAAAAAGTGATGCTCCGCGACGGCGGCCGTGACGGCGGCGATCTCCGGCTCACTGAGGTGCTGCCGCGCCCGGGTGAGCGCCTCCGCGGGCATCCCGCCTGCCGCGTCGCTGTAGCGGGTCACAGCGTCCGTGAACCGCAGCGCCGCACGCTCGCGACTCGAGAAGAGCGAGCTGCTCTGATATCGGGGCAGCGCCCGCAGCTCCTCCACCGGGAGCTGGGCTTCGCGCCACAAATGGCGGCCGCGCTCGATGCACCAGCGGCAGCGGCTGCGTTCCGCGGCCAGCTGGGTGACGAGCGTCCGGAGTCGCGGATCGAGATCGACGAGATTGCTTCGGTAACGCGCGAGCGCCGCGTACGCGGGTAATACACGTGGTCCGTCGCGTGTCCGCGCCGGGGCAGGGTGCCGGCCCGTGACGAATCGCCAAAGCGATGTCATAATAGTATCCATTCTGGGATACAACTGTATCATACGACATGGGAACTTGGCAAGTGCCAGGCGGGGTTGCGGACGGATTAAGCCAACAGAACTACCGTTTTGGCCTGCATTTAGCGATATTGCCCGACCCACAAAACGATAACAAAGGAGCCTTACATGGCGGCAGCCCTCCCCCTGAAGCGCCCCGTCAAGGTCGGAGAACTGGTACGGCGCCGGCTGCGCGAGCTCAAGCGCACCCCGCGCGAGTTGGCGGATGCGGTTCAGGTGTCTGAGATCTATATCGCGGACCTCGTCGCCGGACGGCGGCGTCCCCCGGCCCCGGGCCGCATGGACGTCTACGCGCCGATGACCAAGTTCCTCAAGCTGCATCGGAACGACCTCCCCACCTGCGCCAAGGCCGAGCGGGACGGGGAAACCAAGAGCAAGCGCCGGCCGCATCCGGAGATCCGGGACCAATTCCTGGCGCTCTGTTTGGACCCCGCCCGCGCTCGTGTTCTCGCCCGCCGTCTCGGTCGCAAGGATGGCGTGACGCTGGAACGGGTGATCGTCGGGCGGCTGCTCGAAGTGGCACAGGGCTTCGTGCGTCGCCAACTCGATGACGATGTGGGTATTCGCATCGCGGCGAGCCGTGAAGGCTGTACCTATCTCGAGTGGCGGATGAAGCTGATGGAGTTCCTCGATGCCACGCCCGAAGGGCTCACGCCGGATGACGGCGCGGAGTTTGTGCGGCCGCGCATCGCGGGCTGGGATATCGATCTCGACACGCACGCCATGCGGATCGTGCTGCGGTCACAGGATCCGGCGCCGAGACAGGTCAGAGCACTCAGCATCTAAACGCGCATCAGGCGTTAGCGAAGGGCGGTCAATCAACTTGACCGCCCTTTTTGCTGACTACAGCTTCCCTCGTTCCCGCGGGCCGTCGTTCTTCCAACCGGAGAATCCATGCTCTCCCTGCTTGTCGCCGTGACCTTGGCCGCACAGCAACCGCCCCCGCCCCCCCCTCCGCCGCAAGACACGACAAAGCGCGACACGACCAAGGTGAAGCTCGACTCATTGCCGCTGAAGATGGCGCGCAACGTGAGTTTCGAGACCTCGGAAGGCACCTGGATGTCGCTCGACGTGTCACCCGACGGGAAGACGATCGCATTCGAGCTGTCGGGGGACCTCTACACGATGCCGGTGACCGGCGGCGCGGCGACGCGCATTACCTCGGGTCCGGCATTCGATTCGCAGCCGCGCTGGTCCCCGGACGGCAAGCATCTCGTCTTTCTCTCCGACCGCAGCGGCGCCGAGAATGTCTGGCTGTGTGACCCCGATGGCTCGCATGCCAAGGCGCTCACCAAGGGCACAAACAACCTGTACGCGTCGCCGGATTGGACACCGGACGGCAACTACATCGTCGTCTCGCGTACCAGCGGTGTCCTCGGCAGCGTCTACGAGCTGTGGTTGATACATAAGGACGGTGGCTCCGGCGCCGCGATGTTGCGCGTGCAGGCCGGCCCGAACATGCCTCCGCCGATGAACACCCTCGGCGCCGCGTTCGGCAAAGATCCCCGCTACATCTGGGTTTCGCGGCACCGCGGCGGTTTCGGCTACAACCTGCAGTATCCCCTGTGGCAACTCGCGATCTACGATCGGCAGACCGGCCGTCTCTTCACGCAGACAGACATGTACGGGAGCGCCATGCGGCCGCAGCTGTCTTCGGACGGCAAATGGCTCGTGTATGCCACGCGCTACGATGCGGAGACCGGGCTGCGGCTGCGCGATCTCGCGTCCGGCGACGAGAAGTGGCTCGTGTATCCCGTGACGCGCGACGATCAGGAATCGCGATTCACCCGCGACTTGTATCCCGGCTACTCTTTCACGCCGGACAACCAGGCGATCGTCGTCTCGTACGGCGGCAAGGTGCACCGGGTCGCCGTCCCCTCCGGACAGGTGACCGACATTCCGTTCACCGCCAGGGTCGATCAGCAGCTCGGACCGCTGGTGCATCTACCCATCCGCGTCGACACGACGCAGGTGCTCGTGCGTCAGATCCGCAACGCAGCACCGTCGCCCGATGGCCGGCGGCTCGCGTTCAGCGCCCTGGACCGCCTCTACGTCATGGATCTGCCGAACGGCCCGCCGCGGCGGCTGACGAACGACAGTATGAAGGAGCAGGTGCCGGCATGGTCGCCGGATGGTCAGTGGCTCGCCTATGTGACCTGGACCGATGCAGGCGGCACGGTGAACAAGATCAGGGCCGATGGCCGGAGCAGGCCCGTTCGCCTGACGGCGGACACCGCCTTCTACGACACCCCCGTCTGGTCCCCCGATGGCACGCGCATCGTGGTCGTGAAGGGTCCACGCGCCCCCCGCACCGCCGAGCATGTTGCGCCCGGATACGAGCTCGATTGGGTACCAGCGGCGGGGGGTGCGTTGACGCGGATTTCTCCCATTAATGCCACTGGCCGTCCGCACTTCAGTCGCGATCCCACCCGCATTTACATCTACGAAGGGTCCGATGGGCTCGTCTCGATGCGCTTCGATGGCACCGACCGTCGCGCGCATATCCGGGTCACCGGCTACACCTACCCCGGGCCCGGTGCCGAGCCCAATAACGCGGATGAAATCATCATCAGTCCCGACTCGGACCGCGTCCTGGCGCAGGTCGGAAACTACGTCTACCTGGTGACGATGCCGCTCATCGGCGGCCAGACGCCGGCCGTCAACGTGTCGGATCCATCCTCGGCGGCATTCCCGACCAAGCGACTGACGATGATCGGCGGCGACTTCATCGGATGGACGAACGATGGCCGGCAGGCGTTCTGGTCCATCGGCCGCTCGTTCCTGAAATGGGATCCGGTCGTTGCGGATTCCATGGATAAGGTGAAGCAACGGACCGACTCGATCCGCGCCGACTCGCTCAAGGGTGACAGCTTCAAGGCGCTCGCCGATTCGGTGCAGAAGCGCCTGCGGGCGCGGTCCGATTCCCTCGCGAAGCAACCGGCGTACGAACCGCAGCGCGTGGACGTCTCGATCCGCCTGCCACGCGATATCCCACGCGGCACCGTCGTGTTGCGCGGTGCGCGCATCGTCTCGATGAAGGGCGACGAGGTCATCGACAACGGCGACGTCGTCGTCGCTGACAACCGCATTGTGTCGGTCGGCGCTCGCGGCGCGGTTCCAGCTGGTGCGCGGGTGATCGATGTGGCGGGGAAAACGATCATTCCCGGGTTTGTGGACGTGCATGCCCACCCGTGGCCGACGTGGGGCATTCACGAGACACAGGTGTGGAAGTATCTCGCCAACCTCGCTTGGGGCGTGACGACGACGCGCGATCCGCAGACCTCGACGACCGACGTCCTGACGTACGCCGATCTCGTCGAAACGGGAGAGATTCTCGGGCCGCGCATCTTCCACACCGGCCCGGGAGTCTTCTGGGACGAAGACTTCAAGAGTCTCGACGACACGCGCCAGGCGCTGCGACGCTACAGCGAGTTCTATCGCATCAACACGATCAAGATGTACATGACGGGCAACCGCAAGCAGCGGCAGTGGGTCATCATGGCGGCGAAAGATCTGGGCCTGATGCCGACAATCGAGGGCGGGCTCGACTTCAAGATGAATCTCACCGCGGTGATCGATGGCTATCCGGGATCGGAGCACAGCTATCCCATCATGCCGCTGTATAAGGATGCCGTGCAGTTGGTCGCGCAGTCGGGCATCACGTACACACCCACGCTGCTCGTCTCGTACGGCGGCCCGTGGAGCGAGAACTTCTTCTACGAGCGCTACGACATTCACGACAATCCCAAGGTGCGCCGCTTCATGCCGCACGACGAGATTGACCAACGTGCCGAGCGCCGTCCGTGGTTCCGGGAAAGCGAGTACGTCTTCCCCCGCATCGCGGCGTCGGCGAATTCGATTCTGAAAGCCGGAGGCCACATCGGCCTCGGCGGCCACGGCCAGATGGACGGGCTGGGCGATCACTGGGAGCTGTGGGCGATGGCGGCCGGTGGGATGTCGAATCACGATGTGCTGCGGGTCGCCACGATCCACGGCGCCAATGCGATTGGAATGGAGCAGGATCTGGGATCGCTCGAGCCGGGCAAATTGGCGGACTTGATCGTGCTGGATGCGAATCCGCTCGAGGACATTCACAACACGAACACAGTCCGCTACGTGATGAAGAACGGACGGCTCTATGAAGGCGATACGCTCAACGAAGTTTGGCCACGCCAACGAGCCCTGCCTCGTATGTGGTGGTGGGGCACTGAGCCGGCAAAGGCGGCCGAGAGTTTGCGCTAGGACCGGCAAAGACTAGGCCTCAGACGCGCAGCGGGTTTCAGGAGTCAGCGACAGGACAACCCGTTGACTCAAGACTGTTTACCGCGGTGCGTCTGTGGCCTAGTCGTTGCAGGGCCTATGTTTTCGGGCCCTGAATCGTTAGCTTTCTCCTCGCAACGAACCGCGAGCTGGCATCCTCTCTTGGACAGTCCCGCTCAGGGACTCCGTCGCTGAACACACGCACGGTTTCATCCCCCAGGTTCAAAAACTGAAGCGTCGCTGACGTCGAAATGGCATTGGGCCATCTCGCAGCGAGTGTGTGTACCTAGGAGTAGTATGCCATTTGCAGCACTGGGCCTAGCGCCCGAACTCTTGCGCGCCGTCGCCGACGAGGGCTACGCGCAGCCAACCCCCATTCAAGCCGAAGCGATTCCGCTCGCCCTCGCGGGTCGCGATCTCATCGGATCAGCGCAGACCGGCACCGGCAAGACCGCTGCATTCGTGCTGCCGATCTTGCAGCGCCTGTCGGACGGCAAGCGCGGTACGTTGCGGGCGCTGATTCTCGTTCCGACACGCGAGCTGGCGGAGCAGGTCGCCACCAGCATCAAGGCGTACGGGCGGCACACGCATCTCAAGGGTGCCGCCGTGTACGGCGGGGTCGGCATGGAGCCGCAAACCCGCGGGCTGAAGCACGGTGTCGATATCGTCGTCGCGACCCCCGGCCGTTTGCTCGATCACATGGAGCGTGGGCACGTCGATTTCTCGCAGCTCGAGGTGCTGGTGCTCGACGAAGCGGACCGGATGCTCGACATGGGTTTCGCGCCCGACGTGCGCCGCATCCTCAGCGCGTTGCCGGAGGAGCGGCAGACGATGCTCTTCTCGGCGACCATCTCGCTGGAGGTCGACGCGCTCGCGCGGCGCGCGCTGAACGGGCATGCCTCGGTCGAGATCGGGCGCCGCGCCCAGGCCGCCGAGGGCATCGAGCACGTCATCGTCGCGGTGGACAAGCTGCAGAAGCGCGGGGCCCTCGCGGCGATTCTCAAGGCCAAGCCCGCCGGTCAGACGCTGATTTTCACGCGGACGAAGTACGGGGCCGATAAGCTCGTGACCTTCCTCAAGCGCGAAGGCATTGCGGCGAACGCGCTACACGGGGACAAGGCGCAGAGCCATCGGACGCGCACGCTCGACCAATTCCGCTCGGGTACGGCCGAGATCCTCGTCGCGACGGATATCGCCGCGCGCGGCATCGATGTGGACGGCATCCGGATGGTGGTGAACTTCGACGTGCCGACCGATCCTGAGGTCTACGTGCACCGCGTCGGGCGCACGGCCCGGGCCGGCGCGCGCGGTCTCGCGCTCACGCTGATCTCGCCGGATGAATGGCTGCTGATGGCCGACGTCGAGCGGCTGATCGGGCAGAACTTCCCGCGGGAAGTGATTCCGGGGTTCGAGCCGTCGGTGCCGCCGCTGCAGCCGCGGCAGGCCATCGCCGAAGCTCCGCGGCCGGAGCGTTCGTTGAGACCGCGGCGGGGCGGGAAACGACGGTAAGGGCAGTCGTAGGGGCGCAGCATGCTGCGCCCCTACATTGGTCGACTGCTGCCGTCACCTGGCTCAGTCTTTCGTTTTCAGCGTGCGGATAAAATTCGCGACCGGCGTCGCCGCCAAGGTCATGAGGCGGATACTGCCCCGCGAGCCGAGCTCCACGGACACCCGAGCGATCGTCTCGTTGTCCGGACAGTCCACGATACTGACGAAGTCATAGGGGCCGAGCACGGCGTACTGCGCCGTGACCTTGGCCCCGAACTTTTCGATCTCCTTGTTCACTTCCTGCAGCCGCTTCGGATTGTTCTTGAGCGCCTTCGCGCCCTCGTCCGTCAGGTTGGACAGCAGGACGTAAGTGGGCATGGGTCTCAGCTCCGTTTCTCGATAGCCACGTAATCCCGCTTTGCGGGGCCGGTGTACACCTGACGTGGGCGGGCAATCTTCTGCTCCTTGTCGAGCAACATCTCCTGCCACTGTGCCAGCCATCCCGGCGTCCGCCCGATCGCGAAGAGCACGGGAAAAATGTCGACCGGGAACTTCATGGCCTCGTAGATGATCCCCGAGTAGAAGTCGACATTGGGGTAGAGCTTGCGCGAGACGAAGTACTCCTCCTGCAGCGCGATGCGCTCGAGCTCCACCGCGATGTCGATGAGCGGGTTCTTGCCGGTCACGTCGAACACTTGCTCGGCGATCTGTTTGATGATCTTGGCTCTGGGGTCGAAGTTCTTGTAGACGCGGTGCCCGAAGCCCATCAGCCGGACCTCGCCCTTCTTCACGCGCTGGAGGTAAGCGGGAATCGCGTCGATCGCCCCGATCTCGCGCAGCATCCGCAGCACTTCTTCGTTCGCGCCGCCGTGCAGCGGTCCGTACAACGCGGCGGCCGCTCCCGCCATGCAGGAGTACGGATCGGGATGCGAGGACCCGATGCCGCGCATCGCGCTGGTCGAGCAGTTCTGCTCGTGATCGGCATGCAGGATGAACAGCACGTCGAGCGCCCGCTCGAGCACCGGGTGCGGTAAATACTTCACCTCGGTCGTCTTGAACATCATGTTCAGGAAATTGCCCGTGTAGCTCAGGTCGTTGTCGGGGTAGGCGTACGGCATGCCCACCGAATGGCGGTGCGCGAAGGCGGCCAGCGTCGGCGTCTTCGCGATGAGCCGAACGATCTGGTTGTTGCGGGACTTCTCTTCGAAGATCCGCTTCGCCTCCGGATAGAACGTCGACAGCGCGGCCACCGCACTCACGAACATGCCCATCGGGTGCGCGTCGTGGTGGAAGCCGTCGATGAACTTCTTGATGTTCTCGTGAATGATCGTGTGATGCGTCACCTGGTAGACCCAGGCGTCGAGCTCGGCGGCCGTCGGCAGCTCGCCATGCAGCAGCAGATACGCCGTCTCGAGGAACGTGCTCTTCTCGGCCAGCTGCTCGATCGGATAGCCGCGATACTGCAGGATCCCCTTGTCGCCGTCGATGTAGGTAATCGCGCTGCGACAGGCGGCCGTGTTCATGAAGGCGGGATCGTACGACATCAGTCCGAAGTCCTCGTCCGATACCTTGATCTGCCGGAGATCGGCGGCGCGGACCGTTCCGTCCTGAATCGGGAGCTCGTAGCCCTTGCCGGTGCGGTTATCGACGACGGTCAGCGTGTCCTTCGCCACTGCCTCGGTCCTGGCTGCGGGAGCGGAAAAGATAACTGGCTATCGGCTAGGAGCTATCGGCTACCGGATTTTCGCCCGATAGCCAATAGCCGATAGCCGATAGCGTTCTTATCTTGGCAAACCATGGCTCAACCCCGACCCAGTCTCTATCCAACGCGCTCGAGTGCCGGGGCCCTCCTCGGCCAGCAGCTCGCGTCCCGCGGGTACCAGTCGTGCATCCTGCTCGGGATTACGCCCGAAGGCGTGGAGATCGCGGCCCATGCCGCCAAGGCCATGGGGGCGCAATTCGATGTGATCGTGGCCTCCTTCATTAAACTGGGGGCGAACCTGGCACCGGTTGGCGCGATGGCGGAATCGGCGCCGGCCGAGATGGATCCCGACTTCCTGCCTGCCATGAACCTGCTCGAGAAGTTGCAGGCCGCGATCGATGAATCGCGCGCGCGGGTGAGGCAGGATCTCGTCCTCTATCGGACGCAACGGCCCGTGAAGAAGCTGGAGGGACGTACTGCGGTGATCGTGGATGGCCAGATCGTGTACCCGTGGAAGGTGCTGGCCGCCGCAAAGGCGGCCGAGGGACTCGGCGCGCGGGAAGTCGTGATTGCGACGCCGGTCGCGGCGCAGCACGCCGCCGATCGCATCCGCGCGCGAACCTATCCCTTAGTATGTCCCAGCGTGGTGATGGAGCAGGAAGGCCATCCGTCGCCCTACGGCGATGCTGGTGCGGATGCGCCTGAGCGCCTGAAGAGCATCATGATCGCCCATCAGGCTGCATAAGCGGCTGGGCGGTTAAGCGGTTCGGCGGTTCGGCGTTTATCCGTACCTAGACGCATTTCTTAGGTTCGTTTCTCTGTCCCGAGATCAACTAGACTCATGCATGAAACCGCATGAACGTTTCGTCGCGTGGCAGCACTGCCATCGACTAACACTGTTCACGTACCAGCTCACACAGGCGTTTCCCAAGTCTGAATTGTATGGCATCACGTCACAAATGCGCCGCTCAGCGTATTCAGCGGCGGCTAACATCGTCGAAGGTTGCGCCAAGAGAGGTGCCTCGGAGTTCCGTCGCTTCTTGGACGTCGCCCTCGGGTCGCTGGCCGAGTTATCCTACTTTGCGCTTCTTGCTCGAGACTTGAAGTTGTTGTCGAACGAGGCTTGGCTTGAGTTTGAACGAATGCATGACGTTGCCGGCAAGACAACGATGGGTCTACAAAGAGCAATGGCCCGGCGACCTGCGCACGGGCCACAAAACATTCGAACCGCTTAACCGCCAAACCGCTTAACCGCCTTACTCAGGCAGCTCCACTATATCGCGCTCCAGCCAGCGATGTTCACCGGCCAAAATCTCCTGCGCAAACTTGTAGGTGGGAACGTCCTCGTTACGCCGTAGCCCGTTGAACTTTGAACGCACCCGACGTCGAGCTTGCTTGCAGAACAAATCCGCGAGCTTGACGGCGCGCGCCCCGGTCGTGCGATCGCGCTCATAGAGCCGCTGCGCGCGCGAGCACGTCGCCGCCATGGCGAACAGCTCAGCGGCCACATCGACGAGACGGAACAGCACCGACTGCCGTAGCTCGAGTTTCGGGCCGAAGCGAATCATCGAATGGAACACCCCGCGCGCCAGGCGGCGGCAGCTGCGCTCGACGAAGCGGACATGCTTCGCCAGCCGGCCGAACTCCGCGTACCGCGGCCACAGGCTCCAGCCGATCCACCGCGACGGATACCACCAGCCGTAGAACGCCGCGGAGCCGGCCAGGCCCGCGAGCCGTTCGCGCGTCGACTTCCCCGGCAGGACGACGTCGCCCGCGACCTGGAGATGCTTGTCGACCGCTTCGCGCGCGATGAAGAGGTGCATGATCTCCGAGGAGCCCTCGAAGATCAGGTTGATGCGGAAGTCGCGCATGATGCGCTCGACCGGCACGGGCGCTTCGCCGCGCGCGCGCAGCGAATCGGCGGTCTCGTACCCGCGGCCGCCGCGGATCTGCACCGTGTCGTCGATGATCCGCCACCCCGCTTCGGAATTGTACAGCTTGGCGATCGCCGCTTCGAGCCGGATGTCGTAGCCGCCGCGCTCCGCCATCGCCCCGCACAATTCCGCCACCGCTTCCATCGCCAGCGTGTTGGCGGCCATGGTGCCGAGCTTTTGCGCGATCGCGTCGTGCTGGCCGATCGGACGACCCCATTGCACGCGCTCGGCCGCCCAGCGGCGGGAGACTTCGAGGCAGCGCTTGCCCGCGGCAACCGATGAAATCGGGAGCGTCAACCGGCCGGTATTGAGCGTGACCAGCGCGAGCTTCAGTCCCTTGCCCTCGCCCCAGAGCACGTTTTCCTTGGGCACGCGCACGTTCGTAAAGCGGATGACGCCGTTGTACAACGCCTTCAGTCCCATGAAGTGACAGCGATGCACGACCTCCACGCCCGGCCAGTCGGTCTCGACGATAAACGCGGTGATCTGCTTCTTCTCTTTCCCGTTGGCCATCTTCGACGGCGTCCGCGCCATCACGACGAGCAGCTCTGCCTTGGTGCCGTTGGTGCACCACAGCTTCTCGCCGTTCAGGACCCAGACATCGTCGTCGAGGATGGCGTTCGTTTCCATCGCGGCGGGGTCAGAGCCCACGCCGTGCTCGGTGAGCGCGAATGCCGAGATTGCGCCTTTGGCGAGACGGGGGAAGTATTTTCTCTTCTGCGCTTCGCTGCCGAACATCTTGAGCGGCTGGGGAACGCCGATCGATTGGTGCGCGGAGAGCAGCGCCGTCAGCGAGCCATCGACGGACGAGACGAGCTCGATCGCCTTCATGTAGGAGAGCTGCGACAGGCCCAGCCCGCCGTATTCGCGCGGAATCTTGATCCCGAATGCCCCGAGGTCCCGCAGGCCCTGAACGACGGCTTCGGGAATTTCGCCTTCGCGATCGATGCGGTCGGAGTCCACGTCCTCGCGGAGGAAGCGCTCCAGCTTGTCGAGGAACGGTTTGGCGCGGGCGACTTCGTCAGGATCCTGCTCGGGGTAGGGATGGATCAGATCCATCCGCAAGTTGCCGAGGAAAAGCTCGCGTACGAAACTCGGCGACGTCCATTGCTCTTCGCGTGCCGCCTCGGCGACCTCACGCGCCTCCTCGGCGCTGACTATGCGTTTGGGCTCGGCGAGGGTAGCCATGTCGCTTAAATGTAATATCTTCACACCGTTCAGCCCGCCGTCAGCCTACACGAAGGAGCTTCCTCAATGAGACGTATCGCCTTACTGACCCTGCTGTTGGGGTTCGCGGCGGCGTCGTCGGTGGCCGCCCAGCGTCGGGGGGCCGTTCGCTCCCCGCGGACTCGCGTCAAAGCGGCAGCGCCGGCGCCAATTACGATCCCGTACCAGCGGTTCGTTCTGAAAAACGGCCTGACGTTGCTGGTGCACGAGGACCACAAGGCGCCCATCGTCGCCGTGAACATCTGGTACCACGTGGGTTCCAAGAATGAGAAGCCCGGCCGCACGGGGTTCGCGCATCTGTTCGAGCATCTGATGTTCAACGGCAGCGAGCACTTCAACGACGACTACTTCCAGCCGTTCGAGCGCATCGGCGCGACGGACCAGAACGGCACGACCAACAACGACCGCACCAACTATTTCGAAAACATCCCGACCAGCGCGCTCGACGTCGCGCTGTGGATGGAATCGGACCGGATGGGCCACCTGCTCGGGGTGATCGATACGGCGAAGGTGAACGAGCAGCGCGGCGTCGTGCAGAACGAGAAACGGCAGGGGGAGAATCAGCCCTACGGGAAAGTCAATCTCCTGATGGCGGAGGGCGCGTACCCGGCGGGTCATCCCTATTCGTGGACCGTGATCGGGTCGATGGAGGACCTCAACGCCGCATCGGTCGAGGACGTGAAGCAGTGGTTCCGCACCTATTACGGCCCCAACAACGCGGTCATCGTGCTGGCCGGCGACATCACGCCGGAAACGGCGCGGCAGAAAGTCGAGCAGTACTTCGGCGACATTCCCGCGACGCCGCCGATCGCGAAGCAGGACGTCTGGATCGCGAAGCGCACCGGCTCGCACCGCGAGATCATGCAGGATCGCGTGCCGCAGGCGCGGATCTACAAACAATGGAATATCCCGCAGTTCGGATCGGCGGACGGCGACTACCTCGACCTCGTGACCGACGTGCTCGCGGCCGGGAAGACCTCGCGGTTATACAAGCGGCTCGTCTATGACGAGCAGATCGCCACCGACGTCGTCGCGTACGTGGACCTGCGGGAGATCGGGGGGCAGCTCGTGATCCGCGCCACGGCCAAGCCGGGCGGCGATCTCGCCCGCGTCGAACGCGCGATCGATGAGGAGCTGGGCAGGTTCATCCGGACCGGCCCGACGCCCGGTGAGCTGCGGCGCGTCAAGACGCAGTCGCGAGCCAACTTCATCCGGGGCATCGAGCGGATCGGCGGATTCGGCGGCAAGTCGGACGTGCTGGCGATCAACGAGGTGTACGCCGGCAACGCCGATCATTATCAGGTGACGCGCCAGCGCATTGCGACCGCGACCGCTGCCGACTTGAGATCGGCCGCTGCTCGCTGGCTCAACGACGGGGACTTCGTCGTCGAGGTCCACCCCTATCCGACGTACGATGTCGCGGCGAATGGCGCGGATCGGTCGAAGCTTCCCGCCGCCGGCACGCCACCCGAGGCGCGCTTCCCGGCGATCGCCCGCGCGACGCTCCCCAACGGGCTCAAGATCGTGCTCTCCGAGCGTCACTCCATTCCGCAGGTGAACATGACGCTCCTGATCGACGCCGGGTACGCGGCCGACCAGTTTGCGGCGCCCGGGACGGCGAGTCTCACACTCGATATGCTGGACGAGGGGACCACGAAGCGCACGGCGCTGCAAATCAGCGATACGCTGTCGCAGCTGGGCGCCGTACTCAGCACCGGCTCGCAGCTCGATGTCTCCAGCGTGTCGTTATCCACGCTCAAGGACAATCTCGATCCGGCGCTCGACATCTTCGCCGACGTGATCCTCAATCCGTTCTTCCCGCAGGCCGATTTCCAGCGGCAGCAGCGGCAGCGCCTCGCGCGCATCCAGCGCGAAAAAGTGCAGCCGGTGCAGATGGCATTGCGCGTCTTCCCGCAGCTGCTCTACGGCGCGAACCACGCCTACGGCAACCCGCTGACCGGCTCCGGCACCGCGGAGTCGGTGACGCGCATGACGCGTGACGATCTGGTGCGCTTCCACCGGACGTGGTTCAAGCCGAATCACGCGACGCTCGTCGTGGTGGGGGACATCTCGCTTGCCGAGATTCAGCCGCGACTCGCGCGGCTGTTCAATCGCTGGCAGGGCGGTGACGTGCCGCAGAAGAACGTCAGCACCGTCGCGGATCAGCCGCGACCCCTCGTCTACATTCTCGATCGCCCCGGGGCCGAGCAGTCGATCATTTTCGCCGGCGATCTCGCGCCGCCGAAATCCAATCCGCACGAGTACGCGATCGAGGCGATGACGTCGCTCTTGGGCGGGCAATTCACGTCGCGCGTCAACATGAATCTGCGCGAAGCGAAACACTGGTCGTACGGCGCGTTCACATTGGTCTGGGATGCGCGCGGCCAACGCCCGTTCATTGCGTACGCGCCGGTGCAGACCGACAAGACGAAGGAATCGATGATCGAAGTCGATCGCGAGCTGCGCGGCATTTTGGGCCCGCGACCGGTCGAGGCCGACGAGCTGGCCAAGGCGCAGGCGAATCTCACGCTGACGCTGCCCGGCAATTGGGAGACCATGGACGCCGTGCAGGGTTCGTTGGAGCAGCTCGTGACGTACGGCCTGGACGATCACTACTACGAGACCTACGCGCAGCGCGTGCGCGCGCTCACGATTCCTGACGCGACCACCGCGGCGCAGGACGCGATCCGCCCCGACCATCTGGTCTGGGTGATCGTGGGCGATCGGTCGAAGATTGAAGCCGGGATCCGCGAGCTGAATTTTGGGGAGGTGCGGTTCCTCGACGCGGACGGAAAGCCGCTGGCGTCACGGTGATCGAGGACGGGCGCTAGGGGGCGGTAGGGGGAAATACTGTAGGGGCGCAGCATGCTGCGCCCCTACATGCACCCGTCGCTGTTGTTAGGAAATCCGTACAATGGTTTCGCGGGGCGGCGCGAGTACGGGTGTAAGCAACAGGGCCGCGATCGCACCGCCGGTCATGCCGCCGAGGTGCGCGAAGTTGTCGATGAACGGCGACAGGAATCCCGTGAACAGTTGCCAGGCGGCCCACGCGGCAAGCACGAAGCCGATGCGTTTGTCGCGCACGTAGAAACGGTCCTGGTTCCTGTACAGCATCACCGCCACCGCCGCCAGCACGCCGAAAATCGCGCCCGAGGCACCGACCGACGGGCCCGGACCGGTCGCGAGGCTGAAGGCGGCGCCGGTCACGCCGCTCCCGAAGTAGACGAGCGCCGTGCGCGCCGCACCGAACGCGTGCTCGCACGCCATGCCGACGATATAGAGCGCGACCATGTTGCCGATCAGATGATCCGGCCCACCGTGGAGGAACATCGAGGTGAACACGCGCCACCATTCTCCGGCCAGCACCCGCGCGCGCACGAGGGCGCCGGCTGCGAGCGGATTGATCTGATTCGCGACGTGGAGGCCCGATTCGATCAGCGCCTTCCGGTCGCCAAACGCGCCCGACGCGATCTCCCAGGCAAACACCGCCACATTCGCGACGATGAGCGTCACGATGAACAGCGGCAGCCGCCGCATGCCGCGCTCGAAGTCGATCCGGCCATCGCGCCGCGCGGCTGGTTTGACCGTCCGCGCGGGCGCCAGCATCTCGGGCGTGATGAGGATCGGCTCTTCGTGGTCGGGGCTGCCGCTGCCCGGGACTTCGGGTGTCACCGGCGCTCTCCGGTATCGAGCATCACGCCGAGCGCGATGGCGAGGCGCCGATCCATCAGGCGCTGTGGGTCGGCCGTCATGTCGAGCACATAGCGGTCGAGAATCGTGAACTTCCGCTTGAATTCCCCGATCACGTCGTCGGTGCCGGCCGGGAGAAAGATGAAGTTGGTACGCAGCACACCGAACAAGGGCCCGAGGAAACGGCGGAGCAGCGACAGGATGATGGAATCTTCTTTTGCGAGGAACAGCACGCGCCCGTCCGGCCCCCACACGTACCAGCGTTTGCGGAACGCGTTGAACAACCAGTTCTTGCCCAGCTTGGCGAGCTTCCGACCGCGCGCGTCGCGGACGGTATAGGTCATCGTGATCGGCTGGAATTTCTTGTCCTGAAGGATGTCGAGCAGCTTCTCGCGCTTGGACTGATCGCGATAGAACGTGACGTGCCGCTTGACCGACAGCGCGATACCCAGCGCGATCGACCCGAAGAGAATCGCAAACACACCGACGATACCGAGGATCGTCTTGAGGCCCCCGGACGGCAGCGTGTCGATGAACTCGATCCAGGCGGGCATGCCGAGGAAGAGCCCCGCGAGCGTGACGAGCGCGGCACCGATATTCCGCAACGCGTGCGCCGGGCGCTCGACGAAGATGACCTTGTTCCCCTGCTCATCGCCGACGTCGTACTTCTCGGAGATCTTGAGCATCTGCTGCCGCAGCAGGAAAATGTCGCGGTCGAACGCCGGATCGACCTGCTTCACCGCAGTGGCGACGCTGGGGGCGCGGGCGGGCCGGCCGCACTTCGGGCATTTGACCAGCTTGCCCGCGAATTCGTCCTTCAGATCGTAGGAGTTCCCGCATTCACAGGTCACGAGGACGGGCATGTACGCCTCCGTGGCTTGGATGATAGATTTGCCGCGCCCTCGTCTTGGAGCTCTTTCCGATGCGCGGTTTAGCGCTGTTGTGTACCGGTCTGATTCTGCTTCCCGCGGTCCACGCCCAGACGGCCCCCGCCCAGCAGATCCTGATCAAAGCAGGTCGCCTGGTCGATGGCCGATCGGCCACCGCGCAACCCAATGTAGGAATTCTCATCGAAGGCGAAAGGATTCGGGCCGTCGGCCCGCTGGCGCAGATCCAGGCGCAGGCGCCCAACGCCCGCGTCATCGACCTCGGCCAGATGACCGTGCTCCCCGGATTGATCGACGCCCATACGCACCTGCTGCTCCAGGGCGACGTCACCTCGCAGGATTACGAAGACCAGCTGCTCAAGCAATCGACCGCCTATCGGGCCATCCTTGCCGCCCGCAACGCGCGGCTCGCCCTGGAGCACGGGTTCACGGCGATCCGCGACCTGGAGACGGAAGGCGCGATGTACGCCGACGTGGACGTGAAGCTCGCCATCGACCGCGGCGAGATTCCCGGCCCGCGCGTCTTCACATCGACGCGCGCGATGGCGCCGACGGGGATGTATCCGATCACGTCGACGAACTGGGAGCTCGAGCTTCCCCATGGCGTGCAGCCGGTCGATGGCGTCGACAACGCGCGGCTCGCAGTGCGCCAGCAGCTCCAGCACGGCGCCGACTGGATCAAGTACTACAGCGACCGCCGCTACTACTTCACCCCGGACAGCGTGCTCCACAGCTGGGTGAACTTCACCGACGCCGAAGCCAAGGCGATCGTGGACGAGGCGCACCGGATGGGGCACATGGTCGCGGCGCACGCCATCGGCTCGGACGGCATCGCGGCGGCGCTGCGGGCGGGCGTGAATTCCATCGAGCACGGCGACGGCCTGACCGACTCGCTGCTGGATGTGATGGTGCGCAACAACGTGTACTGGGTGCCGACCGTCACGGTCGGGGCGCATGTGGTCGCGCGCGGCGGAGTGTGGGTGGCGCTCGTGAATCTCGAGCGGAAGGCGTTCGGTCGTGCTCTGAAGAAAGGCGTGAAGATCGCGCTGGGCACCGATGTCGGCGGGTTTCCGTGGACCGAGATCAATCAGGCGAAGGAATTCGAGTACTACGTGCAGTACGGCATGACGCCGATGCAGGCGATTCAGTCAGGAACTTCGGTTGCGGCCGCGCTGCTGGGCCAGGAGCAAAATTTCGGTGCGATCGCGTCCGGACTGTATGCTGACATTATCGCCGTTGCGGGCGATCCCACGCGCGATATCACGGAACTGCAACGCGTGAAGTTCGTTATGAAGGGTGGCGCCGTGTACCTTTCCCAATAGTGAAAGCGTGTGTCGTCGGGCTCCTGCTGAGCTTCGGCGCCGTCGGTGTGTCTCGGGGACAGATGTCCCCGGCCGGCACCGGCGGCGTCGCCGCGTTGGCCACCACGTTGCGACAGCTCGGCAGCAACAAGCGTGTTCTCATGATCGGTGCGCACCCCGACGACGAGGACACGCAGCTGCTCGTGCTCCTGTCGCGAGGCCTGGGCGCGCAAGCCGCGTATCTCTCGCTGACACGCGGCGAAGGCGGCCAGAACCTGATCGGCCCCGAGCTCGGCCCCGAGCTCGGGGTTATTCGTACCGAAGAGCTCTTGGCGGCCCGAGAGCTCGACGGGGCCCGCCAGTTCTTCACGCGCGCCTACGACTTCGGGTACTCGAAGACCGCTGACGAAACGTTCCGGTTCTGGCCGCGCGACTCGATTCTCAAGGACGTCCTCGACGTCATCCGCCGGTTCCGGCCGCAGATCATCATCGCGGTGTTTTCGGGGACGCCCGCCGATGGCCACGGTCACCACCAGGTCTCGGCGATTCTCGCGCGCCAGGCATTCGATCTGCTCCGCGATTCGGCGGGCGGTCCTCAGAAGTTCTTCCGCTCGACGCGCGGTGATCCCTCGGCGACGACGCTGACGTTGCCCGTCGGCATCCTCGATCCGATTATCGGGCAGTCGTATTTCCAGATTGCCATGGCGAGCCGCAGCCGCCACCGCTCGCAGGACATGGGCCAGCTGCAACGAGCGGGTCCGGCGAGCTCCGGCGTAGCGCTGATCGCGACCAAAGCACCGAGCGCGGGAGCGGGAAGCAACGGCGGCGAGACGTCGATGTTCACGGGGGTCGACACGACGATTCACGTCACCGGGTATGCCGCCCTCATCGACTCCGCGCGTGCGGCGCTGAATCCCTGGCGCCCGTCGGCCGCGCTGCCGTACTTGCTCCGCGCGTCGCGACTGCTCGGCTCAGCTTCCGCGGATTCGGTGCAGCGTGGATTGCTGGACCGAGCCATCGCGATGGCCGCCGGTGTCACGCTCGACGGCACAGCGGATGACGGAATCGTCATCCCAAACGAACGGCTCCAGGTCGAAGTCTCGGTCTGGAATGCCGGTGACAGCACCGTGCGCGTCGATAGCATCGCCATCGCGGCGCCGAGCGGCTGGGGGATCGAGCGGCTGGAGTTGGGCGCGCCGGCGGTCGCACCGGGCGCTCTGGCAGCGCGCCGCTACGTCCTAACCGTTGCAGCGAATCCCGAGCGCACCCAGCCCTATTTTCTGCGCCGCCCGCTGACGAATCGCGGTGGGCTGTACGATTGGTCGGCCGCACCGCCCGACGTGCGCGGCCTGCCGTTCGAGCCGCCGCCGGTGACGGCGCGTGTACGGCTGACAATCGGCGGCGAGCCGGTCACGCTGACGCGCGAAGTCGTGTATCGCTATCGCGATCAGGCGATCGGCGAGATCCGCCGACCGATCTTCGTGACGCGTGACGTGGAAGTGGCCATTACACCTGACGAGCTGCTGTGGCCGATCGACGGGGGGGGGGGCGCGCTCGCCCCGCGGCACTTCATGATCACGGTGACGAATCGTGCGCGCGGAGCCGCGACCGCTCGAACCACCGTCACGCCGCCGACCGGCTGGCCGACCATCTCGCCCGAAAGTCTCTCGTTCACGCGCGAAGACGAGACGAAGAGTGTCGTCGTCAACGTGGCACCACCGGCGGCGGACAGCCTCAAGCCAGGGACCTACGATGTGCGTGCCGGGGGGGGCTCAGGATGGCTCGAGGTCATCGATTATCCGCACATCCGGCCGCGCGCGCTGACGAAGCCGTCGGTGGCGCAGATCCGGGCTGCGCGTCTCGCGCTTCCGGCGCTCTCGCACGTCGGCTATGTGCGCGGCGCCGCCGACCGCGTGCCGGAAGCGCTGCTCGCCGTCGGCGTGCCGGTCGAGCTCATTGGCCCCGATTCCTTGGCGCGCGGCGATCTGTCGCATTTCGATGCCATCGTCATCGGCAGCCGCGCGTACGAAACCGACCCCGCGCTCGTCGCCAACAACGGCCGGTTGCTCGACTACGCGCGCAACGGCGGGCTCCTGATCGTCCAGTATCAGCAGTATCCGTTCGTCGACGGCGGCTTTGCGCCCTATCCGCTCACCATCGCGCGCCCGCATGATCGCGTGACGGACGAAAACGCGCCCGTCACCGAGCTCGATCCCGCGCATCCCGTCTTTCACTATCCCAACACTATCGGGCCCGAAGATTGGCGCGGCTGGGTTCAGGAGCGGGGGCTGTATTTCGCGCACACCTGGGATACCACGTACGTCCCGGTGCTCGAAACGCATGATCCCGGACCGCCGAATCCACCGGCGGAGCTGAAGGGTGGGCTGCTGATCGCGCCGATTCAACGAGGGATGTACGTATACACGGGGTTGAGTTTCTTCCGACAGCTGCCCGCTGGCGTGCCCGGTGCGTATCGGTTGTTTGTGAACCTGCTGGGGCTGAAGCGACGCAATGTCCCATAAGCACCGGCTCTGGATGTGCGCAGTCATCGCGTTTGTGGTGGGATGCTCGCGGGATCACCGTACTCCCTTGGTGGTCTACAGTCCCCACGGGCGCGACCTGCTGACGCTGTTCGAGAAGCGCTTCGAAGCACTCCACCCCGACATCGACGTGCGCTGGCTCGACATGGGCTCGCAGGACGTGTACGACCGCCTGCGCTCCGAGCGCGCCAACCCTCAGGCCGACGTGTGGTTCGGCGGTCCCTCGCTGGTCCTGGCGCAGGCCGCAGCCGAGTCATTGCTCGACTGCTGGCGACCTGTGTGGGCCGACGCGATCCCGCCCCGCGGCCGCGGCGCGGGCGATTGCTACCTCGCGGCGTACGAGACACCGGCCGTCTTTCTCTATGCCGAGAAGGTCGTGCCGGCAGCGGAGGCGCCGCAGGATTGGGACGACCTCCTCGATCGCAAGTGGAAAGGCAAGCTGATCATTCGCGACCCGCTCGCGAGCGGAACGATGCGCGCGGTGTTCGGCCTCATCATCGCGCGTGGGCTCAAGCAAACCGGCGACACCGCCGCGGGATTTGGCTGGCTCAGGCGACTCGACGGCCAAACGAAGGTCTACGAGCAAAACCCCGCCCTCATCAGCGAGAAGATCGCCCGGCAGGAGGGGTTGATCACGATCTGGGATTTGCCGGACGTGTTGATCAGCCGTCGCCGCGGCATGCCGATCGGCTACGTCTTTCCAAAGAGCGGCACGGTGGCGATCGAGGACGGCATCGCCGTCGTGCGAGGCGCGAAGCACCTCGCTGCGGCGCGGGCGTATGTCGACTTCGTGGGCAGCGTGGAAATGCAGCTCGCGGCTGCGCGTGAGGTGTTTCGCGTGCCCGCCCGGCAGGACCTCCCCGCCGATTCGTTGCCCGATTGGGTGCGCGATGTACGTCACCGCATGGTCGTCGCCGACGTGGATTGGAATTTCCTCGCCGAGCACGGCCCCGCGTGGATGCGCTGGTGGGACCAGCACGTGCGCGGCACCGGAGGAGGGGGAGGCCGTTGACCGCGCCCTTCCTCGAGATTCAAGCGATCGAGAAACGCTGGAGCCTCGATGTCACGGTCGGCCCCGTCACGCTCGACATCGCGCGCGGCGAGATCCTGTCGTTGCTCGGCCCCTCGGGCAGTGGCAAGACGACGATGCTGCGCCTGCTGGCGGGGTTCGAAACGGCGGACGCCGGTCGGATCGCCGTGGCGAACGAGGATGTGACGGCCGTGCCTCCGGCGCGGCGCCATTTCGGCATGGTGTTCCAGCACTACGCGCTGTTTCCGCATCTCGATGTGGGCGACAACGTCGGCTTCGGACTGCCGAAGTCACCGGACCGCGATGCACGAATCACGGCGGCGTTGGGGCTCGTCGATCTCGCCGGCTTTGAGCGGCGCAAGGTGCACGAGCTTTCCGGCGGCCAGCAGCAGCGCGTGTCGCTGGCACGCGCCCTGGCACCCGAGCCGCGCGTGCTGCTGCTGGACGAGCCACTGTCCAACCTCGACCCAGCATTGCGCGAGCGCACGCGCCACGAGCTGCGTGAAGTCATCAAGCGCGTCGGGATTACCACCGTCTTCGTGACGCATGAGCAAGAGGAAGCGTTCGACCTGGGCGACCGCATTGCCGTGCTCAACCAGGGACGGCTGGAGCAGGTAGGCGCGCCGGACGTGCTGTACGAGCACCCGGCCAATCTCTTCGTGGCCACCTTCGTTGGCC
Organism: Gemmatimonadota bacterium; assembly: GCA_003222195.1. Lineage (GTDB taxonomy): Bacteria > Gemmatimonadota > Gemmatimonadetes > Gemmatimonadales > GWC2-71-9 > 20CM-2-65-7. The sequence goes on along the minus strand of QHVB01000028.1, from coordinate 53,398 downwards.
GTGCCAATGTGTTTCGGGGCGACGCAGCCCGCGCGCTCGGAGGCAACGGCAAGGGCGTTCTCGTCGTGCGGCCCGAGCGTTTGCGATTCTCCGAGGCCGGGCTGCCGGGCCTCGTGCGCGAGCGGCGCTATGTCGGCGCGGCCGCCTTCTTTCAGATTGAAAGCGATGACCACCAGCACTTCGAGGTGCTCGCCGAGCCCGACGCCGCACGCGTGGGGCAGCGGGTGTACGTCGAAGCCACGCGCGTGATCGCCCTGTGATCCGCCTGCGGCGGTCGGAGGTCGCGGCCGCGGGGCTCACGCTGATTCTCGCGTGGGTGGTGATCTACCCGATTCTCGTAGTTGGCGCCGACGCCGCCGATACGACGGCGCTGAGCGCCTTCGTCACGCGGCCTGGTGAGTGGGCGGCGCTGTGGGCAAGCGTCTGGATTTCTCTGGTGAGTGTGGTGCTGGCCGCCGCGATCGGGATCCCGCTCGCCTTCCTGTTCGAGTGGTTTGATTTCCCGGGTCGCAAGACGCTGGGCTCGTTGATCGCGCTCCCGGTCGTGCTGCCGCCGCTCGTCGGAGTGATCGCGTTCCTGTTTCTGTATGGGGAGTCCGGGTTCATCGCGCGCGCGATCCAGGCGGCGCTGCATCTCGAAAATGCGCCGTGGCGGCTGCAGGGCGCGGCCGCCATTCTGCTCGTGCACGCCTACTCGATGTACGTCTACTTCTATCTCTTCACGCGCGCCGGCCTGGCCAAGCTCGACGTCGCGATGCTGGAGGCAGCGCAGGCACTCGGCGCCGATCGGCGCGCGACGTTGGGGCGCGTCATCGTGCCGCTGCTGCGCCCCTCACTGGTCGGTGCGGCGATGCTGACGTTCCTGACGGCGTTGGGATCGTTCAGCGCGCCCTACATCTTCGGCGGCGGATTTCGCGTGATGACCACGCAGATCGTGGCGACGAAGCTGAACGGCGACTTGCCGCTCGCGATGGTCGAGACGGTGGCACTCGCGATCGTCGCGGTGGCGGGTCTCCTGATCCTGCGTCGCACCGAAGGTGACGACATCCTGGTCGCGCTGGGGAAGGGGATCGCACCTCGGCCGCGGCCGATCCGACGCACCAGTGTGCGCTGGCTCGCGGCGACGCTGGGGTGGGGCCTCGCGGTGCTGCTCCTCCTGCCGCATCTCACGCTGGCCCTCGTCTCACTCGTCCCCTACGGCGCCTGGACGACCGAAATTCTCCCGCCCGTCCTCAATTTCGATAACTACCGCCGTCTCTTTTCGGAAGCGGAGCGGCTGCGGCCCATGCTGAACTCGCTGTGGATGGCCGCCGCCAGCACGGCCGTCGCCGTCGCGCTCGCTCTCGCGGCCGGCTGGCTCGTCGTACGGCAGCGCGTAAGGTGGCGGGGCGCGATCGAAGGATTGCTGGCGCTGCCGTGGGCGCTCCCGGGAACGGTCTTCGCGATCGCGCTCGCGATCACCTTCAGCGTCCACGCACCGCTCCAGTTGCGCTTTGTGCTGGTCGGCACCGCCGCGATTCTTCCGCTCGCCTATCTCGTGCGCGCGCTGCCGCTCACCGGCCGGGGGATTCTCGCGGCGTATCGGCAGCTCGATCCGTCCCTCGAGGAAGCGGCCGCGAGTCTCGGGGCCGGCCGCTGGCGCACGCTCACGCGCGTGACGCTGCCGCAGCTCAGGCCCGGCCTCGCCGCTGGTGCCAGCCTCGCCTTCGTCGCGGCGCTCGGCGACATCGTGGCCTCCATTGTCCTGTACACCTACGAGACGCGCCCCGTGTCCATCGAAATCCTGTCGAGCTTGCGGCTGGCCGAGACCGGCGTGGCCGCGGCGTTTGGCGTCGTGCTCATGCTCGTGAGCGCGCTGGTGTTAGGCGTCGGAGCGAGACGATGAAGCGGCTCTGGGTGCTGATGGCGGTGTGCTTCGTAGACATGATGGGTTTGATGCTCGTCGCGCCGCTGATGCCGTTTTATGCGCTCGATCTCAAGGCGCCCGAGTGGCTCGTCGGACCCCTGATCGCATCGTTTGCGGTCGCGCAGCTCATCTCGTCGCCGGTGTGGGGAAAGCTCTCCGACCGCTACGGCCGGCGGCCGGCCATGCTCATCGGCCTCGGCGCCTCCGCGTTCGCCTACGTCATCTTTGGCTTTGCCACAAGCCTGTGGATGCTGTTCGCGTCGCGCATCGTGCAGGGCCTCGGAGGCGGCACCACCGGCGTCGCGCAGGCGTACGTGGCCGATACTATGGAACCGCGAGAACGCGCGAAGGCACTGGGCTGGCTATCGGCGGCGACCAGCGCGGGCGTCGTGATCGGCCCATTCATCGGCTCGGCGGCGTATAACTTCGGCCGTCAGGCGCCCGGCCTCGTCGCGGCGGTGATGGTCCTGGTCAACGTGTTCTTCGCGTGGAAATGGCTGCCGGAATCGCGAGCGGCGCAAGCGCGCGGTCCCAGCGGACACTTCGTGGTGCCCGAGGGCCGATCGGTGCGGCAGGCGCTCTTGGAGATCGTGCGCCAGCCCGCCACGCCAGCGCATCGCGTGATCTGGATCTACGTCGTCGGGATGCTCGCATTGAACGTCGTGATCGGCGTGCTCGCGTTGTATTTGAAAGACACTTTCGCGATCAGCGCCCGAACCATCGGCTACTTCTTCCCGATCTTCGGGGTGGTCGGCGTCATCATGCGCGCCACGATCGTCGGCTGGTTCAACGCGCGCTTCGGGGAAATCCGCACCATGCAGATCGGCACAATCTCGCTGCTCCTCGGTCTCGCGTTGATGCCGCTGCCGGCGAGCCTGCTCACACCGGCGCGCGCCATGCCATTGTTCATTCTCTTCCTTATTCTCGTGCCGATGGGGACCGCGCTGCTGTTTCCGGCGTCCACGTCGCTGGTGAGCCAGCGAACCGATCGCCACGAGCTCGGACTGGTCATGGGGGCGCAACAGACGTTTCGCGGCATCATGAGCATCGTGGGCCCGGTCGGCGCCACGCTTGCCTTCGCGACCCTGGGGCATGGCGTGCCATTCCTGCTGGCCGCCTGCGTGGTGGCGATCGCCGGAGTGCTCGCGTTCCGGGAGCGGCCCCATGACCCGGTGGCGGCAATGGCTTGACCATTGCTAGTTTGGTGGCCATGAATCTCTCCGTCTATCTCGCGTTCCTGACGGGGCTCCTTGTTTCCCCTCCGCCGGCGCCGGCGCGGCCGAAGCTGATCGTCGTGATCACCGTCGACCAGCTTCGCCCTGACTACTTCTCGCGCTGGAGAAGCCAGCTCACCGGTGGCCTGGCGCAGCTCGCCAACGAAGGCGCGTTCTTGACCGACGGTTATCAGGATCACGCCGTCACCGAAACGGCGCCGGGGCATGCGACGATCCTCTCCGGCATGTGGCCCGCGCACACCGGCATCATCCGCAATTCGGAGGGCGTGCAGGATTCGTTGGCGCCGCTGCTCGGCACCACCGGCCCGGGCGCCTCGCCCCGGCGGTTCCGCGGCACGACGCTGTTCGATTGGCTGAAAGCGTCGGATCCGGCGGATCGCGCACTATCGGTCAGCCGCAAGGATCGGGGCGCGATTCTCCCTCTCGGTCAGGCGAAACAGCAGGTGTTCTGGTATCAGTCGGGTCTGTTCACCACGAGCCGCTACTACGCCGACACGCTGCCCTCCTGGGTGCAGGCGTTCAACGCCCGGCGGTTGCCCTTCAAGGCGGCCAGCACGTCGTGGACGCTGCTGCTTCCGGACAGCGCCTACAGGGAACCGGACAATGAGGTTTGGGAAAACGGGGGGGCGGACGTGGTTTTCCCCCACCGGCTGCCCGCCGACAGCATTAGCGCCGCCGCGGCGATCGCTGGCGTCCCCGCCATGGATTCGCTCACGCTGCTGTTCGCGCTCGAGGGCTTCGAGGCGCTGCGGCTCGGCCGCAGAGGCGGGGGCACCGACGTGCTCGCAGTCAGCTTGTCCACGACTGATGCCGTCGGTCACGCGTACGGCCCTGACTCCCGCGAGATCCACGATCAGGTGTTGCGCCTCGACCACTATCTCGGCTGGTTCCTGAAGCGGCTCACCGATCGCGTGGGGCGCGACAATTTCGTGGTCGTGCTGACCGCCGATCACGGTGTGACCTCATACCCGGAACGGACCCGGGCGAAGACCGGCGGAGCGGCCTATCGCGTCGGGCTCGACACGCTGATCACCGCGATCAATCGGGACCTCGACCGCCTGGCGAGCGGGGGCGGCGGACCCCCTTCGCGCGAGTGGCTGGAGTTCGACACCGGCATGCTGTTCTTGCGCGACAACGGCCGCCTGGCCGCGTTGGGAATCAAGACCGACAGCGTCCTCGACGCCCTTACCGCGCGCATCGTCCGGATCCAGGGCGTCGCGCGGGTGATCAGACCCGCCGACTTGTCGCGTGCCGACACGGCGTCCGATCCGGTAGCGCGGCGTTGGATCCACCATCTCGCTCCTGACGCCGGCGTCGTCCTCACCGTGACGTTGCAGCCCGGCTCGGTCTGGGACGTTCCCAACCTGCCGATCGCGATGCACGGCCAGCCGTCGGAGGACGACGCGCACGTGCCGATCATCTTCTGGGGTCGGGGTGTGCGCCGCGGGTCGTTTGCCGGGCGCATGAACACGGTTGACATCGCGCCGACGCTTGGCGTGCTGCTGGGGGTGACGCCGCTTTCCCTCGTAGACGGTCACGCCCGGACCGACATCCTCGCGCCGAGAAACTAGGCGTGGTGCAGAAGCAGTCGGCCACGCAGATCCGCCGCATCGAGGAGTTGCAGCACTACGTGCGGACGGTGGATCACGTGAAGAAGCTGGTCGCCGAGCTCGAATCGAACCGCGCCGCGAACCCGAAGATCATCAACGGCATCTGCGGAAACATCGCGCGCGAGCTGTCGCACATGCGCCAGCGCGCGCTTACGGCGAATCTCGGCACTCTCCCCGACGTGGCCGGTCAACTGGCGGTCGTGGCGGGCCGGTCAGGGACGGGGCTCAACATGAAGGTGCGTGCGCTGGCAGATGGTGTGAGCAGCATGACCATGCAGCTCGACCAGGCGCTCAAGGCGGCGCACGACGCGACTCCCGAAAAAGACAAAGAAGACAAAGAGAAGAAACCATCGTAGCGATCAACTGTCGCACGCTCACCAAGCGGTTCGGGGACGTCGTCGCCGTTGCGGGTCTCGATCTCGTCGTCCAAGCGGGCGAATGCTTTGGACTGCTCGGACCCAACGGTGCCGGCAAGACCACTACCATCGAAATCCTCGAGGGGCTGACGCTCCCGGATTCGGGTGAGGTCGAGATCCTCGGCACGCCGTGGCGCGACGGCGCCGCCGGACGGGCGCTGCGCGAGCGCCTCGGCATTCAGCTCCAGGAAACCCAGCTCGCCGACAAGCTCCAGGTCGGCGAGGTGCTGGCGCTGTTCCGGTCGTTCTACCGGCAGTCGCACACGGTTGACGAGGTGCTCGCGCTCGTCGGGCTCGAGGAAAAGCGCAAGGCGCGCGTCGTGACCCTCTCGGGCGGGCAGAAGCAGCGGCTCGCGGTCGCGTGCGCGCTCGTCAGCAAACCCGAGCTGTTGTTCCTCGATGAGCCGACGACCGGCCTGGATCCGCAGTCGCGCCGGCAGCTGTGGGAAATCATCCGCCGCTTCCGTGCGGACGGCGGGACGGTGTTGCTCACGACGCACTATATGGAGGAAGCCGAGCGCCTCTGCGATCGCGTCGCGATCATGGATCACGGCAAGATCATCGCCCAGGGAACTCCCAAGGAGCTGATTGCGTCGCTGGGCGCGGACCACGTGGTGGACTTCGCGCTGGCGGAGGGCGGGATTGCGGACGATCTGGTCGAGGTCTTGCGACAAATGGGGGGTGTGTCGGCGGTGCGGACGGGTCCCGACGGAGTCTCGCTCACGGTCGTAGAGCTGCACCGCGCCCTCCCCGCGTTGCTCGCGCTGCTTCGAGAGCGCGGTGTGGAGCTGTCGCTGCTCACCACGCATCACGCCTCGCTCGACGACGTCTTCGTCGCGCTCACCGGACGGCAGCTCCGTGATACGTGAGCATCCGATGTATCAGCTCGCCCTGTCGCGCATGCGCGAGTTTTACCGCGAGCCGGAGGCGGTGTTCTGGGTCTTCGGCTTTCCGATCGTGCTCGCGTTCGCGCTCGGCCTCGCCTTCCGCAACACCGGTCCCGGGAAGTTGCAGGTGGGAGTGGTGGCGGGGATCGGCGACAGCGCCCTGGCCGCGACGCTCGACTCCTCGCCTCGCCTCATCGCCACGGTGCTCGATACGGCCACTGCGCGGCTACGCCTCAAGACCGGTCGAGTCGCGCTGGTCGTGGTTCCGGGCGATCCTGTCGTCTATCGCTACGACTCGACCCGCACCGAGAGCGGTCTCGCGCGCCTCGAGGTCGACGATGTGTTACAGCGTGCGCGCGGTCGCACAGACCTGGTGGCCGTGCGGGACGACCGTGCCGTCGCGCCCGGGTCGCGCTACATCGATTTCCTTATTCCCGGTTTGCTGGGGATGAACCTGCTGGGCAGTGGGATTTGGGGCGTCGGGTTTTCGGTCGTCCAGGCGCGCCAGCGCAAGCTGCTGAAGCGCTACATGGCGACACCCATGCGCCGCAGCCACTACTTGCTGAGCTTCATTCTTTCGCGGCTCGTCTTTCTGATCGTGGAAGTCGTGGCGCTTGTGGGGTTCGGGTGGCTGCTGTTCGGCGTCGCGGTGCGCGGATCGTTCGCCTCGCTCGGGGGCATCACCTTGCTTGGCTCGTTCGCCTTCGCCGGCCTCGGCCTCCTCGTCGCGAGCCGCGCGAGGACGATCGAGGGCGTGTCGGGGTTGATGAACCTCGTGATGCTGCCGATGTGGATTCTGTCGGGGACCTTCTTCTCCTACTCGCGCTTCCCGAACGCGATGATTCCGTTCGTGAAAGCGCTGCCGCTCACCGCCCTCAACGACGCGCTGCGCGCCGTCATGATCGACGGCGCGGCGATTACGACGCTCGGCACCCCGATCGCCATCGTGGTGGCGTGGGGTGCCGTGAGCTTCGTGGTTGCCCTCAAGATCTTTCGTTGGCGCTGAGGCTAATTCGAGACGATCACGACCCCCTTCATCTGCCGATGGAACGAGCAGTGATAGGGGTACGTGCCTGCCGTTGCGAACGTGCGGTCATAGGTCGAGCCGGCATATGGCATCCCGTACTGATCGACGCCTCCGTTGGACAGCGTCCCGCTGTTGAATGAACCCGTGCTGTCGGATGTCACGGAGTGCGACACGCTGCCCTCATTCGTCCATCGCACCGGGGTTCCCACGGTGAGCTTCACAGTGTCGGGGGTGAATTGAAAGTTCGAGACCGCGACAAAGACGCTATTGGGCGCAGGGGGAGGGGCTGGCGGTGGCGGTGGGGGTGGGTTGCTCGAGTACGACGTACTGGAACCGCAGGCAACGAGGAACACGAGGAACAGCCCGTAGCACAGACGCATGAGAACCTCCGCTTGGTTAGCTCTCCGGTCGGAACAGCGCGGCCAGGCGCCGCAGAAATCCTCCAAACGCGCCTCTCACGGCCGCGTGAAACGCGCTCGCCGAGTGGAACCGCTCGGCAGGTTCACTGCGCAGGGCCCGCCGCAGCACATCCTCGACCTCCCGCGGCACGTCGCGTCGCTCGGCGGCGAGTGGTGGCACGTCGTCGGTCGTCTGCTTCGCGAGAATCTGCTCGGGCGTCTTCCCGCTGAACGGCGGCCTGCCTAACAACGCAAAGTAGGCGACCGCGGACAGCGAGTACAGGTCCGCTCGCTGGTCGACGCGCTCGCCCAGGAGCTGCTCCGGCGCGGCGAACTGCGGCGTTCCGCTGCGCGACGTCGCACCGCCGAACCGCGCCCCGCCGCGCAGCGCCAGCGCGAGGCCGAAATCGGTGATGCGCAGCCGGCCGTCCGGGTCGATCAGCATGTTTTCCGGTTTTAGGTCGCGGTGAATCAGACCCACGCTGTGGGCGTGCTCGAGCGCCGACAGTGCCTCGTTGAGCAGTCGCTCGGTTTGATCCAGGGAAAAGGTCCCGTGGCGCTGGATCACCTGCGCCAGGTTCGAACCGGGGACGTATTCCATGGTGTACCAGGTGAGTCCCGCGCGTCCCATAATGTCGAGGATGGCGACGATGTTCGGATGGCGCAGCCGGGCCGCGAGCTGCGCTTCGCGCCGGAAGCGCTCCACGACGCCGGGATCCGCGGTGAGCGCCGGATGTAGGACTTTGATCGCCACGTCCCGCTCGAGCGCGAGATCCCGCGCGCGGTACACTCGCCCGAAGCCGCCGGCGCCGATCTCCTCGAGCAGCTCGTAATCGTCGCCGAGTGCCCGCCGCAGCCGCCGCTCGAAACCCGACTCGGTGACGGCAGGAGCGGCGGCGAGCACCTGGAATGTGCCGGCGTCACTCACGAAGTCCTCCAGCATTTCCGTCGCCGTGTAATACCGGTCCTTGGGGACACGCGACAGCGCGCGCACGATGACGCGCTCGACGGCCGCCGGGACGGCCTGGCGCAGCTGGCGTGGCGGCACGATCTGGGATGGATCGAGATCGGGCGCGTTGCCCGTGAGCGCCGCGTAGATGTTGGCCGTGACCGTGTACACGTCGCTGGCGGGCTCCCCCGGCTCGCCGGCGCGGACCTCAGGCGCCATGTACGCCGCGCCCGCATCGTCGGCCTGCATCGGCGGCAGGTAGGGCAGGCACCAGTTGGAATAGCGCAGGTCGGTGATGACGCCCTGGCCGCCGGTGTTGATCATCAGCGTCGAGGGGACGATGCGGCGCATGATGATGCCGCGCGCATGCGCGTGCTCGAGGGCGGCCAGGAGATCTCGAATCAGCGACATACCCTGTGGAATCGGGCGGGGCCCGCGGCGCAGCGCGTCGGCGAGGCTTTCGCCTTCGATCCAGTTCGCGGTGCGATACGCGAACGAAGCGATCTCGCCGGCGGCATACACATGCCGGATCGCCGGATGGTCGAGCTGCGCCAGCGTTTCGGTCTCGCGCATGAACCACGCGCGGCCCGGCGCTTCAGCGGCGAGGTGCACGCGGATCGAGACGGACCGCTTCAGCAATCGGTCCCAGCCGTGATACAACGCGCGATCGGACGACAGCGCCACGAGGTTGTCGAGCCGGAACGTCGGCTCGAGCGCCCGCAGCGCGTCGTCGAGCAGACCCGCGGGCGGAGTCTGCGTGGAAGCGCTGGTGACGGCCGTCACACTGGGAGGCGTCGACCGCCGGTCTGGCGTGGTCACGGGCGAGAAATGTAGTGGGTGAGTTCGGCTGGCACGAATTTCGGCGATGCGGCAGATTCGTGTGGATGGAAAGCGAGCACCGCCCCACCCGCCATCAGGTCGAGCGCCGCGTGCGGCCCGATCGGCGCTCCGGGCTGGATCGACGCGTCACCGAGCGCCGCGGGCGCCAGGTCCCGGTCGTCGTCGAACGGCGGGGCCGCACGGAACGCCGCAGCCGCGTGGAGCGCCGCTCGTTGCAGCCGCGTCGGCAGTCGCGGGACCGGCGCTCCGGTCGCAAGTTCACTTCATCCTGATACTCATCACCGTCCACCCGCTGCGTCCCGCACGCGCGTAACGCGCATCGCGGAGATAGATCGTAGCATCGGTCGTGTCCACTTCGGCCGCGAGAAAGCGAGCGAACTGCGCGATGGCGCGGCCGTCCGGCGTGTCGGTGACGGCGTGCACGACGGCCGGTTGGCGCAGATGCCGTGCGATCTGCCAGTCGTCACTCGCGACGGTGTCGGCGCTGGCATAGATCGCTTCCCACGTAAACGGTTGACCCACATTTGTGAGCGCCGCCCATGACGCTCCGGTGCCGAAGCGAAGCGCGGCGGCCTGTTGGATCCCCCGTTTGCGACTTCCCGCCACGACTGCCTGCGCGCCGGTGTACACGACAAGAAGCACCAACGCGAGCGCAGAAACGCGCTGCCGCGCGACTGGGCCGAACCAGTAGCGAACCCATCCGATGATCGCGACTACACCGATGGCACCGGCGAGCGCGACCACCCAGGACGCGACGACATCGTGGCGCCAGACGAGCAAGATGGTGATGAAGCCGCCAATCACCAGGACTCCGCTGAGCGGTATCCAGTGGCGCTCGCTGCCCCAGGCGAGCGCGACCAACGGCAACAGCCAAAAGAACGGATCGACGATGGCGACCCAATCGAGGTAGTACCACCTGCTGCTCCAGGGGAGAAACGGGCGCCAACCGTACGAACCTTGCCAGTCCATGAATAGGTGACTGAGAAACGTGATCGCCACGCAGAGCGCGAGCCAGCGCCAGGGTGGGATGGAGCCGGAGCCGCGCCAGCGCGTCCACGCCCACGCGATGAGTCCGATGATCAGGATGAGCGCGGGGATTTGCACGAGCGCAGCAACGAGCGAATGCGTGATGCCGCGATGATGAACGAGAAAATCGGCGCGGGACCATCCCCAGTAACCCGTAAACGTTTCGGCCCAATCCGGCATGTTGGCGGCAATGGCACCGATCAGACCCGCGCGAGCGACGTGGCGATCTGCGACCGCACGACCGAGCGCGGCGCCGACGAGGGCATGGGCGAGGTTGTCCATCCCTACACGATGCGCGACGACCTCGCGGGGCGTCCAGGGCACCCGTAGGCGAAGCGCACGACGGCCTTGATGAAGGCGGTTCGTGAGGAGGTCGGCACCGACGCGCGGCGGAAGATTGGTCGCCGGCGAATCGCGGACGGCGCGCGATCGTACCTCCATCGTCCGCACATCGATGACCGCGGGAATCCTGTCGCGCGTGACCGCGGACCTGATCCAATTCGACGGGATGACGACCGGCGGATCGTCGGGGAGTCCGGTTTTCAATGCAGATGGGGAAGTGATTTCGGTGCGGCTCGGCCTGTAGCTAGTTCCTCGAAAAGTCGACCGTCACGATCATCGTGCTCGGCTTCGAGGCGGGGCGCTCGGTCGAAATCTGCGCCACTGTCGCGACAGCATGCTGGCTCTCGATTCTGGAAGCGCTAACCGCCTGCCGGACGGCCGAGATAGCCTCAAAGCCTTGGCGGGTGTCGACCACGGTCGCGGTTGCTTGCAGGGTGCCACGAGCTTGGGCTTCTGCATCCCGCCCCATCAGCGACAGCGCGCCAACCACCAGAACCGCTACGATCCCGAACCGCATTGCCTGCTCCCCTGAGTGAGTTACCGTTGGATTTCGGCTCCTCACTAAGGCAGGCGGCGTGCCGGGCAATTGTAACGACGTAATGCTTTATGCTGCGATAACTTGAATAATTCTTGCCGGCTCAGTCCCGCCCCCAACACCGTCAATAATTCTGACACTCGTTCTCGCTTGCGTTCGCTAACTCCAAGTCCTATTTTGGCTTCCGCTATTTCCACTCGACTGCGTCAAAGAATTTGACAGCGAACAGGAAATTGTCGGTTGGCATAAGCCTTGCCATGACATTGCTTCCGAAGCGTGGAGGCGCCGAATGGCACTCCAACTGATCAAAAGCTCGACACAAAACATAGGAGTCCGAATGCGCAGCATCACGAAGCTGTCCCTGGTCGTTGCCGCCCTCGTTCTGACGGGCACGACGCTCCAGGCCCAGACGAACAACGCCAGCATCACGGCGACGGCAACCGTGCAGACGCCGATCAACGTGGTTGGCGCTCAGCAGTTGAGCTTCGGGAACGTGTTCCCGGGCGTGAACAAGACGGTCGTAGCTATGGACCTCGCGAACGCCGGCCGCTTTGACATCAGCGGCCAGGCAAGCACTCAGGTAACCCTGTCGTTCACGCTCCCCGCCACGCTCGGTTCTGGTGGTAACACCATGCCGATCGTGAGCTACGCTGGTGTGCATGCTCAGAACAGCACGCAGACCGGTGGGATTGGCTTTCCTCCGTCGGTGGGCGTGAGCCCGAGCCTGAACGCATCCGGCCAGCTGTGGGTTTGGATTGGCGCGCAGGTGCAGCCGGCGACGAACCAGGCGGCGGGCGTCTACACGGGTTCGATCGTCATGACGGTGGTCTACTAAGCTAGGAGTCTTTGGCGTCGGGCTGATGGCGCGCCGGCAGGGGATGCAAATTCCTCTGCCGGCGCTGTCGCGAGGAGACGCGTGCAAACCATGAAACGGAAGTGGTGGGTCGTGATCGCCGTGGTGCTGCTGGCCGTGCCGCTTCGCGCGCAGGGCAGGGCGCTCACGGTGACGGGTATCCGCGGCGTGACGTTCGGTGCCGTCCTGCCGGGCGTGCCACGCGTCGTGTTGCGGACCGACCCCGCCAACAGCGGACAGATCGACATTAGAGGGCCCAAGGGTCCCGTGCTACTCACGTTTGTGCTGCCGGTCGCGATGACCGGCCCGGGCGGCGCGCTGATGCCGATCAGTTTTGGAGCGGGTGACGCGGGTTTTTCGGCGACACAAGCGATTGGGAGCCAGGTGGGATTCGATCCGAAGCAGCCGTTCACGGCGACGGTCCCGAATAATGGTCGTGCGTCCGTCTTTGTCGGTGCCACCGCGAATCCGACGACGAACCAGCGCGCCGGGGCATACACGGCCACACTCATCCTCACGGTCACGGTGCTATGATGCGCACGCTCGCTATCGCCGTCACGCTCGCTCTCGGCACCGCCTCGCTGGCGGCGCAGGGTGTTATGGTCGCGCCGCACGCGGTCTTCATCGATCACCGCCTGCGCAGCGGGTCCGTGCTGCTGTACAATCCCGGCACCGAACCTGTCGAAGTGGCGATCTCGACGATTTTCGGATATCCCACCACCGATTCGACCGGCCGGATCATGCTCGACACCTTGAGGCGCGATTCGACCGTCTCGGCCCTCGGGTGGATTCAGGCTTTCCCGCGCCGGTTGACGGTCGGACCACGCGAGCGTCAGACGGTGCGGCTCCTGGCCCGCCCGCCGGCCGGTCTACCCGACGGGGAATACTGGCTCCGCCTCGTGATCGCGGCGCAGGCAGGACGCGTGCCCATCACCGGCGTCGCCGACACGACGGCGATTCAGGTCGGCCTCACCCTCGAGGTCCGCACGATTATTGGTGTGAACTACCGCAAGGGTCCCGTCAGTACGGGGGTGACGCTGTCTCAGGTCACTGCACAGATCGTCGGGGATTCGCTGATCACCCGGAGCAAGCTCGAGCGTCGCGGCAACGCGGCCTTCATCGGGATGATTCGCGAAACGCTGGTGGATTCGACGGGTGCCGTCCATGCGCAGCGCGTCGGTGATTCGGTCGTGACGACGTTTGCGTCCCCCATTGGGGTGTACATCGCGATGCAGCCGCGTCTGGCGAGCGCGATTCCCCAGCCCGGATTACCGCGCGGGCGATACTGGCTGCGCTACGAAGTCGTCGCCGAGCGCGAGGATCTCGATCCGATGGTGGTGCTGAAGGCTCCCGCGGTTCGCGATTCGGTGCGGCTGGTCGTTCCGTGAGAAAGGCGCTCGTGTTGGCGCTGTGCGTCGGGTTGGCCGCGCGCGCGGCCGCCCAGGCCGGTTCTTCGGTATCGGCCGACGCCGTTGTCGTCACCGTGGGGATGACGATCTCCACGCTGCGCGACCTGAACTTTGGGACGGTGATCAAGGGCGTTCCCAGCACGATCTTGCCCACGGCGGTGAATGCCGGTGAGTGGCAAGTCAGCGGCAGCGCCAACGCGTTCGTGATCATCAGCTTCACGCTGCCGACCCAGCTGACCAACATTCAAGCGCTGCCGGGCTCCACCATGCCGATTGCGTTCAGTGCGCTCGCGGCGATCTGGCGACGCTCCACGAACAATCCGGTGGGCGGCACCGTGTTCAACCCTGCGCTCGGTTCCGTCGGGCGGTTCGGGCCACCGGCGAATCCCACCATGTACGTCTGGATCGGCGGCACCGTCGCGCCTGCTGTCGCGGCCAAGCCCGGGATCTACCAGGGCAACGTCATCGTCTCGCTCGTCTACCAGTAACCCATGTTCCTCGTGCAGGCGCCTCTCCTGCTGGTGGCCGCGCTGCACGTGTCGCCCCCCTCGCCCCCCCCCCAACAGGCTCCTCGCGATACTGCACCGGAAGCGGTCGTCGTCGATCTCCGGATCGGCCGGATTACGGGCACGACCCTGCAGGCCTATCGCGTCCGGTCCGAGGTCCTGCTGCCGCTGTCGCAGTTTTTTCAGCTCGCCGAGATCCGTCACCGGCTGACGCCGGATGGACGGCTGGAAGCGACCGTCGACCCTGGAAACCGCCGCATCGTGATCGATCCACGCAGCGACTCGATGGAATACGGCGATCGTCGCGTGCGCATCGAGCGCGAATTCATTCGATTCGAGACGCCCGAGCTGTATGTGGGCAGCGAGCGATTGGGCGACCTGCTCGGCGTGATGTTCGTCGTGGATTGGTCGGACCTGACGGCGACCGTCGTCGATCCGAGCACGCTGCCGATCGCGGTTCGCCTGCGCCGCGAAGCCGCTCGCGAGGCGTACTTGCGGCGTCCGGACGGGATGCGACCTGACGTCACGCTGGGCCTGCAGCGGCCGTCGTGGGATGGCGTCGTCATCGACTACTCGCTCTTTTCACCCTCGAGCGATCCGTTCGCGGGATCGACGTACGGATTCGGGGTCGGCGCCGACGTCGGCGGCGGCTCGCTCGAAATGCTCGGGCAAAGCGTGGGACCGGCGGAGCTCGGTCGCGTGCACATTGACGCGTCGTGGACCGGCGTGTGGCGCGAGAATCGCTGGGTGAAGCAGCTGCATCTCGGCGACGCGCCGTCGTCGGGCCCGCGCTCGCGCCCGCTCGAGGGCATCGCGATCACCAACGCGCCGTTCGTCCGCCCGTCGCTCGTCGGCTCGCTCCGCTACGCCGGGAGTCTCGAGCCGGGCTGGTCGGTGGAGGCATACCGCGGCGGTGAGCTTGTCGCGTTCGATTCCGCGAACGCGAGCGGCGGCTTCGCAATCGATCTGCCGGTGCGTTACGGCGAGAATCCCGTCGATTTTGTGGCGTACGGCCCGTTCGGTGAGATCCGCGAGTTCAACCGGACCTACCGTGTATTGAACGAGCTGCTTCCCGCGCGGCAGTTCGAGTACGGCCTCTCCGGTGGCCGCTGTCCGCAGCCGTCGTTCACCTGCAACGCGACGGCGAATCTCGATCTCCGATATGGGGCGAACCGGCGGTGGACGGTGCAGGGCGGCGTCGATCAATTCTGGCGCGATTCACTGCCCGATCGCACGCACCCCTACGTGGCGCTCGTGGGCAACCCGACCAACGCCTGGTCGACACAAAGCGAGCTCGTCGGTGCCGGCTTCGTGCGTGGGGCGCTCCGGTACGAGCCCTCCGTCGATCTGCGGTTCGAAGGGGAGTACGTGCATTTCGCGCACGACTCGGCCTCCGTCCTCGCCGTGCCGGGCCTCCGCAACCAGATGACGCTCACTGGTTTCTGGCGGCCCGCCACGAGCCACGGTTTCTTCTTCTTCGACGGCCGGCTCGAGCGGATCCAAAGCGACGTCGGAGTGCTGACGCGGACGCGCCTCGGCGCGTCGCTGCAAACGGACGAAGTGCGGATCCTCCCCTATGCGCGTACCGAACATGGCCCGGCCATCGGTGACCGCGAGTTCGTGGGGCTGTCGACCTTCATGATGCCGCGGCCACGCTGGGGGGCCTTCCTCAGTCAGACGCTGGTGCGCACCAACACCGAAGTGGAACGCCAGGCTGGCCTGGCGTCCTGGTCGGCGTTCGCGGCCCATCCCGTCGCGCGCGGTGTGCGGCTCGAAGTCGGCGCCCATTGGATGCGGGGGGACGCCGGGCCCACCTACACCGTCACGATCACATCGTACTTCTCGGCCCTGCGGAGTGTCACCGCCGTATCGGCGCCACCGGGGCAGCCGGTGAACGCGACGCAGTTCGTGCAGGGATCAGTGCTGTGGGACCGCCGCACCGACCGTCTCGGCGTCGCGCCTGGTCCTTCGCTGGAGCGCTCGGGACTGTCGGGCCGCGTGTACCTCGACGTCAACGCCAACGGCATCCGCGACCCCGGCGAGCCGGCGATCGTGAACGCGCGCGTGCTCATCGGGTCACTGTCCGCGCGGACCGACTCTGCCGGGGCGTATCACGTCTGGGACCTCGTGCCGTTCGAGCCCGTCATGGTGAGCCTCGACTCGCTCTCGCTCGAGTCGCCGCTCTTGGTGCCGTTGTTCGCGCGGACCAGCATCGTGCCGGGTCCAAACCGGTTCCGGAGTCTCGAGATCCCGGTGGTCGAGGCGGGTGTTATCGAGGGGCGTGTCGTGCGCAGCGGTTCCGGGGGGGGGGTCGGCGGTGTCACGCTCATTCTGACCGACCGCCAGCGGGGGGTCCAGCGCACGCTGGTGACCTTCAACGACGGCGGGTTTTATCTGATGGGCGTCAAGCCGGGTGACTATGAGCTGTCGGTCGACGAGCGAGTGCTCGATGCGCTCGCCGTCGATGCGGAACCGCTGCGCTTCACGCTGGCGCCCACCGCAAACGGGATCGGACGGGATGGGTTGGAACTTCGGCTCAAATCGAGGTTCTAGCCGACTCGGCGACCTCGCGCAGGACCGTTTCCAGCTTGGAGAAATCGTACGGCTTCACCAGCGACGGCACACCGGCGTCACGCAGCAAGGTGGACGTGTCCGCGGCGAAGGTGTCGCCGGTCGTGAAGATCAGCCGGTTCACCATGGCCGGGTACTCGCGGCGGAGGCGCTCCAGAAACTCGCCGCCGCTCATGCCGGGCATCCGAACATCCGATACGATCACGTCGAAGCGCTCGCGCCGCAGGACCCGCAACGCATCGCCGCCATCTTCCACCGCCACGATGTGCATGCCGCGGCGCTTCAGAAAACTCACGACCGCCCGGCGCAGCCCCTCTTCGTCGTCGATCAGCAGCACGGAGAGTTTCCCGTCCGGCTCGCGGGCTTCGGCGGGCACGGGCATCGGCGGGGGGGTCGTGCGCGGGCGTGCGCGCGCGTCGCGCGGCAAGGCGATGCTGAACGTCGCGCCTTGTCCGGGGACTGAGTGAACCGAGATGCGGCCGCCGTGGTCGTGGACGATGCCGTAGCAAATCGAGAGCCCGAGCCCCGTCCCCGCGCCCTCCGGCTTGGTCGTAAAGAACGGATCGAAGATTTTGTCCTGAATGTCGGTCGGGATGCCGGGGCCGGTGTCGGCCACCTCCAGCAAGGCGCCTTCGTCACCGGCGAGCGCGGTGCGGATCGTGATCGCCCGCCGGCCTGACATGGTCGTCAACACCTGCTCGGCGTTGATGAGCAGATTCAGCAGCATCTGCTGCACTTCCGATCCATTCGCCCACGCTTTCGGGTTCGCGTCTTCGAGCTCGAGGTTCACCGTGATGTTCAGCGTGGTCAGATGGTAGGAGCGCAGCGCGTACGTCCGGCGCACGATTTCGTTGAGCTCGACCAGCGTGCGCTCCTTGCTGCCCGCGCGGGCGAATGCGAGCAGGTTGGAGGTGATCCGGCCGATGCGCGTCGCCTCGTCGTACATCATCTGGACTGTTTCGCGCTGCTCCGGTGTGAGCTGATCGAGCAGCAGGGTCTGTGCGAACCCCGAGATGATGGCGGCGGGATTGTTGATCTCGTGCGCTACCCCGCTCACGAGCTGTCCCAGGGCGGCGAGCTTCTCGGCCTGCTGCAGCTGGGTCTGGGCCCGCCGCTGGTCCGTGATGTCGCGGATGAGCGCGAGAACCTTCGGGATGCGCCCGGCCTCGCGCACCGGCGCGAGCAGCACCTGGCCGGTCCCCTCACTGCCGTCGGGCCGCTGGAACGGCACCTCGAAGCGCCGCAGCTCGCCGTCAAACGCCGCCGCGAGGTTCTCCCGCGCGATGCGGGAGGCGGGTCCTTCCAGCCACCCGAAGCCCGCTCGCTTCCCGCCGGCGTTCGCTTCCCCCGGGAACGCGTGTACGAGCGTCCGACCGGCCGCATTCTCGTCGAGGACGTGGCCGTCACGGTCCACCACCGTAATCGCCTCCGGGACGGCCTCCATCAGCAGACGCAAATTGCGCTCGGCCGATGCCGTCGCTCCCAGCGAGCTCATAAGCGAGCGCGTCTGGTTGGCCACTTCATCCTCGAGGATCTGCGCGTAGCGTCGGCTCACGCCGAGGGAGTAGAGCACGCGGGCGGCGATGATCGCCATCCCGATGCCGATGATGACGGCCTCGTCCGGCTCCGGCGCGGCGTGCAGCACGGCGCCGATCGCCATTCCGGTCATAGCGGCCAGGCCGATGACCAGAGCGATGAAGCGTGCCGCGGTGCTCGACTCGGTGGTCGGCGAGCGCCCGCGCTGGAGATGCTGCGCGTAGTCGGGTGCGACGGCGGCGGCGGCCGCGATCAGCAGCAACCCGACGTCCCAGGTGAGGTCGAGCGATCCGCCGGCCTGGTACGTGCCCCGCAGCGCGACCACGGCGTAGACCTGGTCGCCGATCACGAATGCGATCACGGCCGGCAGCAGGAGCGCCGCCGTGGCGGCCGGGAACACCGGGCGGCGCAGCATCTGCATCAGAATCATCCACAGCACCGTGACGGCGCCGATCGACCAACCGATGCTCGTCACGAGCGCGGCGGCGGAGACCGGCGCGCCGGCGGTCAGCAGTGGCTCAAGCAGATACTCGTACGCAAGGGCGCCGACCGTGAACGTCACGAGCACGGTATCGAGGACGAGCTCGGGATCGGTGCGGCGCGCGGGTTGGCCGCGGACCAGCGTCACGAGACCCGCGATCAGGCACGCGTACAAACCGAGGAATCCGACGTCGGCCAGGGAGGGATACGGCGGCGCGCCGCGAATGAGATCGTAATAGTTCCACACCAGCTGCCCGGTGAAGAACGACGCGCAGCCGGCGCCGATCCAGCGCCACGCGCGGCGTTGCTCCGATGTGGTGACCCAGCGGGAGGATGCGAAGCAGGCGTACGCCGCGAAGGCGGCGGCCCACGTCCAGGAGAGATCGCTGATGAGGACAACGGTGCGCCGCGCATTCGCGGGGAACGCGTAGCGGAGCACCATCGCCAGCAGCGACAGACCGGCGACGCTGGCCAGGACGCGAGCGCGGCGGCTCAGCGGCATCATCGGGAGGACTCTCCGAGCCTAACTTATGCGCATTATGTTTGGCCGCCAATGAATCTGCTCGGCTGGATGCGTGCACCGGAGGAATCGCTGGCGCAGTGGGATGACCACACCGCGCTGGCGGCGGCCGTCCGAGCCGACGGGCTCTCCCGCACCCTCGTCTGTGGCATGGGCGGCTCGAGTCTCGTCGCCGACGTGCTCGCGGAGACGTTTGGGGTCAGGAGCCTGCAGGTCTTGGACAGCACCAATCCCGAGGCCGTGCGCGCCGCGGGACAGGGTCCGGACCTCGCGCGGACGCTCTTCGTCATCTCCAGCAAGTCCGGCAACACGATCGAGACGCTCGCGTTCTGTCGATATTTCGCCGCGCGGGCGCGGCCCGACCAGTTCATCGCCATCACCGAGACCGGCACTCCGCTCGCCGAGATCGCGCGCCGGCAGAAGTTCCGCGCGGTCATCCCACATCCACCGGACGTGGGCGGCCGCTATTCTGCGCTCACGGCGATCGGAATGGTGCCGGCGGCGTTGAGCGGACTCGACGGCCGCACCCTGCTCGAGCGAACGCGCCGCGTGGATATTCCGGCGGCCCAAGCGATGGGCACGGCGATCGCCGATCGCGCCCGGGCTGGCCGTGACAAACTGCGCGTGAGCCCTCCGCCCCCGATCGCCGCGCTCGCCTCGTGGATCGAGCAGCTCATCGCCGAGAGCTCCGGCAAAGACGGTCGCGGCGTGATTCCGATCGTGCAGGATCGCCCCCCCGTCGGCGCCGCGCTCCCGGATTCGCAAACTGCCGGTCCGGAGATGTTCTCCGCCGATCCCCTCGACCTCGGCGTCGAGTTCCAGCGTTGGGAGTACGCCACCGCGGCGCTGTGTGAACGCCTGGGCGTCAACGCGTTCGATCAGCCCGACGTCGAGGAGGCGAAGCGGCTGGCGCGCGCCGAGCTGACGGGCCAATCGGGTGGAGGGGCGCAGCATGCTGCGCCCCTCCCAACCCTCACGCCTGTGCAACTCCGAAACGCGTATCGTCCACGCGACTATCTCGCCATTCTCGCCTACGTCCCGCCCACACCCGATGTCTTTGGCCAGCTTCAAAACCTGCGCGCCGCCTGGGGCCGGACGCTCGGGTGCGCGACGACGCTCGGCTTCGGCCCCCGCTACCTGCACTCCACGGGGCAGCTGCACAAGGGCGGACCCGACAGCGGCCTCTTCCTGGTGATCACCACCGACATCCGCGAAGACGTCGAGATTCCGGAGATGGGCTGGACCTTCGGCCAGCTGCATCACGCGCAGGCGCGCGGCGATGTGCGCGCACTGCTCGCGCGCGAACGCCGCGTGGCCCACGTGCACCTCTCCAGTCTCGCGGAGTTGTCACAGCTGATGCCGTGACGACCACCTTCATCTTTCATCTCATACCGCACGCGCATTGGGACCGGGAGTGGTACCTCCCGCGCGCCGCCTTTCACGCCCGGCTGATCCCGATGCTCGATGAGCTCATCGACCGGCTTCAGACAGACGCGAGCTTCCGGACGTTTCTGCTCGACGGCCAGACGGTGATCGTCGAGGACTATCTCCGCGCGCGCCCCGAGCGTGAGGGCGACGTCAAGGCGCTCGTGAAGACGGGACGATTCCAGGTGGGGCCCTGGTATGTCCTGGCCGACGAGCTGATTCCCTCCGGAGAGTCACTCATCCGCAACCTCCTGCTGGGCGCCGCCGATGCGGAGCGTCTCGGCGGGCGTTTGGATGTGCTGTATTCCCCCGATGCCTTTGGCCATCCTGCCGTGCTGCCCACGCTGGCGCGGGAATTCGGTCTGAAGTACGGCGTCCTGTGGCGTGGCCTCGGGGGCCGGCCGGGACAGGAGCGCGACTTCTTTCGCTGGCGAGGCTCTGGCGGGGACAGCCGTGAGATTCTGCTCTGGCACCTGCCGCCGGAGGGATACGAGATCGGCGCCGCGCTACCGGGCGCTGGGGCGCGGTTGCCGGATCTGTGGACCCAAGTGCGTGCGACACTCGTCCAGCGCGCCGCCGGCAAACACATTCCGCTGTTCGTGGGCGCCGATCATCACGCGCCCCATCCCGCCCTCGCCCGACTCCGCGACCTGCTCGCCGACCTCGAGCCCGCAAGCGCGTTCCGCATCTCTCGACTCGACGAGTTCTTTCAGGCCGCCGAGAGCACGCCGGCGACACCCATCGAGGGTGAGCTGCGCTGGTCGTACGGTTACACATGGACGTTGCAAGGCGTGCACGGCACGCGCGCGCCGCTCAAACGCCGGCACGGGCAGATCGAGTTGTGGTTGGAACGCATCGCGGAGCCGCTGGCGGCCCTGGTCCGGCTCTCGGGCGGTCGAGATCGGCGCCCGATCCTCGAGGCGGCCTGGCGAACGCTCATTCGCACGCAGTTCCATGACACGATCGCGGGGTGTACCGCCGACTCAGTCGCGGCGGCGGCCGAGCATCGCCTCACGGAGGTCGCGGCGTACGCCGCGGAGTTGACACGCGGCGCGCTGATGGATCTCGCCGGCCACGATCCAGACGTGCAGCGCGAGCGGACGGACGGCACTGCGCCGGGGTTAGTGCTGTGGAATCCTGCGGTGCGCGCGCGCGGCGGCGTGACCGTCACCGACATCACCGTCTTTCGTCGCAACGTGCTCGTCGGCCCGCCGAGCGAAGGTCGCCGTCGGGCGCGAGAGGGCACGGGCTATCGCCCGTTCAGCCTCTACGATCGCGAGGGCCGAGCGATTCCCGTCCAGGTGCTCGCGCAGCGGCCCGCGCAGGAGCGCCGCGAGGCGACGCGCCATTATCCGGACCAGGATGAAGTGGATCAGGTCCGCATCGCGTTTCGCGCGCCGTCGGTGCCAGGGCTCGGTATCGCCGCGCTGACGTCTGGCCCGCCGGTGCCCCGCTCGCGCAGCGAGGAAGTGCGCGTCCGCGGCCGCACGCTGGAAAATCGGTTCGTTGCGGTCTCGCTCGAGCGGAATGGCGCCCTCACGTTGCACGACCGCCGGCGCAATGAGCGCTATGGAGACCTGCTACGCCTGGAGGATGGCGGCGATGCGGGCGACGCCTACAGTTACTGCCCGCCGGTGCGCGATCGCATCAAGCCCAGCCGCGGCCCTATCGCCGTGCGCCGGCTTGCGGGAGGTCCACTGGTCGCCGCGCTGGAGGCGCGGTGGGAGGTTGTGCGCGGAGTCGACGCGCGCCTCGTCGTGCAGCTGTTCGCGGACAGTCCGATCGTTCGTGTCACTCTCGACGTCGACAATCGCAACCGCTATCACCGCCTGCGCGCTCGCCTCATGACCGGACTGGGCGGCGTGCCGGCGACGGCCGGTGCGCCGTTCGGCGCGGTCGAACGTCCGGCCGTGAATGCCTCCCCGGACGGCGCCCAACCCGCGCGCGAGACCCCCGTTCGCACGGCGCCAGCGCACCGCTTCGTTGCCGCGGCGCACGGTCCGCGCGGACTCGCCGTCCTCGCTCCCGCGTGCTTCGAATACGAGTGCACGGCACGGGGGGATCTCCTGGTTACGCTGCTGCGGGCGATCGGCGATCTGTCGCGTGGCGACCTGCCGACGCGACCCGGTCACGCCGGCTGGCCGACCGCCATTCCCGCAGCGCAATCCATCGGCTCGAGCCGGATCGATCTGGCGATCGTGCCGGTGAGCGCCGGCGACATCGAGCGCGGTGACGTCCTGCCGCAGCTTTGGGAGGATGCGTTCCTGCCCCTGCACGGTCTGTGGCTGCGCGATGCCGCGGCGCCGTTGACCATCACTCCCGTCAGCATCGCGCTCGAGGGTTCCGGTCTGGTCTACACGGCTCTGAAGCCGGCGCAAATCGGGTCGCCGACGGTGCTGCGGTGCTACAACGCAACCAGTCGGAAGGCGGCCGGGGCCTGGCGCTTCGCGAATGGTGTCAAGACGGCGCATCGCGTGCGCGCGGACGAACGGGAAGCAGTCGCCCTCGTGCTCGAGCAGCGCGGCAATATCGTGCGCTTCGTCGCCGAACCGCATGAAATCGTCTCGATTCTGGTGACGTGATGCAGGAGCATTTTTTCTCGACACCCCGGACCGCGCGCTGCTTTACCCTGGGGTCACCCCAGGGCGCGACGGACGTGTGGTTTGTCTGTCACGGCTACGGTCAGCTTGCCTCCCGCTTTCTCGAGCGCTTTCGCGCCCTCGAATCCGAGCGCCGCTGCATCGTTGCGCCCGAGGGCTTGTCACGCTTTTACCTGACTGAGAATCCCAGCGAGCGGCGCGTGGGGGCGAGCTGGATGACGCGAGAGGACCGGGTCCACGAGATCGACGACTACGTTCGCTTTCTGGACGCGCTCCACGCGCAGGTCGTGCCCGGCAACGCACGCGTTACCGCGCTGGGATTCTCGCAGGGCACGGCGACCGTGTGCCGGTGGGCGGCGTTCGGGGCAGCGCGCATCGATCGGCTGATGATCTGGGGCGGGGAAGTGCCGCCCGATCTCGATCTCGGAGACGCGCGCGTGAGCGCACGCCTGCGCGATCTGCGCCTGACGCTCGTCTACGGAACGAAGGATCAGTTCTTCACGCTGAAGATTGTCGCGAGCACGGAGTCGCGTCTCAAGGAGCACAAGGTCGACTACGAGCGCATACCGTTCGATGGCGGGCATGAAATCGATGAGGCAACGCTGCGCAGTCTGATTTAGCCCCTCACGTTTGGATCCAGCACATCCCGCAGCGCGTCGCCCAGCAGGGTGCACGCCACGACAACCAGGACCAGCGCGACGCCGGGCGCGATGGCCACCCACGGCGCATTCACGAGCGTGTCGCTGCCCGATGTGATCATGTTGCCCCACGACGGTGTGGGCGCCTGCACTCCGAGGCCCAGGTAAGAAAGTCCCGCCTCGAGCACGATCGCGTTGCCGACGCCGAGAGCGGCGGCGACGATCACGGGCGTGAGCGCGTTGGGCAGGATGTGGCGGGCGAGAATGCGCAGCCGGCGCGCGCCCACGGCGACCGCTCCTTCGACAAACGGCCGAGCCGCGAGCGACCGCACCTCGCCATGCACGAGGCGCGCGATGCCCATCCAGCCGGTGAGGCCGAGCACCGCGACGACCAGCAGCGTACTCGGTTGCCAGAGCGCCGCGAGCAGCAACAACAGCACGACGCGCGGCAGGGCTAACGCGAAGTCGGTCAGGGCCAGCAGTGCCACGGACAGCGGGCCGCGCCAGTAACCAGCGAGCGCACCCACCACCACGCCGAGGATCACCGCGACCAGCACCGCAAGGACGCCGACACCCATCGACACGCGCGCACCATACACGAGACGCGTCCAGACATCGCGGCCGAAACGATCGGTGCCGATTGGATGAAAGACGCCGTTGACGTCGCGAGACAGCGGAGGGACAAACCGCGTCGCCACAATGTCGCGCTGTACTGTCGGCTCGCCGTTCGTGACGAGCGGAGCCGCGATCGCGCAGGCGACGAAGACGATGAGGATGAGGACCCCGAATGCGCCGCGCCGATCCCGCAGGAGCCAGGGGCGGGTCATTGCGCGGCCTCCCCGCTGCGAACCCGCGGGTCGAGCCAGGCGGCCAGCACATCCGCGAGCACGTTGCCCGCGACAACGAGCACCGCGCTGACGGCTGTCGCGGCCATGACGACGGGATAGTCGCGGGCCTTCACTGCCTCCACGAGGACGCGGCCGACGCCGGGCCACGCGAACACCGTCTCGACGAACACGGCGCCCGAAAAGAGCGCCGGCAGTGACAGTCCCAGCAGAATCACGACCGGCGTCAGCGCGTTCCGGAGCGCGTGCCGGCCGACGACGCGTCGCGCCGTGAGTCCCTTGGCCCACGCGGTCGTGATGAACGGCTGGCTCAGCGTTTCGAGCATCGCGCCGCGCACGAACCTCGCGGCGCCACCGATCCCAATGAGGGTCAGCGTCACGAGCGGCAAGGCGAGATGGCGCAGGCGATCGACCAGCAAACTGGTTCCCTGCAGGTAGTCGGAATCGAGCCCCGCGATCCCGAATGCTGGAAGCAGCCGCGCCCAGTAGGTGAAAACGAGTACCAACATCAGCCCCAACCAGTAGCCGGGAATCCCAAAGAGCGTGACGGATACAACCGAGAGCAGCGTATCGAGTCGTGAGCCACTGCGAGCCGCCTGCAGCGCGCCCACCGCGAGGCCGATCAGGTAGCTCAGGATCAGCGAGAGCACGACGAGGCGCGCTGTGGCGGGCCAGGCGTTTCCCAACATGGCGGCCACGGGTCGGCCCGTGGCGATGCTGGTGCCCCAGTCGCCCCGCGCAGAGCGTCCCACCCAGGTCGCGAACTGCCGTGGCAGCGGCTGGTCGAGCCCAAGGGCGCGGCGTTGTGCGGCAAGCTGCTCGGCCGTTGCCGTTGGGCCCAGCATTATGTCGACAGGATCGCCCGGTGCGGCGTGCAACAGCAGGAAGGTGAGCGTCACGACGCCGAGCACGACGGCGAGACCGGCGAGCAGACGGTGCCCCAACCTGGCGAGCATCGGCGGGAATCTCGCGCCGCCTCTCGCGCCCCGCTAGAATGCGGGCGTGTCGCGCATTCCCGTTCCCGTGCTGCTCGCCGCCGCGCTGCTCGTGACGAGCGCGTGCGGGGACGAGGCCACGCGACGCGGCGCGACGGTGTTGTTCGCGTCCGGCGCCGATCTGGCGAGCATCAATCCCTTGCTCACCAACCATCCCCTCGCGCGGCAAGTCCAACGCTACGTCTTGCTGACGACCCTGGCGCGCTACGACTCGCTGCTCGTCCCGCGGCCCTATCTGGCGCGGAGCTGGCGCTGGTCCGACGGCGGCCGGACACTGACGTTCCGGCTGCGGACCGACGTGCGCTGGCATGACGGCCAGCCGACGACGGCGCGCGACGTCGTCTGGACCCTGCAGGCGGCGCGCGATCCCGCAACGGGGTATCCGCGCCTCACCGACCTGCAAACCCTCGCGTCGATCGCCGCGCCCGACGATTCGACGGTGGCGCTCCACTTTTCCGGCGCAGCGGCCGCGCGCGCACCCGACGATTTGCCCGACGTATTCACCGACCTCGCACTCCTACCGGCGCATCTCCTGGACAGTGTCCCGCATGCGCGCCTGCGGCAGGCATCCTGGAATTTTCGTCCGGTCGGGAACGGTCCGTTCCGATTCATCACGCACGAACCGCATCGCAGGTGGGTGTTTGCGAGCAACACCGACTTTCCGGCTGCCATGGGCGGCCCGCCGCAAGTCGACAGGCTGATCGTCGTCGTCGTCGATGAGCCGATGGTCAAGCTCGCGGCGCTCGTCGCGGGGGAGCTCGATTTCGCGGGCATCAGTCCCCAGCACGTCGCCTTTGTGCGCCGGCATCCCGCGCTCGCGATTCGCGAGTATCCGCTGATCTTCCCGTATGGGCTCGTGTTCAACACTCGCCGCCCGCCGTTCGACGATCCGCGCGCGAGGCTCGCCGCCGCGCTCGCCATCGACCGCCGGGAGATCGTGGACGGCTATCTCTTTGGCCTCGCTGCGCCCGCAGAGGGCCCGGTCCCGCCCGGTCTCCCCGGGTACCTCGCGCCGCCCCACATCCCGCTCGATCCTGATTCGGCGCGACGCCTCGTCGCACAACTGGCCACGCCACCGGGCTTCGAGCTCCTATCGGTCGGCAGCGGCGAGGCCCCGCTCGAGCAGATGCTCCAGGCTCGACTCGCGGCAGTGGGATTTCATGTGACCATCCGGCAGCTCGAGCTCTCGGCTTTTCTGGATCGCGTGTACGGCTACCGTCACGATTTCTCTGCCGCGGTCATGGGGATTCCCGGAGATCCGGGCCTCGGCTTTCTTCAGCCGCTCGGCGAGCTCACCGGCATTCCGGTGCCGGCGGATCCGGTTTTGGCGCAGCGCGTATTCGCGGAGCGACAGCCGGTTGTGTGGCTGTACCACGCGCGCGGTGTCCAGGCGATGAACCAGCGCGTGCGTGGCGTACGCATGGACATGCGCGGCGAGCTGCCGAGTGTCGTTACGTGGCATGTGCAGCAATGAGACGGCGCGATCTCCCCACCGAATTCCACGCGAGCGCGCCGCTGCGACTCGATTTCGCTGGCGGGTGGACCGATGTGCCGCCGTTTTCGACGCGCGAGGGCGGCGTCGTGGTGAACGGCGCGATCGCATTGCGCGCGCATGTGAAACTCGCGCTCGGGAACAAGCTCCTACGGCTGGTCTCGGAAGAGTTGGGCGAAACGCTCGAGTGCGCGAATGCCGGCGGGCTCGTCCCCGGTGGGAAGCTTCCGTTGTTGACGGCGGCGCTGCGCATGTTTCCGGTGCTCGGCGGCTTCACCCTCACCACGCGCTGCGATGCGCCACCCGGATCGGGACTCGGCAGCTCGGGCGCGCTCGGCGTGGCGTTGGTCGGTGCGTTGCTCCGCGCGCGCCAGGACGACATGAGCTCGCGCTCTCAGGATGTCGCCGATCAGGCCTGGCAGGTCGAAACCATCGAGGCACGGCTCCCCGGCGGCAAGCAGGACCAGTATGCCGCCGCCTTGGGAGGTTTTCACCGCCTGAGCTTTCGCGATCCGGACGTGGGCGTGGAACCGATCACGTTGGAGCCTGCGTTCGCGACGGCGCTGGAACGGCAGATGCTGATCTGCTACACCAACAAGAGTCGTGTTTCCGGCGACACCATCTCACGCGTCATGGGTGCGTACGAGCGCGGCGATGGGAAGGTCACCGGTGCGTTGCACGGCTTGAAGGAGACGGGAAACGCGATGGTCGAAGCATTACGCGCCGCCGATCTCGCGCGGGTCGCCGCGCTGCTCACCCAAAACTGGAACCATCAGCAGGCCCTTGATCCGAGCATGCGCACGACGGAAATGGCACAGCTCGAAGCCGCCGCCGCCAAAGCTGGAGCGCTCGGCGGGAAGGCCGCCGGCGCCGGCGCGGGCGGCTGCATGTTCTTCGTGATGCGTGGCGATGCACGGCCCGTGGCCGCAACGGCAAGAGTCTTGCCCCTCGCCTGGTCCGCGGAGGGGGTGCGGACGTGGTGACGGCGGAAGGGCTCGCCGCCCGCCGCGATGCCGTCGGCGGCTCCGCCGACTTGCAGGCGCTCCTCACGCATCTGCGCGAACGAGTGCGTCCCCTGCTCGACCGAACACCAGTGATCCCCGACCACAAGGCCGTGTTGACCACCGACGGGGGTTTTTGTCCCGAGGATGGCACCGCGCTGACCTTCGATCCGTGGAGTCCGACCGAGCATCGCTGCCCGCGCTGCGGCAAGACCTGGCGGGGCGAGCGACACGATTGGAGCTGGGTGCGCTATCAGCATCTGTGGCTTGCGGAGCGCGCGGCGGATCTCGCCGCGCTGGCCGGTTTCGGGGGAGGGGGGAGAGGGGGAGTGGACGATCGCGCGGCCGCGGCGCGCGCGCGCGACATCCTCAACGCCTACGCCCAGCGCTATTGGCGCTATCCCAATCGCGACAACGTCCTCGGCCCCAGCCGGCTGTTTTACTCGACCTACATCGAATCGCTCTGGACATGCAATTATGTCGCCGCGGCGACGTTGCTGCGCACGTCCGACGAACTCGACGACGCCACCGCCCGGGGCGTGAACCAGGTCGCCGAGGAAGCCGCGACGCTGATCGGTGAGTACGACGAAGGGTTTTCAAACCGGCAGACGTGGAACAATGCGGCGCTTGCCGCGGTCGCCGTATGGTTCGAGGACGAAGAGTTGGCGCAGCGCGTCATTGAAGGAGACACAGGACTCATCGCGCACTTGCTGCGTGGCTATGGCCGGGACGGGATGTGGTATGAGGGTGAGAACTATCATCTTTTTGCCTTGCGAGGCATGCTCACTGGAGCCGGCTGGGCGCGTCTGGCGGGCGTCGATTTCACCGCAGATCAGCGGCTCGCGGAGCGTTTGCACGCCGCGCTGCGGGCCCCGACGCTCACGGCGCTTCCGGACTTCACCTATCCGGCCCGGAAGGACTCACGATTCGGTGTGTCGCTGGCCCAACCGGCGTACCTCGAATTGTGGGAAATTGGTTTGGCGAGGCTCGAGCAGCCGCACGACCTGCTCCCCTGGCTATCAGCGCTCTACACGCAGGCCGAACCGCCCACGCTGCAGTTGTTGGAGTCCTATCTTCACGACGCACCCGGGTCTCGGGAGCCCTTCCCCGTTTCCCGCTCACGATTGTCCTGGTGGTCACTCCTCGAGATGGTGCCCGAACTTCCGGCTGCCGAGGAGTCCTGGAGTCCGCAGAGCGTGTTGCTCGAAGGCCAAGGCCTGGCGGTGCTGCGCCGCGACGGCCGCTATGTCAGTCTCGAGTGTGGACCGTATGGCGGCGGACATGGCCATCCCGATCGGCTGCAGCTCACACTGCACGCGGACGGTGTCTATTGGCTTCCCGATCCCGGTACGGGGTCGTACGTCGCGCACGATCTCTTTTGGTATCGGTCGACGCTGGCGCACAACGCTCCGCGATTGAATGGCGAATCTCAGGCGCCGGGCAACGCGAGCTGCGAGTGCTTCGATGATCGTGGCGACTGGGTCTGGGTGTGTGGACGTTTCGATCCGGTGCGGCGCATGGTCACCGCCGGTCCGCAGTACATCGTCGACGTCACGCTGCTCGGAGCGAAAGAGGAGACTGTGCTCGAGTTGCCATGGCACCTTGCGGGTCGAGGAGGCGTGGACACAAAAGGCCGCTGGGTCGACGACGAGCTGCCGGATGAGTTCGTCACGCGCGTACAACGCTTCATTCCGGACGTGCCCGGCGCCGTGGTGCTCTCCCATGCGCAGCAGCAGGCGCAGTTCACGGCACATCTATTCTTCGAGGGTGACCTCTTGCAGGCCGAGGGACCTGGGCTGCCGGAACAGCACGACCGGGCGCTGTTCTACGTGGTGCGGGTGCGCGGACGCAACGCGCGCATTGTCAGCGTGATCGAAACGCACAAGGACGCGCCCGTCATTCGAGCCGTGCGGATCCGCGGCGACACGGTCGAGGTCGAGACGACATCGGGCGTCGAACGCCATCGCCTCGGCACGGCGGAGTGGGTCATCGAACCGGAGGGAGACGCCTCCATCACGCTGCGCGGCCAGCGTGAGGCAACGCTTCCTTTCTCGCCGCTGCTCGAGATCGATGCGCCGACGCCCGTTGCTGCTCCGGCGTTTCGCGTCAGCAGCCCGCCGCGTCTGGACGGCTCGCTTGAGGGATTCGATGTGTCGGAGCCGCTCGAGCTAGGACTCGAGGATCAGTATCGCCGCAGCGAGGACGCCTATCCTGGTCCGGAAGATCTTTCTGCTGTTGCTCACGCCGCCTGGGACGAGTCGGCGTTGTATGTCGCCGTCGAGGTCACCAAGCCCGACGTTGTGTTGCGCCCCTCGGGTGCAGCACCGCTCAAGCTCGACAACGAACCGGACGACATCCATTCAGATGGCCTGCAGGTCTATATCGCTCCAGCCTCCGGTCCCGCGGGGCAGGATGGTGTGGCGCCGGTCGGCTACCTCATCGTGCCGAATGACGACGGTCACACAGTGCGGGCGAGCCCGACGTCTGACTCGCGCGACCACACCGCGACGGACCCGGCACAGGTGCGAGGAGCGTGGCGGCGCACCGACACCGGGTATTGCGTGACGGTCGCCATTCCATGGCCACCTGGTGCGTACCCCCATGCGGGTGGTCGCGTGCGCTTCGATCTCATCGTCAACGAAATGTTGCCCGGCCGCCTGCGGCGCGTGGGACAGCTGGTGTGGAGCGGCGGCGGTGGGTGGGTGTGGCTCCGGGGCGATCGCCAGGATCCCGGCCGGTTTGGCGTTGTGGAGCTCGTCGGATGATCGTGATCGTTCTGCACGAGCCGCAGGATCTCGTCAACATCGCGCATGTCGTCCGTGGGATGAAGAACTTCGGCATGCGGGATCTGCGACTCGTGAATCCCCGCGAGTACGAGGCCTACCGCATCGAAGGGATCGCGCATCAGACGCAGGATGTACTGGCGCGCGTCCGGACGTACCCGAGCCTCGCAGACGCACTGGCGGACTGCGTGCACGTCGTCGGGTTTACGGCGCGCGGACGGACCGCCAAGCGCAACCTCCAGCGTCCCAGAGATGCTGCCATCGAAGTGATGAGTCTGGCGGAAGGAGGGGGAGGGCCGGTCGCGTTGTTGTTCGGCCGTGAGGACAAGGGACTCTCCAATGAGGACCTCGATCGGTGTCATCGCGTCGTGACGATCCCGAGCGATCCCGCGTACGCCTCGCTGAACCTCGCCCACGCCGTCATCATCATGCTGTACGAGCTCGCGCTCGCGCGCGGCGCGGACTCGCGTCCATTCAAGGCACCCCGTCGCTCCGCCGAGCCCGCTGACGTAGCGGAGCTCGAGCGGCTGTTCATGGATGTGGCCCGCGCGCTGCAGGCGATCGAGTTCTTCAAGACCAGGAACCAGGCCGGCGTGATGCGGACGATGCGCGAGATCGCGCATCGCGCACCACTGGACGCTCGCGAGATCAAACTGCTACGCGCGATGGCTATCGAGGTGACCAAATACGGTGAACGACTGGCGCGTTCCGGGCTTCACGTCGACCGGTAGCAAGCGGCCCGAGTCGCTGTTCGGGACGCCGGCCCGCATGGTGCGGGCGTCGGGCTGCCGCGTGTGGGACGAGGACGGCCGCGAGTACGTCGACTACGTCATGGCACTTGGCGCCGTGGCGCTGGGATACGGACATCCCGAGGTCAATCGTGCCGCCGAGGCCGCGATCGCCGCCGGAGTGGTCGGCCCGCTGCCCCCAGTCGCCGAAGAAGAGCTGGCCGAAGCGCTGGGCGAACAGATTCCCTGGCTCGAGCAGGTTCGCTTCCTCAAGACGGGCGCCGAGGCCGTCGCGGCCGCTGTGCGGCTGGCGCGCGTCGCGACCGGCCGTGATGAGGTCCTCGGCTGCGGCTACCACGGCTGGCTCGATTGGTGTCAGGGTGCGACGGAGGGTGTGCCGGCCGCGGTGCGGGGGCTGTTCGGCGAGCTGCCGTTCAACGACGTGGCGGGCAGCCGCGAGATGATTCGGGCGCGCGCGCCGCGCCTCGCCGCCGTCGTCGTCGAGCCGGTCATCGTTTCCGAGCCCACCCGCGAGTGGCTGCAGCTGTTGCGCGCGGAGACCGAGCGGGCCGGTGCCATCCTCATCTTCGATGAAATCAAGACGGCGTTTCGCCTCGCGATCGGTGGCGCGGTCGCGCGCTACGACCTCAAGCCCGCGCCGGACCTCGTCGTATTGGGCAAGGCGCTGGCGAATGGATTCCCGCTCGCGGTGGTGGGAGGCCGGGCGGACCTGATGGCCGGCGCGAGTCGAACCTGGATCTCATCGACTCTGGCGACTGAAGCGGTGGCGCTTGCCGCGGCGCGGGCGACGCTCACCGTGTTCGCGCGCGACGGCGTCTGCGACCATCTCCATCGCGTCGGGACGCGACTGCTCCACGGCCTCCACGAAGTCCAGCGCTCGCATGCGAGCGTCGTCACCGCGGTCGCCGGAATCGCGGAGATGTGTTTCCTCCACTATGCGACCGAAGAGTTGTCGCGCGCGGCGGCACAGCGGGCGGCGCAACGCGGTCTCCTGTTCAAGCGGACCGCCTACAATTTTGTCTCCCTGGCGCACGACGAGGGTACGGTGGACCGTACCCTCGACATGCTGCACGAATCCCTGCGCGGGATTTAGAAGAGCGTGTAGGTGCTGACGAGCAGGAAGATCACGACCGCGGCGATGATCACCACGGCCGTGTAGCCCATCGACCGGTCCTGCGGGACTTTCATCAGGATCGGCAGTCCGACGTAGAGCAGGAACAGGGAGTACGCCGACACGATGACCCCAACCAGTACCAGCCGCGCATAGACACTGAAGGCGCCGGCGAGCCACACGGGCGTGCTCGCGTAGGCCGCGACTTTGAGCGCCTGCACGTCGTTCTTCTGACCGCCGAACCCAGGGGCCAGCAGGCTGATCACCTGGGTCAAGACGAAGACCGCGGCCAGGGCCAGCAGATACGAAATGATCGCCCAGGTGATGGCGTCCGAGATCGAGACGGAGCTGGTGAGCGTGGTCAAGGCGATGCGCTGGCCGAAGACCAGTCGGCCGATCGCGCCGGCAATCGGCCCGATCGCCGCGAGCGGCAGGATGTATTTGCCCCAAATTGCGCCCGGTTTCGTAAACTCGGACTCGACTTCCCTGAACGTCGTGCGAGGCTCAAACAGGACCGAGCGCGCGCGGCTAGCCATCGTCTCCATCGAGGTCTCCCCTCAAGGTCGACCCCCAAGATAAAAGGGGCGTAAATTGTGGCAATGCTGATCGACGTCCACGCCCACTTTTACCATCAGCGGACGCCCCGCGCGGACTGGCGCGAGCGCAACGAAAGCCGCCTGACCGCCGGCCGGAAGATCGGGATTACGGTCCATGTGGCGTCGATCCTGGGGAGTTTCGGCCTCACATCGCCCACCTACTTTCCCTCGCCCCGGGACGTCACCGCCGGCAACGACGCACTCCTTGCGCTCCAGCGCGCGCACCCGGAAACGATCCGTGGCTACGTGTGCGTCAATCCGAACTACACCGCGCAGGCCCGCGCCGAGATCGTGCGGTGTCTCGATGCGGGCATGATCGGTATCAAGCTGGCGGCGAGCCGCCGCGCGGACGATCCGCTGCTCGATCCGATCGCCGTCCTGGCGCTGGAGCGGCGCGTTCCCGTCCTCCAGCACATTTGGCAGCATCGTCGCCACGACTGGCCGGGGCAGGAAGCGTCCGACGCGGTCGAGCTCTGCACGCTGGCGCGCCGTCACCCCGACGTCGCCTTCATCCTCGCCCACATCGGCGGCGGGGGCGACTGGCTGCATTCATTGCGCGCGGTCCGTGACGTCTCGAACGTCTACGTCGATCTCTCGGGCAGCGGTGTGGACGGCGGCATGCTGGAAGCATGCCTCGAGAGCGTCGGTGTGAGCCGCCTGCTGTGGGGTAGCGACATCACGATGGACACGGGATGGGCAAAGCTCCGGTACCTCGAGACCCTGCTCGCCAAGGATGAGATCGCCGCCATTCGCTGGAAGAACGCGGCGCGCATCTTTCCACCGGGCGCCTTTCCTTCCGACTGATGCGGATCGACTGCAACGCGTTCCTGGGCGCATACCCCTGGCGCAAGGTCCCCGGCACGTCGCCGGAGGCGCTCACGCGCGCGCTCGATCGCACCGAGATCGATGTCGCGTGGATCACGCATCTGCCCAGTCTGTTTTGGCGCGATCCGACGGAAGGCAACGCATGGCTGTATGAGACCGCCCGCGCACAGAAACGCTTCAAGCCGGTGCCGACGGTCCATCCGGGATTGGCGCAGTGGGAGCAGGTGCTTGCGGACGCCGCCAACGCCGGTGCGCCGGCGGTGCGCTGCGATCCGTTGTATCTCGGGCTCGAACCCGCAGGTGGGGATATGCGTGTGCTCGCGGCCGCATGCGGCACGGCACGCGTGCCGCTGATGCTCGCGGTGCGACTTGAAGACGGTCGTCAGCGCCATCCCAACGACCGTGTCGCCGAGCTCCCAGCAGCCGCGCTGCGCGCCCTGGTCCGCTCCGACGCCGACGTGCGGCTGATCGTCACTCATGCCGATCGGGCCCTCATCGAAGAAGTGCATTTCGGCTCGACACCAGAGGAGGCGCGTCGCATCTGGTGGGACATCTGTTGGCTCTGGGGTCCACCCGAGGACCACCTCGCGACGCTGCTCGAGACGATCGGTGTCGAACGCTTCGTGTTCGGCACGGGACAGCCGCTGCGACTGCCGGAAACCAGCGTCGCGAAGCTCGATTTGCTCGAGCTCTCTCCCGATCAACGTCGGGCGATCGAATCGGGGAACGTGAAGCACATCGCTTCGGCCTAGGCGGTCCGACTGTCAGACCGTCCGGCCGTGCGCCAGCGTTTGGAGTGGGGCCTGATTCCCGCGGTGCCGGTCCCGTTTCGAGGCTCGACAATCGACTTCGCCGCGCAACGCGCCTACGCGAGCTGGATGGCGCGGCAACCCATCGCGGGAGTCGCCGTGTGGGCGCACACCGGTCGGGGGCCCCATCTCGTGGACGATCAACGGCGCGTGGTACTGGAAGAGTGGCGCGCCGCGCTTCCCGGAAAAGTCATCGTCGCCGGCGCGAACGGACCGACCATGGCCCGCGACGCGAAGCACGGCGGCGCCGATGCGTTGCTCGCGTTTCCCGTGCCCGAAAACGCGATCGTGTATCATGACGAGCTGTCGCAGGAGCTGCCGGTCATCGCATTCTATTTGTATGAAGCGGCCGGAGGCGTGAGCTACGATGACAAGACCCTGCACGGGATTCTCTCGTTGCCCAACGTCCTGGGCATCAAGGTCGCGACGCTCGATTCAATAATGGCGTTCCAACGGATCGCGGCGGTGACGCGCCAGCACCCCGACAAGCTGTTGATCACGGGTGAAGACCGATTTCTTGGCTACTCGCTGATGATGGGCGCGCGCGCAGCGTTGATCGGCATGGGTGCGGCCTTGACCGACCTTCAGGCAGCCCTCCTGAGCGCGCGTGCAAACGGAGACGACCGCGTCTTCATGCGCCTGTCCGCGCAGTTGGATGCTTTTGCGCAGGCAACCTTCACAGATCCAATGGAAGGCTACATTCGCCGCATGCTCTGGGCCCTCGCCGCCGACGGCGTGATTCCCGATGACGCCTGCGACGATCCTTGGGGTCCGGCATTGCCGGCCGTCGAGCGGGACGCCGTCCGGCGCGTGGTGCGCGAGGCGCGCCTACGGTAGCGCGCCGCGCGTTCCTCAAAACCAGCGCCGCTCTGGCGCTCGGAGGCTTGATGCCTAGAGCCAAGCAGCCCCACGTTGTCGTCGTCGGGGCAGGGGCGTTCGGCGGTTGGACGGCGTTGTTTCTGCGCCGCCAGGGTGCCCGCGTCACCCTCCTCGACGCCTGGGGACCGGGGAATTCGCGCGCGAGCTCAGGCGGGGAGACCCGCGTGATTCGCGCGACCTACGGGCCCCGCGCGGTTTACACAAACCTGGCGGCGCGGGCGCTCGTGCTCTGGAAAGAGCACCAGACGCGGTGGCACCGGCAGCTGTATCACGGCATCGGCGTGCTCTGGCTGGTCGAGAGCGACGAGCAGTACGAGAAGGCGGCACTGCCGATCCTGCGCGACGCGCGTGTCACGTTCGAAGAACTGCAAGGTGCCGAGGTCGCGCGCCGCTTCCCGCAAATCAATTGCGAACAGGTCCGCTGGGCGATCCTCGAACGGGACGGCGGCTATCTCACGGCGCGCCGCGCCTGCGCCGCGGTGCTCGAGGGATTCATCGCCGAAGGTGGCGAGTACCGCCAGCTCGCGATGCAGGCGCCGATCCAGCCGCGCGGCGGCGAGCTTTCCAGTGTGACGCTGTCGGACGGCACGACGCTCAGCGCCGATCGCTTCGTGTTCGCGTGTGGCCCCTGGCTGGGTCTGTTGTTTCTGGATGTCATAGGCGAGCGTGTGCGCCCGACCCGGCAGGAAGTCTTCTTCTTCGGTACGCCCTCCGGTGACCGGCGCTACACCGAAGAAGCGCTGCCCGTCTGGGCGGACCACGGCACCCGCTTCATGTACGGCATTCCCGGCAACGAGTGGCGCGGCTTCAAGGTCGCGGACGACTCGCGCGGACCGGTGTTCGATCCGACCACCGGTGAGCGGACCCCGACCGCCGCCGCCCTCCAGATCGCGCGCGACTACCTCGCCTATCGCTTCCCGGGTCTCAAGGGCGCGCCCCTGCTCGAGTCACGCGTGTGCCAGTACGAAGAGTCTCCCGACGAGCACTTCATCATCGACCACCATCCGCAGGCGGCAAACACCTGGCTCGTCGGCGGCGGATCGGGGCACGGCTTCAAGCACGGCCCGGCTGTTGGCGAGCTCGTAGCGCGGCTCGTGCTCACCGGGGAAGCGCCCAATGAGCAGTTTAGACTCTCGCGCTTCGCTCACTAAGGATTTCGAGCGGTTCAAGCGCGCGCTGCCGCGCGACTTTCCCGCGCACATACGCGAGACCTATCGGATCGATCTCTCGGCGCGCTATCTCGACCAGCCGCTGCCGCATCCCATCGGGAAGGGATCCGGCCAACTGTCGCTCAACGCGGGTCAGCTCGAGACAGACGCCGAAGCGGGGCTCGCGTTCGCAGTGCTCAAAACCGTCATCGCTCAGGACGCGTCCGGGGCCCAGTCGATGGCCGCCTGGGCGATTCACGAGACGAAGATGAACGTCGAGCGCCGCGACGACGGCTGGACGGTCACGTGGAAGGGCAGGGGGTGGGATCGCTCGTTTGACGACTACGTCGCGCTCGTGCGGGCGGCGCGCGATCTCACGCGCGCCGGTCGATTGCTGGCGGTGCCGTCGGTCAAGTATCACCTGCCGCGCCTCGACGAGCCGTTTCGCGACGCCGAGTATGCGTTCACGACGCGAGCGCTGGCGGAGGCGTGGGGAGAGGCGCCGCTCTTGGTCGAGAAAGACTTCTCTCCCACCTTGGCCGGTGATCACTTGTCGGACGAAACGGGGCAGATTCTCCGCTGGCTGCGTGAAGTTCCGGCGCGCATCCGCGCGCACGCTCCGGTCAGGCTTGCGATGAAATTGATGAATGCGCGCTTCGACGACGACTTTCAGCTCGAGATGATGAAGGCTGCGTCCCGTGCGGATGCCCTCGTGGTGTTCAATCGACTGTTCGATTCGACGGCGGGTGTGGCGTATGGTGGACCCGAATTGAGCGATCGCAATCGGCGGGTATTGGCTCGGCTGACCCCGGGCGCAAGCCCGGGGATCCCGGAGCTTTGCGGAACAGGAAACATCAACAGCGGCCGAATGATCGTCGAGTATGCGGTTCGCGGCTGCTCGTCGGTTCAGCTGCACACGTTTTTTCAGTTGCCGCTCGAGGAGTATCCGGCGACCGGTGGCTCGCGGACGCAGCGCGCGCTGCACGTCTTGCTTTTCGACCCGCGCGATGGCCTGATTGCCGTGATGTTGGAACGTGAAGCGCGGGGACAGCTCGAGCGGCGCGGTGGGGAGCTGTGCTTCCTGGATCTCTTGCCGTTCCCTGATGCGAATCACCCGCGCTGAGCTGTTCGAGCTCACGCTGCCGCTCATCGAGCCCTTCGTCATTTCGGGCGGCACGATGACGGAGCGGCGCTCGCTCATCGTGGTGCTGCACGACGACGCCGGCCACGTCGGGTACGGTGAGTGCCCTCCCTTCGATCTTCCCTTCTATTCCGAGGAGACGCTGTCCAGCGCGCGCGACCTGATCACGCGGGTGCTCCTGCCGCGCGTCGTGGGTCGGGACTTCCAAGATTCATTGCCAGAGGCAGTGGACGCGGTGGTGCGGGATGGCGTACGCGGCAACTGGTTTGCGCGCGCGGGACTCGAAACAGCCGCGTGGGATCTCGAAGCGCACACCCGGGTCACGGGTCTCGCCGCGTTGCTCGGCGAGCGGCTGGCTGTGAAGCCGGCGGCCGCTGTTCCCTGCGGTGTCGCGCTCGGCATTCCCCCCGGCCGCGATCCCGCTGAGCTGACGCGCGCCGTGTATGACGCGGTGCGGCACGGATACGCGCGGATCAAGATCAAGGTGGCCCCCGGCTGGGACGCGGCCGCGGTCCGCGCGGCGCGGCTGGGGCTCGAGGGAAGCGATGTCCCGCTTACGGTAGACGCGAACGGGGCCTACGAGTGGCCGCGCGACGAGGCGGCGCTGCGCGCGCTCGACGATGCCGGTCTGCTCTACATCGAGCAACCACTTCACCCTGACGAGCTGGTCGGGCACGCCCGGCTCGGGGAAACGCTGCGCACCCCGATCTGCCTCGATGAGACGCTGCGCGACGCCCGCGCAGCCCGCCAAATCATGGCGCTGAACGGCCCGAAAGTCTGGAACATCAAGGTGCACCGCGTCGGCGGGCTGACGGAGGTGTGCCGCATCTACCGCCTGGCGGCCGAGTACGGCGCCAAGCTGTGGGCCGGCACGATGCCGGAATCGGGCATCGGCTCGCAGGCGGCGCTCGCGGCGGCGTCCCTCCCGCTGTTCGTCTACCCATCCGATCTGGAGCCATCGAGCCGGTGGTTCGGCCGCAACGGGGACGTGATCAAGCTGGCGATGGGGAAGGACGGCCGTATGGCGGTCCCGCAGCAGTCGTGCGGCCGGCTGCTCGACCCGGGTCGATTCCGCCTCTTGACCACGCCTGTACTTTTGGGGCGCCATGAACAAGCCGAACACTGATTACTGGGCCAGCCACCTCTACCTGAGCCCGCGCCAGCGTCCCAAGCCCGATCAGCCGGCGCGCGATCTGTCGCCCCGCGCCGCCCAACGGTTCAAGAGGGCGCGCGAGGAGCTGCGCAGTCTGCGTCACGTTACCGAGCAAGTGGTATACCTGGGCACGACGTGGAAATGGGTATGGATGTACGAGGTCGGAGGCCGCAAGCTGGGCTACCTGCATCCAATGCAGTCCGGGGTCAGCGGGACATTTGTTTTGTCGGCACCCGAGGAGCAGGAAATCAGCGCGACCAACGGATTGCCGCGCGTCATCAAGCAGGCCGTGCGCGACGGAGCGCTGTTCGACGGCGTGCGCCATTGCTGGATGGATTTCGTCGACCTGGGCGCGGTGCACGCCTTTGTCGACGTGGTCAGATTGAAATACCAACTACTGGCGCGTCCGGAATAGTAGGGGCGCAGCATGCTGCGCCCCTACTTGTGCCACATTCCGCTCCCTGCATACATTCGTCAGCCTTCTGATACAACAGATCGCCCCGGACATT
This sequence comes from Gemmatimonadota bacterium, assembly GCA_003222195.1. Lineage (GTDB taxonomy): Bacteria > Gemmatimonadota > Gemmatimonadetes > Gemmatimonadales > GWC2-71-9 > 20CM-2-65-7. The sequence goes on along the minus strand of QHVB01000028.1, from coordinate 13,653 downwards.
AGAGGTCATCTGCGTTCAGCTGCGGTCGTGGTGTTTATCCTCGCCCTCCCGCCTGTGGTCGCGAACGGCCAACAGGCTCAACCGGCTTCCTCGCGTTACAAAGCACCAGTCCTCAGCGCCAGCGACACCAGTAGGCTCAAGGGGCCGCGCCAACCGATCTTCTTCCGCCACGACATTCATGCCGGGCAGGACCAGATCCCCTGCATGTACTGTCATTATTCGGCGTCCGTCTCGAGCGAGCCGGGGATCCCGTCGCTGCAGACGTGCATCGGCTGCCATCAGCTGATCGGCGGGGGCCCTCCGTCGCATCAGGCGGAGATCAAGAAGGTGCGGGATGCCTGGCGCGAGCGAAAACCGCCGGAATGGATTCGGATCCACGCCCTGCCGGGCTTCGTGCGCTTCCCGCACATGCGGCATATCAAGGCGCTCGGCACGCAGGCATGCGCGACTTGTCACGGCGACGTCCAACAAATGGCTCAGGTGTCGCAGGTCTCGACGTTGCGGATGGGTTGGTGCGTGCGCTGCCACATCAAAAACAACGTAACGCGCGATTGTAGCGTGTGCCATTACTAATATGAGTGACTCTCTTCCCGTCGATCGTCGCCGCTTTCTGAAGGTGCTTGGCGTCGCCGGGGCCGGGGCCGCCGCCGCGTCTGCGTGCGGGATCGGGCCCGAGCCGACCGAACGCCTGATCCCCTACCTCATCCAGCCCGAGGATCAGATTCCGGGCACCGCGACCTACTACGCCACGACATGTCGCGAGTGCGCGGCGGGCTGCGGCGTCCGGGTGCGTGTCCGTGAAGGCCGCGCGGTGAAGCTGGAGGGGAATCCCGATTCGCCGATCAATCGCGGCCGGTTGTGCGCCCGCGGGCAGGCGGCGCTGCAGGGCCTCTACAATCCGGATCGCGTCGCGCATCCGATGGTCCGCAACGCCCGCGGCGTTTTCGAAGACATCGATTGGGACGGCGCCATCCAGCGAGTCGCGGCGAAGGTCCGCGAGGCGCAGGGCAAAGGCATCGTGTTCCTGAGCGGCACCGAGCAGTCGTCGTTCGGCGATCTGGTGGACGAGTGGATGAAGCAGGTCGGCGGCAGGCGCATGAGCTACGAGCCGTTCGCCTTCGAAGCGCTCCGCGCCGGCAACCGCATGGCGTTCGGCACCGCCAGTGTACCCGCCTACGACTTCGGGAATGCAAAGTACATCCTCTCCTTCGGTGCGGACTTCCTCGATACCTGGCTCTCCCCCGTCGAATTCCAGAACGGCTTCTCGCGCGCGCACGCGTTCGATGCCGGCCGGCCCGCGTCGATGTCCAAGTTCGTGTACGTCGGCCCGCGGTTGTCGCTGACCGGCATGAATGCCGACGAATGGATCGCCGCGCGGCCGGGGACCGAGGGACTGCTGGCCCTGGCGCTCGCGCAGGTCATCGTGGCGCGGCACCTGGCGCGGCTGCCCGCCGATGCCAGCCGGCTCAGCTCCTTGCTCGCGGGCTACGCACCACGTGCCGTCGCGGCCACGATCGGCATCGATGAGGACGTGATCGTTCGTCTCGCCAGAGAATTCGCGATCTCGGGTGGCGGCCTCGCGGTCGCTGGCGGCATGGCGACACAAGGCCCAAACGGCGCCGAGATTGCCGCGGCAGTCAACATCCTGAACTACGCGGCTGGCGCAGTCGGAACCCTCGTAAAGTTCGGCGCGGATCTCGCGATCGGTTCTACGCACACCTTCGGCGACCTCACGGCGCTGATGGCGGACATGGCGGCCGGCAAGGTGGCCCTGTTGTTCGTGCACGGCACGAATCCGGCGTACTCGGTCCCGGGCGCCTTCCAGCAGGCGCTCGGCAAGGTCGGTTACAAGGTCAGTTTCTCGTCTTACATGGACGAGACGACGGCCGCCTGTGATCTGATCCTGCCGGACCATCACTCGCTCGAGCAATGGGGCGACAGCCGGCCGCGCGCCGGCGTCACCGCGCTGCAGCAGCCGGTCGTGCAGCCGGTGTTCGACACGCGCCCGACGGGTGACGTGATTCTCAAGCTTTCCGGGAAGACCGGGACGTTCGAGGACTATCTCCAGGGCAAGTGGCGCGCAAAGCACGCCACGAACTTCGATCAGTACTGGATGGACTCGTTGGCGAAGGGCGGGATCTACACGGAAGCTCCGACTCGCGCGGTGCGGCTCGCGCCGAGCCTTTCGAGAATCAGCTTTGCCGCCCCTGCCGCCTCCGGCGGCCAGGATCAAGACGTCATCGTCTTCCCGCATCCGATTCTCCACGATGGCCGAGGCGCCAACAAGCCGTGGCTCCAAGAGCTTCCGGATCCGGTTTCGAAAATCGCGTGGCACAGCTGGGTCGAGGTGCATCCCGACACGGCGGCGAAATGGGGTCTCGCGACCGGTGATTTCATTCTGCTCAAGTCCTCCTTCGGGGCGCAGAAATTCCCCGCCTGGATCACGCGCTCGGTCCGTCCCGACGTGCTCGCCGTGCCGACGGGGCAGGGCCATACCGCCTACGGCCGGTACGCCAAGGACCGCTCGGCCAACGCGTTCGAGCTGCTCGGCGCGCAGGCGAACGACTACGGCGGCCGCAACTTCGGCGTGCGCGCAAGCGCCACGAAGACCGGCGAGCATCGCAAGATCGTCACGACCGAAGGCGGGCCACGCGAGCTAGGGTTAGGGACGACCGAGGTCCTCCCGCTCGCGCGGGCGAAAGCGCTGCATCCGGGCGACCACCCGTTCCACTTCGAAGAGACGCCCGAGTACGCCAAGGAAGCCGTCGAATGGTGGGGCGAGCGCCAGCATGAGAAGGCGTCGATCGGGAACTACCGCGGCGAGCATCCGCGCTGGGGTCTCGCGATCGATCTGTCGAAGTGCACGGGCTGCGGCGCCTGCGTGACGGCGTGCTACGCCGAAAACAACATCGCGACCGTGGGCGAGGAGCTGATGCAACGCGGCCGCGAATTGTCGTGGATGCGGCTGGAGCGGTATTGGCGCACAGACGAGCACGGCAACCCGCAGGGCGCGGTGAACGAGCCCATGCTGTGCCAGCAGTGCGGCAACGCGCCATGCGAGCCGGTCTGCCCCGTGTACGCCGCCTATCACACGCCCGACGGCCTCAACGGCCAGGTCTACAACCGCTGTGTCGGCACGCGCTATTGCTCCAACAACTGCCCGTACAAGGTGCGCTACTTCAACTGGTACAACTACGCCGAGCGTGGCGGGCAGTACGAAGCCTTCCCGGAGCCGCTCTCGATGCTGCTGAACCCGGACGTCACGGTGCGGGAAAAGGGCGTCATGGAGAAATGCACGTTCTGCGTGCAGCGTATCCGCGGTGCGCAGAATCAGGCGCGCCTCGAGAATCGGAACGTGCGCGACGGTGACATCGTCACGGCGTGCGCGCAGACCTGTCCGTCCGAGGCGATCGTCTTCGGCGATCTCAACGACCGGAACTCCCGCGTTTCCGAGCTCGCCGGCAATCCGCGCGGCTACCATGTGCTCGCCGGCCTGAACACCAAACCCGCGATCACGTATCTCGCGCGTGTCGTCGCGCAAGAGACGCCGAGTCATGGCTGAGACGCAGGCGCCCCCCCCGTCGTCGCGGCTGACCTACGATTACGTCACGCGCACCATCGCGCGGACGCTCGGCAACCCGACGCGCGGGTATTTCCTGCTGCTCGGCGCGGCGGTCGCGCTGCTCGCGATCGGCATCATCACGCTGCTGTTCCTCATCCGCTACGGACTCGGGCTCGCCGGGTACTCGCACCCGGTGTACTGGGCGGTCTTCATCACCTGTTTCGTCTTCTGGGTCGGTATCGCGCACTCGGGCACGCTGATCTCGGCGATCTTGTTCCTGTTTCGCTCGGGCTGGCGCACGGCCGTGTATCGCACCGCCGAAGCGATGACGGTGTTTGCGGTAATGACGGCGGGACTGTTCCCGCTGATTCACATCGGGCGGCAGTGGTACTTCTACTGGTTGATTCCGTATCCCAACGAGCGCGGGCTCTGGCCCAACTTCAAATCGCCGCTCATCTGGGACGAGTTCGCGATCGGGACATACTTCACCGTCTCGACCGTGTTCCTGATCATGGGCCTCATCCCCGACATCGCCGCGGTGCGCGACCTGGCGACGGGGTGGCGCAAGAAACTGTACGCGATCACGTCGCTCGGCTGGACCGGCGCGAACGAGCAGTGGCGCCACTACACCCGTGGCTATCTCTACCTGGCCGCGCTCGCGACGCCGCTCGTGCTGTCGGTGCACAGCGTCGTGTCCTGGGACTTTGCGATGGCGATCGTCCCGGGCTGGCACGCGACGTTGTTCGCGCCCTATTTCGTGGCGGGCGCGATCTACTCGGGTTGCGGCATGGTGATCACGCTGCTCACGCCGATCCGCAAGCTCTTTCAGTTGGAAGAAGTCATCACGGTCCATCACTTCGAGAACCTCGCGAAGCTGTGCCTGCTGACCGGCTCGATCGTCAGCTTCTCGTATGTGACCGAGAACTTCGTCGCCTGGTTCAGCGGCAATCCAGCCGAGCGCGCGGCGTTCTGGTATCGCGCCTTCGGGCCGTATTGGTGGGCGAGCTGGACGATGAACATCTGCAACGGCTTGCTGCCCTGGCTGCTGTGGTCCAAGAAAGTGCGCACGAACATCACCGCATTGTTCGTGATTTCGATCTTCGTCAACATCGGCATGTGGTTCGAACGGTACGTCATTATCGTGGTGTCGCTCGCGGGCGAGCCCTACACGACCTGGACGAACGCCGTTTATAACCCGACCTGGGCGGACTGGGGCATCATGGCCGGCAGCTTCGGTTGGTTTTTCATGTGGTTCCTGCTGTTCGTGAAGAACTTCCCGGCGGTGGCGATCTCGGAAGTGAAGGAAGTGCTCGCGCCGCCCAGGCGGCAGAAAGCGCGTGCGGGAGTTCAGCACACATGACGACGCACCTGCGCCTGCCGCTCCCCAAGCCGCTGCAAGACATCATTCACCCGCCGCCAACCCCCGGCGTGCTGGGTGTCTTCTCGTATCTCGACACGACGGTCGACGCCATCAAGAAGCTGCGCGCCGCCGGGCACACCGACTTCACCGTCTATTCGCCCGTCCCGCGTCACGAGATCGAGGACGCGCTGGGCCAGGCGGTGAGTCCCGTGCGGATGTTCACGCTCATCGGCGGGATCGCCGGCTGCGCCATCGGCGCCTGGCTGACGCTGTGGATGTCGTACGACTGGCCCATCGTCCTCGGCGGCAAGCCGGTCGGCTCGGTGCCGCCGTACGTCGTCATCATGTTCGAGATGACGATCCTGTTTGGTGCGCTGTCCACCATCCTCGGTATCCTATTCAATTCGGCGTTTGCCGCGCGCCGGCTCGGGACGATCCAGTACGACGAGCGGTTCACCAACGACCGCTTTGGGATCTTCGTGCCCGCAGCGTCGGATAAGGCGTCACCGGTCGAGAAGCTGCTGCGCGATGCTGGCGCGGAGGAAGTGCGCCGTGGCTAGGCGCGCGCTGCTGATCGCGGCGCTCACGCTGCTCAGCGCGTGCGACCCCGACACCGTCGTCCACAAGGTCGGCTGGTTCGCGACGATGCGGCACCAGCGCAACATCAAGCCGTACGCCCGGCCCATTCCGCCGGTCGAGGGCGCGGTTCCGGTCGCCGGCGCGGAGCTCCCGCTGACGCGGGAGCTCGCCGATCGGCTGGCGAATCCACGGACGCGCACCGCCGAGTCGCTGAATCGTGGGCAGTGGGTCTTTCAGACCTATTGCCAGGTGTGTCATGGCGAGCGCGGCCAGGGCGATGGTCCCGTGTCGCTGGCCGGCGGTGGCCCGTTCCCTGGCGTGCCGTCGCTCGTCGATCCGACGCGCCCCAAGATGACAGACGGCGCCATCTACGGCATGATCGTCGAAGCGCAGCGCATGGGCCGCGGCCTCATGCCGCGCTACGGCGACAAGATTCACGGCAACGATCGCTGGGATCTGGTGAACTACGTCCGCAGCCTGCAGCTGAACGCCCGGGGCGGGGGCAGCCGATGAGCGTCGCGGTCGCCAGCAGATCCGATCTCGTTCAGAAGGCGCGCCAGGCTCCGGTCGCGCGCTTCACACTGTTCGGCGCCATCGCCGCGATTGCCGGCGGTATAGTCCTGGTCCTCGGGCTGCTCAGCAGACATCCCGAGAGGACCTGGTGGGCCTACCACGCGAACTTCATGTTCTGGGCCGGACTCGCGCAGGGTATGGTCGTGTTCGCCGCGGTGCTGAAGCTCGCCAAGGGCCACTGGGGCGGCGTCGTCATTCGGTTTGCGGAAGCCGCCGCCGCGTTCACGACGGTGGCGGTCGTCCTCTTCATCGGGCTCGTCATCGGCCGCCAATACATCTTTACGTGGATCCACGAGCCGCGACCCGACGTCGCCTGGTGGCTCACTAGCAAATGGTTTTTTCTCCGCAACGGCTTGATCTTGGTCCTCTTGTCCTGGTTGTCCTGGCGTTTCGTACGTCACGACACCGCGCCCGACGCGCGTGAGCTGGAGAGCGGCGAAGTCGTCGCGCGTCTCACCGACTCAGGCGTCATCACGCGCGACGCCGCGATCCTGGTGCTCGCCTATGCCTTCGGGTACAGCCTGCTCGCGTTCGATTTGATCATGTCGCTGGCACAGAAATGGGTGAGCAACCTGTTCGGCGCGTTCTACTTCATGGGCAGCTTCCTGGCCGCGCTCATGATGCTGGCCGTGCTCGCCATCACGCTGCGCCGCGCCATGGGCCTCGCCGGTGTCTACACGGTGCGCCAGCAGCACGACCTCGGCAAGCTCTGTTTCGGGTTCACGGTGTTCTGGGCATACCTGATGTGGTCGCAGTTCCTCGTCATCTGGTACGGCAATCTGCCCGAGGAGACGTATTTCATCTTCTATCGGTTGACCGGCGCGTGGCGCCCCGTCGGCACGGCGGTGTTCTTCATGGTATTCCTGATTCCGTTCATCGGTTTGCTGGGCGTGAAGCCGAAGAAGTTTTCGCCGACGATGGTGGGCTTCGCGCTCGTGAGTCTCTTCGGGATCTGGCTCGAGCGCTATCTCGAGGTCGTGCCCTCGATCAATGACGGAAAGGGTCCTGCGATCGGCCTGACCGAAGCGGGAGTCACGCTGTTTTTCGCGGGGCTCTTCTTCCTCTCCTGGGGCTGGTTCGCCGGCCGCTATCCGATCATCTCCCCTCGTCTCGCCGCCGACGCGTTGGAACGCGAGCAACACTAGCGCTCTCACACAGAAACGACTACATCCGACTTGACGGAACTCGTGCACGGGTAGCGGGTTGCAACGCCTACTCGCCCGTGCGCTCTCACTCCACGGAGGCCGTTATGTCGATGAGTCGTTTGCTTGGGATTGCGGCGATCGCGTTCGCAGCAGCCTGCGGCAGTAGCACGGGGACCAATCCCCCGCCTCCTCCGCCACCACCTCCAGCGCCTCCGCCGCCTCCACCGCCGCCACCCGCTCCGACGCTTTCGGTGACGGTGGCAAACAACTCATTCACCCCGTCGAACGGGCCGCTGTCGAGTGGTGGCACCGTCACCTGGAATTGGTCAGGCACAACGGCCAGTCACAACATCACGTTTGAGGACGGCCAAGGCAACTCAGGTAACCAGACGACTGGCTCATACCAGCGGACGTTCCCCACCGTGACCACCTCCACCACGTTTCGCTATCGCTGTACAAACCACTCGAGCGCCTTCGGGAGCGGGATGTCCGGTCAAATCGTTGTGACGCCGTAAACAGCGGGGAAGACGGTGAGAGTCAGCCGCGGCGCGCGTATGTTTGTCGCATGAACATTTGGCGCGTCGCGGCTGATTTGGTGACGGCCGGCACGCGAGGGGCGCTCGCGACGGTCGCGCGTGCCCGCGGGTCGACTCCAGTACCTGCCGGTTGGTGCGAACGGCCACGGCATGGGACGCGGGGCCGTTGAAGACATTCGAGCCGCTCCGCGCGGATCGCCCCCCCGGTGCCGCGGCGACACTCACGCGCGACGGTCGCTTTATGGAGGAGCGCCTGACGCTGGCACCACGCGTACTCGTCTTCGGGGCAGGACACGTCGGGGCCGCGATCGCCCGCGCCGCAGCGGCGGCGGGATTCCGCGTCGTGGTCGTCGACGACCGCGCGGACTACGCGGACGCGTCGCGCTTTCCGGACGGCATCGCCGTGCTGGCGGCCGAGGTGGAGGCGGCGCTCACCCGCTACCCGCTCACGAGCACCGACGCCGTGGTGATCGCGACCCGCGGGCACCGCAATGACGCGCTGATTCTCGAGCGCGTGGCGCCGTCGGCGGCCGGATACGTCGGCCTGCTGGGAAGCCGCCGCAAGAAAATCGTGGTGACGAAGGGTCTGACCACCGCAGGAGTGCCCGCGAAGAGCCTGCGCCGCGTGCGTGTGCCGGTCGGACTGGCGATTGGCGCGGTGACGCCCGAGGAAATCGCCGTGAGTGTCGTCGCCGAGCTGATCGCCTGGCGACGGCGTGCCTCTTAGTGAAGCGGTTTCACCTGGTCGAGCAAGCGGTTCAGCGAATCTGTCGACACGGGACCGGCTATCTCTACCCGCAATCCTCCGACGAACCGCCCAAAATGGTCGGCGCGCCCGCGTTCGGCTGAGTTGTTGAGTGACGTCCGTGCCGGCCGCTGAAAGATCTGAATGACCGTGACGGAGTCGAGCGTCTGCTCGACGACGATTGTGCCGTCATTCCCCGGCCCGCGCCGGAAACTCCGGACGGCCAGGCCAGGCACTGCGACCGGTTCCTCCCCGAGTACAGACGTCGCAAGCCGACGGTCAATCAGCGGCCAAGTCTTTGGATTCGACGGCTGCACGGGCGCGCCGTCGATCGCCATGTCGCGCTCGCTCCGTGCGGGCGCAGCGGCCCCTCTCACCACGACTCCCTCCAGCCTCGACGCCTGGAGCCGCTCGCGCTGCAGCGAGTCATTGACACGCCCGGCGGCGACCGGAGCCGCCGGGGCATTGCGAGGTTCAACAGCCGGCACAGCTGCCACGACATCCGCCGGTGGCGTGGTCTTGTCGCTGGTGCGGCTCTGTTCGTCGGCGGGAGCTGCAGCGCGCCGCCTCGTACGCTCCTGAGGCAGCGGGGCGGTTTTCTGCTCGGCTGGTGGCGCAGCCCGCGTTTGATTTGTCGCGACGACGGTCGGCTCCACGGCGGGCGGCTCTTGTTGGTGCAAAGCGGCAACCTCCCGGGTGGGGCTTCGCAACAGATAGCCCACGCCAAGCGCAAGGACGATCGATGCGGCCCAGGCCAACGGCATGCGGACGTGCCAGGGGCGCCGTGCGGGTGTACGGCGAATCTGCTCGAACGGTGGCGTGGGACGCTCCAGCGGCCGCGCCCGGCCCAGCACCGCACTCGCCCGATCGCGCAAGGCGCGCTCGTCGGCGAGTGCCGCGCGACACGTCACGCATTGCGCGACATGCGCTTCGAGCGTCGCCCGATCACCGGAGGGCAGCTCGCCATCGAGGTACGCGTGCAGCGTTCCCTCATCCACGTGCGACATCCTGTCCTCCTTCCTGTCCGGCATCGTAGGCCTCGACTAATCTCCGGCGCGCCCGCGCCAGCGTGGTTCCAATCGCGCCGCGCGCCAGTCCCGTCTGCGCGGCGATTTCGTCATACGACATTCCGGCATCCCACAAGAGCAGCGCCTCGCGATCGCGCGGGGTGAGCTGGTCGAGTGCTGTGCGAACCCGCGTACGCTGGGTGTCGGCGTCGATCTCGTCTTCCGGCGCGCTGTGGACGGCATCCGGCTCGCTCTTGAGCAGCGTGAGGTGCCGTTTTTCTCGCGCGGCCCGGCGGGCCTCGTCACGCGCCATGTTCGCCGCCACCACAAAGAGCCATCCGCGTGCGTTCTCCGGTCGATGAACCAGTGCCCGCGCAAACGCCTCCTGCGCGAGGTCCTCCGCGCGCCCCTGGTCCCAGACCTTGCGGTACAGGAAGCGCACGAGCGCGGGATAGGTGTTGCGATACACGTCAGCGAGGTCTTCGGGCACCTGGCGTCTTAGCCTCGGAATTCACGCACCAGCCGCTCCAACTCACCCGGATTGAACGTTGTCTTGCCACCCGCTCCAATCTTGATGCTGGCGTGGCGTCCGGCCACCAACACCGCCGGTTCGAGCACGGCGGCCTCCCGCAACTCTGGGACGGCCTTCAGTAGCGCGAAGTACGCGTCGCTGTAGGGAGCGATGCTCACGACCCGCAGCGAGTCGCCGTGGCCGAGGTCGGTCCAGGTGCCGTCGCGCATGATGAACAGCCGGCCCCCGATGCGCTGCGTCGGGTTGATGCCCGACCGCGCGCGGCGCATTTCATCTAGCTCCGACACATTGACGCTCCCCGTCAATGCGACACCAGCGACGTGCACCGCATCAGCCATCGACTTCTCCCGCGCCGCCCGTCCGACATACCCAGCACCCGCCTGATCGACTGGCGCTGCCGCAGGAGCCTGCATGACGCGATCCTCGGCGCGCTGCCGCAGCGCGATTGTGGGTTCCTGGACGAGATACGACGTGTACTCGGTCAAGATGCCGTATCGCAGCGCGAGCTGCTTCAAGGCGTCCATGACTTCGCGCGTCTGCCCATGCAACCGAATCTCGCGCGACAGCGCGCCGGCCTTGCGCGCGGCCCAGAGCTGTTCGATGTACCGTGCCTCGCCGTTCTCACGGTCAGCCACGCTCGTCCGGAACTCTTCTTGCCGGCCGTTGCGCCGGCCTTGAACCGTCACAGACCACTCTCCGCTCCCCACACCCCGGTACCGCCCCAGCACGACCATTTCGTCTCCCGCAAACAGGTCAGGCAGGTTGCCGGGCTGAAGATCGTAGAGCTCGACGCCAGAGCCTGCCGTGATCGTGACGTCGGTAAGGACGGGGCTCGCGACCTTCGCCGCCAGCGCCCCCACGGCACGCTCGATGTTCTCACCAGGGCGGATGTACTCGGTGGTGCCGCGCGCGCGTTCCGTGAGCCGGTCGAGCAAGAAGGTGTTCACGTCGTCGCCGATCCCGAATGAAAACACGCGGAACCTGCCGCGCCCCTGCTCGGCGCGCTCGGCAATGCGTTCGGGATCGGTCTCTCCGGTGCTCGCCTGGCCGTCGGTGAGAAAGACGACGACGCCGAGCGACTGCTCCGCCGGCGATTCGGCGAACGCCTCGGCCAGCGCGCCGGCGATGTTGGTCCCACCTTCTGCGTCCAGACTCCGAATCCAGCTTTCCGCGTCGTGGCGCGCGTCGCTGGTCATGTTGGTCCAGCCTTGCGCGTAACGGCGGACGCCGCCTGAGAACGCAACCAGCCGGAATCGGTCGCCTTCACGCATCGATGCGAGCAGCTGAATGAGCGCGGATTTGGCCTGCTGGATCTTTTCACCCGACATGGAGCCCGACACGTCGATTACGGCGACGAGATCGCGACGCAGCGCGGCGGCGTCTGCCGCTGCCCCCGGCGCGAGCAGGAGCATGAAGTATCCGTCTTCACCGACGGGATGGTGCGGCAGCAGCGACAAGCCGATCAGGCCGCGTGCGAGCGGCAGCAGCAGCTCGAAGTCTCCGGCGGCGGCTCCATCCGCGAGCGTCAACTCGAGACGATTGTCGCGGCGTGTGACCTGAACCTGGTGGGTAGGCGAGTAGGGATCGCCGAAACGCGCGGCACTGTCGACTTCCATACGGAAGCTGCGCGGCGCACTCCCACGATTGCGATCGCCGAGGTAGCGGAACCGCCACGCGTCCCCCGCGCGGTCGAGTAGCTGCGTGTACTTCAGGGTAATCTTGCGCGTCTCGCCAGGGGCGATGGGGAACACGCGCGCGCGAATGAGTCCCTGCCCAGCGAGCTCGATCAGCGCGGGGTCCCGCTTCTGGCGCACGATGGCTTCGTAGATCGAGCGTGCCTGCGTGGCGTCCATGGCCTCACCGCGCAATTCTTGATCCCCTTGCCAGAGCGAGTAGCTCGAGAAGACGGCCTCGCCGGGGAGGGGGAAGTGGTACATCCCCTCTTCCAATGCGGGACCGTTGTTCCGGAACCACTCTTCCACGGTCACGCGGGCAACGCGCCCGGTGATGCTGACCTGGACGGCGCTGCGGAGACGCTCAACTCGCCCGTTGAGATCTTGGGGCACCGGCCGAACCGGATCGATCCAGCCTTGGGCGAAGAGCGAAGTCGAGAGGGTGCCCAGAAGGGCGACGGCTCCCAGCACGCGCGAACACTGCATGATGAACTCCGGTAAGGGGACGCATGAGAGACGGGCGTCCCGCTGAAGCTTGCACACGCTGGTCCTAGGCTAGCCTATGGCGCACTGATTCGGCCCGGATTCCAGTGCTTCCGCATCCGAATCCGAAGTGTCCACTAACCCCAGGTTTGCTTCCTTTATGGTGCGGTATGCTTCCGGAAAGGGCGTCGCGCGGTCCGCAATCCAGTTGAGAAAGACGCGTTCGTCCTGTATCACGGCAGCGGCATTTGTGGCGGCGATCACGTCGAAGCGCGCGGCGACGGCACGGTCGGCTCGTCGCTCACCCTCGCTAGCGTAGTGCGCGGGCAGGACGAGGAAGTCCCCGGGCCACGTTTTCCGCGCACGCTCCAGGCTGTGCCAGAGCAGCTTCGCCCAGGCTTCGGAGTGCCCCGCGAGATCGGGCCGGCCGATCGACTGGACGAACAGGAAATCGCCCGTGAGCGCGAGGCCGTCGTCGGCGAGCAGCGCGTTGCTGCCGAGCGTGTGACCCGGCACGTGAGCGGCGCGCAGCGTGGCCCGTCCGAAGGCGATCGTATCCCCGTCCCGCAACGGCTCATAGGTCAGCCGGCCCGGCGTTTGATCGTAGGGCGATACCGCATCGTCGGGGTGCAGGAAGTACGGCACCCGCCAACGCGCCGCTGCAGCCCGCGCGCCGCTCAGATAATCCGCGTGAATGTGGGTATCGACCACCGCCGCCGGTGTCGCGCCTAGCTCGGTCAGCACGGCGTCGTACCGCGCGACATGACGGCCGGGATCAATGATGACCGCATCGCCGTCGCTCACCAGGATGTAACTGAGCGCGCCTTTGCCGACGCGATCGAGCTGGACGACGTGAGAAAAGGAGGGGGTGGGCGACAATCTGCGGGCGACGTAAACGGTCTCCCAGGCGGCCATTCCGCCGATGACGGAATAGGCCTCGTAGCCGCGCTCGCGCAGAAACGCCGTCGCCTTCTTGCTGGAGTTACCGCGACCGCAGATGACCGCGATCGGGCGCGCCGCGTCGAGCCGAAGCGCAGCGACGTCCGGCATCGCGAACAGCTTCGAGTTCGGCTGCGCGTGAAAATCGAGCTCGGACCCCAACGCGATATGTCCGCTGTCGACCTTGTCGGGGGCGCGAACGTCGAGCACCTGGAGCGGCTCCCCGCGATCGAGCCGCTCGGCGAGCTCCTGCGGCGGCAGCTGCGGCAGTGACGAATCCGGCATGAGCGTTAGTGTCGTCCGCCTGGGGCAAAAACGCAACGGCCCCGCGCGGCAGGCGCGGGGCCGTCACCGGGACAGAGGATCTCAGGCGGTTATCGCAACGGCATCATCGCGCCGAATTGGAGCGCGAGCGTGTTCGTCGCTGGGAGTCCGAGGTTGGTGTTGTGCGCCATCATGGTGTACGCGATCTCGAACCGGCCGCCGAGCCCGCTCAGCAGCGGGAAGCGGTAACCCCAG